>NZ_BAAJYQ010000006.1:0-1275480 GCF_057543815.1 Lacrimispora sp. YZC11 | reverse complement strand
GCTCCCAGCGACTGGTATTATTCCTCAGAATACGGACAGGTGGAAGAACCTGCAGATATTTTTGTCAGTGAAGAGGGAGTGGAGTACAGCTATGTAGGCTGGAGCTACCGTGAGGACCGCCTGAGTGAATTCGACCCAGACCGTGAGATCAGCCGGAAGACCTATGTCTACGCGTACTACGAGAACAATCAGAAGGAAGTGAATGATGCCAGGAAAGAGCTGGAGGATGCCATAAAGAACGCGATTGATAAGAGCGATGACTATTTCCTGACGCTAAAGGAAACGGAGAAGCTTAAGGAGGCAATCGAAGAGGCCTTTGAGGTACTGGACCGGACGTCCCCGAAGGCGACCCTTGATGAACTGCTTGAAGCGCTGGAAAAGCTTAAAGAAGTGACAAAACCGTTAGATGAAGTACTGGATGGGCGTTATGACCACTATGATGAAATTCAGAACTCCGGAAGCAAGGGAGGAAGCAGAGGCGGCGGAGGAGGAAGCGGAAGCGGAATCAAAGCCAACCCTTACAATCCCAGCAGGAGCAAGAGCTACATCGTTGGTACCAATGGAAACTGGGAAGAGCTTTCAGGAAACGGAAGCCAGTGGGCCTTTGTGCTAAACGGAGGAATCCATCTGACAGGAATGTGGGCGAAGCTGGATTATGAGAGCGGAGACGTGAACAAAAACGGCTGGTATCATTTCAATGCCAGCGGGATCATGGATTACGGCTGGTTCCGTGATGAGAAACTTGACTGGTATTACTGCAATACAGAATCAGACGGCTGGCTTGGAAAGATGAAAACAGGCTGGCATCATGATAAGGAAGACAACCGCTGGTATTATTTAGACCCCGAGACAGGAATGATGGCAAAGGGCTGGAAAAATATCGGAGGAAAATGGTATTACTTTACAGAGCAGAACAGCATGGAAACCTATCGGTACGAACCGGCAACGGAGAAATGGATCTATAAGAGCAATGAAGAGCGGCCATTGGGATCTATGTACATCAGTGAGATGACGACTGATGGATATGCTGTCGGCGGAGATGGAGCCTGGATGCAGTAAGGATACGATGGAAAGCGGCCACCTTCGATGCAATAGCAGATCATTCCCCAGAGATTTCATAGTTAAATAGAAATGATTTGATAGAAAGGGAAAGTGTGCATATCCACCCGCTAAAGCACGATAGAAAAAGGGGATAAAAAACCTATGATAAAAAGCGAAGAAATGCAGAACGTCTGCCACAGCATGACTGTAACAGACCGGGTCAGTACGATGCTCATTTGTTTTCATGGAAAAAAAGAAGGAAATTTATATGGTGAAATCCTTAACTGCTATATAGACGGACCTGTGTGGTTTTCCAGTGTAGGCGATTTAATTCTTAAACTAGATGAAATATGCGACTGGGTCGGAACTCCCCAGCCCTCCATGGATCCAAGGTTTCTTAATAAAAAAATGTCAGAAGAATATGCATACAGGACTAAGGGAAAAAACAAAATACCAGTAAAGGCAAAAATTCAGCTGCAGGATAGTAAGACCTTAAGTTTCCGCGCTGTTCAGGCAAAAGAATCATTGATCGTCAAAATAGAACATCGCCAGAACGCCAGTATTCAGGGAATCGTGACCGGTAGGCTGACATCTAAAAATTATGTAGCATTCCGAAGCGCGTTAGAACTAATGCGTATGATAAGAGAGATTGCCGTAAGAACGTAAAATACAGAAATGGACCACTTGGACCCATGTAATTAAACTTATAAAAAGCCCGGTAAAAAGTAAAATCTTCACCGGGCTTTTCTTATGGAATTTGTATTATTGAACGAGATACGCTTCTACGCTTCTGGTGCCATAGGCGCGGGTTTCTCCATGGGTATTGAAGAAAATATCAATGTGATTTCCCTTGACCCCGCCTCCGCAATCCTCTGCCGTATAGATGGCTCCGTTTATCATGATACGGCTGCCATAGGGAATGACCCTTGGATCAACAGAAATGGTATGGTTTGCAGTTGCAATGGTTCCCGTGCTGGTACGTCCTCCCCAGCCTCCGGAACACTTTCGGCAGGGACAGTAGGCCGTGGTTTTAAATGCCCCCAGGGAACGGAGATTAGTGCCGCTGTTCTGAAGACTTGCGGCAGCGGCAGCGCCTACTCCATGTACTCTGGTACCGGAGAGCTTCTGGCCTCCTGTATAGGCCTCCACCAGGTAAGTGCTGTCTCCGTAGGAATTCCAGGGAACCTGTATCTCAAAACCATAATTTCCGGTTCCGTTGGATACCAGATCCTCCCGGTACTTGGAAGCAGTGGTGGTAAGCTCCGCTGTGACCTGGCCGTTTGACTGGTTGGTAATGACAATTTTTACTTCTGCCGCAGAGCTGGGATCAGAGCTGTTAATGGCCCAGCCCCGGACACTGTTTTCGTCCGCATTGTCAATAATGCCTGTCGTCTGAGCCGCCAAAACGTTCCATGTGCTTATTAGGAAAAATGTCATCATTAGTAAGGTTCCGAAGAACCAGTGAATTCGGTTTGTTCTTTGCATATTACAAATACTTCCTTTCTTTTTTACAAACTGTAACATATTTTAAATATATTTATAATTATATGTAACAGAATTGTAATAAATGAGGTACAAGTAATCATTTTACACATTTTTCCAATTTTGTCAAGGTTAAGGCGAAAAAAAACCGCAGAACAGTGAAGTGATTCGCTGCTCTGCGGTGTCATATGGCATTACCTACCGTTCAATGACCGCAAATAATTCTTTTGTTTGCCTTCCAAAATCCAATGCTTCTGCACGGGTTGCGAAGAAAATATCTACTTTGTTTCCTTTCACGCCGCTTCCGATGTCCTCAACGGTATAAACGATGCCGTCAATCATGACCTTTGTTCCAAGAGGAAGGATTGTGATGTCCGCGGATATGGTATGCTGCGGCTGCGGAACCGTGCCGGAATAGGTCCGGCACTGCTTGCCGGAGTTTTCGCTGCCCGGACAATATGCTGTAGCGGAGAAGAGCCCCAGGGATTCTCCTTTTTCATAAACCGGTTTTGCCGGCTCTTCTGATTTTACTGGTTCCGGAGTTTTTTTCTGAATACCAGGTCCGATTTCCCCAGAAAGCGTCTCGGTACTGGCTGATGCCGTCTGATTTTCCGTTCCAGTTTGTATGGTTTGGTGATTCGTTCCAGTGTTTTCGGACTGTACTTGATTCACAGTTTGGTCTTTTCCCGTAGTCTCGGCTGCCAGTGCAGTTGTAGACAACAGCAGGATACAAAGAAGTGTCAGGAATCCGGTGATCCTCTTTTTCCCTGAAAAACTATTCATAATTTACCTCCAAATGGATCAAGCGGATATGCTTGCATATCCAGTTGATTCACAAGCTCAAGGTTGTAAGACGTCTTTCTTTCAACCTTACCTCGCAATCGTGTTGTTATGGTGTCTTAATTACCATTATATTACAAAAGTGTTAAATGTCAAGAAAATAATGTCAACAGCTTTGTAATATTTAATTGATAAATGAGGAAAAATGTACAAGCAGGTCACAAAAACTTCACCAAAAAATTTTACAGGAATGTATTGACAAAAGTAGAAAAAAAGAATATATTATGAAAAGAAGATGTTAGCACTCCTAAACGTTGAGTGCTAACAAAAAGACTCAGAAAGGAAGTGGGGCAGTTTGAGTGACAGGGATCAGTTGGATGAGCGAAAAATAACTATATTAAAAGCAATCATCAAAACTTATCTGGAAACCGGAGAACCGGTAGGTTCCCGTACCATATCAAAGTATACGGATTTGAACTTAAGTTCTGCTACCATCCGGAATGAGATGTCTGATCTGGAGGAACTGGGATATATCATGCAGCCCCACACCTCCGCCGGAAGGATTCCTTCTGACAGGGGATACCGCTTTTATGTGGACCAGATCATGCAGGAAAAAGAAGAGGAAGTCACTGAGATCAAGGATATGATATTAAAGCGGGTGGATAGGGTAGAGCTCCTGTTAAAGCAGATGGCAAAGCTTCTTGCACAGAACACCAATTACGCTGCAATGATCAGTGCGCCCCAGTACCACCGGAACAAACTGAAGTTTATCCAGCTTTCCAAAGTTGATGAAGAAAAGCTTCTTGTGGTAATTGTGGTAGAAGGCAATATTATTAAGAATGCCATGATTCCAATCCATACGGAATTAGATGACGAAGGACTTTTAAATCTTAACATTCTTCTTAACAATGCCCTTAACGGGCTGGCCATAGAGGAAATCAATCTTGAAGTGATCAGCAGGATGAAGGTTCAGGCAGGGCCCCACTGTGATGTGGTGGACCGGGTTCTCACCGAGGTGGCTGGCGCCATCCGGGGGGATGATGAAGACCTTCAGATTTATACCAGCGGTGCTACGAACATTTTCAAGTATCCGGAGTTAAGTGACGGAGTAAGGGCCAGTAAGCTTATCGGTACACTGGAGCAGAAGGATCTTTTACAAGGGCTGATCGATGATATGAACAGCTCGGAGAGCGGATCCGGTATCCAGGTATACATCGGCGATGAGGCTCCTGTTAAGACAATGAACGACTGTAGCATTGTAACCGCTAACTATGAACTGGGCGAAGGCTTAAGAGGTACCATTGGAATCATTGGTCCGAAACGGATGGATTATGAAAAGGTGCTCAGCACATTGCGCAATCTCATGACGCAGCTGGATACCATTTTGAAAAAAGATGAAAGGTAAAGGGTAGAGCATTGAGCATGGAAGATGTGAAAACAGATGAGAAGCTGGCAGATGAGACTATTTATACAGAGGATGCCGTTTCCGCTGAAAAAGAAATAGAAGGTGCAGAAGCCTGCGGGGACGATGGAACCCAGGAAAATGTTCCGGAGGAAGAAACGGCTGAGGAGAATTCCAAAGAAGAATCCGGGAAAAAGGGCCTTTTTGGAAAAAAGAAAGAGAAAAAGGATCCAAGGGATGAAAAAATAGAGGAACTGACGGACCGCCTTCAGAGGTCCATGGCTGAATTTGATAATTACCGCAAGAGAACAGAAAAAGAAAAGTCAGCCATGTTTGAAATCGGAGCAAAGGATATCGTTGAACGGATTCTTCCGGTAGTCGATAATTTTGAAAGAGGCCTTGCAGCCATTTCTGAGGACGAAAAAAACGCTCCTTTTGCAGACGGAATGGAAATGATATACAAACAGCTTATGAAAACGCTGGAAGAAGCCGGTGTAAAACCGATTGAAGCAGTTGGAAAGCCGTTTGATCCTAATTTCCATAATGCGGTAATGCATATTGAAGATGAGTCACTGGGTGAGAATGTAATCTCCCAGGAACTCCAGAAGGGTTACACCTACCGCGACACCGTGGTAAGGCATTCCATGGTGCAGGTGGCTAATTAGTAATATAGCATCAGGAAGCAGATCATACATTCCAGGTATACCTTTTGCCCCAATATGGGCAGGAAAAAGGTAATCATTTATAGTTTGTTTATTAATAGGAGGAAAAAACTATGGGCAAGATCATTGGTATTGACTTAGGTACAACAAATAGCTGTGTAGCCGTTATGGAAGGCGGTAAACCAGTTGTAATTCCCAACAGCGAAGGCGTAAGAACCACACCGTCCGTTGTTGCATTTACTAAAAATGGAGAGAGACTTGTAGGCGAGCCTGCAAAGCGTCAGGCAGTAACTAACTCTGACCGTACCATCTCTTCCATCAAAAGACACATTGGCACGGACTACAAGGTAGCGATTGACGGAAAAAATTACAGTCCTCAGGAAATTTCTGCCATGATCCTTCAGAAATTAAAGGCGGATGCAGAGGCCTATTTAGGAGAAAAAGTAACCGAGGCGGTTATTACCGTACCGGCATATTTTAACGATGCACAGCGCCAGGCAACCAAGGATGCCGGTAAGATTGCCGGTCTTGACGTAAAGCGTATCATCAACGAGCCGACAGCGGCAGCTCTGGCTTATGGACTTGATAATGAAAAAGAGCAGAAGATCATGGTATATGACTTAGGCGGCGGTACCTTCGATGTTTCCATCATTGAAATCGGCGACGGAGTCATCGAAGTTCTTTCTACCAACGGCGACACCCGTCTGGGCGGTGATGATTTTGATAACCGCGTAACCCAGTGGATGGTGGATGAATTTAAGAAGGCAGAGGGCGTTGATTTATCCGGCGACAAGATGGCAATGCAGAGATTAAGAGAGGCTGCTGAGAAGGCAAAGAAGGAATTATCCTCCGCAACGACCACCAACATCAACCTTCCGTTTATCACTGCTACCTCAGAAGGACCAAAGCATCTGGATATGAACCTGACCAGAGCCAAATTTGATGAGCTGACAGCAGATCTCATCGAGCGCACCGCGGTTCCGGTACAGAATGCATTAAGAGATGCGGGCATTACTGCCGCAGAATTAGGAAAAGTATTGTTAGTAGGCGGATCCACCCGTATGCTGTCTGCACAGGAGAAAGTAAAACAGCTGACAGGCAAAGAGCCTTCTAAATCCTTGAACCCGGATGAATGTGTTGCCATCGGCGCCAGCATCCAGGGCGGTAAGCTTGCAGGTGATGCAGGTGCAGGCGATATCCTGCTTCTGGACGTAACTCCACTTTCCTTATCC
Source organism: Lacrimispora sp. YZC11 (assembly GCF_057543815.1). Taxonomy (NCBI): domain Bacteria; kingdom Bacillati; phylum Bacillota; class Clostridia; order Lachnospirales; family Lachnospiraceae; genus Lacrimispora; species Lacrimispora sp. YZC11. Next base: position 1,268,881 of record NZ_BAAJYQ010000006.1, on the reverse strand, counting down.
ATAGAGACCATGGGTGGTGTTGCTACCAGACTGATCGAAAGAAATACGACTATCCCCACAAAGAAGAGCCAGATCTTCTCCACAGCGGCTGACAACCAGACAGCGGTTGACATCCACGTGGTACAGGGTGAGAGACAGTTTGCAAGAGATAACAAGACCTTAGGCCAATTCCGTCTGGATGGAATTCCGCCTGCAAGAAGAGGCGTTCCTCAGGTCGAGGTTACCTTTGATATCGATGCCAACGGTATCGTAAATGTTTCTGCTAAGGATTTGGGTACAGGCAAGGAACAGCATATTACCATCACTTCCGGCTCCAACATGTCTGACACCGATATTGATAAGGCAGTCAAGGAAGCAGCTGAATATGAGGCTCAGGATAAGAAGCGTAAGGACGGCATTGACGCAAGAAACGATGCGGACTCCATGGTATTCCAGACAGAGAAAGCTCTGCAGGAAGTAGGAGAAAAGATCGATGCAAACGATAAGGCATCTGTGGAAGCAGATTTAAATGCATTAAAAGAAGCGATAGGCAGAGCTCCGATCGATGATATGACTGATGCTCAGATTGAAGACATCAAGTCCGGCAAAGAAAAACTGATGAACAGTGCACAGGCTTTGTTTGCAAAGGTTTATGAGCAGGCCCAGGCTGGGGGCGGAGCCCAGGGCGCAGGCCCTGATATGGGAGCAGAAAATGCCACCTATCAGGACAGCGATGTAGTTGACGGCGATTACAAAGAGGTGTAAACTAGTCTGGTCAGTAGACAGGACTTTGGAGAAAGTGTTGTAGCGATACAGCACTTTTTCCGAATTTCTTCAGGCATGAGTTCCTCGACAGCGAAGACTGTGGTTTACCCTTAAGGGTATTTGGGAGCTTTGCCGTTCGGTGAGCCAAAGGTGAATCGAATTTCCTTAATCTATGAAAGGTAGACCTAAGATGGCAGAGAGTAAGAAAGATTATTATGAAACCCTGGGCATTCCAAAGGATGCGGATGATGCAGCGATTAAGAAAGCTTACAGGGCATTAGCTAAGAAATACCATCCTGACACAAATCCCGGAGATGCTGCGGCTGCTGAGAAGTTTAAGCTGGCTTCCGAGGCCTACAGTGTCCTTAGCGATCCTGATAAGAGACGCCAGTATGACCAGTTCGGTTCTGCTGCCTTTGACGGAAGCGGGGGAGCAGGTGGCTTTGGCGGCTTTGATTTTAGCGGAGCAGACATGGGAGATATATTCGGAGATATATTCGGAGATATCTTTGGCGGAGGACGAAGAAGCAGCGCCCAATATAATGGGCCATCTAGGGGAGCCAATGTCAGAACAAGCATCCGCATCACGTTTGAGGATGCGATTTTCGGCTGCGAGAAGGAGATTGAGATCAATTTCAAGGAAGAGTGTTCCTCCTGTCATGGAAGTGGCGCAAAAGCTGGAACCTCACCAGTTACATGTTCAAAATGTAATGGAAAAGGAAAGATCATGTATACCCAGCAATCCTTCTTCGGCCAGATACAGAACGTCCAGACCTGTCCGGACTGCGGAGGCAGCGGGAAAATCGTTAAAGAGAAATGTCCGGATTGCTATGGCAGCGGATACAATACAAAAAGAAAGAAATTTAAAGTCACCATTCCGGCAGGAATTGACAACGGACAGTCCGTGCGCCTTGCAGGTGCAGGAGAGCCGGGAACCAATGGCGGAGAGAGAGGCGATCTGCTGGTAGAGGCAGTGGTATCCAACCATCCGATCTTCAAACGCCAGGATACCAGCATTTTCTCAACGGTACCTGTTTCCTTTGCTAATGCTGCCTTAGGCGGAACCATCCGGATCAAGACTGTGGATGGGGAAGTGGAATACGAAGTGAAGTCGGGGACCCAGACAGATACCAAGGTACGTTTAAAAGGAAAGGGTGTTCCTTCCTTACGCAACCGGGCCATTCGGGGCGACCATTTTGTCACTTTGGTGGTTTCAGTGCCGGAGCGTATGTCAGAGGCTCAAAAAGAAGCGCTTCGTAAGTTTGACGAAGCCATGAACGGCACAGGGGAAGGCGACAAACATAAAAAAAAGGGAATCTTTAAATAAAGAATCCGTAAGGTACATGGTTTTAAATGGAGGGGAAGGTATGGGAAGGTTTGCAAAAAAGCTGGCCCTGACAGTTGCTGTTATATGGATAGCAGTTCTGTTTCCGGCGGCCGCCATGGCCGCAGACGGGCAGGCTGTCCGGGATTTTCCGGGTTGGAACGGCTCAGGCACGAAAATCAGAGGGCCTATTGAAGGAAGTCAATCCTTTGACTTCTGGGATGATGACGATGATGACGATGACGACGGACCAGGCAGCTACAGTTGTCAGAGAGGCTGGCGCTACAGTCCTTCCGGCTGGTGGTTTCAGTACAGTGACGGAAGCTGGCCTTCAAACTGCTGGAAGTATATCGATGGCAGATGGTACCGGTTTAACTGGGAAGGCCATATGCTGACCGGCTGGTATGCTGATGAGGGAGGCCTCCGGTATTACTTAAATCCGGTGGATGACGGTACAATGGGCGCTATGAGGATAGGCTGGCAGATCATTGGTGGAAAAGCTTATTACTTTAACACCATGTCCGATGGCTATCTGGGCAGGCTGCTTACCAATACGACCACTCCTGACGGATATAAGGTGGGAGCTGACGGCGTATGGATACAGTAAACTTGACTGAATGGTATTAAAAGGTATGGCGGAAATTTTCTGCTGTACCTTTTCTTTCATTTGAAATTCATGTATAATAATGGAAAAGAAGTTCGGTTCGCCTAAGGGCTCATCGAACGGCTGATTTACTAAGTGCCCTATGGGTAGAATTCAGGCTGTACTTTGTTTGCCTTCGTTAAGTAAATTATGCCAAAGGAATTAATCAGATGAGTGTTGAACGGAGGGATCTCATGGAGCGGCATATGCAGTCAATAAAAAGTGCTTTAGAGGTACTTTGCAGTGAAGCTTACAGGCCTTATGTAGAAGCGGTTTATCTTTATGGAAGCTGTGGGAGAGGAAATCAAAGATTTGACAGCGATGTGGACCTTTTAGTGCAGTGTAGCGAGAAATTCACGACTGATATTGGACGCAGTATGAGGATTCATGCAATGCCGGAGGATTGGAACCTGCCGGATGTGGAATTAAAATTTGTCTATGGAGACAGCTGGAAGGCCGGGAAGGACCAGTTTTCCCGCAATTTAATAAAGGAGGGAGTTCTGCTGTGGGAAAGGAAGTAAATTATTATACGTTTGCTGAAGAGGATTATTTATTTTTAAAGGCCAATATAGAAGAAAAGAGGATAGGTAATGCGATGACAAGCATTGCACAAAATGTATGTGAACGATATTTAAAACATATAATATCCGTTTTTTGTATTGAGTTAGATAGTACAGCAGTCTTAAAAACTCATTCTTTAAGAAAGATTTTAAGGTTCATTGAAGAAAACCTGCCGGATTTTAAAATTAATAAAAATAAGGTGATTTTGTCAGATGGATATTATTTCTCTTCACGGTACCCGGGAGATGAATCATTCTTTGCAAATGGGGAAGATGTGGCAATATGCTGGGAAGCAGTTTTGGAGACAAAAAGAGCGGTTGACCATTATATGCAAAACCATAAAAAGTGAAATAGAAAGCTTGAATCATAAAAAGCAAGGGACGCACCAGACGGCTGAAATGCATCGGCCATAAGGTGCGTCCCCTGTTTTTCATTACAAATATATTTGCTTTGTAATTTGTGAAAATAGTTCCTGTTCCAATTCCAATCGCTCAGGCGGGTGTGATGGGGTGTAATGCATCAAGGAATTTCGTTTACTTGATATTTTTTTTTGCCCTTGCGATCGGAACGAAACAAAAGTTATTCTCATCCGTTCAATAGGTTAATGCAACAGCTACAGTTTTTATTGCATCTTTTTTAAAAAAATATTTTTTTTTTATTAATTGCGAAATAACCCTTCAAATTTCGTACATGTTAGACGCTTGCAAGCGATTTCATTGTATGTTATGATATCTTGTGATTTAAAGCTGAGAGCAAAACGTTCATATACTATAATGAGAAAGTCCGGCTCCCGGATGCCAAAGAAAGGAAACAGAATATGTACCAATATTTGATCGTATGCCCTCTTGTTTTTCTGGCGGGTTTTGTAGATTCCATAGCAGGAGGCGGAGGCCTTATATCCCTTCCGGCATATCTGGCAGCAGGGGTACCTCCTCATTTGGCCATTGGAACCAATAAACTGGGTTCTACCATGGGAACCGTGATCTCTACGGCCAGGTATGCGAAAGGCGGCTACATTAAAGCAAAGCTGTCTCTGCTAGCCGCAATTTTTGCTGTGGTCGGTTCTGTAATCGGAGCGCACTTATCCATGCTTGCCAGTGAGCGGCTATTAAAGGGCATGATGCTGGCGGTGCTTCCGGTTGTTGCCTTTTATGTTCTTAAGAATAAAAATTTGGGAGATCAGGAGGAGAGCAGCAGTCTGCCTGAAAAAAAGATGTTTTTGATCAGCATATGTGCAGCACTGGTCATTGGAGGCTATGACGGATTTTATGGACCAGGCACGGGAACTTTTTTACTGCTGATTCTGACTGGATTAGCCAAAATGGATGTCAGGAGTGCATCAGGCACCACGAAAGTGATTAACCTGTCCTCCAATATTGCAGCATTGGCGACTTTTTTAATAAATGGAAAGGTTTTGATTCCCCTGGGACTTGCATCAGGACTTTTCTGCATAGCAGGCCATTATATCGGATCAGGCTTAGTGGTGAAAAATGGATTAAAGATTGTGCGCCCGGTAGTTTTAGTGGTACTTTTGTGTCTGTTTGTGAAAATTATAAAAGGATAGGGAATTGTTATGAAATGGAAAAAATTTACGCTGACCACCACGACAGAAGCCGTGGATTTAGTCAGCAGCATGTTTGATGAAATCGGAATAGAAGGTATTGAAATCGAGGATAACATCCCTCTTACGGAAGCGGAGACAAAAGGCATGTTTATCGACATTCTGCCGGAGCTTCCGCCGGATGAGGGCGTTGCAAAGGTCAGCTTCTATCTGGAGCCGGATTCTGACATCGATGGTATGTTAAAGCGTGTGGAAGAAGGGCTTTCCGAACTTTCTATGTTCACGGATTTAGGGGAATGCACCATTGTGTCCGGCGAGACCGAGGATAAGGACTGGATCAATAACTGGAAACAGTATTTTAAGCCGTTTACCGTGGATGATATCCTGATCAAACCTACCTGGGAAGAAATCCCGGAGGAACACAAGGACAAGCTTTTGATTGAGATCGATCCGGGAACTGCCTTTGGAACCGGACAGCATGAGACGACCCAGCTTTGTATCCGTCAGCTGCAGAAATACGTTACGAATGAGACAACCCTTCTTGACGTGGGAACCGGAAGCGGTATTCTGGGGATCACTGCCTTAAAGCTGGGTGCAAAAGAGGTATTTGGAACGGACCTCGATGAAAATGCCATTGTTGCTGTTAAGGAAAACATGGAAGCCAATGATGTTCCTGTGGATAAGTTTTTAGTATTACAGGGAAATATTATTGATGACAGGACAATACAGGAGAAAGCAGGCTTTGAAAAATACGATGTGGTGGTAGCCAATATCCTGGCAGATATCATCATCCTGCTTCAGAAGGAAATTTCTGTTCACATGAAAAAAGACGCTATTTTCATTACTTCCGGTATCATTAACATGAAGGAAGAGGCTGTGAAGAAAGCATTTGAGGAAAATGATGCTTTTGAGCTTGTGGAAACCACCTATCAGGGGGAATGGGTTTCTATAACAGTCAGAAAGAAATAAGAAGAGGAACGCCTTGCAGGCATACCTCTAGTCCAGAAGGCATGGACAGGAAAGAGGAATGAGATGTATCACTTTTTTGTTAATCCTGATCAGATCGGAGATTCCGCAATCCGGATCATAGGGCCGGATGTGAACCATATTAAAAATGTCCTGCGCATGGGCGCCGGAGAACAAATTTTAATCAGCAATGGTGTAGACAAAGATTACTTATGCGAAATTATTGAAGTAGCTTCCTCGGAAGTGACGTCCAAAATCCTGTCTGTAGATGAGGGAGGTGCAGAGCTTCCTGCAAGGCTCTATCTGTTTCAGGGGCTGCCAAAGGGCGACAAAATGGAGTTAATCATTCAGAAGGCCGTAGAGCTTGGAGTACACCAGATCATCCCGGTGGAGACCAGACGGGCTGTAGTGCGTTTGGATAAAAAGAAGGAAGAATCAAAACTCCGCCGATGGAGGGCAGTGTCTGAAAGCGCTGCCAAGCAGTCCAAGCGGCTTATTATACCGGAGGTGTCCGGTGTCATGACGTTTCAGGAAGCTCTTGCCTTTGCAAAGGAGCTTGATATAACGGTCATTCCGTTTGAACATGCAAAAGATATGGCAGAGACAAAAGAAATCCTGTCCGGTATAAAACCCGGAATGAGCGCGGGGATATTTATCGGACCGGAGGGCGGCTTTGAGGATTCTGAAATGGAACTTGCAAAGAGTTTCGGAGCAAAATTGATTACCCTGGGAAAACGGATCTTAAGGACGGAAACCGCTGGCCTTGCTATTGTATCCGTGCTGGCCTTCCAGCTGGAAGGCTGACGGGGCCGGAGGAAATACCCTCCGGATATCCTTTAATGTCCGGAAATACGGGCAATAAGAGGAAAGGAAGACACATATGGAAGCTTATTTTGATAATTCGGCGACAACCAGAGTGTTGGAGTCGGTAAAAGATATTGTTGTAAAAATCATGACGGAGGATTATGGAAATCCTTCCGCCAAGCATAAAAAAGGAATGGATGCGGAACGGTATATTAAGGAAGCGGCAGAGATCATAGCCGGGACGTTAAAAGTCGCGCCAAAGGAGATCGTTTTCACCTCCGGTGGTTCTGAATCCAACAATATGGCCTTAATTGAGACAGCCATGGCCAATAAAAGGGCAGGAAACCACATCATCAGCACCGGCATTGAACATGCCTCAGTATATAATCCTCTGGCATTTTTAGAGGAACAGGGCTTTTCCGTGACTTATCTTCCTGTGGATGCCCAAGGCCATATCCGCCTGGAAGAACTGGAGGCGGCTATCCGCCCGGAAACTATTCTGGTCTCCATCATGTATGTGAATAATGAAATCGGCGCAGTGGAACCGATCGAGGCCATTTCAAAGGTCATAAAAAAGAAGAATCCGTCCATCCTGTTTCATGTGGACGCCATTCAGGCTTACGGAAAATTTGTCATCCGGCCAAAGCGCCAGGGGATTGACCTTTTATCCGTCAGCGCCCATAAGATACATGGACCAAAAGGAGTGGGATTTTTATACGTTGACCAGAGGGTGAAAATAAGACCTTTGATTTATGGAGGCGGCCAGCAGAGAGGGATGCGTTCCGGTACGGAAAATGTTCCGGGAATCGCAGGCATGGGAGTGGCGGCTAAAATCATGTATACGGATCATGGAGAGAAGATGCAGTCCATGACCGCCCTTAAGGATTATATGATAGACAGGCTTTCAGAGATCGACGGGGTTACGGTAAACAGCCTTTCCGGTGATTTGTCGGCGCCTCAGATCGTCAGTGCAAGCTTTTCAGACATCCGAAGCGAAGTGCTTTTGCATGCTCTGGAAGAAAGGGAGATTTATGTGTCATCCGGATCTGCTTGCTCTTCCAACCATCCGGCTGTCAGCGGAACGTTAAAAGGAATCGGTGTAAAGCCTGAGCTTCTGGATTCCACGCTGCGGTTCAGCTTCGGGGTTTATAGCACCAAAGAGGAGATCGATTACAGCATTGATGTGCTTAAGGAGCTTTTGCCTGTTTTAAGGCGGTATCAGAGAGGTTAAGCAAGAGCGCGTTCCCTTAAGCAACTCATGTTAGATAAAATTACCATACCTTTATGCCCAAAAACCACGGGCAGGAAAACAGAAAGGATAACAGATGCAATATCAATCATTTTTAATTAAATATGCAGAGATCGGAGTAAAGGGAAAAAACCGTTATCTGTTCGAGGATGCCCTGGTGGCACAGATCCGCCACTCTTTAAAGAGGGTAGACGGCGATTTTGTGGTTTCCAAGGAATCAGGACGTATCTATGTTACTGCAGAGTCGGACTATGATTTTGACGAGGTCATAGAAGCTCTTAAATGCATTTTCGGCATTGCCGCCATCTGTCCCATGGTTCAGGTGGAGGACAATGGTTATGAAGATTTAAAGAAGCAGGTGCTGTCCTATGTGGATGAATTCTATGAAGATAAGAATTTCACCTTTAAAGTCAATGCCCGAAGAGGAAACAAAAAGTATCCGGTAAATTCGGAGCAGATCAACCGGAATCTTGGGGAACTGGTACTTAATGCTTTTCCTGAGACAAGGGTGGATGTCCATAAGCCGGATGTGATGCTTCATGTGGAAGTCCGGAATAAGATCAATATTTACTCCCATACTATCCCTGGTCCGGGCGGTATGCCGGTGGGAACCAATGGAAAAGCCATGCTTCTTTTATCCGGCGGTATTGACAGCCCGGTAGCAGGCTACATGATTGCAAAGCGCGGCGTTAAGATCGATGCCGTTTACTTCCATGCGCCGCCATATACCAGCGAGCGGGCCAAGCAGAAAGTGATCGATTTAGCAAAGCTGGTTTCTAAATATTCCGGGCCGATTCACCTTCATATTGTGAATTTCACGGATATCCAGCTTTACATTTATGACAAATGCCCTCATGAGGAGCTTACCATCATCATGAGGCGTTATATGATGCGGATTGCAGAGCGTTTGTCAGTGGAAAGCGGAAGCCTTGCCCTAATTACGGGAGAGAGCATCGGCCAGGTGGCTTCCCAGACCATGCAGTCTCTGACAGCTACGGATGCAGCCACCACCATGCCGGTATTCCGCCCTGTCATTGGCTTTGATAAACAGGAAATCGTGGATGTATCGGAAAAGATCGGAACTTATGAGACTTCTGTGCTTCCGTTTGAGGATTGCTGCACCATTTTTGTGGCAAAGCATCCGGTGACGAAGCCAAATTTAAAGATGATTGAACGGTCGGAAGAAAAATTAGAAGAAAAGATTGGTGAATTGGTCGAGACAGCAATAAGCACGGTGGAAAAGGTTTGGTGTTAAAGGAAAAATGAAATCGGGGTCCGGCTCCTTCTGGAAAAGGCCGGGCCCCGATAGACATTAAGGAAGTTCGATTCGCCTGACGGCTTACCGAACGGCTGATTTTCTAAGTCCAGTATGCACTTGCGCTTGACTACACGAAGAAAAGTATGCTTAATCTACAATATATGGAGATAAAACGTCTAAGATTTCATCGGCATTATTTTCGGAGTGGATATTTAAATCGATGGGTTTGGAAAGATCCAGGCTGAAAATGCCCATAATAGATTTTGCGTCAATTACGTATCTACCGGATACCAGATCAAAATCAGTATCAAATTTTGTTAAATCGTTTACGAAAGATTTTACTTTGTCGATGGAATTTAAAGATATACGAACTGTTTTCATGTGAAAAACCTCCTTAGGTGAGCTCTTTTATTTAATTAATAGGGACCGCCCCTTTTTCAATTCAATACTACTGATATATTGTATAAAAGTCAATGGTAATTTTACATGAAAATACTGAAAATAAACTGATTATTTAGATAGGAGAAAACAAGATGAAAAAGGCAGCCCTGCATAATCTTGGGTGCAAAGTTAATTCCTATGAAACAGAGGCCATGCAGCAGCTTCTTGAAAGCGCCGGATATGAAATCGTTCCTTTTGCGGAAGGAGCTGATGTTTATATCATTAATACGTGTTCCGTAACAAATATCGCGGACCGCAAGTCCAGGCAGATGCTTCACAGGGCAAAAAAAATGAACCCGGAGGCAGTGGTCGTGGCGGCTGGATGCTACGTCCAGGCGGCAGGAGAAGAGCTTAAAAAGGATGAAGCAGTGGATTTAGTCGTTGGCAACAACAAAAAAACTGAGCTGGTTTCCATTCTGGAGGATTACTTTGTACAAAGGAAAAATACGGAAGAAGAATCATCCTGGGAGCATACCGCTGCGCCCGGTAAAGCGTTGGAACATGTAATTGATATCAGTGACACCAGAGAGTATGAGAATCTGTCCATTGACAGGATCTCGGACCATACCAGGGCATTTATCAAGGTTCAGGATGGCTGCAACCAGTTTTGCAGCTATTGCATCATACCCTATACCAGAGGACGGGTGAGAAGCCGGAGGTCCGATGAGGTGTTAGAGGAAGTAAAACGTCTGACCGCTTCCGGTTACAAAGAGATCGTTCTTACAGGAATCCACTTAAGCTCTTATGGAATGGATTTTCCCGAGGAAGAGCGGCTTACCCTTCTGGATCTGATCAGGAGCATTCATGAAGTGGAAGGCTTAAAACGGATCCGCCTTGGTTCTCTGGAGCCCAGGATCGTGACCGAAGAGTTTGCGTCGGCACTTGCAGGACTCGATAAAATATGCCCCCATTTCCACTTATCCCTTCAAAGCGGATGCAATGATACCTTAAAGAGGATGAACCGCCACTATACCACAGAGGATTATTTAAACCGCTGCCAGATTTTGCGGAAGGCATTTCATAATCCTGCCATTACCACCGATGTGATCGTAGGATTTCCGGGAGAAACAGAAGATGAATTCCAGATGACCAGGGAATACTTGAAAAATGTCCGGTTTTATGAGATGCATGTTTTTAAATATTCCAAAAGAAACGGTACCAGGGCGGCGGTGATGCCGGAACAGATACCGGAATCCGCAAAGGCGGAGCGGAGCAATGAACTTCTTTGCCTGGAAAAGGAAATGTCCCTTGAGTACCGGAAGTCATGGTTAGGCTCCAGGACTGAGGTGCTTATGGAAGAGGAATACTGGTTAAATGACGTCCATTATATGATCGGCCACACCAGAGAGTATGTGAAGGCCGCAGTTCCCTATGAAGAGGGCTTAAAGGGCGTGGTGACAGATGGAATTCTAATGGAAATGATGAACGATGAAGTGGCATTTTTAAAGCATTAATAGACAAAATTTATTTTTGGCTTGCCGAATCCTAAATTTTGGTTTAGAATATAGTAGAACAGTTAAAGGACGTGAGAAACATGGGCGATATTCATAATACGCAATTTTTCAAGACAGTGCAGGAAAATAAACTGAATGTAAGCCAGGTACTGGAACAGGTTTATATTGCCCTTACTGAGAAGGGCTATAATCCTATCAATCAGATCGTGGGCTATATTATGTCAGGAGATCCTACTTATATTACCAGCCACAAGAACGCCAGAAGTCTTATCATGAAAGTAGAGCGGGATGAGATTCTGGAAGAGCTTATGGGGGTATATATTGATACGAAGTTGAAGTAAGGCTGTGGATAATCATAAGTCTAGCTGTCAGATGAAGTGAACGAAGGCGGAGTCTGACAGTTTGTTTTTATATGGTTGGCTTTGGACCAGCTTTCTTTTGCTGCATAAAGATTGGAAGAAAAGCAACCTTGGAGGATAAATATGAGGATTATGGGGCTTGATTACGGTTCTAAAACTGTAGGAGTTGCAGTTTCCGACTTACTTGGTATAACAGCCCAGGGAGTGGAGACAATTACGAGAGAAGACGAGAATAAACTGAGAAAAACCTGTGCCCGGATTGAGGAACTGATCCGGGAATATGAGATTGAAGCCATTGTCCTCGGTTACCCGAAAAATATGAATAATACGGCCGGTGAACGGGCCGAAAAAACAGAGCAGTTTAAAGAGATGCTCATGAGGCGGACCGGACTGACCGTCATACTCTGGGATGAGAGGCTTACGACTGTGGCATCGGAGAGAATATTACAGGAAAGCGGTGTAAGACGGGAACACCGCAAGGCAGTCATTGATAAGGTGGCGGCAGGACTGATCCTGCAGGGCTATCTGGACAGCTTAAGTCAGGAGACAGGAAATGAACAGTGAAGAGAAGAAGATTACCCTGACAACGGATTCAGGGGAAACCGTGGAGTTTTACGTTCTGGAGGAAACCAGAATTAATGGGATGAATTATCTGCTGGTAACTGATGCGGCAGATGAAGATGACGAAGGGGAATGTTACATCTTAAAGGATTTGTCAAAGCAGGAAGATAGCCAGGCTTTGTATGAGTTTGTAGAGGATGATAACGAGATAGATTATTTATTTAAGATATTTTCCGAACTGCTTGAAGGAGCAGATGTGGATATTCAGATTTGAAAGAAAAGCATCTTTCAAGCCTGGGTTTGTGAACAGCATGCCCCGCTTTAATGGGCACAGTGCGCCCCGCTTCACCGGGCGCCAATTGGATATGCAGGCATATCCGCTTGAACACTCGTACACAAAAATGATGGTGAGTAATTGAGGAATGTTGCATGAAACAGGATATTTTTAAAAATATGCTTCGAGAGAAAGGACTCAAGGTGACCAACCAGCGCATGCTGGTTCTGGAACTCATGGCAGAGCGCCCCGGGCAGCATCTGACTGCGGAAGAGATCTATGATCTGGCCAGGCAGAAGTGCCCGGAGATTGGGCTTGCCACGATTTACAGGACCGTGCAGGTACTTGTGGATCTATCGGTGATTGACAAGGTCAGTTTTGACGATGGATTCGCCCGCTATGAATTAGGGGGCTTGGATCGTGAGTCCAGACACCACCACCACCACGCGATTTGCAACCGATGCGGAAACGTATTTTCCTTTCAAGGCGATTTACTGGATACGCTGGAGCAGGCCCTTCTTGACAGGACAGGTTTTTTTGTGACAGATCATGAAGTGAAGCTGCACGGGTATTGCAGGGAATGCCGGGAGGCAATGGAAGAAGAACAGGACGGAAAATCATAAGATGGAGGTAAAATATTGAAAAAACAAGACAGCAACGCGAAAGTTAAAATCATTCCTTTAGGTGGAATGGAGCAGATCGGTATGAATATCACTGCTTTTGAATGTGAAGACAGCATCATCATAGTGGACTGCGGACTGGCATTTCCCACAGATGATATGCTTGGGATCGATCTGGTCATACCGGATGTCTCTTACCTGAAACAGAACATAGATAAGGTAAAGGGATTCCTTATCACCCATGGTCACGAAGACCATATCGGCGCCCTTCCTTATATCCTAAGGGATATTAATGTACCGGTATACGGAACAAAACTTACCATTGCCCTGATTGAGAACAAACTGAAAGAACATAATTTACTGAAGAACACCAAGAGAAAGGTGATCAAGCACGGTCAGTCCGTAAACTTAGGCTGTTTCCGTATCGAATTTATTAAAACAAACCACAGCATCGCCGATGCCTCCGCCCTTGCCATTTTTTCACCGGCCGGCGTGATTCTGCATACAGGCGATTTTAAGATTGATTATACTCCCGTATTCGGGGAACCGGCTGATTTGGAGCGTTTTGCCGAGCTGGGTAAAAAGGGCGTTCTGGCCCTGATGTGTGACAGCACCAATGCTACGAGAGCAGGGTTCACTCCTTCGGAAAAGACCGTGGGAAAAACCTTTGATAACATTTTTGCAGATCATAAGAATAACCGCATCATTGTAGCCACTTTTGCCTCAAACGTGGACCGGGTGCAGCAGGTCATCAATTCCGCAGCCAAGTATGGACGCAAGGTAGTGGTAGAGGGCCGCAGCATGGTCAATGTCATCGGCACGGCCAGTGAGCTTGGCTATATAAATATTCCTGATGGAACCTTAATTGAAATTGACCAGTTAAAAAATTATCCCGATGAGCAGACCGTGCTCATCACTACCGGAAGCCAGGGGGAATCCATGGCAGCCCTTTCCCGAATGGCAGCCAGTACCCATAAGAAGATTTCCATTAAACCAACTGATGTGGTGATTTTAAGTTCACATCCGATTCCTGGCAATGAAAAGGCTGTTTCCAAGGTCATTAACGAGCTTTCCAGGAAGGGAGCAGAGGTGATCAGCGATGACACTCATGTATCGGGACATGCATGCCAGGAAGAAATCAAGTTGATGTATGCCCTGGTCCGTCCTAAATACGCGATTCCCGTCCATGGCGAATACCGTCACATCATGGCCCAGAAAAATTTAGTTCAGGCGATGGGAACCCCCAAGGAGAATGTGATCATCATGTCATCCGGTGATGTGGTGGAGCTGGGTCAGGAATCCTGGAAGATCGTAGACCACGTGCAGGCAGGAGGAATCCTGGTAGACGGCCTTGGTGTCGGAGATGTAGGAAATATTGTTTTAAGAGACAGACAGAACCTGGCACAGAACGGAATTATCGTGGTGGTTCTGACCCTGGAGAAATATTCCAATCAGCTTTTGGCCGGACCGGATATTGTGTCCAGAGGATTTGTCTATGTGCGTGAGTCGGAGGATTTAATGGAGGAAGCCAGGAACATTGTCAATGACGCTGTTTCAGACTGTCTGGACCGCCATGTCAATGACTGGGGCAAGATTAAGAATGTTATACGGGACAGTTTAAGCGACTTTTTATGGAAGAGAATGAAACGGAATCCTATGATTCTGCCGATCATTATGGAAGTATAGCACAAGGAAAAAACCATACCTCTAAGGCGAAACACCCTGGGGGTATGCCTTTATGCTCTGTGAAGCGGACGATAATAATGAAACACCCTGGGGGTATACCTTTATGCCCTGTAAAGCGGGCGATAATATTGAAAGGAAGCAGGAAATGAGCCGTGCAACGAATGAGATAAATAAAATAACAGGAGCGGTTATCGCGATTTCAAGCAGGCTTATTATCCTTGCCCTGGTGATCCTTCTGCTTTATGAGGGAGTCACCAGAGGATATGAGTTCGGTCATGAAATATTCTACGCCTCTGCAGTGGAAGCAGAGCCGGGACGGGACAAGGAGATAACCATCAGCAAAGGTACTTCTGTGGCCCAGGCGGCAAAGCTATTAAAGGACAATGGTTTGATATCCAATGAATATTCTTTTATCATACAGGCGGAGTTTTTTGATTATAAGGTAAAACAGGGAGATTATACCTTTAATACTTCCATGACCTCCAAAGAAATCCTTCAGTTAATGAATGAGAATACAGAGGAAAAGGAAGAAAAAAAATGATTGTAAATGACAGGATAACGGAATATATCAAATCTCTGGAAACAGACAGAAGTCCGCTCCTTTCAGAGATCGGAAAAAAGGCAAGGCAGGAAGGCGTTCCAATTATCAGGGAAGAGACTGCCGCATTTCTTCAGACGATGACCGCTGCCATGAGGCCAAAGGCCATACTGGAGGTTGGTACTGCGGTGGGTTATTCCACTCTGTTAATGGCCAAAGCCATGCCGCAAAACTGTCATATCACCACCATAGAAAAATATGAAAAAAGGATTCCAGAGGCGAAAGAAAATTTTAAAGAGGCCGGAGAGACAGAGCGGATCACCCTGCTTGAGGGAGATGCTCAGGAGATATTAAAGGGGCTTGACCGCCCCTTTGACCTTGTTTTCATGGATGCGGCCAAGGGGCAGTACCTTTTGTGGCTGCCAAGGATTTTAGAGCTTATGGCACCCGGAGGTATGCTGATTTCTGATAATGTCCTACAGGATGGAGATATCATAGAATCCCGCTATGCAGTGGAACGCCGGAACCGGACCATTCACGGTCGGATGCGGGAATACCTCTATGAGCTAAAGCATTCTGAGCGGCTTATAACAACCATTGTACCAATCGGTGACGGAATTACCGTCAGCATTCTGATCTGATTTATTTCATGAAGGCAGCAAGGAGCGGCCCGAGTTTTACCCATATAACATTGTAAACTAGTCGTTCGATGAGCCGCCAGGCGAGTCGAACTTCTTTAAATATAGACATAAGAAAGGATTTTCATGAGAAAGACCGAACTTTTGATTCCGGCGGGCAGCCTGGAAGTACTTAAAACTGCGGTTGTTTACGGCGCAGATGCTGTCTACATCGGAGGAGAAGCCTTTGGCCTCCGTGCCAAGGCAAAGAATTTTTCAATAGAAGAGATCCGGGAAGGAATTGCTTTTGCCCACGAAAAAGGGGTAAAGGTTTATATCACGGCCAATATTCTGGCCCACAATGATGACCTGACCGGTGTAGAGGAATATTTTAAAGAATTAAAGGAAACAGGCCTTGATGCCTTGATTATTTCCGATCCGGGAGTATTTGCTATCGCAAAGCGCATGATGCCGGATCTGGAAATCCACATCAGCACCCAGGCCAACAACACCAATTACGGGACCTATCTGTTCTGGCACCAGCTTGGAGCCAAGCGGGTCGTTTCTGCCAGGGAGCTTTCTCTGGCAGAGATTAAAGAAATACGCAGCCAGATTCCGGAAGACATGGAGATCGAAAGCTTCATCCATGGGGCGATGTGCATTTCCTATTCCGGACGCTGTCTTTTAAGCAATTTTATGACAGGAAGAGATGCCAATCAGGGAGCCTGTACCCATCCATGCCGCTGGAAGTATTCCATCGTTGAGGAACAACGTCCCGGAGAATACATGCCAGTCTATGAAAATGAACGGGGAACTTATATCTTCAATTCCAAGGATTTATGCATGATCGAACACATCCCGGAGATGATGGATGCGGGGATTGACAGCTTTAAGATCGAGGGCCGCATGAAAACCGCCCTTTACGTAGCCACCGTGGCCAGAACCTACCGGAAGGCCATTGATGATTATAACAAGGACCCTGAAATCTACCGTGCCAATATGGAGTGGTACCGCTCTGAAATCGGCAAATGTACTTACCGGGAATTTACCACCGGCTTTTATTTTAGTAAGCCTGATTCTACCACTCAGATCTATGACAATAATACTTATGTGAAAAACTATACGTATCTGGGAACTATTGAAGCAGTGGATGAGAGAGGGTTTGCCCGTACCACGCAGAAGAACAAGTTTTCCGTAGGAGACACCATTGAGGTGATGAAGCCCGATGGCAGGAACTTGGAAGTCCTTGTAAAAGCCATTTATGATGAAGAAGGAAAATCCCAGGAAAGCGCCCCCCATTCCAAGCAGGTGCTGTACTTAGAATTTGAGGGAGACGTACCGCAGGAATACGACATTTTGCGCTGCAAGGCCTGATCAGGCTGGAAAATGGTCGAACATTTTCCGGAACTGGGAAGGCGTGCAGTTGTTACTCTGTTTAAAGGTCCGGTTAAAGGACGACAGGCTTAAAAAGCCGGACTGGAGTGCCACGTCCACAATGGATATCTCCGGATTTTCCAACAGCTCCTTGGCTTTGGAAATACGGAAGGAAGTGATGTACTCCGGCAGGGAGGTCTGGTAGTGGGCCTTAAAGATTCTGGAAAAGTGGTATTTGCTGAAGCCTGCAAAGGCAGCTAAGTCCTCTAAGCTGACCTGTTCCATATAGTGCTGCCCGATATAGTCTGACACCATATCGAACTTTTTGTCATAAACCTTTTGCTGCGGCGTTTTCTGGGCAGAAAGCTTGTTTTCGATCTGGTAGTTGTGTTCTCCTATAACAATAAAAAAATGTAGAAGCTCTTCATACATGCGCATTTCTTTAAAGGAAATGCCGCTGTAGTAGAGCTTTTTTATTTTTAACAAAATATCAATAGGGTTTTCCATAAAAGAAGCGCTGCCGTTTACCTCCAGAATGGGCTGACAGAACAAAAGCTGCTTATGGTGGATGAAATCCTGCAGTTGAGGTAAAAACAAGTCGGAGAACTGGACGACCAGACAGGGGCTTAAACTGTTTTTGGTCAGAGAATGGAGGTTGCGGGGAGGGATTAGGACAAACTGGTTTGCTTTTAGCGTAAAGACTTCATTGTCCAGGGTAATGGACATGTCATCGGATAAAGGCGCTAAAATCTCCATAAAGCTGTGCCAGTGAGTTGGGAAAACGGAGTAAAAATGCCCGTAAGACACATTGATGGACATGTCGTGTATAAATTGCATAGGCTCTGATAAATCCGGTTTAATCATAAAAAGCCGCTCCTTCTGTCAGGTTTTATAAAAATACTGACCATATTTTTTAATTATAGTTCAAAAATTGCTTTTGAAATATAGGAAAAGTGCATAAAAATATAGTGTTGTATATAATAAAATGTACTATATACATATTTGTAAAATGTAATCCCTTATAAAAATGAGCAATAACTAATGTATGAGTAGCAATATATAGTTAGAAATGCAGGAGCCGGAATGTTATAGTGAATATAACAAAAAGGAAATAAAAACCAACTGCGGAAAGGAGATTAAAATGGGAGTGATCGATGGAAAGACCATATGCCAGGTGGCATTGGTGGTAAAGGATTTGGACAAGACAGTGGAAGAATATGCAAAGCTGTTTGGAGTTCAAATACCGGCGCCCTTTTGTGTGCCGGAGGAATCGGAGGCCCATACGAGGTTTCAGGGAAAGCCAACCAAAACCAGGGCCAGGCTTGCGGTGTTTGATTTGGGGCAGGTGGTGCTTGAAATTACAGAGCCGGACGAGGAACCCAGTTCATGGAAGGATTTTCTGGAAAAGAACGGGGATGGGATTCACCACATAGCCTTTATGACGGAAGACCGGGAGGCTGCGGTAACGTATTTTGAAGAAAACGGTATGCCGGTCCGCCACTACGGGGAATACGAGGGAGGCAATTATACGGTATTTGACAGCAAGGAGAAATTAGGAACCTTCGTACAGGTAAAATACGAGCCGTAAAACTTTAAAAGCATGGGGTATAGCATTGTCTTAAATTTATTAACGATGGAAAGGAGAAAGGTATGAGAAGAAGATTAACAGCAGGCTTGCTGGCCTTTGTGACGGCAGCAGGAGCATTGGCAGGGTGCGGCAGCTCATCAACCGGAGGCCCACAGGCAGGAGGATCCCAGGCGGCCCAGGCCCAGGAAAGCCAGACCATAAGCGAGGATGTAAAGAAAGCTCAGGAGTCCGTTAAGACCTCGGCGGACAGGCTGAAGGAGTTGGGGATTGAAGTAGAGGATACAGATTTGACCGGAGAATTTACATACTGGTCCGGTTTTACCGGAGATTCTAAGGTATGGGATCAAAGCCGGGTAGATGCATTTAACGAGCTTTATGCTGACAAGGGAATCAAATGCAATGTGCAGTTTGTACCAGAAGGAGCGGGAATAGATAATGGAAAGCTGTTGTCCGCCATTGCCGGAGGTCAGGCACCGGATCTGATTGTCTGTGACAGAGCGGTATCCGCTTATTCCTATGCGGCCAACGGAAGCTTTGAGATGCTGGAAACCTATTTAAATCAGGTTGGCCTGGACGTAGACAGCTTTTTTGAGGGCTGCAAGGATATTATTTATTATAAAAATGAACCTTACTTAATCCCTCAGGATACCAATGTCATATTGCTTTATTACAATCCGGACATTGCTGCGGAGGCAGGGCTTGATGTGGATAATCCTCCCAGGACTTTAGAGGAGTTAGACGCCTGGGCGGAGGCTATGACCATACAGAATGAGGATGGGAGCTATCAGAGGTTTGGCTTAATCCCGTGGCTGGATTTAAAGAGCGACGCTTTCACCCTGCCATTCTTCTTTGGGGCAAACGTATATGATGCAAAAACCAACCAATTAAACTTAACTTCTCCGGAGATGGTTGCCAGCATGGAATGGCTTCAGGCTTATGGGGAAAAGTACGACCCGGAGCGGATCTCGTCCTTTACCTCCGGCCTTGGAGGAATGTTCTCCCCGGACCACGCCTTTATGACGGGAAAGGTCGCTATGACCATTACCGGAAACTGGTTCTCCAACGCCCTTCGGGTTTATGCACCTGATATCAATTTCCGTGTGTGCAGCGTGCCTGTGCCGGAAGGCGGACGGGCGGACAGCACCCCCTTCGGAACCAATGTATTTGCAATTCCGAAAGGCTCTAAGAATCCGGAGCTTGCCACCTTATTTATCAAATTCTGTATGTCAGGAGCCGTAAACGAGGACAACTTTGCCCAGTGGAGAAGCATTCCAACCAGCGACAAGGAATTTGACAACATAAGCTTAACGAAAAACGGGGATGAAATGTACGCCCTGGAAAGAAAGATAGCCAATTCGCCGAAAAACGGAATTCCAGCCATGTGCGCCGTTTCCGCAGAGCTCTCCCAGGTACTTATCACCTTCCGGGAAGGAGTAATTTACGGAAATATCCAGGACATTGAAGGAGAATTAGGAAAGCTGCAGGAGAAATACCAGGCGCAGCTTGACAACAGCCAGTAAGGGTATCCCTCTATGCCCAAAGTACATGGGCAGGAATAAGGAAAGGAGAAGTAAAATGGCAAGAGCGAAAGGAAAGACAAAGCAGGCCCTGCCCAGTCTGGAAGTGGTTTTTCTATATGCATTCCTGATTGTCTTAGGCGTGTTGTTTGTCCTGCCTGTTTTTTATTTATTCATGGGCGCCTTTAAAGCCCAGAGCGAATTGTTCCGGGTACCTTTTAAATGGCTGCCGGATCGTTTCACACCGGACAACTTCGTAAACATGTTCCGATCCATTCCATTTCTTTTGTATTTTAAAAATACAATGGTTATCGTATTCTTTAATATTGTCGGGTCCCTGATTTCCTGCTCCTTAACGGCCTACGGCTTTTCCAGGCTGCGCTGGCCCGGCAGGGACAAGGTGTTTGTCCTGGTGCTGGTAACGATGATCCTGCCTTCACAGGTTACGCTGGTTCCCTTGTTTCTCATGTTTACCAAAATGAGGTGGGTTGGAACCTTTCTGCCTCTTACTGTGACCTGCTTTTTCGGAAATCCTTTTTTCATCTTCCTTCTGCGCCAGTTCTTTACCGGAATTCCCCAGGATATTTCCGAGGCGGCCCGCATTGATGGGGCAGGGGAGCTAACGATTTTCTGGAGGCTGGTGATTCCTGTTGCAAAGCCGGTTCTGACGACTGTTTCGATTTTTGCTTTTATCCGGTCCTGGAATGATTTTTTAGGCCCGCTGGTATTTTTGGGAAGGGACCAGCTCTATACCCTGTCCTTAGCGGCTTCCATGTTGAAGTCTAATTTAGACCCAAACTGGAGCGTGCTGTTAGCTTTGGGTACTGTTATGGTTCTGCCTGTACTTGTTTTGTTTTTCGTAATGCAGAAGTACTTTATCCAGGGCATCGCAATGTCCGGAATCAAAGGGTAAGGAGGAATGAATGTGAAAAAAATGACAATTAGAAAAAGAGAACTGATTTACGGACTGCTGTTTATTTCTCCGTGGCTGGTGGGATTTTTGGTGTTTACCTTATTTCCCATCTGTTCCTCCTTATATTATTCTATGTGTGAGTACCAGGTAATTAAGGCTCCGGTTTTTGTTGGGCTTGACAACTACAAGACCATGTTTCAGGATAAAACATTTTTAAAGGCATTAAGTAATACTTTTTATATGGTACTGTTTGGAGTTCCCATTACCACCATTACTGCGGTAGGAATTTCCATTATTATGAATCATAAGGAACTAAAGGTTACGGGACCCTTCCGGGTGGTGTTTTTTATTCCTACCCTGGTACCGACCGTTGTGGCTTCCCTGCTGTGGATCTGGGTTATGCAGCCGGAAACGGGAATTATCAACAGGCTCCTAGGCTATATCGGAATACGTGGGCCGGGCTGGCTCTCCAGTATTTTCTGGTCCAAGCCTGCGCTGATTGTCATGATGATATGGACCTGCGGAAATGCAATTATCATTTACTTAGCCGGTCTTCAGGATATTCCTGTAAGCCTTTATGAATCAGCCTCCTTAGACGGAGCCGGATTTTTCAGCCAGACCTTATTTGTTACCATACCGCTTTTGCGCTCCACCATCCTTTACAATGTGGTGACGCTGATTATTAACGTGTTCCAGTGGTTTGCGGAGCCTTACATCATGACCAACGGAGGGCCGGACAACTCGACGATGTTTTACTCTCTGTACTTGTATCAGAATGCATTTTCCTATTTTAAGATGGGCTACGCCTCGGCCATGGCCTGGATTCTGCTTCTGATCGCCCTTGGTGTTATTCTGGTGCTTTTTAAAGTGTTCCGCTTCGGGGAATCCGACTATTAGGAGGTTTCTATGATTGGACTGATAACAGGAGCCAGCCGGGGACTTGGCTATGAGCTGGTGAAGGAAGGGCTTTTACGGGGGCATACCATGATTGCCGCCTGCCGCAAGGGCTTTAAGGGAAATGGAAGCGGGGACTTGCTCCGCTTAAAAGAGCAGTACGGGGACAGGCTTTTCGTCCTTTCCATGGATGTTACGGACGAGGAGGAGATAAAGAGGGCGGCACAGGCGGTCAGGCGTCAATACGGATACATAGATTTTCTGGTAAACAACGCCGGAGTGCTGTTTGAGAAAATGAAGATGCCGGGGGACGCCATAGAGGATCTGGACATAGGAAGGTTTCGGGAAACCCTGGAGGTGAACGTAACAGGCCAGGCCCTTGTGCTCAAATACTTTATCGGCCTGATTTACGATTCCGGGGACGCCTGTATTATGAATATCAGCTCGGAAGCTGGGCATTTAAGCCCCCATGGCTACAACTATCTGGCCTATTCCGTTTCCAAGCACGCTTTAAACATGTATACCCAGAAAATCCGTAATTATTTAGCGGAGGAAAAGGCAGATAAGCACATACGGGTATATATGGTTCATCCAGGCCGCATGGATACGGTGATGGGGAAGGAAAATGCCCAGATCCCGCCTTCCCTGCCAGCGTTAAGTATTATAGACATTCTGGAAAGGAAAACGAGAGTTCCGGATATGGAAGTTCCGTTTATCAATTACAAAGGGGAGCTGATGCCTTATTAGGCTCCATAGGGAAAGGAGGATTGTTGAGTCTATATGAGAAAGGTAAATGTGGGAATCCTGGGCTGCGGCGTGATCAGCAACACCTATATCCGGGATATGAAACGGTTTTACAAAAACCTTCATATAGCGGCCTGTGCAGACGTAAATCCAGGGCTTGCAAAGGCCCATGCTGAAAAATACGGAATCCCCGCAGGCTGTACGCCGGAAGAACTGCTGGCAATGGAGGAAGTGGAGCTGATCGTCAATTTGACACCGCCTCAGCTTCATGGAGAGTTAAACAGTAAGATCCTGAAAGCAGGCAAGCACGTATTCTGCGAAAAGCCCTTTGCCCTTACGGTGGAAGAAGCAAAGGAGGTCATGAACCTTGCAAAAGAGAAAAACCTGTTAATCGGCAGTGCACCGGACACCTTTTTAGGCTCCTCCTTACAGACCTGCCGAAAGCTATTAGACGACGGGTGGATTGGAACACCTCTTTATGCAAGCGCTAATATGACTTCCATAGGGGTGGAAACCTGGCACCCTGCGCCGGAGCATTTTTACAGGAAGGGAGCAGGACCTCTCTATGATATGGGGCCCTATTACTTTACCGCCCTTGCCGCCCTTTTGGGACCGGTGAAATCCGTCAGCGCCTTTTGTGCCACAGGCTTTTTAGAAAGAAATATTTATGCAGGCCCTCGTGCAGGGAATCAGATTTCCGTAGAAACGCCTACCCATTATTCGGGAGTTGCCAGACTTTCGTCAGGGGTGATTGTAAGCCTGAATTTGAGCTTTGATATCTGGCATTCCAGCCTGCCCAAAATGGAAATTTACGGGACGGAAGGCACCTTAGAGGTTCCGGACCCCAACATGTCCGGAGGAAAGCCCAGGGTTTACCGGAAGGAGCGCACCCTTGACCCGCTGTACGACGACAGCATTCAGACCAGGGAAAAGCTGGGGGTCAGCGTGGAGATTCCGGAGCTGTATCCCCATATCGGAGATTATACCAGGGGCAGCGGAGTATTTGATTTGGCATGTGCGGTGGCAGAAGGCCACAGACCCAGGGTGAATGCGGAAATGGCTTGCCATGTGGTTGAGGCTATTACGGGGATGATGGAGTCGGCGGAAACGAAGAAGGTTTATGAGATGAAGACGTCTTGTGAAAGGCCGCTGCCTCTTGCCATGGGGGTAGATGGTTTGATCATTACACAAAAATAAGAAAGAAAGGTACGCCATGGGGGCATGCTTTACACCCTGTAAACACGGAGTGGGTCTTGCCCAATGAAAATAGGCGGAAAAGAGGAAGAATCATGAACGGAGCAGTAGGAACAGAACTGGTTTGCCAGGTAGGATTTATTGTAAAGGACATTAACGAGGCAAAGAAGAAATGGGCTCAGTTTTTAGGAGTGGAGGAACCGGAAGCCACTCTGTGCGGAGAATATGGGATTACACAGACGGAATTTATGGGCCAGCCAGCGCCGGAGGCCAACAGCCTATTAGCATTTTTTGACGTAGGCCCCGGTTTGCAGCTTGAACTGATCCAGCCCAATGAAGCGCCCTCTACATGGAGAAATGCGTTAAATGAAAAGGGGGAGGGAATCCACCACGTAGCCTTTCAGATCCAAGGAATGAAAATGCAGGAAGCGGTAAAGCGCTGCGAGGATTTTGGCATGACTTTGGAACAAAAAGGTGAATACGGGGACGCCAGCGGAAGATATACCTATATGAATGCTTACAAAGATTTAAAATGTATTGTGGAACTTTTGGAAAGCGATAAGTAACAGGAGGAAAACGCATATGAAATTGGGACTTTCCAGCTCTCTGGAACATAAAACCCCACAGGAATGGGCCCGGAAGCTTAAGGGATTGGGCTGTGGCTGCGTGAACTTTCCGCTGGATTACAGCCACGGGGAAGCGCTGATACAAGAATATGCGGAAGCTGCAAGAGAGAACGGTCTTGTAATTGCGGAAGTGGGAGCCTGGTGCAACCCCATCTCTCCGGATAAGGAAGTAAGGGAAGCAGCCCTTTTCCGGTGTAAGGAACAGCTTAAGCTGGCGGACCGGATTGGCGCCAAGTGCTGCGTCAATGTATCAGGCTCCAGGGGAGAACGCTGGGACGGGCCTTATAAAGAGAATTTGACGGAAGAAACCTGGGGTCTTGTGGTGAAAAGCATTCAGGAAATCATTGATGAGGGGAAGCCGGAGCATACCTATTACACCATTGAGCCTATGCCCTGGATGTATCCTATGGGTCCGGATGAGTACCTCCGCCTGATCAAAGATGTGGACAGGGAGCATTTTGCCGTACATATGGATGTGTTTAACTGGATCACCACATTGGAACGGTATTTTAACAATGAGGATTTTATGGAAGAGTGCTTTTCCAAGCTAGGGCCTTATATTAAAAGCTGCCATTTAAAGGATGTGGCTCTGAAACAGGAATTTACCCTGCAATTTAGTGAAACAGGCTGCGGAAAAGGCGGCTTAAACTTGGAAAAGTACGTTTGCCTTGCGCAGGAGGCCGATCCGGATATGCCTTTGATTATCGAACACCTGGAAGGGGATAAGGCCTATGTGGAAAGCCTTGGTTATGTGAAGCAGCGATTTGCCGCTATGGAAGTAATGCTCTAGGCCGGCAGAACGCGCATCAGGAAATTAAATCAGACAATTGCTGGCAATGTGGAAGTCTTTGCACCTCCACTTTGCCAGCTTTTTTAGATTCATGGCGGCATACTTATTATCCTATCTTTTCTTTTGGCTGGTTGGACACTCCTTAAATGTGTATTATTTATAAAAAATTATTTATTTTTTATAAATAATGCATATAGTATCTCTACTTTTTATGTGATATATTATATCTGATAACTGATATATCAGATGAAATTTTAGTTGCAGTACCAAGTAACAAATCCGGAAACAGGTATGAAGCTGCTAAAAATTACAATGAAAAAGGAGAGAGAAACTATGCTTGACATTATTACTGGCATACTGCTGCTGCTGGTCTTTGTGGGGCTGGTAGTGTACTGCATGAAAGGCGGAAATCTATTGATCGGATTTATTGCCACAGCCGTTTTATGGTGTGTAATTGGACGTGTGCCGATCAATGAGGTGGTAAGCGATGTATTCCAAAAACCCCTTGATGATTATGGAAAAACCATAGCAATCATTATCTTTGGTGCATGGTTTGGACGTATCCTGGTGGATACGGGAATTGCCGGCTATATCATTAAGAAGACCGTAGAGTTTGCGGGCGACAGACCTTTGGTGACTACATTGCTGCTGTGCATCACCTGCAATCTGCTTTTTACCAGCGTTTTTGGTGTAGGTTCCGTTATGGCAATCGGTATGATTGTACTTCCCATTCTGTTTTCCATGGGAGTGGAAAAAAGAGCGGCTTTAGGCGCCTATATGCTGTCAGTAGCCGGCGGAATGTACTTAAATATTGCTTATGTGAGCCAGTTTGAAAAGGTATTCGGGGAAGAGGTGGCTTCCTATAATGACAACTACATTCGTTTTGCCCTGATGGCAACTGCCATTCACATGGTCATTATGATCGCGTTTGTCGTGTACCATCATTTCAAGAACAGTAAAAGGGGAAGAAGACGGGCCTGGGAAGCCGGCTTCCAGGAAAGCTACGAGGAAAGACCACTTGGCTGGTATTGCTTCATCGTACCTTTTGTACCCATTGCAATGGTAGGCATTTTTAAATGGCAGCCGGTTCCCGCCTTCCTGTTAGGAAGCTTTATAGGACTTTTATTTACACGGAATTTAAGGACTTACAAGACTGCGGTGGATAAGACCCAGAAGACGTTATATGATGGAGTTGCAGACAGCGGACTTTTGATCGGTATGCTTTACAGCGTAAATATTTTCCAGGGAGCCGCTACCAAGGTTGTGCCTTATCTCCAGACCTTGCTTGGGGATGTTGTTCCCAGATCCGAAATCGTGGTTCTGGTTGCATTCTGCATCCTGGCGCCTCTGGCATTGTTCCGCGGACCGTTAATGATCTGGGGTTCCGGTATAGCACTGTATTCGATCTTAAATGCAACGGGGGCATTTAATCCCCATTTCCTGTATGCTATTTTCTTAATCCCTCCGGTTGCTATCGTAGCAAGTGCATGTCCTACCCAGTCCTGGACCATGTGGGGCTTAAGCTATGCAAAGGTAGAACCCAAACAGTACATAAAAACCAATCTGCCCTGGGCCTGGGCGAGCCTCATTGCCATTGAAATCCTTATTTACTTCACGATAGGAAGAATGGTTTAATTCTCAGCTTTGGCAGATGAAAAAGTTTCACAGACAGGGGCATACAAAATGTCTGTATGCCCTTGTCCGTTTTAGATGGAGGACAACGAATGAGCAACAGAGCAATAAGAATTGGCATTGATGTGGGCGGAACCCACACAAAGGCCGTAGCGATTGACAACAGCACAAACGAAATTGTGGGAAAAGGATCGGTAATGACAACCCACCACGACGAAAACGGCGTGGCAGCAGGTGTTGTGGAAGCATTTAAGAAATGCCTTTCTGAGAACGATATTAAACCGGAGGAAGTAATTTTTATTGCTCACAGTACCACTCAGGCTACCAATGCTTTGCTGGAAGGAGATGTGGCCAGAGTCGGAGTGATCGGAATGAGCGGTGGCGGTCTGGAGGCATTCTTTACAAAACGCCAGACAAAAATCAAGGACATTGATTTGGGCACCGGAAAGTGGATTAATATTGACCATAGTTTTATGAAAACCAAGGACATGACCCCGGATAGCGTATCATCTGTGATCAAAAAGATGACAGATCAGGGAGATAAGGTGATTGTGGCAAGCAAGGCATTTGGCGTGGATAATATGAAAGAAGAGCGCATGGTTGCAGAGATTGCGGAAGGTCAGGGAATCCCCTGCACAGTGGCTTCTGATATTACAAAACTCTATGGCTTAACGACCCGTACCCGCACCGCCTGCTTAAATGCGTCTATCCTGCCCAAAATGCTGGATACGGCCAACTCCACGGAGCGGAGCGTACGTGCCGCAAAGGTAACGGTACCCCTTATGATCATGCGTGGTGACGGCGGAGTCATGGAAATCAACGAAATGAAAAAGCGTCCTATCCTTACCATGCTCTCAGGACCTGCGGCCAGCGTGATCGGGGCCCTTATGTATCTGCGGGCCTCCAACGGCATTTATTTTGAGGTCGGCGGAACCTCTACCAATATCGGAGTGATCAAAAACGGCCGTCCGGCAGTGGATTATTCCATTATCGGCGGACACAGAACTTACGTAAACAGTCTGGATGTCCGGGTACTTGGTGTTGCCGGCGGAAGCATGATACGGGCGAAAAAGGGCGCGATCATTGATGTGGGCCCACGTTCCGCACATATTGCTGATATGGGATATGCCTGTTTTACAGAGACGGCGCTTTTTGAAGGGGCAGAATTATATTACATCAGGCCTCGTGAAAATGACCCAAGTGACTATGTGGCAATCCGCTTAAAGAATGGTGAAAGCGTAACCATCACAAATACCTGCGCAGCCAATGTACTGGGAATCCTGGAAGACGGGGATTATGCAATGGGCAATTACGAATCCAGCTGTAAAGCCATGCAGCTTCTGGCTGATGAAGTGGGCATGTCCATTGAAGATACGGCAAGGGCGGTGCTTCAAAAGGCTTGTGATAAAATCAAACCCGTCATTGAAGACCTGATCGATAAATATAAAATTGAAAGAGAACAGATCGTACTGGTAGGCGCCGGAGGCGGTGCCGGAACACTGTTGACCTTTACGGCCAATGAAATGAATTTTAAATACCAGATACCGGTAAATGCCGAGGTTATTTCTTCTATCGGCGTGGCGCTGGCCATGGTCAGGGAAATGGTAGAACGGACCATTCCCAATCCAACTGCAGAAGATATTGCGGCCCTTAAGAAAGAAGCAAAAGCTTTGGCAATGAACAGCGGTGCAGTGGAAGACAGCATTGAAGTCTATGTGGAAATTGATGAGCAGGCCCAGAAGGTTACGGCCATCGCCATGGGGTCTACGGAAGTTAAGACCACGGACTTAATGAAGAATTGTGATGAGGAAGAGGCGCTTCAAATTGCGGCGGAATCCATTGGCCTGGAACGGTCAAAGATGAAGATGGCAGGAAGCAATGGTTCTATATTTGTGGTAACTGCAGAAAAAGATGGGAAAACTTCCGTTAGAGTGATAGATAAAAAAGGCTTTGTGAAAGTGCAAAGGTCCAATGGTACGGTGCTGGTAACAACAAAATCCAGGCTCAATGAGGATTTGAAACTTGCCTGGGATAAGGCAAGCAACTTTTCAAGTGAAGTCAGGATCAATCCGGATTGCTATATTGCCGCAGAATCCAGGGTTATCGATTATTCCGGAATTCCGGCCTTGGATCAGGTATCAGGATTAGCCGGGGTTGAGCTTATTGATATAAAAGAGGATGCAAAAATCATCCTGGTCCTGGCGCGCAACGAGCTGTAAAAGATGGTGTGTATGCGAGAGCTGATAGAAAAAATTGCTGCTGCCCACGATGTAAAATGGTATAGCCGGGTGCTGAAAAATCACCCGGCTTCCTGTGAACTGTCAAAAGAGGAAGAACAGGAAATTCTGTTTTACTCCATGCAAACGGCAGAAAAATATGCGTCAGAGTTAAAAAAAGGCTATGGGACAGTTTCCGGCGTTTCTCTGGCCGGTACCATGGGATTATCCATAAAAAGAACAAAAGAAGAATTGAGAAAGCCATTTTTATATATGGGAATATTTGAGCCGGAAGAAGGTACTGTCATTTTAAATGATAGTACCTTAAACGCAATAAGAGGTTTTATAAAAGAATATAATTTATCGGAAATAATCCGGGAGGAAGCACTGGAAGAAGCTGTCCTGTTCCATGAAATTTTTCACTGGATGGAAGAAAACACACCGGGGATCTATACCCGCAGCAAAATGTTAAAAAGGCCGGTATGGAATCTGTTTCCAAGGTCCAGAGGTCTTGACGGGGCAGGAGAGGTGGGAGCCATTCATTTTTCTAAAATAATGAGCGGGATATCCTATTCTCCCTGCTTATATGAAATGTGTTTATTAATTAAGACGGGTGTTTGTTCTATTGATTTTTTCTCCTCTATCCTATAAAATGGAATATGATTATTTTATTGTTGGAAAATGGCGATGATAGAAAAAATATGGTCAATAATAAAAGGAGGTTCAAAGTTGGAAGTATATAATGGAACCATATCGTCTTCCGCTGACGGCCAGGAGGAGGCTTCCCGTCAGGGAGAAAGCACAGATAACAACAATGCGTATCAGCTTCTCCGTGAGAAAATCCTGGATCTTCATTTAAGACCGGGAATCAACCTAAGTATCAGGGATATTTGTGATTTATTAAACATTGGGCGTACTCCGGTCAGAGACGCGCTCATCAGGCTTGAACAGGAAGACTTGGTGACCCTTCTCCCGCAGAGAGGAACAAGGGTGTCCAAGATAGATTTAGATAGAGTGGAACAGGAGCGTTTTCTAAGGCTTGCCGTAGAAGAGGAGGTCATGAAACTGTTTATGGCATGCCATACTCCTACGGATTTAGTGGAATTACAGAACAACCTGATGGAGCAGAAAGCCTTTGCCGAGACGGGCAATGGTGATGTACGGAAGTTTTTGCATATGGATGACGAGTTCCATAAGATATTTTACCGGGTAACAGACCGCCTTTTCAGTTATCAGACCCTCAATAACGTTGGAGGCCATTTCAGGAGAATACGGCTTCTCAGTTGCCGGGAAATGCAGAACGTAAAAGAAATTGTTGCACAGCATGAGGAGATCATACTCGCTCTGCAGACAAGGGATACCAAAGCAATGCTGTACGTGCTGCAAAAGCATCTCTTTAAACTGGACAGGGATAAAAAAGAATTAATTAAAAAGTACCCAAGTTTGTTTAAGCGCAACATCAATGAAGATTACGTGAATATTCCATGGACGGATGACTTCTTTGAAACATTTCAGTCTTTTATGTAGGGAGAAATGGAAAAATGGCGTTAGGAACAGGAAGCCAGACGAAAGAAATAAAGTGGATGAATCTGCGAAAAACTCTAGTATAAATGATTGACAATTAACACTTCCCGTGATAGAGTTTTTTTAAACCTTTGAGGAAGAGCAAGTACCGTTGTACTTACCACACAGAGAGCTGCAGACGGTGGAATTGCGGCAGGGAAAGGCAGTTGGAAATGGGCTTCTGAGGGCGAACTGAATGGTAAGTAGGTAAGCCGGAGAGTAAACTCCGTTATAAAAGTCAGCATATGTCAGTATGCGTGAGAGGATGCGCCAGATGGATGCATCAAGCCGGGTGGCACCGCAGGAGTTTTGACGATTCATACTCTTGTCCCTGCAATAATTTATTGTGAGGGATAAGAGTATTTTTATTATAAAAATCTACTTATCCCGGAAAAAAGAATGCCTTACAGGCATACCATTATGCCCAAAAACCATGGGCAGGAAAGAGGAAACACCCTACGGGTATACCATTATGCCCAAAAACCATGGGCAGGAAAGAGGAAAGGAGATTTTGCATGAGTGAAAAAAAGATTCCCTACAAAATTTATCTGGAAGAAAGCGAGATGCCAAGAGCGTGGTACAATGTACGTGCCGACATGAAGAATAAGCCAGCTCCCCTTCTAAATCCGGGGACCTTAAATCCAATGTCAGAGGAAGAACTTGGAACTGTATTTTGTAAGGAACTGGTAAAACAAGAGCTGGATAATGATAATCGTTTTATAGAAATTCCGGAAAAGATACTTGACTTTTATAAAATGTACCGTCCGGCACCGTTAGTAAGAGCATACTGTCTGGAAGAAAAGCTTAAGACTCCGGCTAAAATTTATTACAAATTTGAAGGCAATAATACAAGCGGAAGCCATAAGCTGAATTCCGCTATTGCACAGGCTTATTACGCAAAGGAACAGGGATTAAAGGGAGTGACTACTGAGACCGGGGCAGGGCAGTGGGGAACGGCCCTTTCCATGGCATGCTCTTATCTGGAGCTGGATTGCAAGGTGTATATGGTTAAGTGTTCGTACGAACAAAAACCCTTCCGAAGAGAAGTGATGCGCACCTATGGAGCAAGCGTGACCCCATCTCCGTCTGAGGAAACAGAGGTAGGAAGGAAGATCCTGGCTGAGCATCCCGGAACCACAGGAAGTCTGGGATG
This sequence comes from Lacrimispora sp. YZC11, assembly GCF_057543815.1. Classification (NCBI taxonomy): domain Bacteria; kingdom Bacillati; phylum Bacillota; class Clostridia; order Lachnospirales; family Lachnospiraceae; genus Lacrimispora; species Lacrimispora sp. YZC11. The sequence continues at coordinate 1,237,017 of NZ_BAAJYQ010000006.1, read as the reverse complement.
TGCCATTTCTGAGGCGGTGGAAGTGGCAACACATACAGATGGATATCGATATGTGCTTGGAAGCGTTTTGAACCAGGTGCTGCTGCATCAGTCGGTGATTGGAATGGAGGCCAAGATTGCAATGGATAAATATGGAATTAAGCCTGATATTATCATCGGATGTGCAGGCGGCGGCTCCAATCTGGGAGGACTCATATCTCCGTTTATGGGTGAAAAACTCAGGGGCGAAGCAGATTACCGGTTTATCGCTGTAGAACCCGCATCCTGCCCAAGCCTGACACGGGGCGTTTTTGCTTATGATTTTTGTGATACCGGAATGGTTTGTCCGCTTGCAAAAATGTATACACTGGGAAGTGGATTTATTCCATCAGCAAACCATGCAGGAGGCCTGCGGTATCATGGGATGAGTTCCACCTTGTCACAGCTTTATCATGACGGATACATGGAAGCGCGTTCTGTAGAGCAGACAGCTGTGTTTGAGGCAGCAGAACAGTTTGCGAGAGTAGAAGGAATCCTCCCGGCGCCGGAGAGCAGTCATGCGATTAAAGCGGCAATCGATGAGGCTCTGAAATGCAAAGAGACAGGAGAAGAGAAGACGATCCTCTTTGGCCTTACAGGCACAGGGTATTTTGATATGATGGCATATGAGAAGTTCCATGACGGAGTGATGACAGACTATATCCCGACAGATGATGATTTAAAGGTTGGATTTGACGGAATTCCAAGATTCCCGGGGAATATGGAATAAAGGACCTTTTATGTGAGATAAGGGCGGCTGGCAAAAGAAGACAGGTACTGTTTTTCTTTTTGTCGGCCGCCTTTTACTGTTTTATCATAAAAGCATCTGGTGCATCCATACCTGAATTCGCTATAATTTCAGTGACAGTTGTAGAAATTCCTATATTGTGGTATGCTATAAAGGAATTATGCCCAGAATTTACCTGGCTTTAAAATGTGTAGAATGGAGGATGGCATATGGCATTAATTTTTTGGCTGATGGCCGTTTCCTGCATTATTTATTATGTTGTGATCATTCTTTATTCAGGTCTGACCACGTCTATTTCTTTTATATGGCTTGTATTTGCTGCCATATGCATATTGCTGCCGTTGGGATGGGAAGCCTATGTGAAACATAAGGATAAGGTTCCCTTGTGGATTCCGGTGTCGGTGATTACCATGTGCTGTACCGGAATTCTGGTGTTTCTGGTAGTGGAGATCCTGGTATTTACGGGAGTTGCTGCCCGGGATACTTCCAATCTGGACTATGTCATTGTGCTGGGAGCCAGGGTAAAGGAAACAGGAATCAGCAAATCCTTAAAAAAACGGCTGGATAAAGCCATGGAGTACTTGGATGACAATCCGTCCACGATTCTGGTGCTGTCCGGCGGCCAGGGGGATGATGAACCTGTCAGCGAAGCCGCAGCCATGCGGGATTATCTGGTCTTTAACGGAGTAAAAGAGAAGCAGCTGATCTTAGAGACCCGCTCCACCAGCACGGTCGAGAATATTGCATACAGCCGTGTAGCCATTGAGGAAGATCAGGCGGAAAGGAAAGCCCGCCGTCAGGATCAACCGATTTTCATGGAGCCGGGAACATTTGAAGAGGTGCCGGATAAGCCAATTAAAATTGGTGTCCTCACCAGTGATTTTCATGTATTCCGGGCTCTGCAGATTGGGAAAAAATGGGGAATACCGGATATCTATGGCATATCCTGTGAATCTGACCCCATTCTTTTCGTCCACTTTTGCGTCAGAGAGTGCGCGGCTATATTAAAAGACAAATTAGTGGGCAACATGTAATTACACGAATGTAATGAGCAGTGCGAAACAGGACAGGAGAAGATTTTCGTTGTGCTTGCACATAAGAAAATCTTGTCATGGCCTATTTCATAGGGCAAATGCCCGTGAGCCGGCGAATCTGTAAGATTCGCTGGCTGCACTGCGGACTCACGTATAATAAATATGAACATGCAGGAGGAAAAAACACAGAATGAATCAGTTTAAAAACCTTGCAGCCTATGAGGTTGTAGAAGAAAAGGCAATAAAAGAGATCAATGCATCAGGATCTGTGCTCCGACATAAAAAAAGCGGAGCCAGGCTATTCCTCTTATCCTGTGATGATGAGAACAAAGTATTTTCCATCGGATTCCGTACACCGCCGTCAGACAGCACCGGAGTTGCTCATATCCTGGAGCACAGCGTGCTCTGCGGGTCAGATAAGTTTCCGGTGAAGGATCCGTTTGTGGAGCTGGTAAAGGGATCTCTTAACACGTTCTTAAATGCAATGACCTATCCAGATAAAACGGTATATCCGGTGGCCAGCTGCAATGAAAAGGATTTCCAGAATTTGATGAATGTGTACCTGGATGCAGTACTTCATCCCAATATTTACAGGGAACCGAAGATTTTCATGCAGGAAGGCTGGCATTATGAGCTTGAAAACCCGGAATCTGATCTGATTTACAATGGAGTGGTATATAATGAGATGAAGGGAGCATTTTCTTCCCCGGAAGAAGTGCTGGACCGCTACACCAGGAAAACTCTTTTCCCGGATAACTGCTATGGCCAGGAATCAGGCGGGGATCCTGCCTTTATTCCGGACCTGACCTATAAAGACTTTCTGGCCTTTCATAAGAGATATTATCATCCTTCCAACAGCTATATTTACCTATATGGTGATATGGATATGGAAGAGAAGCTTGTATGGCTTGATAAAGAATACTTAAGCCAATACGATGAAATAACCATTGATTCCAGGATTCCAAGACAGAAGCCTTTTTTAAATCCGGTGGAGGGAGAGACTTTCTATTCCATCACCGAAGGGGAATCCGAGGAAAATGCCACCTATCTTTCCATCAGTACGGCAGTTGGGACGGATCTGGATCCCAGGCTTTATATCGCATTCCAGATTCTGGAATATACCCTCTTGGATGCGCCGGGCGCGCCCTTAAAGCAGGCTTTAATTGATGCCGGGATCGGCCAGGACATTTTAGGCGGATATGACAGCGGTATTCTCCAGCCCTATTTTACCGTCGTTGCCAAAAATGCAAACAAGGAGCAGAGAGGGGAATTTCTCGCAGTTGTAAAAGGCACCTTAAGAAAGCTTGCAGATGAGGGAATCAACAGGAAGAGCTTAAAGGCCGGAATGAACTATTACGAATTCCGTTACCGGGAGGCGGATTACGGTTCAGCGCCAAAGGGCCTGATGTATGGGCTTCAATGCATGGACAGCTGGCTCTACGACGGGGATCCCATGATGCACTTAGAATACCAGGATACCTTTGATTATCTGAAAAAAGTGGTGGATGACGGATATTTTGAGCAGCTCATCAGGGAATACCTTCTGGATAATCCTTTTGAGGCCGTCTTGACCGTAAGCCCCAAAAAGAACTTAACAGCAATGGAAGATGAGAAAGAAGCGAAGAAGCTGGCAGCCTATAAAGCCTCCCTTACGGAAGAGGAGCTTCGTGAACTGGCTGAACAGACCCGTGCTTTAAAGGAATACCAGGAAACACCTTCTCCCCAGGAGACGCTGGAGAAGATTCCAATGCTGTCAAGAGAAGATATAAGCAGAGAGGCGGAGGAAATCATATGGGAGGAAAAAACGGCCCATGGCGTGAAGGTGATCCATCATGAGATGGCTACCTCCGGAATCGGATATTTAAAGGTCCTGTTCGATACTTCCGCAGTTCCTGTTGAGGATCTGCCTTACGTTGGATTTTTAAAATCCCTGCTTGGCTATGTGAATACGGAAAATTTCACCTATGGGGATTTGACCAGTGAAATTCATTTAAACAGCGGCGGCGTCAGCTTTAGTGTGACCTCTTATCCTGACTTAAAGAATAAAGGAGAGTTTAAAGGCTTTTTTCTGGCAAGTGCCAGGGTGCTTTATGAGAAGCTGGATTTTGGTTTCTCCATTCTTGGTGAGATCCTGACCCGTTCTATTTTGGATGACGAAAAGCGGGTAAGTGAAATCATCAGTGAAACAAGGTCAAGGGCCAGAATGAGGCTGGAAGGCTCCTGTCATTCGGCAGCAGTGGCCAGGGCCACTTCTTATTATTCCGCCACTTCTTCATTTAACGATTTAACCGGCGGAATCGGGTACTATGAATTTTTGGAGAATCTGGAAAAGGAATATCCGTCCCATAAAAAGGAGATCATTACCCGTTTAAAAGCGGTCATGGAAAAGCTTTTCACCACCCAAAACATGCTGGTCAGCTATACGGCAGATGAAGAAGGATATAAACTGCTTCCCGAGGCATTGAAAAAGCTTACGGACTTGCTGCCGGAAGGAGAAGGAAAGCGCTATCCCTTTACTTTTTTGGCAGGAAACAGGAACGAGGGCTTCTGCACGGCTTCCCAGGTCAATTACGTGGCCAGATGCGGATCCTTTGCAGGAAGCGGCAAGGAATATACCGGCGCTCTTAAAATATTAAAGGTCATTTTAAGCTATGATTATCTGTGGATCAATTTAAGAGTCAAGGGAGGAGCCTATGGCTGCATGAGCGGCTTTGGGCGCTCGGGAGAAGGGTACTTTACCTCCTACCGGGATCCAAACGTAAGAGAAACAAACCGGATTTATGACGGAATCGTGGATTATTTGGAAAGCTTCCAGGCCACGGACCGGGATATGACAAAGTACGTCATCGGCACTATCAGCGACATGGATGTGCCCTACCCTCCGTCCACCAGAGGCAACCGCGGTCTTTCCGCCTATTTATCCGGCGTTGACCGGGAAATGATGGAAAAAGAGCGGGAAGAGGTATTAAACGCTGCCCAGGAAGACATCCGCAGCCTTGCCTCTTTTGTGAAAGCCGTTTTGGATACCGGAAGTCTCTGCGTTATTGGAAATGAAGAAAAAATCGGAGCTGAGAAGGATTTGTTTGGGGAAACAAAGAACCTGTTCCACTCATAATACTAAGGAGAACCTATATGGAAAACAACTTAAAATCAGGCTTTGTGACCCTGATCGGGCGTCCCAACGTTGGGAAGTCCACCCTGATGAATCATCTCATAGGCCAGAAGATTGCCATAACTTCTGATAAGCCCCAGACTACCAGAAACCGGATCCAGACTGTTTATACGGATGAAAGAGGACAGATTATTTTTCTTGATACTCCCGGAATCCATAAGGCAAAAAACAAACTGGGCGAATATATGGTAAGTGTCGCGGAGCGCACCTTAAAGGAAGTGGATGTGGTGCTATGGCTTGTGGAGCCGAGTACCTACATCGGGGCCGGGGAGCAGCATATTGCAGAGCAGTTAAGCCAGGTAAAAACTCCTGTGATCCTTGTGATCAATAAAATTGATACAGTGAAAAACCAGGAGGAAATCTTAACCTTTATAAACGCTTACAAGGATGTGTGCCAGTTTGCTGAGATCGTGCCTGTTTCCGCTTTAAAGGATAAAAATACGGATCTGATGTTGGAGCTAATTTATAAATATCTTCCAAAGGGGCCTCAGTATTACGATGAGGATACGGTCACAGACCAGCCTATGCGTCAGATTTCTGCAGAGCTTATCAGGGAAAAGGCCCTTCGTCTTTTAAATGATGAGATTCCCCACGGAATCGCGGTTACGATTGAGAAGATGAAGGAGCGGGAAAACGGCATCATTGATATTGAAGCCGAAATTATCTGTGAGCGGGAATCCCATAAGGGAATCATCATTGGAAAAGGCGGTGCCATGCTTAAAAAAATCGGAAGCTCTGCCCGCAGGGAAATTGAAGGCCTGCTGGATACCAAGGTAAATTTACAGCTCTGGGTCAAGGTCCGGAAAGAATGGCGTGACAGCGAGCTGTTTATGAAGAATTATGGATATAATGAAAAAGACATTTAAAAGTGGTGGTAGGAATTGAGGGAAGTTGAAACCATGACGGGGATGGTAATAAGAGTGTCCCCGGTTGGAGAAATGGATAAGCGTCTTGTGATACTCACCAGGGAAAGAGGAAAGATCACCGTATTTGCCAGAGGGGCCAGAAGACCGGGAAGTCCGTTTTTGGCGGTAAGCCGCCCCTTTGCCTTCGGGCAGTTTTCTCTTTATGAGGGCAGGGATTCCTATACCCTTAGGTCGGCGGAGATCACCAATTATTTTGAAGCATTGGCCCTGGATATGGAAGGAACCTGTTATGGATCTTACTTTCTGGAGCTGGCTGATTATTATGCCCGGGAGAATATGGACGGAACAGGGCTTTTAAAGCTTCTTTACCAGTCCATCCGGGCGCTGTTAAAACCGGCCCTTAAAAATGAACTGGTACAGAGAGTTTTTGAACTGAAAGCAATGGTGTTAAACGGCGAATACACGGAAGCCCCTCCCTGCTCCGTCAGTGATTCGGCAGGTTATACATGGGAATATGTAATTGCTTCACCCGCAGAGCACCTATATACCTTTACCTTAACAGAACCCGTGCTGGAGGAATTCAGCCGCTGCGTAGAAATCAATAAGAAACGCTATGTAGACCGGGAATTTCACTCTCTGGAGATTTTGCACACCATGACCGGGGGGAAAGTATTGAAATGATGGGGGGGATTTGGTATAATGTTCAAGAATGCTATGAGCGGTGCGAATCAGGGCACGAGAAAATTTTCGTTGTGCTTGCACATAAGAAAATTTTCTCGTGCCCTGATTCATAGGGCGAATGCCTGTGAGCGATGGAATCCTTCGGATTCCATCGCTGCACTGCGGTCTCGAGGGCATATGCAGGAGGGAAATGGATGAAAAAAAAGAAAGCCGTTCTGGCTGCTTTTCTGGCTGCCGGAATGCTGACAGGCTGCTTGGGCAGGAGCGGCGGCAGCACCTTGAATGCGGAGAGCAGCAGAATTTATGTAACGGAAGAAGGAACCCTTCAGTCCGCGACGGTGGAAACCTATGCGGATCAGGATTATTATCGTGCAGATGAATTGAAAGCCTATCTGGAAGACGCTGTTTCCAGATATAACGAGTCCCATGGTCAGGGAGCGGTAACCCTGGATTCCTGTACTCTGGAAAAAGGGAATGCCAGAATGGTTTTCCACTATGGGTCAGGAAGCGATCTGATCGGCTTTTCCGGTGAGTATGAGGATGAAGTAAACCAGGTGGATTCCATTTCTGTGACCCCTTTGTCCGATGTATTAGGGCAAAGTGAGTCAGAAGGAGTGACATTTGTAAAAGCCTCTGATGGGAAACGGGCAGAAAAAAAAGCTTTATCCAGTAAAGGGGAATGCTTTGCCATTGTTGTGGAGACACAGCAGCCGGTGACAATACAAACCCAGGGAAAACTTTTATTTGTTTCCAATAATGTAGTTATAAAGGATCACTATACCGTTCAGACAGCACAAGGGAAAAATTACATCATTTTTAAATAAGAGAGGTTAAGATCATGGAAAAGACAATGGAAAAGATTGTGGGACTTGCAAAATCGAGAGGATTTGTATATCCTGGCTCCGAAATTTACGGCGGCCTTGCAAATACCTGGGATTACGGCAACTTAGGCGTGGAACTGAAGAACAATGTAAAAAAAGCATGGTGGCAGAAATTTATTCAGGAAAGCCCGTACAACGTGGGCGTAGACTGCGCCATTTTGATGAATTCCCAGACCTGGGTCGCCTCCGGACACTTAGGCGGCTTTTCCGACCCGCTGATGGACTGCAAGGCATGTAAGGAGCGTTTCCGTGCAGATAAACTGATTGAAGATTATATGGCTGAAAACAATATTACCATCGAAGGTGCTGTGGATGCCTGGTCCCAGGAAGAGATGAAGAGCTATATTGATGAGAAAAACATCTGCTGCCCAAGCTGCGGAAAGCATGACTTTACAGATATCCGTCAGTTCAACCTGATGTTTAAAACCTTCCAGGGAGTTACAGAGGATGCTAAAAACACCGTGTACTTAAGGCCTGAGACAGCTCAGGGTATATTCGTAAACTTTAAGAATGTACAGAGAACCTCCCGCAAGAAAATTCCTTTCGGAATCGGACAGATCGGTAAATCTTTCCGTAACGAGATCACTCCGGGAAACTTCACCTTCCGTACCAGGGAATTTGAGCAGATGGAGCTGGAATTTTTCTGTGAGCCGGATACAGATCTGGAATGGTTCGCATACTGGAAAGAGTTCTGCGTCAACTGGCTGAAGACCCTTGGAATCAAAGAAGACGAGATGCGTGTCAGGGATCATGAGAAGGAAGAGCTTTCTTTCTACAGTAAGGCAACTTCTGACATTGAATTCCTGTTCCCATTCGGCTGGGGCGAGTTATGGGGAATTGCAGACAGAACGGATTACGACTTGACCCAGCATCAGAATACTTCCAGTCAGGATTTAACATATTTTGACGATGAAAAGAAGGAGCGGTATATTCCCTATGTGGTAGAGCCGTCTCTTGGAGCTGACCGTGTGACCCTTGCCTTCCTTTGCGCTGCTTATGATGAGGAGGAGATCGCAGAAGGAGATGTGCGTACAGTGCTTCACTTCCATCCTGCCATTGCTCCTGTTAAGATCGGCGTGCTGCCTCTTTCCAAAAAGCTGAATGAAGGCGCAGAAAAGGTGTATGAAGAGCTTTGCAAATATTATAACTGCGAATTCGATGACAGAGGCAATATCGGAAAGCGCTATAGAAGACAGGATGAGATCGGTACCCCATTCTGCGTTACCTATGACTTTGATTCCGAGGAAGACTTTGCAGTAACTGTCCGTGACCGTGATACCATGGACCAGGTGAGAGTTCCCATTGCAGAACTGAAAAGTTATTTTGAGGATAAATTCCGTTTCTAAATATGTTCATTTCCCTTTGACGGGCAGCCGCCCGTGGGAAGTGTAAAAAAAGGTGCAGGAAGAGGCAAACCCTCCTTCCTGCACCTTTTTATTTCACTGTTATTACCCTTCCCGAGAATCATCCATTCTCCAATGTACTGTTCCAAAAGGATATTCACTGGGAGAATAGATGGAAAAAAGCTTTAAGGCTTCTTTCCCGGTATTTATGAGATTGTGCCAGGTATTCGCTGGGACGATAACGGCACATTTGTTATTCACAGGCTCCTGGAAAGTAAGATTATAAGGACTGTCCCCCATAAGAAGCAGCCCTTCTCCCTCTTCTATGCGAATAAACTGATCTAGCCCCGGATGGTTTTCTAAACCGATTTCCCCGTCCACCGGGATGCTCATGAGGGTAAGCTGCATGTAGTTCCCGGTCCAGCGGGTTGTGAGGAAGGTGGGGTTGCGAAGGGTATCATGAACAATGTTGAGTACCAGCGGTGCCGGTCCGTAGTCATTTATGTCCCAGGAAAGATAAGTATTGTCCGATACGCAGCTAGTCTGGCTGGTATAACAGTTATATGATATCATAGAATCACTCTTTTCGTGCATTGTAGTGTATTATATGGTTTTGACATTCCCAGGTGACTGATATTGGAATATATTGCCCAGATATTATAGAAAATTTCCTAAGGGCGGCTGTGGCCTGCTGCGGCAGGATTTCCCCATAAACAGGAGGGATACAGGCAGCGGAATAAAAAAAAGGCATCCGCAAAAAAGAAAGTTCATACCTTCTTTTTTGCGGATGCCTTTCACTGTCTTTTATCTCTGTCCCTTATCGTAAGGAATACCCTCTGCCTTTGGAGCCTGAGAGTTTCTGGAAGTGAAGATCAGCACGATCAAAGTGATGATATAAGGCACCATTTTATAGAAGTAGCTTGGAATGCCCATTGCGCTTAAGAACGGGATACCGGAATAAGCGGATGCGATAGCCTTCATGAGTCCGAAGAAAAGGGAGGCAAGCATGATATTGACCGGTTTCCACTGGCCGAAGATCAATACAGCCAGAGCCAGGAAGCCATATCCGGCTACGTCTGCGTTAAAATTGGTGGAGGTGGGAACCACAAAAACCAGTCCTCCAAGTCCGCCAAGGGCGCCGGAGATCATTACTCCTGCATACTGCATCCGGTATACGTTAATGCCGGCGGAATCGGCCGCCTGGGGATGCTCGCCGCAGGCCCTAAGCCTTAAACCAAACCTGGTTTTATAAAGAACTATGGCTGAAAGCAAAAAGATTGCGATCCCAATATAAGTGGTGATATAAGCGTTCTGGAACAGGAGAGGACCGAAAAACGGAATTTTTCCTAATAACGGAACAGATGTAATGCGGAAGGTGTTGTTAAACTGTACCTGCTGTACTCCCTGAATGACACGGGCCACAAAAATGGCAAAGGCAGGAGCAAACATGTTTAATGCCGTACCGCTTATTACCTGATTGGATTTCATGTTGATGGACGCGTAAGCGTGGAACAGGGAAAATACCATACCGGTCGCCATGGAGATCAGCACCGCAATGATGAGCTGGAGCTGTCCAGTCATGGAGCCGCCTGTAAAATGAATGAACAGGATTCCGGTAAAGGCTCCCATGGTCATGATTCCTTCCAGGGCAATGTTAATGATGCCGCTTCGTTCGGAGAACATGGCTCCCAAAGCCACGATCATGAGAGGAATCATGAAGTACATGGTCTGCTGGAAAATAAAATAAATTACGTTCATGATTTCGTTCCTCCTTCCTTTGTGCTTTCGGCTTTTTCGCCTTTCTGCCTGTGGATCTTAGAAAGAATAATCTTTACCATAAGGGCAAAGGCGCTGAAATAGATGATGACTGCTACGATGATGTCAATGATTTCCGTTGAAAACTCAAATAGCTGCAAGTAAAAGCCTCCGGCTGTTAAGTATGCGATAAAGATGCCGGAGAAGAGAACTCCGATGGGGTTGCTTAAACCCAGCAATGCAACGGAAATACCGGTAAAGCCTTCCGATGCCAGCACGTCCTTGATTTCAATGTGCTTTCCGGTACCGGCCAGATACAAAAGCCCTCCTGCAAGTCCTGCAATGGCTCCTGCGATCACCATAGACAGGATGATGCTCTTTTTCTCATTGATGCCGGCGTATTTACTGGCATCCCGGTTAAAGCCCACGGCCTTTAACTCATAGCCAAAGGTTGTTTTGTTAAGGAGGAGCCAGATCAGGATCACCGTAAGGATTGCAATGAGGATTCCGCCGTTTACGCTGGAACCCGGGAATATCTTATCAAGTCCCATCTTTGGGATGTTGGCTGTTGCCGCCACATTCCTGGATTCATTGCGCAGGTTGTTAAATAAGGGCTTATAGCTTTTTACGATCCAGTTTACCAGATACATGCCGATGTAGTTCATCATTATGGAAGCGATTACTTCATTTACGTTAAAATAAGCCTTTAATAGTCCTGGAACAAGACCCCATACGGCTCCCAGGATGATGCTGGCAAGTAGAGCGGCTACCCAGTGAGCCGGTCCTAAGGACGTCCAGAGAATTCCTACATAGACAGCGCCAAATCCGCCCATGATAAACTGGCCGGGAGTTCCGATGTTAAAAAGCCCGGTCTTAAAGGCAAATCCCACAGAAAGCCCGGTGAGGATGATAGGAGTCGCATAGTAAAACACCTGTCCAATGCCTTTCGCTCCATGGGTAAATGCACCAGATAAAATCGTTGCAAATCCGGGAAGTGCCTGCTTCGGATTGCAGAGGAACAAGATGATCAGGCCTACGATCAATCCAAGCACAATGGCAAAGATGGAAGAGAGAATTCCTGTATGATCCTTTATCTGTTTCGGTTTCATGATCTGCCACCTTCTTTCTTTACGCCTGCCATATAAAGACCCAATTCCTGAACAGTGACGTTCTTGGGGTTTAAGTCGGCTGCTATTCCGCCTTCAAACATGACTAAAATCCGGTCGCTTAAATTCATGACTTCATCTAATTCCAGGGATACTAAGAGAATCGCTGCTCCGGCATCTCTTTGTTTTATCAGCTGGCGGTGGATGTATTCAATGGCCCCAACGTCTAAGCCGCGGGTGGGCTGAACGGCCAGAAGGATATCGGGAACCTTAGAGATCTCTCTTGCCACAATGGCCTTTTGCTGGTTTCCGCCGGACATGCTGCGGGCTGTGGTAAAGGGACCTTCACTGCTTCTAATATCGTAATCCTGGATCAGTTTTTCCGCATATTCATAAATCTTGTCATTTTTTAAGAATGTACTGCTTTGGAAGTCCTTTTCAAAATACTGCTGAAGCACCAGGTTGTAAGCCAGGTTATAATCCAGGACAAGCCCGTGTTTGTGCCGGTCCTCCGGTATGTGGGATAAACCATGGGTATTTTTGTAGCGGATGCTCTTTTTTGTCACATCTTCCCCGTTGATGGTAACGGTACCGGTGCTCATATCGGAAATGCCGGTAATCGCATGGATGAGCTCTGTCTGGCCGTTGCCGTCAATGCCGGCGATACAGACGATTTCACCTCTTTTTACCTTGAAGGAGACATCATGGACCAGCTTCTTTGTCTGGCCTTCCCTTTTGGCTTCTACGGAAAGATCCTTAACTTCCAGCACAACTTCTCCGGGCTTGGAAGGATTCTTGTCAACAGTTAAGTTCACCTTGCGGCCAACCATCATTTCTGACATTTCTTCAGGCGTTGTATCTGCTACCTCTACCGTTCCAATATATTTACCGCGGCGCAGGACAGAACAGCGGTCCGCAACCGCCTTGATTTCATTGAGCTTGTGGGTGATAAACAGGATGGACTTGCCTTCCTTTACCAGATCTTTCATGATCTGCATCAGTTCCTCAATTTCCTGAGGGGTAAGAACCGCAGTGGGTTCATCAAAAATCATGATTTCGTTGTCGCGATAAAGCATTTTCAAAATCTCGACCCTTTGCTGCATGCCAACGGTAATATCCGATATGATTGCATCCGGGTTTACGAATAATTTGTATTTCTCGCTTAAATCCATAACCTTTTTGCGGGCGTCATCCATCTTTAAAAACCCGCGTTTCGTCGTTTCAATGCCCAGAACAATATTCTGAAGCACGGTAAAATTCTCTACCAGCTTAAAATGCTGATGAACCATACCAATACCCAGGGCATTGGCATCTAAAGGTCCGGTGATTTTTTCTTCCTTGCCTCTGACCTTAATGACGCCTTTTTCCGGCTGGTACAGGCCGAATAAGACACTCATGAGCGTGGATTTTCCAGCGCCGTTTTCACCAAGCAGAGCAAGTATCTCGCCTTTCTCTAATTGCAGAGTGATGTCATCATTGGCGATGATACCAGGAAATTCTTTCGTGATGTGAAGCATCTCAATAATGTAGTCCATAAAATCCCCCTTAATTCGGTACCTATCTATGGGACCTGGTTAATTATATATACCTTGGTATTTTTCTGCTTTTATGAAAAATAAAAAAGAGATGCCGTAAGAGACCAGGTCTGTTCTGACTGGTGAATCAAACGGCATCTCCTTTCCACTTTCATTGCCCAGCTTTTTGGGCATATAGGTATGCCTAAAGGACGTTCCTTATGCAGGCTATTCTACAAAGTTAATTTTTGTTTTATCAAGCTTTAAGTCAACTGTAGGATTGTTGTTATCCTGAGAAGGCTGTACAAGTTCGATCTTACCGTCTTTTAACTGAGTAAAGATAGCATCATAATCCTGCTGTGTGAACTTGGCGAATTTGGACGTTTCCATTGGAAGTCCGATACCATTGTTCTTAGCAGAGAAAATGCTTGTCTTTCCGCCTGGGAAAGCATTGTCATAGAAAGCTTTTACTCCGTCGTAAACGGAAACGGACAGCTCTTTCATTGCTGAGGTGATAACAGTATTGGATTCATAGCTCTGGTCAACGTCAACGCCGATAACCTTTGTGTTTTTTTCTTCCGCAGCAGCCATAACGGAGTTACCAACTGCGCCTCCGCATCCAAAGATCACTTCGGTTCCGTTCTGGTACCAGGAAGCTGCCATGGACTGTGCTTCCGGTGTAGCTGCAAATGCTCCTGTGTAGTTGTACATGATTTCTACGCTGTCGATTCCCATTTCCTTTGCTGCAAAGTCAGCACCTTCTGCAAATCCGTAGCCGTAACGGATAACTGCCGGAACTGCCATACCGCCTAAGAAGCCAAGCTTTGTATAGCCGTCTTTCACTGCAGCATAGCCGGCTAAGAATCCGGGCTCGTCTTCCTGGAACAGGATCGGCATTACATTAGCCTCTGTTCTGAATTCTGAATAATCGCCATTGTGAGGCTCGCCATCCAGAAGGATGAAGTGAACATCCTTGTACTGATCCTGGGCAAGGAATACAGGCTCTTCAAATAAAAATCCGGGGCAAACAACTAACTTAGCGCCGCCTTCGATTGCAAGGCCGATAGTCTCAAGATAAGAATCGGTGGTGCCTTCCTGAGGCTGGTAGTATTTGTAGGAAAGTTTGTTTTCCTCCGCATACTTCTTCATGCCTTCCCATGCGCCCTGGTTGAAGGACTTGTCATCAATGGTTCCTAAGTCTGTAACTAATGCAAGCTCATACCCGTTGTCTGATTTTTCTGAAGCTGCGGCGGTTGTATCTGCCGTTTTTTCAGCAGCAGTTGTGGTTTCCGCAGGTGCAGCTGTAGTAGCGTTACTGCCTGGATTGGAAGAACCGCATCCGCTTAAGGCTGCAGTCATCATGACTGCCATCGCTAATGCTAATGCTCTCTTTTTCATAATCTTGTTTTTCCTCCTGTTTTTGATTAATTTTAGAGACACCACTAATGTACCACATTTTCTTTCCAGAAACAATCTCATTTGGTGTTATTTTACAGAAAAAATCAAAAAACAATCGATCATTTTATGGAATATATTCCTTAGTCTTGTATACTGGACGATTATTCCCGGATTTTACTTGTTATTTAAGAAAAAAATGATAAACTGTTAAAAGACTTGAAAAAGGAGAATATTTATGAAAAAGGCAAACTTACTGGAAGAACCGGTGAAGAATTTATTTTTAAGGTATCTGATGCCCTCCATCAGTGCCACTCTGGTCACCTCCATATATATATTGGCGGATACCTTAATGATCGGGCGGGGAGTAGGCCCCATCGGAATTGCTGCCTTAAACCTGCTTCTGCCCTTATACAGCTTGTTTTTCGGAACCGGCCTTCTGTTTGGCGTTGGCGGGGGAGTGCTCTTATCCATTTCCAAGGGAAAGGGAGATGAGCAAGGGGCCAGGGAGTATTTTACGGCTGCACTCTGTATGGCGGCCGTTGCCGGCGTATTCTATGTAACGGCAGGGCATCTGCTGTTTGATCCTGTGACAAAGTTTCTGGGGAGAAATGAAACCATGGATCTCTATGTCAGGGGATACGGAAGGATCCTGGTGTCAGGTGCGCCTGTATTCCTGCTTTCCTCTTTCCTGCAATCCTTTGTCAGAAATGACAGGGCTCCCAAAATGGCCATGGCCGCCGTGATCACCGGCGGCGTCACCAACGTGATCCTGGATTATATTTTCATCTTTCCCATGAACATGGGAATGGCGGGAGCGGCGGCGGCTACCGTGATCGGCTCCTGCCTGACCTTAGGCATCCTGCTCAGCCACTTGTTTTCCAAGGGAAATTCCCTGAAAATCGTCCTTCATATTAAATGGAGAAGAGCAGGAGAAATCCTGATAAACGGCCTTTCCAGCTTCTTATTGGAAACGTGCAGCGGTATTGTCATGTTTTTATTCAACCGCCAGCTTTTGGCTTACGTTGGCGACCTTGGAGTGGTGGTGTATGGCATTATATCCAACAGCGCTCTGATCGTTGCTTCTATTAATAATGGTATCTCCCAGGCGTCCCAGCCCATTCTGGCCTTGAATTACGGGGCCGGAAAAAAAGAGCGGTTAAAGGAAACACGCCGCATGGGAGAGTTGGCCGTTTGTTTTGCCGGTTTGCTGTTTGCTGGAATCGGTATGCTTTTCCCGGCTCTTGTAACAAAGGCTTTTGTAAGGCCCACGGATGAGATTTTAGCGATGTCGGTTCCTGCTGTCAGGATTTACTTCCTGTCATTTCTGCCCATGGGATTTAATATATTGTTCAGCACCTGGTTCCAGTCTGTGTTAAAGCCGGGAAAGGCACTGTTCATCTGCCTGATGAGAGGACTTGTTTTAAGCAGCGTTCTGGTATTTCTTCTTCCGACGGCATTGGGAGTAACCGGAATCTGGTCCGTCATGCCTGCAGCAGAATTTTTAACGCTTGGGATCTGCCTGATATTGCTGAAAGAAAAGAAATCTGTTTTGACTGAAAATTTCTGAAATTGTCTGGTTAAAATCAGGAGGTAAAACAGTGGGACTCAGGTGCAAAATTCGTATATACGAACAGAAATCGCATATCAGAAAATGACAGAATATGGAAGTACTTTCATTATAATTGTATTGAAAAAAGAGCTAATTTTTGACAATAATTAAAGAAACCCCCTTTACTAGCGGTTGAATTATGCTATAATATCTGCAGGGCTTTTCCGCAAAAGATAACGGCAGAAGAGCTGAACAACCAACACAATTTGAGGAGGATATTTACTTATGGCAAGAAAATGGGTTTATTTGTTTACCGAAGGTAATACAAGCATGAAAAACCTGTTAGGAGGAAAAGGCGCCAATTTGGCAGAGATGACAAATTTAGGCCTGCCGGTTCCCCAGGGGTTTACCATAACAACAGAGGCTTGTACTCAGTATTATGAGGACGGCGAGAAGATTAACGATGAAATCATGGACCAGATCATGGAACACATCACTAAGATGGAAGAGATCACCGGAAAGAAGTTCGGCGATAAGGAAAATCCTCTTCTGGTTTCTGTTCGCTCCGGTGCAAGAGCATCCATGCCTGGTATGATGGATACCATCTTAAATCTTGGTTTAAATGATGAAGTAGTGGAAGTTCTGGCTGCAAAATCCGGCAATCCCCGTTGGGCTTGGGATTGCTACCGCAGATTTATCCAGATGTTCTCCGACGTAGTTATGGAAGTTGGCAAAAAGTTCTTTGAAGAGCTTATCGATAAGATGAAGGAAGCAAAGGGAATCACAGAGGACGTAGATTTAACGGCTGAGGATTTAAAAGAGCTAGCTAAACAGTTCCAGGCAGAATATAAGGAAAAGATCGGAGCTGAATTCCCGACAGATCCGAAGTTACAGCTGATGGAGGCCATCAAGGCTGTTTTCCGTTCCTGGAACAATCCAAGAGCAAACGTATACCGCCGCGACAACGATATCCCATATTCCTGGGGTACTGCTGTTAACGTTCAGATGATGGCGTTCGGAAACTTAGGCGAGACCTCCGGTACCGGTGTTGCATTTACACGTGACCCAGCAACCGGCGAAAGACACCTTATGGGTGAGTTCTTAATGAACGCACAGGGCGAGGACGTAGTTGCCGGTATCCGTACACCGCAGAAGATCGACCAGTTAAAGGAAGTTATGCCAGAGGCCTATGAGCAGTTCGTAGGAATCTGCAACAAGCTGGAAGACCACTACAGAGATATGCAGGATATGGAATTTACCATTGAAGATAGAACGCTTTACATGCTTCAGACCCGTAACGGCAAGAGAACAGCAAAGGCTGCTTTAAAGATTGCATGTGATCTGGTTGACGAAGGCATGATTTCAGAGGAAAAGGCAGTTAAGATGATCGATCCAAGAAACTTAGATACCTTACTCCATCCTCAGTTTGATACAGAAGCTTTAAAGAAGACAGAACCCATTGGAAAGGCTCTGGCAGCATCTCCAGGAGCTGCATGCGGTAAGATCGTATTTACAGCTGACGAAGCAAAAGCATGGCATGAAAGAGGCGAGAAGGTTGTTCTGGTTCGCCTTGAGACCTCTCCGGAGGATATTGAAGGTATGAAGGCCGCTCAGGGTATCTTAACCGTACGCGGCGGCATGACTTCTCATGCAGCAGTTGTTGCACGTGGAATGGGTACATGCTGTGTATCCGGCTGTTCCGAAATCGTTATGAATGAAGAGAACAAGAAATTCGTCCTGGCAGGCAAGGAATATCATGAAGGAGACTTCTTATCCCTTGATGGATCTACCGGAAAGATCTATGACGGAATCATTCCGACAGTAGACGCAGCCATTATCGGTGAATTCGGAAGAATCATGTCATGGGCAGACAAGTACAGAAGGCTGAAAGTAAGAACCAATGCTGATACACCTGCCGATGCAAGAAAAGCAAGAGAACTGGGTGCAGAAGGAATCGGCCTTTGCCGTACCGAGCATATGTTCTTTGAAGGAGACAGAATCGACGCATTCCGCGAGATGATCTGCTCCGATACTGTTGCAGAGAGAGAAGCAGCTCTTGAAAAGATCCTTCCTGTACAGCAGGATGACTTTGAAAAGCTTTATGAAGCATTGGAAGGAAATCCTGTTACCATCCGTTTCTTAGATCCGCCTCTGCATGAGTTCGTTCCAACAGAGGAAGATGACATTAAGAAGCTGGCAGATACACAGGGCAAGACTGTTGCTCAGATCAAGAGCATCATCGATTCCTTACACGAGTTTAACCCAATGATGGGACATCGTGGATGCCGTCTGACAGTTACCTATCCTGAGATCGCAAAAATGCAGACAAAGGCAGTGATCCGTGCAGCCATCAACGTTCAGAAGACACATTCTGACTGGAACGTTTGCCCGGAAATCATGATTCCGCTGATCTGTGATGAGAAGGAATTAAAGTTTGTTAAGAAGATCGTAGTTGAAACTGCTGACGCAGAGATCGCTGCAGCAGGAAGCAACTTAAAATATGAAGTAGGTACCATGATCGAGATCCCAAGAGCATGCTTAACCGCTGATGACATTGCAAAAGATGCAGAATTCTTTTGCTTCGGAACCAATGACTTAACTCAGATGACCTATGGCTTCTCCCGTGACGATGCAGGCAAATTCTTAAATGCTTACTATGACACCAAGATCTTTGAGAATGACCCATTTGCAAAACTGGATCAGACCGGTGTAGGCA
This sequence comes from Lacrimispora sp. YZC11, assembly GCF_057543815.1. NCBI lineage: Bacteria > Bacillati > Bacillota > Clostridia > Lachnospirales > Lachnospiraceae > Lacrimispora > Lacrimispora sp. YZC11. The sequence continues at coordinate 1,218,236 of NZ_BAAJYQ010000006.1, read as the reverse complement.
AGCTTATGGAAACAGCAATCAAGTTAGGCAAGGGCGTTCGTCCGGAAATGCATGTTGGTATCTGCGGCGAGCACGGCGGAGATCCTACTTCTGTAGAGTTCTGCCATAAGATCGGTTTGGATTATGTATCCTGTTCTCCATTCCGTGTGCCGATTGCAAAACTGGCAGCAGCACAGGCAGCGCTTAACAATTAAGGAAAACATTAGATTCTAAAAATATGTTTCCTTCATGACGCTGAAGGCGAAGCGATTTTAAGATATTATATGTATCATCTATATATGATAGTCGAAGGGGGTTGTGGTACCGGCAGTTTCGTACACGGCCCCTTTTGATGTTTAAAATACTATAAAGAATGCAACATATCAGAAAAGCTGCTCAATCTGACCATACGGTTTCGATCATGCAGCTTTTTTGCTGTTCTTAAATATATTTACGGTTGATGTGCCTATGATTCCAAATCAGATTTCAGAAGTTCATTATACTTTTCAATAATCCGGTAAAAGGCGTCTAAGTCTGACTCACCGCACTGTTCAATCAGATAGGAGGTGGTCTGTGTGATGTCTGCAACATCGTAAGCTTTGTGAACCGAGGAAAGTCTCTGTCCCTTGTCTGTCACGTACAGGCATACGGACTTTTCATTATTCTCCTTGAAGCGTTTTTCTATATATCCGGAGTCAACCAGCTTCTTGATGACCTGGGAAATGGCACTTTTGCTTTTGTGCCATATCTTTGACAGCTCAGTGGCAGTAATCCCGGGGGAGTCGTCAATGTAGGTAAGAGTGTGTATCTCCATCATGTTAAAATTTTCATTCTCATATGTGTGATGGGCATAGATGTAGTTGTGATATAAGATGATGAATTCATACAATGTATCTGCCCGTGCATTCAACTTTTGATACGCGCTGTTTATATCTGAAATATGACTCATATAGATGCTCCTGTTCCAATTGATGATGACTGCTCATGTAATAGTACCATATATAGAATAGGGCTTCAATATATTATTTCAAACAAGGCTGGAAATATTGTTAAGTGAATTAACTATAAAAAATAAAATTCAATATTTTATGTGAAAAATGCCCTAATTATAAAAAATGTATTAAAATTATATTGACAATATGCACTAGTTATTTTATAATATTGTTCAGTTAGTAAACAATATTTAGCACTATCTTGCTTATACTAGAAAAAGGATGGTATTTTTAATGGACATTGAGAAGTTCTGTAGGGAAAATTGTGTGGAGCGACGGGGAACGGGTACATTAAAGTGGGACTCACTTCAGGAGATTTTTGGAGATGCAGACTTACTTCCGCTCTGGGTTGCCGATATGGAGATCCAGTCACCGGCAGCAGTAAGGGAGGCGCTGGTGAAGCGTGTGGAGCACGGCGTGTTTGGCTATGGCACGGTGGAGGATACATGTTTTGAGTCTTTCTTTGCGTGGCAGAAGAAGCATCATAATGTAGAACTTGCCAGGGAAAATATAAGGTTTGCTACCGGGGTGGTGGGATCCTTATATGCGGCTGTAAGGGCATATACCAAAGAGGAAGCGTCCGTTATTATCTGCCCCCCTGTATACTACCCATTTTATGATGCCATACTGAACACCGGCAGAAAGCTGGTAACCTGTGAGCTTGATAATAACAACGGTTATTACACTCTGGATTTTGAAAGGTTTGAGAAGGAGATCGTGGACAATAAGGTAGAGATGTTCATCCTGTGTTCTCCCCATAACCCTGTAAGCCGGGTATGGTCAGAGGAAGAGCTGGATACCATGTTCGGCATCTGCCGCAGACATGGGGTATTGGTGGTTTCAGATGAGATTCATCAGGATTTTACTTATGAGGGGAAAAAGTTCGTATCATCCGCACTGGTCAGGAACGGTAAGTATAAGGATATTCTGATTACCTTAAATGCAGGTTCCAAGACATTTAACTTAGCCGGGCTGATTCACTCCCATGTAATCATATTTGACAAACCGCTGATGGAAACCTATGATGCATACATCAAAGGAATTGGTTCACCGGAAGTCAACCTCATGGGTGTTGCAGGCGTGGAGGCCGCTTTCCGGGGAGGGGAAGAATGGCTGGAGAATGTGAAAGCGCTGATTATTCACAATTACAATTATATGAAGCAGGAGTTTGCAAGGGAACTCCCTAAGATCGTGGTTACGCCTCTGGAAGGAACATATCTGTCCTGGATTGACTTAAGGGGCTATCTCACAGGGGAAGAGACTGCCGGCTTTATCCAGAATAAGTGCCGTCTTGCCTGCGACGCTGGGGAATGGTTCAGCCTCATGGCACACGGATTTATCCGGATTAACCTGGCTACGGATACAAAGAATGTTGTTACTGCTGTTGAGAGCATTATCAAAAACATCAAAGAAAAGGTGGGGGAATAAATGGCTGTTTATATCAGTGTAATCTGTTTTTTAATCTATCTGGGTGTTCTGTTTGTATTACAGAAAAAGGGCAAATCTTTTAATGTACGTGTAGTAGCCGGTCTGTTCGGTGGTATTATATTTGGTGCGATTTTAAAGACAGTGGCAGATGATGCAGCGGTTTCTGAGAGCCTGCGCTGGATCAGTCTGGTGGGTACTGCTTATACCAAGCTTTTGAAGATGATGGTTATCCCACTGATTTTTGTATCCATCGTGTGCGCTATCATTAACCAGAAGTCAGGCAAGAACCTTGGAAAGATTACCGCTCTTGTACTGGCAATCCTCCTGTCCACGGCAGCAGTTTCAGCAATGGTAGGCGGTGTTACAGCTATGGCATTTGGTGTCAGCGCAGAGGGACTGGAGATTGGCGAGGCTGAGAGCAAGAAGACTTCCCAGCTGGAGGAGAAGGCTAAAGAGGGTCTTTCCATTGAAGATACCATTATTGACATCATTCCATCCAACCCAATCTTTGCCCTGTCCGGACAGGGAAACAATGCAACCCTTTCCGTGGTGCTCTTTGCAGCATTCCTTGGAATCGGAGTAATCGGGGTACGGACATATGCTCCGGAACAGGCGGAGTTTTTCGGGAAAATAATGAATTCGCTAAACACCTTGGTGGTGGAAGTGGTCATGATGATTATTATGCTTACGCCATTCGGTATCTTCTCATTGATGACCAAGACCATTGCCGGAAGTGACTACACCAGCATCCTGCGGCTTGTTACCTTTGTTCTTGCTTCCTATACAGCTATATTTATCATGTTCATCATCCACGGACTAATACTGGCTGCAGTGGGAGTCAGCCCGCTTACATATTTTAAGAAGGCCATGACAACCCTGGTATTTGCATTTACTTCCCGTACCAGTGCAGGAACCCTGCCGCTGACCATCAGAACCCTGACAGATGAGATGGGCATGGATAACGGAGTTTCCAACCTGGCCGGTTCCCTCAGTACCTCCATCGGACAGAATGGCTGTGCGGCTATTTATCCTGCCATGCTGGTAGTCATGGTGGCTCCTGCTGTGGGCCGGCCCATTACACCTTCCTTCTTTATCCTGATGGTAGTCATCATCACATTTGCCTCCATCGGTATCGCCGGTGTAGGCGGCGGCGCAACCTTTGCAGGTATCACTGTGTTATCCGCACTTGGACTCCCGGTTGGTCTCGCAGGTTTGCTGGTAGGAATTGAGCCAGTCATCGACATGGCCAGAACTGCCCTGAATGTAAGCGATGGTATGGTAACCGGTTTAGTAGCTGCAAAACTGACCAAAAATATTGATATGACAGTATATAATGACAAGTCGCGGAACCTGGAAAAGAAGTCAGCTTCAGCAAAAGGGGATTAATAATAAAAATAATTTACAAAGGATGTGCGAACATGGGTAAACGTGTTCTTATTGTAGGAGGTGTTGCCGGCGGTGCGTCCGCCGCAGCCAGAATAAGGCGTCTGGATGCAGATGCGTCCATAACCATATTTGAACGGGGAGAGCATGTATCCTTCTCCAACTGTTCACTTCCCTATTATTTAAGCAGGACCGTGGAGGATAAGGACTATCTGGTGCTGATGACGCCGGAGGGATTTGAGGATTCCTATGATATTGAGGTGCGTGTTAACTGTGAGGTGTGCAGCATTGACCGCAGTCTCAGGAAAATACGTATTAAAGACAGTGTATCCGGCCGGGAATATGAAGAATCATATGATGAGCTGGTGCTTTCGCCGGGATCATTTCCGATCCGCCCTAAGTCAATCGAGGGAGTATCTCTCCCTCATGTATTCACAGTGCGCAATGTGAATGATATTGCAATGCTGGATCAATATGTTACCAGGGAAGAAGTCCGCAGTGTGGTTGTAATCGGAGGCGGCTTTATCGGCCTGGAGGTGTCGGAAAATCTGAAATCTGCAGGAAAGCAGGTAGCTGTGGCAGAGGCTGCCAGCCAGATCATGGCACCTTTTGATTATGATATGAGCCAGATTCTGCAAAAAGAGCTCTATGATCAGGGCGTGGAACTGGCTGTGGGTGACGGTGTTAAGGCCATCACTGAGGATAAGGTAATCTTAAATTCAGGCAGGGAGTTACCCTGTGATGCAGTGGTGCTCTCCATTGGAGTACTGCCGGAGACAGAGCTTGCAAAGCAGGCCGGTCTGGAAATCGGTGAGACTGGTGCAATCAAGGTGACACCGGATTACCGGACCAGCGACCCGCATATCTATGCAGTGGGTGATGCCATCGAAGTCTACCAGCGTCTGACCCACAAACCAACCAGGCTCCCGTTAGCTGGTCCGGCTCTGCGCCAGGCAAGGGCAGCCGCTGATGCCATATATGGCATGTCCACCAGGAATAACGGAGTCATTGGCTCCTGCGCTGTCAGGCTGTTTGAGTTTAACGCTGCTGCCACAGGCCTTAATGAGAGAACCGCAAAAGCAAATAATATACCATGTGATTCTGTCTACACCATGGCCATGGATAAGGTAGGCCTGATGCCCGGCAGTTCTCCCATGCACTTTAAGCTTGTATTCGAAGTACCCACAGGAAGGATCCTGGGAGCCCAGGCCATCGGCAAAGGCAATGTAGACAAGCGGATCGACGTTATCGCAACCCTTATTGCCATGAACGGAACACTGGAGGACTTAAAAGGACTGGAACTCTGCTACTCACCGGTGTTTGGCACAGCAAGGGATGTGGTTAATTTATCTGCACTGGTGGCACTCAACGTCCTGCACGGAGTCTTTAAACAGGTTCATGTTAGTGAAGTGAGAGAATTGGTGGAGAGCAAAGCCTGCATCATCGATGTGAGAGGCCGGGACGAGTTTGAGATGGGTCATCTCATTGGAGCTGTGAATATCCCCTTAGGTGAATTGAGGAAGCGTGTATCAGAGATTCCTCATGACAGGCCGGTATACTTACACTGCAGGACCAGCCAGAGAAGCTATAATGCATGCATGGCGTTAAAGGGCCGAGGTTTTGACAATATCATTAACATTTCCGGTTCCTTCCTGGGAATCAGTTGTTATGAATATTTTACGGATATGACTACGAGGCGGGAGAAGATACTAACGGAATATAATTTTATGTAAAAGTCATATATGGAGATGGACGGTAAGCCCTGGGAAAAGGGGCATACCGTCTGTTTTTATGGGGGGAAGAATTATGGAAGAGAAAAAAATGGCTATACTTTCTATATAATTCAAATATAGCAGGTAAAAATGGAGGAATGTATATGAGAATTCCAAAGCACATCGGGATCATACCAGACGGCAACCGCCGCTGGGCCCTTGGAAAAGGGATGGGGAAAGAGGCAGGATATGACAATGGAATATCCCCTGGAATGGTCCTTTACCACCTTTGCAGAAAACTTGGGATTAACGAAATGACCTTTTACGGCTTTACCGTGGACAACACAAAGCGTCCATCAATCCAAAGGGAAGCCTTTTCAAAGGCGTGCGTAAAAGCCGTGGAGGAACTGTCAAAGGAAGATGCCGAGCTTTTGGTTCTGGGAAAAACAACGTCAGCCATGTTTCCGGAGGAGTTAAAGCCATATACCAACAGACACCAGTTCGGCAATGGGGGTATGAAGATCAACTTTCTGGTCAATTACAGTTGGGAGTGGGATCTGGGACTTCATGACGGAGCCATAGGTCCTGAATTAAAAACCGCCGATGTTTCCAGGATCGATCTGGTGATCCGGTGGGGAGGCCGCAGAAGGCTGTCCGGTTTCTTGCCGGTACAGTCCGTTTACTCGGATATGTATGTGATCGATGATTATTGGCCGGATTTTACACCCCAGCACGTATACGATGCGATTGAATGGTACTCCAGGCAGGATGTGACCCTGGGAGGTTAACGATACACGGAGCGGACCGTTTGGTTCCGTTGCAAAAAGAATAGGGTTTCTAAAATTTGACATACTACTGACTGAATGATATTTTAATGGAGGTAATTATGCCAGAGACGGTTTTAGAAAAGACAGAAGGACGGGTAAGCTATCATGACTCCGTGGAAGAGATGCTGGTGAGGATAAGGGATGACGGATTATCAAGCGTATTTTCCAGATGGGACGAGCAGGAAAAGATACGGTGTAAATTTTGCCTGCAGGGATTAAGCTGCCAATTATGTACCAATGGACCTTGCAGGATCAATGAACAGAAGGGACCAGAAAAAGGTGTTTGCGGAATTGGACCAGATGCCATGGCCATGAGAAATCTTCTTATGAGAAACATTATGGGAGCGGCCACCTATGCCCATCATGCTTATGAGGCCTTCCGGACCTTAAAAGAAACTGGAAAAGGAAATACAGTTTTTCAGATTACAGACGTTGATAAATTAAAGTGGATGTGTGAAAAAACCGGGATCAATACAAATCAGGATGTGAACCAGATGGCTGTCTGCCTGGCAGAGTTTCTTGACCGGGAGATGAAAATAAACCCTGATGAGAAAAGTGTGATGGTGGAAGTCTTTTCACCGAAGAAACGAAAAAAGATTTGGGAAGACTTACACATTTACCCATCAGGCGTTGAACACGAAGTGCAGAACAGCATTGCAAGCTGCCTTACCAACGTAGATGGCGATTATGTTTCCTTGGCAACAAAAGCTCTGCGCTTAGGTCTTTCTACGATTTATACTGCGCAGATTGGCCTTGAAATGACGCAGGATATCTTATTTGGAACGCCGATGCCTCATGAAGTGGATGTGGATTTGGGAATTATGGATCCCGACTACGTAAATATTGCATTTAATGGACATCAGCCCTGGATTGGCGTCGCTGCTTTACAGAAGGCAAGGATGCAGAAGTATCAGGATATGGCCAGGCAGGCCGGTGCAAAGGGAATCCACATCGTAGGCTCCATTGAGACCGGACAGGAATTACTGCAAAGATTTGAAATGGATGATGTGTTCGTTGGACTTATGGGAAACTGGTTATCCATTGAACCGTTTTTAGCAACAGGAACGGTGGATGCATTTGTAATGGAAGAAAACTGCTCTCCGCCGGCCATTGATCAATATGCAGAAAAATATCAGGTTGCGCTTGTAAGCGTCAGCACGATTATCGGTGTTCCCGGCACAGAACATAAGATGCCATATTATCCGGGCAAGGCAGAGGAGATGGCGGAAACGTGCATAAACGTTGCCATTGAGAACTTTAAGAAAAGGCATGGCCAGATCAAGCCAATGGTACCAAAATACAAGCAAAAAGCCATTGCCGGATTTTCCACTGAAGCAGTGTTAAAAGCAATCGGAAATGATTTAGATAATCTGGTGGATGTAATCGCAAAAGGCCAGTTAAAAGGAATTGTTGCCCTGGCTAACTGTTCCACATTGAGAAATGGACCTCAGGATTGGAATACGGTGAATTTGACAAAAGAACTGATTAAAAAAGATATCCTTGTTGTGGCAGGGGGCTGCGGAAATCATGGATTAGAGGTTGCGGGAATGTGCAATTTGGACGCCGTCGATCAGGCTGGGGAAGGACTGCAGGGAGTGTGCAGGGCTTTGGGAATCCCCCCTGTGTTAAGCTTTGGAACCTGTACGGATACAGGAAGGATTTCCATGCTTGTAACGGCCCTGGCAGACCATCTGGATGCGGACATCTCTGACTTACCTATCGCAGTGACAGCACCAGAGTGGATGGAACAGAAGGCCACCATTGATGGCTTGTTTGCCATTGCATATGGAGCCTATACCCATCTTTCTCCCACTCCCTTCATCACCGGCGCACCAAAACTTGTAAAGCTGCTCACAGAAGATGTAGAGGGACTGACCGGAGGCAAAGTGGCTTTAGGAGATGATCCGGTACAGGTAGCCAATGATATTGAGGAACATATCATGAAAAAAAGGCGGAAAATGGGCTTAAATTAGATTCCAGGCGGGAAATGAAATGCCCCCGGAAGATGAAATGACAAGTTTCAAAGACTTTGCAGATAAAGGGCTTCGGGGATTTTACCGAAGCCTTTTTTTATATAAATATCGGACAGACGGAAAGTTAACGCAAACCTTTCAGGTGATTTTAGAGAAGTCAGGATAAACAAAGCGAAATTGATATTCAGCCACCATGTTAACATCTTTTGTCTGCTGAAAACAGGGCTGTATTTCCCCATATTCAGCAAAGTAATTACAAAAGTCTGCCGTAAACAGTTTTGATAAAATCCATCCGGCAAGATCCGGTGGCAGAGTGTTCTTTACAGCGATGAAAGAAGGAACAGTTAAGGCTCCCTCTTTTGGATACCGGAGTGAAAGAAGTGTTTCATCTGCCCGGAAAGCAAAGATGGAGGGAGTAATTGCCGCAGGGAGGATCCCTTTTTGGACGCTTTGGAGAGATTGAACCGGCATATCCAGGATCGTGGCATTTTCCATGAAAAGATCGGTAAATTCTTTGCCGTACAGCCAGGTAAGCTGTTTAAAGACACCCCGCCCGGCTGAATTAGCCTTTCCTCCAAAAACCTTGGGATACACTGCCAGTTCTCTAAGGGTTTCAGGCAAAGGCTGACCGGCTAATAACTGTCTGTTAAATACCATGATAAGCGGGATTACTAAAAAAGGAAGAAGACGCTTGTCCTGACAGAGATTGCTGTTACGGATCTCTTTTTTTAATGGAAGTAAGTCCTGTATTTCCAGAAGGTCTTCCTTAAACAAACCATAAATTTCCGGATCTTCAAACACCTCTAAATCGGTGGAGACTATGATATCCGGTGTGATCCCGGTGTTTTTCACCTCTTCTGACAGTTTTTTCGGATATCCCAGACCAAAATATTCTGTTTTCAGCAGGATATCCTGTTCTTTCAGAAGCGATGTTACTTTTTCTATATGTTTCTTTTCATACCGGTGCAGGACACAGATATTATTCCAGTACATACTTATTTCACGCATAATTCGCCGACCCTCATCTTTCTTTGCATTTCTACAATATATTGCTGGTATGCATGCAGACGTTCCCAGGTTTCCTGTTCCTTTTCATTGCTTTCGATTACCGATTGTATTCCGCCGTTTTTCATACAGATCCGGCAGTCACTCATTAATGCTGTGTGTGGGTCGTGTGTGGCGATCAGTACCAGTTTCTGCTTTTTCAGCAGCAGATGTAAAGACTTTTCTTTATGGATACCGGCATTTTCCACTTCGTCAATCAAAACAATTGGACTTTCACACAGAATGGCTACATCTGCGATCATCAGGGCGCGGCTTTGGCCGCCGCTTAAAAGATTTAAGCTGTCACTTCCATGCAGATGTTCCGGAGTAATGGTATTGGCCTGGTCAATGACTTCCGGAAGAACCGTTTGCCAGTCCCGCTGCCGGCAGGTACAGTGCATGCGGATAAATTCCTCTACTGTCACATCCAATACGAAACGCATATTCTGGCTGAGATGGGCAATCAGCTGCCTGGAGGTGTGAAAGCGGGCTTGTCTTTCCGGTATGTTTCCGTCGATCCATATATGCCGCCCGGAGACCGTGTCGCCGCAGGCCAGTTGTTCTAAATCCTGAATCAGCCGGCTTTTCCCTGAACCGGTATGGCCTACAACTGCGAACAGTTGTCCGGGCTTCATGGTAAGGGGAGCAGGAGATTCTGGCTGTCCGTTTTTATTGCGGCCTGGGATAATTGTCAATTCATGAAACATAGGGCACCTCCTTAAAGTCCATCTTTTCCACAATTCCCTGCTGATACATGGAGCCGATCCGCTTTTCTCCCACACAGTAAGAGCAGACACCGGCAGGCATGGTGTGACGCAGGGTGTCATTGCTGTTCCATACTGTTTCGGGAAGGCTTTCTAAGTACTGGAAGAGAAGTCCGCTGCCGTAACCGGATAATCCGTCTACAGGAAAGATATGAGCGGTTGGATTTAAGGAACTTATATTATAGTGGATAATTTCTTTTTCTGCCTGTGAAACCATATCGATTTTGGTCATGAGAATGATATCAGCGGTTGTCAGCATCGGCCCCAGTTTTTTGGGGGAACGAAGACTGCTGGTACAATCTGTCACACAGATGCTGACCGTGTGGGCGGTGGCAGGTGAACAGCGGTTACAGAGTCCGGCAGTTTCGATAATCAAATATTCGGTTTTCTGCTGTTCATTCCATGCGATCATTTCCTCCAGGTTTGAAATCAGAAAATGATCCGGGCATATGTCACCGGATAAGCCCAGTATAAAAGGAACGTTCAAAGCCTGATAGGCAGCAGGATCATCGGAATGCAGACAGTCAATCTTGCAGACAGAGGAGCACTTGCCGGCAGACTGAATATGCCGGATCAGATTTGTGGCAGCAAGGGTCTTGCCGGTGGCTGCTCCCCCGCTAATGAGAATTATTTTACTTTTCATTTTTCCTGTCTCCTTGTATAATAATGGTGTTTCCACCGTATTATAGCAGACATAGGAAGAGGGAGGTGTCTCATGTGACACAACGGGAAAAAGACCTGGAATTTTTAAAAACCACAGAATTATTCCGGGGAATGAATGTAGGGGGTATGGAGTATGGAATGTGCAGCTTAAAAAAAGGCAGCTTGGTCGGCAACCGTTACCTGGGAGAGAAATCCATCGGTATTGTAGTAACCGGCGAGATTACCGTCTCTTCGGTCACTCAGGATGGAAAAGAATTAACCATGAAACGGATTTATCCGAAAGACTGTTTTGGGATCTGCACGATTTTTACTCATGCTGAGATGCCCAACACACTCCAGTGCATGTGCCCCACAACCGTACTGTACATAAAGAAAAGTGAACTTTTGAAGGTGTTTAAAAGGGATCCGGAGCTGATGCTTCATATCATGACGATTTTCAATAAAAAGATTCTGTTTCTGCAGAAGAAAATCGAAATGCTCAATACCACCTCTGCCAAAGCACGTCTGGCAGATTATTTAGTGAGTCATGCCAACAGCAATGGGGTGATTTTCCTGCGTACAGGTAAGACCGGCTTATGCTCAAGCCTGGGAATCAGCCGTGCGACATTGTATCGGGAACTGGACAACTTCCGGCTTTCTCAGGCAATCGAGTATACGGAACAGAAGATCGTGATCAGGGATGTATCTCATTTGAGACAGTTTTCCCGGTGTCATCTTGACTCCCAGGCAGCTTCATGTTAGTATGCAGGGGTTAGTCGACACTAACTAAAAGCGAGCTAAGGAGAGTCATATATGTTAAAGATTGCAGTATACGGGAAGGGAGGAATTGGCAAGAGCACAACTACCTCAAACCTGGCAGCAGCATTGTCTGACATGGGATATCGGGTGATGCAGATCGGTTGTGACCCAAAAGCAGATTCCACACAGAATCTGACATTGGGAAAACCGGTAAAGACAGTTTTGGATGCAATTAAGGAAAAGTCTGATCATGTGGAGCTTTCAGATATCGTATTTCCCGGTTACAACGGGGTGTTATGCGTGGAAGCCGGAGGCCCGACTCCTGGAATTGGCTGCGCGGGGCGCGGCATTATTACCGCTTTTGAGCGGTTGGAAGCATTAAATGCTTATGAGATATACAAGCCGGATATCATACTTTATGATGTTCTTGGTGATGTGGTATGCGGAGGCTTTGCCATGCCCATTCGGGGCGGCTATGCGGAACATGTATTTGTTGTTACTTCGGGTGAGAAGATGTCCCTTTATGCGGCAGCTAATATTGTCAGTGCTGTGGGACAGTTTTCCAAGCGGGGATATGCCCGGTATTCAGGAATCATTTTAAACTCAAGAAATATAGAAAAAGAACAGGAACTGGTATCTGAATTTGCAGAGGAAAGCGGCGGGAAGATCGTGCGGATTCTGCCCCGGGATGGAGTTGTACAGGAGGCAGAGCATCAGAAGAAAACAGTTGTGGAAGCATTTCCTGACAGTGCTATGGCAGGAGAATACCGTACATTAGCCAAATCGATTCTGGAGGTGTGTGGTCATGAAAACTGATTGCAGTACTCTTCATTATACATCGCCTGCCCACGGCGGGTGGGGGGTGGTCCGGCTGGCCATGCTGGTTCCGGAAAGTTACCAGCTGTTTGTTTGTCCCTTTGCCTGCGGAAGGCATGGGGCGCTTGGAGCCATCGGGCATGGCTTAAAAGACCGTCTCTCCTATTTATACATTGATGAAAGTGATATTGTATCGGGAGGATATGAGGATTTAATTCCGGAAGCGGTGGCAGAGCTCCTGGAAGCTCTGGAGAAAAGGCCTAAGGTTCTGATGATCTTTGTCAGCTGCCTGGATGACCTACTGGGAACAGACCATGAGTCCATACTGGCTGTTTTACAGGAACAGCATGAAGATGTACGGTTTACTTTCTGCCATATGAACCCGATCACCCTGGATACGGATAATCCTCCTCCGGTCAATATCCGCCGGAAGATGTACGGTCTCTTAGAACCGTCGGAAGGTAAGATGCGGCAGGTCAATCTCATAGGGAATCCGGTGCAGATCCGGCCGGAATCCGAATTGTTTGCGTTTTTGCAGGCGCTGGGAATCCAGCAGGTCAACCACATTGCACAGTTTGAAACCTTTGAAGCATACCAGCAGATGGCGGCTGCCCAATGGAACCTGGTGATAGCTCCGCCGGCAGTGAAACCGGCCATAGACATGAAAGACCGGCTGAATATTGACTTTGAGTTAGCCTATACTAACTATCGGGAAGAAGATATTCTGAATACCTATGAACGGCTGATGAAAAAGCTGGCGGACAAAGAGGAGGTCCGGTTTGATCTGGAGCCGTACCAAAGGAAAGCGAGGCAGGCTGTCAGGGAGGCCAGAGAGGCAGTCCGGGATAAACCGGTTTTTATCGATTACACGGCTGTGGTTTTTCCTTTTGCGGCAGCCAGGGCATTATGTGAGGCAGGATTCCATGTGGCAGGAATTTTTGCCCGGACAGTTGGGGAAGCAGAAAAGGAACATGCGGACTGGATCTATGAACATATGCCGGAAATTCAGATTTTGAATCCAATCGCCTATGATATTCCCACAACGATCGGAGCATTTCCGGAGGACAGCATTGCTATCGGCTTTGAAGCCGCATATGTTACCCGTGCCCGCCATGTGTATGGTCTGGTAAACAATGAAGGAAACTATGGATTTGACGGTTTAGTACGGCTGATGCAGGGAATCGTCCATGCGGTTCAAGTGGAAGAAGATTTAGAAACGCTTATAAAAAAATATGGGTTGGTGATATAATGCATAAACTTTCGATACAACTGCCTCCCTTTGCTCCTGATTATTCCGGTGTATGTTCTGCGCTGTTTGCGCTGGGCGGCCTGCTGGTGATACATGATGCTTCCGGCTGTACGGGAAATTATACTGGTTATGATGAACCAAGATGGTATGATTCCCGCAGTCTGGTGTACTGTTCAGGACTCAGGGAAATGGATGCGATTCTTGGCAATGATGAAAAATTTATACAAAAGATAGAAAACGCCGCAAATGATTTAAAGCCGAATTTTCTTTGCTTTCTGGGAAGTCCGGTTCCCATGGTCATTGGTACAGATTTAGAAGGGATCGCGGCAGAGCTGGAAGAACGTACCGGAATTCCTTCCATCGGACTGGCCACAACCGGTTTGCATTACTATGATAAAGGGATTTCGGATGCTTACATAGCTTTTGCGAAAAAGTTCTTTCCGTCACCGCAGGAGGTCAGTCCGTCTGGGGACAGCGTCAATATTCTGGGACTGACACCTCTTGATTTCTCCAACAACAGCAATGCAGTTGACTTGATCGGCGAGCTTGAGAAACGGGGCTTTACCATTCAGGCGGATTTTTCTATGGTATCTGATTTCCATAAGGTTTGTCAGGCACCGTCTGCCGGTGTAAACCTGGTAGTGTCAAAGAGCGGCCTGGGCCTGGCAGAATATATGAAAAAAAGGTATCAAATTCCTTACGTGGTGGGAGTGCCGGCCGGGGAGTCGGCGGCTGACCGTTTGGCGGTAATGCTGAAAGAAACAATGGAAGATAAACAGGAGAGGGTATTGGAAACGGCTGCAGAAGAAACGAGTCAGGTTTTGATGATCGGTGAAGAGGTTTTGATCCGGTCGCTGGCGTTTCATTTTCAAGAAGAGAGGGGAATAAGGGAAATCCAGCCGGCGGTTTTATTTGGCAGAACACAAGGGGTGTACCGGCAGGACAGCCTTGCGCTGAACAGTGAGAGTGATATCAGAAAACTGGTGAACAGTGGAAGATACCATACCATTATAGCTGATCCGCTGATCCGGCAGCTGATCCGGGAAAAAGAAAGTGTTCGATTCATCGAGCTGCCCCATGTGGCGGTTTCCAGCAAGGTATGCTGGGATCATGCGCCGCAGCTGATGGGAAAACGATGTGCTGTAATATAACTTATCAGATGCTGCAAAGCAACTTCTGATAAAAAGAGTAAGAAGGGAGAACTGAAAAGATGAAAAAGACAGTAACGCGTGTATTAAGCATGGCCCTGTGTCTGGCCGTATTATCAGGCTGTACGACCAAGACGGCTTCTACAGAGGCTCCGGCCGCAGCAGCCGGTACAGAAGCGGCATCAGCGGAAGACAAACCGGAGGCTGGGAAAGAGGAAGAAACCACTTCGGCAGCCGGCGAAACCAAGACGATCATTGACCAAGGCGGCAATGAGGTGGTGATTCCGGTTAATATTGAGCGTGTGGCGATTGCGTCCTTATGGCCGCTGCCATCGGTTTATGTATTGTATCAGGGTTCAGGCGCCAAACTGGTGGGCATGCATCCTGCTTCTAAAAGTGCGGCAGAATATTCTCTGTTGATGAAGGTGGCTCCGGAATTAAAGGATGTGGATACTTCCTTTATTCAGGGCGGCGAGGTCAATGTGGAAGAACTTATTAAGCTGAAGCCGGATGTGATCTTTTGCAACGCCAACAATGCAAAAGAAAGGGAAGTACTGTTAAAGACCGGTATACCGGTGGTTGGCTTCAGTACTTCCATTGCCGGGTTTAATACGGTGGAAACAGTAAACAAATGGGTCGAGCTGTTGGGGGAAGTATTTAATGAGCCGGATAAAGTCGCCGGTATTACTGATTACGGACGTGAAGTGGCCGCTGATATTGAAAAACGTTTAAAAGATGTAAAAGAGGAAGATAAACCGAAAGTGATGATTATCTATCATTATAAAGACGGGGTATTCCAGACCTCCGGCAACCAGTTCTTCGGCCAGTACTGGTGTGATGCCACCGGAGCTGTCAGCGTATCAAAAGATATTCCGGGGTCAGGCGTGGATCTGACCATGGAGCAGATCTATGAGTGGGATCCGGATATTATCTATGTAACAAACTTCAGTCCTTACCTGCCTCAGGATTTCTATGACAACAGCATTGAAGGATTTGACTGGAGTCCGGTTAAGGCCGTACGGGATCATAAAGTTTATAAATTCCCCCTGGGAATGTACCGCTGGTTCCCGCCGTCCTCTGACTCTTCCCTGTGCCTTTACTGGATGGCCCAGAAAAATCATCCGGAAGTTTTTACAGATTTTGATTTGAACCAGACAATTAAGGACTTCTATCTGAAATTTTATAATATGGAGCTTACAGATGAAGAGGTGGAGGGCATGTTCAATCCTCCCCGTGAAGCAGCAGATGGAGTATAAATATGTTGATGAAACGATATGGAGCCGGAACCAGGATCTTACTGATCCTGGCTCCGGTATTAACGGCCCTGATCTGTCTGGGCATCGGGCGCTATTCTTTTAACCTTGCTGACATCTGTAAACTGTTATATACCTATGCGGTTTCCGGAAAAGATGCCATTGAGCCCCAGGCATACAGTGTCGTATTCAATATCCGGCTGCCAAGAATCATTCTGGCAGTTCTTTGCGGAGCGGGGCTGGCTGTCTCGGGAGCGGCCTTTCAGCCCTTATTTTCCAATGCGCTGGCGACTCCCGATACCTTGGGGGTGGCACAGGGAGCATGTTTCGGTGCGGCAATGGCCCTTTTGTTTTCGGACAGCCTTTTATGGGTTCAGCTGGTGGCCCTGGTATTTGGCCTGATCGCCATTATGCTTACCTATTCCATCAGCAAGGTCAAAGGGCAGTCTTCCACATTTATGATCATTTTGGCAGGAATTGCGGTTTCCTCTCTTTTTACTTCGCTGGTATCGCTGGTTAAATATGTAGCTGACCCGGAGTCTCAGCTGCCGGCCATCACCTACTGGCTGTTAGGAAGTATGGCCGGAATCACCTACAAGAGTCTGGCTATCGGGGGTCCCTTGATCTGCGGAGGGATTCTGATGATCTATCTGCTGCGTTGGCGGCTGAATATCCTGTCAATGTCTGAGGATGAAGCAAGGTCCATGGGAATTGACTTAAAAAAGCTTCGTATTTTCATTATTCTGGCAGCAGCATTGATTACGGCCTCTTGTGCCTCCATGTGCGGACGGATTGAGTGGGTGGGGCTGTTAATTCCTCATGGGGTCCGGATGCTGTTTGGAAGCAATAACGAACGGGTCATTCCGGCCAGCATCAGCCTGGGTGCAGTATTTATGCTGGTTATGGATACGACTGCCAGAGCGGCAACGACTGCTGAAATCCCCTTATCAATCCTGACTGCAGTCATCGGAGCACCGGTATTTATTCTATTGCTGAGAAAGACAGGAGGAGGATGGCTGTGATTTTTGAAGTAAAGGAAGGATGTTTTGGATATAAGGCAGGGGAAGAAATTTTAAAAGAAATCACATTCCGGCTTCAAGATGGAGAGGTACTGGCAATCCTGGGGCCTAACGGTGTAGGAAAAACCACACTGCTTCGCAATATGATGGGATTGCTGAAATGGAAATCAGGCGGAAGCTATCTGGATGGAACATGTTTGGCAGAAATGTCTGTAAAAGATGTCTGGCAGACCATTGCCTATGTCCCCCAGGCAAAAGCATCCCTTTTTTCCTATACGGTGGAAGAGATGGTTTTACTGGGACGCAGTGCCCATATCGGAAATTTCAGCCGTCCGAAAAAGGCAGATGTAGAAATTGCCGATGAAGCGATCGGGAGCGTTGGAATTGATTATTTAAGAGGGAAGCTGGTGAGCCGGATCAGCGGCGGAGAGCTGCAGATGGTTTTAATTGCCCGGGCCTTGACTGCGAAACCCCGGATGCTGGTGCTGGATGAGCCGGAGAGCAATTTAGACTTTAGAAACCAGCTGATTATTCTGGATACGATCCGCCGTCTGGCGGATGAAAAGAACATATCCTGTATTTTTAATACCCACTATCCGGCACATGCATTGAAGATATCCGATAAGGCATTGATTTTAAACCGCAGCGGAAAAAGCATATTTGGTAAAGTGGATGAAGTGGTAACAAAAGAACATATGGAAGAGGCATTTGGAGTAAAGGTGCTTATCAATGAAATAGAAGAAGAAGGGCATCGCTTTAAATCCGTAACAGCTCTTGCGTTAACCTGACGCACGGAGGCGGGTAAGAAATGATCCTGAATGATAGGAAGAAGGCTTTGGCAATTATGCTGAGGCCTTCTTTTTGCGCCGGGCCGATTGAAAATATTATCCTTATTTATAAATTATGTTATAATACAAAACAAGAAGAAAATTGGAAGATTTTAACAAGGAGGGAACATGGCTTGATCAAATATTTGGTAAACAGATACAGAGGATGGGGAATTGCCAAAAAGACATTGATCATCCTGCTTTTTGTCTCAATCGTCCCTGTCATGGTAATTGAAATCATAACCTGCGTCATTGCGGCCAACACCATAAAAAAGCAGATGGATATTCTGGTGGAAAGCAACATGAAATTATCCCAGAAAGGGCTGGAAGATTTCTTTTCCGAATATGACAGCATCATCATGTCCATTTATACGGAAAATGAATATGCCTTAAAGCTGGAAAAGCTGAATGTATGGGATTCCAGGAATTATTATCTGTTAAAGAAGCAGCTGGAAGATGATCTGGAAAATATCTCATATCTTCATCCGGAGATATTAGGGATCGCGGTGGTGACACAGAAAAAGGAATGCATCCTGTATGATTCCATCACCAACAGCACCATGGACAGCTACTGCTTTCCGGAAAAGGATAAAAGCTGGCTGGAGGTGACCGATGAGACCTTTCATAACACCCAGACCGTTTATTCCCGTGTCATAAACCGGGAGGCGGCAAACGGTACAAAAAGAAATATCATCTATCTGGGACACCGGATCGCGGATATTAATAATTACAGGCAAGGTACGGTTGGAAGCATTCTGATCTGCCTTGACGAAACCAATATACGGCAAACCTATTCCCAGGAAAATGAAAATGAAATCAATGTATCCTTTCTTTGCGATTCCAATGGCAGCATCGTTTCCAGTACCAGGACGGATTTAATTGGGACAGGCATCTTTGAAGAATGGGATGACAGCAGAGAGGAACTGTTTACCCAGCCGGAATTGAAGATCCGGCAGGCGGTGGAAGCCCATCAGATCATGAATAGCGGATTTTACAGCATTTACACAAAGCCTGTGTTAAAAAACCTGTTTGTACTGGTCAGCCTCCGGGATAACAGAGAGCCTCTAAAGGATTTTAAATACATCTTTGAGGTGATCATTCTGCTTACGATATTGATCATCATTACCAGCATTCTTATTATGATCCAGTTTGCAGGTTCCTTACAGGTCTGTGTGGAAAAGATCACCTCTGCCATGGACAAAGCCTATAAGGGGGATTATACGGTGCAGATCGAGCATTCCTGGCAGGATGAGTTTGGAAAGATTGCAAAGCACTTCAATCACATGGTACAGAAAATCGACCAGTCCGGTAAGATAGAAAAGGAAGCCCTGCTCCGTGAGAAAAATGCGGAATTAAAGGCTTTGGAAGCACAGATCAACCCTCATTTTCTTTATAATACCCTGGATGCCATCAATTGGATCGCCATCGAAAACGAACAGTTCTTAATCAGCAGGATGCTTAAAAATCTTGGGTCGATCCTGCGTTACAGCGTACATAAAAGCAATGGTGTGGTAAGTGTGAGAAGTGAGATGGAATATTTAAAGCAGTATATTTTTCTCCAGCAGCAAAGGTTTTCCTTTTCCTTCCACTGTATTATGGATGTGGATGAGGAGGTCCTGGATTTAAAAATGCACAAGCTTCTCTTCCAGCCTCTCATTGAGAACGCCATCATCCACGGGTTTCCAGGCGATACCGGACAGGATATGCTTACGGTTTCCATCAGAAAAAAGGGGGATAAGCATCTGGTGGTTCAAGTGGAGGACAATGGAAAAGGCATGGATGAGGATCTGGTCAGGGAGCTGAATCACTATGATTATTCAAGCGGCGCCATTGAGGGGAGCATCGGGGTACGGAATGTGATTATGAGGATCAAATACTATTATGGAGAAGAAGGGCATTTCTTTATTGAATCAAATGACAGGGGAACCAAAATAACGGCGGAGATCTTATTTGAAGAATAGACAGGGGGAACGATACTTGGGCATGAGAGTGGTAATTGTGGAAGATGAACCAAACACCAGGAACGGGATCATTAAAATCATTGAAAAGTATACGTCACATGAAGTGGTAGCAGGAGAATGCGATGGAGAGGCAGGGTTTGAAAAAGTGTTATCTTTGCATCCGGATGTTGTTATAACGGATATCAACATGCCAAAGATGGATGGACTGGCCATGATCCACAAGATCAGGGAAGCAGGGATTATGACGGCGGCAGTTCTTCTGACTGGGTATTCGGAGTTTGAATATGCCCAGCGCGCCATACAGTTATCCGTAGCCGAATATTTGCTGAAACCTCTGGATGTGGAGGACATCATAGAGGTCCTTGGGACCGTGGAGAAAAAGTTATCAAAGAACAAGGTGGAGAAAGTTTCTGCGGAGCAGCTGCTGTTTTCCATCCTGACGGGAGACGGAAGCGATGAGGAAGTGGTTCAAAAACAATTTGCGGAAAAGATACGAAATCAAAAGGACAAAGTCATTTCCATGTTTCTGATCCAGTCAGAAAGTATTCTGGAGGATACGACGAACCAGATGACGGAAGTCCTTAAAGACAGCCTTGATGCAATCTGTCTGACAGGCTTTTTCATCTTTAAGCTTCCCTATGAAAAGCAGATCCTTGTCATGATTTCAGACGGCCAGAACGCCAGGTACTTAAAGACTATATTTAAAACCCAGATACTGAAGGAACTGAAGGAGAAGGGAGAATTTCTCATCAGCTACGGGGAGCTGGCAAATCTTTCCGGTCTTAAAGATACCTTAAAACAGATGCAGGAATATCTAACCTATACCTTTGTATTTCAGGACCAGTGCATCATTGACAGGGAGCTGGTTGGGAATCTGTCCTTTGAAAGGGTGGAATATCCGGAATACTTGGAGCGCGGAGTGAAAAGGGACATAAGAAATGGAAACAAGGAAGGAATCAGAAAAAACGCCAGGAAATTTGAGGAGACGGTCATTCAAAGCAGGGGAGAGCCTAAGGTGATTAAAAACCACACCGTCCGTTTTGTTATGGCTGCTTTAAATACCGCTAGGGATCTGATGAAAAACAAAGACATTGAAGCCCTCTACCAATACCTGTTAAACGATATGATGAAAACCGGAATCAGGGAGATATTTCTGAACAATTACTGGAAGGTGATTGATATGGTAGCAGATGACAGGGAAAAGGATGCCTTAACCGGCAATGGTATGATCTTAAATGTGATAGAATTCATAAGGCAGAATTATGATAAGGAAGTTTCACTTTCCGATGCAGCTGATTTGGTGGGGATCACACCGGAATATTTAAGCAAACTGTTTACCAGAGAAATGGGGATCAACTTTTGCACCTTTTTAGGGGAATTCCGTGTCAGCGTTGCAAAAAAACTTCTGGCAACGGGCAATTATAAGATCCATGAAGTAGCAGAAATGGTGGGGTATAAGGATACGAAGTATTTTAACAAGGTATTTCGTTCCATTATGGGAGTGTCGCCCTCAGACTATAGAAAGGTATTCTAAGATATGAACAGGACCGTACAAAAACTTCTGATCTGTTTATGGCTGCTGGTTTCCTTTTTATTAATTAGTGTGATCTTTAAATATTACAGGGAGACCAATGAGGTGGCAGCTGAGGAGGAGAAAAGGGACCAGCTTATGGTCATGGCTGTCTGCGAGGAGGATGAAAGCGGCGATTACTTAAAGAGGCTTGTGAATGAATATTCTAAACTGCCGGGGAACCCGGAGGTCAGGATCCAGTATGTCTCTCAGTCCGGCTTTCAAAAGCAGCTGTGCATAGATAAGGATCAGAATAACCTCCCTGATCTGATCATCTGTGAGAACGTCATGACGCCTGCCCTTGAGTCCATGGGAATTCTTAGGGATTTGACCGATTACATGACAGCAGAGAAAGCCTCCCTGTATTTAAAGAATGCATACAGCAGCACGGTGGTAAACGGCATCTGCTATTCAGTTCCCTTTACCAGCAACCCCTATGTGGTATTTTATAATGAGGATCATTTGAAGAAGCATGATGCCGCCATACCGGATACGATGGAAGAGCTTCTTAAGCTGTGCAGGGAAACCAGTACCCTTGGCACCTATAATTTCGGCTTTGCCATGAAGAATAAAGAGGATATCACCTCCAGTTTTCTGCAGATGATCTATTCTGCCGGAGGAACCCTGCGGAGCCTGGATACGGAAAACTGCATGAAGCTGTATGAAATGCTTGGCAATATGAGGGATGAGGGGATCATAGACCAGGATGTGATCAACTGGAATCAAAAGGAGCTGATGAAGGCGTTTTCCAAGGGATATGTAAAAATTGCCATTGCAGAGCTAAGCTCCATGTCCATATTGGAGAATTCGGACAGGAAGTGTAAGTATAAAATCGCAGAAATCCCATATATCCAGAAGCAGACTTATCTGCTGCAGGGAGACAACATTGGGATCACGGTAACGGCGGACATGGAAGAATCTATAAAACTGCTGGATTACCTTACATCCAGGGAGGTTATAAAAAGCTATTACGAAAATACTTACTGCCTTTCCGTAAGAACGGATGTAAAGGTAAATCCCGGACTGGTAAGAGGTCTTCCGGATGAATTCGTGGAACGGGAGAGAAACCAGAGTATCTTAAAAAATGCTTACACCACATGGTTTATCATATCAGACGGGATTGCAGGGAATCTAACGGATTTTTTCGGAGACAAGACCATGACACCGGAGGAGGTTTCAAAAAGGCTTCAGGGGGACATCAGGAACGCCATTTTGGAAAGGTAGACGGAAAGGTTAAAATTATACCCCTTTTCTAAAATTTTGGAATACTCTGTAAAACCGACTTATGCTATCATTTCCTTAACCACTATAAGAAACACATTTCACGAGTCTCTTATAGTTATCGCGGCAGTCACTGAATAAACATGCAAGCATATTTATCCGGCTCGTTGCTCGCGTAGATAAAAATACCTTACAGGTATACTTTTATTCCCGGTGAGACTGGGAAGTGAATAGGAGATGGGAGGGTTTTATGAAGAAAATGAAGAAAGTTGCAGCAGCGGTACTTGCATCATCCATGGTTCTTTCCCTGGCAGCATGCCAGGGCTCCGGGGCAAAAACGGAAACAACAGCTGGGGGGAAGACAGAAGCAGGTTCCGGGGAAACCGGAAAAACAGCGGAAACCCCGGGTACAGGCGGAAAGGCAAAAATTTCCATCACGTTCCGGGATGGAGGAAGCGATGCCTTAAAGAACTGGTTTGAGCATGCATATGAGACCTACGATAAAAAAGATTCCATTGAACTTGACATTGCCCCCATTACTGCTTCAGAAGGAGACTATTTTGCAAAGGTGGCGCTGGCACTTCAGTCAGCGGATACGGCTCCGGATATTGTCTGCGAAGATACGTTCCAGCTTCCCTCTGACGTGGCAGCCGGTTATCTTACAGATCTTTCTTCCTACTTAAAGGATTATAAGGAATGGAATGACGGGACCTTCTACGGGCCGCTGGTGGAGGGTGTTACATACAGTGACGGTAGCGTGTACGGGATCCCTTACTGTACCGATACCCGCGGGTTGTGGTATAACAAAGACATATTTAAGGCAGCCGGTCTGGATACTGAATGGCAGCCAAAAACATGGCAGGAGGTCCTGGATACCTGCAAGGTCATCAAGGAGAAATGCCCGGATGTGGTGCCATTCTGGTGTAATTCGGGAGTAGCAAGCGGAGAAGCTACCTCCATGCAGACCTATGAGATGCTTCTTTACGGGACAGGTGAGCAGCTTTTGGATGAAAATGACAAATGGATCGCATCCAGCGGTAATATTTTAAAATCCTTAAATTTTATCAACACCATATATAAGGAAGGATACGGGCCCTCCCTGTCCAAGGTATTAAACGGAGAAGCAGGAAACATTGCTTCCAGAGAATACTTACCGGGAGGCAAGCTTGCCATTTCCTTAGACGGGTACTGGATGACCGGAAATTACAAGGAAACAGGATCGGCTCCATGGCCGGAGTACAAGGATAAGCTTGGCATCGCAGCCATGCCAACCTCTGAGGGGCAGGAACCGGGCAGCATCACCATGTCAGGCGGCTGGGCTTTATCCATACCGCAGCTTTCCGACCAGAAGGATGCGGCAATGGACTTTATCAAGCACTGCATGAGCTATGATATTTACTTAGATACCATCATTGCCCAGGGAAATATTGCAACCAGAACTGATATTGCCTCAGATCCTACATACTCCTCACAGCCCTTTATGGAAAAATGCACCAGCTTCTTATCCGGAGCCTTTTACCGGCCAAGAAACAGCCAGTATTCAACGGTTACCACCCACATTCAGACCATGGTGGAATCGGTTGTGTCAGGAACAAGCCCGGAGGATGCAATGGCACAATACAAATCAGACGTAACTAACAGCGTTGGCGCAGAAAATACCGTGACAAAATAAACGTTCAGGATTTGAAGGGGAGGGCAAACGTGCAATAGCAAGGCACCTGGCCCTCCCTGTTTTTATCCGAATGTAGGAAACGAACCGATATGCCCTGAAAAGCAGGGCAGAAAAGAGGAAACTATGAATAAAAAAAGCAGCCGGCTGTTCGCGGAAGCAAGAAAATCAGTATTAATTCTGCCCTCTATGGTCCTTTTGCTTGTATTTTTTGTGATGCCGATTTTATTGACTGTTTATTATTCCTTTACAAATCTGGCTTTATCAGGAGAGAATGCAAGACAGCTTAAATTTATCGGTTTTTCCAATTATGTCAGCATGTTTAAGGACCGCACCGTGCGTATCAGCATTGTCAACACCCTTGTATTTCTCCTTGGAAGCCTTACGGGTCAGCAGGTACTTGGTTTTCTCATTGCCCTTAACATGAGGAACAGAAACAGGATCTTCCGGGGGATCGTAGGTCCTATTTTCCTGGCAGGCTGGATCATGCCGGAGGTGGTTGTAGCCCTGTGCTGCAGCACCTTTTTCGGAGACGAGGGTACCTTAAACCAGATCTTTTCCTTTCTCCATCTTCCCACCGTGGAATTCCTGTTTGCCATTCCCATGGCAACGGTTATATTGGCAAATATATGGCATGGGACCGCATTTTCCATGATGAACTTCCAGTCAGCCTTAGATGGGGTACCGGCGGATATTGAGGAAGCGGCAAAGGTGGATGGGGCAGGTCCTCTGCAGACCATGCTGAGGATCATCCTTCCCTGTATCAAGAACACCATTGCCACAAATACCATGCTCAATACCTTATCCACCCTTGGCGTATTCGGGCTGATCTATATGATGACAGGCGGGGGACCCGGAACCAAAACCCTGACCTTGCCCATCTTTATGTACCGGCAGGCATTTATTTCCCAGCAGCTGGGATACGGCACGGCCATTTCCATGATTCTTCTTGTGATCGGGATTGTGCTCAGTGTTTTCTATACAAGAGTCATGAAAAAGGACTAGAGGAGGTGCTTCATGTATTGGAAATTAAGAAAAACGGTGCCCTATGGGGTGCTGACCTTATTAGCGGTTATATTTGTACTTCCCCTGCTTTGGATCCTGCTGGCCTCCTTTGACGGCAACGCCTCTCAGGCTGTGAAGATACCAGCCCAGTGGACCCTTGATAATTACAAGGTGATCTTATCCAGCCAGACCAATCAGCGCGCATTTGCCAACGGACTGCTCATTTCCTTTGGACAGTCGTTCCTGGTGGTGCTTTTTGCGGGCCTGGCAGCCTATCCCCTGTCAAGATATGAACTTCGTTATAAAAGTCTGTTTTTATATACGATTTTATTTATGACCTCTCTTCCCATTACGGCGGTCATGGTCCCCGTGTATAAGATGTTCCTGACCATTGGGCTCTATGACAAGACTTTGGGACTTATCTTATTTTTAACGGCAACTTCCATGCCTTATGGGATCTGGCTCATGAAAAATTTTATGGACAATGTCCCCATAGAACTGGAGGAAGCGGCCTGGGTGGACGGTGCCTCCACATTGGACAGCATCCGGAAAATCATCGCTCCCTTAATGTTTCCGGGGATTTGCGTGGTATTCATCTTTACCTTTTCAGGGAGCTGGGGCAACTTTTTTATCCCCTATATCCTGTTGCAGACCTTAAATAAATTACCGGCATCTGTTACCCTATATCAATTTTTTGGACAGCATGGTATGATAATATACGGACAGTTGGCCGCTTACTCTGCTGTCTATGCCATTCCTTCCATATTACTTTATATTTTGTCGCAAAACTATATGTCAAAGGGCTTTAATATGGCCGGCGCTGCCAAAGGCTGACGAAAAAGGAGGAGATTACAATGATACTGATCAAAGAACGGATTGGAAAATTGGTGGAGGACTTAAACCGTCTGATTTATGCGAAGGAAATGCCCATCACCAGTTACCGGATGTTAAAATCCGGGGAGCACTTTTTAAATGTCCAGGACCTTCATACCGATGACTGGGAGGAACTTACAAGTGCAGAACTGTGGGGCGGCCACAGGGAATATTTCTGGTTTGAAACAGTCATTACCATTCCTGATGAGTTTAAGGATCAATGTGTGGTGTATGAATTAAAAACAGGAAGGGAAGGGCTGTGGGATGCCACCAATCCCCAGTTCACCATTTACGTCAATGGTGTCAGAAGACAGGGGCTTGACGTAAATCACAGAGAGGTTTTACTGACGGAAAAGGCAGCAGCAGGAGAGACATTCCGGATCGTTTTATCCGCATTTACCGGCGACCAGAATTTGGGGCTTGTCATGGATTCCAGGATAAAGGTGCTGGACCGGGAAACAGAGCAGTATTATTATGATATATCCGTTCCCTATCAGGTCGCAAGACTCCTTCCTGACAGTGACAGTGCCTATCTCACCATCCTTCATGCAGTCAATGAATCCTTAAATCTTCTGGATTTAAGAAAGGAATATTCCGGAGAATATTATGAAAGCCTAAAAAAAGCCAGGGAGTACATGAAGAAAGAATTTTATGACAAGTACTGCAAGGAGGCAGGGGAAACCATTTACTGTGTGGGCCATACCCACATTGACGTAGCCTGGCTATGGACTCTTGCAGTTACAGAGGATAAGGCGGTAAGAAGCTTTTCCACGGTCCTGGAGCTGATGAAGCAGTATCCCGAATACATCTTCATGTCAAGCCAGCCCCAGCTTTACAAATATGTAAAGAAAAATGCTCCTGAGGTCTATGAAGAAATACAGAAACGTGTTGCAGAAGGAAGATGGGAGACAGAGGGCGGTATGTTTGTGGAAGCGGACTGCAATCTCTCCTCCGGGGAATCTCTTGTGCGGCAGTTCCTTCACGGCAAGGAATTTTTCAGGGAAGAATTCGGGAAGGACAATGAGATTTTGTGGCTCCCCGATGTGTTTGGATATTCCGCCGCTCTTCCTCAGATCATGAAAAAATGCGGCATCAAATATTTTATGACAACAAAAATCAGTTGGAATGAATTCAATAAAATGCCTTATGATACCTTTGAATGGGAAGGAATTGACGGAACCAGGATTTTAACCCATTTCAGCCCGAGCCGCGACTATCATAAAGCGGCAGAGGAAGGCGGTACAGAAACCGAGCATTTCACCACCTATAACGCATACATAAACCCCTCCCAGGTAAAAGGGGCCTGGGCCAGATACAGCCAGAAATATTTAAATGATGAGGTTTTAATGTCCTTTGGCTATGGAGACGGAGGGGGCGGTCCAACCAAAGACATGCTGGAGAACCAGCGGAGGCTTGAAAAAGGCATTCCAGGCTGTCCAAGGACCGTGATGAGCACGTCAAAAGCATTTTTTGAAAAGCTGGATAAAGAAGTGCGAGGGAGAAAATATCTGCCCGCCTGGGTCGGAGAATTATACTTAGAATACCACAGGGGCACTTACACTTCTATGGCTAGAAATAAGAAGTACAACCGGAAATCAGAATTTTTATTTGAAAATGCAGAGTGTTACTCCATGCTTGATGGAGTATTAAACCAGAATCCCTATCCAAGGGAAGTGATTGAGGATGCATGGGAAGTGATTTTACGAAACCAGTTCCATGATATTCTTCCGGGGTCTTCTATTAAAGAGGTCTATGAGGATTCCAGGAAGGAATATGAAACAATAGGTAAGACCGGAAGGGAACTGGTGGACAATGCCCTTATCCATGTAACAGAACAAGTGGATGCCCATAAGGGGACCCTTGTGGTATTCAATCCCAATAGCTTAGAAGGGGAGGGAGCCGTATCCTTTAAGGTTCCGGAGCATATGGAAAACCTGGCGGTAATGGATGGAGAGGTTATGTTTCCTGCCCAAAAGGCAGGGGATGGCTCCTGGCTGTTTTGTGCTTCCCAGGTTCCTTCAAAAGGCTACAAGACCTTTGAACTGAGGGAAGGAATCTGTGACACCGGTTTAAGAGCGGATGAAAGGCATTTAGAGAATGAGTTTATCCGTGTGACCTTCCATGAGAATGGTCAGATTTCTTCAATTTATGATAAGCAGAATGAACGGGAAGTGCTGAAGGAAAACAGGAACGCCAACGTGCTTATGACCTATGAAGACAGACCACACAACTATGACGCATGGGATGTAAATAATTATTATGTTGAAAAGTCCTGGGAGATCACCGACGTAAGCAGCATGGAGCTTGTGGAAAACGGCCCGGTCCGCGCTACAATTTGTGTAAAGAGAAGATATTTAGATTCCGACATTGAGCAGTACATTTCCCTGTTATACAACAGCCCGGAGATCACCATTCGCAATGAGATTGACTGGAAGGAAAACCATATCTTCTTAAAGTCTATTCTCCCGGTTGATATCCATACAGACGAAGCCACCTTTGAGATCCAGTATGGAAATGTAAAGAGGAAAACCCATTACAATACCATGTGGGATTATGCAAAATTTGAGGTATGCATGCATAAGTGGATCGATGTTTCAGAGGATGATTATGGAGTCAGCATGATCAATGACTGTAAGTATGGCTGTCATGTCCATGACGGTGAAATCGGAATCTCCATGTTAAAGTCTGCAACCTATCCAAATCCGGATGCGGATAAGGAGCACCACAGCTTTGTATTTTCCATCTATCCCCACAAGGGTGACTGGAAAAAGGCAAATACAATCCAAAAGGCTTATTCCATGAATAATCCAATGACAGCTCTTGTAAAAGAGAAAGAGGGAGGGCAGCTGCCCAGAGAATATTCTCTGGTAAAGGCGGATGCCGGTAACGTTGTCATTGAAGTCGTGAAGCAGTCACAAAAAGGGAATGAACTGATCCTTCGCTTTTATGAGACAAACAACAGACGGACCAGCGGGAACATGTCCTTTGGCATGAACATTCAGAAGATTATGGAATGCAACATGCTGGAAGAGGATGAGGCAGAAGTGAACTATCAGGATCGTACGGCTGCGTTTGTGATTCAACCTTATGAGATCAAAACTTGGAAGGTTACGTTCCGGTAATCCTATTTTTCAGGCTGAAGCAGCAGGCTTTTTTAAGTCTCTGCTTTGGCCTTTTTTAATAGATTCACTCCGCTGGATTGTCTGATGGGTATGAAAAAAATAGAAAAAATCATGTTTATGTTTGCAGTTTTCTTCAAATGTGATACAATGATTGTATGACATCATGAAATATTTAAACGAAAGATGAATTTGAAGAAGAGGGAGTGAGAAATATGGAAGAGGTTTCTAGAATACCGATCGTGCAGCAGGTAGTTAACAGTATGAAGGAATTTGTTGCAGCAGACGGAATAGTGGTCGGACAAAAATTACCCACGGAAAAAGAATGGTGTGAGAAGCTTACGGTGGGGCGTGGAACAGTCAGAGAAGCTTTCCGTATTCTGGAGGCCCGGGGTCTGGTGGAGATCAAACCTGGACGCGGAGCATTTCTGGTCAGTAAAAAAGAACTGGGGCAGGAAGAACTGGCAGAATGGTTCCTTAAAAATGAAGTGGAATTAAAAGATTATATCGAGGTCCGGAGTGCCGTGGAGCCGTTGTGTGCACGGATCGTAGCAAAGCGGGCCACTGATGCGGAGCTTGAACAGATTGAACGGATCCATTTCCGGTTTATACGCGCGGTAGAGGAAGAGGATATTGCCGGAATGGCCAAATATGATGAGAAGCTGCACCGGCAGATCGTGGAAGCCAGCAAAAATAAGATGCTGATTTTTATGAGTAAAAAGATCGACGAGTGCATCCGGGACTTCCGGTTAAAGACATTCCAGGTACCGCAGAACGCCCAGAATGCCATAAGAGCCCATCGTAATATAGTAGAAGCCTTAAAAGCGCGGGACGAAGAGGTGTCGGAGCTTTATGCAAAGAGACATATCTCCCTGATCAACACAGATCTGAATGTTATCATTAAGCGGTAAGCAAAAGAAGGAGCAGCAGCAGAACGGATGAAAGGAAATCGTTCTGTTGCCGCTCCTTTTTTACATTTTCTATGATAAAGCCACGGGGATAAAATACTTTATCTCCTTAAAATTTAGGGGAGGAAAATGCAGTATGGAAGACGATTATTCATGGAAATGCCAGAAAATGGTAAAGCTGTAATACAATCTCAATGGCAGAGTGTATGACAAACCTTTGTTAGTTTTGCATAATTTTAAAAATCCTATTGACAAATTTCGATAAAAAATGTATTATTTAGTTGCGATATTGTATGACAGCAGACAAAAATGCAAACCCGGGAACGCAATTAAGAATGATATCATACAATGATTTAATATTTGTAACAAAAACTAGGGTATAAAAACAGAAACAAATCAAAGTATACTACAAAAGAATGAAAAAATGTTGAGAGGTGGATTATTATGAAAAAAGTTACTGCAATTGTATTATCAGCTATGATGGCCTTGTCCTTAAGCGCTTGCGGTTCCACTGCAAAGGAAACCAAAGTAAATGAAACCACAGTAGCCGGCTCCGGGTCAGAAACAACCGCAGCAAAAACAGAGGATACCAAAAAGCCGATTAAGATCGGAGTTTCTGCACCGGATTTGACCAATGTATTCTTTATCCAGATCAAGGATGCGATGCAGGCAGCTTTGAGCGGGTCAGAAGATGAACTGATCATTCAGGATGCAGGCGGTGATCAGAATAAGCAGATGAATGATGTGGCTGATATGATCAACCAGGGCGTTGATGTAATTTGTATCTCTGCGATCAACTCAGAAGGAGTACGTGCCACTCTGGAAGCGTGCAAGGAAGCTGACATACCAGTCATTGCATTTAATACATCGGTTAAGAATCCGGAACTGGTTCAATGTACCGTTGTTTCTGATAATAAGGAAGCCGGAAAGCTTTGTGCCCAGGCTCTGGCTGAATCTTTAGGCGGTAAAGGAAAAGTAGTTGAAATTACTTATAGTACCACAGAAGTTTGCTATGACCGTCAGCTCGGTTTTGAAGAAGAATTAAAGAAATATCCTGACATTGAGATTATCCAGACCAAAGATGTTGAGAAGCCAAAGTCCGATTATTCCCAGCCGATCATGGTAGACTTTATCAACGCAAACCCGGTAATCGACGGAGTATTCACAATCAATGACCCGACAGCCCGCGGAGCTATCGCTGCCCTGAAGGAAGCTGGCCGCTTAGATGCTACTAAGGTTGTTTCCGTAGACGGTTCTGATGAAGGAAAAGGCTTTATCCGCGCCGGCGAAATGATAGCTTCTGCAGCGCAGGATCCGGCAGGAATCGGTACAACCTGTATCGAAACCGCTTATCGTCTTCTTTCCGGACAGACCATTGAAGAGAAGGTAGTTGTACCGATGTCCATCATTTCAAAGGAGAACGTAGATCAGTAATCCGTAAAGTGTTGACCCGTAGCGAAGAATGCAGAACAGGAGTGTTAAAAACATGTCAAGTGAATATGTTTTTGAAATGAAAGATATTACCAAAGCGTTTGGTCGCAATGTTGTACTTGACGGAGTCAGTATTTCCATAAAGCCCGGAGAAGTCCGGGCTCTTATGGGGGAGAATGGTGCGGGAAAATCCACCTTGATGAAAATCCTGGGCGGTATTTTCAGTTCTGATTCGGGTACTATCTACATGGATGGAAAGGAAGCTTCCATTAAGACGGTAGACGATGCCCGCAAGTATGGTGTCAGTTTTATTCATCAGGAAATCACCAACATTCCTGAGATGACGATTGCAGAAAATATTTTTCTTGGCCGGGAACCAAAAAACCATTTAAAGATGGTAGATTACCGGAAAATGAAGCATGAGGCGCAGAAAGCTCTTGATGCGCTGGGACTGGATCTGGATGCTGGAATGCTGATTCGGGGGTTATCCGTAGCACAGCAGCAGATGATAGAAATTGCAAGAGCAGTGAATGAGGGGGCAAAAATCCTGATTCTGGACGAACCCACAGCATCTTTGTCAAAAAGCGAGACAGACAATCTGTTTACACAGATCGAACGTTTAAAAAAAGCCGGGGTTGCGATGATCTACATATCACATCGTATGGAAGAAACCTTTAAGGTCTGTGATTCGGTAACGGTACTCCGTGACGGTAAGTTTATAGGAACCAGAGATACAAAAGAAACAACAGAAAATGAATTAATCAGCATGATGGTAGGCCGTGAA
Organism: Lacrimispora sp. YZC11; assembly: GCF_057543815.1. NCBI lineage: Bacteria > Bacillati > Bacillota > Clostridia > Lachnospirales > Lachnospiraceae > Lacrimispora > Lacrimispora sp. YZC11. The sequence goes on along the minus strand of NZ_BAAJYQ010000006.1, from coordinate 1,185,880 downwards.
TTTAACAACATGTATGGAAACAAACGTGTCATCGGCGGGGACGTCATCATGGAAGTGAAACATTTAACAACCGATAAGGTATCCGATATCAGTTTTACATTGAGAAAAGGGGAAATACTTGGATTCTCAGGATTGGTAGGGGCGGGGCGTACCGAGCTGGCGTTGGCAATGTTCGGCATCGACAGCATTCGGTCTGGAGAGATCTGGCTGGAAGGGAAAAAGCTTTCCATCAACTGTCCAAAGGATGCAATAAGTGCAGGCATTGCACTGGTGCCGGAAGAGCGTAAGGAGCAGGGGCTTTTCCTTGGCCACACCATTGCAACCAATCTGACATTCCAGGTGCTTTCTGAATTTATACATCAGTTACGAGTGGACAGGAAAAAGGAATCAAAGATTGTGGACGAGTTCAAACAGAAGCTTTCTATTAAAATGGCCTCCATTGAACAGTCGGCAGGAGAGCTTTCCGGCGGAAACCAGCAGAAGATCGTAATATCCAAATGGCTGGCAGCAAAGCCGAAGGTACTCATTCTGGATGAGCCGACCCGAGGGATCGACGTAGGCGCAAAGGCTGAGATATATAAGCTGATGCATAGCCTTGCCAGTGAAGGAGTTTCCATTATCATGATTTCTTCGGAGCTTCCTGAAATCATCAACAACTCCAGCAGGATTGCCATCATGCGGGAAGGACATCTGGCCGGAATTCTGGACCAACAGGAAACAGAAGCTTCACAGGAAAAGATCATGTCATTTGCAGTGGGAGGAGAACATACAACATGTTAAGCAAGAAGAATCAATCAGAGACATCCGAGATACAAGCACCAAGCCTCTGGAACACCAATCCCTTTATGATCTGGCTGAAACGCAATATGGCGGCCATGATTGCTCTGGTATTCCTGTGTATCGTTTTATCGATTACAACCGATACATTTCTTGTTAAAAATAACCTGCTCAGCGTGCTGCGCCAGGTATGCGTAAATGGTTTCATTGCATTCGGTATCACATGCGTGTTGATCTGCGGCGGCATTGACTTATCCGTAGGTTCCGTCGTAGCGGCTGCCGGTGTTATTGCCGTACGCTGCGGTAATGCGGGACTGCCGGTTACCCTTTGCTTTCTGATCCCCCTGTTATTTGGTGCGGTCATTGGCCTTTTCAATGGATATGTCATATCACACACAACTCTGCCGCCATTTATCGTAACTTTATCCATGCAGATCATCGTTCGCGGTGTCAGTTACATATTAACAGGCGGTCAGCCGGCACAGTCCAATAACGAAACATTCAACAACATGGGAGTAGGAAGCTTCTTAGGAATTCCCATTCCGGTTGTATTTGTAATCGTTGCATTTGTAATTCTTTATTTCATTATGAACCGTACCTCCTTTGGACGTCATGTCTATGCCACCGGCGGAAACAAGGAAGCAGCCAAATACGCAGGTGTTGATACCAAATGGATCCAGGTAAGGGTTTTCATCATCAGTGGTGTGATGGCAGCCTTAGCCGGTGTGGTTCTGGCAGCAAGACTGTATTCCGGTCAGCCATCCGTAGGAGAAGGCTTTGAGCGTGATGCAATCGCAGCTTCCGTACTGGGAGGTACAAGCTTTAACGGCGGTATCGGTACAATGGGCGGAACCGTGATCGGTGTACTGATCATCGGTGTTCTTAACAATGGTATGAACCTGCTTAAGATAAACAGCTACTGGCAGTTTGTAGTAAAGGGATGCGTAATCCTTGGAGCGGTATACGTGGATTACTTAAAAAAGAGAGGCTCACTCAAGAAGTAATATTTCATAATTTAGACGGAGGCATAAGAACATGATGGACATTGTGGAATTAAAAGGGAAATGCAATGATATCCGTAAGGATATCATTAATATGACAGCTGATGCAGCCAGCGGCCATCCAGGCGGTTCTTTATCAGCCGTAGAGCTGATGGCAGGGCTGTTTTACACACAGATGCGGGTAGATCCAAAGGATCCTGACAATGAGGACCGGGACCGCTTTGTACTGAGCAAGGGACATGCAGCTCCCTGCTATTATGCGGTTTTAGGTGAGATGGGATTTTTTGACAAAGCAGAATTCAAGAACTTCCGTCAGCTCCACAGCATTCTTCAGGGACATCCGGATGCAAAAAAAGTACCCGGAATCGATGCTTCTACCGGTTCTCTGGGACAGGGAATCTCCATTGCGGTAGGAATGGCACTTGGAGCAAAGGCCCAGAACAAGGATACAAAAGTATATACCATGCTTGGGGATGGAGAACTTCAGGAAGGACAGGTTTGGGAGGCATGCATGGCAGCAGCCAACTATCATCTGGACAACTTAACCATCATCATTGATAACAACGGTCTCCAGATTGACGGAAGCAATGAACAGGTTATGTCCCTCGGTGATTTATCTTCCAAATTCAAAGCATTTGGATTCAATGTACTGGAACTTCCCGACGGCAACAACTTAGAAGAAGTGCTGGCAGCATACTCTATCAGCACCATGGAAGGAAAGCCAAAATGCATCCTGGCACACACCGTAAAAGGAAAAGGCGTTTCCTTTATGGAAAACCAGGTAGGCTGGCACGGAAAGGCACCAAGTGAAGCGGAAAGACAGCAGGCATTAAAGGAACTGGAGGGTTAATGACATGAGTGAAATGAAAGCAATTAGAGTGGCATATGGTGAGGCACTTGCTGAACTTGGAGAGGCGAATGAGAAGGTTGTTGTAATGGATGCGGATCTGGCACATGCCACGATGACTGCCACCTTTGCAGAAAAGTTCCCGAAACGGTTTTTTAATGCAGGAATTGCAGAAGCAAATATGGTTGATATGAGTGCAGGCCTTTCTACTATGGGATACATACCTTTCTGCAGCACCTTTGCCATATTCGGCGCCGGACGGGCTTATGAGCAGGTAAGAAATGGCGTAGCTTACCCTAATTTCAATGTAAAGCTGGGCATGACCCATTCAGGAATTACACTTGGAGAAGACGGCGGAAGCCACCAGGCCATTGAAGATATGGCTCTTATGCGGGTAATACCCGGCATGACCGTGGTGGTTCCCTGTGATGCCAGTGAAACCCACCGCGCCGTAAAGGCAGTTGCAGAAATGCAGGGACCCGCTTATCTTCGCCTTGCAAGACTCCCAAGTCCTGTGTTTGAAGAGGATATGCCCTTTGTGATCGGAAAAGCAAACGTATTAAAAGAAGGAACAGATGCAGTGGTATTTGCCTGCGGCATCATGGTATCAACCGTACTGGAATGTGCAAAGAAGCTTGAGGCAGAAGGGAAATCCATTACAGTTGTCAATATGCATACCATTAAGCCTATTGACAGGGAATGTATTTTGAAATATGCTTTAAAGTGCAGCAATGTCATAACCGTGGAAGAACACAGCACCATCGGCGGTCTTGGAGATGCTGTTGGCGACGTTCTTCTGGAAAACAAGTGTAACGTAACATTTAAGAAGATCGGTGTACAGGACCGTTTCGGCCAGTCCGGAAAGCCGGAAGAGCTTTTGGAAGAATACGGACTGAGTGAGAAACAGGTATATAATCAGATAAAAGGAGTGTTGGAAGCATGAGAATCGCATTGATTAATGAGAACAGCCAGGCGGCTAAAAACGAAATGATTTACAACAGCTTAAAGAAGGTTGCAGATACAAAGGGCTATACCGTGGATAACTATGGCATGTATTCCGCAGAGGACAGCAATTCCCTGACCTATGTACAGAACGGAATCCTGGCAGCCATTCTTTTAAACTCCGGTGCAGCGGATTATGTGATTACCGGATGCGGAACAGGCGAAGGTGCCATGCTGGCCTTGAACAGCTTCCCTGGCGTAATCTGCGGCCATGTGTGCGATCCAAGCGATGGCTACATGTTTGCACAGATCAATGACGGCAATGCGATCGCCATGCCGTTTGCAAAAGGCTTTGGCTGGGGTGCAGAACTGAATCTGGAATATACATTTGAAAAATTATTCTCTGAAGCAAGCGGACAGGGCTACCCAAGAGAGAGAGCCATTCCGGAGCAGAGAAATAAGAAAATCTTAGATGTGGTAAGAGAAAATAACTTAAAGGATATCTTAACCTGCTTAAAGGGACTTGACCAGGAACTGGTAAAGGGAGCCGTTGGCGGCGAGAAATTTGGAGAGCTGTTCTTCGCAAACTGCAAGGATGAATCCATTGCTGAATATGTAAAGAGCCTGCTGGCATAGGAGGTTTCTTATGCTGAAAAACAAACCATCGGGAGTTGCCCATGTGGCAATTCCCACGGATGAACCGGAAGCAACCGTAGCTTTCTACGAAGATCTGGGCTTTACCAGACTGGTGGATGGAGGTATCCGGGGAATGCTGCAATGCGGGAGCTGTGTCATTGAATACTATCCCAGACGCCAAGATGCGAAGCCCATCGGAAACATCGACCACATTGCCCTGACCTGCGAAAATCTGGATGAAGCATATGAGGAAATCGTGGCCAAGGGACATAAGCTCATATCCAACGGAATAGAATCCAACCAGATGTTTGCGCCTCTCACCAATCGTTTCTTTCTTTTTAAAGGCCCTAATGGCGAGAAGATCGAATTTTGCAAAGTTGGCTAGTTATGAATAAATATAACATTTAAGGAGAATTGCCATGAGATTTTTTATCGATACAGCAAATACGGAAGATGTGAAGAAAGCAAACGACATGGGCATCATCTGCGGTGTTACCACGAATCCTTCCCTGATCGCCAAAGAAGGCCGGGATTTTGTTGAAGTCATCAAAGAAATCACTTCCATCGTGGACGGACCCATCAGCGGAGAAGTGAAAGCGACAACTGAGGATGCGAAAGGCATGATTGCAGAAGGCCGTGAAATCGCAGCGATCCATCCCAATATGGTTGTAAAGATCCCTATGACCGTGGAAGGACTGAAAGCAGTTAAGGTATTGACTGCAGAAGGAATCAAAACCAATGTGACACTGGTGTTTTCTGCCGCTCAGGCACTTTTGGCCGCCCGCGCAGGCGCGACCTACGTTTCACCGTTTTTAGGCCGTCTGGATGACATCTCCATGCCGGGGATTGATTTGATTTGTGATATCATGGATATTTTTAAGGAACACGGAATTGAGACAGAAATCATTGCGGCCAGCGTCCGCAACCCGATCCATGTCATTGACTGTGCAAAGGCAGGAGCCGACATAGCTACCGTACCTTACAGTGTACTGGTTCAGATGGTAAAGCACCCGCTGACCGATCAGGGAATTGAGAAATTCAAGGCGGATTATAAGTCAGTATTTGGTGAATAACAAATAGTTCAGGCGAAGCCATTTTCAGGCTTCGCCTTTTATTTCTTTCTATCTACTGATTCAGGCTTCCACCATCCCCTTGGCAGCCACCCCGGCATTCAGGATTTATTGGATCGGGACACAGATTTCACAAAGGTGCCGCTCTACCAGCTCAGCCTTGTAGCGTTCTAAAATTGGACGTGAAGAATCAGGAACATAGTTTTCTGCAAAAAGCTGCTGTAAAACTTCTTCCCAGGCCTGTTGGATTGCCCCGGCTGTGTGGTCTATGGTAAAGACTCCATAATTTCCTCCGGTAATGCTGCCATAGTGTACATTCTGGTCTGGGGCAGAGCTTTCGAAGGAATAATCTCCAGGCAATAGGAGGCAGGCATCATACCGGCATTTTTCCTGCGGTGTAATACGAGGATCATCCTGGGCAATTCCCAGAATGACGGAATGACCGTTCATTAAATTCCTGGACTTTGCCCAGTGTTTTAAGCGTTCCATGGTCTTTATGTTATCCGGACCATAAGGGCCGGTTTGCCTTATATAAGCCATGGTGCAGGGAGCAATATGTTCTGTTTTCATTATCATAGTATTTCCTTCTTTCTTTATATTAGGACCGGTCCTTTTTCACAGTACAATGATTTAAAATGAAATGCAACAGAATTTTTTAAAGTTGTACATATTCACCAGAAGGATCCTCTGGGCAGAAGCTTAAGGGATCTTGCACTTGCATTCTGTCAGGCTGGAACTGCAGGCTTTTATAAGTCTCGGGTTCCGGCCCTTTTACTGCAAATTCATGTAGAATTAGGAGATTATAAAAAAAATAGCTTGATATAAATGGTATAGAAAAATATAATAACAGTATCAACGGATGACCGTAAGCATTGCAATACGAAAATCGGAAATATAAGAATGAACACAAGGAGGAGCAGGAATGAAAAATGAGATACTTGCAGAAGAACACTGCCCATACTGCAAAAGACATTGTTCTTTAAAAGATCCCCATTGCGGAAAAGGAAAGGCATTGGCAGAAAAGAGGAAAAAGGAAAGTAAGAAGGAAAAGGAAGAAAAAAAGGAAGACAAAAAGGAACCAGTCACAGTTCCTGATACAGATGAATGGAGAAGTATCCAGTCTGAAATCAGACTGCTGCGCCTTTGCCAGAATGGCTGCCGTCTGCTGCCTGACCGGAAAGCGGGGAAGCAGGGCGGGAAAGCGGTTAAGCTTTATATAATGGCAGCATTGGCAGAAAAAGGCAGCCTGACACAAAAAGAGCTTAAGGAAAATTCCGGGCTGCATTTCAGGGAGATGGAAGAGGCCTTGCAAAGGCTGGAGAAAAAGGGCTGGATCAGCCGGAAGCAGGATGAAGGAGAAGAAATAAAGGTTTCTCTGACCGGTAAGGGATTGGAATCGGCCGAAGAACATATGAGAGACTGGAAGAGAGAAAATGACTCAATTTTCTCCCCGCTTACTGAGGAAGAAAAAGGTTCTTTGGAATATATCCTGAACAAAATTTTAAGGTGAACAAAATCTCCTGTGAATATGGCTTCTTTTCCAGAAGACCAGGGTTGTGTTTCGTAAATAATTGTAGTACAATGCAACAGGATATCATCCGATTATTATGTTTTTTATGATGCGGCTGCCGCAGGAGGAATACCATTGAAATACCAGGTAAATAGAACCAGGTCTGTCAAACGAATACTGGCATTATTATGCTGCATTGCCTTACTTTTTGGAGAACTGAATGCACTGGGCATGGACTTTACTCCCGGACAGGCCCGTTTGATTTTAACCCAGGCCCTGCCAAAGGGATATGACCATTCGAAAAAGAATGATGCGGTCGCCGAATTTCCGGGGGCCTTAGAGGAAGAGACTGCGGGTGAAAATTTGATTGACATCTGGAGCAGGTCTTTGATCGGAATCTTGCCATTAAAGTACCTGGCGGCCAGGGAATTTTTCGTGTTTGTCCCGCTTGTTTTATGGTCGGATCGAACCATGCTGATGAAGGAAGTGAATGCTGGCAAGAATTATTTGATCAGGTACATCCATGATTCAGATGGTGAGAAAGGAATAAGGGCAGGAATTTAAAAATTAGTTAAAATATTAACAAGAAAAGAGGATAACCTATGAAGCCAGGAAAGAAAATGATTGCTGCAATTTTAGTGGTAGTTGCAGCTCTCATTTATGTTGCGGCATTTGGGGCCGGAAGTAGTATTAAGGGCGTACGTGAAATGCGCTACGGTATCGACATCCGCGGAGGTGTTGAGGCAGTATTTGAACCCCAGGGACTTGACCGTAACCCATCAGAAAAAGAGCTTGACACAGCCAGACAGGTCATAGAGACACGTATGGATAACCAGAATATCGTTGACCGCGAGGTGACCGTGGATAAAAATGGAGGATACATCATCGTCCGGTTCCCATGGAAATCCGGGGAGACTAATTTTAACCCGGAAGAGGCCATTGCGGAATTAGGAGAAATGGCTGAACTTACGTTCCGGGATCCGGATGGTAATGTGTTGATTCAGGGAAAGGATGTACAGAATGCAACACCTGAGACCGCAAATAACAACGGCATCAAGAGCTATCAGGTAGCTCTTAGCTTTAACGCGGAAGGCGCCAGGCTGTTTGAAGAAGCGACAGGAAAGCTGATCGGAAAACGGATGAGCATATACATGGATCAGGATCTGATCTCCAGCCCGACGGTACAGACTAAGATATCAGGCGGGCAGGCTGTTATTACGGGAATGCAGGATTATGATGATGCAAAGAATCTGGCTGAAAAGATCAATGCAGGTTCTCTTCCATTTTCCCTTAAGACCACCAATTTCTCCACCATAAGCCCTTCTCTTGGAAACAATGCTTTGGCAATTATGGTGTATGCGGGAATGGCTGCATTTTTAGTAATCTGTCTGTTTATGCTGGTATTTTACAAGCTGCCAGGTGCTGTTGCCTGTGTTACCCTGGTCCTGCAGACGGTTCTCCAGATGCTTGCCGTCTCTATTCCCCAGTATACTCTGACTCTTCCGGGTATCGCTGGTATTATCCTGACCATAGGTATGGCGGTGGATACGAATATTATTATTTCAGAACGTATTTCGGATGAGCTAAAAAAGGGCATTTCCGTGAAAGGCGCAATATTAACCGGATATAAGAATGCTTTTTCGTCTGTTTTAGACGGAAATGTAACAACAGCCATCGTTGCTGTGATCCTGATGTTCTTAGGTTCTGGAACCATGCTGAGTTTTGGTTATACCTTACTAATCGGTATGATCGTCAACCTTTTGGTAGGCGTTACTGTTTCAAAGCAGCTTTTGTTATCTCTTACTCAGCATGATTTATGGCGCGATGAAAAATGGTTCCGGATCAGAAAAGATAAAAAAATCATACCATTCTATCAGAAGAAATATATTTATGGAATCATCTCCGGACTGATTTTCCTTTTCGGAATTGTTGGCTGCTTTATTTTTGGAGTAAAGCTGGATACCCAGTTTACCGGAGGTGCGGTGTTAAGTTATTCCGTATCAGACGAGGCGGATACAGGTAAGATCCAGTCGGCCATTGAGAAGCAGACAAACCGTCCGGTTACGGTTCAGATCAAGGAAGATAATATGACCGGGCTTAAAAGGCTTTCTGTTACCCTTGCGGGAAATTCGGGTATGTCTCCGGAAGACCAGAAAGATGTAACGGATGCCATCAACAGCACCTCTGAAAAAGTAGATGCAAAGCTGTCAGAGACCTATGTGGTTGAGCCTTATATCGGAGCAAAGGCGCTAAAGAACGCAGTGGTTGCCATTTTACTGTCTCTGCTTTTCATTGTAATCTATGTCTGGATCCGGTTTTCAGCGATATCCGGCCTTCCGGCAGGAGTTACTGCAATGATCGCACTGGTTCATGATGTGGTTGTGGTGTTCTTTGCATTCGTGCTGTTCCGGATTCCGTTAAACGATGCCTTTGTGGCGGTAGTTCTTACGATTATCGGTTATTCCATCAATGATACCATTGTTATCTATGACCGGATTCGTGAGAACAGAAAGAAGGATTCCAAAATGCCGGTCGATGAGCTGGTAAATATCAGTACCTCCCAGACTCTTGGAAGATCCATCAATACGTCCTGTACTACGGGGATCTGCGTGCTTATCATTCTGGCAGCTTCTGTCTACTTCCAGATCGGGTCTATTTTGGAATTTTCTCTTCCAATGTTCTTTGGTATCCTGACCGGATGCTACTCCTCCATTTGCGTGGCAGGTACGCTTTGGGCTATGTGGGAGAAGAAAAAAGAAATTAAAAAGTAATTTTCAGCCTGTAAAGGCCGCTGCTTTGTCACTGGGAAACCAGAGACAAAGCAGCGGCCTTTTTCTTATGTGTATGTGGAGATGGAAGCCTGGTGTTTTGCATAGGTATAACGTAGGGTAATTATAATTATGCATTATTTGCATACCGTGAAATATTGACAAATGCGCATAGTATCAGTAAACTGAGGAAAGTACTTAATACAGAACAATGCATAATTAAACACTTTATGAGGAGAGAAATTATGAAAAAAACCATCAAAAAGCTCGTTTCGCTGGGTTTGGCTGTTTCCATGGCGGCTGCATTATCCGCCTGCGGCGGTTCTTCAAACCCTTCCCCCACAACATCTGAAACAACGGCTGCGGCAGGCTCCGACGCAGCGGCTGAAAGCACAGGAGCAAAGATCTTCCGTGTAGCGGCAGTGGATCCTCAGGTTGCATATGATATGCAGCAATATACATACAGCCTTATCATGAAGGTTACGGATAATGTGGTGGAATCCCTTCTTACGACCCTGGATGGAGGAAAGGTGGTTCCAACGCTTTTAGCCAAGGAGCCGGAGCTGTCCGATGATATGCTTACCTATTCCTTTGAACTGATTGACGGAGTGAAATTCCATAACGGGGAGATTCTGAAAAGCTCTGATGTCAAGTACTCTCTGGAAAGGGTTGTAAAAAAGCAGAGCATGGGTAGCCTTTTAGAAAAGGTGGAAGGCTATGAAGCTCTGGCAGACGGTTCTGCCAATGAGCTGACCGGAATCAAAGTCATTGATGATACTCATTTCACCATTACGTTGTCAGAGGTCTATACGCCGTTTGTTTCTGTTTTATCCACTCCCTACTGCGGGATTTATCCTGCGGATGCCTGCGAGGCGGCAGGGGATAACTGGGGAAAGTCAGAACTGATCGGTACAGGCCCCTTTAAGTTTGACAGCTATACCCCGGGCGTGGGCGTGGAGATTTCCAGATTTGACGGCTACCATGGCAATGCCGCTAAGTTTGACGGTGTAAGCTATAAGTTCATTGAGGATGCCAATACTCAGGTTCTGGAATACCAGAAGGGAAATATAGATTACGTGGATGTGGAGACAAACATGTATCCGGTTTATCAGGCGGATCCAAAATTAAAAGATCAGATGCATATGTTCCAGCCTATCGGCGGATATTACATGACCTTTAATGTTAAGTCTATTTCCGATCCCAAAATAAGACAGGCCATTTCCATGTCTGTCAATAGACAGGCGATTTGCGAGAGTATTTTCCACGGCACTGCAAAGCCTGCAAGCTCCTTTATTCCAGCCGGTATCATCGGACATGATGATTCCCAGAAGGAATTTGCTTACGATCCGGAGGGCGCAAAGGCTCTACTTGCAGAGGCAGGATATGCAAATGGATATGACCTCCGACTTACGGTAAACACAAAATATGCAACCTCTATCCCCATTGCCACCGCATTCCAGGAGCAGGCAAAGGCAGCAGGCATTAACGTTACGATTGAACAGGTTGATTCAGCGGCATGGTCTGATATGAAAAAATCAGGCAGCGTGGATGCCGGAGTAGGCAACTGGTATGTGGATTACAACGATCCGGACAGCATGCTGTATCCGGTAAGTGATTCCCGTACAGACCGCTCTTCAAGCTTCTGGCATAACGAGGAATTTAAGAAGCTTATGGAGGCTGGTGTTCAGACTTCGGATGAAGCAGAACGCCAGGAAATATATGTAAAGGCCGAACACATTCTCACAAGAGAGGATTTTGCTATCGCTCCTATTTACAATGAGTCCAAATGTTATCTTTTAAATCCAAAGATTACAGGCCTTGTCATGGATTCAACATTCCGAAGCTTCTACGCTAACGCAGATTTCCAACAATAATGCAATTGGAGTACGTGACCTAAGGGAGTGGTTTTCCACTCCCTTTTAAATAAGAAAAAGGGGAACCATATGTTTCAATATATTTCAAAAAGACTGCTCCAGACACTGTTCGTATTGTTTGGGATCAGTCTTATTACTTTTATTCTTCTCCAGGTCGTACCGGGAGACCCTGTGGAGTTAATGCTTGAAAAGCGGGCGGATGCGCAGACCATTGCCAGGGTACGTCATGAGCTGGGGCTTGACGTGTCCCTGCCACAGCAATATTTGAATTTTATAAAGGGCGCCATCCATCTGGATTTCGGCAAATCTTATTTTACGAAAGAGGTAGTGACAACGGCCCTGGTGCGCTGCTTTTTGGTGACCGTAAAGCTGGCCTCCATGTCCTTTTTATTTGCCGTGGTACTGGGTGTGTCCTGTGGTATGGCCGCTGCCATTAACCGGGGAAAATGGATCGATTCAGTGCTTATGACCACTTCCATTATCGGAGTGTCGGCACCGTCTTTCTGGATCGCCATCATTCTTCAGATCGTTTTCGGGTTGAAGCTGGACTTACTTCCAATCTCCGGTTTTGAGGGACCAATATTTTTTATCCTTCCAAGCATTGCCCTGGGCACGCGCTATGCCGGAAGCATCGCACGTATCACCCGCACCAGCATGCTTGACGTGGTCAAGCAGGATTATATCAGAACCGCAAGGGCAAAGGGAGTAAAGGAAAGCATGGTTATTATGAAGCATGCCTTAAAAAATGCCATGATTCCCATTATTACGCTGGTGGGTACAGAGCTTGGAAACATGCTGACAGGTTCCATGTTAATCGAGAGGGTTTTTTCCATACCCGGAATTGGAAAGCTGGCGGTAGATTCCATGTCAAACCGTGACCTGCCGCTTTTGGAAGGGACCGTGATGTATATTGCATTCGTATTTGTAATCGTAAATCTGCTGGTGGATATTTCTTATGCATTTATTGATCCTAGAATCCGCTATGGGAAAGGAGCAAACTGATGAAGATTTTAAGTATTTTTACAAAACAGAGGAAATTTGAAGAACAGCTCCTGAAAGGTGAGATGGAATATTCCAGCTATTATAAGGACAGCTTTAAGAGACTTAAAAAGAATAAGGCGGCTTTATTCTGTCTGGGAGTGATCTTTTTCCTGATTCTGCTGGCTCTGTTTGCGCCTGTTGTAAGCCCGTATGATCCTACTTACCAGGACTATGCCTCGGTTCTGGCACCACCCTCCTCCAAGCATCTTCTAGGTGCAGATGAATATGGAAGAGATATTTTATCCCGTCTGATCCATGGAACCAGGGTATCTTTAAGCATTGGAATCCTGGCTCAGATCCTTGCATCGGTTATCGGAATCACTCTTGGAGCCATTGCAGGCTATTTCGGAGGGGCGGTGGATACCCTGATATCCCGGATCATGGAGATTTTTGCAGCGTTCCCGGATCTTCTCTTTGCTATGGCGATTATGACTTTTATGGGCCAGGGCCTCCAGAACCTGTTTATTGCCCTTGGTCTTCTGACCTGGGTGAGAACTGCCAGGCTGATCCGCGGTTCTGTCATGCAGCTAAAAGAAAAAGAGTATGTGGAGGCCAGCAAGGCCAGCGGCGGAACCTCCTTCCGGATCATTACAAAGCATCTGATTCCCAACTGCTTATCAACGGTGATCGTGCTTGTGACCCTGGGAATTCCAAATGCCATCATGTATGAGGCCTCCTTAAGCTTTCTTGGCCTTGGCATCCAGCCGCCTACTCCAAGCTGGGGCAACATGATCAGCTCTGCCCAGTCTTTTATCAGCTTCCTTCCGGTGTACAGCATCGTGCCAGGAATTGCCATTATGGTGACGGTTGTAGCATTTAATATCTTTGGGGATGGACTGAGAGATGCCCTGGATCCCAAGCTTAGAGCCTGATCAGGAGGAAAAGATGGATAATAAATTAATTGAAGTTAAAAATCTGAAAACATATTTCTATACAGATGCAGGCGTGGTAAAGGCAGTGAATGATGTGTCCTTTTCCATAGAACAGGGAAAAACCCTGGGAGTTGTAGGGGAATCAGGATGTGGAAAGAGCATTACCTCCTTATCCATTATGCAGCTTATAGAGACCCCTCCGGGAAGGATTGAAGGCGGGGAAATTATCTACCGGGGAGAAAATCTTTTAGAGAAATCCCCAGATGAAATGAGAAAGATCCGGGGAAAGAAGATTGCCATGATCTTTCAGGAGCCTATGACCTCCCTAAATCCTGTGTTCACCGTAGGACAGCAGATCATGGAAGCCCTGATCATTCACGAGGCGGGAATATCCAGGCAGCAGGCCCGTGAAAAGGCCATAGAGATGCTTCGCATGGTAAAGATCCCTTTGCCGGAAAAGCGGATCGATGAGTACCCTCACCAGCTTTCCGGGGGCATGCGCCAGCGGGTCATGATCGCCATGGCTCTTTGCTGCAATCCGGAGCTTTTAATCTGTGATGAGCCGACGACAGCTCTTGATGTCACTATTCAGGCACAGATTTTGGAGCTGATTAATGAATTAAAGCAAAAGACAGGCGCTTCCATCATGATGATCACTCATGACCTGGGTGTAATAGCCGAAGTGGCAGATGATGTCATGGTCATGTATGCAGGAAAGGTTGTGGAACAGGGAACTACGGACGAAATCTTTGATCATCCCATGCATCCCTACACGGAAGGCCTTATGAACTGTATCCCCAGGCTGGATGGTGAGGTGGAGGAGCTTCCTGTCATTAAGGGCATGGTTCCAAGCTACGATTCAATGCCAAAGGGCTGCGCCTTTTGCCCCAGGTGTGAATATGCAAAACCCAAATGCGGGGAAAAGATGCCGGAACTTACGGAAAAGGACGGCAGGAAGATCCGATGTTTTAAATATGAGTCACAATGGAAGGAGGAGGCATAATGGACAGCCAGGAGACGAGAAAGCCTTTGCTGGAGGTAAAGCATTTAAAAAAGTGGTTTTCGGCAAAATCTTCCCCTTTCTCAGGGAAAAAGGTATATATTAAAGCTGTGGATGATGTGAGTTTTCAATTGTATCCGGGAGAAACCCTAGGCGTGGTAGGGGAGTCAGGTTGTGGAAAGTCCACCATGGGACGTTCTGTGCTTCGGCTGATCGAACCTACGGAAGGTGAGATCGTTTTTGAGGACCAGGATTTTATGAAGCTGAGAAGCGGGGAACTGAGAAAGAGCAGAAGTAAAATGCAGATTATTTTCCAGGACCCCTATGCTTCCTTAAACCCCCGAATGACCATCGGTGATATCATAGCAGAGCCTTTGGACATCCAGTGGAAAACAGGCAGGGAAGAGAAAAGGAAAAGGGTTTTGGAGACCATGGAGATCGTGGGCCTTAATACAAAATATTATAACAGGTATCCCCATGAATTTTCAGGGGGACAGAGACAGAGAATCGGAATTGCAAGAGCTATCGTACTGCGGCCGGAGCTTATGGTGTGCGATGAGCCGGTATCTGCTCTTGACGTATCCATTCAGGCACAGGTAATTAATCTTTTGCGCAGGCTTCAAAAGCAGATGGGAATGGCTTATATTTTTATTTCCCATGATTTAAGCGTAATCAAACACATTTCTGACAGGGTTGCTGTCATGTACCTGGGACATATGGTAGAGATTTCCGATAAAGTTGATTTGTACCAGAACACGCTCCATCCCTATACAAAGGCGCTGCTTTCGGCTATTCCGGTACCGGACCGCCATACTAGGAATGAGAAGATCATCCTGGAAGGTGATCTGCCAAGCCCTGCAAATCCGCCTTCCGGCTGCGTATTTCATACCAGGTGCTTTATGGCCAGGGAAATTTGCGGGAAGGAAGCACCGGAGATGAAGGATTATGGAAACGGACACTGCTGCGCATGTCATTTTGCAGGAGAATGGAACAAATAACAGAATATGTACGGAGGTTAAAGACAATGAAAATTACAGGTATTAATGTAAAGACAGTGAAGGTACCCTTAAAAGAACCGTTCCATATATCCCTGGGAACCATTACCCATGCCATAAGCGCGGTGGTAAAGGTGGAAACGGATGAAGGGCTATGCGGTTATGGAGAAGGCGCTCCAGGTGTGTTGATAACTGGGGAGAATCTGGGGGGAACTGTGGAAAGCATTAAGCATTTTGAACAGTCCCTTCTTGGAACCGATCCTACGGATATTGAAAAGGTTTATTGGAATCTTGACCGGGCTGCGGCCCATGCGCCCTGCGGAAAGACTGCCATTGATATTGCCTGCTATGATATCCTGGGAAAAAAGGCCGGTCTTCCTGTGTACCGGCTGTTGGGCGGCTATTCTAATAAAATAGAAACCGACATTACCGTAGGGATCAATGGGCCCGAAATCATGGCGGAAAAGGCAGCAGCTCATGTGAGAAACGGTTTTGATACCATTAAGACTAAGGTGGGCACAGGGTTTAAAGAGGATGTAGCCAGAATCAGGGCCATCAGGGAAGCGGTCGGGCCGGATGTGAAGATCCGCATTGATGCCAATCAGGCTTGGTCGGCCAAGAAAGCGCTTCAGATTATTGAACGCTTAAACGAATTTGATATTGAACTTGTGGAACAGCCGGTGAAGGCTGCGGATATCGAAGGCCTTGAATATGTTACGAAAAATAGTAAAGTCCTCATCATGTCCGATGAAAGCTGCTTTAACGCAAAGGATGCCCTACGGCTTGTAGAACGGAGAGCAATTGATGTGCTGAATATCAAGCTGATGAAATGCGGCGGCATCCGGGAAGCATTAAAGATCAATGCTATTTGCGAGACGGCAGGAATTGAATGCATGCTGGGCTGCATGGCGGAGGAAACAAACATTGGCATTACTGCCGCTGCCAGCCTTGGCGCTGCGGTGAGGAACATAACCAGAGCGGATCTGGATGCCACCTTTTCTCTGAGCGAACTTCCCTTTGAGGGCGGTATTGGGACGGAATGTACAAAGACCCTGGTGCTCCCGGAGGAACCTGGCTTCGGGTTTATAGGTTTAAAATAACATGACTGGTGGTATTGGGGCAAAAAGGCCGCGGTACCACCATCTTACAATGGAGGTATAGCTTATGATCAATGATATTTCATGGGCAAAGATCCCTTTGCCCGACGATATTTTACGTCTTAAAAATGCAGGGTATTTAGTAGAGGCAAAATCAGCCATCGGCCATATGCTATCCGGATTTTTACCGGAATGCATGAGAAAGCGGCTGGAACTGGAAAAGGAAATCATAGGTATCCTGGATGAGAATGAGTATCCCTATAAAAGGCAGGAGGCAGCAGAGCTGTTAAACCGGACGTTTACAGACGTCATGGAAGGAGAACTTGATGAGCTGGTAAGATCCTCTGCGGCTGACTGGATCTATATCAATGGGGAGATCCATTTCCATAAATTATTTTTGGATAATATCATAAAAACCAGGTCTGATTACCGGATGAGGCTGAAAGTAAGGGAAGATGATGATGCCGGCATCCTGCGGCAAAAGATGCTGAATGACAACGTATCTTATATGAAAGACCATGGAAGAAAAAAGGCCAGAGTGATCATAAGGGCTTCCATCCGGATTAACAAGGAGTCGGAACGGGTAGGGGAAAAGGTAAGAGTCCATATTCCCATCCCTCGCAAATGCAGGCAGGTAAAGGACATCAAAATTCTTGAGGCTTCTCCGGAGATCACTGTAATCGCACCGGAAGATGCAGAACAAAGAACCATGTGCTTTGAAACGGAATTAAAGCCGGATCAGGAATTTTATGTCAGATACAGCTATTTAAACTCCGTAGATTATGTGGAGGTGGACCCGGAGAAGGCGGTGGATGCCCATCCGGAGTTTTATAAAGGGGAACAGGCGCCCCATATTCTATTCACTCCCTTTCTAAAGGAACTTTTGGAAGAAATACGGGAAGGAGAGGAGAACCCTGCCCTTGTTGCCAGGAAAATCTATGATTTCATTACTACCAGGGTAAAGTATTCGTTTGTGCGGGAGTATGCAGGGATCGATAATATTTCCGAATATGCGGGAAAGAATCTAAAGGGGGACTGCGGCGTCCAGGCCATACTTTTCATTACCCTGTGCCGTATGGCCGGGATTCCTGCCAGATGGCAGTCGGGCCTTCACGCATCCCCTTTGTATACCGGCTGCCATGACTGGGCGGAATTTTACATAGAACCTTATGGCTGGCTGTATGCGGACCCCTCCTTTGGCGGCAGTGCATATCGTATGGGCCAGATGGAGCGCTGGAATTACTACTTTGGAAACCTGGATATTTACCGCATGGCAGCCAATGGAAGTCTCCAGTCAGAATTCATTCCTCCCAGAAAATATTTCCGGGCAGACCCCATAGACAATCAAAGGGGGGAAGTGGAATATGAAGACAGAGGACTTAGCTTTTTGGAGTTTCAGTCGGAACAGGTGACTGAGCTTATAGAAGACTGGCAGGTAAAAAGAGATGAATAGAATAACAGAGGAAAACAAACAGAGATTTGAAGCATTGGTGGAGGATATCATGACCACCCAGGGAGCAGCAGGGCTGGCAGTAGCCATCGTGGACAAGGAAGGCCAGGTGCAGTATGAAAAATACTTCGGATACCGTGATGAGGAGCAGAAGCTGCCCATAGACGACCAGACTATTTTTGGACTCGCATCCATAACAAAATCCTTTACAAGCCTTGCCATCATTCAGCTGGCAGAAAAGAGAGTGATCAGCCTCTCTGATCCTGTCAGCAAATATGTTCCAGCGTTCACAAACAAAAACCAGAAAGCGCCGGTGAAAATCTGGCATCTGCTCTGTCACAGCGGTGGCTTTTTTCCTCTGCCCCGGATCCTGGTGGAAGAGGTAGCAAAGGATATGGGCCTTCAGGAGTCTGAAGCCGGAGACTTAGCTTATGTGAACGCCCTTGCCGAAGAGGGCGTAAAAAGAGTGGCCTCCCGCTTAGATGACCAGACGGATCTAATCGGGAGGCCTGGAGAGCTGATGAGCTATTGCAACGACGGCTTTGGGATCTTATCCGATATCATAAAGAATTTTGGGGACCAGCCCACCTTTGCTGATTATTTATTGAAGCACATCATCAGCCCATTGGGAATGGAAAGGAGCTTCTGTGACTTTGTAAAACCAGCCAGGGATGATAATGCTTCCATACTTTATACAACGGAAAACGGAGTGTACAGAGCGACCAGGGATTATCATGACAATGCCTTTGTTTTAAACGGCGGCGGAGCCATGAAATCCACTGTTTCCGATATGCTTAAATACATTTGCATGTACTTAAATGAAGGAAAGGGATTAAACGAAACCAGAGTTGCTTCCCAATATTCCATAAGGGAAATGTGTAAGCCACGCCAGTTTTACAGACCGGGAGGCTGGTATTGCTATGGATTGTGCAGGAAATCCATGGAGGGGCTGGAGGTCCTTGAACACGGAGGAAGTCTTCCCGGAGTGTCCTCCAACATGTCCTGGTCCTATGATAATGAGGCAGGAGTCATCGTCCTTTGCAATACCATGGATGTCTCTGCCGGAGTGATTGCAGACGGTGCTATGCGCATGTATCAGGGGAAAGACCCTGTTATACCTAAAGCGGAATACCAGGAATATGCATGGAGCGAATCATTTATAAGGTCAGTATCAGGAGACTATGTTATGGGAGAAGGGGAGAGTTTTACCCTGAGCCTGTCAGAGGAAGGGAAGCTGGCCATGGCAATGAATGGAAAAAAGAAAGAAGTATGTACGGTAAGCCCGCATATTGCCATGATAAAGGGCAGATATTCTGATGGGTTTGTACAGATTCTTTATGATGAGAAGCGTGGGATATGGGGAGCCAGGTGCGGCAGCAGGATCTACCCCAAAATCTGAAATGGATTGCAGCAGGCCACTGATATGCATAAGTAAATCATATCAGAAGAGAGTATTATCAGACGTTATCTGAAATAAAATATTCTTATTACACCATTGAATAATTTGGTAAAAGATGTTAGAATATAATATATCATTTTACGGAGGTGTTAAATGCAAAAATACGGATGTCCCGGACGATTGGACATGCCTGATCTGCGGTTTAGAGAAAAATGCATTCAATGTAATCTGATAGGAAGTAATCAATAGAAAAAACAGATAAAAAAGGAGGGCGAAGATTTTGTTAAATAAAGAAATTGTTGCGAAAATAAACAAACAGATCAATTTCGAACTGTATTCGGCATACATCTATCTGGACATATCCAACTATTATGCGGATAGTAATTTAAACGGCTTTGCAAACTGGTTTAAGATTCAGACTCAGGAAGAGCGGGATCATGCCATGCTATTTATGAATTATTTACTTAACAATGGCGAAAAGGTTGTACTGGAAGATATTAAGGCTCCTGATTTAGTTTACACGGATTTCCGCCAGCCGGCACTGACCGCCTTTGATCATGAGGTAAAGGTAACGGCCTCCATTCATGATATTTACGGAACCGCTTATGATTTAAAAGACTTCCGTACCATGCAGTTCCTCGACTGGTTTGTAAAAGAACAGAATGAAGAGGAAAAAAACACGGATGAGATTATAAAGAGATATGACCTATTTGGAAATGATGCAAAGGGATTGTATTTACTGGATTCGGAGTTAGCGGCAAGGGTTTATACGCCGCCCTCACTTGTAATTTAATCTCCAGGGTATCATAACCATAATTCTAAAGAAGAGCAGTCTCTGCCATGATGATAGCAGTCTTTCATGGCAGGGAATGCTTTTTTCATTTTTGCCGTTAAATAATATGGCCGCTTTAGGAAATATCTGGACAAAGGGGGAAAGATGTTTGTGGCAAAGCAAAGGGAGAAGGTGGAATTCCGCTTCTATGCGATTCCGGAGTCAGAATTGGTACTGGCTCTATTGGGAGAGGATTGGATCCGGGAATATGGGAAGGATATTAAATACCTTCATTTTCACGATCTGATGGAAATCGGATATTGCCACTGGGGGACCGGGCAGGTGGCATTAGGACAGGAGCGTCTTCCTTTTTCCGGACATTCGGTGATGATAGTACCTCCAAGGCTTCCTCATACCACTAACAGTGCAGAGGGAACAAAGGCCTATTGGGAGTGGATGTACATTGACTTAGAAAAAATCGTATCTGAAGTATACGGCTATGATCCGGTGCTCCAAAGAAGCATAATAAAGAGGCTCCACAGGACCGGATACCTTCTGTCAGGCGAGGAACATCCGGCCCTGTCCCGATTGGTTTTGGGAATCATGGCAGAAGCCCGCCATAAAAAGCCTTATTACAAAGACAGCTTACGGGGTTATCTTTATGCCCTTGTGGTGGAGCTTTTACGGCTTTCTGATGATGAGGCACGGATTGCAGGGGGAAGGTGCAGTGACGCCGTTCTGGCAGGCGCCCTGGATTATGTTTCCAGATATTATCATCAGGAGATCAAGGTAAGCAGCTTAGCAGACGCATGCAACATGAGCGAAAGCCATTTCCGACGAGTTTTTGAAGAGGGAATGAATATGAAGCCTTTGGATTATATCAACCTGATCCGGGTTCAAAACGCTTGTGAGCTGCTAAAAAAATCGGATAAATCCATGGAAGAGGTTGGAGAGGAATCGGGATTTGCTTCTATTTCTGCATTTAACCGGAATTTTAGAAAAATTTTGAATATCTCCCCCTATCAATGGAAGAAATCGGAAGAAAATTATGAGGGAAAGTTACTGCACTGTAAGATCAGCGCTCAAAAAGGCTGGGAATAAGGGAAAATTGATCGAATATGCGCGTTTTTTAATTGAATCTAAAGACTTTAAATCAAAAACATTGGTATAATGAAATTATTGGAAATCTTTCGAAAGAAAAATAGAATCATACGAGCCAATTTTTTATGAAAGAGGAGGAGTTTTGCTATGAAGAGAAGAATCGCATCCATATTACTGGCCGGTGCCATGGTGGCTTCCTTAACAGCCTGCGGAAGTTCCGGCGGCACAGGGCAGAAGACGGGAGATGGGGCAAAAGCCGCGAACGAACTGACTGTCTGGTGCTGGGATCCCGCATTTAACATTTATGCCATGGAGGAAGCGGCAAAGGTGTACCAGAAGGACCACCCGGATTTTAAGCTGAATGTAGTGGAGACACCCTGGGCTGACGTCCAGACCAAGATGACAACAGCGGCCACATCCAAAAACCTGGATACTCTTCCGGATATTCTGTTGATGCAGGATAATGCATTTCAGAAGAATGTAATCAGCTATCCAGATGCATTTAAGGATCTGACTGGAAGCGGAGTTGATTATTCCCGGTTCCCAAAGGCTAAAACGGCCTACTCCGTTGTGGAAGGGAAAAATTACGGTGTTCCCTTTGACAATGGAGCTGCGATTGCTGCCTATCGTACCGATGTGTTAAAAGAAGCCGGATATACGGAAGCAGATTTTACGGATATTACCTGGAGCAAGTATCAATCCATGGGCGAGGAGATTTTAGCCAAGACAGGAAAGCCTCTGTTATCCTGTACAGCCGGTGAGTCTGATCTGATCATGATCATGCTCCAGTCTGCAGGCGGAAGTCTCTTTGATAAGGACGGGAACCCCAGCATGGTTGGGAATGACAAGCTGAAAAAGGTTATGGAGACCTATGTTTCCCTTGTTAAGAGCGGCGTGCTTGTGGAAGTCAATGACTGGGATCAGTATGTGGGAACTATGACAAACAGCACTGTGGCAGGAACCATTAACGGCTGCTGGATCATGGCGAGCATTCAGACCGCAGAAGACCAGTCCGGCAATTGGGCGATTACCAATATACCGAAGCTTGAAGGAGTAGATGATGCAACCAATTACTCCAACAACGGAGGATCCAGCTGGGCAGTAACTGCTGGCAGCAAGAATCCGGAGCTGGCTGCGGATTTCCTGGCAAAGACCTTTGCCGGAAGCGTTCCATTCTATGAGACAATTCTTCCAAAGTCCGGAGCATTGGCAACCTATCTTCCTGCAGCGGACAGCAAGGTTTATGGGGAGCCTCAGGAGTTTTTCGGAGGAAAACCGGTATATGCCCAGATCACGGAATTCGCATCAAAGGTTCCTTCCAATAATACAGGTGTTTATTATTATGAGGCCCGTGATGCGGTAGCAACTGCTATTACCCATCTGGTATCAGGAGCAGACATTGATGCTGAGATTAAGACCGCAGAAGATACGGTTAAGTTTGCCATGGGCAAATAATAAATAAGAGGGAGGAGGCATTTTTAGTGGGAAATTCAAAGAAAAAGCTGTCCTTAGGCCAGAAGCAGAGCCTTGCGGGCTGGATGTTCTTAACGCCTGCGGTCATCCTGATTGCGGTTATGAGTTTTCTGCCCATGATCCAGGCACTGTTCCTATCTTTTCAGACGGGAATCGGTGCGGCTATGAAGTGGACGGGCGGGACCAATTATGTAAGAATGTTCAAGGACCCTGTTTTCATGCAGGCTTTAAAAAACAATTTTATCTACTTGATCATACAGGTTCCCATCATGCTGATATCGGCTTTGGTCCTGGCTTCCATGCTTAACAATAAGGATCTTCGGTTCAAGGGGCTTTTCCGTACCGCGATTTTTCTGCCCTGTGCCACCTCCCTGGTATCCTATGCGGTGATTTTCCGTTCCCTGTTTGCGGTGGATGGCCTGGTCAACATCGTCCTCATAAAGCTTGGGATATTGTCTACAGGATACAACTTCCTGGGTCACCCAAACTCTGCCAGGATTGTGATCATCCTGGCCCTGATCTGGAGGTGGACGGGCTATAACATGGTATTTTATCTTTCCGGCTTGCAGAACATCGAGTATTCCGTATATGAGGCGGCAAAAATTGACGGAGCCTCTCCGTTTCAGTCCTTCTTCCGGATCACGATCCCGCTTTTAAAGCCGACCATCCTGCTGACGGCCATCATGTCCACCAACGGTACGCTGCAATTGTTTGACGAGTCTGTGAACTTGACCAACGGCGGACCTGCCAATTCCACCATTACCATGTCCCACTATATTTACAATGTATCATTCAAGTACGTGCCAAACTTCGGGTATGCGGCTTCCATGTCCTACTTAATCCTGATTTTGGTGGCAGTTCTTGCATTTATACAGCTGAAGGTAGGTGATAAACGTGACTAAGGGAAAAAAGCTTTTTGTATATGTATTTTTGACCATTGTTTCTGTTATCTCAGTGTTTCCTCTGTATTGGATGATGGTTGCGGCTACCAATAAAAGTGTGGATGTGACCAGAGGGACCCTGATATTCGGAACAGCGCTTTTTGACAATATTAAGAAGCTGTTTGCTTCCCAAAACGTTGCCACTGCCCTTGGAAATTCCTTTAAGTATTCCATTATCATGACGCTTATCTCCCTGCTGGTCTGTTCCATCGCAGGTTATGGGTTTGAGGTCTTTCATGACAAGGCAAAGGACCGGGTCATGAGTGTGATCCTTCTGGCTATGATGGTTCCTTTTGCTGCGACCATGATTCCCCTTTACCGGATGTTTTCAAGTGCAAGACTGTTAAACAGTACCCTGGGATTTATTCTTCCCACCATATCAACCCCGTTTCTGATCATGATGTTCCGTCAGAGCGCAAGATCTTTTCCATCGGATATCATGGAGGCAGCAAGGCTTGACGGGCTAAGTGAGTTCCAGATTTTCTACCGGATGTTTCTGCCCACCATGCGCTCCACTTATGCGGCGGCCATGACCATTACCTTTATGAGTGCCTGGAACAGTTACCTTTGGCCCAAGGTGATCATGTCCGATGCGGGAAGCATCACCATGCCAATGCTTGTGGCTAACTTAACGGAAGGATATGTGACCGATTATGGAATCCTCATGCTGGCCGTATTGGTCTGCACCATACCCACGGTTATCGTTTTCTTCCTGCTGCAGAGAAGTTTTGCAGAGGGTATCACAGGAGCAGTAAAATAAAACAAATCACATCAGATGCTGCGGCCGGTTTCCGGATATGGAATCGGCTGCGGTATTTTTTTGAAGGAAAGGAGTAAGAAAATATGAAAAATCCTGTTATATGGCATGGAGGGGATTACAACCCGGAACAATGGCTTTATGAGCCTGAGATCCTTAAAAAGGATCTGGAATATATGAAAAAGGCCGGGATCAATATGGTTACCATGGGGATGTTTGCATGGTCCTTTTTGGAGCCGGAGGAAGGGGAATTTGATTTTTCCTGGCTAAAGGAACGGATGGACCGGCTGTATGAAAACGGAATCTTTACCATTCTTGGGACTCCATCCGGAGCCCGTCCCAAATGGATGGCAGACAAATATCCGGAGGTGCTGCGGGTAGATGACACAGGGCGGCGCCAGCGTTTCGGTGGACGTCATAACCATTGTTACACCTCCCCTGTATACAGGGAAAAGGTGAGGCTGATCAATGGAAGGCTGGCAAAGGAGTTTGGATCCCATCCAGGGGTTCTGCTTTGGCATCTTTCCAATGAATACGGCGGTGAATGCCACTGTCCGTTGTGCCAGGACGCGTTCCGGAAATGGCTGGAAAAGAGGTATGGCTCCATCAGCCGCTTAAACAGGAGCTGGTGCACGGCATTCTGGAGTCATGGCTACCAATCTTTTGACCAGGTGGAAAGCCCCTCAGCCATAGGAGAGAGCATCGTACATGGATTAAACCTGGACTGGAAGCGGTTTGTGACGGATCAGACTATGGATTTTGCCCGGTGGGAGGCCGCCTCTTTACGGGAAGGGGGAGCGGAACAGCCTGTTACCACCAATTTTATGTATGACTATAAGGGACTTAATTACCGGAAGCTTTCTCAGGCAGTGGACGTGGTTTCCTGGGACACCTATCCCCTGTGGCACAAAGAAAAGGAAATTCTTACGGCCAGGGACAACGGCATGCAGCATGATTTCATGAGAAGCTTAAAGAAGAAACCTTTTCTGCTCATGGAATCCTGTCCCAGCAGCACAAA
Source organism: Lacrimispora sp. YZC11 (assembly GCF_057543815.1). Lineage (NCBI taxonomy): Bacteria > Bacillati > Bacillota > Clostridia > Lachnospirales > Lachnospiraceae > Lacrimispora > Lacrimispora sp. YZC11. The sequence continues at coordinate 1,160,539 of NZ_BAAJYQ010000006.1, read as the reverse complement.
TTGGCAGGGAGTCAGTAAGCTTAAAAAGCCGGGCTTATTAAGGCTGGCCTCCTGGCAGGCCATTGCCCACGGATCGGACAGTGTCCTGTATTTCCAGATCCGCCAAAGCCCGGGAAGCTCTGAAAAATTCCACGGGGCTGTCATTGATCATTATGGAAAGACAGATACAAGAGTATTTGAGGAGGTCAGCCGCATAGGAGAAGAGCTTGCCCTTCTGGGGGAATTGGCCGGGACAGGAATACGTCCAAAAGCAGCCCTGATTTATGATGTGGAAAACCGTTGGGCAATGGAAGACGCCCAAGGTCCCAGAAATAAAGGGCTTTATTATCATGAGACCTGTGTAAAGGTCTACAGTGCTATAAAAAAGCTGGGATTTAATGTGGATGTGATCACCATGGAGGACAGCCTGGAGGATTACCGGCTTGTGGCGGCTCCCATGCTTTACTTATACCGCAGCAAAATTGAGGAGAAAATAGAACAGTTTGTCCGTAATGGGGGACAACTGGTAACTACCTATTGGACCGGAATTGTGGATGAATCAGACAGGTGCTTTCCAGGAGGCGTTCCCCATGGACTCCGGGAGGTGGCAGGGCTTCGCAGCGCGGAAATCGACGGTCTTTATGACTGGGAGAGTAATTATATGGTTCCTGCATCCGGGGAAAAAGGAGATCGGTATGAGTGCCGCCATCTCTGTGATCTGGTGAGGCTGGAAGGGGCAGAGGCTCTTATGGTATATGAAAATGATTTTTATAAGGGATTACCGGCCCTTACAAAAAATCACTATGGGAATGGAACTGCCTTTTATGTATGCGCTGATGCCGGGCAGGATTTTTATGATGATTTATTCTGGAAGGTGACTTGTGAAGCCGGAATCAAACCTCTTGTGGAAGGGATGATACCGGAAGCGCTTGAGGTGACTTCCAGGGAATCGGAACAGTATGAGTATTTGTTTTTGCAGAATTTCAGTCAAACACCCCTTGTGCTGGTACAGAAGCTTTTAGACTGCCTTTCACAGGGAACGGTTCTGCTTGGGGAGATTTCAGGGAAGGGCGAAATAGAATCATATGGGACGGTGATTATAAGAAGAGATCTGCACCGGAACTGAAGGTAAGTATTTTAACGGGGCAAAAATCCTGAAAACAGGCGCAGAAAATCATTATATAACTTCAAGGCAATAGAAAAAAGAGCAAGGTACCGGGCGGTTCTCTGCCATCTCCCTTGCTCTTACTTGTTTTATTTTATAATAGTTTCTGCAATGGCATTAGCCAAAGCACCGATTTCAGCCAGCTGGTCCTCTTTTACAGAGGATTTGATGGTAATGGTCTGATCCAGTATGTTCATATTTTTCATCTCTGAAATGATCTCAGTCATTTTTTTGCCTGCCATGACACCCCAGGAACCGTTTTCCATAAGGGCTACGGTGCGGTTTTGTACGTTATGGGCTTTCATGTCCAGAAGCAGGTGTTCCATGCTGCTGAAAATTCCTCCGTTATAGGTGGCCGAAGCGAATACCAGATGGCTGCAGCGGAATGCCTCTGATATGATCACAGACGGATGGGTGTTGGATACGTCATACATGACGATATTGCGGATGCCGCGTTCTGCCAGGCGGCATGCAAGAATGTTGGCGGCATTCTCCGTATTTCCGTAGATGGAACCATAGGCGATCATCACGGCATTTTCTTCCGGAGTATAGCTGCTCCACTTAATATACTTGTCCATATACCAGCAAATGTCGGAACGCCATACAGGTCCGTGAAGAGGACAAAGGATCTGGATGTCGAGACCGGCAATTTTCTTTAAAAGGGTCTGGGTAGACGGCCCGTATTTTCCTACAATATTGGAATAGTATCTTCTGGCTTCATCAAGCCATTCCCGTTCAAAATTCACTTCATCGGCAAATAAGTTACCGTTCATAGCGCCAAAGGTACCAAAGGCATCGGCTGAAAAAAGAACCTTGTCCGTCGTATCGTAGGTGACCATTACTTCCGGCCAGTGGACCATGGGAGCCATATAAAATGTAAAGGTATGTTTGCCGGAGCAGAAGGTATCCCCCTCTTTTACGATGACAGCTCTGGAATCAACGCCGAATTCGTAAAACTGGTTGATGATGGGGATTGTCTTGGCATTGCAGATTACCTTTACTTCCGGATATCTTATGACCATTTCCCCCAAGGTGGCACAGTGGTCCGGTTCCATATGGTTTACAATGATATAATCCAGATTCCGTCCGCCGAGAACTGCTTCCACATTTTCCAAAAACTGTCCGGTGATGGCCCTGTCAACGGTATCAAAAAGAACGGTTTTTTCATCTAGCAGGACATAGGAGTTATAGGAAATCCCTTTCGGAATGGGGTAGGCGTTTTCGAACAGGGCGAGACGGCGGTCACTTCCTCCAACCCAGAACAAGTCATCTTTAATAGTTTTTACACAATACATGGTGCAGCCTTCCTTTCTTTCGTTCGTTCTATTCCATCCTTTGAAGTATACTATATTTTCGGGAAAATGTCATTGTGTTTTTTAAAGGCCAATTTGTCCGGTCAGTTTATAACCGGCTCAATATATACTTCTACGATGCCTCCGCATACCATGCCTTCGTCCTCTGCGTTGCCCGGAGTCATGTCAACTTTCATTAAAACCGGCTTTTTATCCCTGGCAACCTCTCTTGCAGCGGAGCACACCTCTGACTCCACACAACCGCCTCCGATGGTACCGATGGTGCTCCCGTCAAGCATGACTACCATTTTTGATCCAACATCACGGGGAGCGGAGCCTTTTCTGGAAACAATGGTTACAAGGGATTTTGGCATATCAGACAACTCTGCTAAAGTTAGCCCGTCAAGGATTTCCTTTGGATAGCCAAAGCTTTTTTTGCTTTCGTTTTTTACCTGAATGATCTCAGCCATAATTGCCACGGCGATTTCCTCCGGGGTCTGGGCATTGATCTTTAGTCCGATGGGAGTGTAAACCTGGTCAAGCAGCTGTTTGCTGATTCCCTCTTCTTCTAGATAATCCTTTACAAGCTTTACCCTGACCCTGCTTCCAATCATGCCGATGTAGGCATTTTTTTTGCCTATGATCTGGGATAAACAGTCCTGGTCATACCGGTGCCCTCTGGTGACAATGATAAAGTAATGGCCTGTGCTTCCCTCTATTTCCTCTAAGGCTTCCCCAAAGGGCTTGCAAATAACGGTGTCAGCTCCCTCTTTTCTAGCGGTATTGGCAAAAGATAACCGGTCATCAATAACCGTAACGTGAAATCCCAGCATTTTTCCGATTCTGATGATGGGGATGGAAATATGACCGGCTCCGCACACCACCATGTACTTTTCCCCTGTTACAAATTCGCAGAACAAAGTGCTTTCCTGGGATTTAATGGTCTGGGTTTTGTCAATGTTCTTTAAATCCTCTGAAAAAGCATCGAAAGCTTTTTCATCTCCCTGCCTGCAGATAAATTCTCCATTCGACCAGAGGGCTTTGGCTCCGAGCCCCTTTCCTTCGATGATTGTAAGGTTAAATAAGCTGGTGTTTTTATCGGCATTTTTTAATTCTTCATAAAATCCTGTTATCATATGATTACTCCCTCTTGCTGACTCGTGCTTTTATAATAAAAAAGGGCGGTAATCATTCCGCCCTTTTTTGGGTATTCTGGTATCTTTTTATTTTGCAGGCTTTGGTTTACGGTAGAACGTATCGTCCAAAGGAAGTTTATATCGGAATACGCCATCCTTCTTGAAATAAGCATTCTGCAAAGCAGGTGCTCCCATAACGCATACGATCTCGCCCACACCTTTAGCTCCAAATGCTACATCAGATGGATTCTTTTCAATGAACCGTACGTCGACAGGAGGCATCTGAGGTGCTTTAAAGAGGCCTAAAGTACCTAACTTAGCCTGAGGAATGCCGTTCTTTAATGGGAAGTCCTCTGTCAGTCCATAACCAAGACCCATTGCAACACCGCCTTCCACCTGTCCTTCTGCGGCAAGAGGATTGATGGCTTTGCCTATGTCATGAGCTGCAATTACATTTACAACCTTACCTTCGTTGTCAAGAACAAAAAGCTGTGTTGCATATCCATAAGCAATATGGCTAACTGGATTTGGTTTGTCGCTGCCGATAGGATCTGTTTTAAAATCAAATTCGCCATAGTATTCTTTGCCTTCCAAATCATTTAAGGAAAGTCCTGCATCCAAATCCTCTTTTAATTTCATGGCGGCAATGTGGATTGCTTCTCCTGTAAATACGGTCTGGCGGGATGCGGTGGTGGTTCCGGAATCCGGTGTGTATTTTGTATCCGGATGTCCTACCTCTACTTTTTCCGGTGCTAGACCTGTGGTCTGACAGACCATCTGTAAGGTTATGGTCTGAAGTCCCTGGCCGATGGCAGCAGCGGAAGAGCCTGTAACAACCTTTCCGTCGCGTATTCTTAAGATGCAGCGGCCTACGTCTGCAAGGCCCACACCGATTCCTGCGTTCTTCATAGCAGATGCAATACCTACAAAATAATTGGGATCAGCTTCGTATTTTTCAAAATCTTCTTTTACTGCTTCCAGGGTCTCCACCATACCGGTTCCTTCATCGGCGATCTGCCCGTTAGGCAGGGACTGGCCAGGTCTGATGGCATTGCGGTAACGGATCTCCCAACCGGAAATTCCCACCTGCTCCGCTAACTGGTTGATCAAAGCTTCCGTTGACATACAGGACTGTGTTACGCCGAATCCGCGGAATGCGCCTGCAGGTGGATTGTTGGTATAATAAGCATCACCTTCGATGTCCACGTTCTGGTAATTATACGGTCCGCCCGCATGGGTACAGGCTCTTTGAAGTACCGGACCCCCCAAAGAAGCGTAGGCTCCCGTATCAGAGAGAAGTCTTGCCTTCATTCCCTGTATAATACCGTTTTCATCACAGCCGATCTTGCAGTAGATTTCCATGGCGTGACGCTTCGGATGATAATTAATGCTTTCCTGACGGGAGAAGGATACTTTAACAGGTCTCTTGGATAAGTAAGCACAAAGAGCAGCCTGATGCTGAACGCTCATATCTTCCTTTCCGCCGAAGCCGCCGCCGACATAAGCACTCTGAATTCTTACTTTCTCCATAGGAATGCCAAGATATGCACTTAATTCGTGATGTTCATCATAAATACCCTGTGCTCCGGTAATTACCTTAACTCCGTCACCGTCAGGGATACCAACAGCAGTTTCCGGTTCCATGAAAGCGTGCTCTGTTGGCGGAACGTAGAAGGTGCCTTCTGCGATATACTTGGAATTTGCAAGGGCTGTCTCCGCGTCACCACGTTTTACCTCTTCATGGTCAAGTAAGTTATTTACCGGAGTTCTGAATTTGCCAAAATGCATAAAGCCTTCGCCATGAACCTGGTGAGCGCCTGGAACCATGGCTTCCCTTGGGGAGCGGATTGGCTCTAATTCTTCACAATCTATTTCTACGGCTTTCACTGCCGCATTTGCTTGTTCTAACGTTTCAGCCACGACTATGGCAAGGGTGTCGCCGACGCATTTTGTGTCTTCGCCTACATCGATCATACCGGGCCAGTCATGTGCCAGATGGCCGATGTACCTATCCCCCGGTATGTCCTTTGCCGTATAGACAGCGACTACGCCGGGCATTGCAAGAGCCTTGCTGGTATCGATTCCGTTAATTTTAGCGTGTGCATATTTGGTGAACACGTTCTTTCCGTAAAGCATGCCTTCCAGATAATAGTCATCCGCATATTTGGCAGTACCCAGTGTTTTTGCCTCTGCATCCACGCGGCAGGTTCTTTCCCCAATTGCAGCGGTCTGCTTAAGTTCAGGAACCTCTAAATTTTCATTGAACATTTTTGCTGCAAGTAAAATACCGTCTTCTATTTTTGTGTAGCCTGTACAACGGCAGATATTTGTGCGGATCGCCTGCTTTACATCATCTCTGGTTGGATTGGGATTCTGGTCAATTAAGCATTTGCCGCTGATTACCATGCCCGGAATGCAAAAGCCGCACTGTACAGCTCCTGCCGCCGCAAAAGCATAGACAAAGACATCCCGTTCCCTCTGCGTAAACCCTTCTATGGTCTGAATCTTTTTGCCTTCCAGTTTGGACAATTTCTGTATGCAGGCGCGGATTGTTTTCCCATCCACAATTACCGTACATGTCCCGCAGGCACCTTCCTTACATCCGTTTTTAACGGAGGTGATACCAAGCCTGTTTCTAAGAAAATCCATTAATGTTAAATCTTCTTCTGACTGGTAATCGTTACCGTTGACATTTACTACATACATGACAATACCTCTCTCTCTAATAAACTTAGTTGGTAATATATAATCCCGCACATTTTTTTTCCAATACTATTTTATATAATTTTGTTAAAAAATGGCGTTTGTATTTCTGCTTCCACATACATTTTAACATATAAATGTTATAAAAACAATTCATATTCCATGAAAATATAAAAAATTTTTAGTTATATACAAAAAAAGTTAGAACACCCGCTATTTCGCATAAACAGGAGGTTTTACCCTCTTTACTTATAGAAAATATCTATAAATGAAGTAAAGAAACAAAGGTGATTTTTAGTGTTTTCTAACTATTTTTTTATATCCTGGTAAAATATTAAAAACTTTAAAATTATTGCAAATTTTGTCTCATATGTTATAATAAATAAAGACTAAAAAAGATGTCCTCTGGGCTTGCCTGGAGGATGTTTTTTTACACATATATGTGAACAATATATGGTGGAGGCGGAAAATGAGCGGGGAAAAAGAAAACATATTGGTGAGTGCCTGCCTGCTTGGAGTAAACTGCCGCTATGACGGCGGAAACGGCATGCAGGAGAGCCTCATCAAGCTTATGGAGAAATATAACTTCATACCTGTCTGTCCGGAGCAGCTTGGAGGTTTGGGAACACCCAGAGAGCCTGCGGAGCAGCTTGTTCGGGAAGAAACCGGGAATCATAAAGGGATCCGTGTGGCAGACCGGTCAGGAAAAGACGTGACGGACAGCTTTTTAAAGGGAGCAGAAGAAACCTTGAGGCTTGCCAGGCTTTACGGCTGTAAGCGGGCGATTTTAAAGGAGCGGAGTCCGTCATGCGGCCATGGGACCATTTACGATGGGACGTTTACAGGGACAAAAGCTCCGGGAGACGGCGTAACCGCAAGGCTTTTGGAAGAAAACGGAATCCTTGTATCAGGAGAAAGCAGCATAGGGTCCTTTTGAAGGAACCGATAGGCTTAAAATTTTATGGAATAGGAGAAAAGAGGAGCTATGAAAACAGCAATCACAAGACAACAGGCACTGGAGTTACTAAAGAAATATAATAAGGAACCGTTTCATCTGCTTCACGGTCTGACCGTGGAAGGGGTAATGCGCTGGTACGCAGGAGAAATGGGATTTGGGTCAGAGGAAGAATTCTGGGGAATCGCAGGACTTCTTCATGATGTGGATTTTGAACAATTCCCGGAGGAACACTGTACAAAGGCTCCGGAGCTTCTTTCAGAAATCGGTGCGGAGGAGGAGCTCATCCATGCCATATGCAGCCATGGGTACGGCATCTGTTCCCAGGTAAAGCCGGAGCATATGATGGAAAAGATCATGTTTGCGGCCGATGAACTGACCGGGCTTATCGGAGCGGCGGCCAGGATGCGCCCTTCTAAAAGCGTTATGGACTTAGAAGTCTCCAGCCTGAAGAAAAAATACAAGGACAAGCGGTTTGCGGCAGGCTGTTCCAGGGAAGTGATCGCATCAGGTGCAGAAAATCTGGGCTGGACTCTTGATGAACTGTTTGAAAAAACCATTCTGGCAATGCGCTCCTGCGAGGATAAGATCAACCGGGAGATGGAAGAGTAAGTTTATGCAAAAAAATGGAAAATTATGCATTAATTAAGAAAAATACTTGACAGCTGATAGCAATTAGGATATTATTTCCGTTAAATATGTAATAATAACCTGTATCAGAGGAGAAAAGCCCATGAAAAAAGTTGTGAAATTCGGAGGAAGCTCTTTAGCCAGCGCAAAGCAGTTTAAAAAGGTTGGCGACATCATCCGCGGGGACAAGAGCAGACGGTTTGTGGTGCCATCCGCACCAGGCAAACGAAATGATAAGGATGAAAAGGTGACTGATTTGTTATACCAGTGCTATGATGGGGCAGCAGATGGGAAAAGCTATAAGAAGATTCTGGAAAAAATCAAGGAACGTTATATGGAGATCATTGACGGACTTGATCTGAATCTGAATCTGGATCATGAGTTTGAAACCATTGAAGAAAATTTCCTTAAAAAGGCAGGGCGTGATTATGCGGCTTCCAGAGGAGAGTACTTAAATGGAATGGTGATGGCGGAATACTTAGGCTACGAATTCATTGACGCGGCTGAAGTGATTTTCTTTGATGCAGACGGTAGTTTTAATGCGGAGCTTACCAATACGGAGCTTGGAGAGCGCCTGGAACATGTGGAGAGGGCTGTGATCCCGGGCTTTTACGGATCAAAGCAGGACGGAACTATAAAGACCTTTTCCAGAGGCGGTTCCGATATAACAGGCTCCATTGTTGCAAAGGCCATTCATGCGGATATGTATGAAAACTGGACGGATGTTTCCGGTTTCCTGGTGGCAGATCCCAGGATCATCAAGAATCCTGAGGTCATCGAGACCATTACATACCGGGAGTTAAGAGAGCTTGCCTATATGGGAGCCAGTGTCCTTCATGAGGATGCTATTTTCCCGGTGAGAAAAGAAGGAATCCCCATCAACATCCGGAACACCAATAAGCCTGATGACATAGGAACTATGATCGTGGAGAGCACCTGCAGGAAGCCTCATTATACCATTACGGGAATTGCGGGTAAGAGGGGCTTTTGCTCCATTAACATTGAAAAGGCCATGATGAATGCTGAAGTCGGTTTTGGGAGAAAGGTGCTGGAGGTATTTGAAAAGTACGGCATTTCCTTTGAGCATATGCCGTCGGGAATCGATACCATGACTGTTTTTGTCCATCAGTCAGAATTTGAAGATTATGAGCAGTCTGTCATTGCAGGGATCCACAGGGCGGTAGAACCAGATTTTCTTGAGATGGAATCAGACCTTGCGCTGGTCGCTGTGGTAGGCCGGGGCATGAAGGCAACCAGAGGGACTGCCGGAAGAATCTTTTCGGCCCTTGCCCATTCCAGGGTAAACGTAAAAATGATTGACCAGGGGTCCAGTGAACTCAACATTATCATAGGCGTAAAGAACGCGGATTTTGAGGAAGCGATCAAGGCAATTTATGATATATTTATCACGACAGAGGTCTAAGACAGAAAGACAGGCTGAAAGGAAGTACCTGACAGCCTGTCTTTTTTCTTGTTCGCCTGAAGTGTATAGCTTGTGGCAGAGGTGTTGTCTGTGGTCACCGATTGATGGACCAGTGGAATGAATGATATTGACAGCAGGGGATATCATAAAACGGAAGGGAATAAGGTGAGCGGACGATATGAAATTTGATGTTTATAAACTGGCGGATAAATACAAGCTGACAGATACGGAAACCCAGATATTGAATTATATTCTGGAAAACAATCAACAGGTACTTCATATGGCAGTACGTGAAGTTGCAAACCAAAATTTTGTATCTGCTGCAACGATCATTAAATTATCAAAAAAGATGGGATATACCGGATATACCGATATGATATACCGTCTTAATTTCATGATTACAAGTCACAGGAAAAATAAAGAAAGGCTGTCGGATATTACCAGCTTTATCAACGATATACCAGATGAATTGCTAAATGATTTTATGAGCCAGTTAAAAAAACACAGAAATGATATTATTTTGGTATCTGCAACCGGATTTTCCTCCCCATTGGCGGAATATATGGAGCGTAAGCTTTTGGTAACCGGTTTCCGGGTTATTAAGACCAATGCCTATGCAGTATATGATAAGAACCGTCTTGGTGCATCTTTGGTTATCGTGGTTTCCAAGAGCGGAGAAACAGATACCATTGCAAAGCTTGTTGACTATGCAAATGAAAATCAGGTGGATATCGTTTCATTTACAGGAGAACAGAGCAATTATATTGGACGTACGTCTACAGTCAATATTCCGATTCTGGATGACAAGACGCTGGATGACCGGAATCTGCAGTCCAATTATTTTTATGCAAGGGTGATTGTGGTATTTGAATATTTAATGAGCCAGGTATTAGAAGAACTAAATGAGTGCCAGTAAAAGATACCCATGGCTGATAAAAAAATGAAGAGAGCTGTTTCCGGCTCTCTTCATTTCAATTACCTGATCAGATACATTCTGGCTTCATACGGCCTAAGCACATCTGTAAGGCCTTCATCCGTATAAGAGCTGATTAACTGCTTTTTTTCATGGTCAAGCTCTTTAGGCAGCTGCAAATTAACTGTTTTATCGTAAAAGTTACATATTACAAGCAAAGTAGTTTCTTCCAGCGTACGGGTATAGGCAAATAGATCGGGATCCTCCGGCATCAGAAGCCGGTATTTCCCATCTACGAATACGTCGTAGGTTTTTCTTAACCCAATCAGCTTCTGGTAGTGGCAAAAAATAGAGTTTTCATCTGCCATTGCGGCCTCTGCATTAATTTCCGGATAGTTTGGATTCACCTTAATCCAGGGGATTCCTTCCGTAAATCCAGCTTCCCTGCTTTTATTCCACTGCATCGGTGTTCTCGCATTATCCCGGCCTTTTGCATAGATAGACTCCATGACGTCCGCTTCTTTATATCCGGCTCCGGTTCTTTCCCTGTATATATTTAAAGTTTCGATATCCCGGTAGTCTTTTATATCATATCTTACATTGGTCATCCCAAGTTCTTCGCCTTGGTAGATATAGGGGGTGCCTTGCATTCCATGAAGGAGAATTGCCAGCATTTTGGCAGATTCTATTCGATATTCGTTATCATTTCCCCAGCGGGATACAATTCTCGGCAGATCATGGTTGTTCCAGAACAGGCTGTTCCAGCCTTTGCAGCAAAGAGATTCCTGCCAGGTGGATAAGGCACGCTTTAATTCCAGGAATGGGAGAGGGGCTAAGTCCCATTTTTCTCCACCCTTTTTATGGTCAAGGCAGATATGCTCAAACTGGAATACCATGGAAAGCTCACTGCCATCCGGATTGCTGTAAAGCATGGCATTTTCTGGATTTGCACTCCATGCTTCCCCTACAGTGACTAAATCTCCCTTCTGAAAGGTCTCCCTGCTTAATTCCTGTATTAATTTATGGAGCTTTGGCCCATCTGCCGTGATCATCCGGTCAGGATCCTTGGCAACTAAATCGATGACATCCAGCCGGAATCCGCCGACTCCTTTCTCCATCCACCAAAGGATCATATCCCGGATCTCCAGGCGTACCTTTGGGTTATCCCAGTTTAAATCCGGCTGTTTCACTGAAAACTGATGGAAATAGTATTGCCCAAGTTCGGGAACCCACTCCCAGGCCGAGCCTCCAAAAGCGGCTCTTAATCCATTTGGAGCAGTTCCTTCCACACCATCCCTCCACACATAATAATCATGATAGGGGTTATCCTTACTTTTTTTCGCCTCTGTAAACCATGGATGCTCATCGGAAGAATGGTTTAAAACAAGGTCCATGATAATCCGGATCCCACGGCTTCCTGCTTTTTCAATCAGTTCTTCCATGTCTTCTAAATTCCCGAACATTGGATCAATATCCTGATAATTGGATATATCATAACCATTGTCATCCTGTGGGGAACAATAGACTGGGGAGAGCCAGAGAGCATCTGCCCCAAGTTCTTTCAAATAATCAAGTCTGGAGATAATCCCTTGTAGGTCTCCGATCCCATCCCCGTTGCTGTCTTGAAAGCTTCTGGGGTAAATCTGATATATAACCGCTTGTTTCCACCATTTTCTGTCCATTTTCTTCTTCCTTCCGTTAAGCTTTTACAGAACCGCTTGTAACTCCTGCGATGATCCATTTCTGACAAAAAACATATACAGCTAAAACTGGCAGCAGTACCATTAAATACGAGGCAAAGGCAAGATTATACTGTGTAGAGAACTGGCCTTTAAACACATACTGGGCCAACTGCAAAGTTTGCTGGCTTGCATCGCTTAACAAGACCAGGGGCATCAGGAAGTCATTCCAGGTCCACATAAAGGACAGGATTGCCACCGTTGCGCTCATGGGCTTAAGAAGCGGAAATATAATGCGCCAAAAGGTCTGGAACGTATCCGCCCCATCGATCCTCGCCGCCTCCTCTAATGCCACAGGCAGGGATTTGATATGTCCCGAATAAAGAAATGTATTCATGGGAAGTCCGAATATAATATAAATTAATGTGATCCCATAGATGTTATCCAAATGAAAAGAGGAGGCCTGTTTTACCAGGGGAAGCATAATCACATTAAAAGGGATAAACATGGCGCTGACAAAATAATAATACATGAGATTGAAAAATCTGCTTTTATCCTTATTCCGTATAATGGCATAAGCCGCCATGGAATTGGTCAGGATGGTAAACACCAGATTGATGCTTGTGATAAAAAATGTATTAAGGAACTTCCTGGGATAGCCGGTAAGCTCCCATGCCATGGAAAAATTCTCTAAGTGCAGGGAAGTCGGAAGTGCCAGTATATGTTCCATATCTGACGGTGACTTTAAGGCAATTACCACAGTAATATAAAGGGGGCCCAGGATAACGAAAACAGCGATTACTGACAGAAGGATTGTCAGGAGCCAATTGGTCTTTTCTTTCTCTTTCATCAGTTTATTTTCGCCTCCCTTTTTTCTAAGATCTTCAGCTGGAATACGGAAATTGATGCCACGACCAAAAATAAAATAACGGCATTGGCTGACTGGTAAGCAAACTGTCCGCCGTCAAATCCTCTCTTATAAATCAACATGGAGATCGTAGTGGTCGCGGTTCCGGGTCCTCCTCCTGTCATTGCCATAATCTGGTCAAATGCCATAAGAAAACTCTTAACACTTAATACCATATTGATGGTGAAAAAAGGAGCAATCAGTGGGAAGGTGATCTTGATAAACCGCTGGAGGCCAACGGCACCGTCAACGGATGCCGCGTCATAGATATCCTTATCCACCGTCTGAAGGCCGGAGAGATATATCATGGTGTTAAAGGCCATGGATTGCCAGACAGTAACGAACAAAACCCCCAGCCATGCTTTGCTGGTACCAAGGATATTTACGCTCAGCCCATCGATGCCCGCCGATTTTCCAAATCCCGGAATAATATTGCCAAAGATAAAATTAAATACAAAACCGATAATCAGCGTTCCCAGCATATATGGCAGGAAATACAGCGCCTTTAAGAAATTCTTTCCCAGAATTTTTCCATTGAGCCCGCATGCCAGCGCCAGACTTAAAACGTTGACAAGGACAGTGGCGGAAAGCGCAAACTGAAAGGTAAAGCCATAGGCCTGCTTTATGGAAGGATCCTTAAAAAACTGCAGGAAATTTTTAAACCCGATAAATTCCCAGTTCCCATAGCCTTTCCAGTTCGTAAAGCTGTAAAAGATACCCTTTAGAAAGGGAACCGTATGGAGTAAAAAGAATAGTGCTGCCATGGGAACCACCATAAGGTAGAACGCTGGACTGATGTGGTTATTTCTATGTTTTTTCAATGCGTTATCCTCCTTTTACCAGGCTTAACGGGTATTGAGGATATCATATTGTTCATCACATTTTTTCAGTATTGCAGCTATGTTCTCGTTTTCATCCATACCATTTGTCTTGTTTAAGAAAAATTCGGATAAAATAGAGGACAGATTATAACCGTTGGGATAATAATGGTCTACAAAATCCGTAACCTTTCCATCTGCGATATCCTTTGCCAGGCCGGCCACCGAAGCATCCTTCTGTACAACGCCTTCCACCGGAGAAAATGCAAACTGCTCGTTTATGTAAAGCTGACTGTTTTCCGGTTCCAGCATAAATGCCACAAAACGTTTGGCAGCTTCCGGGTTTTTGCATTGGTTTGTCACCATAAGCATGACATCGATACCGGATACAACCTTGTTTTTACTCTTATCGTTGGTTGCCGGATAAGCAAACATATCAAGATTGATGGATTCATTGGTTTTTTTGATTTCAGGTACGGTCCACACGCCGTTAATCAACATTGCGGCTTCGCCACTTGCAAAGCTGCGGTTGCCGTCATCATAGGAAGTTCCCATAAAATCTGTCTGGGCATAATTCACCAGCTTGCTGTACTTTTCCAAAACTTCTTCATGGGTGCCGAGGAAGGTGGCTGTTCCTTCTTTCTTTGCCTCTAAAAACCCTTCTGGCTGTGTTGCCGGTGCCAGGGAGTTCCATGATGGAAGGATGGTCCAGTTATCCTTAAAGCTTAACTCAAAGGGTTGGATGCCTGCTGCGGTCAGCTTTTCGCATACCTCAATTAACTCATCCCAAGTCTCAGGAATCGTTACACCTGCTTTCTGAAACAGATCAACATTATAGATAATACCGGAAGCATTGGAAGCAAATGGGATGCCGTATGCCTTTTCCGCCTTATCCCCATTGATATCATAGACCATCTGCATATAAGAATCGTTTATGGTCTTTAAAACCTCCTGGTCACTTAAATCCAATAAGATCCCTGCTTCCGTAAGTTCCGTATAGATGTTATCACCGCCATAGGCTATGATATCCGGCAAATCATCCTTGGTCATCCTGGTTTTTAATACAGTTCCCGCATCTGCCGGGGAATTTAAGGTAACCTGTACATCGGTATTCTGTTTGTTGAATTTGTCCACGAGTTTTTGCATGGTGGATACATTTTCCATTTTTGAAGAGAAAAACTCCAGGTGTGCAACTCCGGAATCGGAACTCTTGCCTGAGGTTTTGCCTGCTTCACTGCATCCTGCAGCCAACATCGCTGCTAAGGAGCAGGTCAAACCTACTGCCAACATTTTTTTCATTTTCATATACTTCATCCTCGCCCTTTCTGTTTCCTGTTATTTGGTAATTCCATTATACAAAACAAAACGTGGCCGCCTATATAAGGTATCTGAGATGTTTCGTAAAACATTTTTTACCTTTTTTCTTCCTGGGCGCGATATTGCTCGGGGGTCATTTGATAAAGGCGTCTGAAGGTGTGGATAAAATAGGAGGTATCATTATAGCCTACATAATCGGCGATTTCGCTTATCTTAAAAACCGTATTTTTTAAAAGCTCTTTTGCCCGTTCCATGCGGTAGGTGATTAAGTATTTGGAAAAATTCATCCCTGTTTCTGATTTAAACAGTCGGCTTAAATAACTGGAATTCATAAAATACTTATGGGCAGCCAGTTCATTTAAGGAAATCTCGTAACGGAAGTTTAAGGATACGTAATTCTTGATCTCCTCGATGATGCTTCCTTTTTCCACCTGGGAGCCGCAGGTGTTTTCCAGAATTTTAAACATATACCGCTCAAGCTCCTGCATGGTCCGGAACTGATATAGATCTGATTTGAAGGAAAACAAAAGATACCGGTTTACCTCTTCTGATTCAGAAGAAGCCTCCCTGCTGCAATAGGCTCTGCTGATTACAGAAAAAATCTGCATGATACCGCTGTATAAGGAATATACATTCCAACCTCCCACCGTACATTTTTCAAAAAACTGACGGAGAGCAGCCTCTGCCTGCTGGTAGCTTCCCTTCATCACACTTTCGTAAATCGACAGTTCTTCCTGCTGTGTTAAGATCTGTTCCATGGAAAGCTCCGGTTCATATTCAAACACTCTGGTCTTTTCATCAAGCAGTCTTCCGTTGATGGCATAAACGCAGTCCCGGTAAGCGTCTCCAAGCAGTTCTTCCCCTTTGTAGATCCTGCTTATCCCGCAGGTAATTTCTAATTCCCTATGGGGCAGTTCCTGCTTTATCCGGCGGAAAAGCTTTTGGTCCCACAGCACCTCCTGACCGTCAAACTTCATGGCAATCACCTCGTCCGGCTGCTGGAAATAAAAGACCTGGATATTGCCGTGATCTGATGCGGATTCTAAGAACTCTGCCAGCCTCTTTGCCTCCTCACGGCTCATACGCTGTTTCCCTTGTAATAAGAGCATCTGGTAGAAGCGTTCCTTTAGCTGTCCGCCGCACAGATCACGGAAGGTATCCATCAATGCCCGGTTTGCCAGAATGCCGGAGATATTCACATATTGGAGGGATTCCTGCAAAAGCCTCCGGTCCACCTGCTTCTCAAGCTGCATTCTCTTTTCTTCTCTGGTTTTTGTAATATCCCATATGGCCTTTTCCAGTTCTTCGGGTTTTACCGGTTTGGTAAGGTAATACCGGACCCCATACTTCATCGCTTCCTTGGCGTAGTTAAAATCCGAATAGCCGCTTACGATAACTACATCCGTTGCCGGGCAGTTTGCTTCCACATATTTTGCAAGGGACAGCCCGTCCATTTCCGGCATGCGGATATCGGTTATCACAAGATCTGCGTCCTTGCCGGCAAGATAATCAGCCGCCTGTTTCCCGGTTTCGGCTTCCAGACATACGGTGATATCCATATCAATATTAGTTAAAAGCTTAACGAGCATTTTTTTTGCGTAATATTCATCTTCCGCAATGATGACCTTCATTCTACCCCTCCTTATTTCGCTTTATCCGCATGTGAATGCAGGTAAAGCTTCCGTACCGGCTTTCCACCACAATTCCGCAATCTTCTCCATAAAAGTTTTTAAGCCTAGCATTTACATTGGCTAATCCGATGCCTGCTCCATCCTCTCCCAACAGGGTGTTGGTTTTTGTATTACATAATGCATGGTTTAATTCATCCACCTTCTCTTTTGGCATACCGCACCCGTCATCGTACACGGAGATCAAAAGGTAATCTTCCGAATCCGGTGATACGGAAATCTTTAAATAGTCCTGGTCCCGTTTTACCTTAAACGCATGCTGTATGGAGTTTTCCACAATGGGCTGCAGGATGAATTTAATAACCCCATTATTTTCGTATTCCCCGGGGATATCATACTTCACGGCAAAGCGCCCGGGGAACCGGATGGACTGGATGCGGATATAGTTCTTTAGCTGAACCACTTCATCCTTAACTGTTACAAAATCAGTCCCTTTTATGTTATAGCGGAACATATCCGACAGACTTTCTGTAATTGCAGGGATTTCTTCAATTTCTTCCAGCCTGGCAATGGCTGTAACCGTGTTCAGCGCGTTATAAAGAAAATGGGGATTGATCTGGAACTGAAGCATCTTAAGCTCTGTCTGCTTTTGATTGATCTGCATAATATACAGTTTGGTAATGCTGTCATTGATCCTCTTTCCCATTTCATTATAGATTTCAATTAAGTTGCCGATTTCATCTTCCCTGGGCTCTAATCCTGTTAAAAGCTTTACTTCTCCCTGCCTTGCCTGGTTCATGGTTTCTGCCAGAGCTTTAATCGGCCGGCTGACCTGTTTGGATAATATGAAGCTTAAGATCCCGGCTGCAGTCAGGATAAGCATCACCCATGCCATGACATTTAACATACTTTCCATACTGGTGTTAATCAGCAGATGCTTTGGGATATACTGCACCAGATACCAGCCGGTGGATTCATTTTTTAAAACAGCGGCAATGCAGAGAGTACCATTTAGATAAAGCTCCCCTGCTCCCTTTCCGGAGGCCTCAATCTGCTCCAGATGAGGAAAGTCTTCCTGCTTTTCCTTTTCTGAAAGGTCGGTCTCCAGATTGATGCAGGCGTTTCTGGAATTATAGATGACCTGGTTTTCGTATACAATAGCAAAGGAAGATGCTAGACCGTCGGCTGCATCTGTGGAATTAAAATCTTTTGCAATGGATCCAAAATCCAAGTCTGCCAGAAGGTATCCATAGGTTTTATACTCACCGATATCCGATAGCTGGTGGTATACCGTTAACAGGGAATAACCGGTATTCCCTATTTTTTGGGGATAAGGGATTGTATAATACTTCTGGCTCTTTGTTTTCCAATCGACACTTTCGATGGTATTCCATGCGTTTTCTATATAATCTTCTGATATATTGTTTATGCTGCAATAAGTGTCTCCGGCAGATGTCAGGATGGTTATTCTTTGGACATGGGGATTGATGACCGTGAGCATTTTAAGAACGGTCTGCATATAATAGTCTCTTTCATAACGGTCTTTGGGGGACATATTACTGGATTTTTCATGGAGTATGACATTGATCTTGGGATCGATTAAATGCAGAAGATTTAAGGAGCTGTTATTTCCCATGGCAATATCTAAGTTCATGTTTTTCTGCTGGTTAGACTGTTTCATGTATTCAATGTTGTAGGTAAGGGCAGAAGAGACCCCTTGAATATAGCAGATGGCAAAAATAACCACGGTAAACAGCAGTAAGAGCAAATAGGTAAGCAGTATTTTGGATTGAAAAGATAATCTGCGGAATCGTCTGATCATAGTATTCCTCCTGGTATTAGGCTTGGGTTATGTTACTAAGTGTACTATAAACATAACCTCTTGACCAGTACGCTTTTGCTTGAATCCCTTTCCCTCCCTGTGTTATGATACACGTAAAATACCGTATGTTTAACCGAACAGGCAGCGAAGCGGATCGCGAATATCCGCCTGACTAAAAGGCATAAAAGCGGCCGGGAAATGAGGATAATCATGAATCCAGAGACAAAATCCAAATTAAAAGAGGGACGTCCCCATGGTACCAGTTCTTTTCCCTGTGGAATCTACCGGACACAATCAGCGCAAAAGGGCATTTTAGTAAAGCATCACTGGCATGAGGAAATTGAAATGATCCACTTCCTTAAGGGGCATTTTCGCTTATTAGTCAACATGGAGTCCTATGAAATTAAGGATGAATGTATTTTTTTTATCAATCCTGGGGAGCTTCATGGAATCATCAGTGAATCCAAAAGCTTAAAAGAGGAGCATGCCATCGTGTTCCAGCCGGGGCTTTTAAGCTTTGACGCTTATGACTCCGCTCAGATGTACTTAATCAATCCACTGAAAAACAATGAGCTTTCCTTTCCCAGATGCCTTCATCCAGATCATCCGTCTTATGCTTCTATCCTGGATTGTTTTACGAATGTGACTGATTCCTTTGGAGGAGAGGAGGGCTTAGAGCAGCAGGAAGACGTTTTTGAAGCTGTTATCTCCCAGCTCCAGATCAAAGCTTCGCTTCTTAAAATGCTTGCCACTTTGTTCCAATTCCACCTATATTCCGATTCTCACCGCAACACGGATACGCGGGTAGAACTGATCAAAGCCTCCATTACCTTTATCAGGAACCATTACAGGGAAAAGATTTATATCCGTGATCTTGCTTCCCTTGCCAATATGAATGAACAGTACTTCTGCCGTTTTTTTAAAAAGGCCCTTGGCAGGACTCCCACTGAATACATCAATGATTACCGGATCCGGAAGGCAATCACTTTGCTGGAAACCACTGACCTCCCGGTCATGAACATATGCCTGGATTCCGGTTTTTTTAACCTTGGAAATTTTTTGAAAATATTCCGAAGGTATACCGGCACGACTCCCTTACAATATCGGAAAGAAAAGTCAAAATAGTGAATTTTTTAATCATAGAAGTGTAAGACAAATCTTGTTATGAGAGGTAGAATAAGGCTACTACTGAAAAGAGAGGTTGACATACGATGACTAAGAAATGGTGGCATGATAAAACAGCTTATCAGATTTATCCAAAGAGTTTTCTGGATTCCAATGGGGACGGCATTGGAGACTTAAAGGGGATCATCCGTAAATTGGATTATTTGAAAGACTTAGGTGTGGATATCCTATGGCTTTCCCCGATTTACGTTTCCCCTTTTGCCGATCAGGGATATGACATTGCCGATTATTACAACATAGACCCCAGGTTCGGGACCATGGAGGATATGGAGGAACTCATTGAAAAAGCGAAAGAACGAGAGATGTATATCGTCATGGATCTGGTAGTCAACCATTGCTCCGACGAGCATGAATGGTTTAAAAAGGCGTGCGCCGATCCGGATGGCGAATATGGAAACTACTTTTATATCCGTGAGAAAAAAGACGGTAAATCACCTACCAACTGGCGTTCTTACTTTGGGAATTCTGTATGGAGCGATATTCCCGGTACCAATAAGCAGTATCTCCACTCGTTCCATAAAAAACAGCCGGATTTAAACTGGGAAAATGAAGCAGTCCGGGAGGAAGTCTATAAAAATATCAATTGGTGGCTGGATAAAGGATTGGGCGGTTTCCGAATCGATGCAATCATTAATATAAAAAAGGCCCTTCCCTTACAGGATTATGAACCGGACCGGGCAGATGGTTTATGCAGTATCCAGGAAATGCTGTCCAATGCCAATGGAGTAGGTGAGTTTTTAGGCGAAATGCGGGACCGCTGCTTTACACCTCATGATGCCTTTACCGTTGGAGAGGTCTTTGATGAAAAGCCGGAAGAATTAGAATTCTTCATCGGTGAAAATGGTTACTTTTCCAGTAAATTTGATTTTAATGAAACCATATTCGGTGGAAGTGAAAAGGGCTGGTATGATGCCAAAGCGATTACTCCGGAAGATTATAAGCATTGCTGCTTTGCCGCCCAAAGGCATGTGGGTACTACCGGATTTTTATCCAACATCATTGAAAACCATGATGAGCCAAGAGGGGTCAGCCATTACCTTCCGGAAGGAGAATGCAGCCTGGAAGCCAAAAAGATGCTTGGCGGCATAAACTTTATGCTCCGGGGAATCCCCTTTATTTATCAGGGACAGGAAATCGGGATGGAGAATACTGTCTTTTCCGGCATTGATGAAGTGGATGATATTGCCACCCTTGACCAGTACCAGACCGCCCTGGAGGCGGGACACTCACCGGAAGAGGCACTGGCCATTGTAAGCCGCTACAGCAGGGATAATGCAAGAACTCCCATGCAGTGGGATGCATCGGCCAATTCAGGCTTTACAAAAGGCACTCCCTGGCTGAAGGTGAACCCTAATTATAGGGATATCAATGTGGCTGACCAGATGACTCATGATCATTCGGTTTTCATGTTCTATAAAAAGCTGATCCAGTTAAGGAAACACCCCAGATGGAAAGAAACCATAATCTATGGAACCTTAGAACCTGTTCTTGAGGATAAAAAGAATATTATGGCTTACTGCCGAAAAGGGCCAAAAACACTCCTTATCATTGGAAATTTTCAAAAAGACGCACAGGAAGTTCCTCTTCCCCTGATGCCAAAGACAGTTTTGATCAATAACTATCAGGAAGTATCTTATGACGAGACCATGATTCATTTAAAAGGCTGGCAGTTCCTTGTAATGGAAGTTTAACAGGAATAAGTGATGTAAAATAGGATAGCGTTGACACTCATTTCGTAATAAGAATCGAGTATCAACGCTTTTTCATGTCTCTTTCATGATCTGGCATTAAAATATACAAGGAACAGAAGTAAATATGTTCACTATATGGTCAACATGTTGTGAATAATACAGAATATATTTTGATTTGTATTCAAGTATGATAAAATCCCACCACAAGGTAATTACCAGTGTAAACAACTATATATGGAGGAATATGAGATGAGGGATAAAGTAGTAAAATCCATGCAAAGCTTTTCCAAAGCGATGATTGGACCAGTGTTATTTTTGCCTGTCGTAGGTATGATGATTGCTTTAACAGCGATCATGACCAATACTGCATTTGTTTCAGAAGGTGGACTGATGTGGACGGTTGGCAAATTTTTTAACAGTATGCTGAATTCCATAATGGGGAATTTAAGTATTTTGTTTTGTGTGGGAATTGCAAATGGTATGGCAAAAAAGAAAAAAGCAGATGCATCATTCGTAGCCCTGATGTCATACATCATGTTCTTAGGCGCCAACAGCAAGTGGCTGGAGCTGTCAGGAAAGATAGTGGAAGGGGCAACTGCCGGTGCCTTATATGGTACAGGTCAAACGATTCAGTTAGGCTTTCATGTAACAGATATGGGCGTGTTTCTTGGTATGATCATCGGTGTTTTAGTGGCCCTGGTTCACAACAAACACTGTGATACCGAGTTTAAGGGCGGATTCGCTCCTTATGGCAACAGCAAGCTTGTTTACATGATCATGATTCCGGTCATTGCAGTATTAAGCATTGGCGTGACTTATGTGTGGCCGGGAGTTGCAAACGGAATATCCGCATTGACCGGCTTTATGAGTACTGCCGGTGCATTAGGTGTATTTGTATACGGATTCTTAAACCGGTTCCTGATCCCTACCGGATTGCATCACTTAATCTGGTCGCCGTTCCTTTATTCGGCGGTTGGCGGACAGGCGGTGATCGGCGGAGAAAATGTTGTTGGTGCAAAGCCGATCTTCCTGGCGTTATTAAGCGATCCGGCAGCCGGAATGATGCCGGATACCAGCCGCTTCCTGACTTATGGCCTTATGAAGACATTTGGTATCATTGGAGTGGCATTGGCTTTCTATGTAACCGCCAAAAAAGTGAAAAAGGCGAACTTAAAGGCCCAGATGATCCCGGCCACTTTAACTGCGGTGATCGCCGGTATTACAGAACCACTTGAATTTACCTTTATTTTTGCAGCTCCTCTATTATGGCTGGTATATTCTATTCTGGATGGATTTTTTCAGATGGTCGTTTATCTGATCGGCGTCCGCGTCTGCGCCACCAATGGCATCCTGGATTTCCTTGTATTAAATCTTCCGGCAGGAATCGGCAGAACCTTATGGCCCTTGTATGTGCTGGTTGGCCTTGTGGAGATCCTTGTGATTTTCGTGGTCTTTAAGTTCATGATTGAAAAATTGAACTTAAAAACTCCGGGACGTGAAGACGATGAAACGGATGCGGCTTTGGATTTAAATGCCAATACAGCAGCAGTTAAAAAAGAATTAAAAGCAAAGCAGTCCGGCAGTGGGGAGACGGAGGAAGACCGGTTGAACCAGGGCAGGATCATCGTGGAAGCATTAGGCGGAAAAGAAAATATTGTAAGTCTGGAGAACTGCTTTTCCAGGTTAAGAGTAGAAGTTGCAGACAATTCAAGGATTGATGAAGAGGCATTAAAAGGTACCGGAGCAGCCGGTATTATGAAAAAGGGAAATGATGTCCAGGTCGTATATGGCCTCAGCGTTTCCAAAATGAGAACCTTGGTGGATGATGCATTGGAACAGATGGAATCACATAAATAAGGAGGAAAAGCTATGAACAAAACATTTAAATTAGTCATTGTAGGTGGCGGAAGTACTTATACACCGGGTATTGTAAAGAGCCTGCTGGATCAGAAGGATCAATTCAAACTTTCTGAATTAAGGCTTTATGATAATTTCAAAGAACGCCAGGACAAAGTAGGAGTTCTGGTAAAAAAGGTTATTGAACTGTTTGATCCGGAAGTAAAACTGGTTCTTACAACAGATCCGGAGGAAGCATTTACGGATGCAGATTTTATCTTTGCCCAGATGCGGGTAGGGTTATATCATATGCGGGAGCTTGATGAGAAGATCCCTTTAAAATATGATGTGGTAGGACAGGAAACATGCGGGCCTGGCGGTCTTGCATATGGTTTGAGAACCATCTATCCAATGGTAGAAGTAATCGATTATTGTGAAAAATATGCAAGCAAGGAATACTGGATCGTAAACTATTCGAACCCGGCTGCCATAGTTGCAAAAGCGATGTATAAGCTCCGGCCAAATGCCAGAATCTTAAATATTTGCGATATGCCGGTAGCGATCATGAGAAACATGGCTAACATTTTGAATTGTGACAGAAAAGATATTGTACCGGATTACTTCGGACTAAATCATTTTGGCTGGTTTACAAAAATCCGTGTCGGGGAAGAGGATCGTACCGAAGAATTAAAGGATTATGTAAGAGAACATGGCTATATGCCGCCGGATGAAAGAAGTGAAGTGCGCCACAATGATGCATCCTGGAAACATACCTTTGACAATGCAAAGAATTTAATGAAAATGTTCCCGGATTATCTTCCTAATACCTATATGCAATACTATCTGTTAGGTGATGAGATTGTAAAGCATGCAGATAAAAGTTATACAAGAGCCAATGAGGTTATGGATGGAAGAGAAAAACGGATCTTCCAGGCGGTAGAACAGTACGAAACGTCTGGAGAAATTGATATGACCCCATTTTTTACCGGAGTTCATGGGGAATTTATCGTGGAAGTAGCTATGAGCCTGGCATATAATTTAAAGAAACGTCATCTGGTTATGGTCATGAACAATGGTGCTGTTAAAAATTTACCAGACGATGCCATGGTAGAAATCCCCTGCTATATTACCAACGAAGGACCGGAAGCGACTAGAGTTGGGGAAATTCCGACCTTTTATAAAGGAATGATTGAGCAGCAGGAGGCGAGTGAAAAGCTGATCGTAGAGGCGGCAATCGAAGGAAGCTATGATAAAGCATTGGCAGCATTTACGTTAAATAAGACCATACCCTCAGCGATGGCAGCAAAAAAGATTCTGGATGAAATGATTGAAGCGAATAAGGATTACTGGCCAGAGTTAAAATAAGATAAATACTTAAACAATCTGGCTCTGGTATTTAAGACGAGGGGAGTCTTTAATGCGCCGCGGTGTACTGAAATTCAGTATGCCGCGGCGCTTTTGTTTTGTATATGATTCTCAGACCGCCTTAGATTCCCTTTGCAGCAAGGGATATGGCGCAGTATGCCAGCAAAAGGGCCATGGATAGGTTCAGTATTTTCCTGTGGCTGGAAAAGAAACGGTTAAATGCCGCTCCGGACAAGGCCCAGCAGCTGGTTCCCAGAAAACCCATAAGGGACAGGAGGAAAATAAAAAGAGCAAGGGCGGGAAAGCTTTTATAGTTTGGCAGGATAAAGGTGGTCATGGCGGTAAGTCCGTAGAGGATCACCTTTGCATTGACAAATTGAAGGATCATGCCGTTTAAAAAGCTGTTTGTTTCTAGATTGTGCTTTCCGGAACGGGGATTGTCTCTCCAGATGGACCAGGCCAGCCAAAGGATATAGCCGGCACCCGCATATACCATGAACGGTTCCAGCAGAGGAATGAACCGGTATAAAAGGCTGGTGAAGGCACAGCAGCCTGTCATAACGGCCAGAAAGCCGAAAAATACACCCAGGTTAAAGCGGATGCTCTCCCGGAATCCATATTTCCCTGCAAGAGACATGGCCATGATGTTGTTTGGACCGGGGGTAAATGCGGTCAGAAATATGTAAGAAAAAAATGCTGCGAAGTTCATGAAATACTTTTCCTCCTTTTTGGGATATGATATAATGTACATATCAAGCAATATATTGTTTGTATTATATAATATACGATTTGTGCATTATAATGTCAATGACTGGGAGGGGATTATTTTTGGATTTTATCAATTCAATTGTTGCAGAGAATTTAAAGAGGCTGCGTGAACAGAGAAAGATGAGCCTTGATGCTGCGGCAAAGGCGTCCGGGGTCAGCAAAAGCATGCTTGGGCAGATCGAGCGTGGAGAGGTGAACCCTACCATCTCCACGGTCTGGAAGATAGCAAATGGTTTTAAGGTTCCCTTTACGGAGCTGGTAAGCTGCCCTGAAGCAGAGTATGAGGTGGTTGATACGGCTCTGATGCAGCCTTTCCTTGAGGATGACGGCCATTTCCGCAATTATCCGGTTTTTCCGTTTGACAGCGCAAGGCGCTTTGAGATGATCTATATTGAGCTTGATCCCGGCAGCAGTTTAAAGGCGGATCCTCATCCGGAAAATACCCAGGAGTTTCTTACGGTTTTTTCAGGGAATCTGGAGATCCAGGCCGCCGGTGAGAGGTTTTGTGCCGGAATGGGAGGGGCCATCCGGTTTCAGGCGGACTGCCCTCATGAATACCATAACAGCAGCCTTGAAATTTGCCGGCTGAGCATGGTGATTTATTATCCGGATTAAAAAAAGTCTTTTTGTGCGGGATTAAAATATGATACAATAAAGATAAGAACGGCAGGTAAAAAAGAGCCGTAATACATATTATTCGGAGGAAGATTATGCAGTATCGTGATTTTGGTAAAACAGGAATTAAGGTATCGGCTCTGGGGTTTGGAGCTATGAGGCTTCCGATCCTTCAGGAAGAGCAGGTGGATGAAAAACGGGCGGTATCCATGATCCGCCATGCCATTGATGAAGGGGTTAACTACATTGATACGGCATATCCTTACCACCAGGGAGAGAGCGAAAGGATCGTGGGAAACGCATTAAGGGATGGCTACCGGGAGAAAACATATCTGGCCACCAAATGTCCGGTATGGAAGCTTGAAAAACCTGAGGATTTTGATGAGGTGTTAGATGAGCAGCTTAAAAAGCTTCAGACAGACCACATTGATTTTTATCTGCTTCATGCCTTAAGCAGGGATCGTTTTGAAGATAAGGTCAAAAAATTCGATCTTGTAAAACGCATGGAAAAAGCCAGGGAGGAAGGTAAAATAAAATATCTTGGATTTTCCTTCCATGATTCGTATGATGTGTTTCAGGATATCCTAGATTATTATGACGGATGGGATTTTTGCCAGATTCAGTATAACTACGTGGATTTAGAGCATCAGGCCGGAGAAAAGGGGCTGAAAGCTGCAGCGGACAAGGGGCTTGCCGTGGTGGTTATGGAACCGCTTCTCGGAGGAAAGCTGGCTGATCCTGCAGATCACGTAAAAAAAGTATTCCCTGAGGGAAAATCTACTGTAGAATATGCTCTCGATTTTTTATGGGACCAGCCGGATGTGAGCCTTCTCCTAAGCGGGATGAGCGACGAAAAGCAGCTTGAGGAAAACTTAGAATTTGCAACCCGCAGCCATACCGGAATGGTCACAGAGGACGAAAAGCAGGTTTATAAAAAGGCAAAGGAAGTATTTGATTCCATGGCCCTGGTGGGCTGCACCGGATGCCGTTATTGTATTCCTTGCCCCTTTGGCCTGGAGATCCCGGAGATTTTCTCTTATTATAACATGACGGCTGCACATAAAGAGAGTGAGGCAAAGGCAGGATACGAGGCTATGCTGGTAAAGGCGGAAGGCTGTAAGGCATGTCATCACTGCGAAAAGGAATGTCCGCAGATGATCAAGATCAGTGAGGTCATGGCAGAGGTGGCTAACGTGTTTGCAAAGCTTTAGGCTTAACTGTTTAAACAAAGGAGGGACGGTTTATGCTTGAGAAACTTGATTTATCGAAAAAAATAGACAAAGAAACCTATAAAAGCACAGTGAAAGAGCAGAGCGAAAGGCTGGGCATTTTGCAGCGGGAGTGCAAGGAGTCTGGAATTCCTGTCATGATCGTGTTCGAGGGCATGGGAGCATCGGGAAAGGGCACCCAGATCAACCGCCTGATTCAGGCGCTGGATCCCAGGGGTTTTGATGTATATGCCAATGATAAATCAACGGAAGAGGAGCGGATGCGCCCGTTTTTATGGCGCTTCTGGACCAAGCTTCCGGCCCAGGGAAGAATCGCCCTCTTTGACAGAAGCTGGTACCGGCAGGTGACCATCCAGCGGTTTGAGTTAAAGATGCCGGAAACAGACATGCCGGAGGCTTTCCATGACATCCAGTCCTTTGAGCGGCAGCTGACCGATGACGGTATGGTCATCATAAAGCTGTTCCTCTATATTTCTAAGGAGGAACAAAAAAAGCGGTTTAACCGGCTGGAAAGCTCCAAGGAAACCAGCTGGCGGGTGACAAAAGAGGACTGGCGCAGGAATAAGGAATACGGCCGTTATCTGGAAATCTCCGAGGAGATGCTTGAAAGGACGGATATGGACTACGCTCCGTGGACCATCATCGAAGCCACTGACAGGGATTTCGCCTCCGCCAAGATCATGACTCATGTGGCGGACTGCCTGGAAGATGCCTTAAAGCAGAGGGAGCTAAGAGGAGAGAGAAGAGAAAAAGAATCGCCGGTCCGTTCGGAGAAATTCCAGAACGGAGTCCTATCCGGTGTGGACTTATCAAAGACCATGACTAAGGAAGCGTATAAGAAGGAGATAAACCGGCTGGAGGAAAAGCTGGAATCCCTTCACAGCCAGATATACCGTTTAAGGATCCCCGTCGTCCTGGGCTTTGAAGGCTGGGATGCGGCAGGAAAAGGCGGGGCCATCAAGCGCCTTACCAGCCATCTGGATCCCAGGGGCTATAAGGTTTACCCAACGTCTGCTCCCAATGACTTAGAACGGGTCCATCATTACCTGTGGCGTTTCTGGAACCATGTGCCCAAAGCAGGCCATATCGCCATCTTTGACCGGACCTGGTATGGCCGGGTTCTGGTGGAGCGGATCGAGGGCTTTTGCAGCGAGGCTGAGTGGAAGCAGGCCTATCAGGAAATCAACGAGATGGAGAACCACTTGGCAAATGCCGGAGCCGTTGTCATTAAATTCTGGCTCCACATCGATAAGGATGAGCAGGAAAAACGCTTTAAGGAGCGTGAGGAAAATCCGTCTAAGCAGTGGAAGATCACGGAAGAGGACTGGAGAAACCGGGAGAAATGGGATCAGTATGAATCTGCGGTCAATGAGATGCTGGTGCGGACTTCCACGACCTATGCCCCCTGGGTGGTAGTGGAGGGGAACTGTAAATACTATGCCAGGATCAAGGTGCTAAAAACCGTTGTAGAGGCTTTGGAGGCAAAGATAAAAGAAAGAACGCTCAGCGGGCATACCTATATGCCTTAGAGTGCAAAAAAAGAAAGAAAAATTCATGACCGCTTGTTTTTTCGCTCTTTTTCGTGTAAAGTAGAAAAATAGTGAACGAAAGAGAGAGGTAACACCCTGCGGGTATACCTTTATGCCCAAATAGCGTGGGCGGAAAAGAGGAAACCCCTTCCAGGGATACCTTTATGCCCAAATAACATGGGCGGAAAAGAGGAAACCCCTTCCAGGGATACCTTTATGCCCAAATAACATGGGCGGAAAAGAGGAAATTGCATGAATACGGTTTTAATCGTGGGCGGTGGCGCTGCAGGGATGCTGGCTGGAATAGCAGCAGCCATGAAGGGCAGTACCGTCCACATTTTTGAGAAAAATGAAAAACTTGGTAAAAAGGTATATATCACCGGCAAGGGACGCTGCAATGTGACCAATGCCTGTGATACGGAGGAGCTGTTCGGAAACGTAGTGACTAATGCCAAATTCCTTTACAGCAGCTTTTATGGCTTTACCAATTTTGATATGATGGACCTGTTGGAAGAGCTTGGCTGTCCTTTAAAGACAGAGCGGGGCAACCGGGTATTTCCGGCCACCGACAAGTCTTCGGACGTAATAAAGGCTCTTACAAAACGGCTTTTGGAGCTTGGAGTTTCCATCCATACCCGCACCCAGGTGGAGAAGCTTTTGATAGAGGATGGCAGCCTTTTGGGGCTGGTTTTAAAAGACGGGGGAAAAAGGGAAAAGGTACACGGAGATGCCGTAATCGTGGCTTGCGGCGGATTTTCCTATCAGGCCACCGGCTCCACAGGAGACGGCTATGAGTTGGCAAAGGAAGCCGGCCATAAGGTCACATCCCTTTCTCCTGCCCTGGTTCCTTTTGTGGTAGAGGAACCGGTGGTAAAGGAGCTGCAGGGCCTGTCCCTCCGCAATGTGGAGGCTTCCGTATTAAACGGTAAAAAGGTGGTTTATAAGGAATTCGGGGAAATGCTGTTCACCCATTACGGGGTCAGCGGACCGGTTCTATTAAGCGCCAGCAGCTATGCGGTAAAGGAACTGAAGAAAGGGCCGCTGACCCTTTCCATTGACTTAAAACCGGCTCTTTCCGAAGAACAGCTGGATGCCAGGATCTTACGGGATTTTGAAGAGGCTGCAAACAAGCAGTTCAAGAATTCCCTGGAGCATTTGTATCCTTCAAAGCTCGTGCCGGTCATGGTGGATGTGAGCAAAATTCCGCCGGAAAAGAAGGTCAATGAAATCACCAGGGAAGAACGGCAGCGTCTTGTCCGTGCAACCAAAGGCTTTGTCCTGACGCTTTCAGGACTTCGGGGCTACAATGAGGCCATCATCACCCAGGGCGGTGTTTCTGTTAAGGAGGTAAGCCCCTCCACCTTAGAATCCAAGCTTCTCCCAGGCCTTTACTTTGCAGGGGAAGTACTGGATTTAGACGCAGTGACCGGAGGCTTTAATTTACAAATCGCCTGGTCTACCGGTTGGGCGGCCGGAAGTGCTGCCGGAGAGGAGAAATTCAAAGGATGAAGAAAGTTTATAATATAGCCATCGACGGACCGGCCGGGGCAGGAAAAAGCACCATTGCTAAGTCTGTTGCGGAAAACCTTAACTTCGTTTATGTGGACACGGGAGCCATGTACCGTGCCATGGCACTGCATTTTTTAAGAAATGGGATACCGGCAGGCGATGAGGAAGCCATTTGCCGGTCAGCCGGGGAGGTGAATGTCACCATTTCCTACGAAAATGGGATGCAGCAGGTGCTTTTAAACGGGGAAAATGTTTCGGGACTGATCCGCAGGTCGGAGGTCAGCGCCATGGCTTCTGCAGTTTCTGTCTATATGCCGGTGCGAAGTAAGCTGGTGGAGCTGCAAAAGAATCTGGCTTTAAAAGAAAATGTCATCATGGATGGCCGGGATATCGGAACCTGCGTGCTTCCGGAGGCTGACCTTAAGATATATTTAACGGCAAGCAGCCTGGTCCGTGCAAAAAGGCGGTATGAGGAGCTTCGGGCAAAGGGAGAAGAATGCAGTCTGGAGGACATTGAAAAGGATATCATTGAACGGGATTACCGGGATATGAACCGGGAAAATTCTCCCCTTAAGCAGGCCGGGGATGCGGTTCTTGTGGATACTTCATCCATGACCATTCCTGAAGTGGTGGAGCAGATTCTCCGGCTTTTTCATGAAAGAAAAATGGAAGGAGGCAGCCTGTGGAAGTGATTGTTGCCAAAACCGCCGGGTTCTGCTTTGGAGTCAAGCGGGCGGTGGAACAAGTTTATGAACAGCTGAAAAGAGATGACAAACCCATCTATACCTATGGCCCCATCATCCATAATGAGGAAGTGGTACGTGATTTAGAGGAAAAGGGAGTCAGGGTCATTCATTCGGAAGAGGAGCTTGAGAAGATTAAGGATGGAGTCGTTGTCATAAGATCTCATGGAGTCGGGAAGCGGGTTTACGAGATCATGGAACGAAACG
This sequence comes from Lacrimispora sp. YZC11, assembly GCF_057543815.1. Classification (NCBI taxonomy): domain Bacteria; kingdom Bacillati; phylum Bacillota; class Clostridia; order Lachnospirales; family Lachnospiraceae; genus Lacrimispora; species Lacrimispora sp. YZC11. The sequence goes on along the minus strand of NZ_BAAJYQ010000006.1, from coordinate 1,129,495 downwards.
GGATCGAGATTGTAGATGCTACCTGTCCTTATGTAAAGAAGATCCATAGAATCGCCGAGGAGCAGAATGAGGCGGGAAGACGGCTTATTATCATCGGCAATGAAACCCATCCGGAGGTAGAAGGTATTAAAGGCTGGGGAAATGACAATACTTTAGTGGTGGAAACACCCGAGCAAGTGGAAAGATTACCTCTATCGGAAAGGGAAAAGCTGTGTATCGTATCACAGACGACATTTAATTACAATAAATTTCAAGATTTAGTTGAAAAAATTTCGGAAACGCGGTATGATATACTTGTTTTAAATACGATTTGCAATGCAACACAGGAAAGACAGGTGGAAGCAAAGCGGATAGCTTCAGAAGTGGATGCCATGATTGTCATAGGCGGAAAAAGTAGTTCCAATACCCAGAAGCTGTACGATATATGCCGAAGGGAATGTAAGAACACTTACTATATCCAGACACTAGGTGATTTAGATCCTGATTGTGGAAATTCTGTGCGCAGCGTAGGTATTACAGCCGGGGCTTCAACCCCGAATTATATTATCGAGGAGGTTCATACTAATGTCAGAGTTAAGTTTTGAACAAATGTTAGAAGAATCATTGAAAACTATACGTACAGGAGAGATCGTCACTGGTAAAGTCATCGACGTAAAGGAAGATGAAATCGTCTTGAATATAGGTTACAAGTCCGACGGCATCATTCCGCGTAGTGAATACACGGATGACCAGAATTTAGATCTTACAACCGCTGTACAGGTTGGAGAAGAAATGGAAGCCAAAGTCATTAAGGTAAACGATGGCGAAGGTCAGGTAGCACTGTCTTACAAGAGACTGGCAGCAGACAGAGGCAATAAGAGATTGGAAGAAGCATTTGAAAACCACGAGGTACTTATCGCAAAAGTTGCACAGGTACTTGACGGTGGTTTAAGTGTGGTTGTAGAGGGAGCAAGAGTCTTCATTCCTGCAAGTCTGGTTTCTGATACTTATGAGAAGGACTTATCCAGATATGCAGATAAGGAGATTGAATTTGTTATTACCGAATTCAACCCTAAGAGAAGAAGAATCATCGGCGACAGAAAGCAGATCATGGTTGCAAGAAGAGCCGAGCTGCAGAAGGAATTATTTGAAAGAATCCATACGGGTGATGTGGTAGAAGGTACCATCAAGAATGTAACCGATTTCGGCGCATTCATTGACCTTGGCGGTGCTGACGGACTGCTTCATATTTCCGAGATGAGCTGGGGCAGAGTAGAGAGCCCGAAGAAAGCTTTCAAGGCTGGAGAGAAAATCAAAGTCCTGGTTAAGGATATTAACGGTGATAAGATCGCCCTCAGCTTAAAGTTCCCGGAGACAAATCCGTGGAAGGATGCTTCTTCAAAATATGCAGTAGGCAACGTGGTAAGCGGAAAAGTTGCACGTATGACAGATTTCGGCGCATTTGTTGAGCTGGAACCAGGCGTAGATGCACTGCTTCACGTATCCCAGATCTCCAAAGAGCATGTGGATAAACCTTCTGATGTTCTGGCTATCGGCCAGGAAATCGAGGCCAGAGTGGTTGATTTCAACGAAGGCGACAAGAAGATCAGTTTAAGCATCAAAGCGCTTCAGTCACAGGATGAGTCTTCAGCAGAAGATGGGGCAGTATATTCTGACGAAGTTTAAGCATAATAATAGATAGAACTAACTGATAAGGAAGTGGAGAGATCCACTTCCTTTTTAGTTTGAAAAAACCTGTAAAAGAAGAGAGGTACAATATGAAAAACAGGATCAAATTCTGTCTGGCAGCTATTGTAATGCTGTCTTTTCTCCTATCCGGGTGCGGGAAGAAAATGGAGACACAGCCGGAGCAGACAGCAGCCCAGCCGGTTAACGTTCAAGGGGAAGCAGGAAGCGACCCGGCGGAAAATGCAGACGGGGTGAGGCTGGAGGATGATTATTATGAATATGCGAACCAGGATATTCTGAACCAGGTGGAGATACCAAAGGATTCCAGCGGCTGGAGTTATTTTTATCAGCTGGAGAAAGACTCCTTTGAAGTTCTTGAGGGGGTACTTGAAGAGGCCGTAAAGAACCGGAAAGAGGTTAAACCAGGATCCCTGGAGCAGAAAATTGCAGACCTGTATTTATCCGCCTTAGATGTGAATGGGCGGGAAAAAGCAGAATTTGGACAGCTTAAGCCATATATGGATCAGGTAAGAAGTGCCTCAAACATTGATGAGTATTTAAAGGCAGTGGGAAACATATATGGGGATCTGGGAGTCAGCAGCATTATCACGGTGCAGTGGATGGAAGATATGAAGGATTCCAGCCGGTATGCTTTATATGTGGATGGGGCAGATCTGGGGCCGGGAAAGGAAACACTGGAGGATAAGACCCAGTCGGAGCTGATGGACCAGTACAAAGACTATATCGGACGGACTTTGGAATATACGGGCATGAGTAGTGATGAGGCGAAAAGAGCTGCCGCTGAAATCCTGGCATTCCAAAAGGATCTGGCTGAAAGCGCCCTTCCCTTAAGCCAGCAGGGTGACCCTGATATCATATATAATCCGTATTCCATGAAGGAAATAAAGAGTTTGCTTCCGGAAGGTGCTGTCGACTCCTATCTTACGTCAGCAGGACTTGCAGATGCTGATTCCTTAATAGTGACCCAGAAGGCGCAGATGGTAAAAATAGGCCGGTACCTGACAGAGGATCATCTCCCTGTTCTAAAGAACTATTCCATATTCAGCCTGGTAAGTGATTTTGCGCCTTACCTCGCTCCTGAGATCAGGGATAATGATATAGACTGGAATAACACACAAAATGGTATTAAGGAGAGAAAGACAGACAAGAAGCTGGCAAGTGAAAGAACCCAGAACATGCTTGGGTTTGAATTCGGCAGGCTTTATGTGGAAAAGCGTTTTTCAAAAGAAGATAAAACAGCCATTGAAAAAATGGTCCGCCATATCCTTGAGGTTTACAAAAAGCAGATCATGGATCTTGACTGGATGGGAGAAGAGACAAAAGCAGCCGCCATTAAAAAGCTGGAAAACATGACTCTTAAGATCGGATATCCGGACAAGTGGCCGAATGATTATGCAAAAGCAACCATCACACCGATTGAAAAAGGGGGAAACTTAATTGATAACGTTCTTTCCCTCATGAAGGCTCAAAATGATGTGAGCAAGGAAAAAGTCCGCAAACCGGTGGATAAAACGGAATGGGGCATGACACCTCAGACGGTGAATGCCTATTATAACCCCACCGGAAATGAAATCGTATTTCCGGCCGCCATTTTGCAGGCTCCTTTCTATGATCCAGACGAAGATTATGCGTCAAATCTGGGAGGAATCGGATCGGTCATTGCCCATGAAGTCAGCCATGCCTTTGATTCCTCAGGTTCCCTTTATGACGAAAAGGGAAACTACCATGTATGGTGGACCAATGAGGACAGGGCCAAATTCAAACAGCTGGCGGATCGGGTGGTGGCTTACTATGACGGGCAGGAAGGCTATAAGGGCCGTCATGTAAACGGAGCCCAGACCTTAAATGAGAATATCGCGGATCTCGGTTCCCTGGCCGCCATCACTTCCATTGTGGGAGATGATGCGGAGAGCTTAAAGCTGCTCTTTAAGCAATATGCAACCATATGGACGTCGAAATATACGCCGGAGAGCATGATCAGAAGGCTGAACACGGATGTTCATTCCCCGGCCAAGGTGAGGGTCAATGCAGTTCTTAGCACTACCGACGCCTTTTATAAGGCTTATCAGGAGATAAAGGAGGGAGATGCCATGTACGTGGCTCCCCAAAAGCGTGTGAAAATCTGGTAAAAAATAGGAGAGGGGCTGCGGCAAAATATTTTAGTTATTTTGCCGCAGCTCTTCTTTAAATTATCGACAAAAAGATTTCATAAAAATCTTGACAAATGTCCTAGGTTAGTGTATACTAACTAGTGCGTAATGGGAATGATTCTCATTAATATTATTAATAAACATTTCATAGGTGTACCTTTACGTCCCGTAATACGGGGCTGGCCCTGTCCCAAATGCAAGGGCAATATTAAAAAGAAAGAAGATGATGGATGATGCCTCTGACAATGGTGAAAACAGGTGAACCTAATGTGATCCGCAAGGTGGGCGGCAAGGAAGAAACAAGACGTTTTTTAGAAAATCTGGGTTTTGTATCCGGAGGAGTTGTGACGGTTGTTTCCGAAATGGGCGGAAATATGATTGTAAATGTAAAAGACTCCAGAGTGGCGATTGGAAAAGATATGGCCAATAAGATTCTGGTGGAATAGAGAGGGAGGCAGACAATGACATTAAAGGAAATTCCATGCGGAAAAACAGTTAAGGTAACAAAACTCACCGGGGAAGGACCGGTCAAGAGACGGATCATGGACATGGGTATCACAAAAGGAGTGGACATTTATGTGCGAAAGGTTGCGCCCCTTGGGGACCCGGTTGAGGTGACTGTAAGAGGATATGAATTATCTTTACGGAAAGCGGATGCGGAAATGATCCTTGTGGAGTAATTGCTTTTTACGTATGAGTTAGGTATGACTAATACCTGACAAATTAGGTGCTGACAGGCAGAAAGAGGTAGAGTATGTCAATTAAGATTGCATTAGCAGGTAATCCAAACTGCGGAAAGACAACGCTGTTTAATGCGCTTACGGGATCCAATCAGTTTGTGGGGAACTGGCCGGGCGTAACGGTAGAGAAGAAAGAAGGAAAGTTAAAAGGCCATAAGGATGTAATCATCATGGACCTTCCTGGCATTTATTCACTTTCTCCTTATACCCTGGAAGAAGTGGTGGCCAGAAACTATCTGATCACAGACCGTCCGGATGCGATTTTGAATATTGTAGATGGAACCAACATTGAGCGTAACTTATACTTGTCCACTCAGCTTATGGAACTGGGTATCCCGGTGCTCATGGCAGTCAACATGATGGATATTGTTGAGAAAAACGGAGACAAGATACATATCCAAAAGCTGAGCCAGAAGCTGGGCTGTGACGTAGTAGAGATTTCCGCATTAAAGGGAACCGGAATCCAGGAGGCGGCAAAAAAGGCCGTAGCCCTGGCAAATCAGAAAAACAATGCGGTACCGGTCCATAAATTTGCACCGGAAGTGGAATCTGTCCTGGATTCCATTGAAGATAAGCTGGGAAATGAAATCCCGGAAGAGCAGAAGCGCTTCTTTGCCATCAAGCTTCTGGAAAAGGATAATAAGATCCAGACCCAGATGAAGCATGTACCAGATGTATCGGAAGAAATCAACCGGATCGAAAAGGAAATGGATGACGATACGGAAAGCATTATCACCAATGAGCGTTACGTATATATTTCATCCATCATCCATGAGTGCTTTACGCGCAACAAGGTGGAAAAAATGACCGTTTCTGATAAGATTGACAGGATCGTAACAAATCGCTTCCTGGCTCTGCCTATCTTTGCACTGGTTATGTTTCTTGTATATTATGTTTCTGTAACAACCGTTGGAACCTGGGCTACTGACTGGGCCAATGACGGCGTATTCGGAGAGGGCTTCAGCCTCTTTGGCCTGGAAATTCCCGGTGTGCCGGTTGTTATTGAAGGCGTTTTAACTGCTGTAGGCTGTGCAGATTGGCTGCAGGGACTGATTCTTGACGGAATCGTAGCAGGTGTCGGCGCTGTCCTTGGTTTCGTGCCTCAGATGCTGGTACTTTTCATCTTCCTGGCATTTTTAGAGGCTTGCGGCTACATGGCAAGAGTTGCCTTTATCATGGACCGTATTTTCCGCCGGTTTGGTCTTTCTGGCAAGTCCTTTATCCCAATGTTAATCGGAAGCGGCTGCGGTGTGCCTGGAATTATGGCTTCCCGTACCATTGAAAATGACCGTGACCGTAAGATGACTATTATGACAACTACCTTCATTCCCTGCGGAGCAAAGCTTCCCATCATCGCTTTGATTGCAGGTGCATTGTTCGGCGGAGCAGCCTGGGTGGCTCCAAGTGCTTACTTTGTAGGAATAGCAGCCATCGTTTGCTCAGGAATTATTTTAAAGAAGACAAAAATGTTTGCAGGAGATCCGGCGCCTTTCGTTATGGAACTTCCGGCTTACCATATGCCTACAGTTGTAAATATTTTAAGAAGTATGTGGGAACGTGGCTGGTCCTTTATTAAAAAAGCAGGTACCATCATTCTTCTGGCAACCATCTTTGTTTGGTTTACTTCCTTCTTCGGCTGGGTAGACGGCCAGTTCCGGATGTTAGACGCTTTGGAACTTGATCACAGCATCCTTGCGGCAGTTGGAGGCACAATCAGCTGGATCTTCGCACCTCTTGGCTGGGGTGACTGGAAATCTGCGGTTGCAGCCATCACCGGACTGATTGCAAAAGAAAACGTAGTAGGTACATTCGGTATCCTGTTTGGTTTTGCGGAAGTTGCAGAAGATGGATCTGAAATCTGGGGAACGCTTGCGACCAGCATGACTCCTTTGGCAGCGTATTCCTTCCTGATATTCAATCTTCTCTGCGCCCCATGCTTTGCTGCTATGGGAGCCATTAAAAGAGAGATGAACAATATCAAATGGTTCTGGTTTGCTGTCGGATATCAGACCCTTCTGGCTTATGTCGTATCTCTCTGCGTTTTCCAGATTGGATCCCTGGTGATCACAGGAACTTTTGGAATCTTTACTATCGTTGCCTTTGCCCTGATCGCAGGATTCATTTACCTGATGGTGAGGCCGTCAAAGGAAGAAAAAAAATCGAACGTTCATTTAAGCAGCGTGGCAGGAGCTAAATAAGCTCCGGCCACGGCTGGAAGCCTGCACCTTACCTGCAGGCTCATAATATAAGGAGGTACTTTATGGGAACACTGGTTGTTTTAGTCGTTGTTGCCGGAGCGGTGGCGTTGGCAGTAAAAAGCATGATTCGTGATAAAAAGAACGGGAAATCCATTCAGTGCGGCGGAGAATGCAAAAATTGCGGAGGACATTGCCATTAATTTAGGCGGCAGAAGGAAAAAGCTGTTTATGCCTTAAAAATACCTGTAAACGGAGGCGCGCAAGTGGAGAGACAAACGAACATCAATGAGAAAAGAAAAATGCCTGACTCCAGAAGCTATCACAGGACAAAAATGCAGAAAGAACTGATCATTGAGAAGCTGAAGGCAAAAGGCTGCAGGATCACAAAGCAGCGCTGTACTCTTTTGGATGTCATACTGGAGCATGAATGTTCCAGCTGCAAGGAGATTTATTATAAGGCATCAGGCGTGGATGAGACCATCGGCGCTGCGACCGTCTACCGGATGGTCAATATCCTGGAAGAAATCGGGGCCATCAGCCGGAAGAACATGTATAAAGTCGTCTATTCGGAAACCTGTCCCATGGAAGAGGCATGTACGGTGGTTTTGGACGATGAAACTACTTATCAGCTCTCTGCCAAGAACTGGAATCAGGTGGTCCAGGCAGGACTTAGCGCCTGCGGATATTTAGATGGCCAGAAAATATCTTCTATTATAGTGAAGCCCTGTGAATGCGAGAATGCTGATTGCATTTGATATGTAGTTAGCATTAACTAACCCAAGAAACGAGTATGGAAACTATGGATAGCGGACCAGAATTAGAATTATTTTCAGGCAGCGTGGACTATCATGAAATCATCGAATGCATTGTGAGTGCATTGGATGCCAAAGACCCCTATACTGCGGGGCATTCCCAAAGGGTGAGCGATATGGCGCTGGCCCTTTTGGGGTTTTTAGAGCTTGATAAAAAGGAAATAGAGAAGATACATATAGCCGCTCACCTTCATGACATCGGGAAAATCGGGATCCCTGATTCTGTTTTAAATAAGCCGGAAAGGCTTTCCGGGGAAGAATGGGCGGCCATGAAAAAGCATCCCAGGATAGGGGCTGATATTTTAAGCAAATCCCGTCATTTAAAAGAGCTGAAGGATATTGTCCTGTATCACCATGAACGTTTTGACGGTAAAGGATATCCGGAAGGGCTGAGGGGAGAGAAGATCCCGCTGGGGGCCAGGATCATAGCCATCTGCGATTCTATTGATGCCATGACATCGGACCGGGGATACCGGAGCGCTTATTCTATGGAACATTGCTATGAAGAAATCGAAAAGAATCTGGGAGTGATGTACGATCCGGTGATCGGGGCGTTGGCATTAAAGCATTGGGACCAGGTGACAAAAACGGCCGGAAAATGATAATATTTACGGCCCTTATCCTTCTGGGAGCAGGAGGGATCATGACTCCCACAGTCTCGGCGCTGCTTCATAATACGTCCACTCTGGGAATCAGCTTAAGCAGCATGCAGAATCTGCTGTCCTAGAAGCCGGGATTGACATTCCCGCCTTCCTGATGTATACTTGCAATGAAAATTAAAAGGGGTGCTGGAGAAAGTCCGGCTGAGATAAGGCAGTATTGCTTTAAACCCTGTAACCTGATCTGGATAATGCCAGCGTAGGAAGCTTACAGGCTAAGCCTGTTCACCCGCCCGGACATCCGGGCGGTTTTTTGTTTTCTATAAATGATAAAAGGAGAGAAAAGACATGAATGCAAGCGTAGCGATCCAGACATTGCCGGAGGCAAAAAATGATGAGGAACTGATCCGTATTGTTGACCAGGTGATCGATTATATCAAAAGCACAGGACTGAACTATTATGTAGGGCCATTTGAAACCGCTATTGAAGGGGATTATGATGAACTGATGGACATTGTTAAGGAATGCCAGCACATTGCCATAAGGGCAGGTGCTCCCTCTGTTGCCGCTTATATCAAAGTCACCTACCGGCCGGAAGGGGAGGTACTTACTATTGAAAAGAAAGTCACAAAGCATCACAAGTAAGCTTTGGTCCTGCTCTGCGGTTTTTGGGCTTTTGGTCTTGTGGCAGGGGATCAGTGCTTTCGGTCTTGTGGACCGCTTTCTGCTCCCCTCGCCCATCAGTGTCGGAAGGGCATTAGTCACGGAATTCCCGGTACTGACAGTCAATGCGGGAATCACCCTTGCCGAGGCGTTTACCGGTCTTTTTCTAGGGGTGGCAACAGGTTTTGTGATCGCTGTGATCATGGATCATTTTGAAGGCCTTTACCGGGCTTTTTATCCGCTTATCGTTCTGACACAGACCGTTCCCACGGTAGCCATTGCCCCTCTTTTGGTATTGTGGTTTGGTTACGGAATGGCTCCTAAGGTGATCCTCATAGTATTGACTACCTTCTTTCCCATTACCGTGGGCATGCTTACCGGTTTTAAGTCAGTGAATCCGGATGCGGTGAACTTATTAAAATCCATGGGAGCCGGAAGAGTAAAAATATTTCGCTATATCAAGCTTCCCGGAGCTATGAGGCAGTTTTTTGCAAGCCTTCGGATCTCGGTTTCCTATGCCGTGGTCGGAGCGGTCATCTCCGAATGGCTGGGAGGCTTTGGCGGACTGGGCGTATACATGACCCGGGTGAAGAAATCCTTTGCCTTTGATAAGATGTTTGCGGTCATTTTTCTCATATCGGCCATCAGTCTTCTTCTTATGAAGGGTGTGGACGTGCTTTCTAAGAAATGCATGCCATGGGATAATCAGTGATATGACAGAATTGGAGGAAATAATGAAAAAAACAGGTTTGGCAATTTTAATGGCAGCCGCGGCAGCCGCATTTCTCACTGCCTGCGGGGGAACCGGGAAACAGGCAGCAAATACGAATTCATCGGATTTAAAAAAAGTGACATTTGTTCTGGACTGGACTCCCAATACCAATCATACCGGACTTTATGTGGCAGAGGAAAAGGGGTATTTTAAGGATGAAGGGCTTGAGGTAGAAATCGTTCAGCCCCCCGAGGATGGGGCGGCAGTTCTGGTGGCCTCCGGAAAAGCCCAGTTCGGAATGTCCTTCCAGGACTCCATGGCACCGGCACTGGCAGGGGAAAATGCCCTTCCGATTACGGCAGTAGCAGCGGTCATCCAGCATAATACCTCCGGTATTATTTCCAGAAAAGGCGAGGGGATGGCTTCTCCAAAGGGAATGGAAGGAAAGAAATATGCTACCTGGGATATTCCGGTAGAAAAGGCCATGGTCAAAGATGTGGTGGAATCCGATGGAGGTGACTTTTCCAAGGTGAAGCTGATTCCCAGCACGGTTACAGATGAGGTTTCCGCATTAAAATCAAAATCAGTGGATGCCATCTGGATCTTTTATGCATGGGCAGGTGTCAAAATGGAAGTAGAAGGCCTTGATACGGATTACTTTGCATTTGCAGATTTGAATCCGGCATTTGATTATTACACGCCGGTCATTATTGCGGGAAATGAATTCCTAAAGCAGGAGCCTGAGACGGCCAGAGCCTTTTTAAGGGCTGTGAGCAAAGGGTATGAGGATGCCGGGAAAGACCCGGAGGGGGCAGCCCGCATATTACTTAAAGCGGCGCCGGAGCTTGATGAGAAGCTGGTGATGGAAAGCCAGAAATATCTGGCGGATAAATATCAGGCTGATGAGAAAGAATGGGGATATATAGATCCAAAACGGTGGAACAGGTTTTATGACTGGCTCAATGAGAATGGCCTGTCCAGTCCTGAGATTCCGGAAAATGCCGGTTTTTCAAACGATTATCTGCCTCGGCTAAATTCTCCGCAGTAAGCAAGGGGAAGTTCATTGCTTTCAGAAATAAAGGAGGAAACTATGACACACTTAAAGGTGGAAGGCATTACAAAATTCTTTGATGAAAAGACGGTCTTAAAAGGCGTATCCTTAGAGCTTAAGGAAGGGGAGCTGGTATCTCTTCTTGGAGTCAGCGGAGGAGGAAAGACTACACTGTTTCATATCATCGCAGGCCTTTCTCTGCCGGATGAGGGACATGTGTATCTGAATGGAGAAGAAATCACCGGGAAACCGGGGTCTGTCAGCTATATGCTGCAAAAGGACCTTTTGCTGCCTTACCGTACCATCGTGGACAACGTGGCACTTCCCCTTCTTATTAAGGGCATGAAGAAAACAGAGGCCAGAAAAAAGGCGGGAGAATATTTTAAGCTGTTTGGCCTGGAAGGGACGGAGATGCAGTACCCTTCCCAGCTATCCGGCGGTATGAGGCAGAGGGCGGCTCTTTTAAGGACGTATCTGTTCTCCAATCGCATCGCTCTTCTTGATGAGCCCTTTTCCGCTCTTGACATGATGACTAAGCGGGGCGTGCATGAATGGTATTTAAAGGTGATGGATGACATTCATCTATCCACCCTTTTTATCACCCATGATATTGACGAAGCCATTCTTTTATCAGACCGCATCTGTATGCTGACCGGATCTCCCGGCAGGATTACAAAGGAAATCATCATAAAGGAACCAAAACCACGGGAAAAGGATTTTAACATCTCAAAGGAATTTATGGAGTATAAGAGGGAAATTTTAAAGCATTTAGAAGGAATAGGATAGTTTACGGGCTTTTTTAAAGCCCGCTCAGATCGTCAAAAAAGCCGGCAAGATGCCGGCTTTTTTGTATCATGGAATCAGATCATCTTTAAACCTCAATGCCGATGCTATGGCGGTCTGCAATCCGTTTCGCAATTGCCAGACCAAGACCGGCTCCCGCAGTTTTTATCTAAACTATGTGAAGAAAATATCAGAAACCTTATTGTAAGTATCAAGTTTATTTTGTATAATAAAGAGAGAAACCACCATGATTGACTGCGGAGATTGATGAATATGATAAAATTGACAAATTTTAACGTTAAAAAAATGACGATCGGAGAAATGGCTAAAATCAATCACATATCAGAGCAGACCCTGAGACTTTACGACAGGGAAGGGCTGTTTTCTCCCGTAAACCGGGATGAAAACACCGGATACCGCTACTATGACATTCGCCAAAGTGCTCAGCTTGACATGATCCGATACATGAAAGCCTTAGGTATGCCCTTAAAGGAGATCCGGGTTCACATGAAAAAGTGGGATATGGGGCGGGTAAAGCAGCTTCTTAAGGAAAACAGGGATGCCATTGACCAGAAGATTGTGGAACTTAATCTTCAAAAGCGCGCCATTGAACGGACTCTTGACAGCTATGACCGCTATGAGGCGGCTCCTCCCGATGGGGCCATTGTTATGGAGTACATACCAAAACGCCGGATGTATGTAAAAGAGACGAAAACTAATTTTTATGACTACGAAATCGATGAATACGAACGTCTTCTGCGCAGCTTAAAGGAGGATATGGGAGACCGTAAAATATCTCCGTTTTACTTTGCCAATGCAGGGACTATTTTAACGCGGGAGAATTTCATGAAGCGAAGCCTGTATTCCACCCAGGTGTTCGTGTTTGTAGACCAGGGATACGTTGAGGAAGAACTGATTACCATCGTACCGGCCAATTCCTACCTTTGTATCTATTGTGACCGCTTTTCCAAAGAAAAAGAATACATAGACCGCCTGCTGGCAACCATAGAAGAGAACCATTACACGGTGATCGGAGATTACATCTGCGAAGTCATCGTTGAGATGCCGCTTGATTATAAGGAAAGGGGTATGTTCCTGCGCCTTCAGGTGCCGGTCCGCATGTCCTGATATTTGGTTATTTTGCTCCATTGACCTGATACCATCTATAACCTTTATAATGAATGCATCAGGAGCGCTGCTCCAAAACAAGTTCTTATATGGAAAGGATGACGATGATGATGAATAACGAAAAGATCCGTGTGGTACAGTATGGCTGCGGAAAAATGGCAAAGTATATTTTAAGATATTTATATGAAAAGGGTGCGGAAATTGTAGGCGCCATTGACGTAAACCCTGATGTGGTAGGCATGGATGTGGGCGAATTTGCCGGCCTTGGTTTTAAAATCGGTGTTCTCATCCGCAGTGATGCAGATGCAGTTTTAGATGAGTGCGATGCAGACATTGCCATAGTGACTCTGTTCAGCTTCATGGATGACGTATATCCTCATTTCGAGAGATGTGTTTCCAGAGGGATCAATGTGGTGACAACCTGTGAGGAAGCCATATATCCATGGACCACTGCTTCCGCCATTACCAACCGCCTGGACCGTCTGGCAAAAGAAAACGGTTGTACCATCGTTGGCGCAGGAATGCAGGACATCTACTGGATCAATATGATCGGCTGTGTGGCAGGCGGTGTTCACCGGATCGACCGCATCGAAGGCGCAGTCAGCTATAATGTGGAAGATTACGGACTGGCCCTTGCAGAGGCTCATGGCGCAGGTCTTACTCCTGAGGAATTCGAGGAAAAGATTGCCCATCCCACCACTTTGGAACCGTCTTATGTATGGAATTCCAATGAGGCACTGTGCAATAAGATGGGCTGGACCATCAAATCCCAGACCCAGAAATGCGTTCCTTATTTCTATGATAAAGACTTATATTCCGAAACCCTGGGAACCACGATCCCTAAGGGCAACTGTATCGGCATGAGCGCAGTTGTTACCACAGAAACCTTCCAGGGACCGGTCATTGAGACTCAGTGCATCGGCAAGGTTTACGGTCCGGATGACGGCGATATGTGTGACTGGAAGATCATAGGAGAGCCGGACACTACCTTCTTCGTTCAGAAACCGGCTACGGTAGAACATACCTGTGCAAACATTGTAAACCGCATTCCTACTATACTGAATGCCCCTGCAGGGTTTGTAACAGTAGAAAAGCTTGACAATGTTCAGTACATGTCCTATCCAATGCATTTATACCTGGAAGACTAAGAGTAGAGAAAATTAAATAAAGAACCAAAAATCCGCAGAGAAATCAGACTCTGCGGATTTTTTGCGCATTAAAAGCAGCCGGCTACGGCAGAATGGAAAGCTGTCTTCCGGGGGAAAGTATGCCTTTTCTTGTTGGATGGAACATGGTATTATGGGATTGGACCTACAAATACAGATGGAACATGACAGGAGGTAAGAATATGGAGAGATTTGAATATAAAACACTGTTTACCGATGCAAAAGGAACCTTTGGAGGAAAAGTGGACCAGAGTGCATTCCAAAGAGAATTAAATGAGTTAGGCCAGCAGGGCTGGGAATTAGTAAACACGGTACCTGCCGCTCAAAGCTATGGGAGTACAAGATGGATCATCTCAATATTCAAGAGGAAGATAGAGTAAGTTCGAAGAATGATGAAAGATAAGAAAAAAGTAATAAATAAATGTAGAAACATAAGCGTTTATGTATGAGATAGAGAAAAACAGTACCGGAAACTGACAGAATGAAACAGTAAACTCTAATAAACGATGGAATAAACATGATGAAAATGATATGGATCAGCTAACATGGATTATCTTTATTTTCCTATAATGCTTTGACAATACCGGAAGTGATGCTATAATCAGGAGGCATATATTGAGACAAGGATAACAAAGGAGAAGAAAAATGAAAGTTCTTGAAAAGCATCCCATGGTCATGATCGTAATCGGTGTCATAGGAATTTCCCTTTCTGCAATTTTTGTCAAATATTCTGACGCGCCTTCCGTGGTGACAGCTGCGTACCGGCTCTTGTGGACGGTGGGGCTTATGACTCCGGTGGTATTTGGAAAAGCCCAGGTCCGGGAAGAGCTTATGCGGACGGATGGGAAGACCATGGTATTATGCGCAGTGAGCGGAATATTTCTGGCTCTTCATTTTACGGCATGGTTTGAATCTTTAAAGCAGACTTCTGTGGCAAGCTCAACAGCAATCGTCTGCACGGAGGTCATCTGGGTGGCTTTGGGGTTTGTCGTGTTCTTAAAAGGCAGGATTGGAAAAGCCGCCCTTGTAAGCATTGCCATTACCGTAATAGGAAGCCTTCTTATTGCCTTCTCAGATTATTCGGCAGGAGGGGACCATTTGTCCGGAGACGGGCTTGCCCTGGCAGCGGCAATCTTTTCAGCCGTCTATACCCTGATCGGCCGGGAAGTGAGAAAAGGCATGTCGACAACATCCTACACTTATATCGTCTATTTTTTCTGTGCATTGGTGCTTTGCATATTTACGGCAGCGGCAAGAATTCCTTTCCATGGTTATGGGATGAGTTCCGTGGTGGTGGGGCTTCTTCTGGCTGTATTCTCCACCCTCCTTGGACATAGCATTTTCAGCTGGTGCTTAAAATTCCTGTCCCCCTCTTTTGTATCGGCTTCCAAGCTTTGTGAGCCGGTGGTTGCGGCCATATTTGCCGTTTTCCTTTTTGCCGAGTTTCCGGCTCTTTTACAGATTGCAGGAGGCTTAATCACCATCGGCGGTGTGCTGCTGTATTCCAGAGTGGAGAAAATTGGGGAATGATTTTTCTTGTGATTCCGTAAAAATCGTGTTACCCTAGAAATTGTGGAACTATTTTCCAAATATCTAGAAAAGGATTTATGGTAAATGAGCAGAAAAAGAAGTCATGCAGGTACGTTGGGAAAAGGCATCCTTCTGGCAGTCATATTTATGCTGGCAGGGACGACGATTGCACTGGCAGATGACGCTTCAAAATTTGTCCCGGGGACCAGGATAAACGGCGTTCTTGTGGGAGGAATGACAGTTGAGGAAGCGAAGATACAGATAGAAGGCTTTTATGGCAGGGAATATCAGCTCTCCATTAAGGACAAGGGCGGCATAACTGAGGTTATAAGCGGTCCTGAAATCGCCTATCAGGTGGTCCTTACAGAAGGACTTCAGACGATCCTGGAGGAACAGAATGCCTCGGGACGGGTGGCAGGGCCTGCCGCCGACAATTCCCATAACCAAAAGGGAGTGGTCAGCTATGATGAAGGAAAGTTAAAAGAAAAGCTGAATTCCCTCACCTGCATAAACGGAAAGGATATTACGGTTACGAGGAATGCCCGGATTACTGACTGGCAGCAGGGAATTCCCTTTGCCATCCTTCCGGAAGTACAGGGAAACAGCGTGAACCTTGAAAAACTGGAAGCAACAGTCAAGGCTGCGTTAAATGAAGAACTTCCCCAAATAAACATTGAGGAATCAGGCTGTTATGATACCGTAACCATTACCTCAGAGGATGCCGGATTGATCGCCCAGCGGGATGCTCTCAACCGTGTAAGGGAAATGGAAATCACCTATGCCTTTGGAGACCAGTCAGAGGTCTTAAAAGGAGAGGAAATCTGTTCCTGGATATCGGGGATGACGGGAGAAGTGATAAACGTAAGAGGAGATAAGACTTCGGCTTATATAAAGGCTCTGGCAGACAAGTATGATACAGCAGGAAAGGAACGGGCATTTCGTGTCACAGATGGAAAGGCCCGTCTTCTTCCTGGTTCCTATGGCCAGAAGATAGATCAGGCGGGAGAAACCGCTGCCCTGGCTGCTCTCATTCAGTCCGGGCAAAGCCAGAAAAGGGAACCGAAGTATATTCAGACAGTGGCTGACCGGAGCAAAGCCTGGGGCGGGAATTATGTGGAGATAGATATGGCGGCCCAGCATGTTTACATGTATAAAGATGGTGTTCTGGTATGGGATTCTCCGTGTGTGACAGGAAATGTTTCTAAAAATCACACAACTCCTGAGGGCATTTTCACCCTTACATATAAGGAGACGGACCGGGTCCTCCGGGGAGAGAAACAAGCGAACGGCACCTACGAATATGAAAGCCATGTGAATTACTGGATGCCGTTTAACGGAGGGATCGGTCTTCATGACGCAAATTGGAGAAGCAGGTTCGGCGGAGATATCTATCAGACAAAGGGAAGCCATGGCTGTATCAACCTACCGCCTGATAAGGCAAAGGTTTTATATGGCCTTGTTTATTCCGGAATCCCCGTAATCTGTCACTATTAAGTCAGGTGCATGAAAAAGAGAAGCGATGTGCCTGGTAAGGACAATAAAAAAGAGGAAACCGGTTCGGGTATTATATCCGAACCGGTTTTTTTAATAAAACCTTTGACGGATTCTTCGGAGTCCGTTTTTTATCTGCAAAGGTGCAGGAAACATTTGCGGAACCGCCGCTTTTTCGTGAGTGCTTCTGAATTGTTTAAGCTCTGTATCTCCGCCATTTTATGCAGTCATTATTTCTGATAGAAATCATGTTTTTTATAGAATGAAAAATATTACTACAAGAGTAATAAATGTTGAAATACGGGATGGTATCCGTATGCACGTGAAACTATTTACACATTAAATGAAATGAAGTATCATAAGGCCATCAGATAAGGATAAGCAAAAAAAGCGGTAAAGGAGAAAAACAATGAGAACATTTAACGTATGCATCGTTGGAGGGGGAAGTACTTTTACACTAGGTTTCTTAAAGTCATTTGTCAGACTCAAAGAGGAGTTCCCCTTAAAGAAGCTGGTGCTGTTCGATATCGACAACGACCGCCAGGAACCGATTGGAAAGTATGGTGAGATTTTATTTAAGGAAAGATTTCCGGAACTGGATTTCTCTTACACAACCGATGTCAAGGAAGCTTATGAAGGGATGGATTTCATATTTATGCAGATGCGCTCCGGAGGACTACCGATGCGTGCAAAGGATGAGCACATTCCGCTGAGCATGGGAATCATCGGACAGGAAACCTGCGGGGCAGGAGGGATGGCCTATGGCCTTCGGTCCTGTGTGGATATGATCAAGGCCGTACACGATATCCGTACCTATGCGCCGGAGGCATG
Organism: Lacrimispora sp. YZC11; assembly: GCF_057543815.1. NCBI lineage: Bacteria > Bacillati > Bacillota > Clostridia > Lachnospirales > Lachnospiraceae > Lacrimispora > Lacrimispora sp. YZC11. The sequence continues at coordinate 1,111,952 of NZ_BAAJYQ010000006.1, read as the reverse complement.
GATATTAAACTACTCCAATCCCGCTGCAATCGTTGCGGAAGCGCTCCGCAGAGAATTCCCGGATGACAAGAGAATCTTAAACATCTGCGATCAGCCGGAAAATGTGGTACGCTCCTGCAGCAGGCTTTTAAAATGCAGTTGGGAGGATTTAGACCCAGTTTACTTTGGACTGAACCATTATGGCTGGTTCACCCATATGTATGACGTTCATACTGGAGAAGACTTACTTCCAAAGATCAGGGAAATGGTTGCCCAGAACGGCTTCCTTCCCCAGGATGCGGAACAGAGAGATAAGTCCTGGTTGGATACCTACGGAATGGTAAAGACAATGATGGAAGATTTCCCGGAGTTTCTGCCCAACACCTATGACCAGTATTACTTATATCCGGAATATAAGGCAAGCCATCTGGACTCTGGTTTTACCCGTGCGGATGAGGTTATGGCTGGGAGAGAAAAGCGGGTCTTTTACGAGTGTGCCCAGGTGATCAAAGAAGGAAAGCTGGGAGATAAGTTTGATGAGATTTCCGATGCCCATGCCGAAATGATGATTAAGGTTGCGGTATCCATTGCTTTTAATAAAAATGACAGGCATATCCTGATCGTTGAGAACAACGGTGCGATAGCCAATATGCAGGACGATGCCATGGTAGAGGTTGTATGCGAACTTGGAGCAAATGGCCCCCGCCCCATGAGAGTAGGAAATATTCCTCAGTTCTATCTGGGACTTTTGGTTAACCAGGTATCCTGTGAAAAGCTGATTGTAGATGCTTATTTTGAGAATTCCTATCAGAAGGCTCTGGAGGCATTTACCCTTAACAGGCTGATAGGCGATGCAAAGAAAGCAAGAAAGGTACTGGATGCTTTGATTGAAGCTAATAAAGGAATGTGGCCGGAGTTAAAATAAGGGGAAGCAAAAACTTGGGGGGAGTGAAATGAAATGCGCTCCTATGGAGAATCATAAGAAAACAGGATGTAACGTTGCAGAGCAGGGATGCCTGTGACGGGAGAGGATATTATCATGAAAAAAAACAGGGCAATGGATTTTTTCTCGGCTCTCGGACGTAGTTTGCTGATGCCGATTGCTGCTTTGGCCGCATGCGGTATCGTTTTGGGGTTGACCTCGGCGCTTATGAAAGCGCAGGTACAGGCGGCTGTTCCATTTTTACAGCAGGGGCTTATCTATTTCATTATTTCTACTTTAAATAAAATATCAGGTGTTGTATTTACATTGATTCCGGTGCTGTTTTCCATTTCTATTTCTTTCGGAATGGCGAGAGAGGAAAAGGAAATAGCGGCATTTGCAGGATTCATTGGTTATTATACATTTCTGGTGGCATCGGCATGTATGATCAATTCCGGCTTTATGAATTTCGGTGCTTTGAAGATATCCACGATTCTGGGAGTAGAAACCCTGGATATGGGCGCGGTTGCAGGTATTGTTGCAGGTATCATGACCGCCTCACTCCATAACCGGTATCATAAAGTTACATTTCCGGTTGCGATCTCCTTTTATGGAGGAAAACGTTTTGTTGCCATTGTTGTTATCATGGCTATGGCAGTTGTTGGTCTTGCCGCACCGATCATATGGTCACCGGTTTCCATGGTCATTGACGGGCTGGGAGGTCTGATATCCGCTACAGGACTGGTCGGAGTATTCGGCTATGGATTCTTAGAACGGCTGCTGATTCCTACCGGTCTGCACCATGTTTTAAACGGTATTTTCCGTACCACCTCGATTGGAGGAACCTATGAAGGAGTAGAAGGATGCTTAAATATCTTCCTTCAATTTGTAGACAAGGTAAACATCTCAGAGCTGAGGCCGTTTACGGTATTTTTAGGACAGGGCAAAATGCCGATGATGATGTTTGGTCTTCCGGCAGCAGCACTGGCTATTTACAGAACCTCTCCTCCGGAGAAAAAGAATAAAGTAAAGGCCCTCATGATTGCAGGCGTTGCCGCCAGCATTGTGTCCGGCATTACCGAACCATTGGAATTCTCATTCATGTTTATTGCGCCCCCGCTGTTTTTGTTCCATGCGGTGATGGGCGGTTTATCCTTCATGCTGATGTCGGCATTTAAGGTTATTATCGGCAATACAGGCGGCGGTCTGATCGATTTCCTGATCTGGGGCGTATTTCAGCCAGGGTCCCGCTGGTACTGGGTGATCATTACCGGGCCTTTCTTCTCTGTCATTTATTATTATGTATTTAAAAGCTATTTAACGAGAAAACAGCTATCCGTCGATGTATCTGACGAAGAGCAGGAGGCGGATGTTTTAGAGAGCACTATGGAAGAAAAACAAAAAGCCCTCGCATCGAAAATCATAGAGGGACTTGGCGGATATAATAATATCTCGACAGTGAACAACTGCCTGACCAGACTTCGGGTGGATATAAAAGATATGGCAATGGTAAGTGATGAACTTTTAAAGAAAACAGGCTCCATGGGGATTGTCCGCACCAGCGATACACATATCCAGGTGATCTATGGGCCGAAAGTGGAAGGAATTGCATCAAATGTAAGGGAAGTATTAAAATATTAAAGAAACAAAGAGGAAGCTGCCCGGCCATGGGAAACATGGAACCGGGCAGCTTTCTTATTTTCGTTAAGACAGGGAACCAAAGGTGTCACCATCTGTCTGGGAATTCTGTTTGATCCTGGCGGCCAGTTCAATCAGAATCTGGACAATTGTGAAGATTCCCAGTCTGGGATTGATATCTACATGACGGTACTCCTCATTCCGGTCATTGGTGCAGAGTGCGATGGTGCTGTAGGGTATCAGAGGGCTGTCCTTCTCACAGGTGAGCAGAATCGTGATGGTGCCGCGGGCCTTAGCCTTCCGGAATACAGACAGATATCGCCTGGCATCTCCATGGGCCGTGATGATGAAAAGAACGGCATCGCTGTTTATCTCATGTACAAGACCATTTAACAGGCGCCGCCATTCAACCAGAATACAGGGATAGTCAAGTGAGTTTAAGACCGTCTGGAGATATTTGGCGGCAAGGGAACTTAAATTGGAGCCATAGATATAGATGGGCCGGTCGCTGGTCAGAAGCCCGGCGATCTCTTCCAGCTTCTCTTCATCGATCTGATCTAAATTATCCTTAAACAGGGCGAGAGAATGATGGACCAGATCATCGGTACGGAAGTTCTGGGGATGAAGCTGCTTTAATTCCTTACGTACCTGGTATTTGAATTCGTTATAGCCCTTCAGTCCCAGCTTTTGGCAGAAACGGACAATGGTAGCATTGGAGGTATACAGGCTGGCACTTAAGTCATTTAAATTGGTATACACGGACGAGGGAAGATTGGATTCAAAATACTTAAGGATTTCTTCCTCCGTATCCGTAAGGTGCAGTTGATGTGCTTTTTCAAATAAAGGAATCATGGTTTCCCCCCTGTTCCGTTTGTTCCCGGCCGGACAGCTTGTACTGAAGGTAACAGCGTATTATGGCGTTGATCATATAAAATACCGGAAGCCTGGAAGTGAACTCCGCTCCCCGGTTTTCACGCTGGCTGGTGAAGAAGCGGAAGTTGACAGTGGCTAAGTTGGCGACTTCATTGTTGGTATATGGGGTGATGGATAGAATCGGGACATTGTTCATCCGGGCGATTTTGCCAAGACGTACGGTCGGACCGAAATCCCCGGTGGTGCTGATTAAGATCAGCAGGGATTCCGAGCGGATATTTCTTAAAATATGTTCTCCCATTTTACTGGATTCGATCTTGTATACGTTCTGGCGTCCGATGGAGAAAAGAAGCTTCTCAAAATAGTCGCTTAGAATAGAAGTGATCCCTCCTGGGGCCCATAAGTAGATGGGGCAGTTACTGTCAAAATACCGGAACGTATGGCTGAGCTGATCTTCCGATATCAGATTGGAGGTTCCTTCGACGTTGGAACACAGGCTGTCAATCATGATCCGGGTATCAAAATCCTGGGCTTTTGCAGCCAAGGGTCCGGGATTTTCTTTTCTTCCCTCGGCGCGGAGGGCATATTTGAATTCCGCAAAGCCGGAATACCCAAGCTTCTTGCAGAAGCGCAGAATCGTGGCAGAGGAATAGGATGTCTGGGCGGCCAGTGTCTGTATGCTCATATCCAAAACCTCATCCGAGTGTTCATAGACAAATTTCAGGACATTCAGTTCATTGTTGCTCAGGCTTTTGATAACAGTGTCATCCAGATGAAGTGTGACCATAGGAAACCTCCTCGTAAATCTCTCAGTCCATTTTATCACGAATACATGATAAGTCAATGCAGCCGGTTGGAAATAGACGGACTGTTTCGTGAAAAAGGTATTATTATCAGGTTATAGTTTGCGTCAACAGATTGACAGGATGGCCTCTTTGTGCTACATTCAGGACATAAAAAGGGTGAAAGGAGATGATACCTGTGGCTGAGATCATGCCTCATATCAATTTGTCAAAAGAACAGGCCGTTCCCTATGTGCTGCTGCCGGGAGATCCAAAACGCTTGGACCGGATTGCAGCCTGTCTGACGGATACGGAGGAACTGGCCTATAACAGGGAATTCCGAAGTATTAAGGGAAAATACAGGGGAGTGCCCGTTATGGCGGTATCTACAGGAATTGGAGGTGCGTCTGCGGCGATCGCAGTGGAGGAACTGGCAAGAATCGGGGTTAAGGCCATGATCCGGATCGGAAGCTGCGGAGCGCTTCAAAAAGGGATCCGCCTTGGCGATTTAATTCTGGTAAATGGAGCTGTCCGGGATGATGGGGCCTCGTCTTCCTATGCGGACTCCATCTATCCGGCGATACCGGATACGGAGCTTTTGCTGGCCTGCATGAAAAGCGCCGGGGAATTGGGAGCGAGATCTCACGTGGGAATAGCCAGGAGCCATGACAGCTTTTACATTGATGAGGAAAAAGAGGTCTGCGCTTACTGGGCTGGAAAAGGCGTGATGGGTTCTGATATGGAAACCGCTGCATTATTTGTGGTGGGCGGACTGCGGGGAGTAAAAACCGCCTCCATATTAAACGTGGTGGTGGAGTCTGAGGAGTCCTTAGAAGACAACATCAACAGTTATACCAGCGGAGAGTCAGCCATGATGAGGGGAGAGCATTTGGAGATCCTTACGGCATTAGAGGCCTTTGTCCGTATGGATCAAGGTTAAAAGAAAAACATGATTGGAGGAAATTGAGATGAAAAATTTATTTAAAACCAAATTGAATGCGGCTTGTTTTGTTCTGATTCCGGCCTGTATTGGAATCAATTATTTAGGAAAGCTTTTTGCGTCTGTTTTAAAGCTTCCACTTTGGCTGGATTCTATCGGTACCTGCATCGGCGGTATTCTTGGGGGACCCGTGATCGGGGGAATCTGCGGTGCGGCTAACAACTTAATTTATGGCTTTACCACCGGTGATTCCATTACCCTGGTATATGCCTTAACCAGCTTAGGAATCGGTGTCGCGGTAGGAATCATGGCAAGGCTTGGCCGTATGGAGAAGCTTTCCGGAGCCATTCTCACCGCCTGTGTGGCAGGCCTTACGGCTGTTGTAATCTCCACTCCCTTAAATATCATTTTCTGGGGCGGAACCACAGGCAATATCTGGGGAGACGCTGTCTTTGCCTGGTCACAGGCCTCAGGGCTTCCTGTTGCCTTTGGCTCCTTCCTTGATGAGATCATCGTGGATGTGCCGGATAAATTAATCACCCTTTTGATCGTGTACGCCATCATCAAAGGTCTTCCAAAGAAACTGACTTCCCTTTACGAGATGGATGATGAAGTGGCAAGTCTGGACTAAAGCAGGAAAGGCAGAATCATATGAAAAGTATCAGTCTTTACGTGGATAAAGATACCTACTTAACCAGACTGCATCCATTTGCCAAGATGTTTTATATTCTGGCAGCCGTCAGCGCGCCCTTAATCGGGGGTGCGCTGTGGATCTACGGCCTGTTTCTGGCCTTCAGTCTATGCCTTTTGATCAGCGGGAAAATTATAAGGAAGGTTTTCCCCCTGATTGCCTTTTCTTTTACCATCATAATCACCATCTTTTTGATCCATGGCCTTTTTAACCAGGAAAACCAGAAGGTTCTGTTCCATTTAGGACCTCTTGCCTTTTACCAGGAAGGGCTACTCTATGCCGCCAGAATCGGACTTAATATCATAAACATGCTTTTGGCCTTTGCAACCTTTGTGTTGACCACCAAGCCTGCGGACCTGGTGGAGACCATGGAGCAGGCAGGCTTTTCTCCCAGATTCGGGTATATGATCAGCTCTGTTTTTCAGATCATTCCCCAGATGATGGGAACCATGAATACCATCATGGATGCCCAGAGAAGCCGGGGCATGGAAACAGAAGGAAGCCTGCTTGTCAGAGCCAGGGCATTTATCCCGCTGATCTCGCCTGTGGTCAGCAGTTCCTTAATCAACACCAGAGAAAGGGCCATTGCCTTAGAAGTGCGGGGATTTGATTCAAAAAACAAAAAGACATTTTTAAGGGAACACAGGCTGGCGGGCAGGGACAAGGCATTCATGGCGCTGATGGCTCTGATCATTGGGGTTTCCGTAGTATGGAGGGTGCTTACATGGCTTTGATCGAAGTTAATAATTTAAAATACCGGTATCCCCATAGGTCAAACCTGGCTCTTGACGGAATTGATTTTCAGGTGGAAAAAGGGCAGTTTATTGGAATCGCCGGTGAAAATAAAGCCGGAAAGAGCACTTTATGCCAGGCCTTTGCCGGTCTGGTCCCCACCATGTTCCGTGGGGCTTATGGCGGTAAGCTCCTCATTGACGGAGCGGAAGCGGCAAAGACACCCATTGCCGAACTGTGCCAGAAGGTTGGTCTGGTGTTCCAGAATCCTTTTAACCAGCTTTCCGGAGCAAAGGATACGGTCTTTGAGGAAATTGCCTTTGGGCTTCAGAATTTAGGGATCCCAAAGGAAGAGATTTTTAAGAGAGTAGAAGAAAATTTAAAGCTTCTGGATATTGAGGAATACAGGGACAGGAATCCTTTTGATTTATCCGGAGGACAGACGCAGCGGGTGGCCATTGCCAGCATCCTTGCCATGGAGCCTAAAGTCATTGTGCTTGATGAGCCTACCTCCCAATTAGATCCTCAGGGAAGTGAAGAGGTATTCCGGGTGGTTGACAAGCTGGCCAAAACAGGCATAACCATTATCATGGTGGAACAGAAGATAGAGAAACTGGCTTCCTACTGCGATAAGATCCTCCTTCTTCATAAAGGAAAGCAGATCGCCTATGATACTCCGGAACAGATTTTTTCCAGGGATGATTTAGAGGAACTGGGCGTTAAGCCGCCGGTTTACACTCAGGTGTGCAGAGCCCTTGGGGTGTGCAGGAAAGAGGGAGAGGACAGGCTTTATCCTGTCACATTAGAGCAGATGGAGCGTTTAAGGGAGCAGTTTCCTCCAAAGCTTACCGGCAGGACTTTTGTAAAGGGACAGGAAGTGAAAAGCGGTCAGGAAGTGTTCCGGATCCAGGATCTTACGTTTCATTACCAGCCTGATATACCGGTGATCGAACACCAGGAGCTCTGTCTTGATGCAAGGCCTACCGCCATCATCGGCCAGAACGGTGCGGGAAAGACTACTCTGGTCAAGCTGTTAAAGGGATTGTTAAAGCCAAATGCAGGGAGTATTTTCTTTGAAGGTGAGGATATTTCCAGGAGAACCGTGGCGCAGCTTGCCGGAAAGGTGGGATATGTGTTCCAGAATCCGGATGACCAGATATTTAAGAACCAGGTACTGGAAGAGGTCATGGTGGGCCCCTTAAACTTAGGGAAGAGCCGGGAAGAGGCGAAAAAGCTGGCAGAAGAGGCCCTTGAGATGGTAGGGCTTTTGGAGGCCGCGGAGGAAAATCCCTATGACCTGGATTTATCGGAACGGAAGATGGTAGCCATTGCTTCGGTGGTGGCCATGGATCCGAAGGTGCTTATTTTGGATGAGCCGACCATTGCCCAGGATACAAAAGGCCGGGCCGTGCTTGGAAGGATTGTCCGCACCTTAAGCGAAAAGGGAAAATTTGTGCTGGCGATTCTTCATGATATGGACTTTGTGGCAGAGCACTTTGAACGGGTCATTATTATGGCCCACGGTAAGGTGCTTTCAGACGGGCCTGGAGAACAGGTTTTCTATGAGAAAGAAAGTCTGGTAAAGGCCAGGCTGGAGCAGCCCCATACAGCCAGGCTGTGTGAATTTCTGGGCTATGAGGGTGCATTTATGACGGCAGAAGATATGAAAGCTGCAGGCAGGTAGCCTCCCGGCTTTTTCGCTTATATGTTCAGGCAGAAACGCCTGGCTCAGAGGAACTCCTTTGAAGCCAGGTGTTTTTATTGCGCCGGTAGCAGGGGCCTTCCTAGGTTTTCTTCTCTGGAGTGCAGAAGACCACAATCGTCTGGGGAGTGGTGATTGCCGGAATGCTGCGGGTGGTAAAGGCATAGAAAACAAGAAGAAAATGGCCGCCTGGATTGTAAAAGAAGGTCTGGCCGTTGGAAAGGAGGATCGTTGTCTCACTTTGGTCGGACAGGCTTAACTTCAGGGTTTGTGATGAATTTAACAGGTCCTCATCAAAATAATCAAAAACAGCCTCATACCCATCGCTGTTTTCCGCAAGGACGACTGCCGCGTACTGAGGCGGATAAATCAGGGGAACAGGCGCTTTTGTATCATAGAAGGCGACAATGGAGTCACCGGGGTTAAAGGTGTGCTGGTTAAAGACATAGGTTTGCGGAGTGACAATAAAGTTGGTCTGTCCTATGCTCTCGCTCATTATGGAAATGATCATAGAACAGCTTTTGTCGGTGGCGGAGTTCCGTAAAGGGTTGACGGAGGTTACTTCTCCGTAGACTGGGGTATAGCGTGCCATGAAGGATTCCTTTTTTCATCATTCTTAATTTATCTTATGAAGACTGCGGGAGTATTATGAAATATTTTGTCACCATGGGAAGCAGGAATTTTTTTAAGATCCCCAAAGAGGAAATTTCTTCCAGTGATCCCTGCATGTCATAAGAAGCTGGTCATGAAAGAGGAAATCGTAATAAAAATGTCAAGAAATATACCATAAATATTTAGACAAATTTCGCGGTTTTAAGGTATAATGAATTCTGAACGTAAAGGCTTGTAAAGAGGTAGGAAATTAATGGAAAATGTAAAACCGCGCAGCAGAAAGAAAAAGCCACTTGGAATAAAGGGCTGGGCAGCAATTGGAAGCGGGACTGTAGCTGCAGCGGCGCTGATTGCTGCTCTGGTCTATCTTCAGATGGGCAGGCAGTATGAGAAGGTGTTTTTTCCCAACACCACGATCAATGGAATGGATGCATCAAAGAAATCCATAGAAGAAGTAAAGAAATCAATTGCCTCCGGCATTGAGAACTATGTGTTGTCAATCGGGGAAAGAGGAGGAAGCACAGAAGAGATAAAGGGAATGGATATCGGCCTTGAGTCAGTTTTTGACGGAAGCCTAGAAAAGATTCTGGCAGACCAGAAGACTTATGAATGGCTGAAACATATGAAAACTCCCCAGGAATTTGATATAGGAACCATGATACAGTATGACCAGGACAAATTTGAAACGGCTGTTTCCGGCCTGGCCTGTTTAAAGGATGAGCTTGTGGAGAAACCGGAGAATGCACAGGTGTCCGATTATGTATCGGGACAGGGCTACACAATAGTGGCTGCCAAGGAAGGAAACCAGCTTGACTTAGAAAAGATGAAGTCTGGAGTTTCCGAGGCTATTATGAGTTTAAAACCGGAAATTTCCTTAGAAGAGCTTGATGCTTATGTAAAGCCTCAGATTCCGGCTGATGATCCCCAGCTGATCGCTTACGTGCAGACATTGAATAAATATGTCAATGCCACTATTACATACAGCTTTGGAAATGAAAAAAAGGTGTTAAACGGAGATACGATTTCCAAATGGATCGGGATCGGAGAGGATGGCAAGGTTTATTTAAACAGCTCCTCTGTTACCGCATATGTGAAAGAACTGGCTTCCAAGTATGATACGTCCACCAGAGCCAAAAGCTTAAAGACCTCCTATGGGCAGACCGTAAGGATCACGGGAGGCAGCTATGGCTGGAAGATCGATCAAAGCGCCGAGGCAGATGAGCTGGCAGAGCTGATCCGTTCAGGACAAAGCCAGGTAAGAGAACCTGTATACAAACAGAAGGCAGCCAGTCATGGGGACACCGATTACGGCAGCACTTATGTGGAAATCAACTTAACAGCCCAGCACCTTTATTTTTATAAAGACGGAAAGCTTTTGGTGGAATCGGATTTCGTATCCGGCAATGAGTCAAAAGGGTGGTCCACTCCTGCGGGCGTGTTTCCCCTTACCTATAAGCAAAGGGATGCCACGTTAAAGGGAGAAACTTACAGGACTCCCGTGTCCTACTGGATGCCATTTAACGGAAATATCGGCCTTCATGATGCCACATGGCGCAGTACCTTTGGCGGAACCATCTATAAGTCCGGCGGCTCCCACGGCTGTGTCAATCTGCCACCGGCTGTGGCAAAGACCATATTTGAGAATATTGCAGCAGGGGTCCCGGTTCTTTGTTATCATTTGCCTGGAACGGAATCTCAGACAGCCTCTAACGGAACTTCCAAACCAGGAGAGACAAAGCCTGCCACAGAGCCAACCACCGCAGCAAAGCCTACGGAAACGCCAACCACGGCTCCGCCCGCAACGGCGGCACCTACCACTGCGGCTCCTCCTGCAACCAAGGAACCGGAGACAGAGGCATCAACAAGCGCTCCTTCCAAAGATGGTGAGGTCGGGCCTGGAGTTTCCAGCCGCTCAGAGAAGAAAACAGGGCCTGGCGCACACAAGTAATGCAAAGCCCATGGGCTGCGATACCGGCGATTCACATGAGCCGGCGCCGCGGCCTTTTGTTTTTACACGTGAACAAAGGATTTTCTTGACAATGGCATAATACTGGTATAGGGTTTCAATAGATCAAGGTCATATGCAAGGAGGAGAATAAAGTGCTTAATAAAGATACCTTTGTACCCATACAGTTTTTTAAAAAAGAGGCTTACACCGGGAGCATGAAGGGGATGCGTTACCGGGTGAAAAAGGAGGAAGAGGAATTATCGGCCGTGGTATATCCGGAACCCTATTGTTATGAAGCGACTCCTGAGGAGCAGAAAATAAGAGCAGCCTTTCCTTTTACGGAAGAGGGAAGGGGAGAAGTCGTGGATTGGATCAATGGGCAGTATGAGGAAAAACGGCCGGTCTGGGAAAAGGCCGAAAGAAAGTGATTTTATGGCCGAACCGTAACAAAAAGCCCGGCTCTTTGCTGTATTTTCCCCCTTTTCTAAATGGATGAAGTATGGTATGATAGTGTAATATTGGGATTACTGACATGGAGGAAGAGAAATGGAAGAGAACAAAGAAGATGTAGTTTCTAAAAACTTTATCGAACAGGAGATAGATAAGGATCTTGCAGAGGGTGTTTATGATCACGTGCAGACCAGATTTCCGCCGGAGCCTAACGGTTATCTGCATATCGGACATGCAAAATCGATTTTACTTAACTATGGCCTGGCTCAGAAGTATGGTGGAAAGTTCAACCTCCGTTTTGACGATACAAACCCGACAAAAGAAAAGACAGAATTTGTAGAATCCATCATGGAAGATGTGAAGTGGCTGGGAGCTGATTTTGAGGACCGCCTTTTCTTTGCGTCCAATTATTTTCAGGAGATGTATGATTGTGCGATCCTTTTAATAAAGAAGGGAAAGGCATTTGTCTGTGATTTAACTGCGGAGGAGATCAGGGAATACCGGGGAGATTTTAAGACTCCAGGTAAAGAAAGCCCATACCGGAACCGCAGCGTGGAAGAGAATTTAAAACTGTTTGAAGAGATGAAGGAAGGCAAGTATCAAGATGGGGAAAGGGTTCTCCGCGCCAAGATTGATATGGCATCTCCCAACATCAACATGCGTGATCCGGTCATTTACCGCGTGGCCCGCATGACTCATCATAACACCGGCGACCAGTGGTGCATTTATCCCATGTATGATTTTGCCCACCCGATTGAGGACGCCATTGAGCACATCACCCACTCCATCTGTACTCTGGAATTTGAGGATCACAGGCCGCTTTATGACTGGGTGGTTAAGGAGTGTGAATTCGTGGATCCTCCCCGCCAGATTGAATTCGCAAAGCTGTATCTTACCAATGTGGTAACGGGAAAACGCTATATCAAGAAGCTGGTAGAAGATGCAGTAGTTGACGGCTGGGACGATCCCCGCCTGGTATCTATTGCCGCTTTAAGAAGAAGAGGCTATACGCCGGAATCCCTTCGCATGTTTGTGGATCTGGTAGGCGTATCAAAGGCCAACAGCTCCGTGGATTATGCCATGCTGGAATACTGCATCCGAGAGGACTTAAAGCTGAAGAAACCGAGAATGATGGCGATTCTGGATCCCATTAAGCTGGTCATCGATAACTACCCCGAGGATACCATAGAGTATCTGGATGTTGCAAATAACCTGGAAAATCCTGAATTAGGAGAGAGAAAGGTTCCCTTTGGGAAAGAGCTATACATTGAACGGGAAGATTTTATGGAGGAACCCATTAAGAAATATTTCCGCCTCTTCCCAGGCAATGAAGTCCGCCTGATGAATGCCTATTTTGTGACCTGCACCGGCTGCGAAAAGGATGAAGACGGCAATGTTACTGTGGTTCACTGTACCTATGACCCGGAAACAAAGAGCGGCTCAGGCTTTGAGGGCAGAAAGGTAAAGGGAACGATTCACTGGGTTGCTTCCTCCACCGCAGTACAGGCGGAATGCCGTCTGTATGAAAACATCGTGGATGAAGAAAAAGGAAAGCTTAATGAAGACGGCAGCTTAAACTTAAATCCAAATTCTTTGATAATCTTAAAGAACTGCTATGTGGAACCGGGTCTTTTAAGTGCAAAAGCTTATGACAGCTTCCAGTTTGTAAGAAACGGATTTTTCTGTGTTGACTGCAAGGACAGCGAGCCAGACCATCTGGTATTCAACCGGATCGTTTCATTAAAGAGTTCTTTTAAAATAACAAAATAATCTTTGACAGGCCGGATGACCGGTCAAACGAGGAGAATGCTGCATGGCCGGGAAAAAAAGGACGTGCGGCATTTCTTCATATCCGGTAAAGAGGAAGGGAGGAGTTTTCACCATGGAGTTAATGATACCATTAAAAAACCAGCCTGGTTCCCCTTATTACAGCCAGATTTACAGCTATATCAAAGAGGAAATAAAAAAAGGGAATATAAGGCCGGCCACCCGCCTTCCATCTACAAGGAGGCTGGCGGAGAACTTAAAGGTCAGCCGAAGCACCACCCAGATGGCTTATGAACAGCTTTTGTCGGAAGGATATATTGAGGCTGTCCCCTGTAAGGGGTATTATGTATGCAGGATCGAGGATCTGGTGCATACCGGGCAGGAACAGAGGGATAAGATCCCATCCCTTCTTAGCCCATCCGCCTTTGGCAGGGAAAATGTCCCGGACTGGAAGGTGGATTTTTCTCCCAGAGGCATTGATCTTTGTGCATTCCCCTTTAATACATGGAGGAAGATATCGAAAAATACCCTTGTGGATGATAACCGGGAGATGTTTATGCCGGGAGATCCCCAGGGAGAACCGGCCCTCAGGGAGGCCATACGTTCCTATCTCCATTCTGCCCGTGGGGTAAACTGTCAGGCTGAGCAGATCATCGTAGGCGCCGGAAGCGAATATCTTCTGATGCTGCTGTCCCAGATTCTGGGAACCGACCGGGTGATCGCCATGGAAAACCCTACATATAAGCAGGCATACCGGGTCTTTGACAGCTTAAAGTACCAGGTGGTTCCCGTTGCCATGGACCGGTCCGGCATGGATGTAGAGCTTTTGGAAAAGAGCGGGGCGGATATCGCCTATGTAATGCCTTCCCACCAGTATCCCACCGGCATCGTCATGCCGGTAAAGCGGCGGCAGGAGCTTCTTGTATGGGCTTATGAAAAGGAAGGGCGGTATCTCATTGAAGACGATTATGACAGTGAATTCCGATACAAGGGAAAGCCCATCCCTGCATTACAGGGAATGGACGGAAGAAACCGGGTGATTTATTACGGAACCTTTTCCAAATCCATTGCCCCGGCCATCCGTGTAAGCTATATGGTCCTGCCCGGCCCTCTGTTTGCTGTGTACCGGGACCGGATGAATTTCTATGCTTCCACGGTATCCCGTATTGACCAGAACATCCTTTATCAGTTTATGGCAGAGGGACACTATGAACGCCATTTAAACCGGATGAGGGCGGTCTATAAGGCAAAGCACGATACACTGGCGGCAGGGCTTAAACCCTTTGAGAGCCAGTTCCTGATCAGAGGAGAACATGCGGGTCTCCATCTGCTTTTAACGGACTGCAAGGGAAGGGCGGAAAACCTGCTCATAAGCATGGCGGCGAAATCCGGGGTGAAGGTTTACGGTATGTCGGGATACTTTATCCATGAACAGCCGGATACCTATCCTTCCACCATTGTCCTTGGGTTTGCAAGCCTTACAGAAGAAGAGATAAAGACAGGTCTTGCGCTTCTTTGCCAGGCGTGGTCCGTATATGACGGGAAGGAGGGATCTTGTGTTTGAGAGATGGACGGATCCAAGAAAAAGGGAAAATCTTCGCATCCTCCTTTGGATCGGGCTAATCACGGTGCTTTTGCTGCTGCTTAGCGTGGCAGGCTCCATTAGGAATGAAGAAAGATACGAAGAACCCGGCCAGGATTTTACAGAGGTGGAAAAGGCGGAACCAGAAGCATTGGCTGAGCCTTTGAGTGAGACTTTATCAGATGAAATAATCCTTTCTCCCGGGGATAAGGAATTTTTAACCCAGCTGACAGGGTTATTTGACCAGGGGGACTTAGAAGGAGCGGCCAGACTGTTAAACGGTTATGACATCCCCTGGAAAGAGTTTCCCTGCATGTATGATGGAGCGGCGATGAGGGGAAAAATATCCTCCGGCAAAGGTCTGGTGTTTGTAAAAGCCTCCACGGTTTTTTACGGGAATTTTGACTATGGGAAGCCGGAGGGGGATTGTACGGCCCTTCAGGTCCTTGAACTGGAGGAGGGGAAACGCTACGATTACTCTTATGGGACATGGGCGGATGGAAAGATGAACGGTAATGGAGAGTGCGGTTACAATTATTATAACGGAGTCACAGAGGACATCACGAAGCTCAATGCAAAAAGGGGTGCTTTTAAGGATGATCTGATGCAGGGAGAGATTACCTATACCAGCACTAATGCAGAAGGGGAAGCTGCTGTCTGGCAGTTTAAAGTTGAAAGCGGCGTGATCGTAAAGGATGAAAGATGGCTGCAGGATACGGACAGCTCCGGGGCTGTTATTTACAAGCTGATGGCAAAAGATGATAATGTTCATGCCTACGCCTTAGGAGAAAACGCTATGGGAGAGGACAGGTGGAAAAACCTTATCCTATTTCCTTATGTTTAAAAAAGGAGGCCTTGACTGGTGGATCAGGAAATCTTAGACCGTCTGGGAGTCATTACAGACGAGGAACGGGAAATCATAAACGGACGGACTGAAATTGACCGCAACCGGTATACCGAGGGGCAGGAGCTGGTCATTGACAGCAAAAAGATGCTGGAACACGGAAAAATGATCAGCATCAGGCCTCACACCAGGTTCGTCCATTTCCCCAAGCACAAGCATAATTATATTGAAGTGATTTATATGTGCAAGGGTGAAACCGTTCATTTTATTGATGGGGAGAAGGTGGTTTTAAAGACAGGGGAGCTGCTGTTTTTGAACCAGCATGCCACCCAGGAGATCCTTCCGGCAGGAGAGGAGGATATTGGAATAAACTTCATCATCCTGCCGGAATTTTTTGATACTGCCTTTGAAATGATGGGAGAAGAAGAAGACTTACTGCGTGATTTCCTGGTAGGTTGTCTCTGCTTTGATCCCCGATACGCCAGCTACCTCCATTTCCAGGTGGCAGATGTGCTTCCGGTACAGAATCTGGTGGAAAACATGGTGTGGACCCTTTTAAGCGACCAGCCCAATAAAAAGAGCATCAATCAGATCACCATGGGGCTTTTGTTCCTTCAGCTCATGCATTGTACGGATAAGATCAGCCATACCTCGGAGAGCTTTGAACAGAAGCTTATATTTCAGGTACTCACCTACATTGATGAAAATTATAAGGATGGGGAGCTGACTGAGCTTGCTGCTCTCCTTAATTATAATATTTACTGGCTGAGCCGGGCCATAAAGAGATTGACCGGGCGGACCTATAAGGAGCTTTTGCAGGTAAAGCGGCTGAATCATGCTTCTGTTCTTCTTTTAAATACCAGGCTTTCCGTGACAGACATTTCCATAGCGGTAGGGTATGATAATACCAGCTATTTCCACAGGATCTTCCGACGCTATTACGGGATGTCCCCAAAGGAATACAGGACATGAAACCCCTAGGCATTTTTCTGCTCTGTTTTGATCTCATAGGTTCCGTGAAGGAGGTCGGCTTCCACTGCAGTACCGTCCGCAAAGGTGGTGCGCTGCCGGAATAAATCCCCGTCAATAAATTCATGAAATAACATTTCACACATGGCGACCCTTTCGTGAAGAGAAGCAACAACGCTGCAGCGGGCCGCCATTTCTTCCTCTGAAAGGGTTTGATGGCCGCCAAAGGAGCCGTCAATGTTCTCATAAGCCCCATCCCGGATAAAATACGGCGCGCCGCCGTTTAAGAGGGCGTAAAGCATGAAATCCTCTTTTTCGTATTTTTCCATCATCCAGGGAATGATCAGGCA
Organism: Lacrimispora sp. YZC11; assembly: GCF_057543815.1. Classification (NCBI taxonomy): domain Bacteria; kingdom Bacillati; phylum Bacillota; class Clostridia; order Lachnospirales; family Lachnospiraceae; genus Lacrimispora; species Lacrimispora sp. YZC11. Next base: position 1,095,171 of record NZ_BAAJYQ010000006.1, on the reverse strand, counting down.
GTCATGGTATACCAGGTTAAAGAGAGGTACTGCGATTCCCTGACGCTCAGCCCCCGGCTCGTGCATCATAAAGGAATAGGGAGCATAGTGGCAGAACACCAGGCTTTTTACAGACCAGTCCGTCACTTCCTCAGAGCTTGGAAGGATCCCCTGGGAAAGCAGGTATTCAAAGCAAAGGCTCCGGTAGTCCAGGCATTCCTTCCGGTTGATCCGGTGCCATGGGTGGTCGCATTCATCGGGCTCGTTGCAGGTGAACACATCTAAGTAGGCACAGTCTAATTCCACTCCGTTTTTCTTGATCTCAGTAAAATTCCTTTTCACATAATAGGGAGCCTGGGTGGCACACAGATAGGTTTGGGGTCCGCCCGCCCAATTGGCATGCTCCGTAAGGGTATTGTCAGGCTTTTGCGCTGCAAAATTCTGGTCAAAGGTTTTGGCCCTGCGGTAATAATCCCGGTACTGGTCATGGATGCCAAAGGAATATCCATATCCGTGCATGGCATCCGCAAGCTCCTTCATCTTTTCCCAGCCCCCTGCCTCTTCACAGGCAGGAAGATAGTCGGGGTGTTGGTTGTCATAACCTGGTTCCGCCCACCCATCCAGATGGAGATACAGCTTTTTAAGACCCAGATCCTTGTGGAAATGATGGATCTCACCGGTTCTTTTCTCAAAGCGGTATACATGGTTGTTTTTGTCCGGGTTCTCCGGATCAAAGAAGCGGGAATCCGGCATGACCTGGGTTTTGATTCCTTTATGGAGGAAGGAAGCACCAACCAGTTTATGAACAGGGGCCTTGGCTGCCTTTTCCTTCAGGGAACAGAAGGTGCCCTGCTCCTTTACGTAGCTTCTGTAATGCTTGCAGATGTCATTGTAATCGCAGTCAGACAGAAAGGAAAACCGCATCGTTCTGCGGTCGTTCATCCTGCCCAGGCTTGGCAGCCATTTGATGCCGGTGTGGGTATAGGGACCCTTTGCCGGATGCTCCGCATAATAAGCGGCATCCCAGGGCTGTTCGCAGATAGCTAAGTAACCATCTCCATCCTTTACCTGCCCAAACCAGGGCATATAAGAACCGGCGGTGCACATCATGCCGTCAAAGGGCAGTTTTTCAAGAGCCGTTTCCCAGGTATTTGGGATGAGAAGCCCCTGCTGGATGTTTAAAAGAGTGTACCAGCGGTCACTTTCTTTTTCAAATTCCATGTATCCGGGCCAGTATATTTCTGAAACCGGGATGCTGCTTTCTGACAGAGGGATCCATTCAAAATGAACGTCCTCCGTGGCATACTCGATCCATGAAACCGTTTCAAAGGCCAGTCCTAAATCAATGCCGTCTGACAGGAAACCCTGGTAATGGCTGATGATCCCTTCTCCGACCCCTGTTTTCCACTGGTTATGGGTAATGGATGCGGCATCGTGGAAATAAACGGTCTGTCCGCCGGCAATAAGGCGGGGACTGTATTTTGCATCCCATTTCCAAAGTGTGCTTCCATGCTTAATGGAAAACAGGAGGGAGCTTTCCTCAAAGCTCAAAGCGGTCTGATTGAATATAATATCCTGCATTGTCGATCCTCCACTGAATTGATGTTTCTAATATAGCACTTTTTCGAAAAAAAACATTATGGAATCATCACGGAAGCTTGTCAAATTATCCTGTTGTTCCCCTCTTTTTCTTACTTGCAATTGTAATTTCATTGGAATATTTTTTAACGGAATTAAAATATTCCAGTGGAGACATACCGGTTGTTTTTTTGAACTGCTTGGAAAAATACTGCAGGGAGCTGTAGGAAAGGAAATACGCGATTTCCGTAAAATTCATGCTGCCATCCCGCATGATCTCCTTGGAACGCTCGATTTTCATGAAATTGAAATAATCGATGGCTCCGCAGTTTTTTTCTTTGTGAAACAGGGAATGGAGGGTGGAACGGCTTATGGAGAATTCGTTGCAAATAGTTTTTATGGAAAGTTGTTCACAGATGTGAAACTCCATATATTGAATGATCTGTTCCAAATGGCTGGAATTGGAGGAAAGGGTCATCTGCCCGGTTGGAACGGCGTGAATGGGCACACCATTTTCTTCAAAATGATTCCGTTTCACATGAATCAGGAAAATCTGCAGATATAAAAGGATGAGCTGGGCAGCTCCAAAGGGAGGGGAAGGGGCCAGTTCCACCTTTTCCACAGAAGGGATGTGAAGGGGAGTGGAAAAGGCCTGTCTTGCCTCTGCAATGATCCTGGAAATGAGGAAACGTTCCTCCTGATTTAAGGTACAGGATTTCTCTTCAAAAAACCTCATGCTTTCGCTGGAGCAGCGGAAGGATATGGCCACTAAATTGGGAGCCTTGTTCCCGGACGCATTTAAGGCGTGGAATTCATTTGGCTTGTGAAAGATCACATCCCCGGCCTTTAAATGGTAGATGGATTGGTTTGCCTGTACGGTAATCTCTCCCTTGTCCACGTAAAGAAACTCCCAGAAATCGTGGGATTCTCCTGAAAACACGAAATCCTTCATGTATTCAAAATAGTGGACGGTTATGATTTCGTGGATTTCAAATTCTATGGTTAGCGCTGTGCTGCAGTATGCCATTTGAAATACCTCCTTTGGCCTTTATGGTAGCACGAAATGATGCGGCTGGCAAGATTGGATAATTTGATAACAAGACAGGACAATCCTGCAATTCAAACCTATTGAATGGGAGTATAATAGAAAAAAATATTTATCCGGCCAATGGAGGCATTCATCGATTCGTATGGATGCCTCTTTTTGCATTTTTAGAAAGATTCCGTTGAAATCACCGTAAGGAGGGAATACTTTCTGGAAGAATTTGTGCACAATAACGGAAAAAACAAGGAATTTGGCAATGAGTCTGGATAATAGTATAAGCATATCATTCCGGTTCATTATATAATGATAAAAAAGAATCAAGATACAATGAGTGCAAGAGAGCGTAGATGAGCTTGCTCATCGGCGCGAAGGTTGAATGTCGGTCATGAACCGTAGTTCATGATACAGGAAGGGAAGATAACATGAAAAAGATTACAGTTGCCCTTGCGGGCCTGGGAAGCAGAGGCAAGGATGCCTATGCGCCGGTTGCAAAGCTGCTTCCTGAAAAAATGGAGATCACTGCCATAGCGGATATTGATGAGGCAAAGGTGGAAGAGGTGGCCAGAGAATACGGGGTGCCGAAAGAACGGTGTTATTCCAGTGCAGAGGAGATGCTAAAACAGGAAAGGCTTGCTGATGTGATGTTTATCGCCACACAGGACAGGCAGCATGTGGGCCATGCTCTTCCGGCTCTTGAAAAGGGATATGATCTTTTGCTGGAAAAGCCTGTTTCACCGGATTTAGATGAATGCAGGGAGCTTTTAAAAACTGCCGGTGAGAGAGGGCGGAAGGTGGTAGTCTGCCATGTTCTGCGCTATACGCCTTTTTACACAAAGGTAAAAGAACTCATTGATTCCGGTGTGATCGGGGATGTGGTCACTGTTATGGGGATTGAAAATGTAGGCTACTGGCATCAGGCCCACAGCTTTGTCCGGGGAAACTGGAGAAACTCAGAGATAACCAGCCCCATGATTCTTCAAAAATGCTGTCATGATATGGACCTTTTATTGTGGCTGACAGGAAAGACCTGCGAGTCTGTTAACTCCTTTGGAAGTACCTATTTATTCAAGGAGGAAAAAGCACCGGAGGGCGCGGCAAAGCGCTGTCTGGATGGATGCGCAGCCAAGACGGAATGTCCCTTTGATGCGGAAAAGATTTACATAACCAATGAAAAGACCGGCATTGCCCATGGCAAGTCTGACTGGCCATGCAATGTACTTACCCTTCATCCTACGGAAGAATCGGTTATGGAAGCCATAAAGACCGGTCCTTATGGAAGATGTGTGTACCATTGCGATAACAATGTGGTGGATCACCAGGTAGTTAATTTAAATATGACAGACGGCTCTACCATCAGCTTTACCATGACAGGCTGCACGGATGAAAATTCCCGGTTTACCAGATTTATGGGAACAAAGGGAGAAATTGAAGCCAGTCTTCATTCCAATCTCATCACCATAAGGCCCTTTGGAAAGGAAAAGGAAACCATAGACGTTTCCAAATTATCCGATGATTTTTCCGGTCATGCCGGGGGCGACAACCGGATGGTGGAGCAGTTACTTGATATGGTCAGGGAAGGAACCGAGCCAAGCCATTCCATGACCACATTGGAAAAATCCCTGGAAAGCCATTATATTGCCCTTGCGGCAGAAGAGTCCAGAATCTCTGGAGGAAAGCTGATTCATTTAGAGGATATTCGTTAATTGGAAGGTTGAAAAAACACCTTTCTATAATATCAATAAAAAAAGGAGAGAGCAGATTATGAAGAGAACGAGAGGAATCAAAGTGCTGGCAATGGGAATGGCATTTGCCATGGCGGCAATGAGCCTTACCGCATGCAGTGGAGGAGGCGGAGCTTCCAAGGGAGGTACTGCGGCCTTAAGCTTCGGAATATGGGATGAAAAGCAGCGCCCGGTCATGGAAGCCATGGTCCAGGCCTACGAGAAAACCCATGAAAATGTAAAGATTGAGATTCAGCTTACGCCTTATAAAGGAGGAGAATACTGGACAAAGCTGGAGGCTGCGGCAACAGGAGGAACAGCGCCGGATGTATTCTGGATCAATGTACTCCATGCAGAGGATTATTATGACGGAGGAATCCTTCTGGATTTAAACGATTACTTGAAAAAATCGGACCTGGATTTAGGAAAGAATTTTCCGGAAGCGCTTGTAAAAGCCTATAATTTTGAGGATAAACAGATTGCCATACCAAAGGATTTTGATACCAATGCCCTGTGGTATAACAAGGATATCTTTGATAAAGCAGGAGTGGCATATCCTACTGATGACTGGACCTATGATGATCTTGCAGCGGCCTGCAAGGACTTAAAGGCAGCAGGTCTTGATTCAGGAACCTATCCCTTTGCCTGCCCCATCGATTTCCAGACTTGGTATTACCCCACCGTATATGCGAACGGCGGCTGGATTCTAAATGCCGACAAAACAGAGACCGGCTATACAGATCCAAAGACCCAGGAAGGAATCCAGTGCTGGATCGATCTGATCAAAGAGGGTTATTCCCCGACAGCAGCCGCTTTGTCTGAGACCTCTGCCGATGCCATGTTTGAGGGCGGCCAGATTGCTATGGTTCTGGCAGGTTCCTATATGACACCGGAGTATACTTCCAATGATGCCATCAACACCAAGATCAACCTGGTAGAATTCCCGGCATTTAACGGGAAAGAGCCAAATGTCATTAACGGACTTGGCTATGCGGTGTTTGCAGGAAGTAAAAATAAGGATGCTGCAGCAGATTTTGCATTGTGGCTGGGAAGTGAAGAGGCTATGAAGATCCAGGGAGAAAGCGGTGTTGTCATTTCCGCACGGAATGATGCCCAGAAGTATTTTGCCGATTCCAATAAGGATTTAAACCTGGCTGCTTACACCAATCATTCCGGTGAAGCCAACCCCCTTCCTGTGTGCAAATCCGTGGCAGAGATCTATGATGTGGAATTAGAGGCGTTAAAGGCAGCTTATTCCGGCGAGAAGCCTTTGGCAGATGTATGCGCACAGCTTAAGACGGATGCAGATGCAATTCTGGCAAAAAATAAGAAGTAGGTGTATGGTATGCAGGGTACGACAAAAAAGAAAATAGCAAAGCGGCAATGGAAAGAATGGGGAGAGGGGTATTTATTTATAACACCTCTGTTGCTTGGAATCTTCATATTTTATATTTTTCCCTTCATTCAGAATTTCTGGTTCAGCTTTAATGAAGTGAATAAATTCAATGTAGCCACCTTTAATGGCCTTAACAACTATATAGAAATGTTTAAGGATAAAGAACTGTGGAGGGCTCTTGGCAATACACTTCTCTACGTGGGGATCACCGTGCCTTTAGGCCTTGCGTTATCCCTGTTTGTAGCGGCCCTGCTCAATACTAAAATCAGGGGAACTTCATTTTACCGGACCATTTATTTTCTGCCTTCTGTAACCATGTCGGCTGCAGTGGCAATGGTCTGGAGGTGGATTTATAATGAGCAGTACGGCCTTTTAAATGCGGCTGTGAAGGCTTTTGGCTTTTCTCCTCACGGCTGGATCACTGATCCCAAAACAGCCCTGTTCATGGTTATGATCGTTGGGATATGGGGAACCGTAGGCTATAACATGATCATTCTTTTAGCCGGTATGCAGGGGATATCAAGGTCCTATTATGAGGCAGCGGCTGTGGATGGCGCAAGCGGTATCCGCCAGTTTTTCAAGATCACGGTTCCAATGCTGTCCCCGACCATATTTTTCGTTTTGATCACCTCTGTCATCGGCGGCTTTCAAGTGTTTGACACCATTTATATGATGATTGGAAAAGCAAATACTGCTTATCGGAGTACCCAGACCCTGGTCATGATATTCTACCGCAATGCGTTTGATTATGGTCACAAAGGTTATGCAGCAGCCATATCCATTTTAATCTTTTCTATTATCATGCTGGTAACGGTGATTCAGATGATAGGACAGAGAAAATGGGTCAATTACGACTAAAGGAGGTGCAAGATGAAAAGAACAAGCAGTCATAAAAAGCTATTGATCCATCTGATTCTGATTGCAGGAATCAGTATAACCGTGCTTCCGTTTCTTTGGATGCTGTGCACCTCATTTAAAACAAAGGGAGAGTCCATGGCGATCCCGCCCACGATTCTGCCTGAACGGTTTGTTACGGAGGCCTATTATAACGTTCTGACCGCACTTCCCTTTGGAAGGATCTATATGAACACCGTATTTTCCACGGTCATAACGGTTGCAGGGCAGGTAATGATCTGTACCCTGGCTGCTTATTCCTTTGCCAGGATTAAGTTTCCGGGAAGAGATATCCTGTTTTTGGTGGTGCTTTCCGTTCTGATGGTTCCGGGACAGATCTTTCTGGTGCCCCAGTATCTTATCATACAGAAGGCGGGGCTTTTAGATACCATGCCAGCCCTTTTTCTGCCCAACTTATTCAGCGCCTTTGGTACCTTTATGATGAGGCAGTTTTTCTTATCCCTTCCTGATGAACTGGAGGAAGCGGCTATACTTGACGGGTGCAGCAGGTTCCAGATTTTGATTAAAATCATGGTCCCTCTGGTGAAATCAGGGGTCGTTGCACTTGTGATTTTCACGGCAAAGTTTGCATGGAACGATTTTATGTGGCCTTTGATCGTCAATACGACCACAACAAAAATGACCCTGGCCCCGGCTCTTTCCACTCTCCAGGGACAGCATACCAACGATTACCCGGCACAGATGGCAGGCGCTGTTCTGGCTGTCATTCCAATGATTGTTTTGTTTTTTGTTTTTCAGAAACAGTTCATAGAAGGAGTGGCACACACAGGAGTAAAAGGGTAAAGATCCGGTATCAAAATGTTTGATAGAATGTTAAGAGGCTTGTTTGAATCAGGGAAAGGAAAGCGGATCATATCTGCTTTCCTTTTCTTTTCATTGAGCCATGAAAGGACCTTTAAAACCGGAAGGTTTCTATAAAAGTTCTTCCTGAATATTTTTCAATGAGGGAAACTATAAGGTAATAAACAAAAGGAACTTTGCATATACTTGGTAATATATGGTTGATAAAAATATTTCTATAAAGGAGAGAACCAGTATGCCAAGAGGAGTAAGAAAGACACCACTTGAAAAACTTCAGGAAGAATTAAAAGAGGTCCAGGAAACGATTCAGCAATATAAGGACAGTCTGGTAATTTTAGGCGAAAAAGAGAAAGATGTTCAGGAGAAGATTAAGCTGGAACAATTTAAGGAAGTATCAACAATATTGGACGAGCATGAAATGTCGATCATGGATTTAAAGGAATTGCTTATTTCATCAAAAGCAGATTAAAATGCTTCGATGACTGAAGAAAGGATATGCAAATAAGGACGCAGTTTTAAATAAACAGCGTCCTTATTTTTTTGGCACAAATCCGTTATGATAGAGGAAGAGATACTCTGCGGGCATACTTTTACGCCCAAGGAGCGTAAGCAGGAGAAAAACAAAGGGAGAGTGGTTTACATGGAGAGGTACTATCTTGCCGTAGATATTGGCGCATCCAGCGGCCGCCATATTCTCGGGACCGTAAGGGAAGGAAAGCTGGTCCTTCAGGAAATTTACCGGTTTGACAATGGCATGAAACGGAAGGACGGGCATTTGTGCTGGGATGTGGAGTCCTTATTTTCCGAAATCAAAGAGGGCATGAAGCAGTGCAGGAAACTTGGGAAGATCCCGGCAGCCATGGGGATTGATACCTGGGCTGTGGATTTTGTCCTATTGGACGGAGAGAACCGGATGCTGGGAAATGCGGTTGGATACCGGGATGGCAGAACAAAGGGAATGGATGAAAAATTATATGAGATCATTTCCTTAAAAGATTTATATGGAAGAACCGGCATCCAGAAACAGATCTTTAACACCATTTACCAGCTCATGGCTGTCAGGGAAGAAACTCCGGAATATTTAGAGAAAGGGAAATCTTTCCTTATGATACCCGACTATTTCCACTATTTGCTGACAGGGGTGAAAAAGCAGGAATATACCAATGCAACCACCACCCAGCTGGTCAATGGGGAAAACGGAACCTGGGATTATGAGCTGATCCGGAAGCTGGGCCTGCCTGAAGGGCTGTTTGGAGAGCTGTCCATGCCGGGAACACCCGTAGGGCCACTGACAAAGGCTGTTGAGGAGGAAGTAGGGTTCTCCTGCCAGGTGGTTCTTCCTGCGACCCATGATACCGGTTCTGCCGTTATGGCGGTTCCCCTGGTTCCCGACGGAGAGGACTCCATGAGAGATTTTCTTTACATAAGCTCCGGAACCTGGTCCCTGATGGGAACGGAGCTTCCTAAAGCGGATTGCTCCATGAAAAGCATGGAAGCAAATTTCACCAATGAGGGCGGTTATGATCACCGTTTCCGGTATTTAAAAAACATCATGGGGCTTTGGATGATCCAGTCTGTGAAAAAGGAGCTGGAAGAAACGGGAGAGGTTTACTCCTTTGCAGAGCTTTGCCGGATGGCCTCTGAGGAAGGGATTCCTTCCATTGTGGACTGCAATGATCCAGTATTCCTGGCTCCGGAGAGCATGATCCGGGAGGTGCAGGAATTTTGCCGGAGGTCCGGGCTGGAGGTGCCAAAAACACCGGGACAGATCGCGGCAGTCATATACAACAGCCTTGCAGACTGCTACGATCGTACGGTGAAGGAGCTGGAATCCATCACCGGAAGGGTCTATCCGGTCATCCATGTGGTAGGAGGAGGCTCCAATGCAGAGTACTTAAACCAACTGACGGCAGACCGCACAAAACGGACCGTTTATGCCGGACCGGGAGAAGCCACTGCCATTGGAAATCTTTTGGCCCAGATGCTGGCTGTGGGGGAATTTGAGGGCTTAAAACAGGCAAGGGAAGCAGTATACCGGTCTTTTTCCGTAAAGGAGTATAAGCCAGGCAATAAGCTGTCATGAAATGGAGGAAGCATGATAAGAAAATCTTTTAAAATGTATTTGAATGAAGGAATGGCCCAGGAATACGAGAAAAGGCATAATTTACTCTGGCCGGAAATGAAGGAAATGATCAGCCAGCACGGGGGACATAATTACTCTATTTTTTTAGATGAGGAAATCAATGTTCTTTACGGTTATATTGAGATCGAGGATGAGGAAAGATGGGCAAAATCAGCGGATACACCCATGAACCGGAAATGGTGGGATTACATGGCTGACATTATGGAAACCAACCCGGACAACAGCCCGGTTTCCGTTGGTTTAAAGCCGGTATTTCATTTGGACTGAAATCATTAACAAGAAAAGGAGAAGAGAGCCATGACAATAAAAGAAAGATATGAAGCAGCAAAGGAAGCATATAAAGCCGTTGGCGTGAACACGGATGAGGCAGTGGAGGCATTGAAGAAGATACCTATCTCCATGCACTGCTGGCAGGGAGATGACGTAATTGGCTTTGACGGGGCCGGCGGGCTGTCAGGCGGCATTCAGACCACAGGCAATTATCCGGGCCGGGCAAGAAATCCTCAGGAGCTGATGCGTGACATGGATAAGGCACTGAGCTTAATTCCGGGTAAGCACAGGATCAATCTTCATGCAAGCTACGCCATATTTGATGAGGGAGAATGGGCGGACCGTGACCAGCTGGAACCCAGGCATTTTGCGAAATGGGTGGAATTTGCAAGGGAAAGAGGAATCGGCATTGACTTTAATCCCACCCTGTTTTCCCATCCTAAGGCGGAGAATGCCACCTTATCCAGTGAAAACGAGGAGATCCGCAGCTTTTGGATCAGACACGTACAGGCCTGTATCCGCATCTCCGAATATTTTGCCGGACAGCAGGGGACTCCATGTACAATGAACATATGGATTCCTGACGGGTTTAAGGATATTCCGGCGGACCGTACCTCCCCAAGAGCGCGGTTAAAGGATTCTCTTGATCAGATCCTTTCCATGGATTACGATAAGAGCAAGGTATATGTAGCCGTAGAATCCAAGGTATTTGGGATCGGTATGGAAAGCTGTACGGTTGGTTCCCATGAATTTTATATGAATTACGCTTCCAAGAATGATATTCTCTGCCTGCTGGACAGCGGCCATTATCATCCCACGGAGGTGGTGTCTGATAAGATCTCTTCCATGCTCCTGTTCTTTGACAAGGTGGCCCTTCATGTGACAAGGCCGGTGCGGTGGGACAGTGACCATGTGGTATTGTTTGATGACGAGACAAAAGAGATCGCAAAGGAAATTATTCGGGGCGGAGCCGGCCGCGTTCTTTTGGCCCTTGATTTCTTTGATGCAGGCATCAACCGTTTAAGCGCCTGGACTGTGGGAATGCGAAATATGCAGAAAGCTTTGTTAAATGCCCTTCTTCTTCCGAATGAAATGCTTGCAAAATTACAGGAGGAACGCAATTTCACAGAACAGATGATGCTTCAGGAGGAACTTAAGCTTTATCCCATAGGCGATGTATGGAACTACTTCTGTGAGATAAACGGAGTTCCGGCAAAGGAAGACTGGTTTGAAGAAATACGCAGCTATGAAAAAGAAGTACTGCTTAACCGGCAATAAGGAGAAAAAATATGAAGATTTTAGATACTGAATTTGTAAAAGGCTTTATCCGCTTGTGTGACGACGGCTTCCGCCAGAACTGGCATGAGAGAAACGGCGGGAATTTAAGCTACCGCATCAAGGAGTCAGAGGTAGAATCGGTGAGAGAAAGCTTTACGGATAAGAATCCCTGGCAGCCCATCGGAACCTGTGTAAAAGGGCTGGCAGGAGAATACTTCATGGTGACCGGAAGCGGAAAGTTTTTCCGTAACGTGATCCTGGATCCAGAAGCAAATACCTGCATCATCGAGGTGGATGAGAGCGGTGAGAATTACAGAATCCGCTGGGGGTTAGTAAACGGCGGGCGTCCTACCAGTGAGCTTCCCTCCCATCTCATGAACCATGAAGTAAAAAAGGAGGCTGCAGCCGGAACGCACAGGGTGATTTACCATGCCCATCCTGCCAATGTGATTGCCCTTACCTTTGTTCTTCCCTTAGAGGATAAAGTCTTCACCAGGGAATTATGGGAGATGGCCACGGAATGTCCTGTGGTTTTCCCCGACGGCGTTGGTGTGGTCGGCTGGATGGTGCCGGGCGGACGTGATATCGCAGTGGCAACCAGTGAGCTGATGAAGAAGTACGATGTGGCTGTCTGGGCTCATCACGGCTTATTTGCTTCCGGAGAAGACTTTGACCTGACCTTTGGCCTTATGCATACGGTGGAAAAGTCTGCGGAAATCCTTGTTAAGGTTCTTTCCATCCGCCCGGATAAGCTTCAGACCATCACGTCACAGAATTTCCGTGATCTGGCGGTTGATTTTAAGGTAAGCCTTCCGGAAGAATTCCTGTATGATAAATAACCGGTGAAAAAAGTCACTGGAGAGCGTATGCTTTCCGGTGGCTTTTTTTTGCTTTCGCCTGTTGGACGTGGGTGAGTTTCTCTTTAGGAGAAATACAGTAGTTTTCCGGCTGAAAAAAGTAGATGATTGTAAATATGAATTGTGATATAATAATTTAAAAAGTTATAAGAAAATGCAGCTGTAAAACATAAGGGCGATTAGTATCATCTGTGCAGATTCACTGGGAGCGAAGTGGATTTAATTAATCCTAAATGCAGTGTTAAGCGGTGGATGGTTCGCACAGGATAAGAAATTTTTAAGGAAAGGAAAATATGTAACATGGCAATAGATAAGAAAGGAAATCTTTCTCAGTTCGCAGCCGATTATGTTCGCCAGGAGATTCTTCAGGGAAGATTCAAGCACAAGGAAAAAATTGTAGAACAGGAGCTTGCAGAGAAGTTGGGGATGAGCAGGGGACCTGTGAGGGAAGCATTAAAAATTTTGATGCATGAAGGTTTTGTCGAGTATGAAGCCAATAAAGGTTGTACCGTGACTCTTCTCTCTCCTAAGGAAGCATATGAGATATTTTTTCTTAGGGGCAGTTTGGAAAAGATCGCGCTGGAATTATGTGACGGACATCTTCTAAAAGATTGTATATTTCTAATGGAAGAGGCGCTGGAAGGGATGATCTGTGAGGATGAACTGGGGGAGATGCCCCGTCTGGTTAGTTGTGACGAACTGTTTCATAAGCAGATTCTTAAGTCAGGCCAGATGGAGCGGCTGATAAAATTGTGGGAGAGTATGAGCCCCATGAATGGTGCCATGTTTCTGACCGCAAGAAACAGCAGAAATAATAGTGTCATGAATGAGCTTTTGAAAGAAAAATACGTTGTTAATGGTCCAACATCCACCTATGAGATTCACAAAGAGCTTTTAGAAGTGATAAAGATGGGAGATTTAGAAAAATCCAAACAAGCGCTGGATAATCATTACCAGGCCACAGGAGAGCGAATTTATCGTATTGGTATGAAGATGGAGAATAAAGAGTTATTTTTTTCATAGAAACAGTTGGCTGATATAAAATCAGAGATCTTTTGACCGTGGTCAGAGATCTCTGATTTTTTTGATTCTATGGAATTACTGATTTGGGATATTGATTCAGAAGATGACATATGTACTGCATTTCCTTCAGCCCGTATCTTTGATCGCAGGGCAGCGAAAACACATGGTCATAGATATATGCCGCATCAGGATGGCCGGATAACCAAACAGCGGAAGGAATGGGCCAATATACTGTGCTGCTTACACCATAAGCCGTCAGATAGTCCTGGATTTGTTTCCGGTTTTTTGCAAAGAAAGGAAAGTGACTGGGGACAGTTTCTTCTGCAAGGACTGGAAAGACTATGTTAAATTCCGGCGAGGGTATCAGGTGTTCCAGAAGATAACGATAATTTTCCTGGCGTTTCCGTCGGATGGTATCGACATCGATATGTTTCATGATATTGATCGATTCCGGATCACTTTCATAGGAATCGAAAATCTGTCGGAGCATTATTTCTGCATCCCAGAATACCGAGGTTGCTGCAGCCAGTTTTAGGGGTGCTTTTGGGTCAGAAGAATGACTCCAGGTTTCTTTTTCAAGCATGGCCGCTGCTCGCATAGCCAGGTGAGTGAATGATGGTTCCAGCAGCCTTTTTGCAAAGTGACCATGGGTTTTAATTGCAAAACCACCTGAGGGAATACCGATCCATTTGCGTAGACTCCCGACAATATAATCACAGCAGGGATCGATGCCGTTCCATGAAAGGATAGAATGGGTAGTATCCTGTATTATGCGGACACCGCTTTCCCTGCATAAACGAACAAATTCTCTGTCGTAGGTGCAGAAACCATAGTAACCACAGAGGGAAAGAACACTGATCTGATTAAGGACTGACTTATCAAATACCGGTTTCATCGTCCGGTCAACATCATAAAAAAGCATCTGGTAACCGGCTTTTTCAAAAGGAGCCAGAACGGTCTCGCAGGTATAGATAGGAACGTAAGCAATTCGCTTATGGTCAGTTAGCATCATGTCTTCCAAAGTATAATAGATGGCGCACCGGCCAGACATCAAGAAAGCAAGATCCCCTGAATCTGGACATAATTCTTCAAAAAAGTGGTTCTCTTTTTCTGCCAGCTGTTCAAAGCTGAAATAACCGCCAATATTTTTCATGTAATTTTCCTCTTAAAGTCAAATAGCATTTTATTCGTGCTTTCTAAATGAGCACTAGTATTTTTGTTGCGGTAATACTTTATAACCTTGGCATATTACCTGATTGCTTTCTTTAAAATTAGTTCTCACAGGTTTATTATACCAGATACAGATATTGCACACAATAAAAAATGTAAGCGAATAAAAAATATTGTTATACAATAAATAATATTGTTGACAATAGTTTAAGATTGTTTTATAATTTTCCTAACAAAATAGAAGAAGCGAAATCAATTTGATTTTGTTGATGAATGGAAATCAATAGTGTAAGCTGTTAATTTCAATGTGCGATGACAAATGGGTCACGTGCGGAGTCTGCTCAGGCAGGCTCTTTTTAATACCTACATATAGGCGTTGACCGTTAAATTACTCAATGAAAGACAGCATGGAGATCACCAATAACCTATCAAAGGCAAGGAAATACACAAACCTGCAGCATCTTAAACTGCATAGCTTCTATTTAGAAAGCGTGAAGAAAAGCTATGACTATATAATTAAGAGGAGAAGGAGTATGTATAAGTACATTATCAAACGGCTTCTGATGTTAATCCCGGTCATTATCGGAGTCACATTTATCGTGTTTTTCATCCTGAATCTGTCGCCTGGCGATCCTGCGGCGATTATTCTGGGAGATCAGGCTTCGGCGGAAGCCCTGGCTATGAAGCGTGAGGAACTGGGATTAAATGATCCTCTTCTGATCCGCTATGGGCGTTATCTTGTGAAGATGCTTCACGGTGATTTGGGAACATCTTACAAAAACAGTTTAAGTGTCTGGGATCAGGTAATCAGCCGGTTTCCAAATACAGCGATGCTGGCAGTTGCGGCGATTCTGGTGGCGCTGGCAATTGGGATCCCGGTAGGAATTATATCGGCCAAGAACCAATATTCTGCATTGGATAACATTTCCATGGTAACTGCCTTGATCGGGGTATCCATGCCCAGCTTCTGGATGGGACTTCTGCTGGTTATTGTGTTTGCCTTAAATCTTGGCTGGCTTCCTTCCCAAGGTATGGGCCAGGGTCTTGTTTCACTTCTTAAAAGTCTTGTTCTGCCGGCGGTTACACTGGGAACCAGTGCGGCGGCAACCATTACCCGCATGACCCGCTCTTCCATGCTTGAGGTAATCCGGCAGGATTATATCGATACGGCCCGTGCCAAAGGTGTATCGGAAAAGATTATCACCTATCGTCACATGCTGAAAAACGCCATGATTCCGATCATTACGGCGGTAGGACTTCAGTTTGGTACTCTTCTTGGCGGAGCGATGCTGACAGAGACCGTATTTTCCTGGCCTGGTCTGGGACGGCTTATGGTAGAGGCGATTAAATCAAAGGATATTCCTCTGGTTTTAGGATCAGTGATCTTTCTGGCAGTTATGTTTACGGTTGTAAACCTGGCAGTGGATATTGTCTATGCTTTTGTAGATCCGCGTATTAAATCCCAGTATAAGAGAAAGTAGGTGCGGCCAATGGAAGGAAATAAGCAAAGATCTCTCTGGGCTGAGGCATGGAGACGTTTTAAAAAGAACCGTCTGGCAATGGCGGGATTGTGTTTTATTTTTTTACTGGTTATTATAGCAGTCGCTACTTCGGTAATTGACCTGGTTACTGATAAATCATTTTACTTGTCATATGTGGTAAAGCAGAATCTGACAGGCAGACTTTTACCACCCAGTTTGAACCATCCATTTGGTCTGGATGAGTTTGGCAGAGACATGCTGCTACGTATGCTGTGGGCAACCCGTTATTCCCTGTTTATGGGAACCGTGGCGGTTTCTGTTTCCTGCATCTTTGGCGGGATGTTGGGGGCAGCTGCAGGTTATTATGGAAAAAATGTGGATAACTTTATTATGCGCTTCATGGATATTTTGCTGGCCATTCCTTCCATGCTGCTGGCCATAGCTATTGTTGCGGCTCTGGGAACCAGCCTGGTTAATGTGCTGCTTGCTATTTCCATTGCCTATATTCCAACCTTTGCAAGAACGGTCCGGGCACCGGTTCTGACCGTGAAAGATCAGGAGTACATAGAAGCTGCAAAAGCGATTGGCTGCAGTGATTTAAGGATTATATTTAAGTATGTACTGCCCAATTGCATGGCTCCGATTATAGTTCAGATAACATTAAGCATTGCCGGAGCGATTCTGTCGATTGCCGGTTTGTCCTTCCTGGGACTGGGAATACAGCCGCCAACGCCGGAATGGGGAGCCATGCTCTCCAACGCCAGAAGTTATATCCGTGATTCCTGGCATGTGACAGTGATTCCGGGATTAGGGATCATGCTGACGATTCTGGCCCTGAATGTGGTGGGAGATGGTCTTCGTGATGCCCTGGATCCGAGACTGAAAAATTAAATCCTTAACAGGAGAAAGGCGGGACAACTTATGGCAGGCGGTACATTACTGGAAGTAAAGAACTTGTCGATCCGGTATGAGACGGAAGACGGAGTCGTACAGGCATTAAATGATGTTGATATCAGGATTGGAGTGGGAGAAACTCTGGGAATTGTGGGCGAAACCGGTGCCGGAAAAACGACCCTTGCAAAAGGAATTATGCGTCTGATCCCGACACCGCCCGGAAAGATTGTAAGCGGAGAAGTATTATATGGTGGAAAGAATCTTTTGTCTCTTTCCCTGAAAGAGATGCAGGAAATCCGGGGACAGCATATATCTATGATTTTTCAGGATCCTATGACCTCCTTGAATCCGGTACTGACAGTCGGAGAACAGATTATGGAAGTAATAGCACAGCATAATAATTTAACTCCCAAAGAAGCACAGAAGCAGGCAGAAGATATGCTGGAGCGTGTAGGCATTCCTGCAGGACGGTATTGGGAGTATCCCCATCAGTTTTCCGGCGGTATGAAGCAGCGTGTGGTCATTGCAATTGCGCTGGCATGCAATCCGCGGCTTCTGATTGCCGACGAGCCGACGACGGCACTGGATGTAACGATCCAGGCACAGGTGCTGGATATGATTTACAAATTAAAAGCAGAGAATGATACGTCGATGATGCTGATTACCCATGATCTGGGGGTGGTGGCACAAAACTGTGATTATGTAGCGATTGTGTATGCCGGAGAGATTGTAGAATATGGAAGTCTCCGGGAAGTTTATAAAAATACCAGTCACCCATACACAGAAGGATTATTCGGATCGATCCCAAGTCTGACAGCGGATGTAAAGCGGCTGCAGGCCATTGAAGGGATGATGCCGGACCCGACCAGAATGCCGGAGGGATGTAAATTCTATGAACGCTGTAAGTATGCTTCCAAAGAATGTGAATCGAGTATCCCTTTGATGACTGCCCTTGAGGGAACTCATCAGGTTCGGTGTTTCCGTTACAGAAGTGGGCAGGGAGGTAAATAATATGCAGGGAAACAAAGAGATGCTGAAGGTAGAGGGACTTAGAAAATATTTTCAAACGCCTGCCGGGGTGCTGCATGCAGTGGATGATGTAAACTTTTCTGTCCGGGAAGGTGAAACATTAGGAGTGGTAGGGGAATCCGGATGCGGAAAATCTACGATGGGGCGTACGATTTTACGCCTGCACGAACCAACCGCAGGAAGCGTGTATTTTCAGGGGAAGGATATTACCGGTTATGACCGAAAACGGTTAAAGGAATTAAGAAAGGACATGCAGATGATCTTTCAAGATCCGTTTGCTTCCTTAAATCCGCGGATGACCGTAAGCGAAGCGATTATGGAACCGTTGTTGGTTCAGGGGCTTTATAAACCCAGGGATCCGGCGATTCATGCCCAGGTAGATAAAATTATGGATCTGGTCGGTCTTGCAAAACGTCTGGTGAATGTGTACCCTCATGAACTGGATGGCGGACGAAGGCAGAGAATCGGTATTGCCAGAGCCCTGGCGGTAAATCCGAAATTTATTGTCTGTGATGAGCCTGTATCGGCGCTGGATGTATCCATCCAGGCGCAGATTTTGAATCTGATGCAGGATCTTCAGGATGAACTGCATCTGACCTATCTGTTCATTACTCATGATTTATCGGTTGTGAAGCATTTTGCCACTGATATTCTGGTTATGTATCTGGGGCAGATGGTCGAGATGGCACCGGCTAAGAAGCTGTTTGAAAAGCCCATGCATCCTTATACCCAGGCGCTTTTATCGGCAATTCCTGTGCCGGATCCGGATTTTGAGATGGAACGTATTGCAATGAAAGGGGAGTTGACATCGCCGATCAATCCCGAACCGGGCTGCCGGTTTGCCAAACGCTGTCCGTACGTCAGCCAGGTATGTACCAGCCAGGAAATGGTATTAAAAGAGATGGAGCCGGGGCATTTTGTCAGCTGTCAGATGGTTCAGAATACATAGCGGGATAAATCCTGGAATAGTCCAGTGTTTATAATAAAAGAGAGGAGTTATCGTATGAAAAAGACATGGAAAAAAGTTGCAGCTTTGATACTTGTAACTGCAGTGTCTGTATCTGCCGCAGGGTGCGGCAGTTCCAGCGCAAACAAGACGGTACCAGACAATACCCAGGCGTCCGGCGAAAAATCTGCAGGGGGGACAGATACAGGCTCAGGAGAGTACAAAGACACATTAACCTGGGCTCAGGGAGCAGATATCACATCTCTGGATCCTCATCAGGGAAAAGAAACTACGGCTGTTCAGGTAACCAAGCATATCTTTGATACATTGACAGTGGTAAATCCTGAGACCGGTGTATTGGAGCCCTCGTTGGCAGAAAGCTGGGAGCAGACTTCTGATACCAGTTATGTATTTAAACTTCGCCAGGATGTAAAATTCCATGATGGTTCTCAAATGACAGCGGAGGATGTTAAATTTTCTCTGGACCGGGCAATTAAATCTGCAGCAGTATCTTATATCGTAGACTTTATTGATACGGTCAATGCAGTGGATGAGTATACGGTGGAAATTACCCTGGATGCCCCATATGCACCGGCACTTCGTAATTTGTCTGTTCCCTTTGCGGCAATTGTCCCTAAGAAAGCAGTGGAGCAGGACGAAGAGGGATTTAAGCTTCATCCGATTGGTTCCGGTCCTTACAAATTTGCTGATTGGAAGCAGGGAGATTCTGCCCGGCTGGAAGCATTTGACGAATATTGGGGAACTCCGGCAGCAACCAGGAATCTGGTAATGCGCGTTATTCCTGAGGCATCTCAGAGAACGATCGCACTGGAAACGGGTGAAGTCGATCTGGCCTATGATATCCTGCCTAATGATATGGCCAAGATTGATGATAATCCTAAGCTGACGCTGTTTGAGGCGCCATCACTGTCTTGTTACTATATCTCTATGAATATGAATAAGGTACCATTTGACAGTGCAAAAGTCAGAGAGGCACTTAACTATGCCATAGACCGCCAGACACTGATTGATACGATTGCCTGCGGCGCCGGCCAGCCTGCGGATGCGATCATCGCACCATTGGTATTTGGCTACTATAGTCCGGGTGCATATGAGTATAATCCGGAGAAAGCAAAGGAATTACTGGCAGAAGCCGGTTATCCGGATGGATTTACCACCAGCATCTGGGTAAATGATAATCAGGCACGGGTTGAGATCTGTCAGGCGATCCAGGCTATGCTTCAGGATGTCGGCATCACCTGCAATGTGGAGGTGATGGAATTTGGAAGCTTTATCTCCCGCACCTCAGCCGGAGAGCATGACATGGGCTACTTTGGATGGGTAACATCAACCACCGATGCGGATTATACTTATTATTCTCTGGAGCATTCCAGTCAGCAGGGGGCAGCAGGAAACCGCTCCTTTATCAATGATCCGGAAGTTGACAAGCTGATTGAGACCGGAAGAAGCAGTGCAGATGAACAGGTTCGCCGGAAGGCATATGAAGATCTGGCGGTTAAGTTAAAAGAAATCGGCAACAATGCACCAATTTACTACAGTTCCATCACGGCAGGTGCCAGTGCAAAAGTAGAGAATTTTGTGATTGATCCCATCGGATACCATAAGTTGGATCAGGTAAAAGTAGCAAAATAATATTGTGGAAACACACTGATAAAAAAGACAGGTGGGTGCTGCATATCATGTGGTGCCCTGCCTGCTTTCTGATGTTGGTAAGGTTGAAAGAAATCATCTTTCAACTTTGATAGAGTGAATCAAATATGTAGAAATTCAGGAGACGATAAAATGAGATTAGCAAATTTGACCTGGCCCAAAGCAGAGCGGTATTTTAAAGAAAATGATATGGTGCTGGTATCCATAGGAAGCATCGAATGCCATGGCAGACATCTGCCTTTAGGAACGGACACCATGATACCGGACCGGATTTTGGAACTGATCGAAGCGAAAGATGATATTCTGATTGCGCCCACCATTCCTTATGGAGCCTGCCAGTCGCTGGCGGATTATCCGGGTACCGTGAATATTGACATAGAGGTACTGTATCAATTTTTATATCAGGTGATTGACAACCTCTACCGTCATGGAGCCAGGAAGATTCTTGTACTTAACGGTCACGGCGGGAATATTAAGGTGATTGAACGGGTTGGACTGGACTTTCGAAAAAAAGGAGCCATGGTAGTCATGTTGAACTGGTGGCTGATGGCATGGGATATGAATCCGGCCTGGAAGGGCGGTCATGGAGGCGGAGAGGAAACGGCAGGCATTATGGCTGTGGATCCGGCTCTGGTTGATGTTTCAGAAATTGGCGGTCCTCTGGAACTGGAAAATATCAATGAGAATCTGGTGGCTACCGGTTTCCGTTCCATTCGCTTCAAAGGAGTAGAGTTTGAAATTCTGCGTTCTACACAGGAAGTGACGGACAATGGCTGGATTGGACCAGATCATCCGAATACGGCAACTGTAGAATGGGGTGTAGAGATGATTCAGACGACTGCAGATTATATAGTGGATCTGATCGAGGAACTGAAGACAGTAAAACTATAGTGTATTTGACAAAGGAGAGTGTGGAATGGATAAGAACCAGACGTTGCAGATGATTGGAGCGATATCGGATGCCAATGGGGTATCCGGATTTGAGGATCTGGTGGTGGAAACAGTCCGGAAACATGCAAATGGGCTGGGGCGCTTTGAGGAAGACAGCCTGCGTAATCTCTATATATACCGGAAGGAGAATAAGGGCGGACGGCTGATCGTCCAGTTGGATGCCCATAGCGATGAGGTGGGTTTCATGGTTCAGGCCATTCGCCCGGACGGAACTCTGCAGATGATACCTTTAGGAGGCTGGGTAAACAGCAATATTCCGGCTCACCGGGTCTGGGTAAGAAATGCAGACGGGGAGTATATTCCAGGGATTACTGCCAGCATACCGCCTCACTATCTGACTGAGGCGCAGCGGAATGCACCTCTGGATATCCGGGATATTACCGTGGATATCGGAGCTGTATCGCGGGAGGAAGCGATCGAAAAATTTCATATCCGTATCGGAGAGCCGATTGCACCGGATGTAAGTTTTGAATACCAGGAAAAGCACGATCTGATGTTCGGCAAGAGCTTTGACTGCCGGTTGGGATGTGCTTCTATCATAAGTACTTTACAGGAACTGGAAGGAACGGAGCTGGATGTGGATGTGATCGGGGGAATTGCTTCCCAGGAGGAAGTAGGTGTCCGCGGAGCCAGTCTGACCTGCCGTCAGATTAAGCCGGATATAGCGATTGTATTTGAAGGCTGTCCGGCGGATGATACTTCTGTGGCAGCCTATGAGGTACAGACAGCTATTAAGCGGGGACCAATGCTTCGCCATATCGATGCCCGGATGATTACCAATCCACGTTTTCAGCGATATGCTCTGAATTTGTGCAAAGAGCTTGAAATTCCTGTGCAGGAGGCAGTCCGCAGGGCTGGCGCAACCAACGGAGCGGCTATTCATTTATCTAATCACGGAGTTCCTACAATTGTGATTGGAGTACCGGTACGGTATGCTCATACCCATTATGGAATTTCTTCCTATGATGATTATCAGAACGGCGTACGTCTGGCCTGTGAAATTTTGAAGCGTCTGAATGAAAAGGTGATCCGCAGTTTTTAAGATGATGTAAGGGGATCCGGAGGAAGATCAGATGAAAAAAGCCACTGGAGAGCGTATGCTTTCCAGTGGCTTTTTTAGTTTCTGCTTCCAGATTATGATTAATCCATTTCTTCTTCCACAATGGTAGTAGTTTCATCGGCCAGTTCCTTAAGTGCTGCCCCGGTGGATTGTGCTGCTTCCTTTGCTGCATCAATTCCATCCTCTGCCGCTTCTTTTACTGCATCGGCAGCCACTTCTGCTGTTTCTTTTATAGAGTCTGCCGTCTCTTTGGCTTTATCAGCAAGATGTTCTGCGGCACCGGCAGCATAATCCAAACCGCCATCTTCTGTAGTATCTTCGTCATCTAAAAACGTATCTGTCTGTTCTTTTGCAGAATCAAACATGTCCTTTGCGGTAAATGCAACGGCAGAAGCCGCTTCCTTTGCCGTATCAGAGACAATGCTCGCCGCATCCTTTACCAGGTTTTTTGCCGCACTCACCGCATCCTTGGCAGCGTCTGCCATATGGTCAGCGGCGACCTTAAATTCATCCTTATTCGCATGCAAGGAGACATAGTTGCGGTTCATCGTGCTGTCAATTTTGGAAATGTCGTCATTTCCCTCATCCTCAAAATCATGGAAATTTTCTTCCAGTTCTTTGTGGAAGGATTTGTACTTCGTAAAATAAGAGATACCGGCAGCTACAACGCCGGCCACAGTGGCGAGTGCCACGAATTTCCCAAACCCATTACCCTTTTTTGCCATTTGAAACACTCCTTTCCTTATTGCCGTCCATGTATTCTAAGCATAGAGGTATGCCTGCAAGGCGCTTCCTTTTCTCGGCTTATGCTTTATGGGCATAATGGTGCGCTTGTAAGGCGCTTTATTCTCTTAGTTATTGTAATACGTTCATTGAAAAAAATAAAGGTATATAATAAGAAAATTTCTATAAACTATGTAAGTAAAGGAGAAAATCACACAAATATGGTAAAAATGTAAAAAATATATAAAGTTAGCACTCAACTATTGACAGTGCTAATAATGAGTGATATAACTTAGTATGTGAATAAAATAAAACTTCTTTCGGAAGGCCAAAGAAAGAAATAATAAGCAGAAAGCTATGAGGAGGAATTGCAATGAAATTAGTACCATTATTTGACAAAGTTGTGTTAAGACCATTGGTTGCAGAGGAGACAACAAAGTCCGGTATTGTTCTGCCGGGTCAGGCAAAAGAGAAACCGCAGCAGGCGGAAGTTATCGCAGTAGGACCAGGCGGTCTGGTAGACGGCAAGGAAGTTACCATGCAGGTTAAAGTGGGCGATAAAGTAATCTTCTCCAAATATTCAGGAACAGAAATAGAGACCGGAGAAGAGAGCGAAAAATATGTGATCGTTAAGCAGAATGACATATTAGCAGTGATCGAATAATCAAGAAGGCGATACCGCAGTCATAAGGTCAGGTTTTAGATAATACGTATATTTATTTTAACAGAAAACAGGAGGAATGAATCATGGCAAAGCAGATTAAATATGGCGTTGATGCCAGAAAAGCACTTGAATCTGGAGTGAATCAGTTAGCAGATACTGTTCGTGTAACATTAGGGCCTAAGGGCAGAAACGTTGTACTGGATAAATCTTTTGGCTCACCGCTCATCACAAATGATGGCGTTACCATTGCAAAGGAAATCGAGCTGGAAGATGCTTTTGAAAATATGGGCGCTCAGCTTGTAAAAGAGGTCGCTACAAAGACCAATGACGTAGCCGGTGACGGTACTACTACAGCTACCGTTTTAGCTCAGGCTATGATCAATGAAGGAATGAAGAACCTGGCAGCAGGCGCTAACCCAATTGTTTTAAGAAAGGGTATGAAAAAAGCGACTGAAGCAGCGGTAGAAGCGATTGCAAAGATGAGCGAGCCGATCAAGGGCAAGGCATCCATCGCAAAAGTTGCAGCCATTTCCGCATCAGATGATGAGGTAGGCGAGATGGTAGCAGACGCTATGGAAAAGGTTTCCAACAACGGTGTCATCACCATTGAAGAATCCAAGACCATGAAGACAGAGCTGGATCTGGTGGAAGGTATGCAGTTTGACAGAGGTTATATTTCTGCTTACATGTGCACCGATATGGAAAAGATGGAAGCTAATTTAGATGATCCATACATTCTTATTACCGATAAGAAGATTTCAAACATTCAGGAGATCCTTCCTTTATTAGAGCAGGTGGTTCAGTCCGGTGCAAGACTTCTCATCATCGCAGAAGATGTGGAAGGCGAGGCTTTAACAACCTTAATCGTTAATAAATTAAGAGGAACCTTCAATGTAATTGCGGTAAAGGCTCCTGGCTATGGCGACAGAAGAAAAGAGATGTTACAGGATATCGCTGTTTTAACAGGCGGTACCGTGATTTCCGATGAATTAGGCTATGAGCTTAAGAATGCAACTCTTGATCTTTTAGGACGTGCAAAATCCGTTAAGGTTCAGAAGGAAAATACCGTAATCGTAGACGGCTGCGGCGATAAGGAAGCAATCACTGCAAGAATCGGCCAGATCAAGGGCCAGATCGAAGAGACTACTTCTGATTTTGACAGAGAAAAATTACAGGAAAGACTTGCAAAATTATCCGGCGGTGTCGCAGTAATCCGTGTAGGTGCTGCAACAGAAACCGAGATGAAGGAAGCAAAGCTTCGGATGGAAGATGCTTTATCTGCAGCAAGAGCAGCAGTTGAAGAAGGCGTTATTGCAGGCGGCGGTTCTGCTTACGTACATGCTATCACTCAGATTGAAGAACTTGTGAAGAATTTAGAAGGCGATGAGAGAACCGGTGGAAAGATCATCTTAAAGGCTCTTGAATCTCCGTTATATCACATTGTAGCCAATGCAGGCCTGGAAGGAAGCGTAATCATCAATAAGGTGAGAGAGTCCAAGGTAGGAACCGGCTTTGACGCATATAAGGAAGAATACGTAGACATGGTAGAAGCAGGCATCCTGGATCCGACTAAGGTTACCAGAAGTGCGCTTCAAAATGCTACAAGTGTTGCATCTACCTTATTGACAACAGAGTCCGTTGTTGCTAATATTAAAGAAAAAGTACCTGCAATGCCAACTCCAGGCGGAATGGATATGATGTAACATTCACGAAAGTGATGAGCAGTGCGAAACGGAATATAAAAATTTTTTCGTTGTGCTTGCACATAAGAAAAAATTTTTATATTCTGTTTCATAGGGCGAATGCCCGTGAGGGAGTAAAGCCACAGGCTTTACTCCCTGCACTGCGGACTTCCGTAACACCAAACATATCCCCTTACACCCAATAAAAGCGGATAAGCTCCCCCCCTGAGAACCCATGCAGGAAAGAGGAAAGGACCCAGATCGTTATGAATGAAATGTATGCAGAATGGCTTGTAAAACGAAAGTCTCCGGCCTATACCATGTTGATAAAAATTGCGATGGGAATCCTGTGCGTGATTGCATTTTTCCTCTCAATGTCTCCGGTTTTCGGAATTTTTGGAGTGATCATCCTGCTTGCAGCCGTTGCGGCCACATACTTTGTATTCCGCAACAGCGAGGTGGAATTTGAATATTTATATGTGACCAACACTCTTTCCATTGACCGGATTTACGGCAGAAGTAAGAGAAAGAAGGCCTGGGAAGGTTCCATGGAAGGGATACAGATCGTTGCCCCTACCGGTTCCACAGAGGCCAGGGATCATGAAACAAAAAACATGAAGGTACTGGATTTTTCTTCTCACGCATCAGGTGCAAAAACCTATACGCTGATCAGTCAGTCCGGAGCTGAAACGACCAAGATCATATTTGAGCCTAACGATAGGCTGCTTCAATGTATGAGAATGACAGCACCACGTAAGGTTGTAAGAGAGGTATAAAAGAAAAAGGAATCAGACGGTTTTGTAAAAGACCGTCCGGTTCCTTTTTCTTTACAGGAAAGACAGCCTTCAATGTCCATGGAGGACGGAAAGAAACCGGAAAATGTCCGTTGACAACCCCTATAAAATTTGTTAAACTATGTAACTAACAAGTAAAAAGGCTTATTAGCATTAATAATAAAAATATAAAGAAGGAGAGGAAAAGTTAATGGGTACAATAATTGGCGAAGGCATTACTTTTGATGACGTGCTGTTAGTTCCGGCCTATTCAGAAGTCATTCCTAATCAGGTTGACTTAACGACCAACCTTACAAAATCTATCAAGCTCAATATACCGCTTATGAGTGCAGGCATGGATACCGTTACCGAGCATCGTATGGCAATTGCTATGGCAAGACAGGGAGGTATCGGCATCATCCACAAGAATATGTCCATCGAGGAGCAGGCAGAAGAGGTTGATAAGGTAAAGAGGTCAGAAAACGGCGTCATAACGGACCCATTTTATCTTACTCCGGAACATACATTAAGGGATGCGGATGAGCTTATGGGCAAATACCGCATTTCCGGAGTGCCGGTCACAGAAGGAAAAAAGCTGGTGGGAATCATCACCAACCGGGACTTAAAGTTTCAAGAGGATTTTAGCAGGAAGATCAAGGAGTGCATGACTTCTAAAAACCTGGTGACAGCCAGGGAAGGCATTACCCTTATGGAGGCAAAGAAGATCCTTGCAAAGGCAAGGGTGGAAAAACTTCCTATCGTTGACGAAGATTTTAATTTAAAGGGCCTTATCACCATCAAGGATATTGAAAAGCAGATCAAATACCCGCTGTCCGCAAAGGATGGACAGGGAAGGCTTCTGTGCGGAGCTGCCGTAGGGATCACAGCCAATGTGCTGGACCGTGTGGACGCTCTGGTAAAGGCTAAGGTGGATGTGGTTGTTTTAGACTCCGCTCATGGTCATTCCGAGAACGTTCTCCGGTGTGTAAAAATGATTAAAGAGGCTTATCCGGCTCTTTCAGTCATTGCAGGAAATGTAGCAACCGGAGAGGCCACAAAGGATCTTATAGAAGCTGGAGCAGATGCGGTGAAGGTGGGAATCGGACCAGGATCCATCTGTACCACCCGTGTGGTAGCCGGTATCGGCGTACCCCAGATCACGGCTGTTATGAACTGCTATGCGGTTGCTAGGGAATACGGCGTTCCAATCATTGCTGACGGCGGAATCAAGTATTCCGGAGATTTAACAAAGGCCATTGCAGCCGGTGGAAGCGTGTGTATGATGGGAAGCATGTTCGCCGGATGTGACGAAAGCCCAGGAACCTTTGAACTGTATCAGGGCAGAAAATACAAAGTATACCGTGGTATGGGTTCCATCGCTGCCATGGAAAACGGTAGCAAAGACCGTTACTTCCAAACTGATGCCAAGAAGCTGGTTCCAGAGGGAGTGGAAGGACGTGTGGCCTATAAGGGAATGGTAGAGGATACCGTATTCCAGATGCTGGGCGGCTTACGGTCCGGTATGGGATACTGCGGAGCAATGAATATCAAAACCATGCAGGAAAACGGAAGATTCATAAAGATTACGGCGGCCTCCCTTAAGGAAAGCCATCCTCATGACATTCATATCACAAAGGAAGCGCCCAACTATAGCATTGATGAATAGACAGACGTTGGATAAGCCGGAGGCGAAGCCAACTTCCTCATAAACAAAGAGGTGGAGATCATAAAAGATTCTCCACCTCTTTGATTACCAGGGCAATGGATTCCGTTAAAGTCAAGTTTTCACAGCCCACCACATAATGATTGCATTTGTTTACCGGTATAAGGATCTTATAGGCACGGCTTTTACCGATGGCCTCAGCCATGGCTGGAGTGATCTCTCCTAAAAGAGAATCGGCGATGACGATTCCAATGGGGCCGATGATAATATCCGCATCCCGGCTGGCCACAAGGACCGGATTCTCACCGGTTGCTCCTGCGTCGGCTCCCGACTTTAACATGGCGGAAGTAGCAATGGAATTGGTTCCGATGGCAATGACCGGAAGTTTTGGAAAGGATTTCTTAAGCTGGGCGATGACGGATTGCCCCATTTTGCCGCCCTGCCCGTCAATGATAACGATTTTCATGGCATCCTCCTTACCCTCTATTGTATTATAGGGAAGGAAAGAAATCAAGTGGAAGGCCGGGGAATTGAAGGCTTAGGCTTTTGCAACTTCGTCCTCTTTAATAAACAGGCTGGTGATGATAAATCCGGCAATGTATGCGATCACCAGGCCCAGAAAATAATTGAGCATATTAACCGGGCTGCTCATGATCGGAATGGCTAACAGGCCGGAAGGGCTCCAGGCAATGCTCTTTACATGCATCAGCATTACATAGGCTCCACCGAATCCGGCTCCCAATCCTGCAGTTATGAAAGGCTTTCCAAGCGGAAGAGTGACCCCATAAATAAGCGGCTCTCCGATGCCTAAAAATCCTGATGGCAGTGCCCCGATGATGATACTCTTTAAGCGCTTGTTTCCACTTCGTTTCGCTTTTAAATAGATGGCGATTGCCGCACCCACCTGGCCTGCGCCTGCCATGGCCAGGACCGGGAACAAGGAGACTCCGCCCATCTGTTCCAGTTGAACCGCATAGATTGGAACCAGACCATGATGAAGTCCTAAAAGGACCAGGGGAAGGAATACGGCTGACATGATGTATCCGGACAGTACGCTGACTATGGGATTTGCGGAATTTACAAGGAGAGATAAGGCCCAGACCAGACCGTCGGATAAAAAGCCGGCAGCCGGCATCAGTACCAGTACAAATAAAGTTCCGGTTATCAGTATGCTTAAAAAGCCGGTCAGCATGATGTCAAGGACATCGGGAACGTGCCTGCGCACCCAGCGTTCTACTTTGGAGAGAACCCAGACACCGATGATGACACCGATGATCCCGCCCTTGCCGCTTATCAGTGTGGAGCTGTTTGGGACCTGTTCATTGTAAAGACCAAAGAATATTGAAATGTCTGTTATCTGTGACATAATGCTCATGGAGCCGATCATGCCGCCAAGGGCAGGTGTGGCTCCAAAGCTCTTTGCTGCATTGATGCCGGTGTAAATGGTAAAATAACCGAGAAATGCACCGCCGAACAACTTAAGTATGGTGACGAGAAGGGTCCAGAAGCTGCCCCCTAATACCTGCGCTGCCTCACCCTGGCTGATGATATTGGCCACACCGTTACATAAGCCTGCTGCAACAATAGCCGGAATCATTGGAATAAAGATATCGGAGATAACCCGTATGCTGCTCTTTAACCCGCCGCCTTTTTGGCCGGACTTTACCGATTCTTTGTTTTCCTGCCAGGAGGCACCGGTGGAGAGCCCTTTGCCTTCCACCTCGTTTGGAATCCCCATGCCCATGCAGATATCCACGAGCTTTCTGGCTTTACCAGGTCCGACTACCACCTGTACATCAATTCCGGCTGTGACAAGGCCAAGTACTCCTGAAAGTTCTTTCAGCTTCTCCGCCTGTATCTGATCCGGGTCCTTTACCTTTAAGCGAAGGCGTGTCATGCAGCTGGCCGCGGCTGCCACATTTTCTTTCCCTCCCGATAATTCCAGGATCTTTTGAACCAATGCTTCATTTGTCATAATAGACACCTCCATATTTGAAATTATGTTTATTCAGGATCCCTTTTTACCCATGCACGGATATGCCCGTGGGATTCCTTTAATTTCTTTTCCGCCTCCTTTGGATCTGCACCCGTTTGTTTCATGGCTATGGCCAGCTTCACGCTTCCACCTGCTTCGTTTAACAGCCTTCTGGCCTCCTCCCGTTCTATTTCAGTGGCGGCCATCAGGATGTTTTCTGCCCGGGCGCGCAGCTTCTCATTGTTCTGTACCACATCCACCATCAGGTTCTGGTATGCTTTTCCGATGCTCACCATGGCTCCGGTGCTGATCATGTTAAGTATCATCTTCTGGGCGGTTCCGGCTTTTAAGCGGGTACTGCCGGTCAATACCTCCGGGCCAACCACCGGTTCGATGGACAAATCTGCAAATTTACTGATAAGGCTTCCCTCATTGCAGGCAATGGATATGGTCCGGCAGCCGATGCTTTTTGCATAGCTTAAGGCAGTCCATACGTAGGGTGTTCTACCGCTGGCCGCAATGCCTGCCACCACATCTTTTGAGGTTAAGGAAAGAGCTTTTAAATCTTCGATGCCAAGAGTCTCAGAGTCCTCGGCTCCTTCTACAGCCCGCCTTATGGCCACGTCCCCGCCGGCAATCAGGCCGATGACCATACCCGGATCTACCCCAAAGGTGGGAGGACATTCGGAACTGTCTAATATACTAAGCCGTCCGCTGGTTCCGGCTCCCATGTAGATGAGCCGGCCTCCGGCCTCAAAAGCCTCACAGACCCATTCCACTGCTTTGGCCGTCTGGGGCAGAACTTTTTCCACAGCCTCCGCAACCTTCCGGTCTTCCCGGTTCATGGCTGTCACCAGTTCTAAGGGTGTCATGGTGTCTAAATCCATGGTATCGGGATTGCGGTTTTCTGTTGTCATCTTACTTAGATCTACCATGATTGGATTCCTCCTCTTTATACGCTTCATCGAAAGGTTCAAAATACGACGGGTTTTTCTTGGAAATGTGTGTTTTCCGCCACTGGGCAAGAGAATATTCGCTGTTACGGTTTGCGTATGCAGTATACAGTATATCGATGACATTTAACTGGCTGATCCTGCTTCCCATGGCTCCGCTCCGGAAAATGGATTCATTGGCAGCCACATAAAGGTTGTAGTCCGCCATTTCCGAAAGCGGTGATACGGCAAAACGGGTGATCAGGATAAATTTCGCCCCTACCTGCTGCATGGTCCTGGCGCATTCGACCATTTCCATGGTCCTGCCGGAATAGGAGATCATCAGTCCCATATCATCCCGGCTCATGTTGCGGGCCTGCAAAAGCTGGGAATGCCAGTCATCATTTAAGATGCAGGGCTTATTGATCCGGAGGAATTTTAAATAGGCATCCCGGGCGACCAGAAGGGATGAGCCGATTCCGAATAAACAGATCGTGCGGCACTTGCACAAGTGGTCAATGCAGCTTTTCGTGACGGATAAATCGGTTAAGTTTCTGGTATCCTCTAAGGAGGCAATGTTTTTATATGTAATCTTGTCGATGATCTGTTCCAGGGAATCATTTTCCGTGATCTCCTCCATTTTTTCCCTGGTGTTCTCCTGCCGGATGGCCAGTTCGCAGATTAAGGCGGCTTTCATTTCCCTGTACCCGGAGAAGCCAAGTTCATGGCATAGCCGGATAACGGTGGAAGATGAGGAAAACCCTTTTTCCGCAAGAGCGTGGACCGAAAGCTTCACCGCCTGTTCCGGAGTGTCCAGCAGGTACCGTACAACGCCGGCTTCTGCAGCGCTCATCTCTTTTTGATATTCTCGCAAACGAACCAGTACACTTTTCATTTACACTTCCCCTTTGTTGTGGTATTAATATATGCGGCATGGATTAATAGTTCGAGATATTGGGCTTCTTATGAAACTTTATGCCGTACATTGGAAGAAATGTCTGGTTTTTGCCTTGTTTTGTGCCAGAAGTTGGGCAATTCATTGACCTTTATACAGGATAAGCCTATAATAGGCCCATGAAAACCTTAGTATTTAAGGAGGTCCTTTATGAAAGCGGATTTTCATATGCATTCCTGTTTTTCTGACGGAAGTGAAACCATTATGCAGATTTTTTTCATAGCAAAAGAGCGGGGCTTAAAGGCAGCCGCCATAACGGACCACGATACGATATTGGGAATGAAAGAAGAAGAAAAAGCGTCAAAAAAGTACTGCATTCCTTATATACCGGCTGCAGAATTCACGGCGGCGGAAAAAAGAATGAAATTTCATGTGCTGGGATATGGGATCGATCCGGAGAATCCGGAATTGCTTCGGTATTCGAATTGTTTTCTGGAACAGATGAATGAGCGGTCCAGGCTTCAGATCCGCAAAATGCAGCGGGATGGAATTGAAATTGAAGAAAAAGAGTTTTTTGAAAAGGCAGGAGGCGGGCCTCTTTACAGGGCAAAGCTTCTGGGAGTTCTGGCTGACCATGGAATCCTTAAAAGAGAGGAAATTATGGAAAGCCTGCATTCTTATTTTGGAAAGGGAGCTCCTTACGAGGAGGAGGATCGTTTCCATTATAGAAGTTTCTATGAAGTTTGCACGATGATAAAGGAGGCCGGGGGGAATGTGGTTTTGGCCCACCCTGGGAAAATTAAGAGAAAGGACGTACAGCTTTATCATGCCCTCTTGAGGGAAGAATGTCTGGATGGCGTTGAGGTTTACCATCATGATAACCCGGAAGATGTCCGGGCAGAATTATTGGCTGTGGCCGGAGACAGGCATCTAATGGTCACAGGCGGCAGCGATTATCACGGTATTTACATGAAGAAACCAGTTCTTCCGGGGGCTGAGGAACTGCCGGAGGAGCTGGCGGAAGGATTAAAGCATCTGTTATCAGGTAAAAGAACAAATATATTTGATTCAACTTATTGACATATCTGTAAGTCAGGAATTCATGTGAATCACCAGTTGATCAGCACTGCAGTATGTGTCTTTTTGTGGAGGTCAATCCCCACATATAAATAGTTTTCTCTTCTCTGCACACTTCCTCCTGAATCTTGTCTCCAGCAATCCAGTCCCCGTACCGGCAACTTCAGATGACAGCGTTAAGCCCGTAAGGACTCGCAAGGGTTCGACAGCCTATTCGGCATTACGAAAACGGTTTATATCGCCGATTTCGGCAATCAATTTGCTTGCTATGGCTATGCTTATGCCGGATATGGTCGTTAGCTTGTAATCAAAAAATTGTAGCATTCGCTTGATTTCAGCCTCTACGAGAGCAATTTCCTCCTTCTGCTGTTCAAGGCAACGTGCAAGGCTTTGTGTGATGAATGCGCTGGTCATGGATTTGCTGAGGGTTCAAATACGGCTCTATAAACAGCTCTATGTTGAAGATGCTGTAAATTTACCCTTATTCTTTATTGCATTTACCGGATAGACTTGTACATCCCTTTCAGGTATCGTTGCTTGTTGAAAGAAGGTGATAAAATGAGTCAAATACTTAAAAATTTGTACTACGGCAACATAAGTTCATGCGAAAAATCATTTGACAGAAATTCTGAGTACGGCAAGGAACTCAGAACTGTGTCCGAAACAGAAGAAAAACTGCTGTCTCTCTTGAATGAGGTAGAAAAAGAACTGCTCCAAACTTTTTCAGATGCCCATGGCAATATGAGCCGAATTGCTACAGCGGACAGTTTTGTGGATGGTTTTTGTTTGGGAATGCGGATTGCTATTGAAGTAATAGAAAAGCAGTTTTAAACCTATAGCAAGGACAAACGCCTTGACTTGACTACGTAGTCATAGACGTTTGTCTCTGCTTTACGGGATAAATCAAAAATACTGTTTTAGTGTTGCCGAAATAACCACTATCTTGACATCATCAGGATTTTTCATAAGATTTAAGCTTATCATAATAAGCTTTAAATTCAAGACAAGCTCCTGATCCGTCAGAAATTGTTATTATTATGGTTAGTCCGTCCTTTTCCAAATAGAAATCATTGACATGAGAACTCCATTCTGCACAACTTGTGAATTGCTCAAAGATACGCGATATTGACTCTTTGTCTGCATGTTCAAAAGCATAAGCAAAACTATTTGGGTCAGTTTCGTCATCCTCTATTTTATAGACAAATAAATCTAGATTCAATGCATCTGATAAAAGTTCAGTATATAACTCGTCTAGCTTTATCAATTCACCATTAACCATATTTACATTTACAGCATATTTAACCGGATAACCATGACTAGCTTCGTTTCTGACATAAAAACCCTTTAACCTTATACAGAGCACTTTATCAGTCAAAAGCATTGTGTCGTATGATATAGTCATATCTAAGCCAATATCACTTTCTTCAGAGGAGTATAGGAAAAGAGCAGCATCCGCTAACGTTCTATTAATCTTGTCTTGCAACTTAATGTCATCGATACCCGAAATTTGAGGATATTCCACAACTACTTTGGTCGCACTGATTATATCTAGCTTTTCAAATCTCTCACTGCATATTGAATATGCTCCATTTGATTGTATATCATTAGTTAATGCTCCCAAATTATCTCTGCAAGCACTTAAACTTATGATAATAACTAAGGTGTAAAGCAATAGTATGAATCTTCTCACTTGACTCCTCCTTATCCTACTTTATGATGCCTTTTACTATCTCATAATAACTGAGCCGGTCATCAATACCGTTATACCCTCCATTTACCGCTAATGAAACATCAAAGACAACACTATTTCCGGTTCTGTCTCTTGGTTCAACGCCATTTGTATCAGATTTTACTGTTTTCGTTATGGTTGTTCCTGCTATATTGCCTAACCGCCCATCGTATTTTTTATTCAGATAGGCATTGGAGCCAACCTCCGTCAATCCGTCTCCAAAGCCTGATTGATTCCAGTCATCCGATTCTTTCATTACTTGCGTAATAAACTGTCTAATGCTGTTTAATCATGCCGTAGACAATATTAACCAAACGGCGCATAATGCAGACCAAAGCCTGTGATTTCGTTTTGCCTTCGCTGATTTTACGCTGAAAATAGGCGTAAAATATCGGCTGATTTGGCTTGCCGCTTTTCGGGACAGTAACCATGCTGACAGCAAGGAAATAGAACAAGCCGTGAAGTTGTCGGTTACCTTGGCGTGAACTTTCCTCTTTTCCCTTTCCGGCAGAACTGAACTTTATCGGTGCAACTCCGGCGTAACGAGCCAGCTTGTCGGCGTTCGGAAAACGGCTTATATCACCGATTTCTGCAATCAGCTTACTTGCGATTGCTGTACCAATACCGGGCATGGTGGTCAGTTTGTAGTCAAGCATTTCAGCATATTTTCAATTTCTGCGTTTACTTGGGCGATTTCCTCGAAAAGCCCGCAGTGCGGGCTTTTTCAGACCTCCAAAAAGGTGCTGTAAAATCAAAAGCGGTGCTGTTTATGGTGCTGTAGTAAAATAGAAATAGTCGATAAATCCGATTGTTCCGGGATTTGTTGGCTATCCAATAACGGCTCACTAAACGGCTCTGTTAGGTAAAATACTATAGTTTCGGCTTATTTCTTTATCGCATTTGCCGTATAGCTTTGTACATCTCTTTGGAGTAATGTTGCTTTCTGAAGTCATCAAAAGTCTGTCCGACAGCGAAGATAAGCTGTTAAAGCTACTAACTGGCACTGAGAAGGAACTGTTCGAAACTTTCTCAAAGGCACAAGGCGATTTGAACACATTCTCGAACTCAGATGCCTTTATTGATGGCTTCTGCTTAGGAATGAGAATCGCAATCGAGGTTATGGAAAAGCAGTTTTAAGGCTATTATGAGGCAAAAGCCTGACTAATACGTAGTCGGAGTTTTTGCCTCTCAATTACCACACATCTATGGCATCAAGAAAGGAATCATAACAATCAAAATGAATTGTACTAATTACCGATTTCAATTATTCGTCCTATATCAGATGAAACATCAAATCTTACAATTATCTCATTTTCGTTAAGTACATCTGAATTAGGGTAAAAAACATATTCGTCACTAATAGTTTCCATTTCACCTGTTTCTTCATTACGCTCTAAGACTGTTTCATGAAAACCCATAATATCTGTTATTTCAGTTTTCACACTTGCTTTTTCAAGATATTTCCTAATTTCTTCATTGCTACGATGAAGATACTCTTGACTATAGTGGCGAATAAGGGTGGGAATTTCGTTGATATATTTATATGTTGAAAAATAATGGTCTGTGGCTGAACCTCTCTCCATTCCATAAATTAGCTGTTTATCTTGATCAAAATTAGCAAGTGATATTTCATTAAGGCGAATATCATTCACAAACACTGACCTAATCGGATCCCATACAAAATAAATCCATTCTAATCTATAATTACCATTAGCTGTATCAAACAATCTGATATCTTTATATCCGTCAAAATTTAAGTCCTCCAATTCAAAACCCAATGTATCTGTGCCATGCACAGATACATTGGTATATCCGAATAAAGCTAATTCAGGTATAGAAATTTCTTGAATTACTCTTCCATCGGCAGAATTTGTTATCGTAAGCTTGTCTAAAGAATATCCGTCTGTATTTTTGTCATAATGAGCCAGTAGATCAAAAACAAATACCGGCATATCCTCTTTTGTTTTTTCACGAAATGTTGTAGTAAAACAATTACTTTCTCCATTTCTAGATGCCGCAATTGAGGGCGATGTCGGTTCTACAGTGAATAATTTACTTTCTTCAAATGACGGCAAATCAGTGCCATCATTTGAAGAATCTATATCTTTTTTATCCATTGAAGAATTATTATCGCCATAATTACAACCTACAGCAGTAACCATCAATGCTACTAACAACATGAGTAATGCTGTTTTACTTAAAATAGTTGACTGCATCATTATAATTCTTCTCCCTATCATCCCATCCAATGGGTACTCTAGATACATCTTTTCCATCTACAATCAATCTTCCATTTTTTATCTCCCATGAAACTTTACCGTACCTAATATTGGCGGCAACATCATTAGTAAGTCCGCTTGGCCAACCATTTACGAGATACTGAGTAACAAGGAATACGCCTTCCGATGAACCATATGTAGTAGCATAATCGTTTAAGCTTCCAACTGCTGTACTTTTTGCTTCTGTAGAACTCCAAAACCAAGCCGCCGCTTCCCAGGGATAATTTTGAGCAATGTATGTTGCCGTATCTACTCCGCTAAAAGAATCATTGACCGTCTTCAAAAACTTTTTGTGTATGTTTTCCCATGTTATTTGTATATATCCTGCACCACGTTCAGTTGTTTTATAGCTTCCTACAGTCGTTCCATCTGCCATTAATTTTTCTAAAGCAATTGCGCCTTTTCCACTTTCGTGTCCGCAAGTAGCCAGGAACAAAATTATGCTATCCATTGATGTTATACCGTATTTTTCTAATGTTGCATTTAATGTAGCAACATCTTTATCGGAAGTATTCTTCCAGCCAAAAGCTTGCAACTGAGATGCTGTAACATACTCCTTCCCCGACCCCTCAGGTGGAAGACTGTGACCTCTCACGAAGAGTGAAGAGGTCGTTTCCCTTTTCAAAAAACAGTATACCATATTTTTCCTTATCCATAAACAGGCAATTACTGTTCTTCTTGCAGTACTGGTTCCCGGTATTCCGTCCTGTGCAGCATCATCCCATAGATGATGTTGACCAGGCGACGCATAATGCAGACCAATGCCTGCGACTTGGTCTTTCCTTCGCTGATTTTCCGCATAAAATAACGGTGGAATACCGGATGATTCGGAGTTCCTGATTTCGGTACCGATACCATAGTGACAGCCAGGAAGTAAAATAAGCCATGTAACTGGCGGTTCCCTTGCCGACTGCTTTGCTCCTTGCCTTTACCAGCCGAACTAAACTTCACAGGTGCTACCCCGGCGTATCTTGCCAGTTTATCTGCATTTGGAAATCTGCGAATGCCCCCGATTTCAGCAATCAATTTACTTGCCACCGCAATCCCGATTCCTGGCATGCTGGTTAGTTTGTAATCAAAGCTGAGGAGAACTTTTTCAATCTCCTGATCGAGCTGAGCCAGTGCCCCTTTTTGATGTTCCAAATCCTGCACCAGACTCATGCTGATAAAATCCCTGGATTCCTGAAAATCCCGCATGGTATTTCCATCGGTTCCTACGCAATCCAAAATAAACTCCGCTTTACTTTGCCGGAATAACTTCGATATTTCTCTTAATTCTTCAGTTAATTCTTCTGCCGATTTCCCTTGCAGATAAACCGGTGAAGGATAGTGTTTCCAAAAATATAACGCACATTTTCCATCAATCTCGCTGAAGAACTTATGATAACTTGGATATGCAACCGATAACTGCTCATGCAGACCATTTTTAAATCGGGTACCATCTTTGACTAATAAGTCTCTGCGGTTTACCAGTTGACATAACGTCCAATGGTTATCGGTTGGTTTTGCATCTGGCAGCGTATGCAACTGGTTGATTAACACCGTTGCCACCGCATAGGCATCGTACTCATCGTTCTTGCTGAGCATCGGAGCACTTTTTCTCTGGTCAAAGGCCAGAGCCGGATTAATGTCTTTTACAATACAGCCTTTTTCAATGAGCCATACGGCTAAGGCTCTGCCATAGCCATAAGCATTCTCCAATCCATAGATTGGAGTCAATCTTAATCGGCTGGCTTTTCTGTTTACTTTGTCTGCCAGTTTCTTAAATTCACTGGGCTTGTTCTCAATCTCAATCACGTATAACTTTTCATTCCAGCAGTTAATCATCACTGCGGTATGTGTCTTTTTGTGGAGATCGATCCCCACGTAAAGATAATTCTCTCTTCTCTGCACATATCCTCCTGTGTCTTGTTTCCGACATACCAATTCCCGTACCGGCAACCTCAGATGACAGCGTTGACTCCTTTGGAGTCCGCAAGGGTTCGACAGCCTATCCACACAAACTGATATAACTTTCACAAGTTATTTGTCTTGTTGGTGGTGTATGATAACTCTGATTCAAATGGATTGCAAGTAGTTTCGGAAATCATTTTAGAATAAAAGAACAGGAGCAGAAGAAAAAAATAAGAGGCAACGGATGGGATTCAAAATCCCCCCGTAAACCCCCGGTTCGCACATTTTACCATGAACAGATTTTTTTGTAAACCCCATGTGCCATTATGACACATGGGTGAACGTCAGTTCTCAAATCGCAGAGATATTTAGAAACCTAGATTTTACTTTGTCTGGCCCTTGTGTCGCCGAAATTTGCCCCTGTTTGGCCTTCCCAGAAGCCCTTCGAGGAAATATGCCACGAGAGCAATCATCAGGCTCGTTGGGGCGATTGGGCGAAATCAAGAAAAAACCGGCTTTGTTCATTGTGACGAAATTTTCCAACTTCATCAATAAATCGATCGGGTCGAAATGTGTGCAGGTTAAAGGGCGGGTGGCTTTTCGCCACCCTGATGCCCGGAAGACAGCGTCCGGCAAAGCCGTTCGCTATATTTCCAAGCCACCCATTTTTTCTGTTTTTTCAATAATGGGTGGCTCAGGAGCTGACTTTGACCTAAATCCAGATCCTTTCCGGGTGGCTCAATTTCCAGTATGTCAGTTGTGCTTAAAATACCCATTTCATATTTAGTGGTATCTGATATCGACTTCCAACACATCTTGCGATATCGTATGTGGTCAGAAGGAGGTGAAAATTTTATGAATGAGCAGGAATTACTAGATATGTTTATTCAGGAACGGATTGATATGTTATTAACAAAACTTAGCAAAATGCGTCCCAAGAAATCAGTAGAGGAACATCAACGGATTTTACAGGCAGAACAATTTATTGATTCCCTTCCTGATAAAAATAGGGAAATGGTACAAGAATACATTGAACGTTTTTCGGATTGCCTTGCTACAGAAGAGCCTTATCTTTATCGGCAAGGATTCATGGACGGGGTTAGGGTTTTAAATCTGCTAGGAAAATTATAATGTATTTTACAATACCAAAAATCGCCAATGCTATTTATAATACAGTAGCATTGGCGACTTCATTTTACACTTTATGTGCTAATAGTATTTTCCCCCAGATTCCAATAAGCATTGTGTCATTGTTTAAAAGAACACATTGCGTACCTATAGGAATGAAGGAATAAGTTTCATATTGTACATCATCTGTAAATGTAATATCAAAACGTAAAAGAAGCGTTTCTGATAGGCTATTATATTCATCAGACTTGTTAACCTTAATCTGTTTTTCTTCAATTAGGCTATATACATCTGGCAAACGAAATTTTCCTCCATTTTGGAAGTCTTCAACGGAAACATACTTTACTATGTACTCTGGATTATCATATATTCGGTCACCTAATCTAAAAGAATTCGTTGAATATTCAATCTCTATACCGATATAATCTTCCGGATTATAAAGATCCTCTTCTAAATTACCATCCTTAGTCGTTCCTGTGTACATTTCTGATGTTAATACTACTTCATCAATTCTCCAAACACCCTGAAAATCATATTCTTCTTTTGACTGTTCAGGTGTTTCATTAACCTGTTCTGTGACGGAGATGTTTTTTGAGGAAACCTGAGCGTTAATATTGCTGATGTTTGCACAGCCTGCTATCATAAACACATTTAGTGATAATAAGACCATTCCCTTATATTTTGATATTCTTCCCATTTACTACCTCTCTAATATCCGTTGATAAAAACCTCTGCTTCTACAGCTCTTCTTTTAGGGTCATCATGCAGAGCGAAAGTGTTTCGCACATCTGCTTCAGCATAGTTTCCATTACCCTGTCGAATGAATTTAGGTAATACCTTTTCCGGCGTTTTTGTCCACCAATTTTCACCATATTGATGGGTAAATGAAACGAGTGCATCAAATTGGTGCTGATTGAGTTTAACATTATTATTATCTAAAAAATCATTAACGGCATCCTCTGCAGATTTCAAATCTTCACTTAACAAATCATCTGCCTTTTGTAAGGAAATATAAGAGGAATTCCGTACAACATATGACACACCATCCGATGGAATTGTTGTTGGTAAAAAACTGGCACCTGGACAATATGTATCAATTAATAATTTAGAATCTGGATTAGCATTATACTTTGCTTGTGAAATCCAATGCCCATATCCAAATGTAATACCTCCATCACTAATATAACCGCCATTGCCATCTTCTTTGAAAACGTAATGAGGATATATGCCAACTAGGACTCCCTGTGCATCATATGCTCCAAGTCCCCATCCAGTCGGGTGAAGGGTATCGGCATTCTGCTCAAAACCAGCTATCATCTTGCGACCATCTGAACTTGTCGTCATGCTCCCCGAACCCTCAGGTGGAGTACTAATATATCCGACGAATGGTGAAAATCTTTATTCAATTAAAAAAATTATAGCACGTCTTTGTGCTGTTTTAAAATAGAAAAATTACTGTTCATTTTCTGGCAATGGTTCTCGGTATTCCGTCTTATTTTTCATCATTCCGTACACTATGTTCACCAAACGGCGCATGATGCAGACCAGTGCCTGAGATTTTGTTTTACCTTCACCGATTTTCCGCATATAATAGTCATAAAATACCGGATGATTAGGTACTCCGTTCTTTGGTCTGGATACCATGGTTACCGCCAGGAAATAAAACAGTCCGTGCAACTGGCGGTTTCCCTGTCTGGAGCTTTGTTCCTTACCTTTTCCGGCAGAACTGAACTTTACAGGAGCCACTCCAGTGAATCTTGCCAGCTTATCAGCATTGGAAAATCTTCGGATATCTCCGATTTCTGCAATCAGCTTACTGGCAATAGAAGTTCCAATTCCAGGCATACTGGTCAGTTTATAATCAAAACTTAGCAGGATTTTCTCGATTTCTTTATCAAGCCCTGCCAATTCTTCTTTCTGATGTTCCAAGTCCCTTACTAAACTCGTTGTGATATAATCTCTGGATTCCTGATATTCCCGTATGGTATTTCCATCATTCTGAACACAATCCAGAATCAACTCCGCTTTATCTCTTCTGATAATAGGAGATATTTCTTTGAATTCCATCGTTAGTTCTTCTGCCGTCTTTTCCTGCAAATGGACAGGGGACGGGTAGGTTTTCCAGAAATACATGGCACATTTCCCGTCTATTTCGCTAAAAAATTTACTATAACTGGGATATGCCATAGATATCTGCTCATGAAGTCCGTTCTTAAAACGGATACCGTCTTTTACAAGTAAATCTCTCCGATTCACCAGTTGCGCCAGTGTCCACTCATTATCTTTTGGCTTTGCATCCGGCAAGGTATGTAACTGATTAATCAGAACCGTTGCCACACAATACGCATCATGCGCATCATTTTTTCGGTACATGGGTGCGCTTTTTCTCTGGTCATAAGCCAGAGCCGGATTAATGTCTTTTACAATATAACCATTTTCAATCAGCCAGACAGCTAAACTTCTGCCATAGCCGTAAGCGTTTTCCAATCCATAAATGGATTCAAGTCCAAGATGATTGGATTTTCTGTTTACCTTTTCCGCCAGCTTTTTAAATTCACTGGGCTTGTTTTCTATCACGACTACCTCTAACTTTTCATTCCAGCAGTTCACCATCACTGCGGTATGCGTTTCCTTATGCAGGTCAATCCCTACATAAAGAAGATTTTCTCTTCTCTGCAATTCTCTCCCTCCTGATCTTGTTTCCAACCGATCAGTTCCCGTACCGGCAACCTCAGATGACAGCGTTAACTCGATTCGCATATGTTTATGCGTTAAGTCCGCAAGGGTTCGACAGCCTATCTACAACAAACCAATGGATGAAAGGACAAGTTATTTCTTTTATTGGTTGTTGACGTTAACTCTGTATTGCATGGATTGCAAGTCATTTCTGGTTTATTTTCAGGAGAAAGAACGGTAGAAAAAAGAATGGAAAAGGGAGCCACAGAAAGAGCATTTTACCCCCTGTAACCCCCGGCAGCCCCATTTTACCATAGAACCAATTTCCTGTAAATCCTATGGTTCACCATGAACCATGGGGGTAATCAGATATCTTTAAAGCGATGGCACTGAAAGCCGACACCCTATTTCAAGTTGGCCCTGCGTCGCAAAATATAGCCCCTGTGTGACCTTTAAAACCGATGGTGGAACATGTATGCCATTCAATCATTACTAAGCCTTGTTGGGCATATTTGAAAACGATTGCTTTTTATCTGATAAATGTTTGGATTACTACTACCTACTGTTCATCTTCCAGTTACTTTATCAGATAAATGTCGCATATATGTCAGTTTTCGCAATGTTCTAGGTCACACATCTGCAATAAGGTTTAAAATCCAGTAACGAATAATCTCCGCTCATTTCTAGCTCTAAAACAAAGGTGAACCATGGGGTCGAAAATGATGCGGGTTAAAGAGGTTATGCTGCTTTACGCAGCTTAACCTCGGAAGACACCGCCCAGCAAAGCTGTGCGGCAGTTTGACATGACATACCTTTTTGGCTGCTGGGGGAAATTGGTATGTCATAAAATTTGAGAATAACGCAAACTCAAGCTTTATTGCCTGTAATTCTGAATACTGGAAAATTAGTGCTTCATTTCTGCGGCTCATCTTTGTTGGATTGTGGTATCGACTTCTAATTGCAACTACGGTATCCTTTGTGGTAAAAGGAGGTGAAAATTTTATGGATGAGCAAGAATTACTAGATATGTTTATTCAGGAACGGATTGACATGTTACTTACAAAGCATAGCAAAATGCGCCCCAAGAAATCAGCAGAAGAACATCAACGAATTTTAGAAGCGGAACATTTTATTAATTCTTTGCCTGATGAAAAACAAGTGTTAATACAAGAGTACATTGAGCGATTTTCTGATTGCCTTGCTACGAAAGAACCTTATCTTTATCGGCACGGATTCATGGATGGGGTTAGAGTGTCAAATTTCTTGGATAAAAGTGTTTTTTAATACCACAAAAAACCGGCGTATTTATCTAAAGCAAAAAACTGGCTTGTGTCAGTATTGCCGACACAAGCCAGTTTTTTGCAAGTTAAATTTTAAAAATATCAATTGATTATCCTTTTAAAATACACTCCTGGTTCTTCATTTTTAGTAACAACTGGTTGAAGTTTTTCCCATAACGTAATTAAGCCATCATTTTGCCTTTGGAATCTCAATAAAATATCACCTTCATTCAGCGTGATGCTATTACGGTCTTCATCCTCATAGTAATCAATGAATTCAAAAAGAATTTCGTCTCCATTATTTACTACTTTTGTTTTTAAACGTAGCAAGGTCTGAAAACCATCAACTTTTATATGTGCATATAGCCCATCATCCTCATATATAGTAACATAATACATCCTGCCAATATTTGGGGGAGTATACTCTTCAAAACTATATTCTCCAACCCAAGAATCCATTGAGTTTGGAGGATTTGTGAATCTCAAGATAACTAATAAGGTTATAATTGACAATACAATTACCATAAATACATTTTTTCTTTTCAATCCAAAATCCTCCTGATTTTTTATTACACATATTCCTGTCTTTTATCAATTACTGCCTGAACAGCCTCTTTCTTGGTTACATTACCATCAACAATACCGTCTACACTGCCATCGAGACCAGCATTTGCTGCATAATATGTGGAACCTTTCGAATATAGAATATAGTTATCACTTTGACCTATCGC
Organism: Lacrimispora sp. YZC11; assembly: GCF_057543815.1. NCBI lineage: Bacteria > Bacillati > Bacillota > Clostridia > Lachnospirales > Lachnospiraceae > Lacrimispora > Lacrimispora sp. YZC11. The sequence goes on along the minus strand of NZ_BAAJYQ010000006.1, from coordinate 1,050,863 downwards.
ATCTGGCCATAGAACCCTCATGTAGACATCCCCCAGAGTACCAAGTTGCCCTTTATATGGGTAAAAGTATCCAAATACATAATCAAGTTGCTCAACACCTGACATTGTTGCTAATGCTGTAGTTGTGGTATGTAACTCTTCTGCTACAGTTGGCATAAACTGTACTAATCCTGTCGCAGAACCGCCCCCCATATTCTTTTGCGCAGGGTTAAATCCTGATTCAAATGCCATAACTGCCATTAAATTATCAGGGTCAATATTTAACGCTTTGGCAACTCCCGCCGCCTTGTCTTTAAAATCTTGAGTCACGTATTGCGACTTGCCCCAGTTATATTGAAAATTATGCCCAGTAACTGGTGAGGGCAATTCCGCTAATAGCTCTTTACCTACCCAACCAATTTTGTTGACATCATAGTAGACCTTTATCCATGTACTATCAGATCCATCTACCTTCTGTGTTTCTTTTGATTCATGAACTTTTACAATTGCTCCTGGTATAAAGACTCTGTTTCCATCTATTTGCTGCCCATATGGTGTTGCTCGGATTTTTAACCTTTCGCTTGCGTAATATTTATCGGCAATCTGCCCCGAACCCTTAGTTCCATTCACTGTTGGAATCTCTACAACCTCTATTATTCCTCCATAAAGGCATACTAGAAAATCTCCTGTAGTAATGGCATCAACATACTTTCCTACCGACTCATCCCATATCTTCACTTTAGAACTCTTGGTCTTACTCCAACTTCCATTTAAAATAGGAATACATTTATGCATGATAAACGGTAATTTGGACTTTAGAGTTGGAATCACAATAGGTCTTTCGGGGTATCCTTCCGGCGTGGGTTTTTTACATTCTCCAAATGTATGTATGTTCTCATTCGCTTTGCAATCAGTGCATATTCCTAAGGGGGAACCAGCCTTTTCCACCCCATGATCATTCAGGATATCGAAGGTATTCATTTTATTTCCTCCGCTGCACCGTAGAATCGATCCCCTTGTTATATATGCATTTTCTTCCTGGAACTGCCCATAAAATGCATAATGTTTGGCCATTAGCTCCATGACTTCTTTTTCATACTTGTCTAGTTTGCCGGCGTCTTTCATCTCAATATATTTCTCAATGAGATTTCCCTGAAAGTTAAACTTAAAATCTCCTATATACGCAGCCTCGCGGGTAACTTTAACTCCAGCCTTCACCGATTCATTTGCCATGCTATGCCTCCTTAATCCAATGAATTGTATTATATCCTCTCCTCAACAGCCAGGAACATCTTGTTTATAGTATCCCTCCAGTGGTCCTTCTCTTTTTCTCATAGCCAAAGTTTCCATGAAGCATTGTCTTCCTCAGATGGACTCGGTTACAGCTCTTTCCAACCAGCTCATGTCATTTTCCATGGATTTTTCAGTCCTTTCTATTACAGAAATCCAGTTATTCTACAATATATATGTATCAAGATGATTCGTCCTGACCTCTTCTGTTTTGTTCTGTTTTAAAAGTCGATATATGATTTTATATCAATAGAAGAGTTGATTGATTTTTATAAATGACATAACGTACCTGTCGCTACAGAAATACTTTCTTTATATTTTTCCCAGAATATCACACCATTTCACAATATCCAATATGATAGCTGAATTTGGTCACTAACTTTCCGAATTTGGTAGACATAGCAGCTGTTGCTCAAAAAAAGACACTGCATCAGCAATGTCCTAGCCTGTCGATAAACTTGCCGGTTCATAGAAAACCATTTTCCGCGTAAGTAAAGAAGGAGAAAAAAGACAGTTTCTTCGTCTTTTTTCGGGGGATATGAAGCGGAAGAATGGTTTTCTACGAACCTTAATACACTTGTCTACAGATAAGTCTTGTGTCATTAATTCTACACTCTTATTATCCGGTTATTTCTGCTTATGAGGAAGCCTTCCCCGGAAGAACCGCTTCTTTAACTCTGATAAGTGGAAGGGAATTAAGGGATAGATATAACTTTTTCCTGCAATGGTTTTGTTAAATACAATAGCAAATATGGAAAGTGCCACGCCTGCCACAAATCCCCAGAAGTTCAACAAGGCGGTAGTGATCAGCATGATCATACGCATGAATTTAAAGGCATAGCCCAGCTCAAAGCTTGACTGGGAATAGTTGGCGATGGTAACAAAGGCCATGTAAAGCATGGTCTCACTGTTAAACCAGCCGGATTTTACGGAATATTCACCCAGTACAATACCGGCGATCACACTGAGAGGTGTGGTCAGCATACTGGGAGTGTTGACTGCCGCAAGCCTTAGTCCGTCAATGGCAAATTCCAGGATCATGAGCTGGAAAAACAGGGGAACCTGTGGGTCTTCAGACAGGCGGATGAATTTCAGCCAGGAGGGGATCATTTCCGGATTTTGCATGAAAAGCAGCCACAAAGGCGTTAAATACAGGGTCAGAATGGAAATAACCAGGCGGGACAGGCGCAGATAGGTCCCGGTCACAGGCGGAAAATAATAGTCATCGGCTTCTTCAATGATATCAAAGACAGAGGACGGCAAAATCATGGCAGAGGGAGAGTTGTCCACCAGGATAACGATGTTCCCTTCCAGTATGGAAGCTGCGGCAGTATCCGGCCGCTCGGAATATTTGAATTTTGGGAAAGGGTTGAACCATTTATGGGGATAGAGACACTCTGCAAGACTTTCCTGGTTCATGGTAAGGGCATCTACCTTAAGCTTGTTGATCCGGTCCTTGATCATGGCGAGAAGCTTTTCATCATGCCGGCCCTTGAAATAGCAGATGGCGATATCCGTATGAGAGCTTTCCCCGGCATTCATGACTTCTACCGTAAACTTGGGATCACGGATCCTGCGGCGGATAAGAGCCGTATTAAAGACCAGGGTTTCTACAAATCCATCTCTTGACCCTCTGAGAACCTTGTCTTTTTCAGGCTCTGAAACGCTTCTGGCGGGATAACTGCGGCAGTCCACTGTCAGGCATTTGTCGTAACCGTTAATAAACAGGCAGGATACTCCGGTCAAAAGCTGCATGATCATGGTTTCATCGTCTTTTACAAGACCCACCTGGCCATAAGGGAGATACCTTTTGGAAAATTCATGGGCATCCGGCGGCATATCCTCCGCCTTAATGGATAATATGTTGTCAAGGATCTTCTGCCACGCATCACTCTGAGTAAATCCTTCAATGAAGTAAAGACAGGCTTCCTGTTCCCCGATATAAAAGGTCCGGTAGACGATGTCAAAGTTTCCTGCTACATCAATCTTTGTGTTTAAATGGTTCATGTTATTGGAAAGGCTGTTGGTAAATTCCATGGCGATTATCTCCTTGCAAATAAAATAGCGGCAAATACTGCAATAAGGAATACCTTGCAGGAATACCTTTATGTCCATAGTGCGGGCGGTAATAAAGTAAGTATGTGCATTTTCCATGAAATTATGTTTTATAAATTCTGTACGTAAGTCAGGGACTTTCGACCTGATCTTGTATGAAAAGATATGAGAATGGTCCTTTCTTACAAAAAGATTTTTAGTAAAATGTACTAAAAACGTTGACTTTTTAAGCAATAGATGGTATTATCGTCCATGTGAGAAGCACAAAGGGGTTTTTTGTGTGCGTGATTTTGGCATGGGGATGCCAGGTAGCAGAAACTGAATAATGTGACGGTTCTAGATCGTGACGGGGGATTGCCTTCTGTGGGGGAAGGGCAATCCTCTATTAATTTTAAAAAAAATGATACAAGTGAAGGATTTACATATAATATCATGTAATGATGAGGAGGAATTTTATGTGGAAGAAACTTAGGAGAGATAAGCGCGTCCGCAATGCGATGACGACCATGGCCGTTGTAGTCTCCGCACTTTTACAGACCTATGTTATCCAGGCATTTATAAAGCCGGCAGGTCTTCTGTCAGGAGGATTTACGGGTATTGCAATTTTAGTTGACCGGGTGACGTCCCTGTATGGGTTTAATATTTCCACTTCCCTGGGCATGATCGCTTTGAATATTCCGGTTGCATGGGCCTGCAGCAGGAATATCAGCAAACGGTTTACTTTTTTTTCCTTGATGCAGGTTTTTCTGGCCAGTGCGTTTTTAAGGATATTCAATTTTTCACCTATATTTGATGACAGGCTTTTAAATGTTATATACGGCGGTGTCCTCTATGGGTTCGGCATTGTTCTTGCTCTACGGGGCAATGCTTCCAGCGGGGGAACGGATTTCATCGCCCTGTATGTTTCCAATAAGACGGGCAATTCCATCTGGTCCCAGGTTTTCATAGGAAATGTGCTGCTGCTTTGTATTTTCGGAGTGATTTTCGGGTGGGATTACGCAGGATATTCCATTTTGTTCCAGTTTGTAGGGACGAAGGTTATCTCAACCTTTCATCACAGATACGAGAGGGTTACCCTTCAGATCACTACGGTTGAGGGGCCAAAGCTTGCCAATAAATACGTAGAGGCCTTCCATCATGGAATTTCCTGCGTGGATGCGGTGGGAGGCTACAGCAAGAAGAAAATGTACCTTCTTCATACCGTAGTGTCTTCCTATGAAGTAGCCGACATTGTAGAGCTGCTTCATGAGGTGGATGAGCATGTGATCGTAAACATGTTTAAAACCCAGCAGTTTTACGGGACTTTTTACAGGGCTCCCATGGAATGATACCGGCAGTCCCTTAAAACGTAAGCGAGACTTTTTCTGCTTAAAAAGAATGCAGAAAAAGTCTCGCATGACAGGTTTTATAAGTTATTTTTTAAAAAGAGCGGGGAACCTTTTTCTCCTCAGTTTTCCGAACCAGTTAAAATATATGATAAACAGTAACGAGGTGGTGGCCCAGGTCAATGGGTAGCTGAAAATCATGGTCTCAATGGTGGGACGCAGGGGAACTGCCACGCAGATCCAGATAACACGGAGCGCACAGACCCCAAGGCTGGTGAGTATCATGGGAATCCAGCAGTCACCGGCTCCCCGGAGGGAACCGGAATAAATCTCTATGCATACGTAGGTGAAAAATGTGGGAGCAAGGTAACGGAGTATTTCCGTTCCTTTTTCAATTACGGCAGCATCAGTGGTAAACAACAGGTAAACGTAATTTCCAAAGGCATAAAGGAGAACGCTGAGAGCAATGGCCGCAGTAAAACTCATAGCCATGCAGACCCGTATTCCCTTGTAGACCCGGTCTTTTTTTCCGGCTCCGTAGTTCTGCCCCACAAAGGTAGTGATGGAAATTCCGAAGGCGCTGATAATCATCCAGAACACGCTGTCTATCTTTCCATAGGCTGTCCATGCAGCAATGGTGTCGGTTCCCAGCGTATTGACACTGGACTGGATGATGACGTTGGAAGAGGAGTACATAACGGATTGCAGCCCGGTAGGAAATCCGATCCTAATAATGCGCAACAGCATGTCCCGGTCGATCCGAATGGCTTTTGGCATCAGATGGTAAGCTTCCTTTGTCCTAATTAAAACCAGGATCACAAGAACGGCGCTGACCAGCTGGGAAATTATGGTGGCAAGAGCTGCGCCCATGACGCCCATGTGCCAGTAGACCACGAATATGATATCCAGGATGATATTGGTGAAGCAGCTTGCAATCAAAAAATAAAGAGGGCGTTTGGAATCCCCGATGGCCCGTAGGATTCCTGCACCCATATTATAAACAAGATTCGGGATCACTCCCACAAAATAGATCCGTATGTACAGGACTGCGTAATGTAAAATCTCATCAGGCGTTCCCATGGCTATTAAGGCATAAGGCGCTGTCAAGATGCCCACGACCATCAGGATTGCGCCGCATATGATGGAGAAGGCGATTGCGGTGTGGACCGCCTGGCTCACCCGTTCCGCCTGCCTGGCTCCGAAAAACTGGGAAATGATGACTCCGGCACCGGAAGAAAGCCCTATGAAGAACCCGATCAAAAGATTGATAAGGGGTCCTGTAGGGCCTCCAACGGCTGCCAGCGCTTCCTTTCCGACAAACCGCCCCACAATGACGGCATCGGCGGTATTATAAAGCTGCTGAAAAAAAGTTCCGAATAAAATGGGAAAGAAAAACAGAAGAAGCTGCTTCCAAATCACTCCCTCTGTAATCTGATTTTGCTTAAGTGCATCTGTTGTGTCCACATTCTGGTTCATTTCCATTTCCTCTTTTCTGCCCACCCTTACCGGGCATAGAGGTATACCCGCAGGGTGTTTCCTCATTCATGTAATTATGTATTCTTTTTTTCCATTATACTGTCTAAAATGGAAAAATACAATCCCCGGCCTTATTCAGTTATCTGCGCCTTTGTGATGGCCTGATCCACGGCTTTTAGAAGCACGCCCGAGGTATAGCGGGTTTCGGCAGAATAAGAAACGTTCTTTGTGGACTGGTTCTTAATAATCTGCTGTGACAGATTTTCCATGGCGGGCTGCATCAGTGGATACATGGTAGTGACGGCCTCGCTTAAGGGAACCAGGCTAACGGAAGTGATTTTTTTGGAGTCAACCAAGACTTCTACATTGATATCCTGGCTGTTCAGCGTAATGACAGAGGAATACACTCCCGGAACATAGCGCACAGGATCGCCGGAAGTCGGGACAGTATCCTTCTTCGGGCGGAACATGACTAAAAACAAAGTGATGAGTAGGATTCCAAGGCCAACGAATATTGCGGTATAGATAATTTCTTTCATTCGTAAAACTACAATTTTTGTTTTCGAGCTCATAAAAAAAGCCCTCCGTACAGTTTTGTTATAATGTATGAACGGATCCGGGGGTTTCATACCTAAGATTTCATTGTTGGAGGAGGAAATCTGTGTTAAGATGATAAACGAACACGAGTTTTGGTTTCCGCAGAGAAATAGATGAAAAATACCCTGCGGGTATACCTTTATGCCCAGAAAACAAGGGCACAAGAGAGGAAAGGAGGCGAAAAGCTATGTCCCTTCAATTGATATTGGGCGGCTCCGGTTCCGGCAAGACCTACCGCCTTTATACGGAATTGATCCGTCAGTCCATAGAACAGCCGGATACCCGGTACTTCGCCATTGTACCGGAACAGTTTACCATGCAGACCCAGAAGGAGATCGTTTCCCTTCATCCAAACCACGGGGTCATGAATATTGATATTGTAAGCTTTAAACGTCTTGCCTACCGGGTATTTGAAGAGCTTGCCATTTCAAATCCCCAGGTTCTTGACGATATGGGAAAATCCATGGTGCTGCGGAAGGTAGCTGCCAATAAGAAAAAGGACCTGGTCCTTTATAAAGAACATTTATCAAAGTCAGGGTTTATCTCCCAGTTAAAGTCCATGCTGTCAGAGCTTTACCAGTACGGCATATCACCGGAAATGCTGAACGAGGAGATACCGGATACCATAAGTCCCATGCTCCGTCAGAAGCTTTCGGATATCTCTGTCATTTATCAGGGCTTTAAGGATTACATAAAGGATAAATATATCACCACGGAGGAGATTTTAGATGTGCTGTGCCGGGTCCTGCCCCGGTCGGAGCTGATTAAAAACAGCGTGATCACCCTTGACGGCTATACCGGTTTTACTCCGGTCCAATACCGGATCCTGGAGCTGTTTCTCCGCTGCAGCAAACGGGTCATAGTCACCGTGACCATTGATCCTTCTCAAAACTTGAGCAGAAGATCCGGGGTTCAGGAGCTGTTTTACATGAGCCGTCAGATGATCTGGAAATTAAATGAGCTTGTAAAAGAGACAGGAGCAGGAAAAGAGAAGGATATCCTTCTTAGAAACCACCCGGCTGTCCGTTACTTAGGAGAGTCTGGAGGGGAAAACCGGGAAGGAAAGAGCTGCGGGGAAAATGCACTGGATTTTCTGGAACAAAACTTATACCGCTATAAAGGGAAATCCTGCCAAGAGGTTTCCGGTTCCATACGCCTGGTTAAGGCTTTAAATCCAATGGAGGAAATCGCCTTTGTGATCCGCTCCATGGAAGAGGAGATCCGGGACCAAGGGCTCCGCTACCGGGATATGGCGGTCATAACCGGGGATATCGGGGGCTATTCCAATGAGATCATTCATCAGTTTCAGTTAAACGGGATCCCTTATTTCCTGGACAATAAAAAAAGCATTTTAAAAAATCCCATGGTGGAGTTAATCCGCGCTGCCATAGAGATCATTCAAAAGGATTTTTCCTATGAATCTGTTTTCCGCTATTTGAGAACCGGTCTCATTGCGGTCAAAGAGGATGAGGAGAAAACAGACCGCCTGGAGAATTATGTCATTGCCATGGGAATCCGGGGATTTAAAAGGTGGGATTCCCGTTGGGAAGGCTGGTACCGGGGAGGCAAGGAGCTCAATCTGGAAGAATTAAACGAATTCCGGGAGGAGTTTATGGCCCCCTTAAGACGCTTAAGAGAAGCCTTTGGGAACGCAGATTCCACGGTAGCCTCCATGACCGGGGCAGTGGCGGCCCTTCTTATGGAGACTGGGATCGAAGAAAAGATGCTGATCTTTGCGGAAAAATTCCGGGAAATGGGAGAATTCACCCTTGCCATGGAATACAGTCAGGTTTACGGGCTGGTTATGGATTTATTTGACCGTCTGGCTGGGCTTTTAGGAGAAGAACATGTAAGCCGCAGGGAGTACGGAGAGATTCTGGACGCCGGATTTTCGGAGATCCAGGTGGGGCTGATTCCGGCCACCTTAGACCGGGTGGTGGTGGGAGATATCACCAGAACCAGGCTGGATCACATTAAGGTATTGTTTTTTGTCGGAGTCAACGATGGGATCGTGCCTGTGAAAAAGGAAAAAAGCAGCCTGTTTACGGACCGGGAAAGAGAATTTCTGGGAAATCATGATATGGAGCTGGCTCCTACTGCCAGGGAAGAGGGATTCCGGCAAAGGTTTTATCTTTACCTGGCTCTGACAAAACCGGAGAAACGGCTGGTTTTATCCTATACAGCTATGGATGGCAGCGGGAAAAGCATGCGCCCCTCCACTCTGGTGGGAGAACTGAAAAGATTGTTTCCCGGCCTAATGGAGGCTTCCCCTTCCAGGATGGCGGTTCCTCTTTCCATGAGAGAGGCAAAGGACCGACTGGCGACCGGACTCCGCGAGTTTGGAAAAACCGGGGAAGACAGGAAGCTTTTGGAACTATTCAAGGCATTTCTTTTATCTGAGGACCATAGGGAGGAAGGAAAGAGGCTGGCAGAGGCTGCTTTTTATGCCTATGAGCAGAGGGGAATCGGAAAAGCGGCGGCAAAAGCCCTCTACGGTTCCGTCATAAGCGGAAGTGTTACGAGAATGGAACAGTACGCCTCCTGCGCCTATGCCCATTTCTTAAATTATGGGCTGGAGCTGATGGAACGGCAGGAATATGAGCTGGCAGCCATGGATATTGGAAACCTGTTTCACGATTCCATTGACTTATGGTTTCAGCGCATGAAAGAAGAAGAAAGGGATTTTAAGACCCTTACAGAGGAGGAGAGGAAAAGCCTGGTCCATGAATGCGTGGCTAAGGTGACGGAAGAATACGGCAATACCATTTTAAAAAGCTCTGCCAGAAATGCCTATCTGGCAGGCAAGGTGGAACGGATTACGGACCGGACGGTATGGGCTCTTTCCGAGCAGCTGAAAAAGGGAGATTTTGTTCCGGTGGGATTTGAGGTTTCCTTTTCCGCTGCCGACCAGTTAAATGCCATGAGGATACCTCTGTCAAAGGAGGAAGCCATTCATTTAAGAGGCAGGATCGACCGCATGGACCTATGTGAGGATGAAGAAGCAGTTTATGTAAAGATCATAGATTACAAGTCAGGAAGCACGGCCTTTGACTTAACTGCGCTGTATTATGGCCTTCAGCTTCAGCTTGTGGTCTATATGGATGCTGCTTTGGAGATGGAAGAGAGGAAAAAACCGGACAAGCCTGTGGTTCCTGCCGGCATCTTCTATTATAACATCAACGACCCTGTCATCGACAGGGAAGGTGAAATGACTGATGAGGAGATAAACGGGAAGATATTGAAACAGCTTCGCATGAATGGCCTGGTAAACAGCGATTTAAGCGCCATCTCTCACCTGGATCATGAGATTGAAACGGAATCCGATGTAATTCCTGTTGCCATGAAAAATGGGATCATTCAGGAAGCAAGGTCATCGGTTGCAGGCGGCAAACGCTTTTCCTCATTAAGACAGTTTGTGCGGGAAAAATTAACGTCGGAAGGAAAAGAGATCCTTGATGGCGTGATCGATGTAAATCCTTATAAACAGGGGAACCGGAGCGCCTGCGATTACTGCCCTTACCATGCGGTCTGCGGATTCGATTTAAAGACATCCGGATATGGTTTCCGGAAATTTAAAGCCTTAAAATCTGAGGAGATATGGCCGGTCATTGAAGGAGAAGAGGAGGAAGGAGAATCAAATGGCGATTAGCTGGACAGAGGAACAAAAAGCCGTCATTGAGAGCAGAAACAGGAATCTCTTGGTATCGGCAGCAGCAGGAAGCGGGAAGACGGCTGTGTTGGTAGAAAGGATCATCCGCATGATCACGGAAGGAGAAACTCCCTTAAAGATCGATCAGCTTCTGGTCATGACCTTTACAAAGGCGGCTGCCGATGAAATGCGGGAACGGGTGTTAAAGGCCGTAGATGAAAAACTTATGGAAAATCCGGACAGCTCCCATTTACAGATGCAGGCAGCGATGATTCCCTATGCCCAGATCACCACCATTGACAGCTTTTGCCTGGGACTTATTAAAGATCATTATAATAAGCTGGACATTGATCCTGCCTTCCGGGTAGGGGATGAGGGAGAGCTCATCCTTTTACGGGCCGATGTGATGAAGGAGATGCTGGAAGAGTATTACGAAAAGGCCGATCCCTTATTTGAGAAGTTTGTGGAAACCTATGCTACGGGAAAGACTGATAAGGGAATTGAGGATTATATCATGCAGGTATATACCTTTTCCCAGAGCAATCCCTGGCCAATGGAGTGGCTTGACCGATGCAGGAAAGAGCTTGAGACTTCTGACATGGGTCAGATCATGGATACCGGCTGGATGAAGTTTTTAATGAAGGATGCAGGGCTTCAGCTATCGGAATTGAAATTCCAGATGATGAAGGCCATGGAGGTCTGTGAAGAGGAAAACGGGCCGGAGGCCTATCTTCCCATGCTGGCAAACGACTTACAGCTGTTAGACCGTTTAAGTCTGGCCGAGGATTATGAAGCGTTTAATGAGCAGTTAAAAAAGGCCTCCTTTGACCGCCTGGCTTCTATTCGCAGCAAGGATATTGATGCAGAAAAGAAGGCTTTTGTGACGGGAATCCGGGACAGGGTGAAAAAGGCGGTTGGTAAGCTCCTTGATTTATACTGCTTTGAATCCCCGGAGGAGGTTCTTTCCGATATCAGGGGAACCAGGGACGCGGTGACCACCCTTCTTCACCTGGCCGGAGAATATGCCCGGAAGTATCAGGAAAAGAAAAGGGAAAAGAACCTGGTGGATTTTAATGACTTGGAGCATTATGCTTTGGAAATACTGTTGGCAAAGGAAGAGGGAAGGATCATACCGACCGAGGTGGCGGATGAGCTCAGCAGGCAGTTTGAGGAAATCCTGGTAGATGAATACCAGGACAGCAATGATGTCCAGGAGGCCCTGATAGGCAGCATTTCCAGAGAACGGTTTGGAACCCCTAACGTGTTTATGGTAGGCGATGTGAAGCAGAGCATTTACCAGTTCCGTCTGGCCAGGCCCCAACTGTTTTTAGAGAAATATGATTCCTATTCCAGGGAGGAAGGAACGTATCAGAAAATCGAACTGCACCAGAATTTCCGAAGCAGGGATGAGGTCCTTACGAGCATAAATGAGGTATTCTACCAGATTATGACAAAAAACCTGGGAAATATACAGTATACAAAGGATGCAGCACTCCATCCGGGGGCAGAGTTTCCTGGAACAGAGGGTCGCGCGGGAGAGAAAACAGAGCTTCTTATGATCCATGGTTCAGGAAACTTATTAAAGCAGCTTGATGACGATGCCATCGATTATACCAGCCGGGAGATGGAGGCAAAGGTCATTGCAGGGAAGATCAAAGAGCTTACGGATCCGGTAAGCGGTCTTCTGATCTGGGATAAAAGGCTGGGAGGAAAGGGAGGCTACCGCATCGCAGGATATGGGGATGTGGTGATCCTACTGCGGTCTCTAAGCGGCTGGGCGGAAGACTTTGTAAACATCCTGATGAACGAAGGGATCCCTGCCTATGCGGAACGGAAAACCGGATATTTTACCGCTCCTGAGGTGGAAACCATTCTTTCCATGCTGAATATCATTGACAACCCCATGCAGGACATCCCTCTGGCGGCAGTATTAAAGTCCCCCATTGGCAGGGTAACGGATGATGAAATGGCTCATTTGATGGCTGTCTGGAAAAAGACGGCTAAAAAAGGCCAGGACAGGGGATTATATGGAGCATGGCAGCATTACAGGAAGGAATATGGGGAGATGGCTGATCCGGAATATCCGGAACTGTTTAAAAAGCTGGAGACCTTTTTTGAACTGCTTTCCTTTTACAGGGAAAAATCATCCTATCTTTCCATCCATGAACTGCTTTACGACCTGTATGAAGGAACCGGGTATTATGATTATATTTCCGCCATGCCGGCAGGAGAAGTCCGGAGGGCCAACCTTGCCATGCTGGTGGAAAAGGCGTCTGCCTATGAGAAGACCAGCTATACCGGATTGTTCCATTTTATCCGTTACATTGAAAACCTGAAGAAATACGATACGGATTTCGGGGAGGCTTCCCTGGCAGGAGAAGACAACACGGTCCGGGTCATGAGCATCCATAAGAGCAAGGGACTGGAATTTCCGGTGGTATTTCTGTCGGGCATGGGGAAAAAGTTTAATAAGCAGGACACCTATGGAAAGATCCTCATTGACCCGGACTTAGGGATAGGGACCGATCATCTGGACCCCCAACGTCGGATCAAGGCACCTACCTTAAAGAAGCATGTCCTGCGGAGAAAAATGGACCTTGGGGCCATGGGGGAGGAGCTTCGTGTGCTTTATGTTGCCATGACAAGGGCAAAGGAAAAGCTGGTGATGACCGGACTTGACCGGTATCTGGACAAAAAGCTGGAACGCTTTGCAGAGGTTTTAAGAGTGGAGGGCCAGATTCCCTTTACCATTCTCGGTTCTGCGGATTCCTATTTGGACTGGATGCTCATGAGCCTGTCAGGAAAATATACCATTTCCCAAATCCAGCGGGAGGAAGGAGCGGATACCGGGAATTTAATTGTTAAGGAATTGTCGGTATCTGATCTGGTAGGAGGAGAGATGGAACGGCAGGCTGAAAAGAAGCTGACAAAGGACGCGCTCTTATCCCTTGATACGGTCAGAGTGTATGACCAGGAGTTTGCAGCGGATCTAAGGGCCGCATTTGAGTACCGTTATCCCCATGAGGCTGATATCAGGCTCCATACCAAGCTGACCGTATCCGAGTTAAAAAAGCAGGGGCAATTTGCGGATGAGGAAGAAAGTGAGTTTCTTCCCACGATTCCTTCATTCCTAAAGGAAGATGGGAAGGAGGAACACCCTGGAGGCGCATTCCGGGGAACTGCCTACCACAGGGCTTTGGAGCTTTTGGATTTTGGAAAGGTAAGAACCAGGAAGGACCTTCAAAATGCATTGGAAGGATTCCGCAGGGATCAGCGGATGGATGAAGAAAGCCTTTCCCTTTTGTCGGAGGAGACTCTTATGGGCTTTTTAGACTCTTCCCTGGGAAAGCGGCTGGCGGCGGCAGATGTATCAGGCCGTTTGAAAAAGGAACAGCAGTTTGTAGTGGGAATTCCTGCACGGGATATGGATGCAGGGGATTCTGATGAATTGATCCTCATCCAGGGTATCATGGATGCCTATATGGAAGAGGAAGAAGGTCTGGTTCTGGTGGATTATAAGACGGACCATATCAGGCCTGGAGAAGAAAAGGTGCTGGTTGACCGGTATCAGATGCAGATGAATTATTATGAACGGGCGCTGGAACAGATGACAGGGAAAAAGATCAAGGAAAAAATCATTTATTCCATGGCACTGGAAAAGGAAATAACCCTGGGCTGAGCGCTTTGAAGGGTTGCTTAAAAACGACAATATGTTAAAATAATAGAAGATATCTATAAATACGAGGAGAAGAACAGGTATGATACCAGATCAAGAAGTAAGACTTACCCAAATGACGAAAACTGCTGGCTGTGCCGCTAAAATAGGCCCTGGAACCCTTGCCGGCATTTTAGAGAACCTGCCTAAATTTCAGGACCCCAATCTGTTGGTGGGGATAGAAACCTCTGATGACGGAGCCATCTATAAAGTAAACGAGGAAACAGCATTGATCCAGACCCTTGATTTTTTCACCCCGGTGGTGGATGATCCTTATACCTTTGGTCAGATAGCGGCCGCCAATGCACTGAGCGATATCTACGCCATGGGAGGGGAACCAAAAGTGGCTCTTAATATTGTGGCATGGCCAAACTGCGTCAACCCGGCACTTTTGGGGAAGATTTTAGAAGGCGGTGCCTCCAAGGTGGTTGAGGCGGGGGCTGTACTTGCCGGCGGACATTCCATTCAGGATGACGAACCTAAATATGGATTAAGTGTTACCGGCTTTGTTCATCCGGACAAGGTTTTTAAAAACTGCGAGGCCAGACCGGGAGATGTTCTCATTCTGACAAAGCCTTTGGGGACCGGGATCGTCAACACGGCTGTCAAGGCGGATATGGCATCGGAAGAGGCGAAACAGGAAGTGATCCGCGTCATGACCTCTCTGAACATGAAGGCAAAGCAGGTAATCGAGCATTATGAAGTTCATAGCTGCACCGATATCACAGGCTTTGGCTTAGCTGGCCATGCGGTTGAGATGGCGGAGGGCAGCGGGGTCACGATTGAAATTACCGTTAAGGATTTACCCATACAGCAGGAAGCGAAAAGCCTTGCCCAGATGGGACTTATTCCGGAAGGGGCTTACCGGAACCGTTCCTATACAGAGGACAAGTTGGATTTTGGGGAGACAGAGGAATACATCCGTGATATTTTCTGTGATCCTCAGACTTCCGGAGGACTTCTGATCAGTGTATCTCCTGAGGATGCAAAAAACATCATGAAGGATTTAGAAGAGGCAAAAATGGAGACGGTCTACGGCATCATCGGACGGGTCGTGGAGCAAGAAGAAAAATCAGTAAAGTTGAGGTAGGGCCATGATCTATCTGGATAATGCGGCAACCTCCTGCCAGAAGCCGGAGGAAGTGATAAAGGCAGTGACTGAGGCCATGCTTTCCCTTGGGAACTCCGGCAGGGGAGCCCATGAGGCATCCTTAGATGCGTCCCGTCTGATTTTCGATACCCGCAGGCTCATTGCAGAGCTTTTTCATGCAGGAGATCCTTCCTGTGTGGCCTTTACAGCCAATTCCACGGTCAGTTTAAACATAGCCATCCAGGGTCTGTTTCAACCGGGGGATCATGTGATCACCACCATGATGGAACATAATTCCGTGCTGCGTCCTTTGTACCTCATGGAAGAACAAGGGGTAAAGCTTACCATCCTTCCCGCAGATCAAAAGGGGAGGATCCGTTATGAGGACATTGAGGATGAAGTGGGTCAAAATACAAAAGCAGTGGTCTGTACCCACGCCTCCAACTTAACAGGAAATATAAACGACTTGGAGGCCATAGGGAGGATTTGTAAAAAGAATGGACTCCTCCTGGTGGTGGATGTTTCCCAGACTGCAGGAGTATTTGACATCGATATGGAGAGAATGGGAATCCATGTCTTGTGCTTTACCGGTCATAAAGGGCTTTTAGGACCTCAGGGGACAGGAGGAATCTGTGTCCGTCAGGGAGTTTCCATACGCCCTCTTATGGTGGGAGGAAGCGGAGTTAAAAGCTACTTAAAGACCCAGCCGGAGGAAATGCCGGAGGTTTTGGAGGCTGGAACCTTAAACGGACATGGGATTGCAGGTCTCCATGCAGCCCTTTTGTATCTTGAGAAAACCGGAATCGAAACCATCCGGAAAAAGGAGCTTTTTCTCATGAGACGGTTCTATGAAGGGGTAAAGGATATTCCGGGAGTCCAGGTATATGGGGATTTTTCAGAAAACGCCCTTCTTTACCGTGCCCCGGTGGTGGCTCTTAACATCGGGAATTACGATTCCGGGGAAGTGGCTGATGAGCTGGCAAGTGTCTATGGGATCTATACCAGGGCGGGAGCCCACTGTGCCCCTCTCATGCACCGGGCTCTTGGAACGGTGGAGCAGGGAGCAGTGCGTTTTTCCATGTCCCATTATAATAAGAAAGAAGAAATTGATGAAGCCATTGGGGCGGTGAGGGAGCTGAGCCTATGAATTTGAAACAATTGGAAGCGTTTGTGTGTGTAGCGGAAGAAAAAAGCTTTTCGGCGGCTGCCAAGAAGCTTTATTTAACCCAGCCTACGGTAAGCGCCCATATCAGCTCTTTGGAAAAGGAATTGGGGGTCCGGCTGCTTGTCCGCACCACAAAGGAGGTGGAGTTGTCCCAGGAGGGAGAGCTGCTTTATGGCAATGCAAGGCGAATGCTGCAGCTGGAAAAAAATATCCTCCGGGATTTCACTCAGAAGGATTTAAAAACAGCCAATAAAATCATAGTGGGCGCTTCCACTGTTCCCGGACAGTATATTCTGCCTCAGATTCTTTCTCTGTTTTCCAGAACCTATCCTGGAAACCAGCTGGAATTAAGGGAGGCGGACAGCATGGAAGTGGTCCGGATGGTTCAGGATGGACAGGTGGAAATCGGCTTTACAGGAACCATAGGTTCTGATCCTACCTGCGTGTTTGAACCTTTTTATTCTGACCGTCTGGTGATTATTACACCCAATAATGAAAAATACCGCCAATATGAGGAAACCGGGTTTCCCATAGAACAGCTTTATGAGGAGCGGTGGATCGTCCGGGAGGAAGGCTCCGGCACAAGAAAGGAAGCGGAGCGTCATTTACAGGAAATGGGTGTGGATTTAAGCCGTCTGGAAATCGTGGCAACCATCAGCAATCAGCAAACCATTAAAAAATCAGTAGAGGGAGCTATGGGCATTTCCATCATATCCGGTGCAGCTGTGGATGATTATGTAGAGCAGGGATCCCTGCTCCGGTTTTCACTGGGGGCCGAAGAAGTTTACCGGAAATTATACATGGTATGGAGCAAAAATCACAAGCCCGGTAAGGCAGCCAGATTATTCATTCGTTTTGTCAGGGAACTATATGCGTATTTATAGAGTCTGCCTATAAGACTGCAATAACCGATGATGCAGGAATTATTATGAAAACGCAGGTAAGAGACTATGAGAAAAAAAGAACAAAAAATTGTTATCACTTTCCGCACGACGGCGGAGGCCATTGCCTTAGAAGCCCAATGCCAGAAAGAGGGAATACCGGGACGGCTCATTCCGGTTCCCAGACAGATATCTTCCGGCTGTGGACTTTCCTGGGCTATGCCCACTGACTGGGAGGGAGACATCGGACAGTGGATGGAGAATAGAGGCCTTCGCTGGGAAAAGTATGGGGAATACCTGATCTGATTTGTTCCACGATATATGTGAAGAATTTAACAAATTTAAGAAAAAAGAGTCAGAAGGGGACAGCTGCGGCTGCTTTATTCCGGCTCTTTTTTTGTAAATATGCAAATGGAAAATTTATTTATAGATAAAATCTATGAATTATTTGCCGACAATTAAGGTTAAACAGGTAAAATAACTATAAAATTATGGTAAATGCACAAAAAACAAATGGGTATTGACAAATAGTTGTACAATATGATATAGTCAACCTGTCACAAATTACAGGATTTTTTAGTATCAGTATTTAGAGGAACTTATATATGCTCATAATTGGTTGAGCGTCTCTACCAACTACCGTAATAGTTGCCTATAAGTTTCCACGCCATAATAAGCCCAGATTTTTTGTTGTGTTTTTATGATGAGCGTGTGAACGGATGGAATTAACGGTGGTTTTTTATTGCGCAAAATTTTTCGGAATGAATGGAACGCCGCAATTATGGCTGCCGTATTTTTGATTTTTCTGATACGGAATGGGAGGTTCTATGACTGGTGGTAAGAATTTTGTTTTAAAAGGGAACGTTTGTTACAGTGAGGATGTCCTCACGATAAAGACGGTGGAGCAGGGATACTTAGTTTGCCGGGACGGGAAGTCGGCAGGGATTTATAAAGAGCTTCCGGAGCAGTTTCAGGATTATCCTCTGGAGGACTTGGGGGATATGCTCATTGTCCCCGGACTTGTGGATCTTCACATCCATGCGCCTCAGTTTGCCTTTCGCGGTTTGGGAATGGATCTGGAGCTTTTGGATTGGCTGAACACGAATACATTTCCGGAGGAAGCCAAGTATGCCGATCTGGAATATGCAAAAAAGGCATATGGAATTTTTGCAGAATCCATGAAAAAAAGTGCTACTACAAGGGCCTGTATCTTTGGAACCATCCACAGGCCGGCCACAGAGCTTTTAATGGATCTGATGGAGGAAACCGGTTTAAAGACCATGATCGGCAAGGTCAATATGGATCGGAATTCGCCGGATTATTTGCGGGAACAGGGAGCAGAAGAGTCGGAGCTGGAAACCCTCCGCTGGCTTAAGGAAACCGGATCCAAATATGAGAACGTAATGCCTATCTTAACCCCCCGGTTCATTCCGTCCTGTACGGACGATTTAATGGAACGGCTGGGAAGGCTGCAGAAGGAGTACGGGCTCCCGGTTCAGTCTCATTTGTCGGAAAATCAGGGTGAGGTCGCGTGGGTAAAGGAGCTTTGCCCGGTCTCTGAATTTTATGGTGATGCTTATGATCAGTTCGGCCTGTTCGGAGAAAACGGGAAAACCGTTATGGCTCATTGTGTTTCTTCTTCAGAAGAGGAAATTAAATTAATAAAAGAGCGTGGGGTTTATATCGCTCATTGCCCGCAGTCTAATACCAACTTATCTTCTGGGATCGCTCCGGTCAGAACTTATCTGGACCGTGAGTTGAATGTGGGACTTGGAACTGACGTGGCAGGAGGAAGCGGAGAATCCATTTTCCGCGCTATGGCAGATGCCATTCAGGTGTCAAAGCTTAGATGGAGGCTAAAAGATGAAAGCTTAAAGCCACTTACCGTGGAAGAGGCATTTTATTTAGGAACCTTAGGCGGAGGCTCTTTCTTTGGAAAGGTGGGAAGCTTCCTGGAAGGCTATGAATTTGATGCTTTGATTCTGGATGACAGCGGTTTGCCTCATCCTCAGGAACTTAACTTAAGGGAGAGACTGGAGCGGTTCATCTATCTGTCCGATGACAGGCATTTAAAGGGGAAATATACGGGGGGAAATAGAATTTTTTAGCTTTATTTATTAAAAAAGAACTGCATGGAGCAGATCTTAATACAGCAAAGAAAATATTCTAACTATCAAGGAGGTAAGTATGGAAACACAAAAAAGCGGAGGACTCTTAGAGCGGGTATTTCACTTATCTGAGAATCACACGGATGCAAGGACCGAGATCGTAGCCGGCGTAACCACATTTATGACAATGGCTTATATCCTGGCAGTCAACCCAAGCATCTTAAGTGCAGCGGGAATGGACAGCGGGGCTGTTTTTACAGCTACTGCTCTTGCATCACTGTTTGCTACCCTTTTAATGGCAGGGCTTGCAAATTATCCCTTTGTACTAGCACCAGGTATGGGACTTAATGCGTATTTCGCATATACCGTAGTCCTTAACATGGGCTATACCTGGGAGATCGCATTGACCGCCGTATTCGTTGAAGGTATTATTTTCATCATTCTTTCACTGACGAATGTACGAGAGGCGATTTTTAATGCGATTCCAATGAATTTAAAGCATGCCGTATCCGTTGGTATCGGTTTGTTTATCGCATTCATCGGTCTGCAGAATGCAAAGATCGTTGTGGATGGAGCAACTCTTGTTACTATGTTTTCTTTCAAAAGTTCTCTGGCGGATGGTTCTTTCCAGACCGTTGGTATTACCGTATTACTTGCGATTATCGGCATTCTGATTACAGCCGTGCTGGTAGTAAAAAATGTAAAAGGCAACATTTTGTGGGGTATTATTATTACATGGGTTCTGGGTATGATCTGCCAGGCCATCGGCTTGTACAGACCGAATCCAGAGCTGGGTATGTTCAGCGTATTCCCTAACTTTTCAGCAGGTTTTGGAATTCCGGATATGTCCCCGACCTTTTTTAAGCTGGATTTCTCCAAAATCCTTTCTCTTGATTTCCTGGTAGTAATGTTTGCATTCCTGTTTGTTGACGTATTTGATACACTGGGAACCTTAATCGGTGTGGCTTCCAAGGCGGATATGCTGGATAAGGAAGGAAAACTTCCCCGAATCAAGGGCGCATTAATGGCAGATGCTGTTGGTACGACTGCAGGTGCAATATTCGGTACCTCCACTACCACCACCTTTGTAGAAAGTGCTGCCGGTGTTGCAGAAGGCGGCAGAACCGGATTAACAGCAGTGGTTGCAGCCATCTTATTTGGCTTGTCCCTGTTCTTATCCCCGATTTTCTTAGCCATTCCGTCCTTTGCTACGGCTCCTGCTCTGGTAGTGGTAGGATTCTTAATGTTGACTTCCGTCACAAAGGTTGACTTTGCAGATTTCACAGAGGCAATTCCATGCTATATCGCAATTATTGCTATGCCTTTTATGTACAGTATTTCCGAGGGAATCTCCATGGGAGTTATCTCTTATGTCGTTATTAATGTGTTAACAGGCAAAGCAAAAGAAAAGAAAATCAGTACCCTTATGTATGTTCTAGCAGTATTGTTTGTGCTAAAATATATATTAATATAATAATATAAAACAACCCAATAAAGCAGTCTGATTAAAATCAGAACAACCGGTCAACAGACACAGGGACTGGCGGCGACATCACTTTGATAAGCGTTTTCTGCTTTGAAAAAGTCTCGTCTCCGTCGGTCCTTTTCATAAGGGAAGGACCGGGAAGCTGCTTACTATCAGAATTAAAAATAGGAGGAGTAACTATGATAATCGGAAAAAGTGTTGCCCGTGTCGACGCACTTGATAAGGTGACGGGAAGATCCAAATATACCGATGATCTCTGTGAGAAGAATGCTCTGGTAGCTAAGATCTACCACTCTGCCATAGCCAATGGAGTTGTAACATCCATTGATACCTCAGAAGCAGAGAAAATACCGGGAGTCGTTAAAGTAGTGACCTGTTTTGACGTGCCGAAATTCTATTTCCCAACAGCGGGGCATCCTTGGTCAACAGATCCTGCCCATCAGGATGTGTCGGACCGCCTTCTTTTGACGGACCGGGTGCGTTTCTACGGTGATGACGTGGCGGCAGTTATCGCAGAAAATGAAATAGCTGCAAAGCAGGCGATCAAGGCTTTAAAAGTAGAATACGAGGAATACCCCTTTGTTCTGGACGTACAGGAGGCCATGGCAGAAGGAGCCCCTCAGCTTCATGAAGAATACCCAAATAACACATTGGGACATTCCAGCATCAGAAAAGGAAATCTGGAAGAAGCCATTAAAGAGCCTGATCTGATCAAAATCGACCAGTGGTATGACACCCCTATTGTTCAGCACTGCCATATTGAGAACCATATTTGTTTTGCCAGTATAGAAAATGGTAAGATAAGCGTGGTATCTTCTACCCAGATCCCACATATTGTCAGGAGGATTGTAGGGCAGGCTCTTGGAATCCCGTGGGGAAGCGTCCGCATCATCAAACCATATATAGGCGGCGGCTTTGGAAATAAGCAGGATGCGTTGTATGAGCCACTTTGCGCATATCTTTCAAAGGTCGTGGGAGGACGTCTGGTCAAGCTTGATGTTACCCGTGAGGAGACCTTTGTCAGCAACCGAACAAGACACGCCATCCGCAGCCATATCATCAGCTGGGTCCGCCCTGACGGCACCTTTGCAGCACGTAAGCTGGAGTGCTTTTCCAATCAGGGAGCTTATGCCTCTCATGGACACGGAATCGCAGCAAAGGGCATGAATGCTTTTCCACAGTTATATCCCTGCGATAATATAGAATGTGATGCCTATACGGTATTTACCAATATGCCTGTGGCAGGCGCTATGCGCGGCTATGGTATTCCACAGGCGATGTTCCCCGTAGAAAGCCAGTCCGATGACATCGCCCTGGCAATCGGCATGGATCCGGTGGAATTCCGCCGTAAAAATCTGATGCCAATCGGTTACGTGGAAGGTTTTTCAAAAAATGAAAATTTCTTTGACACCTTTAATCAATGTCTTGATAAAGGAAAAGCCTATATAGATTTCGACCGGAAAAGGAAGGAATACGAAAATCAGACCGGTCCTGTCCGTAAGGGGATTGGCTGTGCGGTATTCTGGTATAATACAGCGGTGTGGCCCATCAGCCTGGAATCCTCTTCCTGCCGGATGGTGCTGAACCAGGATGGTTCCGTACAGGTACAGCTGGCGGAGACAGAGATCGGCCAGGGTGCTGATACGGCGTTTGCACAGATGACAGCAGATGCGTTAGGCGTTCCTTTTGAAATGGTCCATGTAATTTCCTCCCAGGATACGGATGTCACCCCCTTTGGGACCGGCTGCTATGCTTCAAGGCAGACCTATGTAGGAGGCTTTGCCATAAAGCAGACAGCGCTTTTATTAAAGGAGAGGATTTTAAATTACGCCTATGAGCTGACCAGGATGCCGGTCTTTAACCTGGATATCAGGGATGGAAAGATCGTGAGGACCACTGATGGAAGAGAGCTTATGTCCTTAGGCGAATTATCCACGGAGGCCATTTACAGCCTGTCACACAGCCAGCATTTGACCTCTGAAAGCACTTATCAGATAAAATCCAATGCCTATTCTTTTGGATGCTGCTTTGCCGAGGTAGAGGTGGATATTCCCATGTGTAAGGTAAAATTAGTTGACATCATCAATGTC
The DNA here is from genome assembly GCF_057543815.1 of Lacrimispora sp. YZC11. Taxonomy (NCBI): domain Bacteria; kingdom Bacillati; phylum Bacillota; class Clostridia; order Lachnospirales; family Lachnospiraceae; genus Lacrimispora; species Lacrimispora sp. YZC11. Next base: position 1,027,957 of record NZ_BAAJYQ010000006.1, on the reverse strand, counting down.
CATGACTGCGGACAGCTGATCAATCCGGCTCTTGCTGAGGCTCAGGTCCACGGAGGAATGAGCATGGGTATCGGCTATGCCCTTTCCGAACAGCTTCTTATTGACGAAAAAACGGGCAGAACTTTAAATGACAATCTGTTGGATTATAAATTATCCACTGCCATGGACCATCCGCATCTGGAGGCCCAGTTCGTGGAAAACTATGAACCAACCAGCGCATTTGGAACGAAAGCTCTGGGAGAACCTCCGGCATGTCCAGTGGCTCCGGCAATCCGTAATGCCATTTTAAATGCAACAGGTGTGAGCATGTACCAGATACCAATGACATCCCAGGCATTATTTAAACGGTTCAAGGAAGAGGGACTTTTCTGAACTGTAACAACTTAATAGCAAGGAGGAATGCTCTATGTATGATATGAAAGCATTATATGAAGCAAATACCGTAGAAGAGGCCGTAAAGCTGCGGATGGAACATCCAGAGGCACAGATCATAGCTGGCGGCAGCGATGTTTTAATACAGATGCGGGAAGGAAAACGTGCCGGTAAGGAATTGATCAGTATTTATATGATCGATGAAATGAGGGGCGTGAAGATTGACGAGGAAGAGGCCATACGCATAGGCTCTCTTACCAGTTTCTCCCATATTACTAAGGATCCCATTATCCAGGAATACATCAATGTACTTGGAGAAGCGGTAGATATGGTTGGCGGCCCCCAGATAAGAAACATTGCCACAATCGGAGGAAATACCTGCAACGGCGTTACCTCGGCGGATTCGGCATCTACACTTTTTGCATGGGATGCGGTGATCGAGCTGACTGGCCCTGAAGGCATCCGCCGGATTCCTATCAGCGAATTCTATATAAAAGCAGGAACCGTGGATATCAGAGAAGGCGAGCTTCAGACAGCGGTGATCATTCCAAAGAAGAGCTATGAAGGATATAAGGGTCATTATATCAAATACGCCAACAGAAACGCAATGGATATCGCCACCACAGGATGTTCCGTAAATGTCAAGCTGTCAGAGGATAAAAAGACGGTAGAAGACGTTAGGATCGCTTTTGGAGTAGCAGGCCCTATACCTATGCGCACGAAAAGTGCGGAAAATCTGGCAAAAGGACAGCCGATTTCAAAAGAACTGGCAGAAGCCTTCGGAAAGGAAGTCCTTGCCGACATCAATCCCAGGGATAGCTGGCGTGCCTCAAAGGATTTCCGTAAGCACGTCGCAGTGGAAATGGCAACCCGCAGCTTCATAGAGTCAGTGAAACTTTCAGGAGGTGAGATCTAATGCCGGCACAATATAAGTTAGTAAAATGTACCATTAATGGAAAATACACAGAAACAATGGTAGATGTCCGGGCTTCCCTTACCGATTTGCTGCGGGATGATTACCGCCTGACTTCCGTAAAAAAAGGCTGTGAGGTAGGAGAATGCGGAGCCTGCAACGTGATCATAGACCATGAATGCTTCAATTCCTGCATCTATCTGGCTGTCTGGGCAGATGGAAAAGACATCCGGACCCTGGAATGTCTTATGGGACCTAACGGAGAGCTTTCCGATATCCAGCAGGCATTTATCGACGAGGCAGCGGTCCAGTGCGGATTCTGTACGCCGGGATTTATTATGTCAGCGGTGGAAATTTTAGAAAGCGGCAAAGAGTATACCAGAGATGAGTTAAGAAAGCTGATGTCCGGTCATTTATGCCGGTGCACAGGCTATGAGAATATCTTAAATGCGGTAGAGAAAACCATGCTCCGCAGATTGGGAAAGCTGCCATCCTAAATGCATTTTCAAAGGAACAGTTAATAAGGAGCAAGACCAAAGCAACAGAAACGTTGCCATGGCCTTGCTCCTTTTTTGTGTCATGATGCAGAATGGTTCTTCCTTTAATTTAGAAACATGACCCCCAGATTTAAGTACCCGGTAAATGTGATCCAGATCAAATAAGGAACCTGTAAAACTGCTGCATCCGGGTTGACAGTCCAGAAGGCAGATATCATTTTTACAATGGAATACCAAAGGAACATGAGAATCAAAAATGACAGCAGATAACTTTTTAGATTAAAAAACACCAGGCTCCGCAGGAAGTTCAGAAGCAGCTGGATTCCATATAACCGGAGGGCCTCTCCTTTTCTGTGAGACGGCGAGGAAGCGGCAAGATAGGAGCCAAACCCCATGAGGATATATAGAACGGTCCAGATGACCGGAAGCAGCCATATAGGGGGAGAAAGGGCAGGATGAATTAAAGTTTTATATATGGATAAGCCGTTTCTCGTCAAATATACTGTTAAAGCCCCAACTCCCAGGGGAATCGCGGTAAAAGCAGATAATTTTATTCGGTTTCGATCCATATGGCTTCACCTGTCTATGATTTGATACTATCATATTCAATCGGAGGGAGGAATATCCATATGCCTTCTGAATTCCCTGGGAGTTATTCCGAATTTTTCCTTAAAGATCCGGTTAAAATAAGACAGATTGTTAAATCCCGTATCCCCTGCAATGGTAAGTACCGAATCCTCAGAGGAGAGGAGCAGCCTGGAGGCCATGGTCAGGCGGTAATCATTTAAGTAAGCGGTAAAGGGCATCCCTATGGTATTCTTAAAAAATCTCATAAAATGGGACTGGCTCATGCCGCAGGCGTTTGATACTTCTTCTATGGAAAGTGGCCTGCTGTAATGCTGTTCCACATATTTAAGGATCTGCCTGGTCCGTTCCAGCTCTTTTGGAGGGCGCGGAGGAGGAGGAGAGGAGGCCGCCTCATTGCTCCAGAAAATAAAAAACAGTTCAAATAATTTCCCTTTAATTAACAGCTCGTAGCCTTCTGGGAATGTCTCACGGACCTGATCGATCTGGTCTAAGCAGGAAGCAATTTTGCTGTAACAGGGGAAGTCTTTTGTCACGTGCACCGGAAGATTTTTCTGCCTCCGGCTGATGGTGGAGAGATAGGATTCCCAGCAGATATCCGGTTGTCTGGAACGCATCAGGGCTAAATCAAAGATTATATTCTCATATTCCATGAATTCCTGCTTCCACTTTTCGATGGTATGAAGCATACCGGGGCAGACGACGATGATGTCGCCGCCATGGACCTCGTAGGGAACAAAATCCACAGACACAAGTCCGGACCCTTTCTTAATGTAAATGAATTCCATCTCATCGTGCCAGTGTAAAGGAACCTTGTTAAAATCCAGGGGTATGGTGCAGGGATAAGTCAGGTAAGGAAAACCGGAAGGGTCCTGTTCCCGTTTTTCCTGATAGTTTTCGTACTGTATAATATTCATAAAACACCTGTTTTTCGTAATTGTATAGTAGTTAATGATAGTATTGTATCACATTATGCCAGAATGCTGCAAGATAAACACCTCCTGGGATATTATAATACTAGAGGAATGGTAAAGAAAACAAAAAAGGAGTGGATTTTATGAATCTTGAGCAACGGATTTTTGAAATATATAGAAAAGCGGTAAATCAGTGTTCTAATAAGGAGATATATTCAGCATTGCTGAAAATCGTACAGGAAGAATCGGAGAAAAGACGACTGGAGGAAGGAAAGAAAAAAGTATATTATATATCTGCGGAATTTTTAATCGGAAAACTGCTTTCCAATAATCTGATCAACCTTGGTATGTATGAGGAGGTCCGCCAGCTTCTTATAAAGAACGGCAGAGATATTTGTGAGATCGAGGAAATGGAGCCGGAGCCGTCTCTTGGAAACGGCGGTCTGGGACGTCTTGCCGCCTGTTTTCTGGATTCCATGGCAACCCTTGGTTTAAACGGAGACGGCATTGGCCTTAATTATCATTTTGGTTTATTTAAACAAACCTTTGAGGACCTTCTTCAGGCGGAGAATCCCAATCCCTGGATCGAGGAAAATAGCTGGCTTACCAGGACAGAAGTAAGTTATCCCGTGACCTTTGGTGGGCTGACCGTTCGCTCCAGAATGTATGATATAGGGGTGACCGGCTATCAGGGACGGATCAACAAGCTTCATCTGTTTGACTTAGAAACCATCGATGAGGAGATCATAAAAGATGGGATTTCATTTGATAAAGAGGATATAAAAAAGAATCTGACCCTGTTTCTCTATCCGGATGACAGTGACGAGGCTGGCAGGAAGCTTCGTATTTACCAGCAGTATTTTATGGTCAGCAGTGCCGCCCAGTATATTCTTGATGAATGCATCAAAAAGGGCTGCAAGCTTTATGACTTACCGGATTATGCGGTGATCCAGATCAATGATACCCATCCTTCTATGGTGATCCCGGAGCTGATACGTCTTTTAACTTTGCGGGGAATTTCCTTTGAGGAGGCATCAAAGATTATCAGCAGGACCTGTGCTTACACCAATCATACCATTCTTGCGGAAGCACTTGAAAAGTGGCCTATGGAATATTTAGAAGAAGCCGTGCCTCAGCTGGTGCCTGTTATAAAGAAACTTCATGAGCAGGTCCGTAAGGTTCATAAAGACCCTTCAGTCGCAATCATTGATGAAAAGGATCTGGTACACATGGCTCATATAGATATCCATTATGGTTTCAGCGTCAATGGTGTGGCATACCTTCATACGGAGATCCTGAAGAAAAGTGAATTGAAGAAGTTTTATGATATATATCCGGAGAAGTTTTCCAATAAAACCAACGGAATCACCTTCAGACGGTGGCTGCTCCATTGCAATCCCCAGCTTTCCCAGCTGATCACCTCAAGGATCGGTGAGGGATATAAGAAAGACGCCATGGAGTTAGAAAAGCTGGCAGCCTTCGATGATGAAGCAACCTTAAAGGCAATACTGGATATGAAAAAGCAGAACAAGATCGCTTTAAAGGAATATCTTATGTTAACCCAGGGGGCTGATATCAATGAAAATTCCATTTATGATATTCAGATCAAGCGTCTTCATGAGTATAAGAGACAGCAGATGAATGCCCTTTATGTGATACACAAATATCTGGAGATTAAAAAAGGAAACTTACCATCCACTCCGGTCACCGTAATTTTCGGTGCAAAAGCGGCCCCTGCCTATGTGATTGCAAAGGATATCATTCACCTGATCTTATGTCTCCAGGAGCTGATAAACAATGATCCCCAGGTAAGCCCTTATTTAAAGGTGGTTATGGTGGAAAACTATAACGTATCCAAAGCAGAAATGCTGATTCCTGCCTGTGATATCTCCCAGCAGATTTCCCTTGCATCAAAGGAGGCCAGCGGAACGGGAAACATGAAGTTCATGTTAAACGGGGCGGTGACTCTTGGAACAATGGATGGTGCCAATGTGGAGATTGCGCAGCTGGTGGGAAAAGACAATATTTATATTTTCGGTGAATCCAGTGAAACGGTGATCCAGCATTACGAAAAAGCGGATTATGTGTCTAAGGAATATCACGAAAAGGATTCAGAGATCCGGGAAGCTCTGGACTTTATGGTGGGAGAGGAGATGACTGCCATCGGCCATAAAGAGAACTTAAAACGGCTTTATGATGAGATACTTAAGAAAGACTGGTTCATGACCCTGTTGGATTACAAAGCCTATTCGGATGCCAGGGAAAGAATTTATAAGGATTATGAGGATTCTTATGTATGGGCGAAAAAGATGTTAATAAATATCAGCAAGGCAGGGTATTTCTCTTCAGACCGGACCATTAAGGAATATAACCGGGATATCTGGAAGCTATAAAACCATGTGAAAAGGGCTGTTGGAATCTATCCAACAGCCCTTTTATTTGATCTTATTTCTTACTTGCTAGATCTTTATCTTTAGGAAGTATGATATTTAAAAAGATTGCTACTATGGTTGCTACAACGACTGGGGAACGTCCAAAGATGGTAGTAGCCCAAGATGGGAAAGTCTGTAATGCGGCCGGAGCCTGAGAAATTCCCATACCGAGTGCAACAGCAAGACCTACGATGGAAGAGTTCCGGAAGGTCATCTTCTCTGTCATAATAAGTCTCATTCCTGTCATGGCGATGGAAGCAAATACTGATACGGTAGCACCTCCAAGAACGCACTGAGGAATGGTAGTAAGTAGAGCGGAGAACTTGGGTATTAATCCGGCCGCTAATAAAATAATTGCAGTCAGTCCCATAATGCAGCGGTTAACAACCTTAGTCGTTGTGACAATACCTACGTTCTGGCTGTATGTTGCAGTGGGAAGACCTCCTAAGAGGGCGCCGAAGAAGTTGGTGAAGCCGTAGCCCATAATTCCGCCCCGAAGTTCCTTATCTGTTGGTTCACGATCAATAGATCCTGTCGTAGTGGCAGTAAAGTCACCGATCGCTTGAACAGAGTTTATCGCAAATAAGAGTCCAATGGCAACACATGAAGATGGTTCAAAAACAATTCCAAAATGAAGCGGCTGTGGAACCTGGAATAAAGATGCAGTTCCAACGTTTACAAAATCTATCATTCCGAAGAAAAAGGCAACAACATAACCGACGATAAGTCCGATTAAAATGGAAGCCAGCTTAAAGAAGCCTTTTCCAAAGTGATTAAGGCCGGTTACAACAGCCAGGGTAATGAATGCCACAAGCCAGTTCTGCCAGGAGCCGTACCGCATCAAACCTTCCACATCCTTATTGGCAGTTCCTCCCGCCATATAGTTGATGGCTGTTGGATACAGAGAAAGTCCAATGGTGAATACTACCGTTCCGGTAATGAGCGGCGGGAAGAATTTACGGATGCGCGTTACACCAAAACCTACGATAAATGCAACCACACCGCCCACCATCTGAGCTCCTAAGATCGCTGCCACGCCATAATCTGCGGCAATGGCTTGCATACTGGGAACATAGGCAAAGCTGATACCCATAATGACAGGAAGAGCGGCACCCAGATGGAAACCGTTTTTATTGCCTATGGGGAAAAGCTCGAGCAGGGTGGATAATGCGGATACTACCAGAGCAGCCTGAATCAGGATGACCCTGTCCGCAGGACTAAGCTGGGCAACGTTTGATACGATAATAGCAGGAGTTACACAGCCTACGATCATGGCCACAAGATGCTGAATGGCCAGTGGGAGAGCCTGTGAAAATTTTGGGATACCATCCATTTCAAATATAGAAGCGTATTGCTTATTAGATTCCTTCATTGTAAAAGTTCCTCCTTTAGGAAAGATTTACGGTTTACTTATGAATATGAGTTCCGGTCTTCCCCAGGATTCCTTCTTTTGCTCTTTCCAGCAAGGTGATGAGCGCATTGCGCCCTTCCTTGGAATCTGCGAATTTCACGGCAGCTTGTACCTTTGGCAGCATGGAGCCAGGAGCGAAGTGTCCTTCTCCAATATACTTGCGGGCATCGTCTGTTGTGATATCGTCCAACCATTTCTCTTCCGGTTTACCGAAGTTTATTGCTACTTTCTCAACTGCTGTGAGGATGATCAAGAAGTCTGCATCCAGTTCCTCAGCCAGCAATTCACTTGCAAAATCTTTGTCAATAACCGCGCTTGCGCCTTTTAAGTGGTTTCCCTGACGAGTTACGGGAATACCGCCGCCGCCGCAGGCGATAACCAGCTGTCCGGCTTCCACAAGGGAGCGGATTGCGCCGATTTCAATAATTTCTGCAGGATTTGGAGATGCTACCACACGACGGTATCCCCGTCCGGCATCTTCCTTCGTGATGTATCCGTACTTTTCCTCAGCCAGTTTTGCTTCTTCTGCAGTCATGAAATGACCGATTGGCTTGCTGGGAGAGTTGAAAGCAGGATCGTTTTCATCCACACGAACCTGTGTGATCATGGTGGTTACAGGAATATTGTTTAAGCTCCTGTTTACCAGCTCTTCTCTTATAGCATTCTGTAAGTCATAGCCGATATAAGCCTGGCTCATGGCGACACAGACGGAAAGAGGAGTGTTTGTCTGTTTGGGATCTTCCCTGGTTAATGCGCTCATTGCGTTATTAATCATACCGACCTGTGGGCCGTTGCCGTGAACCACCACTACTTCACAGCCTTCTTCGATCAGGTCAACGATTGCTTTTGACGTGATCTTTACTGCAGTCATCTGCTCTGACAGAGTGTTACCCAAAGCATTGCCGCCTAACGCAATAACAATTCTTTTTTTCTTTTCCATTTTGTTATCCTCTTAACGATTAGGAATTATTTAAAAGACGCACCCGTATCCATTAGTAGGCTGCGGGTGCGCCTGGAATTCTTAAATATGGGTCAGCTGCCCCTATATGAAATTATTCAAAAATTCTTGGTGTCTTGCCGGATTCCAGCTTCTTTAAGATTTCCTGTGGATTCTCAAATTTGCTTAAGAAGATCATAGCGGCGATTACATATGGCTTGTAGCTTGCTTCTTTGTATAACGGATCGCGGTAACGGTCGAATACGGAAGCTACTACTTCACCGTCCTTGCAGCTTACATCGTTGATGTCAGCCGGTAAGCAGTGCATGTAAAGAGCCTTGCCGTCTTTTGTGGTCTTCATCAGCTCTTCTGTACAGCACCAGTCTTTGTGGCTTGCGTTCTGAGCCAGTAATTCTTTCTCAAGAGCCTTGATGCCGTCTGAGTCGCCTTCGCCGTAAAGGTTAGTTCTCTTTTCCATAGCTGCAAATGGAGCCCAGCTCTTTGGATATACAACGTCAGCATCCTTGAATGCGTCAGCCATATCGTTGGATACACGGAAGGTACCGCCGGATTTCTCAGCGTTCTTCTTTGCAACTTCAACAACTTCAGGCATAACTTCATAGCCTTCTGGATGAGCTAAAACAACTTCCATACCCATACGTGTCATTAAGCCGATGATTCCCTGAGGAACGGATAATGGCTTTCCGTAGGAAGGAGAGTAAGCCCATGTCATAGCCAGCTTTTTGCCCTTTAAGTTCTCGAGGCCGCCCATCTCATGGATGATGTGAAGCATATCAGCCATACTCTGAGTTGGATGGTCAATGTCGCACTGTAAGTTTACTAAGGTTGGTCTCTGCTCTAAGATGCCATCCTTATTTCCCTGGGTAACAGCGTCCATAAATTCATGCATATAAGTATTTCCCTTGCCGATATACATATCATCGCGGATACCGATAACATCTGCCATGAAGGAAACCATGTTAGCTGTCTCACGAACAGTCTCGCCGTGAGCTACCTGAGATTTGCCCTCGTCTAAATCCTGAACTTCCAGACCAAGTAAGTTACATGCGGAAGCGAAGGAGAAACGGGTACGTGTGGAGTTGTCGCGGAATAAGGAAATTCCAAGACCGCTTTCGAATACTTTTGTGGAAATGTTGTTTTCTCTCATGAAGCGGAGAGCATCAGCAACGGTCCAGACAGCTTCCAGCTCGTCGTCTGTCTTTTCCCATGTTAAGAAGAAATCATTCTCATACATTTCCTTAAAGTTTAAGGAATTCAGTTTGTCAATGTAATCCTGTAAGGTTTTCATATTGTAGTTAGCCTCCTGAATATTATCTTGTTTTATAGTTATCTATCCTTCATGCAGTCTGCCAGGCATTGATTGGGGAAGGAATGTTCGGCAGATTGCAAAAATGATTGTTAGGAGTGGCGGCAGGCCTAAAAGGCCCGCTGCCAGAATTATGGTAAAATGGTTGTTAAAAACTTGTTTGGATTACTTGCAGTAAGCGGTTGGAAGTGCTGCATATACAGCTGCACAGGTAACCAGATCCTGCTTCCAGGTCTTCTCGTTAGGAGCATGAGCCTGAGCCTCTGCACCAGGTCCAAAGCCGATGCATGGGATTCCGTTGCGGCCCATGATGGAAACGCCGTTTGTGGAGAAGGTCCACTTGTCGGTAAGAGGACGGGCAGTTCTCATAGCAACAGTTTCTTCTGCACCGATTCTTACATCACCGTAAAGGTTCTTGTAAGCGTCTTCCAGTGCCTTGGTAACATCGTGATCCTCCGGAATAACCCAGGTTGGGAAGTAGCACTCGATCGGATAAGTAAGACCTGTGTAGGAAGGACGGGAATATTCGTACATGGAAACAGTAACGTCATCGCCGTATTTTTTTACGTTTGGAAGATTGCGGATCTCTTCCAGACAGCTTTCCCATGTTTCGCCTGCTGTCATACGACGGTCTAAGGATACGGAAGCAGAGTCAGCAACTGCACAACGGCTTGGGGAGGTGAAGAAGATCTCGGAAGCAGTAACAGTACCGCGTCCTAAGAAGTTTGCTTCTTTCCACTCTTTGTTGTACTTCTCGTCAAGCATCTTTACAAGGCCTTTAATTTCCTTGTCATCAGCAGCATCGTTCTCGTTAAGAGAGCGAACGTCCTGAAGAATATCAGCCATCTTGTAGATTGCGTTGTCACCGCGTTCTGGTGCGGAACCGTGGCAGGAGATACCCTTTACGTCAATACGGATTTCCATACGGCCTCTCTGTCCGCGGTAGATACCGCCGTCAGTTGGCTCTGTGGAAACAACGAATTCCGGACGAACTTTACCTTCGTTGATGATATACTGCCAGCAAAGACCGTCACAGTCTTCTTCCTGAACAGTACCGGTAACCAGAACGGTGTATTTGTCATTTAAAAGACCTAAATCCTTCATAATTCTTGCACCGTAAACAGCAGATACGATACCGCCGCACTGATCGGATACGCCGCGGCCGCCGATTTCTGTTTCATTCTCGTAGCCTTCGTATGGATCAAATGTCCAGTTGCTCTTGTTGCCGATACCAACGGTATCAATATGAGCGTCAAAACCGATTAAAGTCTTGCCTGTTCCCATATAGCCTAATACGTTGCCCATGCCGTCGATTTCTACTTTGTCGAAATCCAGCTTCCGCATTTCTGCCGCGATGCGGTCGATGTGAGCCTTTTCATCACTGCTCTCGCCTGGGAATTTAACGATTTCCCGTAAGAATTTTGTCATATCGGCTTCATAATTCTGTGCTGCTTCTTTGATTTTGTTGTAATCCATGTTTTTGTCCTCCATTTTATAATTTGTTAAGTAATTTGATTCGCCTATGGCTCATCGAGCGGCTGATTTTCTAAGTTCTGCCTGCACTGCGTTTGCCTTCACTAAGAAAATTATGCCTAACGTTCTTTTCCTTCCCAGACAATTGCTTTGTAGCGGTCCGGATCGGTGTCACCCTCAGTAGAGAAGAGGAGAACTTTTGAATCCTTATTAAGTCCTAAATGCTCTTTTAACTCCTTGTATTCATCAAGAAGCATGATGCAGGCAAGAACTCCGAATGGAGCAGCGCCTGATTCGCCGGAAGTTACCGGTACATCGCCTTTGATAGGAGCGGCAAGCATTCTCATGCCCTGGGCAGCTGCCCAGTCAGGAGCAGAAACAAAGGTATCTACGTGATTCTTTAAGATATCCCAGGAAATAGTGTTTGGCTCTCCGCAGGCAAGGCCGGCCATAATGGTCTGCATATCACCGTCCACGATGCGGATATCTCCGTCGCCGGCTTTTGCACCCTTATAGAGACAGTCTGCTACGTCAGCTTCCACAACGACTACCTTAGGCGGATTCTTAAGATAACGGTTTGCAAAATATCCCTGAACAGCTCCTGCAAGAGAACCTACACCAGCCTGAACAAATACATGGGTCGGTCTGTCGCAGCCATATTCTTCAAGCTGCTCATTCGCTTCCAGTGCCATGGTTCCGTAGCCCTGCATGATCCAGGCAGGAATCTCTTCGTATCCATCCCAGGCAGTATCCTGTACTACAACGCCGTTCTTTGTCTTGGAAGCAGCATCTGCAGCCATACGGACACATTCGTCATAGTTGACTTCTTCGATGGTAACTGTAGCGCCTTCTGCTTTGATATTGTTGAAACGGGTGATGGTGGAGCCCTTTGGCATATAAACAACGGACTTCTGGCCTAATTTATTCGCAGCCCATGCAACACCACGTCCATGATTTCCATCGGTAGCGGTGAAGAAGGTCGCCTGTCCAAACTCTTCTCTTAAAGCGTCAGATGTGAGGACGCTGTAGGGAAGATCAGAAACATCTTTTCCAGTCTGCTTTGCGATGTACTTTGCGATGGCAAAGGATCCGCCCAATACTTTGAATGCATTTAAGCCGAACCGGTAAGATTCGTCTTTCATGTAAACCTGGCCAAGGCCTAAATAATCTGCCATGTGATCCAGCTTTGCAAGAGGAGTCTTGCTGTACTGAGGAAAGCTTTCGTGGAATACTCTTGCTTTCTTGATTTCATCAAGTGCCATAACCGGTAAATTTTTATCATCGGTCTTTGGCATGGTGTTTACAACCCATTGGATTGGTTTCATGATTTTTCATTCTCCTTTTTCTTCCTTAATATATTACTTTTCTTTATTTGTATCCATATAACTGTATAAAGTGAATTTGGATATGCCAAAATAATTGGAAACCTTGTCTCCTGACTTTGTGACCAGGAATGCTCCGGCATCATTTAAATACTGAATCGCTGCAACTTTGTCATCCTTGCTCATAAGAGCGACCGGTTTGCCAACCAGGGCCACAGACTGTTCGATCAGTGCGTCAAGAAGATCATTCACATTATGGGTGATTCTTTTCGGCTGCTTCTCATCGTCTTCTGTTTCCGAAGTGGAGAGAAGAGATTTTAAGGAATTGTCTATGGTAAGCAGTCCTGTGATATCATAATTAAGAGCCAGAATGTAATCAATCGTATTATTTTTACCTCTTATATACATGGTGCTGGATTTTAGGATCCTGCCGTCATCGGTTCTTGTTAAATAGGATAAGCGGTCTTTTAAAAGATCCGGGTTCTTTTTTAACGTTTCCAAAACGATTTCCGAGGGACCATCCCCCAGCTTTCTGTTGCTTACCTGACCGTTTTCGATATAGACAATGGAACTATCTATATCTTCCTTCCTGATATCGTGGATAACTACCTCGCAGTTGTTACCAAAATGAGTAGCAATTCCATGTGCGATCTGTGTTAGCAGTTCAAGCTTTGTATCCATCGTTTGCCCTCCTCTCATCGGAACATCTTATATATCCATCATAGCATAAAAAATTAAAATTACAAGTGGTTTTCTAAAAAATTTTTAGGTTCGCTAATTTTTTTTGTATTTTTCACTTGCATTTCTTTATATGAAATGATACACTGTACTTAGTGAGGAATTTATGGTGTAATCTGTATAGAAAATGACGAATTATAGGAGTGAGTATAAGCAGATTGCAGAAATGAAGTACATACATAGAGGAAGTTCCTATGTGAGGTTTGTACAGTTGGAAATTTTAAGGTTTCACTTAAATTATGATTAAAAAATGGGAAAAAAGGAGATGGAAACATGCTGGTTATCGGTAATGGAAGAATGATTACAAGAGACCCCCAGAATCCGTTTTTTGAGAACGGTGCAGTTGCTATAGAGGGGAGCGAGATCCGCAAGGTAGGAACCACAGAAGACATGAAAAAAGAATACCCGGATGCGGAGTATATTGATGCAAAAGGTGGAGTTATAATGCCAGCCTTTATTAATGCCCACGAACATATTTACAGTTCTTTTGCAAGAGGCTTAAGCATCAAAGGATATGATCCTCACGGATTCCTGGAGATTTTGGACGGAATGTGGTGGACCATTGACCGTAACCTCACTTTAGAAGATACAAGGTTAAGCGCCATGGCAACTTACATCGATTCTATTAAGAACGGTGTGACAACGACCTTTGACCATCATGCAAGCTTCGGACATATAACAGATTCTCTGTTTAAGATCGAAGAGGCTGCAAAAGAGACTGGTGTCCGTTCCTGTCTGTGCTATGAGGTTTCTGACCGTGACGGCAAAGACAAGGCAAAAGAAGCGGTTCTGGAGAATGAAGCATTCATTAAGCACGCTTTGGCAGATGACAGCGACATGATTGCAGGAATGATGGGAATGCATGCCCAGTTTACGATTTCTGATGAGACCATGGAGCTTGCAGCTTCCCACAAGCCTGAGGGTGTTGGTTACCATATCCACGTGGCAGAGGGAATCGAAGATCTTCATGACTGCCTTAAGAAACACGGCAAACGGATCGTAGACCGTCTGATGGACTGCAATATCCTGGGAGAAAAGACCCTTCTTGGACACTGCATCTATATCAACCCTCATGAGATGCAGCTGATTAAGGATACGGATACCATGGTAGTTCACAATCCGGAATCCAACATGGGCAATGCATGCGGATGTCCGCCGACCATGGAACTGGTTCACAGAGGAATCTTAACAGGTCTGGGAACTGATGGTTATACTCACGACATGACAGAATCCTATAAGGTAGCTAATGTCCTGCATAAACATCATTTATGTGATCCTAATGCGGCATGGGGAGAAGTTCCAAAGATGCTGTTTGAAGGAAATGCAAAGATTGCAGGCCGCTACTTTAAAAAGCCTTTGGGCGTATTAAAAGAGGGTGCAGCAGCAGACGTTATCGTTACCGACTATATTCCGCTGACCCCAATGAATGGGGATAACTGCAACAGCCATATCCTTTTCGGAATGACAGGACGCAGCGTGGTGACTACAGTAGGCAACGGAAAAGTGCTGATGAAGGACCGTATCCTCACAGCCATTGATGAAGAAAAGGTGATGGCAGACTGCAGACAAGCAGCAGCCGAACTGGCAAACCGGATTAATTCCAGATAAAAGTAGTTTCATAAAACCAAGAAAAATAGTAAAATATACAATATAGAACATTCACTGAGGGTTGTCTGCAGTAAAAAAGCGGACAACCCCGTTACAGGAGGTAAAAAATGGGAGATAGAATGACCCCAATGCCCTTTGGGCAGTTAGTGGACTGGATTATTAATGAATATGGAAAAAATGAGACTGTTTTCGGAGTCTACAGACCTTACAAAGCAGACAAAAAAAACAACCGTAAAATTTTCGGACGCACGTTAGAGAATCCTATGGGACCGGCAGCCGGCCCTCATACCCAGCTCACTCAGAACATTGTTGCTTCCTACTATGCAGGAAGCCGTTTCTTCGAGTTAAAGACTGTTCAGATCTTGGACGGAGAGGATCTGCCTGTAAGCAAACCATGCATCAAAGCAGATGATGAATGCTACAACTGTGAGTGGTCTACGGAGCTTTATGTTCCCCAGGCTCAGGACGAATATATCAAGGCATGGATCCTGCTTCACATCATTGCCAAGGAGCACGGTCTTGGAGCAATGGATGGCTTCCAGTTCAACATGAGCGTTGGATATGACCTGGAAGGAATTAAATCCCCGAAGGTGAACTCCTTTATCGATTCCATGAAGGAAGCAAAAGATACGGAGATGTTTAAGGACTGCATTAATTATCTTTTAGATCATTTAGATCTGTTTAAGAATGTGACCAAAGAGGATATTGAGAACATTCCTTCCGAAGTCTGTAATTCCGTAACCCTTTCCACTCTTCACGGATGTCCTCCTCAGGAGATTCAGAGAATCGCTACCTATCTGATCGAGGAAAAGGGACTGAATACCTTCATTAAGTGCAACCCGACTCTTCTTGGATATGAATTTGCAAGAAAGACCATGGATGATATGGGATATGATTATATCGCATTCGGTGATTTCCACTTCCTTGACGATTTACAGTACGAGGATGCGATTCCCATGTTAAAGACCCTTATGACTTTGGCAGAGAAGAAGAAATTAGAGTTCGGTGTAAAGATTACCAATACCTTCCCGGTTGATGTAAAAAATAAAGAACTTCCCAGCGAAGAGATGTATATGTCAGGAAAGTCCTTATATCCGCTTTCCATTACCTTAGCAGCTAAGCTGGCAAAGGAATTTGACGGAAAATTAAGAATTTCCTTCTCAGGCGGTGCAGATTACCACAACATCAAAGCAATCGTTGATGCAGGAATCTGGCCTGTTACCGTGGCAACCACTCTCTTAAAGCCAGGCGGCTATCAGAGACTTTTACAGATCGCAGAGAAGCTGGAAGAGGGCCATGTGGAGTTTACAGGAGTTGATCCGGAAAAGACTGCAAAACTGGCAGCAGATGCGGTTCATGATCCTCATCACAAAAAAGCCGTAAAACCCCTTCCTATCAGAAAGATGCCTAAGAGCGTTCCGCTTATTGACTGCTATGTGGCTCCATGTAAGGAAGGCTGCCCGATCCATCAGGATATTACCACCTATTTACAGCTTTCCGGTGCAGGAAAATACGAGGAAGCTATGAAAGTGATTGCGGAGAAGAATCCTCTTCCATTCATAACGGGAACGATTTGTGCCCATAACTGCATGAGCAAGTGCAACCGGAACTATTATGAAGATCCGGTAAATATCCGCGGAGTCAAGCTGGTTTGTGCGGAAGGCGGCTATGATGCGTTCATGAAGGAGATTAAAGCCGGCGAGCTGAAAGGCAAAAAGACAGCAGTAGTGGGCGGAGGCCCGGCTGGACTTGCAGCAGCTTATTTCCTGACAAAGAACGGAATGCCTGCAACCATTATTGAAAAGAGCGGCAGCTTAGGAGGCGTGGTAAAGCATGTGATCCCTGGATTCCGTATTCCGGATGAGGCGATTGACAAGGATGCTGCCCTGTCTCTTGCATTTGGAGCTGAGGTTAGATTAAATACTGAAGTGACAGATTTAGAAGCTTTAAAGAAGGAAGGCTTTGAGTATATCATCCTTGCTACAGGCGCGTCTAAACCAGGCGTGTTAAAGCTTGAGGCAGGTGAAACCATAAATGCTCTGGATTTCCTGGCTCAGTTTAAAGAGACCGACGGAAAATTAAACATTGGTAAAAATGTAGTGGTCATCGGCGGCGGTAATACTGCCATGGATACAGCAAGAGCAGTAAAGAGAACAGAAGGCGTGGAACACTCCTACTTAGTTTACCGCAGAACCAAACGCTATATGCCGGCAGATGAGGAAGAATTAGAGATGGCACTGGAAGACGGCGTGGAATTTAAGGAACTGCTGTCTCCTGTAGAGCTAAAGAATGGTAAACTCCTTTGCAAGGTGATGAAGCTTTCCGATACCGATGCTACCGGCAGAAGGGGCATTGTAGAAACAGAAGAAACCGTAGAGATCCTTGCAGATACAGTGATTGCGGCAGTGGGCGAGCAGGTTCCGACCGAATTCTATGAAGCAAACGGCATTAACGTAAGCAACCGCGGTAAAGTCCTTGTAAATGAGGAGACTTTAGAAACCAGCACGGCAGGCGTTTATGTGGTTGGCGATGGACTCTATGGACCGGCTACTGTGGTAGAGGCTATGAGAGATGCACGCATTGCGGCTGAAGCTATTTTAGGTAAAAAAGCTGCTGTGGACTTTGATGACACAGTGGATAATTTAGACAAAATTTATGACAAGCGCGGTATCCTTGAAGTTACCAAGGAATATAAGGTAGAAGACTCCAGATGCCTTGGCTGCTCCAATGTCTGTGAAAACTGCGCTGAGGTCTGTCCAAACCGTGCAAACCTGGCACTGAATATTCCTGGTTTATCCATGCACCAGATCGTTCATGTGGACTATATGTGCAACGAGTGCGGAAACTGCAAGAGCTTCTGTCCATATGACAGCGCTCCTTACCTGGATAAGTTTACTTTGTTCGCCAACGAGGCTGACATGGAAAACAGCAAAAATGAAGGCTTTGTTGTATTAGAAAAAGAAACAGCAGCCTGCAAGGTACGCTACCTTGGCAATATTCTCACTTGGAAAGCCGGTGAAAAGGACAGCTTGATTCCGGAAGGACTTAGAAAAGTTATGGAAACTGTCTGCAGTGACTACGACTATATCTTAGGATAAGAAAAGTCCCGAAAGAAGCAAAAAGAATAAGTAATGTATTGGCAATGAATCGGCGCAGTCGGAGAATGAGTTTCTCCCTGCGCCTTTCAAGCTTTGAAACTGATGGCTGCCAATACACAAAGATGAAAAGCAGGCCAAAAGATTGGCCGATACAGCTGAAAGAAAGGATGTAGATATTTTATGAAAACGCTATTAAAAGGTGGAACTGTAGTATCGGGAAGCGGCCTGATCCAGGCGGACGTACTCATGGATGAGGGAAAGATCCAGGCAGTGGAAGCAGGGATCCAGGCAGAAGAAGCGGAGGTTATTGATGTAACGGGAAAGCTTTTATTCCCTGGCTTCATCGATGCACATACGCATTTTGATCTTCATGTGGCAGGTACTGTGACAGCAGATAATTATGAAACAGGAACAAAGGCCGCATTGTCAGGCGGCACTACCATGATCATTGATTTTGCCACCCAGTATCAGGGTGAGACTCTGGAAAAAGCTCTGGAAAACTGGCATAAAAAATCGGATGGAAACGCATCCTGTGATTATGGTTTTCATCTGG
Organism: Lacrimispora sp. YZC11; assembly: GCF_057543815.1. NCBI lineage: Bacteria > Bacillati > Bacillota > Clostridia > Lachnospirales > Lachnospiraceae > Lacrimispora > Lacrimispora sp. YZC11. The sequence continues at coordinate 1,009,777 of NZ_BAAJYQ010000006.1, read as the reverse complement.
CAATCTCCGACTGGAACCCTTCTATCAGCAAGGAATTGGAAGAAATTGTTGAGGGCGGCGTAACCTCCTTCAAGCTTTATATGACCTATGATGAGATGTACTTAAATGATAAGAAAATCTATCAGGTGCTGAAGCGTTTAAAAGAGGTTGGCGGGATTGCCGGCATCCATTGTGAAAATATGGGACTCATAGAGGCACTGAAAGAAGAAGAGAAAGCAAAAGGTAATTTATCCGTAAACGCCCATAAAAAGACCAGGCCAGCCGCAGTGGAAGCGGAAGCTATTGGCAGGCTGTTAAAAATCGCAGGCCTTGCGGACACTCCGGTGATCATCGTCCATTTAAGCTCAGGAGAGGGCTATCAGGAGGTGAAATATGCCAGGGAACGGGGCCAGGAGGTTTATTTAGAGACTTGTCCCCAGTACCTGCTTCTTGATGAAAGCGTTTATGATCTTCCAGGCTTTGAGGGCAGTAAGTATGTGATCTCTCCCACCATTAAGAAGAAAAAGGACAGCATCAGACTGTGGAATGCCCTTCTGAAGAACCATATTCAGACCATAGCAACGGATCACTGCAGCTTTACCACCAGCCAGAAGGCGGCGGGAAAAGATGATTTTACAAAGATTCCAAACGGAATGCCTGGGGTGGAATCACGTCCGGTCCTCATATACAGCTTTGGTGTGCTGGAGCATAACTTAAAGCTGGAACAGATGTGCCGTCTGCTGTCAGAAAATCCGGCAAAGCTTTACGGTGTTTATCCTCAGAAAGGGGCTATAGCTCCGGGCAGCGATGGGGATATCGTAGTGTGGAATCCAGATGTACAGTGGACATTGTCTGTTGAAAACCAGGTAGCAAATGTGGATTATTGTCCTTTTGAAGGAACTTCTGTCAAGGGAAAAGCAGAGCTGGTATTCTTAAAGGGACGTCTTGCTGCAAAAGACGGTCAGGTAGTATTGGAGAAAACCGGTTCTTATGTTCCGAGAAAAAGGCGTATGGAGCTGTATCAATGGGATTAAAGAGTGTCTATACCTTAATCGGCCGTGAGGGTAAAACGGCCGTGACAAGGAGGAATTCCCTGTGGGAAGCCCTGGGTTTTCCTCTTAAGGACCATATGGTTATCTGCTTTACCGGCGGCGGCGGTAAGACCAGTGCCATGTTTTCTCTGGCCGATGAACTGGCGGACATGGGGAAACGGGTGATTGTCACCACCAGCACTCACATATTCTATCCTGAGAATCGTGAGGTAGTGCTGGCAGACCGGGCCGGGACAGTTAAAGATTTCCTAAAAGACTGGGAAGAATGGCATTCTGACCGTACAGGCCAGGTTCTGGTAACAGGGCAGCCTGCAGCTGAGGGAAAATTAAAGGGTATGGCTCCCCGGGAATTGGAGCAGCTTTCAGGCCTTTCTGATGTGCTTCTTGTGGAGGCGGACGGAGCAAAGCGTCTGCCTCTGAAGATCCCAAGGGAAGGAGAGCCTGCTCTTTTAAAAGGCACCCATGGGGTGATTGGCTGTGCCGGCCTGGATGCCATTGGCCGCCCATGGGAAGAGAAGTGCTTCCGGTGGGAGCTTGCGGAACCCACATTTGGCTGGCAGACGGAAAAAAGTCTTATAACACCGGCCCAGGCAGCCCGGATTCTTATAAGCAGCAATGGAACCAGAAAGGGAACGGAGTCCATGGAATACCGGATTTTGTTAAATAAAGCTGATAATGAAAGCAGGCTGTCCCAAGGGATCCAGGTCATGGAATGCCTGGGAGAAGAATGGGCAGGACGCTGTGTGATGACCAGTTTTTCGCACTATAGAAAAGGATCAGAATGATAGAAACAGAGAAAGAGAAAAGAACGCTTAAATATCATTTAAAGCTCCGTGTTTATTATGAAGAGCGCAACTTTGGGCCGGGGGTGGCAGACTTAATGAAGCTTGTAAGGGAGAGGGGATCCCTTTCTGCTGCCTGCCAGGAACTGCACATGGCTTATTCAAAAGCGTGGAAGATCATGAACAAGGCAGAAGAGGATCTGGGGTTTTCCCTGATGGAAGGAAGAAGGGGAGGGGAAAACGGAGGAACTACTGTTTTAACTGCGGAGGGTGAAACGTTTTTAGACCGATATCTGGCCTTTGTGGAGGAAGCAGAAGCGGCAGTGGAAGAATTATTTTACAAATATTTTCCCGGATGATATAATGAACGGATATGGTAATTTTTTGTAAACAGGGATATTCTTACTTGAGAATAACATGATCCATATAGAAGTTCGATTGGCCTGACGGCTCGTCGAACGATTGATTTAAATTATGCCTAAGAACGAAAGGAGAGGGGAAAATGAAGGAAATCAAGACAGTAGATGCGGTAGGACAGGTTCTCTGCCATGATATGACTCAGATCATACCTGGAGTCTTGAAGGATGCAAGATTCAGGAAAGGACATGTAGTGACAGAGGAGGACATTCCGGTGCTGCTGTCAATGGGAAAAGAACATCTTTATGTTTGGGAAAAGGATGATTCCCTTTACCATGAGAATGAAGCAGCTGAAATCCTGTGCAGCCTGTGCTTCAATGACAATATGGAGCGCAGCGAGGTAAAGGAAGGGAAAATTGAATTGAAATCAACCGTTCGGGGTCTGTTAAAAATAGATACCGGACTTTTAGATAAAATAAACAGTATGGGGAATATGATGATCGCTTCCAGACACCCCAACACCCCGGTGGAGCCTGGAGACAAGCTGTGTGGGACAAGGATCATTCCTCTTGTCATTGAAAAGGAAAAGATGGAAGAGGTCAAAGAGGTCTGCGGAGGAAAGAAAATCTTTGCCGTGATGCCTTACTTAGATAAAAAGGTGGGAATCGTAACCACGGGAAGCGAAGTATTCCATGGCAGGGTAAAGGATGCCTTTGGACCTGTCTTAAAGGCAAAAGTGGAAGAGTTAAACGGCCAGATCCTTGGCCAGACGATCACTGATGATAATCCGGAGCATACCACTGAAGCGATTCTTGACCTCATCCGTCAGGGGGCTGACATGGTACTTGTCAGCGGAGGCATGAGTGTTGACCCGGATGACAAGACTCCTCTTGCAATCAGGAATACAGGAGCAGAAGTGGTATCCTACGGAGCGCCGGTGCTTCCGGGAGCCATGTTCTTACTTTCCTATTACATGCAGGATGGGAAAAACATTCCCATAGCCGGACTTCCCGGATGTGTCATGTATTCCAAGCGGACGGTGTTTGATCTGGTGCTCCCAAGGCTCATGGCGGATGATCCGGTGACAAAGGAAGATCTTGATAAGCTGGGCAAAGGGGGACTATGCCTTTCCTGCGACGTATGCTATTATCCAAACTGCGGCTTCGGAAAGGGCTGGTAAGGCACTACAGGAGGAAAGGTTGAACGAAAAGAGATGAATGGACTGACACATTTTGATGAACAGGGAAATGCCCGCATGGTAGATGTCGGAGAAAAGGCGGAGACAGACCGGATCGCCGTTGCCCATGGGTTTATTACGGTCAATCATGAGGTTTTTGAAGCCATTTCACTTGGTACCGCAAAAAAGGGCGATGTACTGGGAGTGGCCAGGGTGGCAGGTATCATGGGAGCGAAAAGGACCTCTGAACTGATCCCTTTGTGCCATGGACTGATGCTCACAAAATGCACGGTAGATTTTGCGCTTCATGAGGAACGGCTTTCTGTAGAGGCGGTCTGTACGGTCAAAACCCAGGGCAAGACAGGCGTGGAGATGGAAGCCCTGACAGGGGTGAATATAGCCCTGCTGACCATATATGACATGTGCAAGGCCATGGACCGGGGGATGACCATCAGTGATATCTGTCTTTTGAAAAAGGATGGCGGTAAGAGCGGACTTTATGAAAAGGACTTAAGCGGCAGGGGGAGCGGACGATGAAAGACAGCTGCAACAGAACCATTGATTATATCCGGATATCTGTTACAGACCGGTGCAATTTAAGGTGTCTCTACTGCATGCCGGAGGAGGGGATTGCCCCTCTGCGCCATGAGGACATCCTCACCTATCAGGAAATCGTTAGGATCTGTGAGTCCGGCGCCCGCCTTGGAATCCGTAAGGTAAAGGTAACTGGCGGGGAACCTTTGGTGAGAAAGGGCATAGAGGTCCTGATCAAAGAATTGGCGGAGATCCAGGGAATTGAGGATGTGACCATGACCACCAATGGCTGCCTGTTAAAGGAAAAGTCAGCCGAACTAAAAGCTGCGGGCTTATCAAGTGTCAATGTAAGCCTGGATACCTTAGATCCGAGGCGGTTTGCCAGAATCACAAGAAGAGACTGCTTTGAATCCGTTATGGAAGGAATCGACAGCGCATTGGCGGCGGGACTCAAGGTAAAAATAAACTGTGCGGTCATGGAAGATTTAACAAAGGAAGAGGTGCTTGCCTTTGCCCGGTTTTCCATGGACCGAAGGATCCCGGTCCGTTTTATTGAAATGATGCCCATTGGCCAGGGAAAGAACTACAAAGCACTGGAAAATGATGATCTGGCGGGGATCCTGTCAGAGGCCTTTGGAGAGCTTAAAGAAAGCCGTAAGGTGAAAGGCAACGGCCCCGCTGTTTATTATACATGGGGAGATGGAACAGGCTTTATAGGCTTTATCAGTGCTGTCAGCCACAAATTCTGCCATAACTGTAACCGGATAAGGCTGACTTCTGACGGATTTTTAAAGCTTTGCCTGGACAGTCCTGCAGGAGTGGATTTGAAAGGGCCTTTGCGTGAAGGAATTTCCGATGACAGTCTTTTTGATCTGATGAAGCAGAGCATACGGAATAAGCCGGAGAGCCATCATTTTGAGGAAGACTTGGGAGAAGCGGGCCCCAACATGAACCAGATAGGAGGATAAGCAGATGGGAAAGGTAATGGCTGTCTGTATCAGCGAAAAAAAGGGAACTCAGAAAACCAGAGTGGAAGAAGGCCATTTTATAGAAGAATACGGGATAGAAGGGGATGCCCATGCAGGCAAATGGCATAGGCAGGTAAGCCTTTTATCCTTTGATACCATAGAGGACTTTAAGGCCAGAGGCGCGGAGATCGGAAACGGGGCCTTTGGGGAAAATATCATTGTCCAGGGAATTGACTTGATTCATCTTCCTGTCAGCACCAGGTTAAAGTGCGGGGATATCCTTTTGGAAGTGACCCAGATAGGAAAGGAATGTCACAGCCACTGTGAGATTTACAAGAAAATGGGAGAATGCATCATGCCGACAAACGGAATCTTTACAAGGGTCCTCCATGGAGGGCTCATGAAGGAAGGGGATGAAATCACGGTATGTACCGAGCAGGAATCGTAACCTTAAGTGACAAGGGAGCCGCCGGAGAACGGGAAGATGTAAGCGGCGCAGTCATAAGAGAGATATTGGAGGGGGCAGGCTTTGAAGTGGTCAGCTATAAGCTCCTTGCCGATGAAGGAGAGGACTTAAAAGAGGAACTCATGCGCTTAAGCGATGAAGTGGAATGCGATCTGGTTCTGACCACCGGCGGGACCGGCTTTTCTCCCAGGGATGTAACCCCGGAGGCCACTCTGGCCGTTGCGGACCGCAATGCACCGGGAATTGCCGAGGCCATACGGGCTTACAGCATGACTGTGACCAAACGGGCCATGTTAAGCAGGGGAGCCAGTGTCATCCGGGGATCGACCCTTATCATCAATCTTCCGGGAAGTCCTAAGGCGGTGAGAGAAAGCCTGGAATATATTCTGGATACTCTTTTCCATGGCCTGGAAATCCTGTCAGGCAAGGGCGGAGAATGCGCTAGAAAATAAACCAAAAGATCAGGAGATTACAATGAAGGTATTAATAAAAGGAGCCGGTGATCTGGCAACAGGTATTGGATGCCGGCTGCAACGCTGCGGTTTTGACCTGGTCATGACGGATATCGCTGTTCCCACCACGGTGCGGCGGACGGTGGCCTTTTCAAGGGCAGTCTATGAGGGACAGGCAAAGGTGGAGGATATCACCGGAGTTTTATGCAACAGCCTGGAGGAAATCCATGAGGCCATAGCAAGGGATAAAGTTGCGGTGGTGGTCGATGAGGAATGCAAAATCCGGGAAGCCTGGAAGCCAGATGTGGTGGTGGATGCCATTATTGCAAAAAAGAATCTGGGAACCAGGATAACTGACGCAGATGTGGTAGTAGGTGTTGGTCCCGGCTTTACTGCAGGGATAGACTGTCATGTGGTGGTGGAGACAAAAAGAGGCCATAACCTTGGCCGCTGTATCTGGGAGGGAAGCGCTTTTCCCAACACAGGAGTTCCAGGCATGATCGGCGGTTATGATAAAGAACGGATTATCCGCGCAACGGCTGACGGAACTTTTAAAGGCCAGGTCATGATCGGCGATCTGGTAGAAAAAGGCGACTTAGTGGGCTATTCAGGCGATGCTCCCATATATGCCCTGGTGGGAGGCGTTGTAAGAGGCCTGCTTCAGGACGGTGTAACAGTTACAAAGGGAATGAAGTCAGGAGATGTAGACCCCAGAGGAAACGTTGAAAACTGCTACACGATCTCAGACAAGGCGACCTCCATAGGCGGAGGTGTCCTGGAGGCGATTTTGAACATGAAAAAGAAAAAAGGGGCGGCAGAAACGAAAAAGCAATGAAAAGGGGAGGTTTGATGACGTGAAACTGGCACTTATCCTTCTGGCAGCAGGCGACAGCCGCAGATTTAACGGCAATAAGCTGCTTCATGAATTCAATGGAAAGCCCATGTACCAATATATTTTAGAGGAAGCCCAAAAGCTTCCGGACGGAATCTTTGACAGGAAGATGGTTGTCACCCAGTACCAGGAGATTATGGACTGTATGAAGAATTATGGTTATGAGGTGGTAGTAAACAAGGAAAGCAGCCTTGGTATCTCCCATTCCATTCATCTGGCGCTGAGAGCATTTGAAAATGAAGAAACAGACTATTGTTTTGCGGTCTGTGACCAGCCATATTTAAAGGCGGCTACCATAAGAGATCTGGTGAAGGGCTGGCGGGACAGCGGAAAAGGGATCGGCTGCCTGTGCAATATGGGCGCTTTGGGGAACCCGGCTATCTTTTCTAAGAATTACCATGAGGAGCTTCTGGGATTAAAAGGAGATGTGGGGGGTAAACGGGTCATCCGGAGACATATTGAAGATTTATACCTTCACGAGGTAGCAGATGGTCTGGAATTGGTGGATATAGATGTGCGGAAAAATTCCGAATCCTGATTTTAAGTTAATTCTGTTATATAAAAAGACATATATAATATAAGAATATTAAAAGTATGGAGGTATTAACATGTTAAGACCAGTTGATTTAAAACAAGTGACCATGGATCCTATCACAATGATAGGAAAGGAATGGATGCTGATTTCCGCCGGCGGCGAGGAAAAGTATAATATGATGACAGCCAGCTGGGGAGGGCTGGGAATCATGTGGAATAAGAGTGTATCAAACATTGTTCTCCGTCCCCAGAGATATACTTTGGAATTTATTGACCAGAGCGAGTATTACGCTCTTAGCTTTTTCGGCGATAATTGCAGAGCCGCTTTAAACTACTGCGGCGCCCATTCCGGACGTGACGTGGATAAGGAGAAGGAGACCGGGCTTACGCCTGTTTTTGATGCAGAAGCGCCTTATTTTTCCGAGGCAAGGCTGGTGCTTATCTGCCGTAAGCTTTATAAGCAGAGGATTGATCCCAATGGCTTTTTTGATCAAACCCTTGACAAGCAAAACTATCCGGCAAAGGATTACCATGATTATATCATTGGAGAAATCGTCAAAGTATTAAAGGCTGATTAATGGAAAGCCGCTTCGAAAATAAATACTGTTAAAATCCATAAAAAGGAGGGGTGTCTGCTGCCCTTCTTTTTTTGCGTTATTCCGGTTTTTATGGGAAGGAAAAATTGGCAAAATGTTTCTTATGGGATCAAAATAGTGTATAATACCATTTAAAGGGGGAGTAGTATGATTAAATGGTTAAAGGCTAAAAAGGACGATCTTAAGCTAAAAAAGGATCCTTTCAAACAGGAAGGAATTAAAATCTGTATCGTGTATTTTCTTTTTGGTTTTGTCTGGGTTTATTTCTCCGACAGAATCGTGAACAGGCTGGTTTACGATCCTTCTGCAAGGATGGTGATCCATACCTATAAGGGAATTATGTATGTTATGTTTACTGCTTTGGTTCTCTATTATTTAATTTCCAACCTTTTAAGAAAGGTGGAGCTGGCAGAAAGAAGATTGGGCAGGAGCTATGACGATCTGTCTGCCGCCAACGAAGAGCTTAAGGAATACGTGGAACAGTTGACTGCATCAGAAAAAGAGCTGAGAATACAGTATAGAAAAATCATGGAGTATGATCAAAGATTAAGCTTAAGCGAAGAGAAATACAAGGACATCATCAGCCAAATGCAGCTAGGCATGGCATTGTATGAGGGAGCTTCCGGCGATGATATCTTTAAGTATAGGCTGGTGGACTCCAATTACAGCTATGAAGCCTTGACCGGATTACAAAAAGGAGATATTTTAGGAAAATATTTTTCCGAGATACATAAAGATGTGGAACCGGAAAACTTGGATAAGCTGATCCGGACAATTGAAACAGGAGAATCAACCCGCTACGAGCGGTTTCAGAAAAATACAAATTATTATTACGAGATCCTGGCGTCCCGCCCAAAGGAAAGCCAGCTGGCCATTATCATAAATGACATTACCCAAAGTAAACAGGCGGAGGAACGGCTGTATTATTTAAGCTATCATGATCAGCTAACGGGATTATACAACAGGAGGTTTTTTGAAGAACAGCTGAAACGGCTGAATTCAAACAGCTATTATCCATTAATGATTACCATGGCCGACATCAACGGGTTAAAGCTAATGAACGATTCCTTTGGACACACGGTGGGAGATAAATACATTCAAAAAGTGGCAGAAGTATTAAAAGAGGGCTTTAAGGAACAGGATATCATTTGCCGTCTGGGAGGTGATGAATTCATCATAATTTCTCCGAATACTGATGTTAAGGAAATAAAAGAGATGATCGGAAGGATCAATGAACGGATAAAGCATGAAGCCATAAATAAGATTACTCTTTCCGTATCTTTTGGGTACAGCGTGAAATACAGGGATGAGGAATCCATATTAGAAGTCCTTAAAAAAGCTGAGGACTATATGTATAAGAAAAAGCTGCTGGAAAGCGGGGGAATGAGAGGAAAGACCATCTATACGATTATGGCGGCCCTTCATGAGAAAAATCCAAGGGAGGAACAGCATTCCCACCGCGTGTCGGAGCTGTGTGAAAAAATGGGGACAGCCCTTGGGATGCAGGAAGATGAAATCAAAGAGTTAAAGACCGTTGGGTTGCTCCATGATATCGGCAAGGTGGCAATTGAAGAGAGGATCCTGAATAAAAACGGGAAACTGGTGGAAAAGGAATGGCAGGAAATTAAAAAGCACCCGGAGATCGGCTACCGCATTTTAAGCACGGTCAATGAGCTGTCAGAAATGGCGGATTATGTTCTGGCCCATCATGAACGGTGGGATGGAAATGGCTATCCCAAGGGTCTTAAGGAAAATGAAATACCGGTCCAGTCCAGGATTATTGCCATTGCAGATGCATATGATGCCATGATCAGTGAAAGAAGCTACCGCCAGGCATTGACGAAGGAATATGCGATCAGTGAGCTGGTTAAGGGAGCCGGCACGCAGTTTTGCAGGGAGTATGTCTCTATATTTATCGATAAGGTTGTTTATGACGTGGAAGTCAGTGTTTAGTATTTAAAAGAATATCAGGAAGGCCCGTCTCGTTAAAGGAGCCTCATTGCTGCATTGATAAATATGGCTGCACAAGACAGCCTGGCGGCTATAAAGCTGTATCAGGAAGTCTTGGAGTAATACAGATATAAAATTTAAAACATGCTTTTCTGACTATGTTACTTGACATTTGGAAACCCTATATTTAAAATCACAATGCTTAAACAGAAGGGAGACATAGTTCCGGTGTCAGAATACAGGACGAAATCCATCGTGGAGATGAAAAAACTTAATAGAATCATAAAAAACAAAGTGGCTGGGTTAGGAGATGATTTAAGAGATCTTTGCATGAGCTGTTCTTTCCATCAAAAGAAGATAAAGTATTTTGAGGGCTGGTATTTCAAGCATCAGAATGCAGATACGGTCTTAGCATTTATTCCCGGCCACAGTATAGATGAAAGGGGAGAAAAGCGCCCGTTTTTGCAAATCATATGGAATGAAAACTCTTATTCTCTGGACTTTGAAGAGGAGGATTACCTGATTGATAGAAAGAGAAGAAAAATCATTCTTGGAAATAATGTTTTTTCCATAAACGGCGTTAAAGTGGATATTCAGTCAAAGGATATTTCGATTCAGGGAATAATCCGTTACGGCTCTTTAAGCCCCATTGAATATACCATCATGGGGCCCTTTCAATTTGTCCCTTTTATGGAATGCAGGCATGAAATCATCAGCATGGCCCACGACCTTCACGGAATTCTTAAAGTCAATGGAAAAGCCCTGGATTTTCATGGGGAAAAGGGGTATATCGAGGGAGACAGGGGCAGATCTTTTCCCAGGGATTACTTATGGCTTCAATGCAACCGGTTTCAGGAAGATGCATCAGTCATGGTTTCCATCGCCCATATCCCTTTCATCGGAAACAGCTTTCAGGGCTGCATCTGTGTCATCCAGTATCATGGACAGGAATACCGTTTTGCTACCTATCTGGGAGTAAAGGTGGTATGCAAAAGAGAAACTGCAGTCATATTAAAGCAGGGCCAATACACTTTTAAAATATTTTTAACAAACCGGAACAGGATTAAAAATACAGGTTTTTCCCATAGGCTTTTAGCTCCCGATCAGGGAAAGATGGTACGCTTTATCAAAGAGGAACATTTATTGATGGCAAGGTTTTTACTGTATAAAGAGGAGGAACGGATATTTGATTTGACAAGTGACCATGTAAGCTTTGAGTATGTACCGGGGCCGGAAAACGGCTGATTGCTGCGGTTTTTTGGCAGAGAATCCCGTTTCTGGCTGCATGTGATAGATATTTCCTATAAGTAAGGCTTATTTATAGAATTTATGAATTGGACGTAAGCCCTAAATCTTTATAGAATATAATTATCAATAAACATGCAGGAGGATACATGAGATGAATGTGAAACAGGCGGTTAGTGTTAATAAGATCGGAGATGATGCGGAAGCTCTGTTTCGGGGAGGCTTTTTTTGCTCGGAGGCGGTTGTAAGCTCCATGAGGTCAAACTTTGAACTGGACATACCAGAGGAGGTCATAGCCATGGCTTCCGGATTTCCGGTAGGAATCGGACGTTCCAAATGTCTCTGTGGAGCGGTATCCGGCGGGGTAATGGCCCTTGGCTTATTCTTTGGACGGACAAAACAGGGAGATCCAAAGGTGGAAAAGAATTTAGAAGTGTCAAAGGAGCTTCACGACTGGTTTAAGGAAAACAACGGAAAGAATGCATTATGCTGCAGGATCCTGACCAAAGAGTTTGATATGGGAAAAGGGGAACACAAGGAACAGTGTATCCGTTTCACAGGACTGGTAGCCAGAAAAGTGGCTGAGATCGTGGTGAGGGAATATGGCCTTACCAATACCGATGAACTGGAGCTTGCGGAGGGATGCAATGATTAAAAAAGTTCCCATTCCCATGGCAGGGCTTTCTCTTGGGTTTGCGGCCCTGGGCAATCTCCTTCAAAGCTATTCGGAAACCATCCGCCTGATTTGCGGAGCCATATCCGCCGTATTGGCGATTTTGTTTTTGTGTAAATGTATTTTTCATTTTGATTTGGTAAAAGAAGATATGAAAAACCCTGTGATGGCAAGTATATCAGGGACATTTTCCATGGCGGTGATTCTTTTGTCCGCCTATGCCAAGCCTTTAATTGGCAATGGTGCGGTCTATATCTGGTATTTTGGAATTGCCCTGCACGTTCTTCTCATGGTGTATTTTACCGCACGTTTTCTTTATAAGCTGAATATGAAAACCGTATTTGCCAGCTATTACATCGTGTATGTGGGAATTGTGACGGCCAGCGTAACGGCTCCCGCATTCGGACGCACAACACTGGGGCTTGGAATTTTCTGGTTCGGCCTGGTCTGCTGCTTGATTTTACTGGTTCTTGTGACGGCCCGGTATGTGAAATACAGGGAAATTGCAGAACCTGCAAGACCGCTTTTTTGCATCTATACGGCTCCGGTGAGCCTTTGTCTGGCTGGATACCTTCAGTCCGCGGAAACAAAATCCGTAACAATGGTTCTCCTGCTCATGGTATTAGCGGGAGTGTTATACATAACTGTGTTGGTTTTTCTGCCAAGGTTCCTTGCTATGCCTTTCTACCCAAGCTATGCAGCCTTTACATTCCCGGTAGTGATCAGTGCGATTGCAATGAAGATGTCAACTGGTTTCCTGGCAAAAATGGGGTTTGCCGTAGGGATTTTACCGGTCATAGTGCTTGCTGAAACCGTTATTGCAGTATGTCTGGTGGTTTATGTATTCATCCGTTATATGAAATTTTTATTTAGCAGATAAGCAGTCCTTACACGAAGAGGGTGCTGCAAAATCAATGTCATTGGATAAAACTGAATGGCATTGATTTTGCGGCACCCTTTTTTTAATTATGGGCTGAAAGGGCATAATAATATGGAACTGAAAAACTTGGAAAACAGGCTGAAGGAAAAGGGGTTCGCCAAGCCGGAGAGAATTTCAGCCCTGAATGTGTAGAATATCATACTTTTTTATAGATACATCCCCTTAAAACATTTGCAGGCACTTGTTATAATTTCGGTAAATGAACGAAGTAAGTTCTAAGTAAAAAGGAGGATCATTCTTATGAGAAACAAAATTTGGATGCGGCTGGCCAGTCTGGCCTGTGCCGGGATCATGGGGGTAACAATGACAGGGTGCGGACAGAAAGCACCGGAGGCAGCAGGCCAGAAGGTAGAGATCTCCATGCTGGATTTCTTTATTCCTGGGGAAGGGGTTACGAAGGCGATGAAGCCATTGCTGGATAAGTACTTAGCGGAGCATCCCAATGTGACAATCGATGAAGAATCGGTTTCCAACTCTGATCTGGCGACAAAGGTACAGACCCTGGCCGCAGGGGAAGAGCTGCCGGACATCTTTATGATCAAAGGGCAGATGGCGGAGACATTTGTGGAAAACGGAAAAGTATATTCCTTAAGTGAAGCTTTAAACAGCGACTCAGCCTGGAAGGATAATTTTAAGGAGGGCGTATTTTCCAACTTTATAATCGGAGAGAACATCTATGCGGTGCCTTTTCAGGTGACAAATACCTGTGTATTTTATAACACGGACTTATTTAAACAGGCAGGGATTGAAGAGTTTCCAGGGACATGGTCTGAGCTGCTGGATATCATTCCAAAGCTTAAAGAAATCGGCGTGACCCCCATTGTGCTTGGAAATAAGGAAAAATGGAATGCAGAATCCGTTATCATGAGCACCCTGGGTAACCGTTTAACAGGAGATGAGTGGTATCAGAGCATTCGTGACCGCAGCGGAGCCAAGTTTACAGATCCTGAGTTCGTGCAGTCCTTACAGGCCTTAAGTGATCTGGCTGCTGCCGGGGCGTTCAATGAGGATGTAAACAGCATTGACGGCGCTCAGCAGAGACAGCTATATATGAATGGAAAAGCGGCCATTACCATTGACGGAAGCTGGGCCATCGCAAACTTCGATGAGAATTGTCCGGAAGAAGTGAAAAATGTAACGGAAATGGCGGCTCTCCCGATGGTAGAAGGCGGTAAGGGAAATCCGGAGACAATCACCGGAGGCGCCGGCTGGGCTCTTGCGGTAAATTCCAAGATTTCGGAAGAAAAAAAGGCAGTCGTTATTGATATACTAAAAGCTATGACAGGACCGGAATACGGTACGGCTGCAATAGAAGAAGGAACTCTGACTGCAGTGAAACCGGGAGAGGAAGTTAAGATCGAAAAGACCGTAGCCGCAAAGTTTGATGTATTTGCAAAGGACAGGCCGTTTATACCTGTTTATGACCATCAGTTAAGTTCCGGTGTGATTGATGTGATGCAAAGCGGGCTTCAGGAACTGTTGATCGGAAGGGTCGCTCCAGAGGAACTGGCGCAGCGGATTCAGACGGAATATGAAAACAACGGAAAGTGAGTGACAGGAAATGAGTAAGGCATTAAGACCTAAAAACATAGTAATCTACGGTTTGCTTGCTCCTGGACTGGTTGTCTTCGTACTCTGCTGCATCGCTCCTTTGTTTGTAGCAGTTTATAATAGCTTCTTTGACTGGGATGGAGGTCCGGTGAAACGATTTGTCGGGTTCCAGAATTATGTGGAGCTGGTTCAGGACAGGGCATTTTGGAGCGCATTTAAAAATAACCTGACCTTTATCTTCTGGACGGTGCTGGGACAGATCGGAATTGCCTTTCTCATTGCCATGCTTCTCCAGTCCAGGATTTTAAAATTTAAAAATTTTCATAGAACAGTCATCTTTTTCCCGGTGGTATTATCGGCTGTCGTAGTAGGATTTTTATGGAGGATCATGTATAATTCCGAATACGGTATCGTGAATACTTTAATGCGTGCTGCTGGGCTGGGAAATTTCATACAGCTGTGGCTGGATGACCCGGATATTGTAATCGGCTCCCTGGCGATTCCAAAGGTCTGGCAGTTTATCGGATACTACTTAATCATTCTGCTGGCAGCGATCCAGGGGATTGACCAGAGCGTTTTAGAGGTTGCGGAATTAGACGGAGCTACCGGTTGGAAAAAGTCTAAGTACATTGTAGTGCCTCTCATCAAAAACACCTTGATGGTGACCATTATGCTATGCATATCCGGTAATATGAAGACCTTTGACCAGATCTTTGTAATGACGGGCGGCGGTCCGGGAACCAGTTCAGAGGTAGTAGCCCTGTATGCCTATAACGTATCCATGAACCGCATGCGTTACGGCTATGGCAGCACGGCGGCTATTGGAATCCTGATTTTAAGTTTGGGGCTGATCATGCTCAGCAGGCTGGCAGGAAGAAAAAAGGAGGAATCGTGATGAAAAAGGCCTGGGGTATTATTCAAGGGGTTGTGGCAAATGCGTTTGTAGCGCTGTTTTCCATCACCTGTATATTCCCGATCATCTGGATGATTTATTCCTCTTTAAAAACGGATAAGGAGTTTTCCTTAAACATATTAAGCCTTCCTGCCAGGCCGGAGTTTGGAAATTATGCCAGAGCGATCTCCGAAGGCAAAATCGGTTCCTATTTCATGAACAGCATGTTCAACACCCTGTCAGCCTTAGTTGTGGTGCTGGTGATTTCCTTTATCACAGGCTACTGTATTTCCAGATTCCGCTTTAAGGGAAGAACCTTTATCTACTATATGTTTCTTTCCGGCATGCTCATTCCCATATATGCCTTGCTGATCCCAATCTTTGTGGAGTTTAAAACTCTGGGATTGCTCAACAAGAAATTTACGCTGATCCTTCCTTACATAGCATTTGCTCTGCCTACGGGAGTGTTCCTGGTGGAAAGTTCCGTTGAGAGCGTGCCGATTGAAGTAGAAGAGGCCGCATGTATAGACGGAAGCTCTTTTTTAAATACTATGTTCCAGATCGTTATGCCCATGTGCAAGCCGGTTTTATCCACTGTTGCCATCTTGACATTCCTGCATACATGGAATGAATTTCCTCTGGCATTGGTGCTTATAAGAAGCAATGCACTGAAGACGATGCCCATCGGGCTGACTAATTTTGTGGGATCCTATACCGTCAATTATCCGCTGATGTTATCGGCACTGGTGGTTTCCACCTTACCGGTTGTAATTATGTACTTGTTGTTTTATAATCAAATTATGAAGGGTATGACCGCTGGAGCAGTGAAAGGTTAATATCGTTGGAGGAATGTTTAGGCAAGCCAGAATAGGGCTTGTCTAAACTTGTTTTGCGCGGGCAGTGAACTGAACGAATATGTTTACAAAAGGAGCAGGAATGAAGACTTGGTATAAAAATATATTTGGAAGTCTGCAAATGGCTATATTTGCCATGGTTCTGGTGCTGATACTAATTCCTACCATGATTCTTGGGGTAATTTCCTACGGGCAGTACCGGAAGATCATCTCAGAAAATGCAACGACCCTGAATCAGAATAATACGACCCAGATCGCCGCCAATATGGAAGGAATCATGAGAAACGTGGGGAACAATTCTCTATCCTTTTTCCAGAATGAAAGGGTGAGGGACTTTCTCCTTGCCCAGGGGGAAGAAAACGTGGAAGGCGCCGCCTATGATCTGGACCGCTACGTCAGAAACCAGCTTTGCTATGAGGAGTATGTTTATGCGGTGGATTTTGTCCGTATGGACGGAAAACGGTACAGCTCCAGCTCCATCACCGATGGAATCAGCAAAGAACTTCAGGAAAAACTCCTGGAGGAGAAAGGACATGCTGTTTTTCTGACAGATATTAAAGTCAGCCCGGATTGGGGGAGCAACCGGGAAGAACTGTACGGATATGCCAGATGTATCAATGACATCAATGACATTGGAACAACCATTGGATTCCAGAAAATCTATATAAAAAAGAGTGTGCTGGGGCGGCTGCTTTCTGACCAGATGTCAGAGGGTGAGGCTTACTACGTAATAGAAGATGGAATCATACGGATTTCTACGGAGCAGGAAACAGAAGGCTGGGAGATCACCAGAAGATTTCCGGGACTTAAGCTGGAATCCGACGAAAACCACGATGGTGATCTGGTCTATGCCAGGGTGAAGTACCCAGGCTGGTATGTGATAAAGAAAATTTCTCCCTTTCAGGTGGAGGATGATGCGTCTGTGGTGCGCCAGCTTCTGATCTCTACAGGTATTTTAGCGGTGATCCTATGCGGGATCATGGGCTTTTTCCTGTCCCGGTTTGTGATAAAGCCCCTGGGAGATTTAGAATCCTCCATGAGGAATCTGGAAGAAAATGATTTTAAAAGAAAGCTGCCGGAAAATGGCTACAGAGAGATATCTGTCCTGTCCATGGCCTTTAACCGGATGACTCTTCGCCTGGATGAGCTGGTAAACCAGGTATACCGGGCGGAAATCCGGGAAAAGGATGCCCAGATCCGTGCCATGCAGGCATACATTAATCCTCACTTTCTTTATAATACTCTGGATACGATCTGCTGGATGAGCCGGATGGAGCAGGCATTTGAAACCTGCAGTCTCATTGAGGCATTGTCCAAGCTGTTCCGTACTTCTGTGAAGGACACGAGTAAAACCGCCACTGTGGCTGAGGAGATGGAGCATATACAAAATTATATTAAGATTCAGGGGTGCAGGTACACGGATACCATTGAATTCCAGATTTTAATGGAGCCTGGAACAGAGGAATGCGAGACCGTGCGGTTTGTCCTGCAGCCCCTTGTGGAAAATGCTATTGTCCATGGAATGGGGGAACAGGAGCATCCTGGCATGGTCCGGATCCGGGCGGAGAGACGAGGAGAGGATCTGGTTTTATCTGTGGAGGATGAAGGAAAAGGCGCCGATGTGGAAGAATTGAACCGGCTTTTGGAGGGAGAAGTGGAGGGCCTTCGGGGAATGGCTTTGTTCAATGTTCATGAGAGGGTAAAGCTGTGCTTTGGAGCCGGCTATGGAATCCATATTCGGGAAAGAGAAGGCAAAGGACTGGCGGTAGAAGTAATTCAGCCGTATTTAAAAAGGGGAGAAGGGATATGATCCGACTGATGATAGTGGATGATGAGCCCATCATCCGGGAAGGGATGATGACCATCATTGATTGGGAGAGTTTGGGTGTTATAGTAGTTGGTACCGTGGGAAATGGACGGGATGGACTGGCAAGAGCCATGGTGGAAAAGCCGGATATTGTTATCACGGATATCCGGATGCCGGTAGTGGATGGAATCAAGTTTTCTGAGGAATTGCATGAGAAACTTCCGAAGACACGGATCGTATTCCTTACCGGGTACAATGATTTTGAATATACCCGCCATGCCGTTAGGATAGGGGCGGCGGACTATCTTTTAAAACCAATTAATACAGAAGAGCTGACCGGGCTGATCCAAAGGCTGGTGAATGAAATCGGCAGGGAGAGCAGAGAGTTTGAAAACCGCAGCCAGAGAGCAGTCCTTTTGAAAGAAAACCTGCCCCTGATGCGCAGCCGTTGTGTCCATGATTTTATGTGGGGTAAGACAGAGGAAAAAAGGTTTCTGGAACGGGCCGGGTTTCTCGGCATTCCGTTAAGGGAAGAAAATCTGCGGATCGTCATTTTTTGCATTGACTATTATTTTCAGCTTCTTGCCAATGGGGAGCGGGAAGCAGATCTTCTTAAGTACGCCCTGTCCAATGTGGCCGAAGAGCTTGTCGGACGGTTGGGTAATGTCTGTGTCTGTGATGAAGGAGAAGCCAGGCTGATGGTTCTTTTGTGTTCTGGGGAAGACACAAAAGAGGTGGCAAGGAGCGCCAGAGAGGTTCAGTTTTATTTGAGAAAGCATTATGGGCTTTCCGTTTCCGTCGGAATCGGAAAGCTGGTGTCAGAGTGGCGGGATTTAAAGCTTTCCTACCAGAATGCAGATGAAGCACTGGAAGGGCGTATGAAGCAGGGCAGCAGCCAGATCATCGCCAGGGAGAAGTCTAAGGGAAGCCTACGGGGGGAAAAGATATTCATAACTTCTGAGGAAGAAGCAGAACTGAAAAATGCAGTCACACTTCTGGACCGGCGAAAGATTTATGACGCACTGGAAGAGATTTTTCAAAAATATGTCATGGAACAGGAGGTGGGACGAAAGGCCGTGGAACAGCTCTGCATGTATCTGGTGCTGATTGCTATGCGGGAGGTTTCGCGTTTCCAGCTGGCTCCGGAGCAGGTTCTCGGGCAGAATTACTATTATTATGAAGAAATTTCCAAATATGAAACCGCAGATGATTTAGAAATGTGGCTTAAAGATATCTATGGTTCCGTGCTCCGGGCAGTAGAAGACCGGCGGAACAGCAAATACAAGGGGATCGTGACAAACGGAATTGCTTATGCCCAGGATCATTTTTCAGAAAGCCTTCAGGTAGCGGATGTGGCAAAAGCTGTCTATGTGACACCAAATTATTTCAGCAAGATTTTTAAGGAGGAAACAGGTGAGAACTTTACCGACTGGTTAAACAAGTTCCG
Source organism: Lacrimispora sp. YZC11 (assembly GCF_057543815.1). Classification (NCBI taxonomy): domain Bacteria; kingdom Bacillati; phylum Bacillota; class Clostridia; order Lachnospirales; family Lachnospiraceae; genus Lacrimispora; species Lacrimispora sp. YZC11. The sequence goes on along the minus strand of NZ_BAAJYQ010000006.1, from coordinate 990,629 downwards.
TATTGAGATGGCAAAAAAGCGGATGGAAAAGGAGCCGGAGACAAAGATTTACACCATTGCAGAGGAATGCGGATTCAGTGATTACAAATACTTTGCCTTTATTTTCAAGAAACATACCGGTTATACGCCTACTTCTTACCGGAATATGATCGTGTAGAATATTAAGCCTTAATGTAGAATATCAGGTTTATAGTTTTCTGATGGCCTTTATAATGGAAGATATTATCGAAAGCAAAAGACGCTTTCGATATTCGGATGGACGGGCTGAAAAGCAGCCCTTTATCTTCACTTGCCATGCAAGTTCAGATAAGTCATATTTGAAGAAAAAGGATGAATAAGGAGGACATCATGGATCAATTTTTATTTGGGGCGGTCTACATTATTGAGCAGGATTATACACAGGAGGAGATCCGGAGAGATTTGTCTTATATGAAAGATTGCGGCTTTAATTTAGTCACTCTCTGGCCGGTATGCAATCCATGGCTTAGTCAGGACAGCCATCAGTGGATATTCACCCAGACCAGGCAGGTGCTTGATGAGTGCGAAAGCCTGGGGATAAAGGCTATCCTGCAGCTCTTTGGACAGAATCAGGCTCAGGAATTCATGCCGGACAGTGCCTTGACGGAGGATATGCTGGTCTATGATGAAAGAGGAGAGCATATCAATGAAAATTGTTTCTGGGCGAACTTAAATCATCCGGTGGTACGGGATTATATGGACCGGTATTTCCGGGAAGCGATCACCTCACTACGGGACCACAAGGCAGTTTACGGCTACGACGTGTTTAATGAAGCGCATTTTAGAAGCGACGACCCTTATACCATAAAAAAGTATCAGGAGTGGCTGAAGGAAACATACGGTACGATTGAGCATTTAAACCGGGTGTGGCATAGAAGATATGAGAGTTTCGGGCAGATATCCCCGAAAAGAAGGAGATCCCCCTACAGCATTTGGAGCAGCATCATGCCGGATCTGGAATACGAGAGGTTCCGGAGCGTAACCTTGACCCAAATCTGCAGCTTTCTCTATGAAACCGCAAGGAAATACGATACGACCCATCCGATCATTATTGATGGGACCAGTGCACAGATCCTGTCAGGGGATGTGACCCTTCGTAACAATGATGAATTTGCCACGGCAAAGATCCCCGATGTGTACGGCTCCACCTTTTACCCTAAGAGCTGGGGAAGAAATTACCGCAATACGCCCTGGACCATGTCCATGTATTATTCCGTTCCCGCAGGTGCGGCAAGGAAAGCCGGAAAACCATATATGGTCAATGAGCTTCAGACCCACACCCAGTCGGTGCTGACGCCAGGCTCCGAGGTGACGCCCCAGGAATTGTATAACTGGATTCTTATGTGCATGTTCACCGGTGCCAATGGAATGCAGCTGTGGCGGTGGAGACCGTTCTTACACGGATACCAGTCCACCGGACGGGGGCTTACCAGTATGGACGGGGCTCCCAATGAGCGTGCGGCACGGGTAAAAGAGCTGATGGATTTAATCCGGAAAAATGGTAATTTATTTGACAGCTTCCAGGTGGAAAATCAGGCCGTGAAAATAGCTGTATCCTATTCATCCAGACTTTATTTTGATGCATTCTTAAAATGGAACAACAGCTTTTGGAGTGAGGACGTGGAAGGCTGGTACCGTCTTTTCTGGAACAGAGGCTTAAATCCGGAATTTACAGACATCGAGGACCTGGAAGGCGAAGAGGCCAAGGTTTTGGTGCTGCCCTCCGCGTTAAGTATCAGTGGAGATATGGCAGAAAAACTTACCGCATACGTAAAACGAGGGGGAATCCTCATCGCTGATGCCAGAATGGGCAGCGTAAATGAATACGGAGAGGTGCCTGCGGAAGGAATACCGGGCAGGCATTTAAGCAGGCTTTTTGGCCTGCGGGAAGTGGATGTGGATTCCGGCCATTCCTTTTATATTAAGAATCAATGCGACGGGGGAAAGATGGATTCAAGGGATGAGGCCATCCCTTGTAATTTCATGGAACAGCGCATAGAGGTAGATGAGGATACCCGGATCCTTGGAACCATGGAGGATGGAAGTCCGGCCGTAGTGTTCCACCCTTACGGAAAAGGCTGTACCCTGTATTTCAATTCTTTTATGGGAGTGGAACTGAAAAAACAGAACATTCCCCAGGTAGAGCAGTTGGTGATGGAGGTGATCACGAGCCGGCATGATTCCCTTTTCACTGCGGAAAAGGACAGCAGGGTGCATGTGGCCTCCATCCGGACAGAGGCTTGCCGGGCAATTTTAATCATTAATTTTAATGAAACGGGGAAAGAAGTGAATCTTCATGGACTGGGGGATAAGACGGAACTTGTGAATCTTTTAACAGGCGATACCGCAAAGGTCTGTGGAAAAGCAAAGCTTCAGATACCAGGAAATACGGCTTATGTCTATAAATGTCAGGAGGAAATTAAGTGAAGTTGGTATTTGATGTAGGTGGAACGGCGGTTAAATATGGCGTTGCAGATGAGGAGGGTAATTTTTCTTTCACGGATTCGGTACCTACGCCGCAATCAGATGTGGAGGAATTTCTGCAGGTGGCAGGAAGTATTTTTGAAAAGGCTGCCAGGGAATATGCCCTTGACGGCGTGGCATTCAGCTTTCCGGGAGAGGTGCACAGCAGGGAAGGGGTAATAAAGGGCATCAGTGCCGTAGAGTATCTTCATGAAGTCCCTTTAAAGACCATTTTGGAGGAAAGGTTTGGCGGACTTCCTGTGACCATGGCCAATGATGCCAACTGCGCTGCCATGGGAGAGCTTTGGAAAGGGGTGGCAAAGGAATATCAAAATGTAGTGTTTGTGATCTGCGGTACAGGTATCGGAGGAGCAGTGATCGAACGCGGGAAACTGGACAAGGGAGTGACCATGAACCGGGGAGAATTCGGAAATTTTCCCATGGGAGGCTTTAAGGATGGCGCCCTTCTGTCCTGGAGTGATTATACCCTGGAAAAGCAAGCCCGGAAATACAACATAAGAAAGGAGCCGGCAGAGGCTCCCATTGATGGGATAAGGCTGGACCAGCTTGCCTTAGAAGGGGATTTACTGGCAGAAGAACTGATGGAGGAATTCTGCTACTGGATGGCGGTGGGCTGTATAACCCTGGAATTTGCCTTTGATCCGGAACTCATTGCAATTGGGGGCGGGATCAGCGGCAATCCGGGAATCATTGACCGGATCCAAAAGACGGTGGTTTCCATGTTAAAAGGACAGCATCAGGGCTATCTGATGCCAAGGATCACAGCCTGCACAAACGGCAGCAGGGCGAATCTGTATGGAGCCCTTTATTATCACCTGTACGGAGAAAAGATTGAGATAGAATAGGAGAGATGAAAATGGATTATGTATTTCCAAATGGATTTTTATGGGGAGGAGCCTCTTCCGGCCCGCAGTCAGAAGGTGGAAGCAACGAAGGCGGACGTGTAAAATCGGAATGGGATTACTGGTTTGAAAGGGAACCGGAACGGTTTTTTGATGGAGTGGGGCCGGCAGTCACCTCTGATTTTTATCACAAATATAAGGAATATATCCAGAAGATGAGACAGGCAGGTGTGACCTCTTACCGTACCTCCATCCAATGGAGCCGGGTGATTAAGGACTGTGAGGGGACGGTAAACGAGGAAGGAGTGGCGTTCTATCATGATGTAATCAATGAAATGATTGCAAATGGAATAGAACCGATGATGTGCCTTCATCATTTTGATTTACCGGAGTATTGGGTGAAGAAAGGCGGCTTTGAGAACCGGGAAACAGTTTTTGCATTTGCAAAATTTGCGGCGGTTTGCTTTGAACGGTTTGGAGACCGGATAACATACTGGACCACGTTCAATGAGCCGGTCATCATTCCGGAAACGGGATACTTATATCAGAGACATTACCCTGCTGTCTGCGATGCCAAAAAAGCGGCCCAGGTCGGGTTTCATGTACAGCTTGCCAGCAGCCTGTCGGTGGAAGAATTCCGAAAGAGCGGATGCAGCGGTAAAATAGGCATCATCATCAATTTGACGCCAACCTACTGTGAAAATCCGGATAAGGCGGAAGACCGGAAAGCGGCGGATATTCTGGATTTGATTTTTAACCGTTCCTTTTTGGATCCATCCGTGAAAGGGGAATATCCAGAGGAATTGACGGAGCTTTTAAAAGAGGAGGGCATCCTTCCGGAAATCGCAGAAGGAGATCTGGATATTTTCCGCAAAAACACCATAGATTATCTGGGCGTGAATTATTATCATCCAAGGCGGGCAAAAGCCAGAACCTCTGTTTATGAGGGGCCTCTGATGCCGGAAAAATATTATGAGCCTTATACGCCCTCGGGGCAGAAGATGAACACTTCCAGAGGCTGGGAGATCTATGAGCCGGCAATCTATGATATTGCAAAAAATATAAAAGAAAATTACGGAAATCTTCCCTGGTACATATCAGAAAACGGCATGGGAATCCAGGGAGAAGAGGAGTATATGGATGAGAACGGTGTGGTGACAGATGATTACCGGATCGAATTCATCAAGGACCATTTGAAATACCTGCACAAGGCCATTGAAGAAGGCAGTAATTGCTTTGGATATCATTTATGGGCTCCCTTTGACTGCTGGTCCTGGATCAATGCCTATAAGAACCGGTATGGTCTGTTAAGGGTAGACATTTATGACAACTGTAAAATTACCATGAAAAAATCAGGAACCTGGTTTAAGGAGCTGTCAGACCGGAATGGATTTTAAATGATTATTTGGGGAAATATGGAGGGAGATCATGGAAATAAGAAAAGATGGTCCCATACGTCTGACAGGTTCCAGAGCCTGGAGGACCTATTTTGGAGGAAAACTGCTGGAACAATTTCACGGAGCAAAAACAGGGGAAGATGGTCATTTTCCGGAGGAATGGATTGCTTCTCTTGTGGCGGCCAGGAACGCAGGGAGAGAAGAATTGACGGAAGGTTTGAGCATGCTGGCAGACCGGCCTTCGGTGTCATTGAAAGAACTGATTGAATCAGACCCCGCCGGTTATCTGGGAGAAGAGCATGCCGCACAGCTGGGGGCAACCCTGGGAGTGCTGGTGAAGCTGATCGATTCAGCAGAGCGGCTGGCCGTTCAGGTGCATCCGGATAAAAAGAAAGCCAGGGAGTTGTTTCACTCTGAATATGGGAAAACGGAATGCTGGCACATACTTGGGGGCAGGGAGATCCATGGAGAAAAGCCCTGCGTCTACCTGGGATTTCGTCCGGGTGTGACACGGTCGCATTGGAAGGATTGCTTTCTGCGGCAGGATATAGAAGCCATACTCCAATGTCTGCATCGGTTTGAAATACAGGAGGGGGATACCATTCTGATCGAAGGCGGCGTTCCCCATGCAATTGGTGCCGGTTGTTTTCTGGTGGAAATCCAGGAGCCCACCGATTATACCATACGGGTGGAGAGGGTGACCCCGTCAGGGTATCAGGTGGCGGATTCCATGTGTCACCAGGGTCTTGGCTTTGAAAAGATGTTTGAATGCTTCCATTATGAGAATTTTTCAGAGGAGGAAGCAAGGAAACGGTGGTTTGTTCCGGCAAAGCTTTTAAAAGAAGAGGGGAAAAACCGCCGGATCCGTCTGGTGGGATATGAAGAGACTCCATGCTTTTGTATGGAACTGATGGAAATAAAAGATGCCATGAGCTTAAAACAGAATGTCTGCAGCGCAGTTTATGTTCTGGAGGGTCGTGGAAAACTGCTTTTAGGAACCGGCAATGCCATGCAGGAGTCAGCCGGGCAGGAGCATATCTGGCAGGAAAAGGTGAAACAGGGAGACCAGTTCTTTCTGCCTGCAGGGACACAGGAGATTCAGTGGATTGCCGAAGATGGAAGCCATTTAAAGCTTATTCAGTGCTTTGGGCCGGAATAGAGTAAGGGAAGAAAAAGGAGCAAAATCAAGGAAAAAGTGATTCCGGCCAGACTTTACTTATAAGAGAGGAAGAAAGAGGGGAAGATAAGGGCAGGACGGTTTTGGGGAGTAATGCGATGAATCTTATCTTTCTTTTAATGGCCTGGCTGCCAATCTTGATTGGAGCTTTGGGAATTATTTTGATTTTTTATTATTTCTATCAATGGATGAAAGGCTTTCGGTTAATAAAATACCGATTGGCAGGTGAAATCTGCCTTTTAGCCGTACTTGCGTACTTTTTGGTATTCTTTCTTTTTTGGTTCATGGGGCTGGGCCTGGCTACCGGTTAAGAACAGCCGGCAGACAGGCCTTTCTTTAACTTTTATGGAAATTATAAAATGCCTTTAAATCCTCTTTCCTCTCCGGAGGCAGGAGGATTTTTTTAATTCCCCGAATGGCCCCTTCTAAAGCATACAGCCGGTGGATGCAGGCGGAGGAGTCCATGGCCTGGATCTTCAGCCAGGCCTGTTCAGCGCCTGTTGCCTTTAATTCTTCATAAGTAAAGATTCCGGTTTCATTCAACTGCCGTTCTACTTCCTTTCCGATATTAGGAAGGTCTGATAATTCGCCCATTGTATTCCTCCTTTTGATCCTTATTTTTTTATTATAGCTCATAGGAAAAGGGGAGTAAAGGAGTTCCGTTGGGAATGTTTATGAGTTTTTCCCGCTGTCCCGGTGTTTTCTGGGGGTTATATGAAATTCTCTTTTAAACAGGCGGTCAAAATAGCTGGTGCTCTCAAAACCGGTATGCTCTGCGATATCGGTTATGGAGCGGTCCGTGTGAAGGAGCAGCTTCCATGCCTGCTGGAGCCGGTATTTATTCAAATATTCTATGGGCGACAAGGGGACGGAGCATTGAAAGCAGCGGAGAGCCTCCCGCTTACTTACGCCAACAGATGAGGCGATATCCTTCAGTGTGATCTTTTTCCAGTAGTTTTCTTCGATAAAACAGGTCATGCCTTTAAACCGGGCCTGGGAAATCCTGCTTACTCCCGTATTTTCCATGGTCGCAAATTCCAGCATGTGCTCAAACAGGCTGGCCCAGATCTGGCAGACGATGATATGGGCCTCCAGCTCCCAGGCTGGACCGGGATTCTCGCATAAGTCATACAGCCTAGAAAGAGAGGTAAGAATGTCTTTCTGCCAGGAACTGCTGCTCTTTAGGACAAAATGGGAAATGCCTGATGTAAGAAAGGGAAGTAAGTATTTTTCATAAATAGAACTATTTTCAGGGGCAATAAAATCGGATGCAAACAAAACGTTGGGGATAACTGCGGTCCCATCTGAGAGAAAACGGTGAATGACTCCGGAATTGATGAAAACCCCATCTCCCGCTTCCAGTATGTAATTGATGTTGCCGACGGAGCACTGCAGGATCCCTTCTGTTACAGTCACCAGTTCAAATTCCCTGTGCCAGTGCCAGTCAATGCACTGGTTATCAAATTTTCCTACATCTTCATAATAATATTGAAATGGAAAGGTGGATGATCCGTGGGAGATAAGCTCCATCATGGATTCGTCGGTAAATATTTTCGTATTTTGCATAGAGCGTACCCCTTTGGCTGATTGGCTAGATTGTATCATAAACTGGCGGTAATTTACAAGATTTTGAAAAAAATATGCGGTATAATACAAAAAAAATGAACAGCAGGTGATTCCCAGTGAATAAAGATTATACCAAAACCGTCCATGCTTGTTTTATGAGCTATATCGTACAGGCGATCATTAACAATTTTGTACCACTTTTATTTCTTACGTTTCAGTCGGAGTACGGCATTTCCTTATCCAGGATTACCATGCTTGTGACACTTAATTTTGGAATTCAGCTTTTGGTGGATCTGTTGTCAGCAGGCGTTATTGACCGGGTAGGGTACCGGGCTTCCATGATAACGGCCCATATATTGTCAGCAATAGGTCTGGTGTCCCTGACCATTCTGCCCGGATTGTTTTCCCAGGCATGGATCGGGCTTTTTGCAGCCGTGGTCATCTATGCGGCAGGAGGCGGCCTTCTGGAGGTTCTGGTCAGCCCCATTGTAGAGGCTTGTCCCACGGATAACAAGGAAAAGGCCATGAGTATGCTCCATTCCTTCTATTGCTGGGGTCATGTGGGAGTTGTCCTTGTTTCCACCATATTTTTCAGTATTGCCGGATTGAAAAACTGGAGACTTCTGGCGCTTTTTTGGGCGCTGATCCCTGCTGTTAACATGCTTTTATTTATTAAAGTACCCATTGCCCCCCTTGTGGAAGAGGATGAAGGCCTTTCCATGAAGGCGCTCATTGGTAAACGGATGTTCTGGGGGTTTATGCTTCTCATGGTATGTGCCGGAGCCAGTGAGCAGGCAGTAAGCCAGTGGGCCTCCGCTTTTGCAGAGAGAGGACTTGGAGTGAGTAAGGCCATAGGGGACCTTGCCGGTCCCATGCTTTTTGCCACGATGATGGGAATCTCAAGGGCTGTCTATGGAAAATACGGAGAAAAGATGAATTTAAAAAAGCTGATGATTGCAAGCGGAATCCTATGCGTAGGCTCTTATTTTCTGATTTCTCTTTCGCCCTTACCTGTACTGGGCTTTTTAGGCTGCGGGCTGTGCGGCCTGTCTGTGGGGATCATGTGGCCCGGATCTTTTAGCATGGCTTCTGCCTCCATACGAGGGGGAGGGACCGCGATGTTTGCATTTCTTGCGCTGGCTGGGGACTTAGGCTGCTCCGGAGGGCCCACATTAGTAGGCATGATATCCGGGTATTTCGAAAACAATCTAAAAATCGGAATATTAGGGGCGGTCCTGTTTCCTGTTATTCTGGTTTTCACCCTGATCCATTTTTACAGATCAGAGAGAAAAACAGAGATTTTTATGAAAAATAATCAGGAGCAGATGAATTGTGACATATAGATGTCATGTTTGGTATGCTACAATCCACTTACCGTAGAAAGAATAATAAGGCAAGAAAGAGAAAATGAGGTAAGAAAATGGATTTTGAGAGAGTTGAGCTTAAGGAAAAAAAGGTAGTTGGGCTGTTGGCCCGGACAAACAACACATCACCGGATATGGGAAATGTGATCGGCGGCCTGTGGGAAGGCTTTTACGGAATTGGGATTTATTCCGCCATTAAAAATAAGAGCAATGACAAGTCCCTGGGAATCTATACGGATTATGCTGGAAAGGAAATGGACGATTACAGTGTGATAGCAGCCTGTGAGGTAGAAGCAGCGGACGAGATCCCGGAAGGCACGGTGGTAAGGACCATTCCGGCAGGGCTGTATGCAAAATTTGTAGTAAGGGGAAACATGGTAAAGGCAGTAGCGGAATTCTGGCAGGAGCTTTGGAAGATAGATCTGCCAAGAGCCTTTGTCTGCGATTTTGAAGAATATCAGAACGGGGACATGGAGGATGCACTGATTCATATTTATATCGGTTTAAAGGATTGATAAAAGAAAAGGAGGGAGCCGCCAGCGGTTTTCCCTCCTAATTTGTTTATTAATAGATGACTTCTTCATATCCTTCTGTGGAAGGAAATTCAATGGAAACAGCTTTTCCCGGATTGTTATAATTTATATCCATATTCATGAGCATACCCATGGTCTCTTCCTCTTCGGTTATGGTCATGTAAATGGAGATAGCCTCTTTGGAAAAATATCCTTCCGGGCTGATGACTGCCTTTCCGTCGATCCGGTTGATCTTATAATTGGAATCAGAAAGGGTGGGCCATATCTCGTCGTAGAAATTGGTGAGGTGTTTTTCCAGTCCTTCAGTTTTGCTGGAATAAAAAAGGATTTTATTCCCGGCGTCACCATCTGCAATCTGTACGTTATGCAGGAAGTCACCAAACTGCCCGGTCAGCCCTCCCAAAGTGATATTTCTGGTCATGTCCTCATATCCGATTTTCATTTTATATTTTTCATACATCCCCGCATCCAGATAATAGCAGCCATTGGTGTAGAAAGAAGTCTCTGAATTGCGTATCCCCAGCATATCCATCTTGGTCTGGGAGAGAAATTCCATGTTTGGAGTATTTAAGTCATGGTATTTAAGCAGCATATTCATGTATACCGGAAGTTCCAGCCAGTCATAGGAGAGATTCATCTGGATGTCTGCCGTGATATCCAGGCCGGGCAGCCCGGAACTCTTTAGATCTGCTTCCTGGTAAAGCTCCAGCCCCTTTTGGTTTATGATCCGTGCGGCAGCCGGGTTGGATGCCCTTTGGCGTACAATACCCTGATCGGTCCATGCGCCGGATTCATTGACCGTGCTGCCATCGGGGGCCGCGGTTCCGGTAAGAATATAACCGCTTTCATCAAAATAGTAGCATTCTGCCATTCCATCTCCGTCGGAGTCGATCCATTTCCAGACGGAGGAGGGATAGGATTTATCTCCGTCCTGCCACCACCAGCCATGGCTATCCTGTTTCCAGACTCCCGCATGGATGGTTGATGCCATGGTTATGGACAGAAGTGATACGACTGCAAATAATTTTATAATTTTTTTCATGCTTTTTCATTCCTCCTGCTTGTTATATTCGCCCTTATCGTGAGAAAGGCTTGGACAAAGCTTCCGGTTACTGCACTTAGTCATTGTACCATATTATGGTAAATACAACAAGAAAATGCTGTCTCATGTTCTCGATGAGGGATTTATTGTTCCGAATGATGATTGATGGATATTTATCAATGTGTTAAAATATGGAAGAAATAAGAAAAAAGGAGAAAGGCAGAATGTACGAGGTAATAAGTAATTTAGAGAACATACCGTTTTTTGCGGCGTCAGATTAAATCCGTTGAGGATGGGACAGTACTTAGTCGTAAGAATCAGGTGAAGATGATTTGTGTTTAATAATTAGAAAACATATGGAGGAATTAAGTGTGAATAATGATTTATATGCTGTTTTAGCTGGATTTGGTATTTTTCTTTTTGTATTTCTTTTAGTTGTTTGTATTTTACTTATAGTTACTAATTGGAAGATTTTTTCGAAAGCCGGTAAGCCGGGCTGGGCGTCATTAATTCCATTTTACAATATTTATATAATGTCTGATATCGCATTTGGAAATTTGAGCTATTTTATTGCGATTATGATATCATGGGTAGTTTCTTTTCTTGGAGGATTTTTAGAAATCAGTATCTTAAGCAGTCTTGCAGGATTGGCTTCATTTGTTTTATATATCATTTACTGCGTTAAGATTTCTAAAGCTTTTGGAAAGAGCGGCGGTTTTGCAGTTGGCTTAGTGCTGCTGCCACTGATATTTTTTCCAATATTGGGACTCGGCAGTGCTGAGTACATAGGACCTCAATAGAAGAAAAGCGCGCGGCGGTGATACTTTTCATTACTCAAAATGACCTAAAGAGGGGGTAATCCCCTCTTTTTTTGGCTGTTAAATGATATCATTATGAAACGATTTTAAACGGATAAATTTAGGAAGGTGAAACAAGACATGAATAAACATAAATATATTAAATATACGATTCTTCTTTGTATCACAGGGCTCATCGTGTGTGGAAGTGCCGGCTGTGTGCAACAGAAAAAAATACAACCAGAAATTCTTTGGATCAACGGTACTTATGCTGTTTTAACAGAGCTTAACGGTGGAGATTATACGCTCTTAGGAGGGATGAAAGCGAATGAGGTCAATAAACGGCTTGAGATTGAGTCATTGGATGAATGGTGGGGCGTGACGGACAGGGCCAGCGCGGACGAAAACTTAAACTGGCTGCTTGACGCTGGGCACCGGACTGATTATGCCTCGCTGATGCAGTCGCTGGAGGAGGACGGTGCGTCGGAATTGGAACAGACGGAACTGGCTGAATATTTAGGCGATATTACGGGTGACGCAAATGAAGGTATTTATCTTGCAAAGGCGTATGACAACTACGTAAATTACGGAGCAGGGGCCATTGACGGTTGGGATTACTGTCGTGCTGCCTCCTTGTGTGGCTGGTATTATATTGCCGGATATTATACGGAACAGGAGGCATTGGACAAGTCACTTGAAATAGCGCAGACGATTCAGAAAAGTTTTTCATCATGGGATGAAATGATGGACAGTTACTTAAGAGGGTATGAGTATTGGTCTTATGAAAGCGGAGATGCCCGCCGCGAAATCTATGAAGATATCAAAACAAGGGATAACAGTCCCTACCTGCTGGATTGGAACCTTCCGTTGTCTGTTGGCAATTAACCACTTCATGCGGTCCTCAAACCACAAAAAAAAGTCGGCAGCATGCCGACTTTTTGGTATCATAGGGATAAGGGATCATACGAAGGAGTCTTTCCAGTGTTCAAGAAGTTCCAGGTCGGAAGCCTTAAGCTTTAAATTCGTGGTGAGGTCTTTTCCTTCCGGTGATGTGACGCGGATTTCCACCACACTTCCTTCTTTCAGCGGGCCGTTTAAGGCTGCTTTTAAGAACAGGGGGAATTTAGGATGGTTATTTTTAAAAACAGTCCAGGATTCCTTTAACTGCATTAGGTTCATTAAGTTCATTTAACTGATCCTTTCTTTCTTGATGTTAGGCATATCCTAGCATAAATGGAAAAAGGAGTCAATGAGCGGCAGGAGGAAAGAACGTCTTTTCCTGAACCCTTCTGCCGTGGTATAATAGACGCAAGCGTCTATTATCGTGTTGCATTCGCCAAATGCCGCTTAGCGGCGCTTGGCTCATTGCTTTCATGGTATCATGGGGACATAAAAGAAAGGATTACCTATGAAGATTGACAGACTTATCGGAATTTTGTCCATCCTGCTTCAGGAGGAAAAGGTAACGGCCTCTTATCTAGCGGAAATCTTTGAGGTTTCAAGAAGAACCATAAACCGGGATGTGGAAGCCCTGTTAAGGGCGGGCATTCCCCTGGCCACCTCTCAGGGTCAGAATGGGGGGATATCCATCATGCCTGCCTACCGGATCGACCGGACGGTGCTTACTTCCTCTGAAATGCAGTCCATACTGACCGGACTTAGAAGTCTGGACAGTGTAGCGGGAACCAGCCGGTACCAGCAGTTAATGAAAAAGCTGTCGGTGGACCAGGCATCGGTACAGGTCCCAGAAAGCCATATCATGATCAACTTATCCTCCTGGTATAAATCTTCCCTGTCACCTAAGATAGAGCTGATCCAGGAAGCCATTGAAAACAGCCATTCCATAAGATTCTATTATTATGCTCCAAGCGGAGAGATGGAAAGGAGCATTGACCCTTATCTCCTGGTATTCCAGTGGTCCTCCTGGTATGTGTGGGGATATTGCAGGGACCGGAAGGATTTCCGCATGTTCAAGCTGAACCGGATCCAGGAGCTTGCAGACACCGGTGAACATTATGTAAAACTTCCTCTTCCTCCCTTTGAGTGCTTCCCGGAAAATCCTTTTCCCGTTAGTTTTAAAGTCACTGCAGTTTGTGAGCCGGAGATAAAATGGCGTCTGATCGAAGAGTTTGGGATCGATTGTTTTAAGGAGCGGGAGGATGGAAAGCTTTTGTTTGAAGCCGGATTTTCCAACAAGGAGAACTTATATGGCTGGCTCTTAAGCATGGGAGATCAGATTGAATTGATGGAGCCAAAGGAACTCAGAAAGGACATGGAAGGGCTTGCCATGGGAATTTATGAAAAATATGCCGGTAAAAGGAAGGACCTGCTTCTTGCGGCTAATGCCAAAGAAGGCTATAATAAAACATAAATTAATGGAAGCAGGTGAAATTTATGTATATAGCAGACTTGCATATCCATTCCCATTATTCCAGGGCAACCAGTAAGGAGTGTACCCTGGAGTATCTGGACTTGTGGGCAAGGCGCAAGGGGATCGGTATCCTGGGGACCGGTGATTTTACCCACCCGGCGTGGCGTGAGGAATTAAAAGAAAAGCTGGTTCCCGCAGAGGAAGGGCTTTACATATTAAAAGAAGAATACCGTGTGGACAAGGGAGCCGGGCCGGAAGCCAGGACTCCCAGGTTTGTGGTCTCCGGGGAGATCAGCACTATTTATAAGAAAAATGGGAAAGTGAGAAAGGTTCACAGCGTCATTCTCTTTCCTGGCATTGAGGAGGCAGAGCTGCTTTCAAAAAAGCTGGAAACCATTGGGAACCTTCATTCAGACGGCAGACCCATTTTGGGACTGGATTGTCATGACCTTCTGGAAATCACACTGGAATTATGCCCCAGGGCAATTTACATTCCTGCCCATATCTGGACGCCGCATTTTTCTTTGTTCGGAGCATTTTCCGGTTTTGATTCTATTGAGGAGTGTTTTGAGGATTTGACTCCCTATGTGCATGCGCTGGAAACAGGGCTTTCTTCCGATCCTCCTATGATATGGCGTTTGTCGGCCCTGGATCGTTTTCAGCTTATCTCTAACTCCGATGCCCATTCCCCATCAAAGCTTGGCAGGGAAGCCAATCTTCTGGATATCGACTTGTCCTATACCGGGCTTTGGAATGCCATACAAAAGGGAGAGGGATTAGAGGGGACCATAGAGTTTTTTCCGGAAGAGGGGAAATACCATTATGATGGCCACCGGAAATGCAGCCTCTGCCTCTCTCCGTCAGAAGCAAAGCGGTATTCCGGCAAGTGTCCGGTATGCGGCCGTAAGCTGACCACCGGCGTGTCCCACCGGATCGATCAGCTGGCTGACCGCAGCCAGGGCTATGTTCTTCCCGGCGGAAAACCGTTTGAGAATCTGGTCCCCCTTTCCGAAGTTATTGCTGCTTCGATAGGATATACCGTCGCAAGCAAAAAGGTCCAGAACCAGTATGAATCCATGATAAGAGATTTAGGACCGGAATTTCATATTCTTCGGGAATTGTCTTTGGAGGACATCAGGCATGCTTCCGGTGATATGATTTCCGAGGGGATCAGGCGGCTGAGAGAGGGAAGGGTTGAGTGCAGTCCCGGATATGACGGGGAATATGGAATTATCCGGCTGTTTGAGCCGGAGGAAATTGACAAGCGAGGAAAAAACAGCCGAACCTGAAAAGGAGAGCAGATACAATACAGTGACGGAAGGTTGGGAAATACCGTATGAGAAAGAAAGATGTCAGTTATATACTTGGAAAATTGGACCAGGTTTACGGTGTGACAAAGGAGGGGTTTTACCATCAGCAGCCCTGGCAGCTACTGGCGGCCATCATGCTTAGCGCCCAAAGCACGGACAAACAGGTGGAGGAGGTGCTACCCCAGCTGTTTCAGCGCTTTCAGACCGTAGAGCAGATGGCGGAAGCGGCCCTGGAGGA
This sequence comes from Lacrimispora sp. YZC11, assembly GCF_057543815.1. Taxonomy (NCBI): domain Bacteria; kingdom Bacillati; phylum Bacillota; class Clostridia; order Lachnospirales; family Lachnospiraceae; genus Lacrimispora; species Lacrimispora sp. YZC11. Next base: position 975,490 of record NZ_BAAJYQ010000006.1, on the reverse strand, counting down.
AATTGAGGATTCCATACGCTCCATCGGACTTTATAAAAATAAGGCAAGAAATTTGAAAAAATGCTGCAGGCAGATCGCGGATGAATATGGAGGTGAGGTCCCGATGGATATTGACGGGGTCTTAAATCTTGCCGGAGTGGGCAGAAAAACCGCCACCTTATTTCTGGCAGATGCTTACGGAATTCCTGGGGTCACGGTGGATACCCATGTATTCCGCATTTCCAGGCGGCTGGGTTGGGCCACAGGGAAAAATCCGGCAGAGGTGGAAGTGGAATTGCAGAGGATACTGCCAAAGGACCACTGGAACCGAATCAATTTTCAGCTGATTTATCATGGCAGGGCAATCTGTACGGCAAGGAAGGCAAAGTGCGGGGAATGCGTGCTAAGGGAATGGTGTGAGCAGATGATGGACAAAGACGGAAAAGGAGATAGAAAGATATCATGAAACTTATGTTTAAACAGCGTTTTTTTTCCTGGTTTGATAGTTACGACATATATGATGAAAATGGCGCTGCCGTATATACGGTCTGCGGCAGGCCTGCCTGGGGCCACAAGCTGGAAATCTATGACAACAGCGGCAATCACCTGGCTACCTTAAGGGAACAGGTGCTTACCTTCCTGCCCCGGTTTGCCATCCAGATCGGCGGAGAAACGGTGGGAACCATCACCAAGGAGTTTACTTTTTTTAAACCCTCTTTTTCCGTTGACTGCAATGGCTGGCATGTGGAAGGCAGCTTCCTGGAATGGGATTACTCCATTCTTTCCCAGACCGGCAGCATTGTTGCACGGATTGAAAAGCAGCTTTTTCATTTTACCGATACCTACTTGATTGATGTGACCGATGGGCAGGACAGCCTTTTAGCACTTTTGGTGGTCCTTGCCATAGATGCGGTCAAATGCAGCCAGAACAAAGGCTGATGGTTTTAGCTTCCGTAGGCATCAGATCAGAAATCCATGAAACAAAATACCTCCCTGCCGGATTCTTAAAAACTGGCAGGGAGGTATTTTACTTTTTCAGTTTTCCGATATCTGCCATTTCTATTTTTGAGGTAAGACTCATCTTCAATGGATCTGTAGTTTACCCAGCTGATATAATATTCAACTCTATATATCAAATTCGATTTATCATCTAATTGACTCATTCGCGCTATTTTAATACTAGAGATGGAATTATTATATAATTGAAAAAATATATACAGTGTGTTATACTATCAGTGCATTTTTTAAGTAAAACAGGGAAAAAAGTACGGTGGATAAACTTGAACACTATCAAGTATATGCGGTCCTTTCTTCCAACTTTGAGGTCCATGAAAGGCTGGTGTGTACAACATTTGTCCTAAATTTAGAAGCAGTTCAAATACATATTATCCTGGTGCTGATGAGATATATTGCCTTGCAGAAAGGTTGGTGAATAATCATGTTGACGATATTTATGTGTGATGATGATCCAGAAGCCCGTGCACAATATGCCAGGCTGATAAAAAAAGTCGCAAAGAAAAACAAGGTGGAAATCACCATTTCTTATTTCAACAGCGGAGAAGAACTTTTGTTTTACCTGGCTGATTCACCGAACCAAGCAGACATCATCTACCTGGATATCTTGATGAATAATTTGAATGGGCTGGACACCGCGAAGAGGCTTCGTGAACTTGAGTGTAATTCAGAAATCATCTTTCTGACTATAAGTGAGGATTATGTTTTTGATGCTTATGATATTTCACCGATCCACTATCTGATGAAATCCAATATTACTACTGCTAAATTTGAGGAAGTATTCATCAGGGCTACGACTTTGGTCTCAAAAAAGGAAAATGATATGTTCCTTTGTGAGTCGGGTAAGAATAATATTCGAAAAGTTATTCCATTCAAGGAAATCTCTTTCTTCGAAATCTGGAAACGAATTGTGACAGTCCACTACAATGGAGGGGAAAGCTTTGATTTTTATTCGACAATGGAGCAGTTGGAGAATCAGTTGCTCCATAAGGGATTCATTCGCATTCACCGTTCGTATATTGTGAACATGTCCTATATTTCGCAATTTCAACAAAACACCTTGTTTTTGAAAACAGGTGAAAATATTCCGATCGGTGCAACTTATATGAAGCAGATGAAACAGGTTTTCATTGATTATATCAGTCGTACCAACATTCATGATTGTGGATAGGAGAATATGATGTTAAGTCTTGCTTCGTTGATTATTTATGATGCATTTACTCTTCAGCGTTTTAAAAAGCTGTTTCCGGCGAAAAAGGATCATTGGATCTTTTATATTATTGCAATTGCCATAAATGTTATCATATCGGCTGCGGCCTATACACTGCTGGATTCAAGATTCGCTGTTTATCTGGTGTTTATGTCATTTATGTTATCTTTCAATTTCTTATTCAATGGAACTCCTATTCAAATTCTTTATGCAGGCAGCATCTATACATTTTCCTTGTATTCCAGCCGAGGAATTATCTTTTCAATTTATTCCATCGTTTTGCATACAAGTATTAAAGATGTACTCCAGCAAAACAATAATATTGGTATGATTTCTGCATTGACCGTACTTCTTGCAATTCTGTACTTCCTGCTTATCCGTGATGTCATCCTTCCAAAACAAAAGGCCAGGTATTTACTGAGTAACCAAGGTCAGCTTAAATTTGTGGTCATTTATCTGTTTTTTCAATGGCTGTTTCTCACACTTATTAATGATGGGCGTTACTACGATGATATCAGGCAAATTTGGTTTTCATCTCTATATTTGGGCTCCTGCATTATAAGTAATCTGTGGCTGCTGGTTATCCTGAATCATGCATCAAGGATATCTGAATTATTTGAATACGAATTGTTTACTCATCAATTGCAAGAACAACTTTCCCGTCAAATGCGTCACTATCAATCCTATCGCAAATTTACAGAAAGCTATCGGGCCTTTCGGCATGATTATGAAAAGTTGATGGCTTCTTTAAAAACTTTATTGCGCCGCAAGGAATATAAAAAGGCCATCCGAATGTTGGACGACATTCACGATACGATGCAGCAGAGCGTAATGATTCACAAAAACTATTCCGATAATATGATCTTGGATTCCATATTGCAGGATGCGGCTGGTGTCTGCGAAGAAAAGAATATCCGTTTTTCGGCGCATGCATATCTCCCTGAATCTGTACCAATGGCAGACCTGGACATTGTCCGTGTTTTTTCCAATATCATTAACAATGCGATAGAAGCCTGTAACAAGGTATCCGATTCAGAACGTTTCATTGAGGTGACGAGCAATAGTACTCCGTATTGGGCAATCATTGAGGTAACCAATTCATTTAACGGAGAGCTGTTAATTGTGGGCGGTGAACCGGAGACAACAAAAGAGGACAAGGATTTCCATGGTTTTGGGTTACGAATCATAAGGGAGACGATTGAAGGGCTGGGGGGATTGATATTTATAGAACCAGACAGAGAAAAGAGGATATTCAGAATAAAGGGCTGCATACCTAAAAATCCCCGCTCAAAAGCAGCTAAAACAGTATAAAAACAGGCAGCGATTCCAATGAGATGGAAGCTGCCTTTTAATGTTTCATTTATAATTTTTATATTCAAATTCTTTCCACGATTTGGAAAACTCGTGGTTTTGGAAGGCTTCTTTCAATCCGCTGATTTGTTTCAGACGAATGACTTCATCCAATTCCATGCCCAAATTTTTTTCGATTTTAGCGTCTGACCATCCCATTTTTGAAAGGTTGACAACAATCTCACTCATCGAACGGATCTGGTGGGTTCCTCTTGCCCGATTGTGGCGGATCGTAGATCCGATGCGTTCGTCCAGAGGCTTATCAATGATGGTTAAAGGTAAGTAACCATGGCGTATTTTGGCTATTTCAGGATATCTGCCAATTTTGTTACGGTGAAATCCATCTGTGATTTCGTAGTGATCATTGTCAATACGGTAGGATACGATTGGTTGGGTAAAATCGTCCATTCTGATAGAGGTATAAAGCAGTTCCATTTCATCCGGCGCAACCTTATTGGGATTATAATCGTTTGCCTGTACCTTTTGGGCGGGGATCCACTCCACGAGGTCTACAGGATCGTGAAACGGAGAACATTTGCTTAATGCCCGGCGAATTTTGTTTAGTGCCTGTACCTTTTCATGCAGTTTCATTGTTTTTAGTAGTTGTATGATTTTCTCAATACAAGCTTCAAGCTCCGAATAGCAGGTTCCTGCTATTTTCTCTTTTGTGGATTCCATGCGCAATCTCCTGACTTTTTCCGGATAAAAACCAATAGTTTTTTGTTTTTCTATAAATTATAAATCCCTGCCGTATATAGTAATCCCTGATAACTTCAATGTTGGTCGAGGTGCGCACAGGCATTTTGATTTCGTGACAGTATACGAACCGGGCATCTGTTAAGGCTTTGAACAGGCCTTGTCTGCGGTATCTTATCTCCACATATTCGGTAGAAAATAAAATGTATTCATCCTTAATCATCAGAGATGAAAAGGCGGCGACCTGCCCTTCTTTTTCAATTAGAAACCAGATTTTATCGGGCTCGTTGCGCAAATAGGGCATTTGCCTGATGTATCGCTCCTCTGCGAAAAAGCGCCCCATCTTCGAATAAAAAAGCGCTTTATCATAGTTCCCTTCAAAGCATTGTATTTTTTCCATTGCCTTCCTCCTCCAGGATGATCTTCCGCATTTGCTTGTCCTGCGCATCCTCCAAATGTATAAAATTCTGATATTGCTTTCTAAGCTGCATAAAAAGCTTTACGTCTGACTTCGATGGCGCAAAACTGAGTCCGCGCATCCAAAAATCATTCTTTTCAATAGCTCTGGCTATCCGCCGCCATGACGGAACCTTTTTTTTTGCCTCTAACTTCCGGTTTGCTTCGTCTGGTATTTTCTCCAACGGGAATCCGTGAGAGGACCACCACTGTAAATAAGTATTAATTTTACGGTAATAGTGATCCCGCAGCTCTGGTGAATATAGGCCGAGACTTTCAAGCAATAAAACGGTATACTGCTGCCAGGTCATCTCCATGGGCTTTTCGGACTTTATATTTCCAAGCAGTGACGATCTGGCGTAAATATTTCCAAAATTTACGCCGTGTACCCGATTGACCACCCGCTCCCAGGTTTCAGGTTCCAGTGCACGGAACTGGTTCAGTCCGTTGCGCTGGTCATCTCCATAAGGCTGGCAGAGCCGCTGCTGGTGGATGCTCAGCCCGTTCTTATACATCAGTTCATAAATTTCGTTATAGACAAGTCCCAGCCGGCTTACGGCACCCCAGATGTCTTCTGTCCGCCAATCATATAGCGGATAGAAATGATAGATCTCGCGATCGGGTTCAGGAACACGAAGCTTTGTAGTCCAACCATAACCCTGGAACTTCTTCTTCCTTTTACTGATAATGGTATTAAAACGGTTTAGGCTCTCATTGCTCCGGATGGCGATGCCTACGCCAACAGAATTGCCATGGATTTTTTGGAACCATTGACTGAACTGGTATGTAAATTCTTCAAACTCCATGCCTTTGTAAAACCATGTCCAATCCTCCGGTAAGTTGTTTTCGTTTATAACGCAATCGTAATCAGGCATATCTCTTACCCATTTATCCCGTTCATTACGGTCCCAGCAGATCCATTTAGGCTGGATGACGGATACCGCATTACGCAGTGACAGGGGTAAGCAGCACCAGTAAAACCTGTCTACTACATCTGCCGTCATACGGCGCAGCTCTTCAATATGCTGAATCGTTGCCTGATATTGTGATTCCATATCAATATACTGGATGCTGAATTTCTTGCCCCTTTCCCGGGCTGTGTACGCGCAGAGTTGGAGCATAACGGATGAATCCTTGCCGCCGGATACGCAGAGATACAGATGGGAGAAATGTGAAAATGCAATGTTAATTCGTTCCATTGCTGCAGTTAAAACATCTTCTGATGTATATATCTTGGGAATACAGACCACCTCCGTTTTGTATGTTGAGCTAAGTTAGGCTGAGCGGCGGGAGCATCGCCTGATGTCTGATAATACGTTATTAATATAATATTCTGAACGTGTTTACAAGCGGATTTGTTCCGAATTGCCAGAATTATGTTCTAAATTAACCAAATATGAACCATAAGTTAATTGAAAAGAGTAAACAATTTTTTTGATTTTGAAAATAAGTAAAGTTTATATACCGGTAATCGTTTGATACAATATTCAGCCCGTTGGGAACAACATTCATTTAGATAAAAGAAAAAACTATATAATTTAAACTAGCTGTCTTTTTATCGAATTTCAGAGGGAGCAAAGGGCAGAAGGTGCCTGATCATGGATCGGTGTAAAAAGGAGGTGATTGGTGGAATGAAAATAAAATCTTTCAATCCGAAAAGTTTAACGGAATGCAATGCAATGAAATATGGGGATATCTCGAATTCGTGATAAGCGTTAAGCGTAGAACGATACTCCTTGAAACCATTGAAAATAATAAAAGCTGGCTGACAAGTTTTGCTGCGGGCGTGGTACCCCAATTAAGAATTATGCCAAACAACCAACCTTATCATAACAATAAAATAAGAATAGGGGTAATTACCTGACTCTTATATAATTATATAATACAAACCAAAGGCGGAAAGTTAAATCATTAACTTTCGGTTTCAAATTTATGGAAAAGGAATTGAATTATGAAGAAACAATCAAGTTACAGATATATATCGGCGGTCCTTGCCATCATTATGGTATTTGGTATGACACCTGTTTTAGCAGCAGAAAGATTGGCAGAAAAAAGCCTGTTCAGCGGCGCAGGCAGTGAAATTATTGCTTTTGAATCTTTGGCAGATGATGTTGCCAACAGAACCGTATCGTTGGGAACAAATGAAGAAAGCTTAAATTTGCCTGATAGATTAACAGCAACCGTACATCGTATATCATGGGCGACGCCAAGCAACGGGACTCTGGATGACAATCAGGATTTTGAGGAAGAATTACTGGTTTCCGTACCGGTAATATGGAGTTCACAACCAGCTTATGATGGAAATACGGCATGCGGCTATGTTTTTACTCCGTCTGTTCCCGGATACACACTGGCGGAAGATATTCTGTTGCCTTCAATCCTGGTTCAAGTAAGCGACGGAGTAGATGATAATGGAATTACTCCAATGAATGGCATTTCTCCATTGAATGGTATTTCTCCAATGGATATGATGAGTATTTACGCCGCCCAGTCTTTTACATTAGAGACATCAAAGACAGAAATGTTCGATCAGAGTGAACCTGATAATTCTGCAGATTATACAACCAACGTTATTTATTATCCACATACGGAAGATACATTGACCGGAACATATGTTGCAGGAATTTATGGTGCGACATCAGACTCGGGTCAGGCGACAATGATCTTACGTTTCCCGGCAGATAGAAAGCTGCTGCTCGGCGGGGTTCCCCAACTGACTGTGTATCAAAGCAGCAGCAGGGTATGGCCGTGGTATTTGATAACTCCGGAAAATGTTCTGACAGAAGAATACCTGTCCGGTATGGGAATGGAAAACACCATTCTTTACTCTGTTGATGGGGGAGAACATTTCTCGGAAGAACTGCAGCCAGATACGGATGCAATTGGTCTACGGATGGTTGCAGATGATGGCGTATTACAGAATTTGATAAGTGCAGGAACGTTTCTTTGTTTGAAAGCGGAGTTTCCGGTTTCTGTTAATGGCGAACAGCTGACACAAGATGAGGCAGGCGGAAATATCCCCTTAAAAGGCTGGAAGAGTTTACAAAGTTCAAGCCCATTAAATTTTGGTAATAATGTATATTTATCTTCTCCGCAAATCAGCGGGACTATCCGCCGGCAGGAATCGTCCGAGGGATCCCTTAACTGGACTTCAGCCGATAAGCTGAGCGGGCAGGTTGTGGAACTGCTCAGCGGAAATACCGTTATTGACACCACAGTAACGAATGAAGATGGTGAATATACGTTTTACAATATAAGCACCCTGGAAAAACTTCAAGTACGTATTACAGCAGCTGAAGGGACCGTGTATTTTGCTGATGCGGCAACAGAGGATTTCCAGCAAACGAACTCAGTACCGGTAGGCAGCGTTACGGATATTGATCGTGTCTCGGGACGATTCCCCAATATAACGTGGAAAAACAGTGCAGGCACTGCTGATGTAGATGTATTGAACTATCAGAATGCAAAATTCATTGTTGTAGCTTCAGCCCAATCCAATCCTCCGGCAACAGTTTATTCCGTGACTTTTGATTGCCAGGGTGGCAGTACAATCCCGCCCTTAACGGGTCTTCCAGGCGGAAGCACCATCGCGGCCCCGGAAAGTCCATTACGCGCTGGATACAGCTTTGCAGGCTGGTTTAAGGAGTCCGCTTTCTCTACCGCCTGGGATTTTAGTAATGATGCGGTAACACGCGACACCATCCTTTATGCAAAATGGATACCTGCCGAAAGTAGTACTTCCAATAACCACGGTGGCAGCAGCCAACCGGGCAGCCCAGACGGCAATGCCGCAAATGCCGCAAATAACGTGGATATCGGCAACCAACCGGATATTCCGTTCGGTGAATCAATAAATTATTCAAGCCATTCACCTTCTCCGGTACCAGGCAATGCAAGCGGTAATAATCTTGACGGTATCCCAAAGACCGGTGACAGGAATTCTAATCTTATTTGGTGGGTACTGGTGGGTATATCATTAGCGGTTTTGCCCGTACAGGTAATATTTATCAGCCGCAATAAGGTATATAAATAAGCTGCGGTCGTAGATATAAGCCTGATGAAGTCCGGGATTATTCCACCAAGGAATTGTAGATACCCGTTTTGTTAAATGAATAGAACCAATGAAATCAAGCAACTTAGTAAAGACCGCAGTTTCAAGCTGCGGTCTTTGTCATACCTGTAGATATTATTTCTCGTTTTTCTCCTGTATACCGGCATCCCCGGCATACAGATCCTTACCCTCGTCAGGATCGATCCCGCCTTCCACACCATGTTTGATAAGCCGTGAAAACTACATATAGGGCCTTGTTTTTATATGCGTGGAAAAAATTAAGAACAATAAAATGCAAATTCAGTACAGAGTAAAACAAAAAGCTCATTAATTAGTTTAATATAAATTTGTAAAAGTCGAAATGGGCGCAGGAAAATCCACAGCCTAGGAGATAATAACGGTACGGAATAGAAAAGAGGATAAGAAACGTATGATAAAAAGCGAAGAGGTGCAAAACGTCTGTCAAAACATAATTGATGCAGACCGCGTCAGTACGATGCTTATTTGTTTTAATGGGAGAAATGGTGAAAATTTATATGGTGAAATTCTTAACTGCTACATAGATGGACCTGTCAGCTTCTCCAACGTAGGAGAGTTGATTCTTAAATTGGATGAGATATGTGACTGGGTTGGGACTCCTCAGCCATCCGCTGACCCAAGGTTTCTTAATAAAAAAATGTCAGAAGAGTATGCATACAGAACCAAGAGAAAAAACAATATACCGGTAAAAGCAAAAGTTCAGTTGCAGGATAGTATGGCTCTAAGTTCCCGTGCAATTACGGCAAAAGAAACACTGATAGTTAAAATAGAGCATCGCCAGAACGCCAGCATACAGGGAAGAGTGATTGGAAAGCTGACGAAGAAACAATATGTGAATTTTCGAAGCGCTTTAGAACTGATGCGAATGTTGAATGAGGTCGTCATAAGAACTGAAAATATGGAATAATGAAGATATGTAAGCTTGTAATTGGTAATGGTAAGAAAGAAATACCGGCACATCTCGCCTGTAGAAGAATTTGAATCAAAAAGGCAGGATCCTCCCGGAGGCAGAAAACACGACTGCGTCCGAGGAGGATTCTCGTTTTTTTTCGACATAAACCTCAGTGTTTCAACAGTAATTTCCAGTATTTGGAACACAAAAAATGCAGTTTGGAACATTCTTGAATTACTTGACCACAGCTCCGGTATACTGTTGTCATAAGTAGTGTCTGCGGACTGCCAACAGGCATAAGCGGTCCGGTTCACGTACAATTTTTCTGGCAGCAGGAAGGAGGTATTGTAGTGGAAAACCAGTCTGCATTCATCAACGAGGTGGAAAAAGAAATCGTCCTTTGGCGAAAATGTGGGTATTCGTTTTATGCGATAGCAGGCAAATATGGAATTACGGAAGAACAGGCTAAAAGGAAATATTCCTCCGTACTGCGTAAAATGAACGAACACAGCAGAAATTTAATCTATAAATCATGCGAAGCTGATGTATTTCCAACCGGCACAATCTCAGAATTTTTAGATTACCTTGGAGTTACGGAGAAGGTTGCGGGAAGATACGAATTGGCTGAAGCCATTAAGTTCTCCTATGAATATCCTGAGACCTTGGACGAGATATGTGAGAGATTTTTTCCGGAACTGTCCTTAAGGCTTGGAATACCGGTTGTAAGTGTTGAAGGCCGGGTGCGCAGAATCTTGCGCAGAGTGTTTAACAACCGGAATAACAAGGGGACGCCTGCAAGTGTTTTTTTCAATCTTGCTTGTCTGCAAAATCGACATGACATCAGATTGAAGTCCTTTTTCTTGACAGCTTTGGAATGTGTCCGGGAATTGAATGATACATAGATATATCTGACTGTTTTAGGGGGACCCCCAAATCCGACTGAGGTCAAACTAGGTGGGTTGCTCTCTTTACATTTCCTCAGCTCCAGAGCGTAAATTAACTACGGTACACGTAACTGTTAACTTCTGAATTAAAGAAAATAGCATACATAATGAATAAAGAAGCAATGCCTTATATCCAGAATCACGTGAATTGGAGTTGGGCGACTGCGGCAAAAATAGTTGGCCTCCAGTATTGCCATCGGAACCATCTTCCAGTTTGTCTTGCTGCGCCTATAAGCCATAGTGTGATAAGAGCAGATCAGAACGGCCTTCGGCCGCAAGCTTGCGGAGAATCAGACGGATGGCTGACGGTTGACGCAGCGCAGCTGGTAATCGTTGAACACGCAAAAGATATAAACAAAAATCCAGAGGGCAATTTGCCGGAAGGTGACGAAGGCAAAGACAGGGCGCTGCGCTGCGTCATTACCGGCGATCCCGACAGTGCAATTCCCGAAATTGTTAGCAGTGGGTATAACCGGGCCGTCCAGGATATGTTGATTACCTCGGCCAATCAGATTCGGGAGGCTATGGAGTACGGTAATTATTTTATCGGCAATTACAGAATGCAGAACGGCATATTCCATTCCGTTGTTTTGTGTCCGACTTCCGGATTCCAGATAGAACTATATGACCCATGGGATGGATATAAGGATCGATATACGGTAAACCAGATTTTCAGAGGCGGCTTTTTAACCAATCGAGGCCCGGGCGTTATCCGGTGGATTCAATACATCAGATGAATCGCAGATAAAAGTTAAATAATCTAACTAAACTTTTAAGTAACAATTGGATTATATGTGATAAAATGAAAACATTGGAAGTAGTGTTGGGAAATCCCTTGGATACCGGGAACGGTGAAGTGAAGCAGATGGATATAAGGAGTGAAGCCGATGAAAATCTATGCAATAAACGGAGGCCCCCGCAAAGGCTGGAATACAGATACCATGCTGAAAAAATTCCTGGAGGGCGCAGCTTCTGCGGGTATACAGGTCGAGACGGAAATGGTGTATCTCTACGACTTGAATTATAAAGGCTGCATCAGTTGTTACGCCTGTCAAAGCGACAACAACAAAACATACGGGCAATGTCAGGTGCGGGATGACATCTATACCCTGCTGCGCGAGGTTCCGCGTTCGGACGGCGTGGTTTTTGGCTGCCCTGTTTATATGCGCGACTTGACGGCGGAGCTGCGGGCATTCATAGAAAGACTGGTTTACCAATACTTGAGCTTTGACAAAAACCGGCAGGGCAATAACGCGCCCCAAAAGCTCCGCACCGCTATGATATATACAATGAATGTGACGGAGGAAATTATGCAAAAGTTGAACTACGATTTCATTTTGGGCACGGCCGAACAGTATCTGCAAAATGTATTCGGCGTAAAGCCGGTGAGGATTTGCACTTATAACACCTATCAGTACAAGGATTATAGCCGATACCGCGCAAGCTTTTGGGATGAGCCGCAAAAAGCGGAATACCACCGCACCCAATTCCCACTCGATTGTCAGGCTGCTTATGACGCCGGTAAAAAGATGATTGCCGATATACTGAACGAACGGTAAAATAAATACATCGGAGCAGCGAAGGAACTAAGAGGTGTTTAACAAAAGGTTCAGGCCGCTTTATTAGCCCTATAAAGCCTGCAAAACTGAGAATAAGAAAATCTCAGCATTTGCAGGCTTTAATAGAGATCATTGAGGATTATTCCAGCGATACATTGTCTCTCCAAAAATGTTCAGGCTTCCATCCCAAAATTTCTTTTGCCTTTTTATTGGAGTACAAGGTCTGATACTCATCAATTGGAGTACGAATGTCTGTCACATTTGGATATTCAGCTTTCATAAGATCATAGCTTTTGATGTCCATACAGTTGTCGTCAGCTGCGAGATTCATTACAACAGAACCAAGTCCTTCTTTATCGATAGCAAGGCGGCAGGCAACAGCGATATCACGAGCATCAATATAATTCCACATAAGTTGTTTCCTTTTCCCTGAGTCATGAACAAAACCAGGAAAGTTTAAATACTTCTCTTTGCTTATAATATTGCCGATCCGGAATGAGACGATCTGCATTCCGCAGCGGCGGTAAATTGCATCGGCAATTGCTTCCCCAACAATTTTTCCAAGTCCATAACTATCTTCGGGAAGTGTAGGGTGTTCCTCATCAACGGGAACATAAACAGGTGTCAGCCCCTGACGGGAGTTGCAGATACCATAAGTACATTCGCTGGAGGCAATAATCGCTTTTGTGATTCCCAATCCTGCTGCCGCTTCGAGAATATTGTAAGTACCCATTACATTATTTTGAAATGTTACCTCATTGGGGTAAATGTATGCGGAGGGGATTGCTGCAAGATGGATCACAGCATACGCGCCTTCTAAGATTCCATAGCACTCGCCCAAGTTGGTTATGTCCGCTGTCATATGCCGTGTCAAAGGCTCAGCCGGCTTAATTCTGTCTACACTCAATACCTCATATCCCTGTTCTAAAAAATGCCGAACTACATAGGGCCCAAGAAGACCCGCAGTTCCGGTTATCACTATCTTTTTCATATATTAATTCCTTTCTATTAATTTCTAAGGCATGTCATTTTGCCAATTCCTTTTTAGTCCCCAACATTGTCAACGATTGTATCCAAAGTATGTACCCGCCAGAGTATGCCATACAGCATCACAAGCCTGCAATACGTCGTCATTAAGCACGGGACCCTCCAATGAAGCAATATTCTGTTCTATCTGGGATAGCGTACTGACACCACTGATAACACTGGTTACCTTGGCGCGGCCTGCACACCATTTCATGGAGAGTTCAAGAAGACTCATGCCATGCTCTGATGCAATTTCTGTCAGCTTATCCACCGCTGCAAAGTTCTCATCTGACCAATAACGTTTATAGTATGTTTCGCTGTTAGAAAAGCGGGTATTCTCCACGGGGGTGCCTGGCTTGTGCTTTCCGGCCAGAAGCCCGCCTGCGATAGGGTTGTATACCGCCATTCCCAGCTCATGCGCCTGTAAAAACGGAACGAGTTCCGTCTCCACGCCGCGCGTAATGAGATTATATACGTTCTGCGTGATGACTGGCGCGATATATCCCCGCAAATCGCAGATAGCCAGCATATCGGCAATCTGCCATGCGGCGAAATTACTGACGCCGATGTAGCGGATCTTTCCAGACTTAATAAGGCCGGACATTGTCTCCAACGATTCCTCGATTTTTGTTTCATAATCAGGAGCATGCATATAATAAAGGTCAATATAATCCGTATTTAAGCGCTTTAAGCTGGCATCCACGGCGGAGATAATATTGCGGCGTGAAAGTCCCCTGTCATTCGGGTTTTCGCCCATCTGGCCGTTTACTTTCGTAGCGAGGATAATTTTATCCCGCCGTCCTTTCAGGGCCTTGCCGACGATGCGTTCACTTTCGCCCTGATTGTACACATTGGCAGTGTCCCAAAAGTTTACACCTTGGCCGCAGGCATAATCCATGATGGCGAGGCTGTCAGCTTCGCTGGTCTGAGCGCCAAACATCATCGTACCAAGGCTTATTGAAGAAACTTTAATACTTGTTCCCGGCAAATTGTTGTATTGCATATAGATTCCTCCTTTCGGATATGGGGAGCCGCTTTCATAAAGCAACTCCAAATTCAGGTTGCTTAGCTAGATTTACGCAATGCTGTGAGATGATTATAAACCTTAATGTTAACTTTAAGTCAATCCTTGTTTGTTTAGGAAGTAGTTAAATGTAATAGTTTGTTTAGGAAGTTGTTCACAGGAAAAACTCCATTACAAAAACAACCATGCAGGCGGCTATGGAAACCTGAAACAGACTTTTCTCCTTATAAGCCAGAAAGGCAGCCGTCAAAAGCGCCGCAGCGCCGGGCCATATGCTTTTAGTAGCCGTAAGAATGGCAGGAAAGGTCATTACCGACAAGGTCACATAAGGAACATAGTAAAGGAAAGACCGGATAAAGGGAACCTTTATTTCCCGCCTGATCAGGGTCAGGGGAAGGACACGGATTAAATAGGTAACTGCTGCCATGACCAGTATGTAAAGATAGATTCGGTTATTCATGGGAAACCTCCATAGTGTCAGATACCGGGAACAAGGCTGCAGCGGCTCCTGCAATCGCAACGGTCAGTATGATCAGCCTGTATCCGGAAGAGATCCTGTGCAGTACCGGAATCAGAGAAAACAAAAAACTAAAGGCCATGGAAACGGCGGTCACCCCTGCCAAGACCCGGTTTTTCTTTGCTGGCGGAATGATAATTGCCAGAAACATTCCATATAAAGCTACGCCCAAAGCGCTTAAAGCTCTTTGAGGCAGAAGGCGCCCAAAGTAAGCACCGGCGGCGGTTCCCAGTGTCCAGCCTGGAATGGCCAGCAGAAACAGACCGTAGCAGTACCACGGGTTTAACGGACCAGGCTTACACATGGAAACACCGAAGATTTCATCCGTTATTCCGTAGCCGAGCAGCAGGCGGTGATAAAATGGGGTTGTTTTGTTGAGTTTTTGGGAAAGGGAGCAGGACATGAGACAATAGCGTAGATTGATGACCAGCTGTGCAACGGCCATTTCAGCGAAGGGAGCGCCTGCTGTGATAATACCCAGGCCGGCAAATTGCCCTGCTGATGTCAGGTTGGTAAGGGATATTACAATGGATTGCCACGGTGACAGTCCATAATTTAATGCCATAATCCCGAAGGTAAAGGATACGGCAAAGTAACCAAGACAAATGGGGATCCCATCCTTTATCCCGGATTTTATCTGTTCTCTTCTGTTATTCATAATGCTCCTCCCTCATAGGGCGTGACACCCTTATCATGCTTATAAAAATATACCATGAACCTTTACATCAGTAAAACAAATGTTTATAATGAAAACATTAGAAAAACTAATGATAAGGAGCTGGAAACATGAAGCGGTACCGGGCAGTTATGAAGATTGTGGAAACAGGAGGATTTACCAGGGCTTCCGAAGAGCTGGGGTATACACAGTCAGCCATCAGTCAGATGGTGCAGTCTTTAGAGGAAGAACTTGGTACCGTACTGTTTGTCCGTTCCAAAAAAGGAGTGGTACTGACTCCTGATGGAGCAGAGCTTTTACCCTATATAAAAAATATATACCATGCTTACAGGGAGCTTACGGAGAAGCGAAAAGAGATGGAAGGAATCCAGAATGCAACCATCCGGATCGGTACCTTTGCCAGCGTATCCTGTCATTGGCTGCCTGGATTAATTAAGACGTTTAAGGAGAAGTACCCGTTGGTGAGCTTTGAACTCTACCAAGGGGATTATACAGCCATTGAGCAGCTGGTAAAGGAGGGAAGTGTGGATTTTGGCCTCATCAATCCTCAGGCAGTGCGGGATCAGGAGCTTAAGACCATTCCGTTAAAGAAGGATCCCATGATGGCCGTCCTTCCCCCTTCCCATCCACTGGCCAGGCATAAGAAGATCGGGCTGAAGGAACTGGCATCAGAACCTTTTATTCTTCTGGAGGAAGGAAGTTTAAATGAGCCCATGGAATACTTTCGTGAGCATGGAATCGAACCTAATATCCAGTATATCGTCCACGATGATTATACGATCATGGCAATGATCGAAAAGGGGCTGGGAGCCGGGATTTTATCAGAACTTATATTAAACCGTGTGGATTATCATATTTCGGTAAGAGATATCGACCCGCCATTAGCCAGAACCATTGGCGTTGTTTTTAAGGATAAGAAAATTCTCCCCTTTGCCAGCAGGCAGTTCCTGGAATTTCTCACAGAGGAATATGGAGAACCAGACCCGGAGCCTAAGGGGAAATAAATCTTAACTATGGAGGATAAAAGAATGGGGCATAAAAATTTAACAACACTTTGTTATATCCAGCGGGAAGAGAGCTATTTAATGCTGCACCGGATTAAAAAGAAGGACGATATGAACCAGGACAAGTGGCTGGGGGTGGGAGGCCATTTGGAGGAAGGAGAGAGCCCGGAGGAATGTCTTTTACGGGAGGTCAAGGAAGAGACCGGATTATCCCTGACTTCCTACCGGCTTAGGGCCATTATCACCTTTGTGTCAGACAAATATCCGGATGAGTACATGTTTTTATACACCGCAGACGAATATGAAGGGACCTTGACCGAATGCGCGGAAGGAGAGCTTAAATGGATCCCAAAGGAAGAAATAGGCAGGCTGTCTCTTTGGGAAGGCGACCGTATTTTCTTTGAACTGTTACTCACGGATATTCCTTTCTTCTCCTTAAAGCTTGTGTATACAGGGGATCATTTAGCAGAAGCATTGTTAAATGGTAAACCATTGGTGCTTCCATCGGCTAATATAAAAGTTCCTTCCTCGCAAAGAGCGCATAGCTGATTTTATACATTAAAAAGTTCCAGACCAGTGCTATAAACGGAGAGCAGCACAGAAGGATAAATATTGAATGCTCTGTAAATGAAACACCCAGCAAGGTGAACAGCTTATAGATGCCAAAGAAGATGGCAGCAGGAATCAAACAGGAAACAAGCAATAATATACGGGCCTTTTCCGCGCCGAATTTAAACAGAAGAGGAATTGACATGCTTCCCGCAATTTCTGAAATTACCAGGCTCGCAACACCGGTAAACAGAAGTGTAAAAATGTTATTTACGCTGCTGAAAATATCCTTATGCGCAATGATGCCGCCTAATGTGCCAATTACCAGTCCAGTGACAGCGCCAATGGCTGAGAAAATCAGAAGAACAATAAATTTGCTGATCACTATATCCTTTTTGGTAACCGGCATAACCATAGCGTATTTCATCCATTTGGATTGATCATCAAAGCTGAATGTCGTGATGATCATCATACTGCATAGAATGCCGCTCATGATAATATAACCCTCCACTCCGGTGGAAGGAATAAGAGCGAAAGCTAAAACCAGCAGCATAAAAATCATGGACTTGGCATTATGCCCGATGTTATATAAATCTTTTAAGATCAAACTCTTCATTTTACCTGGTCTCCCTTCACATAGAGTAGAAGGATATCGTCAATAGAGGCATCATCCACCACTGCCGTCTTATACTTACGGCGGGCCTTTTCCTTGTCTGCCACCAGCACATCCCATTGATAGTCGCGTTTCCGGTAAGCAAGGATCTCTGATTTATCGATGGCATTGAACTGATCCGTTTTGCACCGGATGATTCCATATTGGTAGCGCAATTCATCCTTTTCTTTACAGAATAGGGCCTTCCCTTTATGAATAAAGGTGATATAATCTGCCACCTTCTCTAAATCCGTAGAAATATGGGACGACATCAGGATCGAATGGTTCTCATCCTGTACAAAGTCCAGAAACAAATCCAGCATATCGTCACGCATGACCGGGTCAAGCCCGCCGGTCGCTTCATCCAGAATCAGAAGCTTCGGTTTATGGGAAAGCGCAACGGCAATGCTAAGTTTCATTTTCATTCCCCTGGAAAATGTTTTGATCTCTTTGCGGGGAGGAAGCTGTAATTTTTTCAGATAGTTATCGTAGGCGGTTTCATCCCACTGCTTATAGGCAGCCGCCGAGATCCTGCCGATTTTGGCTGGCGTAAGGGTTTCATAGAAGTTGATGCCGTCAAACACGACTCCTATGTTTTCTTTGATGTTTCTGGGATCGGAAGAAAGCTCCTGCCCCCAAAACTTAACCAATCCTTCGTCCTTTTGGATAAGATCCAGAATCGCATTGATTGTGGTACTTTTACCGGCACCGTTTTCACCGATCAATCCCATAATAGAACCTTTGGGAATGGAAAATGATACATGATCCAATTTAAAATCAGGATATTGTTTCGTCAGATTTTCAACTTGCAAAATCGGTTCCATTTTTACTCCTCCTCCTGGTAAAACATGGTCAATAATTCTATCAGTTTGCCCAGTGATATACCGCTGGTCCGGGCAATATAAACGGCCTCCTGCAGATGTTCCTCAGCTTTTCGCTGTTGTTCTTCCTGAAAGAAATCTTTGTTTTGTGCCGATACAAAACTGCCTCGCCCAACGGTTGTTTCAATGAAACCGTCCCGTTGTAAATCTTCATAGGCTCGTTGTACGGTAATGACACTGACATGAATGGATTTAGCCAATGCCCGCATAGATGGAATTGGGTCGCCGGTCTGAAGTTCTCCGCTCATAATCAGCGCTTTTATTTGCGAAGTGATCTGCTCATAAATGGGCTTATTTGTATTACTGCTGATTATAATCTCCACAGTAGGCCTCCTTAGTGTTGTATAGTGTACTTAATGAACAAGTACATTATATGCGATGCATTTCACCATGTCAATAGGGAAAAGAAAAAAAGATTGACCGGATTTTCTTTCCGTGATATAGTGATGGAAGTATAAATGATAGGATGTGTGTGTTTGTTAATTGTATTTAATCATGGAGCATAAGGCAGTTTAATATGAAAAACAGGAGTCGGATCAGGAAGGCCACGGGTCTTTCCTCTATTTCGTGTACCTGTTTTGCCCATGGGATACAAAACAGACAGAATAAGGTTGAAAGCCTGTAAGACGTCGGTTTGTGGTCTTACAGGCTTTTTTTGCGCGAGCAATGAGCCCAACGAATATGCTTGCATATTCATTTGGCGAATGCCGCGGCAACTAAGAAAAACTCGCAAAGCATGTTTTTCTTAGTTGGCAGAACCATCATCCTGCCGCAATGCTCCATGAACCTCAGGAAACCAGTTGGAAGGACAGAAGGAACGAGGAGAATTACATGGATCATACATTTCAGATTTTAGAATTTAATCTTATATTAGAAAAACTTGAAGAATTTGCACACACGGAAGCTGCGAAGGAAAAGATAAGGAATTTGACCCCATGCTTAAAGGAAGGCGAAGTAAAAAAAAGCCTTCGCGATACGATGGAGGCCAGGACCATCATTGACAGGATGGGGCTTCCTCCCGCAGTCAGCATGAATGGTCTGCAGGAGATCATGAACACGGCAAGGCAGGGAGGCTGCCTGTCCGCTGAAGAACTGGAACGGACAGGGGGAATGCTCACCGCAGTAAAGCGGTTTAAAGACTTTTTAAACCGGTGTAAATACCTGGAGCTTGGCCTGCCCTATTATGAGCAGGACTTAAACCCGTTGGAGGATTTAGCAAGGGAGATTTATGAAAGCGTCAGAAACGGAAAAGTAGAGGACAGCGCCAGCAAACATCTAAAAAACATCCGACAGGATGTGACCAGACTGGAAGAAAAGCTGCGGGCAAAAGCAGAAGCCATTTTAAGGGGAAATAAAAAGTACTTTTCCGATTCTTATGTGACTTTAAGAAACGGCAGACTTTGCCTCCCGGTGAAAAAAGATTATAGGACATCAGTTCCTGGCAGTGTCATTGACCAGTCCGCAACCGGCTCCACACTTTTTATCGAACCGGCAGCCATTACAGCGCTTAACGGGGAACTGGAGCTTTTAAGGATTGAGGAGGAAAATGAGGCTAGAAGGGTCTTATATATGCTCACTGCCTCAGTAGAAGAAAATTTAGAGGTTTTAGAAGGGGATAAGCGCCTTCTTGAAAAGCTGGATTTCCTGTTTGCTAAAGGAAGCTTAAGTGCCTCCATGGCCGGCACCAGTCCTGGCATCAATACGGACCGGATCATAAAGATCGTAAACGGCCGCCATCCGTTCATGAACCCGGAAACCGTGGTACCACTGACCTTTGAACTGGGAAGGAAGGAACGGGGAATCGTTATTACAGGGCCCAATACAGGAGGAAAAACCGTATCAATTAAGACGGTAGGACTTTTCTCCCTCATGGCACAATGCGGCCTTCATTTACCCTGTGAAGAAGCCGATCTCTGTATGAACAGCCAGGTGCTTTGTGATATTGGAGACGGCCAGAACATTACGGAAAACTTGTCTACCTTTTCCGCTCATATCACCAATGTGATGAGGATCCTAAAGGCGGCCGGCCCGGAGAGCCTGGTGATTTTAGATGAGCTGGGATCAGGAACAGACCCTGCGGAAGGAATGGGGATCGCCATTGCCATACTGGAAGAGCTGAGAAACAACGGATGTCTTTTTCTGGCAACCACCCATTATCCCGAGGTAAAGACATACGCCAAGGAGGCGGAGGGCATTACCAATGCTCGGATGGCTTTTGACAGAGAAACCCTAAAGCCTCTTTACCGCATGGAAATCGGGGAAGCCGGGGAAAGCTGCGCCCTATATATCGCCAAACGGCTGGGAATGCCGGATTCCATGATAAGGAAAGCCAGAAGATACGCTTACGGAGAGCGGGAAGGCTTACGGGAGGAGAAGCCGGATGCCTTAGAAGAGAAGGCGGAAGGCATCAACGTAAGCGGTCCCAGAATTGAAAAGCTTAAAAAAACGACGGTGAATAAAAATGTCATGGAAAAAAAGTTCGCCAAGGGAGACAGCGTGTATGTCTATCCGGATAAGAAAAAGGGAATTGTATGCAGGCCTGTCAATGAAAAGGGAGTGCTGCAGGTCCAGATGCCGGATAAGAAAATCTGGGTCAACCAGAAAAGGGTAAAGCTTATCGTAGCAGCAGAGGAGCTTTACCCGGAGGATTATGATTTTTCCATAATTTTTGATACCGTGGAAAACAGAAAAGCCAGGCATAAGATGGAAAAGGGATATCAGGAGGGACTGGAGATCAAAACGGAGTGATCCTGGGGCCTAAAAAGGCCGCCGTTAAGCCCTGCCAGGAAGCCGGACGCAAATACTCGTCCGGCTCTTTTTGATGCCCATCCAAGTACCCTGCAGAAGTGAAACCTGATAGAAAATTTGAACGTAATATTCCTGGAAGATGAAATTCTATGACAGGATTAAACATAAAAGGGTCTTGCGTTAATTTGACGATATTGCATACGCTATGGTAAAATGATGTAACATAGCTGAAGTTCATATTGGGGAGGGATAATCATAATTATCATAAAACGGATTATATGTTATTTTCTGCTTATGCTTTTTTTGAACATCATTTTTGTGACGTACGTAATTCCCGGCACTGCGGCAGCTACAGCGGCAGGAATAGCCCTTGCCGTATTTTATGTTTATTTCAATATTGCTCCGCGGAGAGATAAAACGCTGCAATACAGGCTTAGGGTACTAATCGGCGGCTATGAGCTGGTACTCGCGGCTTTTTTCTGCTTTACATTTGAGGCGATGGCGTATCTATTTGTTTTAGCCAAAGGCAGGGAAATTGGAGTACATATCCTTATAATAAACATATTTGTATGTGCGGGCCTGCTTTTTATTCTGCTATTCAACGGGATTATCCGAATATTCACCTGTTCCGGCCAGTTGGGGATCGTGCCGAGGATAAGTTTGCTGCTTTTTTGGTGGATGCCCGTTGTGAATGTTGTCATACTCAGGAAATTCCTTGGCGTATCGGCTTCTGAGTATAAATTCACTGTCGGGAAACACCAACGAAACAAAGACAGGAAATACGAGGAATTATGCAAAACGAAATACCCTATCCTGATGGTGCATGGGATATTTTTCAGGGATTGGAAAAACTTCAATTATTGGGGCCGGATACCGAAGGAGCTTATGGATAACGGAGCTGTAATCTATTACGGAAGCCATCAGTCGTCCGCATCGGTCGGGCAATGCGCGAATGAACTAAAAGAGTGTATCCTGACTATTGTCCGGGAGACCGGCTGCGAAAAGCTCAATATTATTGCACATTCCAAGGGCGGACTTGATTCGCGGTATGCGGTAAGCTGTCTCGGAATGGATAAATATATTGCGTCGCTAACGACGATTAACACGCCGCACCTTGGCTGTAATTATGTTCGTAAGTTATTGGAGAGGATTCCGCAAAAGGCGGTTGCGGCCATAGGCAATAAGTACGAATCCATCTATACCAGGCTCGGCGATTACGATCCGGATTTTTTCAATGACTTGAAAGACTTAACCGATAAAGAATGTGAGCGGCTGAACAGGATTATGAAGGATGTCCCCGGCGTTTTATATCAAAGCGCCGGCTCGCGTATTCGTTCCTATTCTGGAGCTATGTTTCCGCTTAATGTGGGATACGGTATCATAAAATTTTTCGGGGGCGGCGAAAACGACGGGCTTGTTTCCACGAAATCAATGGTATGGGGGAATTTCCTCGGCGTAGTGACTCCTGAAAGCAGGCAAGGTATTTCCCACGGCGACATGATTGACTTAACAAGGAAGAATATCGAAGGCTTTGACGTCTGCGAGTTCTATGTCGATTTGGTAAATAAATTAAAATTAAAAGGTCTGTAGAAATGAAGCTTTAGAGTGAGTCTGTATAGCAGGCAATAAACTTAAGCCGGGATAAATATATTTCTTATGAAGCAGGTGAAAATAACCTCCGGCATGAGAAGGCCCGTGAATGCCGGAGGTTATCTGGCAGTAAAGCTTTAAGCTATGCTGCCTTGATTTTGACTGAGTAAAGGAGTGTAACGTGAAAATCCGATTAAACATTAAGTACCTATGTGCCTTTATCATTATTTTCATTATTGAAGTATTAATAGCTGCTTTCATAAATGATAAATTCATCAGGCCATACGTTGGCGACATTTTGGTTGTGGTACTAATTTATTGCTTTATCAGGTCATTTGTAGGGAAAGAAGTTAAGCTGCTCCCATTGTACATATTTGTTTTCGCCGTATTGACGGAGGTGGGGCAGTATTTTCACTTAGCGAAGCTGCTCGGCCTTAGCGATTATAAGATCGCAAGGATAATTATTGGTTCAACCTTTGATCTAAAGGACATTGCCTGCTATTTGGCAGGCTGTACCGGATTATTCTTGTTTGAAATGGTAAAGCGGCGTGCGAATGAAAAGGAGAAGCAGGGTGAAATGCCGCCTATGCCTGGAAAGCAGGGGGGACAAAAAGGTCGTCGTTAAGCTCAGCCAGGATGTGCCGGAAAATCTGTACATGGCAAAGCTCATCTGCGATGATCCTGTTTAAGATTGCCTTGATCCTGCAATCATCGATCCACTCCGCCTGGTCCTGGTATTTCCGGATGGCTTCCAGTTCGCTTGCAAGGGCGTTGGAGACCAGGGGCCCGATCCGGGTGGGATAGCGGTTGCAGGCGGGAGTCCAATACCTTAAGCGCCCGTTCTGGAAGCTCCACAGTCTGGGATCTGCGCCCAGCATGATGGACAATTCCCCAAAGGTATTCAGATGATGCATTTCAACAATGCTGATCTTATGGAAACATTCCGCTATATCAAAGAAGAAGTTTCTGGTAATCATGCTGTTGTAAATATAAAGGCTGATTGCGGACATTTCGGAATTACAGTCGCCTATGTTAGAAAGCATGGCTGCGGCATACAGCTTATTTTGAGAAATGATCTCTATGGGAGGCCAGGGATCTTTGTCAGAAAAAATAAGAGCTGATAAATCCATATGATACCCTCATTTCAATTTATTCTATTTTAAATATATCCGTCAAATGATAGAGTATGACTTAAAAACACAGGAAGATGGAGGAACTAAGGACATGGACTGCAAAGAGAAATTTAAGAAAACAGTGGAAGATTTTTACCCGTATAACGAGCAGGAAGAAAGGGATAAGGAGATGCTGCTCCAATATCTCTCATCAGGGGAATCCATTTTTTGCCGGGAAAGCTTAGGTGCCCATATGTCGGCATCGGCCTGGGTAGTAAATCAGTCCCATGATAAGGCTCTTATGGCCTATCATAACATTTATGATTCCTGGGCATGGACCGGAGGCCACGCAGATGGGGAAATGGATCTGCTTAAGGTAGCTGTCCGGGAAACCATGGAAGAAACCGGTATTACTTCGGTAAGGCCGGTTACAGAGGACATCTTTTCCCTGGAAGTGCTGACGGTGGACGGACATGAGAAGAGAGGGGCTTATGTTTCTTCCCACCTTCACTTAAATGTAACTTATCTTTTAGAAGCGGATGACAGGGAGGCCCTTCATAAGAAAGCGGATGAAAACAGTGCAGTGGGATGGTTTGGCCTAGAAGAATGCTTAATGGCTGTAAATGAGCCTTGGATGAGGGAGCGGATTTACCGGAAGCTGCTTGATAAGATGAGAAATATTAATTATTAACAAAAAATTGATATTTATTTTCTATTTTACTGTTTTATTTTTCCTGATTATGATTTATAATAGAGGCATCAAACTGATTAAAGTTTTGCCAAATAAGACAGCGAGGTGGTAGATATGAAGATTATTTACGCAATCGTCAGCTCAGATGATGGAAACAGGGTGACCGATGTGCTGAATGAACACCAGTTCAGCGTGACAAAACTTGCCACAACAGGTGGATTCTTAAAGAAGGGAAACTCTACATTAATGATCGGTACGGATGACGGACAGGTAGAAGAAGTCATCACACTGATTAAAGATACCTGCGGAAAACGCCAAAAAATTACCTGCAATGTTCCGGCGCCAAATATCGCGTCTGTTTCAGCCGGATATATGATGATGCCGATGACAGTGGAACTTGGCGGAGCTACTATATTTGTAACCGACGTAGAACGATTTGAGAAGATTTGAGGAATCAGAAAAGGGATTGCAAAGCAATCCCTTTTCGTAACTGCTGGAATGGATTAGGAGGTGTGTCTTTGGAATTGGATGAGATAACAACAAACATGCTGGTAGCAGAGGCTTATGAAGCTCAGAAGATGGCATACGTGCCTTATTCGGATTTTTGCGTGGGAGCGGCTCTGCTTGCAAAAAACGGAAAGGTCTACCGCGGATGCAACATTGAAAATGCATCCTTTACACCTACGAACTGTGCAGAGCGTACCGCATTTTTCAAAGCGATCTCAGAAGGAGTCACGGAATTTGATGCCATTGCCATCGTTGGGAATAAAAGGGGAGAAAAGGGAGGAATATGTGCTCCCTGCGGAGTTTGCAGGCAGGTAATGGCGGAATTCTGCGACCCTGAGGAATTTAAGATCATTCTGGGAGCGGGAGAGGAAGCTTCCGTATATACTTTAAAGGAGCTGCTTCCTTTGGGATTTACGAAAAAGAATTTAAATTCCTGATGAGGGCTAAAAGGGGCAAGGATAAGTAAAAGGGAGGTTTTGGTGTGTCATGAGGATGTATGATGTGATTGCAAAAAAGCGGAACGGAGAAACTCTGACAGAGGAAGAGATCCGCTTCATGATCAACGGCTACGTAAAGGGGGACATTCCTGATTACCAGATGTCTGCCATGCTGATGGCCATTTACTTTAGAGGGATGAGTGATGAGGAAACAGCCATTCTGACAGATGCGGTGGCTCATTCCGGGGATATGGTAGACTTATCTCCGATCCAGGGAGTGAAAGTAGATAAGCACTCCACCGGAGGCGTGGGAGATAAGACGACTCTGGTGGTGGCGCCTATTGTAGCCGCCTGCGGAGTCAAGGTTGCGAAGATGTCGGGCCGCGGTCTGGGCCATACAGGAGGAACCGTTGACAAAATGGAATCCATACCCGGTATGCGGACCAGCCTGACAAAGGAAGAGTTCTTCCAAGTGGTCAATACCACCGGCCTTTCCGTTATCGGTCAGTCCGGAAATCTGGCTCCTGCAGATAAAAAGCTTTATGCTCTTCGGGATGTGACTGCAACTGTGGACAGCATTCCCTTAATTGCCGCTTCGATTATGAGTAAAAAACTGGCAGCAGGTAATGACTGCATTCTTTTGGATGTTAAAACCGGCAGCGGAGCATTTATGAAGACCCTGGAAGATTCCATCACCCTGGCGGAGAAGATGGTGGCGATTGGCGAACATGCAGGAAAGAGGACCATGGCTCTCATAACCAACATGGATATTCCTCTGGGAAGCTTAATCGGCAACAGCCTGGAAGTTATTGAGGCAGTGGAAACCCTCCGCGGTAAAGGGCCTGAGGACTTGAAGACGGTTTGCTTAAGCCTGGCTGCCGGTATGCTCTATCTGGCAGGTAAGGGCAGTATGGAGGAATGCCGGGCGCTGGCGGAAGGAGCCATTGCCGACGGAAGCGCGTTGGCACGGCTTATTGCCATGGTAGAAGCCCAGGGAGGCGACCCTTCAGTGATTAAGGACACCTCGCTTTTTGCCGCAGCAGCCTTTGAAAGGAAAGTGAAGGCATTAAAGAGCGGTTATATCACCCATATGAACACAGAGCAATGCGGGATCGCTTCCTCGCTTCTAGGAGCCGGAAGAGTTACCAAGGAGAGCATTATCGATTACACGGCTGGAATCGCTCTTAAGAAAAAGGTAGGTCAGAAGGTGGAAGAGGGAGAGACCATTGCCGTCCTGTATTCTTCAAAGGAAGAGCTGTTTGCGGCTTCTGAGAAGGAATTTTTAAAGGCAGTCACCATCAGCGGACAACAGCCGGCGGCAGAGCCGCTGATTTATGCCAGCGTTACCAAAGAAGGCGTAAAGCGTCTGACAGAATAGAAAGGAAGGAAAAAAATAATGACAGATTTAGAAATGTTAAGATACGTAGACCACACTCAGTTAAAGGCGATTGCCACATGGGAGGATATCGAGGAGCTCTGTACGGAAGCTGTGGAATATAAAACTGCTTCCGTGTGCATCCCTCCCTGCTATATCAGCCGGGTACATGAAAATTTCCCGGGCCTTAATATCTGTACCGTAGTCGGATTTCCTCTGGGCTACAGCGTAACCGAATCAAAGGTCCTTGAGACGAAGAAAGCCATTGAAGACGGAGCCTCTGAAGTGGATATGGTAGTGAATATCAGTGATGTGAAAAATGGAGACTATGACAAAGTAGAAAAGGAAATCGCAGAACTGAAAAAAGCTGCCGGCGAAAACATCTTAAAGGTCATCATTGAGGCCTGTTATCTGACGGAAGAAGAGAAAATTTCCATGTGCAAGGCAGTTACGGCAGCCGGAGCCGATTATATCAAGACCTCCACCGGATTTGGAACCGGCGGAGCGACTCTGGAGGATATTGAGTTATTTAAAAATCACATTGGTCCAGATGTAAAGATAAAGGCAGCCGGCGGGGTCAGAACCCTGGAAGATTTAAGGGCTTACATTGAATCCGGATGCAGCCGTGTGGGCGCCAGTGCAGCTGTCAAGCTGGCGGCGCAGAAAGAGAATGCTGTTTCCGGGAAATAATATCTATTATCAGAACTTGCAAAGTAACCCTTCCATCCGATTATCGAAAGTGCTCTTTACTTATGATAATATATAAATTCAGCGCTCCAAAAGAGACTCTTTTATAAGTGTCTGCCTTTTGGAGCGATTTTGCTTCTTTTTTATACAATTTCCACAAATGACAGTAAAGTCATATCTGGCTATTTTCACGAAAATGTTTTAATATACAAAAAACACTGACAAACATGCCTATAAAGTGTTAAACTTAAGATATAGAGTAATTTTATGTATCAACGTGTTGGCATTCAGGCAGGAGGTATTATTATGTTTCAGGTAAATGATCTAGTAGTATTCGGAACCCATGGAATATGCAGGGTGGAGACGATAGGAAGACTCAATATGTCCTCAGCAGATGAGGACCGCCTTTACTATACGCTAAGGCCTCTTTATGAGGTGCAGCATTGTGTTGTTTACACGCCTGTAGACAATTTAAAAGCGCCCGTGAGAGCTGCATCTACCAGGGAAGAAGCCATAGAACTGATTAACCAGATTCCTGATACTCCGACCATGTGGGTGTTTGATGAAAGACAGCGGGAAGGGATCTATAAGGACATCATGATGAAAAATGAGTGCACAGGCTGGCTTCAGATTATCAAGACACTTTATTTAAAGAAACTTAAAGCGGCGGCAGATGACAAGAAATGTACGGCAAAGGATGAATCTTATTTTAAGATGGCGGAAGACTTACTTTACTGTGAACTTGCGGCAGCTTTAGAAATGGAACCGACCGTGGTGAAAGACATGGTGGTGACGCGTGTGACGGCTGAGTAATTAGTAATGGGATCCGAAAAATCTGATCCGGTCCGGAAGCCATAAATCATTTGGAATTGTTGCAAAAAAATGCGCCTTGGTCGTGGTACAAACCAAAGCGCATTTTTTGTATCTTAATGATAAATTTTCTTCTCTTCATAAATGGGCTCACAGGTAAGGTTTACGCCCAATTTCTTAAATATCTTAACATCCACATCGGAAAGCAGTACAGAAGTATGGGCATCGCAGCCCTTTAATTTCGGAAGCTGCTCCAGTGCGATCTGAGCATTGGGATCGGTCGCAGCACTGGCGGACAGCGCAATTAAAACCTCATCCGTATGAAGCCTGGGATTTTTGCTGCCCAGATAGTTGATCTTTAATTTCTGAATCGGTTCAATAGCAGACGGAGAGATCAGATGGATGTCATGAGGAATATTTCCTAAAACCTTCACCGTATTTAACAAAAGGGCAGCAGATGCACCTAATAAGTTGGTAGTCTTTCCAGTGACAATGGTTCCATTGTCTAATTCAAGTGCAGCAGCCGGAGAGCCTTTTATTTCGGCAAGATTTTTGGCGGCATTCACGACCTTTCTCATGTCAGTGGTTATCTTTGCCTGCTTCATAAGAAGCTCAATTTTATAGACTTCATCTTTGGAACCCATGTCCCTTGCCAGCCGGGAAAGGGCCTGGTAATAACGTCTTATGATTTCCTGCATGGAAGCCTCCCTGCAAACCTCATCATCCACTACACAGAAACCAACCATATTAACGCCCATATCGGTTGGTGATTTATAAGGACATTCCCCGTAGATTCCCTCAAAGATAGCGCTTAATACAGGAAAGATCTCTACATCACGGTTGTAATTAACGGTGGTCTTTCCATAGGCCTCTAAGTGAAACGGATCGATCATATTCACATCGTTTAAATCTGCGGTTGCGGCCTCGTAGGCTAAATTTACCGGATGCTTTAATGGGATGTTCCAGATAGGGAATGTCTCAAATTTCGCATATCCGGCCTTGATTCCCCGCTTGTTTTCATGGTAAAGCTGGGATAAGCAGGTTGCCATCTTTCCACTGCCGGGCCCCGGAGCCGTAATGATAACAAGGGGCATTTTGGTTTCTATATAATCATTTCTGCCATATCCTTCGTCGCTGACAATGAGAGAAACATTGCTTGGATAACCGTCAATGATATAGTGGCGGTATACCTTTATCCCCATTTTTTCCAGCTTGCTTTTAAATAAGTCAGCCGCTTTCTGTCCAGAATATTGTGTGATAACAACGCTTCCCACATAAAGCCCCTTATCTGTAAAAGACTGGATCAGCCGTAAGACGTCCACATCATAAGTGATGCCAAGATCATGGCGGATTTTATTCTTCTCAATATCTGCAGCGTTGATGGCGATCACGATTTCTGCCTGGTCGGAAAGCTGCATCAGCATGCGGAGCTTGCTGTCGGGTTCAAATCCGGGAAGCACTCTGGAAGCGTGGTAATCGTCAAACAGCTTGCCGCCGAATTCCAGATAAAGCTTGTCACCAAACTGGCTGATCCGTTCCCTGATGTGCTCTGACTGCATGGTTAAATATTTGTTGTTATCAAATCCGAATTTCATTTGTCCCTCCATGATGTGTGCTTATCGTTCAGCAATAGAATGCCATTTCTAAACGATAACGCGTACACGAACTTTTTGACCATAGTACTTATAAAGTGTATCACATATATTATGAAATTACCACGGATTTTTTCCTACCCCTTTCTTTTTCCCGAAACTCTTTACAACCGGCTTTAAACGTGTTAAAACGTTGTAGTAAGAAGGAGGATTAAAATGTTTAAAATAGGAAGAAATGATGCATGCTGGTGCGGAAGCGGAAAGAAATATAAAAACTGTCACCTGCCTTTTGACCAAAAGCTTGAAAATTATGCGGTCATGGGAGATGAGGTACCGGAGCACTATATGATAAAAACCCCGGCTCAGATTGTAGGAGTCCGCCGTGCGGGAGTGGTTAACAATAAGATTCTTGATCTGGTGGATGAGATGATAAAGCCTGGCATAAGTACCGAAGATATCAATACCCTGGTGCACGAGAATACCATCAGTCTGGGAGGAATCCCCGCTCCCCTTAATTTTGAGGGGTATCCCAAAAGTGTGTGCACATCAATCAATGAGGTAGTATGCCACGGAATCCCGGATTCCAAACGGATCTTAAAGGATGGGGATATTGTCAATGTAGATGTGACCACCATTGTTGACGGTTTTTACGCCGATGCCTCCAGAATGTTCTGCGTCGGCAAGGTATCGGATGAGGCATTGAAGCTTGTCAAAGTCACAAGGGAGAGTGTGGATCTGGCTCTGAAGGAAGCCAGGGCCTGGGGCCATCTGGGAGATATCGGAGCGGCTATCTCGGAACATATCTATGCCAATGGCTTTACGGTAGTGCGGGAAATCGGCGGACACGGCGTGGGGGTGGATTTCCATGAGGAGCCATGGGTCAGCCACATCGGCACAAGAGGAACCGACATGCTTCTTGTACCCGGGATGATATTTACCATTGAGCCTATGGTAAATGCCGGAAAAGCCGATGTAGTACAGGATGACAATGACGGCTGGACCATTTACACAAAGGATGGAAGCCTGTCTGCCCAGTGGGAATATACTGTTTTGATTACGGAAGAGGGACCGGAGGTGCTTGCAAGATAAATGGAGAAAAAACGATGTTTTTGGGTGGATGAATCCTCTCCGGTTTATATGAAGTATCACGACGAAGAGTGGGGAGTTCCTGTTTATGATGATAAAAAGCTTTATGAGATGTTCCTTTTGGAAACCTTTCAGGCAGGGCTTTCCTGGATCACCATACTGAGAAAAAGAGAATCCTTCCGGGAAACCTTTGATGGTTTTGATGTGGAAAAGGTGGCTTGTTACGGAGAAGAAAAAATAAAAGACTTAATGGAGAATACGGGCATTATAAGGAACCGTAAAAAAATAGAAGCTGCTGTGAAAAATTCCCGTGCGTTCCTGGAGATCCAGCAGGAGTTCGGCTCTTTTTCCAAGTATTTGTGGGGATTCACAAACAATGAAGTCATCATCAATCAGGATGACTGCTTCCCGGTAAAAACGGAGCTGTCCGACCGGGTCTCAAAAGATTTAAAGAAGAGGGGAATGGCCTTTGTAGGCTCTGTTACCATATATTCCTATCTTCAGGCAATAGGCGTGGTCAATGATCATGAGCTTTCCTGCTTCTGCCGGGAGGGCATGCTAAAAGGCTGAAAGCAGAGGTGGATAATACAAAAAAAGCGAGGGCATTATTTGGATAAAGAGTACATAGCTTATGAAATAAGAGGCTGATAAAAAAAGGGCTGCATCCGGAAAATGTAATTTTTATTGGAAAATTTTACAAATTGTGGTAAAATGTTAAATATTTATTACATTAAACACCTGAAACCATAAAGAAAGTGAACAGGAGTATTATGAAAAGATGGCTTTTGGCAGTAATTGCATTCTCGTTGGTGACCTCCGGATGCAGCAGGTACAAAGGAATTTCCGAAACTTCGGAGACAGACAGCAAAACAGATGAATCACAGCAGAGTACAGAAGAATCCGTGCAGTTTCCCGTGGAAGTTTCCGCCGAACCTGGAAAGAAACCGGTAAAGGTAAAGGGAATCTATATCTCCGGCTATATGGCCGGCTCTGAGGGGCTGCAGGCGATTTTGGACAAGATCCAGGGCACTGAGATCAATACGGTTGTCATTGATGTGAAGAATGACGACGGACGGATCACCTTTGCCATGGAGGATGCACCTACGGTGAATGAGATCGGTGCCACAGAAAAGTACATCAAAGATATTGACAGTCTCATGGCCCAGTTAAAGGCCAGGGGGCTTTATACCATTGCCCGTGTTGTGGCATTTAGGGATCCTTATCTGGCTGAGAAAAAGCCGGAGTGGGCACTTAAGAACAAGGATGGAAGCCTGCACCGGGATAATAAGGGACTGGCCTGGGTGAACCCTTACCGGACAGAAGTATGGGACTATCTGGTGGAGGTGGGAACCGAGGCTTCCAAGGCAGGGTTTGATGAAGTCCAGTTTGATTACATCCGGTTTTCCACAGACAGCTCCATGAAACAGGTGGTATTTGACGAAAAGGATACCAGGGGCCGTTCCAAAACGGATATTATTACGGAATTTATCCAGTATGCATATGACAAGCTGTCTTCCAGCAATATTTTTGTTTCTGCAGATGTGTTTGGCACCATCATAGGAAGCAAGGTGGACGCGGAGGCAGTGGGGCAGATCTATAATGATATGGCATGCCATTTGGATTATATCTGTCCCATGATCTACCCTTCCCATTATGGAGACGGAAACTTTGGCATTGATCATCCGGATATGGAGCCTTACCGCACCATCCGTGCGGCTTTAAAGCTGTCCAGGCAGGATTTGGAATCCGCAAAGGAGGCTGGGAAGCGTCAGGCCATTGTACGCCCCTGGCTCCAGGATTTTACGGCTTCCTATCTGAAACACCATATATCTTATGGTTCCAAGGAAGTCAGGGCCCAGATTCAGGCGGTCTATGATTCGGGCTACGATGAGTGGATCCTTTGGAGTGCATCCAACCG
Source organism: Lacrimispora sp. YZC11 (assembly GCF_057543815.1). Taxonomy (NCBI): domain Bacteria; kingdom Bacillati; phylum Bacillota; class Clostridia; order Lachnospirales; family Lachnospiraceae; genus Lacrimispora; species Lacrimispora sp. YZC11. The sequence goes on along the minus strand of NZ_BAAJYQ010000006.1, from coordinate 942,418 downwards.
GTATACCTGGGAAGGCCTCTTAAGCCGGGAGGCGGCGAAAGAAGAATCAGAAAAGCTTGCCAGGATCAGGGAAACGGAAGAGACCTCTTCCCCGGCTTCCTCCGAAACAAAGGATTTGCCAACTGAGGTACAGACGGAAAGCATAGAAGAGAAGGCAGAGAAGAGCCTTGAGGGAAGCACGGCAGCAGCAGAAAGGTCACAGGAGACGAAGAAGGAAGATAAGAAGAAAACCAGAACCAAGCCTGATGTAGTCATTGTGACCACAGGCGGCTTAAGAGATTAGGAAGTGAGGAAAGCCATGGACAGAACGCCCAGACCAGGAGATTTCTACCGGCATTTTAAAGACAAGATGTACCAGGTGATAACCGTTGCGGTTCATTCCGAAACAGGAGAAGAGATGGTTGTGTATCAGGCGCTATATGGAACCTTCGGAACGTATGTCCGCCCCCTGCCCATGTTCATCAGTGAGGTGGACCATGAAAAGTATCCGGAGGTAATGCAGAAATACAGGTTTGAGAGAGTGGTTATGGATTCTGAACAGCCTGCGGCAAAAGGCTGTCCCCAGAAGCCGGAAAAAGAGGATGAAGAAAACCTCGTGGGCAGTAACCAAAGTCAGGCGGACTTGCCCTCGGCTCGTTGTTATCACGAAAATAAAAATCTTCTTGCATTTCTTGACGCTGGGACGTATCATGAGAAGCTGGAGGTTCTTGAGGAGCGGAAGGACCGGTTTTCTGCGGAAGAGCTTCTGGCTATCTGCGAGATTATGGAGATCGGAAGGCCGGATTCTGAACCTGAAGAGAAATACTATGCAGTGAAAAGGTATCTGGAGCTGCAGAATAAATACGAGGGATCAAGATTGAGGTGATTTGTTTCAGTGGACCACAGGTCATTTAATATAGAAGAAGAATTAAAAAAACTGCCGTCCCAGCCTGGCGTGTATATCATGCACGACAAGCGGGACGAAATCATCTATGTGGGAAAAGCCATCAGCCTAAAAAACAGGGTCAGGCAGTACTTTCAAAGCAGCAGGAATAAGACGGCAAAAATCGAACAAATGGTGTCGAGGATCGCCCGGTTTGAATACATTATAACAGACTCTGAGCTGGAAGCCCTTGTGCTGGAATGCAATCTCATTAAGGAACACCGTCCCCGTTACAATACCATGCTAAAGGATGATAAGACCTATCCCTATATCAAGGTAACGGTGTACGAGGACTATCCAAGGATCTTATTTTCCAGGGATATGAAAAAGGATAAAAGCAAATATTTTGGACCGTATACAAGTGCGGGAGCGGTAAAGGATACCATTGAACTGATTCACAAGCTTTATCAGATCAGGACCTGCAACCGGAATCTGCCAAGAGACATCGGGAAGGAACGCCCCTGCTTAAATTACCATATCAAGCAATGTTCGGCACCGTGCCAGAATTATATCAGCAAGGATGAATACTGGAAATCCATTAACAGGGCCCTGGACTTTTTAGGCGGAAAATACAGCCCTGTGATTCATATGCTGGAAGAGAAGATGCAGGCGGCATCGGAAGAAATGGATTATGAAAAGGCCATTGAGTACCGGGATCTGCTAAACAGCGTAAAGCAGATCGCCCAGAAGCAGAAGATCACGGACAGCGGTATGGAAGACAGGGATATCATTGCTATGGCAAAGGATGAAAAGGATGCCGTGGTTTCCGTATTCTTTGTCCGGGAAGGCAGGCTCATCGGCCGGGAGCATTTCCATGTAAGCATAGCAACGGCAGAGGATAACAAGCAGATTCTGACCAGCTTTGTCAAACAGTTTTATGCAGGAACTCCTTTTGTTCCAAAAGAGCTGTGGGTACAGACTGGTCTTGAGGATGAAAGCGTCATAGAGGAATGGCTTTCTGCAAAACGAGGCCAGAAGGTCAGAATCATAGTTCCGCGGAAAGGCCAGAAGGAGCGACTGGTGGAACTGGCGGAGAAAAATGCCGCACTGGTGCTTTCTCAGGATAAAGAAAAGATCAAGCGGGAGGAGCTTCGCACCATCGGCGCCATGAATGAGGTGGGCGGCTGGCTCGGGCTTTCTGCGATTAAGCGGATTGAGGCATATGATATTTCCAACATAAGCGGTTTTGAGTCTGTGGGCTCCATGATCGTCTATGAAGACGGGAAGCCCAAGAGAAATGATTACAGGAAGTTTAAGATCAAATGGGTCAAGGGGGCCAATGATTACGCCTCCATGAATGAGGTGCTCACAAGAAGGTTTGCCCATGGCCTTAAAGAAGCGGAAAGCTTAAAAGAAAAAGGCGTGGATGAAGAACTTGGAAGTTTTACCCGTTTCCCGGATTTAATCATGATGGATGGAGGACGGGGACAGGTAAACATTGCTTTGGAGGTTTTAAAGGAACTGGATATATCCATTCCTGTCTGCGGTATGGTAAAGGATGACAATCACAGAACCAGAGGGCTTTATTATAATAACGTGGAGATTCCCATTGACAGGCATTCCGAAGGATTTAAGCTGGTCACCAGGATCCAGGATGAAGCCCACCGGTTTGCCATTGAATACCATAGAAGCTTAAGAAGCAAAGGACAGGTAAAATCCATTCTTGATGATATTTCCGGCATCGGCCCCAACAGGAGAAAGGCTCTGATGCGCCGGTTTAAAGGGCTGGAAGCCATTAAGGAAGCAACCGTGGAGGAGCTTTCCGAAGTACCGGGCATGAATGCCCTGGCTGCGAAAAGCGTTTACGAGTTCTTCCACATATAGCTTTTCAAAATACGAAATCTGTGATAGTATGAAAAAAACAGATGGAAAAGAGGAGCGTTCGCCATGCATGGAGTAGCTATTACAGATTTGATAAAGAAGATGAATTTCCGTAACGTGACACCGGAGATTGACGCGGAAAAAATTGTGATCAGCCATCCGGATGTCAATCGTCCGGCTTTACAGTTAGCCGGATTTTACGACCATTTTGACAACGAGCGGGTGCAGATCATCGGTTATGTGGAACAGGAATACATTCATCAGATGGATCATGATAGAAAGCTTGAGATGTACGACAAGCTTCTGTCCAGCCAGATTCCGTGTCTTGTATACAGCCGGAGCCAGAATCCGGATGAGGATATGCTGGCGTTTTGCAACCATTACGGCGTACCATGCCTTGTATCAGATAAAACCACTTCCGATCTCATGGCGGAAATCATCCGCTGGCTTAAGGTGAAGCTGGCGCCATGCATCAGCATTCACGGGGTTTTGGTTGACGTATTCGGTGAAGGCGTTCTGATCATGGGAGAGAGCGGTATCGGAAAAAGCGAGGCGGCGCTGGAACTGATCAAAAGAGGCCACCGTCTAGTAACCGATGATGTGGTGGAGATCCGCAAGGTGAGCGATGAAACGCTGATTGGAACCGCCCCGGAAATTACCAGGCATTTTATTGAATTAAGAGGGATCGGCATCATTGATGTCAAGACTCTGTTCGGTGTTGAAAGTGTAAAGGATACCCAGGCCATTGATATGGTGATCAAACTGGAGGATTGGGATAGAGATAAGGAATACGACAGAATGGGAATCGAAGACCAGTATACGGAATTTCTGGGAAACCGGGTGGTATGCCATTCCATTCCGGTGCGTCCGGGTCGTAATCTGGCTATTATTGTTGAATCTGCTGCCGTCAATTACAGACAAAAGAAGATGGGGTACAACGCGGCTCAGGAATTATATAACCGCGTTCAGGCAAACCTTTCAAGAAAACAGGATGATTGAGGTGTCTGATGACTGGATTTTATGAAAAACTTCTTGGTGCAGCCGATAAAGACCATATAAAAGTTGGGGAAGAGATGCGAAAGCACACCTCGTTCCGGGTGGGCGGCCCTGCTGCCTGCTTTGTGACTCCGGCGGATGAGAAGGAGCTTGCTGCTGTTTTGATTCTTTGCCGCCGGGAAGAGGTACCTTTTTTCATACTGGGGAATGGAAGCAATCTTTTGGTTGGAGACGTGGGCTTTGACGGGGTGGTTGTTTCCATGGATTGCTTAAACAGCTGCCAGGCGGATAAGGAGACGGGGATTGTAAAGGCCGGAGCCGGAGCACCCCTGGCACGGATCGCGCAGGAAGCATATAGGGCGTCATTGACCGGTTTTGAATTTGCTGCAGGGATACCGGGCACACTTGGGGGAGCTGTGGTGATGAACGCCGGAGCCTATGGTTCGGAGATGAAGGAGGTCCTTAGGTCTGTTAAAGTTTTAACACCCGAGGGTGAAGTAAGAGAGCTGTCTGCTGACCAACTTTCCTTAGGATACCGGACCAGCTGTATTATACCAAAGCAGTATGTTGTGCTGGAGGCCAAGATCCGGTTAAGGGATGGTGATGAGGTTTCTATTAAGAACCGGATGGATGAACTTGCACGCAGGAGAAAGGAAAAGCAGCCTTTGGAATATCCAAGTGCGGGAAGTACCTTTAAGAGGCCGGAAGGACATTTTGCCGGAAAGCTTATAGAGGAGGCCGGATTAAGAGGTTTTTCCCTGGGAGGTGCCCAGGTATCGGAGAAACACTGCGGATTTGTCATTAACAAAGGCAGCGCTACTGCTGCTGATATCAGAAACCTGTGCGAAGAGGTGAAAAAAAGGGTATTGAAACAATCCGGAGTAGCCCTTGAGATGGAGGTAAAGACACTGGGGAAGTTTTAACGGTGCAAAGGAGAACAACGTGAGGCTTGTAATTGTAACGGGCATGTCAGGCGCAGGAAAGACCCAGGCGCTTAAGATGCTGGAGGACATGGGATTTTATTGTGTGGATAACCTTCCCATTCCCCTGATTGAAACGTTCGCGGAACTGACCTTGAGCAATCATGGAGGGATCCGGAACGCGGCTTTGGGGATTGATATCCGCAGCGGGGAGGATTTATCAGTTTTAAACAGGATTTTTGATGAGTGGTCAAGAATACGGACACCCTTTGAAATTCTTTTCCTTGATTCAAGCGACGAAACATTAATAAAGCGCTATAAGGAAACCAGGAGAGCCCATCCCCTGGCGGCAGGCGGCAGGATCGACAGCGGTATTGAAAAAGAACGGCTGAAACTGGGATTTTTAAAGGAAGAAGCGGATTATATCATCGATACCAGCCGGCTTCTTACAAAGGAACTCAGGCAGGAGCTGGAAAAAATATTTGTAAACAGGGAATCCTACCGGAATTTATATATTACGATCCTTTCTTTTGGATTTAAGTATGGAATTCCGTCAGATGCAGATATGGTTTTTGATGTAAGATTCCTGCCAAATCCCTACTATTCAGAGGAACTGCGGCCTAAAACCGGAGAGGAAAAAGCAGTGCGGGACTATGTGATGCAGCATGGGACCGCTGCCCTGTTTTTAGACAAGCTTAACGATATGCTGGAGTTTCTGATTCCAAATTTTGTGCTGGAGGGAAAGAACCAGCTGGTAATTGCCATTGGATGTACAGGCGGCAAGCACCGGTCGGTTACCATTGCCAGGTCCGTTTACGATAAGTTTAAATCCAGGGAAGAATTCGGGATAAAGATTGAGCACCGGGACATCGACAAGGATAATATACGGAAAAGGATGGTCTAGATATGTCATTTTCTTCCAAATTAAAAGAAGAGCTTTCCAGGCAGATCAGTCCGGCAAGGCATTGCCAGATCGCAGAGATGGCTGCGATCATAAGCCTTTGCGGAAAAATAATCATATCGGAAGACGACCGCTATACGATTAAAATTAATACGGAAAATGTGGCAGTTGCAAGAAAGTACTTTACATTATTGAAAAAAACATTTAATATAAGTACTGATGTGTCCATTAGAAGAAATGCTTATTTAAATAAAAACCGTACCTATACGGTGACAGTCCGGGATCATGAGGAAGCGATCCGTGTTTTACACGCAACAAAGCTTCTTGATGAAAACGGAGAAATAGGGGAAAACTTAAATCTTGTACGGAATGTGGTCATCCAGCAGTCCTGCTGCAGGAGGGCATTCATCCGCGGTGCATTTCTCTCATCCGGGTCCTTAAGCGATCCTGAGAAATTCTACCATTTTGAAATCGTATGTGCGACTGAAGATAAAGCCAGGCAGTTAAAATCCATTATCGCGACCTTTGATCTTGAAGCAAAGATCGTGAAGAGGAAACGCTATTTTGTGGTTTATATAAAAGAAGGAAGCCAGATCGTAGATATCCTGAATGTTATGGAAGCCCCGGTGGCCTTAATGGAACTTGAGAATATCAGGATCTTAAAGGACATGCGTAACAGCGTGAACCGGCAGGTCAACTGCGAGACTGCAAATATTAATAAAACGGTATCAGCTGCGGTAAAGCAGATAGAAGATATAAAATATATCAGAGATACAATCGGACTTGATAATCTTCCGGACAATCTAAGCGAGGTTGCCAGGGAACGGTTGGAAAGGCCGGAAGCAACATTAAAAGAGCTCGGAGAAGCTCTGGACCCTCCTGTAGGCAAATCAGGAGTGAACCACCGACTTAGAAAGCTTGGCGACCTTGCAGGGCGGCTGCGAGGGACAGGCATTAGCAGCGGAATGGAATAATCCGTTCATAGGATTGAGGAGGATAATTATGGTAAGAAAAACAGTCACCGTTGAACTTGCATCAGGCTTAGAGGCAAGACCAGTTGCTATGCTGGTTCAGGTTGCAAGCCAGTATGAAAGCAACATTTATGTTGAAATCGAATCCAAGAGAGTAAATGCCAAGAGTATTATGGGTATGATGACTCTGGGACTTGCAGCGGGAGAACAGATTACGATCACTGCGGATGGTACGGATGAGGAGCAGGCGATTGCCGAAATCGAAAAATATTTAAGCAATCATGAGTAATGTTTAAAGAATACTGTGTTTTTCCAGGCGGAGGCTCTGACAATGGAGGCTCCGCCGTTGTACGTGCTGATGAAATCTGATACAAAAGGTTTTCCGGCGCGTTTCTTTGTGGTATACTGTGTATGAAAGCAATGAGCAGTGCGAAACAGGCTGCACTGTGGATTTATGACATACATAAGTAAAAAGAAGGGAGGAACAAATGGCATTTACACATTTACACGTCCATACGGAATACAGCTTATTGGACGGCTCCTGTAAGATAAAAGAGCTTGTGTCCAGGGCAAAGGAGCTTGGAATGGACAGCATGGCCATCACAGACCATGGCGTGATGTACGGCGTCATTGATTTTTACCGGGCGGCCAGAGAGGCGGGAATCAAGCCAATCATCGGATGCGAGGTATATGTGACCTCCGGATCCAGGTTTGACAGGGAAATTGCTGGCGGAGAGGACCGGTATTATCATCTGGTCTTATTGGCTGAGAATAACCAGGGATACCAGAACCTGATGAAGATCGTCTCAAAAGGTTTTGTGGATGGATTTTATTATAAACCAAGAGTGGATTATGAGGTTTTAAAGGAATACAGCGAAGGGATCATCGCATTAAGCGCCTGTCTGGCAGGAGAGGTGCAGAGGCTGATCGGCCGCGGGCTGTATGAGAGGGGCAGGGAAGCTGCCCTTCGTTACCAGGAGATATTCGGAAAAGGTAATTTCTTTCTGGAGCTTCAGGATCATGGAATACCGGATCAGAATACGGTAAACCAGAGCTTACTGCGGCTGAGCCATGAAACAGAGATCGAACTGGTAGCCACCAATGATATCCACTATACCTATGCGGAAGATGCCACGCCTCATGACATCCTGCTGTGCATCCAGACCGGAAAAAAGGTGGCGGATGAGAACCGTATGCGTTATGAAGGAGGTCAGTATTACTGCAAGTCCGAGGAGGAGATGCGGAAGCTTTTCTCCTACGCAGGAGAAGCTATTGACAACACTCACAGGATAGCAGAACGCTGCAATGTGGAGATCGAATTCGGCGTGACCAAACTGCCCAAGTACGATGTGCCGGAAGGGCATGATTCCTGGACGTATTTAAACAAGCTTTGCCTGGAAGGCTTTGAGAACCATTATCCCCAGGATGATGGCACGTTAAAGGAAAGACTTGACTATGAGCTGGATGTCATTCATACCATGGGATATGTGGACTATTTCCTGATTGTATGGGATTTCATTCATTATGCCAGATCCCAGGATATTATCGTGGGGCCGGGACGAGGTTCTGCGGCGGGAAGCATCGTGTCCTACTGTCTGGGGATCACCAACATTGATCCCATCCGCTATAACCTGCTTTTTGAGCGGTTCTTAAATCCGGAACGAATTTCCATGCCTGATATTGACGTGGATTTCTGCTTTGAACGGCGTCAGGAGGTTATTGACTATGTGGTCCAGAAGTATGGAAAGGAGCAGGTGGTCCAGATCGTGACCTTTGGTACCCTTGCAGCCAAAGGTGTGGTACGGGATGTGGGAAGGGTACTGGACATGCCATATGCCCGGTGCGACGCCATAGCAAAGATGATTCCAGGAGACCTTGGCATGACTCTTGAAAAGGCCTTAAGGCAAAGCCCTGACCTAAGAAACGCATACGAGGAGGATCCTGAGGTCAAATACCTCATTGATATGTCCATGCGTCTGGAAGGCTTGCCGAGACATACATCCATGCATGCTGCCGGAGTCGTGATCAGCCGGACTTCCGTGGACGAATATGTTCCCCTTTCCAGGGCGTCCGACGGTACCATTACCACTCAGTTTACTATGACCACTCTGGAAGAGCTGGGACTTTTGAAGATGGATTTTCTGGGTCTGCGTACTTTAACGGTCATTCAAAATGCGGTTAAGGCCATAGAGAAAAACAGGCAGTTATCCATCGATATGGACCGGATCAATTATAATGACAAGGCAGTGCTGGATTCCATCGGTACCGGAAGGGATGATGGGGTGTTCCAGCTGGAAAGCTCCGGCATGAAGAGCTTTATGAAGGAGCTGAAACCGGAAAGCCTGGAAGATATTATTGCCGGAATTTCCCTTTACCGCCCCGGCCCCATGGACTTTATTCCCAAGTATTTAAAGGGGAAGAACGACCGAAGATCCATTACCTATGAATGCACCCAGCTGGAACCCATCTTAGACCCTACCTATGGCTGTATCGTATACCAGGAACAGGTAATGCAGATTGTTAGAGAGCTTGCCGGATATACCATGGGCCGAAGTGACCTGGTGCGCAGAGCCATGTCAAAAAAGAAGACCTCTGTCATGGAAAAGGAACGGCATAACTTTGTCTATGGGAATCCGGAGGAAGAGGTAACAGGGTGCATCTCCAATGGAATTGATGAAAAAACGGCAAACCAGATCTATGACGAGATGATCGATTTTGCCAAATACGCCTTTAACAAATCCCATGCGGCGGCATATGCGGTGGTATCCTATCAGACCGCCTTTTTAAAATATTATTATCCCCAGGAATTCATGGCAGCCCTCCTAACCTCTGTCATGGATAACGTATCAAAGGTATCGGAATATATTTTAAGCTGCAGACAGATGGGGATTTCCATCCTTCCTCCGGATATTAATGAGGGAGAAAGCGGGTTCTCCGTTTCCGGAGGATCCATACGCTACGGCTTGTCGGCCATTAAGAGCGTGGGCAAGTCTGTGGTAGAGCTTATCGTGGCGGAACGGGAGCAGAACGGGGTGTACCACGATTTGGAAGATTTTATTGACCGGATGAGCAATAAGGAGGTCAATAAAAGGACTCTGGAAAATTTCATAAAATCCGGTGCTTTGGACACCCTTCCCGGTACAAGAAAGCAGAAGCTTTTGATTGCGCCGGAGCTTTTGGAGCAGAGAAGTAAGGAACGGAAAAATACCATGGAAGGCCAGATGACTCTGTTTGATCTTGCAGGGGAGGAAGAAAAGAGCCATTTTCAGGTTACTTTCCCTGATGTAGGGGAATTTTTAAAGGAAGACTTACTGGCATTTGAGAAGGAAACCCTTGGCATCTATTTAAGCGGCCATCCCATGGAAGCTTACGAAACCACCTGGAGAAATAATATTACCGCAACCACCATAGATTTTGTTTTGGATGAGGAAACAGGAAAAGCCGGTGTTGCCGACGGTTCCTATGTGACCATCGGAGGTATGATTACAGGAAAGACCGTAAAAACTACCAGAAACAATAAAATGATGGCATTCATCATCCTGGAGGATTTAGCAGGATCCGTGGAAGTGATCGTGTTCCCCAAGGATTATGAGAGCAAGAGGGAACTGTTTGTGGAAGATTCCAAGGTCTTCATACAAGGAAGAGTCTCGGTCGGAGAGGATCCGGTGGGAAAGCTGATCTGTGAGCGGGTAACGACCTTTACAGACCTGCCAAAGGAGCTGTGGCTGAAATTCCCTGATAAGGAATCCTATATGGCAGTAGAGCGGGAAATCTTAAATGATTTAAAGGAATCGGAGGGTGATGATTCGGTCATTATCTATCTGGAAAAAGAGCGGGCCAGAAAGGTTCTGCCGGCCAACCGGAACGTAAACGCGGCAGACGGGCTGCTGGCTGCCCTGGTTAAAAAACTTGGTGAAAAAAATGTCAAGCTTGTAGAAAAAAAACTTGAAAAGATTGGTAAAATGAATTAGAATACAACATGTACGCAATAAGAAACTTACTAAAACAGATATCCGTGAATCAGGAGGAAGCTACTATGGCAAAACAAGTGAAAACCATCGGTGTATTAACCAGCGGCGGTGATGCACCAGGTATGAATGCTGCGATCCGTGCTATTGTCAGGACTGCAATCCATGAAGGATTGGACGTAAAGGGGATCATGAGGGGATACGCAGGCCTTCTGCAGGAAGAAATCGTTGATATGAACAGTACCAGCGTATCAGATATTATTCACCGCGGAGGAACCATTTTATATACAGCCAGATGTCAGGAGTTCACAACTGCCGAAGGGCAGAGAAAGGGCGCCGAGATCTGTAAAAAGCATAATATTGACGGCATTGTGGTCATCGGAGGAGACGGTTCATTCCGGGGAGCCGGTAAGCTTTCCGCACTTGGGATCAATACCATCGGACTTCCCGGAACCATTGATCTGGATATCGCCTGTACCGATTACACCATTGGTTTTGATACGGCCGTTAACACAGCCATGGAGGCCATTGATAAGGTTCGTGATACATCTACTTCCCATGAACGCTGCAGCATCATAGAGGTAATGGGACGTAATGCAGGCTATATTGCTCTTTGGTGCGGTTTTGCAAACGGTGCCGAGGATATCCTTTTGCCGGAACGCTATGACGGCGATGAGCAGGCTCTCATCAACCGTATCATTGAGAACAGAAAGCGGGGCAAAAAGCACCACATCATCATCAATGCAGAGGGCATCGGACATTCCTCCTCTATGGCTAAGAGAATCGAAGCTGCCACAGGCATTGAGACCAGGGCTACCATCCTGGGCCATATGCAGCGAGGCGGCGCGCCAACCTGTAAGGACCGTGTCTATGCTTCCATTATGGGCGCAAGGGCAGTAGAGCTTCTCTGTGAAGGAAAGAGCAACCGTGTCGTAGGCTATCGGCATGGAGAATTCCAGGATATCGATATTCAGGAAGCCCTTAGTATGACAAAGGATATCCCTGAAGACCAGTATCAGATCAGCAAGATGCTTGTGAGATAATCAAAGTCAAATACCTTGTAAAATAAATGGAAATAGCGCAACAGCCGGAGGCAGAGATGGAATATACGGTAATCAGGCAAAACTTTGAAAAACACGGGTTTACCACCCAGCTTTTTTCTACACAAGAAGAAGCACGCGATTATCTTGTGGAGACCTTAAAGAACCAGACCATTGGATTTGGTGGAAGCGTGACCCTTCTGGAGATGGGGCTTTTTGAGGCGCTGCAGCAGAACAATGCCGTGGTATGGCACAACAAGGTGCCTTCCAGAGATGTGCGGCACCTGGCCAACTGCGCGAATATCTATATAACCAGTGCCAATGCCGTATCGGAGACCGGGCAGATTGTTAACATCGACGGAACCGGAAACCGGGTCGCTATGACCGCTTTTGGTCCTGAAACATGTTATTATGTTGTAGGCAAAAATAAAATCACCCCAAACTTAGAGGACGCCATTTACCGGAGCAGGAATGTTGCTGCTCCCCAAAATGCCCGTAGAATAAATGCAAAGACCCCGTGCGCCAAAAATGCAGACAAATGCTATGACTGCAGCAGCCCTGAACGGATTTGCCGCATAACGGCAGTGATCGACCGGGCCCCTATGGGTATGAAGTGCGAAATCATCTTTGTGGATCAGGAATTGGGATTTTAATGAATGGAATTGATATGAAACTGGCGAGAGCAAACGGGATTTTTAGTAAATTCCCGGCTGTTTCCCGCCGTTTTTTTATAGGCTGTTTTATGAATGGGATTTGACAACCGGAATCTTTCCGGTTATGCTTGTATGAGAATGACCGCAGCGAAACGACCGCCTAAAGGGTCAAACAGGGACAGGAAGCAAGGAGAGAAGGAACATGGATGCAATTGAAACGTATATCAATGAACTGATGGAAAAGAGCACACCGGACCGTCCGGTATGGAACATTGAGAAGCTGCTTCAGGGAGAGAAGGCCGGATGGAATTACATAGACGGTTGTATGATCAAATCCATTTTGGAAATGTACGCCATTACCGAAGATTTAAAATATCTGGATTTTGCCGACACATTTATCGATCACAGGGTAAGAGAAGACGGGAGCATTGACGGCTATGATGTGGAAGAGCGGAACATAGATAATGTCAATGCGGGAAAAACCCTGTTCGAGCTTTACGATCTGACTGGAAAGGAAAAATACCGAAAAGCCATTGATGTGGTTTACAGCCAGATTGGAAAGATGCCGCGGACGAAAGAGGGAAACTTCTGGCATAAGAATATTTATCCAAACCAGGTTTGGCTTGACGGTCTGTATATGTGCCAGCCGTTTTATATGGAATACGAAACCCGGTTTAATAATAAGGAAAAATGCGGGGATATTTACAGCCAGTTTTCCAATGTGGTGAAGATTATGAGGGATACGGAAACCGGCCTTTACTACCATGCATACGATTCCTCCAGAGAGATGTTTTGGTGTGATAAGGTGACAGGACTGTCCCAGAATTTCTGGCTGAGAGCGTTAGGCTGGTACTCCATGGCCCTTTTAGATACCATGGACAAGTCGGATCCGTCAGATAAGGAAAGTTTAAAGGAGATGGAGGAAGCGTTCCGTGACCTGATAGACTCCATGTTAAAATACCAGGATGAAAGCGGTATGTGGTATCAGGTGGTTAACTTAGGCGGCATGGACAGGAATTATTTAGAGACCAGCGGAAGCGCCATTTTCGCCTATGCCATTTTAAAGGGAGTCCGTTTAGGATATCTTCCCGAATCCTATTCCGTGTATGGAAAAAAAGCCTTCCAGGGAATCTGCGATACCTATCTTCATCTGGAAGAGGGGAATATGAGTCTGGGAGGGATCTGCCTGGTGGCCGGACTTGGAGGCAAAGACAGGAGAAATGGAACTTACGATTATTACATGTCCGAGCCTATTGTAAAGGATGATGCCAAAGGGGTAGGACCCTTCCTTCTTGCCTATACGGAAATGAGAAGAACCGGCTGGGTATACAATTAATAAAGAAACAGGAAAATTAATGGGGATTGGGGCCCGGGTAACCGGGCTCCAATCCCTAAATCATATCATCTTAAACTGTTCTGTGAATATTTCTTCGGTGAAATCCCCACTTTTTTTGTAAAAGCTTTAAAAAAATTGCTGTAATCGTTAAACCCGCACATGCTGTAAACTTCATTGACGCTGTAGCCGGCTGACAGAAGTTTCTGGGCCAGCTCAATGCGGCGGGAAATTATATAGGAATTGATGGTGGTACCGGTACTTTTCTTGAAGAGCCTGCAAAGATAAGAGGTACTTAAATAAAAATGGGCCGCAATATCTCCGATGCTTAACTGGGAATCAATGTTGTGATGGATATAGGTGATGATATCGGTCACTTTACTGCTGAAATACTGTCTCTGTTCTTGCGATTCCCTCCCAAGAAAGGCCTCTGCGGCAAGTTTTGTAATGAAAACCATGAACTCAGCAAAGGCAGAGCGTTCCTCCACATCCTGGCCGAATCCTTCTTCTGCAGCCAGTTTATTAAAGTAATACATAAAACGCCGCTGCTGCCCATGGTTTAAATCGATGCGGTGAGAAAATTTCTTCGGCCTGTGGGTAAAACAGTAGGTCAGATCCGTCCGTGGTGTGGAGATGCTTTCCAGATAAGAGGGATCTATAAATATGGCAAACCGTTCCTGAGGGATGGAGGTATCCATCTGAAGCAGCTGATGCTTTTCATATTGGTTGACCATGAACAGGCTCCCCGGTTCGATCCTGTAATTTTTGTCATCTATCATGAAGGTGCAGCCCCCATTTAGGGAAAAATAGAATTCATGGCAGAGGTGGCTGTGCATACTTAAAACTCCCATATCCTTGTGGAGATGCACAATAGAGAAATAATGGGAGGCCATGCAGTATTCGATTCCTTCTGAAAAAGTGGTAAGTACTTTCATAAATCGTAATTTCCTCAGCTAATTATACTGAAACTATACCATAGGATGTCAATATTTGCAATGTTTTGTGCCGGATTTGAAATGAATTATGGAAAGATGGATGTTATAATAAGGAAAAAGCAAAGTGTAAGCGCTTACGCAAAAATGTCAAATAATGTAGAAAAAGTGAAACTACTTACACAGGCTTTTAAGAACTCATTTATGAGGGTTAAGAAAAAGGAGAGAGAACTATGAAAAAGATCAAACAGTGGGCTGCGATGGGGTTAGCGACTGTTATGGCAGTGTCCTTAAGCGCCTGCGGCGGAGGTAAGAGTACCAGTGAGACAGCAGTTTCTTCAGCGGCAGAGACCACTTCTGCAGCAGCAAGTGATACGGCGACAACAGCACCAACTACTTCAGGAGAGCCGGTAGAGCTTAAGTTTTCCTGGTGGGGCGGCGACAGCAGACATGCTGCAACAGAAGAGGCAATTAAGGCATTTGAAGCGAAATATCCAAACATTAAGGTAACTCCCGAGTATGGCGCATGGACCGGATGGGAAGAGAAACAGTCCTTGAATATTTTAGGCGGAAATGCTGCTGACGTTATGCAGATCAACTGGAACTGGATCGAATCCTACAGCCAGGGGGGAAAAGCCTTTGCTAACCTGGAAGATTACTCCGATGTTCTTGATTTAAAACAGTTTACATCGGAAAGCCTTGACCTCTGTAAGGTTGACCAAAAGTTAATGGCTGTTCCGATTTCTTTAACAGGTCGTGTGTTTTATTGGAATAAGACTGCATTTGAAGAAGTAGGCTGTGACATTCCTACTGACCTGGATTCCCTGTATGCAGCAGGTGCAGCATTTAAAGCAAAAGATCCAGATATGTATCCTTTAGCCCTTGGCGAATATGACCGTATGATTTTAATGGTTTATTATCTGGAATCCAAGTACGGCAAAAACTGGGTGGAAGGCGGCGAAGTCAACTATACGGAAGATGAAGTTAAGGACGGAATGGATTTCATTACTGAATTGGAAACAAAGCATGTCATTCCGATGCTGGCAACCATTCAGGGTGATATGGCTGACTCTCTTGACAAGAACGCAAAATGGATCGATGGCAAGTATGCAGGTATTTTTGAGTGGGATTCCTCAGCTTCCAAATTTAAAAGTGCTTTGGAAGGCAGCGTAAATAAGCCGGGTCAGCAGTTCATAGTCGGCGAGTTCGTTAAGATGGGCGATAACAACGGAGGCTTTACAAAGATTTCCATGGCATATTCGGTTGCAGGAAATTCCCAGCATCCGAAGGAAGCAGCAATGCTGATCAACTTCTTATTAAATGACGAAGAAGGCGTTAAGATCGTTTCTACAGAGAGAGGTATTCCTTGCTCCACAGAGGGCTTGAAGATTCTTGAGGCGAACAAACTTGGTGATCCTCTGACCATTGAGGCTAATACAAAGGTTATGAATTACAGCAAGTTCAATCTGGACAGCAAGTTTGAGCACAACGATTTAAAAGCAAATCCAGATGGTGTTTACTATAAAGTATTTGGTAAGTTAAGCACAGGGGAAGTTGATTCCAAGCAGGCAGCAAGCGAACTGATTAAAGGCATTACCGAGACTCTTGAGAATTAATAAAGATTTCAGACAGTTTGAATAAGTGATACATACTTCATACGAGCCGCCATAAATTTATGGCGGCTCCCATAAAGAAAAGGGCAGACAATAGTTATGGAATGCAGAAAAATATGGAAACCATACCAGCTGACGGGGGCAATACAAATGTATGAAGCTACCGGCGAAAAGGTTTATAAGGATTTTGCAATAACCTGTCTGAGCAAGGTAGAAGCTCCGGAAGGGATGGCAGAAAGTCTGCCGGTACAAGATAGCCTGGCCTGTTTTTTTGCTCTGGATCAAACGGGAGATGAGAAATACAGACAGATGATTGAGTCGCTGATCAGGCAGAATGATTGGACCTTGGATTTTATGCCCTTTGTAACAGCATATGAGACGAGGTACAAAAGAAAAGAACATTATAATGAGATTGCAGCTTTATTCCGGGGGGAAGAGAGACTTACAGGAAGCAATCTGATAGCTCTTATAGAAACAATAGACCAGATGTCAGAAGAAATCTATGAATATTATAGGGAATTAAAGGATTTGTTTAAAACCGCAGTCAGGGAGAAAATTAAGGAAATCCCGGATTCTTCTGAGGCCCTGGAAATCGGTTATTCCATCTTTAAGGCATGTAATATGGGTGTGCTTCAAAGAGAGAAATACGGTGATTTCGGGGAATTTATATGGAAAATGATCGAAAGTAACGATAAAAATACATGCGCAGGCCTACAGGAAATGCTTAAAGCGCAATATACAATGTTAAAAAAACAGGAGGAATAAGAGTATGAAGTCAAAGGGTATCCGTAAGGTCCTGGCAGACAATGCAGGATTCTTCTTCATCTTACCATGGCTGATTGGATTTATACTTTTTAAAGTTTATCCGTTCGCCTCTTCCCTATACTACAGCTTTACAAACTATGATCTGTTTAATGGCATTACGAAGACAGGTATGATGAACTATAATAAGATTTTCACAGATTCCGATATTAAAAAAGCGTTTTTTGTTACATTTAAATATGCAATTTTTGATGTTCCCTTAAAGTTGATGTTTGCTTTGTTCGTTGCATATATCCTGAATTTTAAATTAAAAGGAGTTAATTTCTTCCGGACCGCGTATTATATCCCGTCTATTCTGGGGGGCTCCATTGCCATCGCGATTCTGTGGAGAGCCGTTTTCAATACAGATGGCTTGATCAACACCGTCCTGGGCGTATTTGGTGTTGAAAAGATCAATTGGATGGCAAGCGGGGGCGGTGCGCTTACTGTTATTGTACTTTTAAGGGTCTGGCAGTTTGGTTCTGCCATGGTGATTTTCCTTGCAGCTTTAAAGGGAGTTTCCGAAGATTTATACGAAGCGGCTTCCATTGACGGGGCTGGAAAGTGGACACAGTTCTTCAAAATCACGGTTCCCTTAATTACACCGGTTATTTTCTATAACCTGATTACACAGTTATGCCAGGCGTTCCAGGAATTCAATGGGCCATTCCTTGTAACAAAGGGCGGACCAAACGGAGCGACCACTTTGATCTCAATCCTGATTTACAACAATGCATTCTTACGGCATAAAATGGGTATGGCAAGTGCACAGGCCTGGATCCTGTTCCTTATTGTTATGACCTTTACGGTAGTAGCGTTTGTAAGCCAGAAAAAGTGGGTTTACTATTCAGATGAGGACGGGAGGTAAATGATATGACGAAAGAGACCAAGAGAAAGGTCAACGCAATGATCCGGTATGCATTACTGATCCTTGTCGGCTTTATTATGGTATACCCCCTGATCTGGATGGTGGGCGCTACCTTTAAGACAAACTCGGAGATTTTTACCAGCGCATGGTTCTGGCCTAAAAAGCCTGTGACCGATGGTTATGCCAACGCATTTGTAGATTATGGCGGAAAGATCAACCTTATAAAATCCATGCTGAATACATACAAAATTGTTGTGCCAAAGGTTCTTTTCACAGTCGTATCAGCCACTATTACGGCTTATGGTTTCAGCCGGTTTGAATTTAAGGGAAAAGGAATTTTATTCTCTCTTATGATTTCTACCTTATTCCTGCCCCAGGTAGTGCTCAATGCACCCCAGTATATTATGTTCAATAAGTGGGGCTGGACCAATTCCTACTTACCGCTGGTGATTCCCTCCCTGTTTGCAGGAGATACCTATTTCCTATTCATGCTGATACAGTTTTTAAGAGGCGTGCCAAAGGAGCTGGAAGAAGCCGCTAAAATTGATGGCTGCAGTTCCATAAAGACCTTATGGTATGTGATTGTTCCCATGTTAAAGCCATCCCTGGTATCTGTTGCGCTGTTTCAGTTCATGTGGACTTCCAACGACTTTATGGGACCGCTTATTTACGTTTCCGATATGCCCAAATATACGAACTCCATTTATTTGCGCATGTCCATGGACGGTGATGTGGGATTCCAGTGGAACCGGATTCTGGCGATGTCTTTAATCTCCATTATTCCTTCCCTGATTGTATTCTTCTGCGCCCAGGATGCCTTTATTGACGGTATCGCGGCAGGAGGCGTTAAGGGATAATAAAAAAACGGGCGTGGTATATAATTGCTGCGCCCTTTTTAAATAGGGAAAAAGATTCTTCTAATAGAAAAATATTACAGGCGAGGTAAAGTCAGTATGGAATTAAAAATTGTCTTAAAAACAGCTCGGTCTGTGACCGTAGAGACGGTGACTGAGCAGATCTATGCATTTGAGACACCGGGAAAGATTCTGGTAAATGGAGAAGTTTTTGGAGAAACGGACCGGGTTGTCTTTACGCTGTTTGACTTAAAGCCGGATATGGATTATACTATTTCCCTGGAAAGAAATGGGGAAAGAGCGGAAACCAGTTTCCATACCGACTATGAATTTGTAACATTAAATGTAAAAGATATGGGAGCCAGTGGCGATGGAAATCAGGATGATACCTCCTTTATCCAGGCGGCTATCATGGCCTGCCCGAAGGATAGCCGGGTATTGATTCCCAAAGGAAGGTACCGGATTACCAGCCTGTTTTTAAAGAGCCATTTAAGGCTTGAGCTGGCTAAAGGAGCGGAACTTCTGGCAGATACGGACCGGTACAAATATCCCAGATTTCCCGGAATGATCGAAAGCTATGACGAAAAAGAGGATTACAATCTGGGAACCTGGGAAGGAAATCCTCTCCCCATGTTTGCAGGGATCATAACCGGGATCGATGTAGAGGATGTGGTGGTCTATGGCCCTGGGCTGATCAACGGACAGGCCTCCTTTGACAACTGGTGGGACAATGTCCGCCAGATGAAGGTGGCATTCCGGCCCCGCATGGTATTTTTAGAGAGGTGTAACCATGTGGCCCTTCAGGGCTTTTCTTTAAAAAACAGCCCTGCCTGGGTGCTTCACCCATATTTTAGCCGGGACTTAAAGTTCCTGAACCTGGATATAGAAAATCCGGCAGATTCACCCAATACCGATGGCCTGGACCCGGAATCCTGCAAGGACGTGGAAATACTGGGGCTTCATTTTTCCTTAGGCGATGACTGCATTGCGGTCAAGTCCGGAAAAATATATATGGGCCGCAGGTATCAAACGCCTTCTGAAAACATCCGGATCCGCCAGTGCCTGATGGAAAACGGCCATGGAGCGGTTACCGTGGGAAGCGAAGTGGGCGCAGGCGTTAAAAATATCCGGGTGGAGCGCTGCCTGTTCCGTAATACGGACAGAGGGCTCCGGATCAAGACGAGAAGAGGCAGAGGAAAGGATTCTGTGCTTTCTGAGATTTATTTTGACCATATCCATATGGATCACGTCATGACGCCTTTTGTTGTAAACAGCTTTTATTTCTGCGATCCCGATGGAAAGTCCGATTATGTACAGTGCCGTGAGGCCCTTCCTGTGGATGAGCGGACCCCTGAGATAAAGAGACTTTCTTTTACCAACATCAAGGCGGAAAACTGCCATGTGGCTGCTTCCTTCCTCTATGGGCTTCCGGAAAGAAAAATTGAACGCATTGAATTTAAAAACGTTGATATTTCTTTTGCGGACAATGCAAAGGCAGGGACGCCTGCCATGCTGTCAGGAGTGGAAGATTGCAGGAAGAAAGGATTTCTCATCAGCAACGTGGACACCCTGATCTGTGATCATGTGAAGATTTCAGGACAAGAAGGGGATGCCTTTGAGCTGAGTAACATCAATCATTATGAAGTGAGATAAAGGAGGAGTTATTATGCAGATCGGAATCCGGTTACACGACGTGGCACCCGGGACCTTGGAGGAGCGGGTGAAGGCCGCCCATGAACAGGGGTTTACCTGTGCCCATCTGGCGCTGGCAAAGACGGTACAAGAGCATTCTGTGGAGGATTCCGCATTGACGCCAGGCTATGCGACGTATTTGCGCAAGAAATTTGCAGAACATGATGTGGATATTGCAGTCCTGGGCTGCTATTTGAATCTGGCTCACCCAGACCGGTCAGAAATCATAAAAATCCAGGAGCGCTATTACGCCCATCTGCGTTTTGCTTCTATATTAGGCTGCAGCGTGGTGGGAACTGAAACAGGTGCGCCTAATGAGGAATATCGTTATGAACCGGCCTGTCACACAGAGGAAGCGCTTCAGACCTTTATCAAAAACCTGCGCCCGGTTGTGGAATGTGCGGAAAAATTCGGCGTGATCATTGCGATTGAACCGGTATGGAGCCATATTGTATACAATTCCAAACGGGCGCTGAAGGTGCTTAAAGCCATTGGTTCGCCTAATTTAAGAATTATCCTGGATCCGGTAAATCTTTTGTCAGCAGAAAACAGTGAGCATTATGAGCAGGTGATTGCAGAAGCTATTGAGGATTTAGGCGTATATACGGATGTCCTTCATATGAAAGACTTTGTGGTGGAAGACGACCGGATCGTCTCCGGCGCTCCGGGAACCGGAGTTATGAAATATGATGTGATCCTGGATTTTGTGAAAAGGGAAAAACCGTATATCCAGATGACAATTGAGGACAGCAGGCCGGATAATGCAGAATGGTCGAGGAAATTTCTTGAGAGCTGCACTGCGGACTTATGATATATTAAAAAAGAAACCGGATCCTTGTTAAGGACTTCCGGTTTCTTTTTTGATTCGTGGGAGAATATCTTATTAATCAATAAATGCTGTGTTCTGCCTGGTTACTCTTTCTTCCGGTCAGTTTAAACATTCCTTCATAACTTCATATGCGCCTTTTTCTTTAATGGCTGTTAAATAGCCAGCCACGGCTTCTTCAAATCCTGCAATTTCACTTAAATCCTCATCCCAGAAGTCAGCATTGGTGCAAACCGCATGAACAAGGGAAGCCGCATCGTCATCCTTGTGGTCATAGAAGAACTGAAGAACCGGCTTATCATCCTTGATGGTGTACTCGTCACCGACAGGACGTGCTGCAACAAGGCCGTCGACCGTAAGGTTCATTCCGGTGTAGAATGCGATGTAAAAAGCAAAGGAGGCCGTTATACATTTAGGAAGTGTGCCTGTTTTTTCCACATAGCTCTTAAGGGAAGGCATAACACGGGCTTTCCATTTGGAGGTGGAATTTAAGGAAATGGATAACAGGGCATGATCAATAAATGGGTTTTTGAAACGCTCCGTAACAGAGGCTGCAAAACTCATCAATTCCTCCTTTGGAAGGGTCAGCGTAGGAATGATCTCATCATAAATGGTTTTATTCATGAAGCCGCAGATCACTTCATCATCCATGCAGCTGCGGACAATATCCTGGCCGGAAAGGTAAGCGCCTAATACAAAGGAGGTGTGGGCGCCGTTTAAAATGCGGACCTTTCTCTGCTTATATGGCTTGTGGTCGTTGCAGATGATAACAGGAAGGCCTGCTTCTTCAAAGGGCAGTTCTTTCTTTAAGCTGTCCGGTCCTTCAATGACCCAGAAGCCGAAGACTTCACCGGTATCGATAATGTTATCCTGATAACCTAATTCCTCACAGATGGCAGCTGCTTCATTTCTTGGATATCCGGTCACGATACGGTCTACCAAAGTGGAGCAGAAGATGTTCTCTGTTTTGATCCATGTGGTGAATTCCTTGCCTAAGTCCCATTGCTCAGCGTATTTTAAAACGCATTTTTCCAGTTCTTTTCCGTTGTTATCGATCAGCTCACAGGAAAGGATTACAAAGCCCTTGCCTGCTTCTTTTCCGAACTTTTCAAATCTTCTGTAAAGGAACTGAGTCAGTTTTCCTGGGTAGCTGTCAGCCGGAACATCCGTAAACTGGCAGGAAGGATCATAGGTAATACCTGCTTCGGTGGTATTGCAGGCAATGTAACGCAGATCAGGATTATCCGCACAGGCCAATACGGACTCATAATCCGTATAAGGATTTAAGCATCTGCTTACACAGGAGATCACACGCTTGTCATTTACCTTCTGTCCGTTTTCAAAACCGCGGAGGAAAAGAGTATAAAGCCCTTCCTGTTCGTTGATCATATCTGCAAGACCTGGTGCTATGGGCTGGCATAAAACAACCTTGGAGTTGAATCCGGTCTTTTCGTTCAGAACGTCGATAAAATAATCCACAAATGCCCTTAAGAAATTACCTTCGCCGAACTGCAGCACCCGTTCCGGGGCATCCTTTAAAAGATATCCGTCAAAGCCAAGCTTTTCCAGTGTTTCATAACATAACTTTTCCATTGAATTTATCTCCTTTTTTCTTCATTGCATGAATATAGATATATATGGTATTATTGAAAGCAAAAGCGTTGCTAATAAGCCGGATTATAAGGTCACACCCCGCTTAAAGATAGCCATGTCGTGGAAGCCTGCTTCTTCGGATTTCACCTTTTTACCGGAAGCCACTTCGATCACAAAATCGAAAAATTCATTTTTAAGAGTGTCCATATCCGTATCTTCGACCAGTACGCCGCAGTTAAAATCGATCCAGTTATTCTTCTTTGTGCTTAAGGCGGTGTTGGTGGAGATCTTCATGGTCGGTACCGGACAGGCAAATGGGGTACCGCGGCCTGTGGTAAACAGGACGATATGGGCGCCGGAGGCAGCCAGTGCCGTGGAGGCAACTAAGTCGTTACCAGGAGCGCTAAGTAGATTTAATCCCTTATTACGTACCGGCTCCCCGTATTTTAATACATCTACGACCGGAGCGCTGCCGGATTTCTGGACGCACCCCAGAGATTTGTCCTCCAGGGTGGAGATACCGCCCTTTTTGTTGCCTGGGGAAGGATTTTCGTAAATGGTCTGGTTATGGCTGGTGAAATAATTTTTAAAATCATTGATCAGATCTACGGTCTTTTCAAAGGTTTCTTCGTTCTGGCAACGGTTCATGAGAAGAGTTTCCGCGCCGAACATTTCGGGAACTTCTGTCAGAATGGTGGTTCCGCCTTTGGAAACCAGCATATCGGAGAATGCTCCTACCGTTGGATTGGCTGTGATTCCGGATAAACCGTCGGACCCGCCGCATTTCATACCGATGATGAGTTCGCTGCAGCTTACAGGCTCTCTTTGGAACGTACCTGCGTATTCAGCCAGCTGTCCGATGAGCTCCATGGCATCAGCCATTTCATCCTCAGAATCCTGAGCTACCAGAAACTTTACCCGGTTCTCATCGTAATCGCCGATATAGGGTTTTAGCTCGGAGATGCTGCTGTTTTCACAGCCAAGTCCCAGAACAAGAACGCCGCCGGCGTTGGGATGGCTGATCAAATCAGCCAGAATGGTTCTGGTATATTCCTGGTCATCACCCATCTGGGAACAGCCGTAGGGATGGGGGAATGCGGCAACTTCGTCAATAGTGCCGCCTACGTATTTCTTTGCCATGCGCTCAAGAGCAGTGGCTATGTTATTGACACAGCCAACCGTGGGAATGATCCAGATTTCATTGCGTACGCCCACTTTTCCGTCTGGTCTGCGGTAACCGTGAAAGAAACGTTCGTCCGTGGGGGCAACTTCCGTTTCCTGCTTTTCATACGTATAAGTCAGTAAGTCCCCCAAACCTGTTTTTAAATTATGTGTGTGTATCCAGGCCCCTGTCTTAATATGTTCCTTTGCCATGCCAATGGCACAGCCGTATTTAATGACGGATGAGCCGGCAGGTATATCGGTGAGGGCGAATTTATGGCCCTGTGGGATATCTTCCCGGAGTGTAACGAGTTTTCCGTCAATCTCTGCGGCAGTGCCGGAAGAAAGCGGCTTTAATGCGACTGCAACATTATCTCCGGAATGAATTTTGATAAAATCCTGCATAAGCTTCCTTTCCTTTCTTGGTACCAGTTTCGGTTGGTACATGTAATGTAAGTACTTACATAAAACATACACTATTTTAGTGCGGACGTCAATAGGGAAAGAAAAAAAGAGATTTTTCTTTTTATTTATGGGCATAAATTAAGAAATAAAACTGATTTTTCTATGGATAAAATCAGTAATAACAGTTGCTTTACAGAAAATTATCCTGTATAATGGAGCGAGAAAAGTGTAAGCGCTTACGCTTGCTTTGTGTGTGGAAATTTTGATGAGTAAGAAGGACTACAAGAATGAACATTTATGACATTGCAGAACTTGCAGGAGTTTCCATCGCTACTGTATCCCGGGTGGTGAACGACAGCCCCCGTGTGAGTGAGAGAACAAAACAGAAGGTCAGGACGATTATGGAAGAGAACGGCTATACCCCTAATGTGTTTGCCAGGGGGCTGGGACTTGACTCCATGAAGACCATTGGGATTTTATGTCCGGATGTATCAGATGCCTATATGGCTACAGCGGTAGCCCATTTAGAGAGCCGCATGCACGAGCATGGTTACGACTGTATTTTATGCTGCAGCGGGTTTGAACAGTCCGTAAAAGAAAAGTATGTCAGCCTTCTTCTTGCGAAGCGGATCGACGCCCTCATTATGGTCGGCTCCACTTACGCAGGGACAGGAGAAGCGGATAAAAATTCACAGTATGTCCGCAATGCAGCAAAACAGGTTCCTGTGTTTTTGATTAACGGATATTTGGATGGCGAGAATATATATTGCGCTTATGGAGATGATTATCAGGCAACCTATGATGTGACCAGTCAGATGATTGAAACAGGCCGGCGGAGAATCCTGTTTCTCTGTGATTCTCACTCTTACAGTGCGAATCAGAAGCTGGCGGGCTATGAATCCGCTTTAAAAGCCCATGGGCTTCCGGTTCTGGGAGATTTGAAGCTTTATGTAAAAAACCGGATCCACACGGTAAGGGATATCCTCCTGGAGCGGCGTGATTTAAGATTTGACAGTGTGGTTGCCACAGATGACGGTCTTGCCGTAGGAGCGATAAAGTATGCAAATGCAAAGCTTTTAAAAGTTCCGGAAGATTTGTGCATTACCGGATTTAATAATTCGGCCCTGTCGATCTGCAGCGATCCTGAGCTTTCTTCCATCGATAACAGGGTCGAGGAATTAAGCAACATCTCCGTTGATAATATGATGAAAATCCTTCTGGGAGAAAAAACGGAAGTAAACAAGAATAACCGGGTGACCTGCCGGCTGATCAAGCGGTGTACCACTGATTTTTGACCTATTGTCATTTCTTTTCGGGTATGCTAAAATATAATGTCAGTATATAATGGAAATACCCAAGGGTATCCCTTTACACCCAAAGCATGGGCGATAATGAGGAAAGAGCGGTGGCAGGAACGATGGAGCATGATGGAGATAATGTGGTGCTTTGCGGCGCCAATTCCTATGAGCAGAAATATTATTTTAACCAGCAGTTTTCAAGCCTTCCGGAAAGCATCCAGCAGGATCTTCAGATCATGTGCGTGCTTTATACCGAAGATGTAGGAGGAATCCTTGTCATAGAATATGATGAGGATGGCACCCTGGAATTTAAGGTGACGGCAGAGGAGGGAGATTATCTGTTTGATGAAATCGGTAGCGTGCTGAAGATCAAGCAGTACCAGAAAGAAAAAAGGGAACTTCTGGAATCTTTGGAAATGTACTACCGGGTGTTTTATCTGGGAGAAGAATTGGAAGGCGGAGAAAGAGATACGTGAAACTTAGAATTGGAAATTTGACGTTGGACAACAACCTGATATTGGCACCGATGGCAGGAGTTACTGACCTGCCATTTCGTTTTCTCTGCAGGGAGCAGGGTTGTGGTATGGCAGTAACGGAAATGGTCAGCGCCAAGGCAATTTTATATAAGAACAGAAATACAAAAGAGCTGATTAAAGTAGCTGATGGGGAAGGTCCTGTAAGCCTCCAGCTTTTTGGATCTGACCCGGAGATCATGGCGGATATTGCGGCCCAGGTGGAAGAAGGACCCTATGCATTTATTGATGTGAACATGGGCTGTCCCATGCCGAAGATCGTAAATAACGGGGAAGGGTCGGCGCTTATGAAGGATATCGGGCTTGCAGAGCGCATCCTGACCGCCATGGTAAGGGCAGTGAAAAAGCCTGTGACCGTAAAATTCAGAAAGGGCTTTACAGAAGAGGATTGCAATGCTGTAGAGTTTGCCAAAATGGCGGAAAGCTGCGGAGTGGCGGCAGTGGCTGTTCACGGCAGGACCAGGGAGCAGTATTATTCAGGAACAGCGGACTGGACTATTATAAGGAAGGTAAAGGAAGCTGTAACAATCCCGGTTATTGGAAACGGCGACGTATTTAAGCCGGAAGATGCAAAGGCCCTTATGGAGGAAACCGGCTGTGACGGGGTGATGATTGCCCGGGGAGCCAAGGGAAATCCCTGGATCTTTAAAAGAACCCTTCATTATCTGGAAACAGGAGAACTGCTTCCAGGGCCTGCCAGGGAGGAGATTTCTAAGATGATCATCCGCCACGGTGCCCTGGAGATGGAGCACAAAGGGGAAGTGGTGGCCATGCGTGAGATGCGTGGGCATATGGCGTGGTATACAGCCGGACTGCCTCATTCCGCAAAGCTTAGAAATGATATCAACCAGGTGGGAACCATGGATGAATTAAAGCGTTTTGCGGAAGAAAGGATCGGAAAAGCCCGATCAGAGAATTAGAATCAGGATTAGTTACATTCTTGACATTTTTAGATGTTTACGCTATAATATTTGGAATGCGAATGAGCGAGTATGAAACCAGGAGGAATCAAAAACCATGGTAGACAAGAAAAATATTTTAACCTACGAAGGCCTTAAAAGATACGAGGATGAGCTTCAGAATTTAAAGGTAGTAAAAAGAAAAGAGGTCGCCCAGAAGATCAAGGAAGCCAGAGAGCAAGGCGACTTATCCGAGAACGCTGAATATGATGCCGCTAAGGATGAACAAAGAGACATTGAGCTGCGTATTGAAGAGCTGGAGAAGCTCCTTAAAAATGCAGAGGTAGTGGTTGAGGATGAGATAGATTTAGATAAGATTAACATTGGCTGCAAGGTAAAAGTCTACGATGTTGATGAGGACGAAGAGATGGAATTCAAAATCGTGGGTTCCACGGAGGCAAACAGCCTTCAGAATAAGATTTCCAACGAATCCCCGGTAGGTCATGCGCTGATCGGCAGGAAAGTGGGAGATGTGGTAGACGTAGAGACACAGTCCGGAGTGATTCAATATAAGGTTCTGGAAATTCAGAGAGTGTCTTAGAAAATTAGCCGTTCGATGAGCCGTCTGGCGAATCGAACTTCTTTAACATAGTTCACAAAGGAGTGCAAACAGGTGGCAGAACAGCAGAATCAAAACCAGAATCAGGTTATAGAAGAGGATTTAAACCATTTGCTGAAGGTCCGCCGGGAAAAGCTGGCAGAGCTTCAGGAAGCGGGAAAGGATCCGTTTAAAGTTACAAAGTACGATGCAAATGTACACAGCAGTGAAATCAAGGAACATTATGAAGAATGGGAAGGAAAGGAAGTATCCATTGCAGGACGTCTTATGTCAAAGCGCGTGATGGGGAAAGCTTCCTTCTGTAATGTACAGGATTTAAAAGGCAATATTCAGTCCTATGTGGCCAGAGACAGTATCGGAGAAGAGGAATACAAGGAATTCAAGAAGCTGGATATCGGTGATATCGTAGGCATTAAGGGAACTGCGTTTACAACAAAGACGGGAGAAGTTTCCATCCATGCTGAGAGCGTTCTACTTCTTACCAAGAGCCTTCAGATTCTTCCGGAGAAGTTCCACGGTCTGACCAATACGGACATTCGCTATAGACAGAGATATGTAGATCTGATCATGAACCCTGAAGTAAGGGATACCTTTGTAAAGCGTTCCCAGATCATCAAGGCCATCCGTGACCATTTAGATGCCCAGGGCTTCATGGAGGTGGAGACGCCAATGCTGGTTGCTAATGCAGGCGGCGCTGCGGCAAGACCTTTTGAAACTCATTACAACGCTCTTGATGAGGATGTAAAGCTTCGTATTTCTCTTGAGCTTTACTTAAAGAGGCTGATCGTAGGCGGATTGGAAAGAGTTTATGAAATCGGGCGCGTTTTCAGAAATGAAGGCGTGGATACCCGTCATAACCCGGAATTCACTTTGATGGAATTATATCAGGCTTATACCGATTACCACGGCATGATGGATCTGGTGGAGAATTTATTCCGGTCTGTTGCCCTTAAGGTTCTTGGAACGGCTGTAGTGAACTATGATGGTGTGGAAATTGACTTATCAAAGCCATTTGAACGCATTACCATGGTAGACGCTTTAAAGAAATACAAGGACATTGATTTTACCACCATCCATACGGATGAGGAAGCTAAGGCTCTGGCCGACCAGTACCATGTGGAGTATGAGGCGCGCCATAAGAAGGGCGATATTCTAAGCTTGCTTTTTGAGGAATTTGTAGAAGAGCATTTGGTTCAGCCGACCTTTATTATGGACCATCCGGTTGAAATCTCTCCTCTTACCAAGAAAAAGCCTGATGACCCGGATTATACGGAGCGCTTCGAGCTGTTCATTACAAAGCGTGAGATGGCAAATGCATATTCTGAGTTAAATGACCCTCTGGATCAGATTGAGCGTTTTAAGGCTCAGGAAGCACTTCTTGCAGCGGGAGATGATGAAGCTAATTCCATGGATGATGATTTTGTAAATGCACTCATGATCGGTATGCCACCGACCGGCGGTATTGGAATCGGCATTGACAGGTTTGTTATGCTGCTTACGGATTCTTATGCAATCAGGGATGTGCTGTTGTTCCCGACGATGAAAACGAAGGATTAAGAAAAGCCCGCAAACCCGCATGGTTACTGGGTTTGTGGAATTTGGGAAAAGGTATTCTACAACAATTTTACTACAAATGCACAGAATATGGACTTTAGAAACTGAAAATAATAAATAGAGACGAGCCAGCTGATTGTAAAAATACCAGTTGGCTCGTCTTTTTGGGTTTAATTATGGCCTGTACAGCATTTGACAGGATTGTCGATCTTTTTGTCTATTGGATTTGGCGGTTTCAGTTAAAGTATAAATACCTGCACTTGTTTAATCTTCCAAATAAGCATTTTTATAATCGTAAATCGGGTATGTCGTGTGGTAAATGATGCCTTTCAGTTTGGGGTTACGCAATAATGCTGAGCTTTGATAGAAGATAGGAGCCACTCCAAAATCATCAAGGATAAATCGTTCCGCTTCTTGCAGCTTCTCAAAGCGTTTCTCCGCATCGGCGGCAAAATCCACATTGGCGGATTTTAGAAGCGTGTCATATTGCGGATTGGAATAACGGCTCCAGTTGCTGCCCCCATCAGTTTCAAACAGTTCCAGCAGGCTGGTGGCGTCCGAAAAATCAGGTGACCAGGTACACATAAACATTGTAAAATTACCGTTTCTTGCGGTGTCTATAAAGACCGACACGGGCAGTACGTTCAAGTTAACTTTAACACCTTCAAGGTTTTCTTCCACCACTCCTTGAATATAGGCGCCCACAGTCTTCATTCTGTCTGATTCAAAGGTGGGGAATTCGATGGTAACTTCTCCGGTAAGGCCTAGCTCTGAGCGGGCTGCTGCCCAAAGTTCTTTCGCTCTTGCCACATCGGTTTTAAGTTCCACGCCCAAGGTTTCTGCAAAGTCCTGTCCGGTGGTTGGGTTGGCGTGTATGCTATAAGGAGTAATGCCATTCGCAGGAGCAGATCCGTCACCTAACAGACTGTTAGCCACGGCTTCCCGGTCGATTAGTAAGGAGATGGCTTCCCTGGCATTTTTGTTTTTGAAGATCTCATTTTCAGCATTGTAACCGATAAAGACTAGGGTAGAGGCATTCGCAGCAACGAAAGCCGGGGAATTGATTTCATTCTGGGCATATTCGCCGGAAATCCCGATCTGGTCCACTTCTCCGGTGCCAAACAGGCTCATGGCGGTAGCCGTCTCTTTTATGATTTTAATGTTGATTCTGTCAATATGTACATTGTCTTTATCCCAATAACTGTCGTTTTTAAGATAAGCCCAGTCCGCGCCGATTCCCGGCCCGGAAAATTCTGTTAAGACAAATGGACCATTGTATATGGAATGATCGGAATCTGAGGCAAACAAATTCCCCTGGTCTTCCACGTATTCTCGATTAAGAGGGAAAAAGGGAGGGCTCACAAGAAGAGAGGTGAAATAACTAATTGGAGCCTTCAATGTAATTTCAAGGGTGTAGTCGTCCAGTGCGCGAATACCCAGCTCAGAAATATTTTTCTCACCGCTGATAATTTCGTCGGCGTTTTTGAGATAAGTATAGAAATGCAGATTTTCGGCTGCGTTTTCAGCCGAAACTGCCCTGCTCCAACCGTAGACATAATCATCCGCAGTGATTTTAGCGCCGTTGGACCACTGTGCCGCCTGATTCAGCTTTATGGTATAAACAAGACCATCGGCGCTTATCTGCGGCAGCTCGGCGGCTCCGGCAGGGTAGGGTCTGGCCCCTTCGTCAAGGCGATAAAGCCCCTCATAAATATTGTTCATTGCACTGGAACTATTGGAATCCACGCCGCTTTTGGGATCGATTGTGTTAAGCTCTTGGGAAAGCACCAAGGTGATCTCTTTGGGATTGTTCGTATCAGCGGCCTCTGTATTTGCGGCTGAGCTTTCTGCTGAACTTGACTGAGTGCTTTCTGTGCCCGACGAATTATCCGTCTGATAAGTGGAGCAGGCCGACAAAAGTAACCCTGCTGCTAAAATAGATGTTAATAATGCTTTTTTCATGATATTTCCCTTCTTTTTATGATTTTGATTTTTTATTTAAAAGTTTTTCCCGGTAGAATCCGATTTCGCTTTCAGTGCAATAGATGCTGTGATTTTCCGCTATCTCCCTTAAGGCAGCGTCATTGCCGTCTTCTTCCATATTCGGGGAGTATGTTTTGCGCTTGTGGCTCTGAGCGTAAACCGGGTCGGCGATGGGGATTGCCGACAACAGGCTTTCGGTATAAGGGTGAACTCCGAAATGGTAAATTTCATCGCTGTCACCTATTTCTACAAGTTTTCCTTTGTACATAACGCCGATCCTGTCGCTTACACGGCGCACCACAGTTAAGTCGTGGGCGATAAACAAGTACGTAAGCGAGCGGCTTTCCCTCAAATCCAAAAGCAGATTTATCACCTGTGCCTGAATCGAAACGTCAAGGGCAGAAATAGGCTCGTCGCAGACGATGAACTCCGGCTCAACGGCAAGAGCTCTGGCAATGCCGATTCTTTGCCTTTGCCCCCCGGAAAACTCATGGGGATACCGCCCGGAGCAGGAACTGTCCAGCCCCACCTGCAAAAGCAGTTCTTCCACTCTTAAGTCCAATTCGCTTTTGCTTTTGGCCAGCTTGTGAAGCTTTATTCCTTCGGCAATAATTTCTCTTACTTTCATTCGCGGATCAAGGGAGGCATATGGATCCTGAAAGATCATCTGCACCCTTCGTCTGAAACGCATCAGGCTTTTCTTTTCTTTTAAATTCCCGATGTGTTCGTCGTCAAAAATGATCGAACCGCCAGTGGGAGCGAAAAGTCCTGCAATCATTCTGCCGGTGGTGGATTTTCCACAGCCGCTTTCTCCCACAAGACCAAGGGTTTCCCCCTTATAAATGCTGAAACTAATGTTATCTACCGCTTTGACTTCATTTTTTTTGCCGGAATTAAAAGTCTTTGTAACACACTGCAATTCCAGCAGTCTCCCCTCAATCGCCCGGGTCGTCGTCATTTTTCTCACCTCGGATTTGATATTGTTTAAAAATTTCCCAGCGTCTTAAAATCTCCGGCGGAGGGACGATGTCTGGTGCTCCCGGCGCTAAAAGCCATGTTGCCGCCTTATGGGTAGGCGAAACGGAAAAGAAAGGCGGGGCTGCCATGGCATCGATTTTCATCGCGTATGGGTTGCGGAGATGGAAAGCATCACCTTCAGGGGGATGAATCATATTCGGCGGCATTCCCGGAATCGCGTGCAAGCGCTTTTCTCCATCATCAATGGCAGGGAATGAGGCAAGAAGCCCCCAGGTGTAAGGGTGCTGGGGATTGTAAAACATTTCCCAAACACTGCCTATTTCCACAATTTTGCCCGCATACATCACCGCAATCCTGTCGGCAATATTGGCCACCGCCCCCAGATTATGGGTGATAAAGATCACCGAAGTGTTTAATTTTGTCTTAAGCTCCTTTAACAGTTCCAGTATCTGCGCCTGTACGGTAACATCCAGGGCGGTGGTGGGCTCATCCGCTATGATAATCTCCGGCGAGCAGATAAGCGCTGCCGCGATCACGATCCTTTGGCGCTGACCGCCTGAAAACTGATGGGGATAACACTTCATCCGGCGCCCCGCATCGGGAATGCCCACAAGCTCCAGCAGTCTGCGGGCCTCTTCTAAAGATTCCCGCGTAGAAACTTTCTTATGTAACCGCAGAGATTCAGCTACCTGTTTTCCAATGCTCATCGTTGGGTCAAGGGAGGTCATGGGGTCTTGAAAAACCATACCGATACTCCGGGAGCGTATTTTTTGCATTTCACGCTGAGATTTTTTGACCAAATCTTCCCCGTGAAAAATAATCGAACCGGAATTTATCCTTGCCGAACCGGGCAGCAAGCGCATGATGGATTTTGCCGTCACAGATTTACCGCAGCCGCTTTCCCCCACGATAGCCAAGGTTTCACCTTTGTAAAGCTCAAAGCTTACCGAGCGCAGGGCACGCACTTCCCCCTCATAAATGTTAAATGATATATCTAAATCTTTTACCTGAAGCGCAATTTCTTTCGATTCATTTTCCATATCAGTCACAAATCCTTAAATTATTCTTTGGTTTTTGGGTCAAAGGCATCGCGCATACCGTCCGCCAGCAAATTAAAGCAAATCATCATCACCGAAAGAGCCGCTGCCGGTACCCACATCAAATGCGGCAAAAAGCGGAAAGTCTTATATCCCTCGTTAAGCAAGGTGCCCAGCGAAGCGATCGGGGGCTTTAAGCCTAAGCCTATGAAGCTTAAAAATGCCTCAAAAAAAATAGCGGTGGGAATACTGAACATCAGCTGTACAATGATTACGCCCGCAATGTTCGGCAAAATATGTCGCAAGGCAATATTTAAGCTGGAAGCTCCCAATACGGTTGCCGCATAGACGTATTCCTGCTCTTTGATTTTCAGTGTCTGGGCTCGGACTACCCTTGCCATATTCACCCAACCGGTTATAATCATGGCAAAAACGATGGAAAGCAATCCCGGGTCAAAAATGGTGAGCATTAAAATCATTATGACTAATGTGGGGATACCGGAAAGAATCTCCAATATGCGTTGCATGACGGTATCCGCAACTCCGCCGCACACCCCCGAGAACAGCCCGTAAGCTACGCCGATTCCCAAATCAATAACCGCTGCCAGGACGGCAATAATCAGTGACATTCGTATCCCAAAGAGAAGCCGCGACAGTTCATCCCGCCCCAAAGCATCGGTCCCAAGATAAAAGTAAACGTTTTCAGGAACATTTTTAGCGGTGTAAATATCAACACGCTCGCCAGAAACAATGCCCCACCCGTTGAATCCGTAAAGGGACACCCCAGGGATTTTTGGCGGCAGATTCACGTAGAGCAAGCTTTGTTTGTTCGGGTTCTGGGGGGAAATCCACCCTGCCAAAATGGCAACTGACGCCACGAACAACAAAACACACAGGGAAACCACGGCACCTTTGTTCTTTTTCAGCCTGCGCCACGAATCTTGTGTAAAACTTAAACGTGGTGACGAAGGAACTGCTTTGGCAGTGGTTTTGCCGGATTCAAGGGGCTCGAAAGAGTCTCCAGACAGAATCAAATCAAACCTTTCATTATTTTCCAACTTTTTCGCCTCCTGTCACGCGGATTCGCGGATCAACAAGTCCGTAAAGCAAATCCACAGCAGATATGATAACAATCAGCATCGCGGAATAAAGAATTGTGATCGCCATAATCGTGGGGTAATCGTTAGTTATGATAGATTTTACAAATTGCTCGCCTATTCCAGGCACAGCGTAGATATTTTCTATCACCAACGAGCCGGTCATCAGACTCACGGACATTGGGCCAAGTAGGGTGATCAACGGGATGAGGCTGTTTCGCAAGGCGTGACGAAACGCCGTTTGCCAAGGCCCAAAGCCTTTTGCGCGGGCAAGCTCTATGTATTCGCTGTTTAAAGATTCCACCATTTCCGTTCGGATAAACCTTGCGGCGTTTGCCATTGGCGACATTGCCAAAGTCAGGGTGGGAAGAATGGTGTAGGAAAAGTTCTTCCACATGGCTATTGGCAAGATCCCCAACTTCACCGCAAAAATATACTGCAGGACCACCGCAAAAACAAAGTTCGGAATTGACCTGCCCAGAATTGCTATTACCGAAACAATACTGTCCGCAAAAGTGTTGCGATACATCGCCGAAATCACTCCAAGGATAACCCCTGCCAATGTCCCCACAACGATAGCTTGTACCCCAAGCTGAACAGAAGGCCCGATCCTGTTAACAAGCAGCTTTGCCACAGGCTGGTTTTTGAACTGGAAAGACGTGCCAAAATCCCCCTGCAGGACATTGCCAAGGTAAATGAAGTATTGCTGATAGATTGGCTTATCCAGTCCCGCCTGACGATATAGGATCTCTAACTGGGCGGGAGATAACTTTTGCTGGTTCACATAGGGGGAACCGGGCAGCAAGTGTATAAGAAAAAATGTGGCTGTAATAATAATCCACAGCGTAATGAACATAATTGCCAACTTTTTAATGAGAGCAAGACAAAATTGTTTCATCAGCAAGACAGAAAACACCCCTTTCAGCATTTATTATACTAGGTATTTGTGAAACACCACAGCCCGCATAAAATCCACCGCCATGAATACATTCAGAATCAGAAACCATTAATTGCATAGGACTTAAAACTTCATAACATTTATTAAAGTGCGCCTAAATTTCATCACTTAACATTATTAATCCCAGAATCTGCCAAGCCCGTTATCTTTCTCCATGTTTTCTTAGATTTATATACCTGTTTCTCAATTACCTATAAAACATATATGTATATATGATATTAGCTTATTGAGTTGCCATTGTCAACAAAAAATGGAAATAAATCACAACATACGCATGAATCTTTATCACAAGATTCAGCCGAAGAGACCTTTATGAGTTTGTGCAAAACAGTGTTACTGTTTGGGGACGAAAACCGTACTCTCTTCTAAGAAAGCTGCTTATCCACAAGAGAATGCCTGAACTTTTCTCCTCTCCGTGATATCTTCAGGGCGAAGCAGGCTCCTTGTGGATAACCGTTTGGGATATCCTGCTTTTCCAGTAATCTCTGCTGGAGCAAAGACGTAAAAAATATCTTACAGCCCTTGATTTTACAAGATTTTATGAATGTAAGGTTTGTTGAAAATAGAATTTGACACCAGTTTGACACCAAATCAATAAGATTTGACACCAACTGCATAAGAGCCCTGGTATATAATGCTTTTATAAAATAGAATAGTTTTGACATCTAAATAAGTCCATATACTTGTAGAAATATGAGTATATGGGCTTATTATAGTGCCCAAATAATCAGGTAAAGAACTACTCAGACGTTCATGAAAACCGAATCCAACTTTGGTAAGAATGGTTGATGAGATGGCAGAAAGAGTGCATTCTTGTTTTTTAGAAATGAATTTGACATAGTTCCGTTATAGTTTATACTCTGATTAAAAATTAGTCTCAATGAAATTTAATCGCTTTATTAATTTAACACTTGGGAATAAAGAGAAAACCATGGCGGCCGAAGGTACGGATAGTAAGACACTATCAAAACATGGGTTGATATTATTTGATTTTTGAATTGCAAATTTCTGTTCAAATAGATAAGACAATTATACATTACTAACTTTTTAAGTAGAGAGAGGTGATTCCAATATTTTAATATACGGGTAGTTTTCTCTTGCTGTGGTTAAAATACGCCCTTTATAAATAATCAATCCGTTCTTTTTGGTACGGGTTCAGATATTCCATTGATCCTTCATTAGGCATAGAACAAGGTCTGCCTAGTCCTGCTATTGAGTATGATTATCAAAAAAACATGTAAATGTATGTAACATATTGTTATGAACAGGTAGGAATAGCATATAATAGAATTAATTAGATCATTTGAGGGAAGCCATGATCATACACGTTGTCCAACCTGGTGAAACCATCTATTCAATATCAGAATATTACAAAATCCCTGTTGAAAGATTAATATTGGAAAACGGAATTACAAACCCTGACAATTTAGCAATTGGCCAAACGATTGTAATTGTTCAACCGGAAACACTTTATACCGTCCAGGCCGGTGATACTTTAGAGAGTATTGCGGAGCAGCACGGTGTTTCACCAATGGAATTATTAAGAAACAATCCCTATCTTTCCGATAGAGAATTTTTGTACGCAGGTGAAACTATTGTTATAAATTATCAAACGAATAAATCAAAAACAATTGCCACTAGTGGTTATATCTTTTCCTATATCGATAAATCTGTTTTAATAAAAACACTTCCTTTTCTAACGTATTTGACTATTTTCAATTATAGAGCTACAAGTGAAGGACAAATTATCGCTACTGCTGACGACACTGAACTTATCCAGCTGGCTATAACATATGGTGTTGCACCCATGTTGTTTGTTTCCACTATTACAGGAGATGGAATAGCTAGCCGTGAGGTGAACTATGAAATTTTAAATAATCCTTCTATACAGGATCGCCTTATTGATAATGCTCTTCAAATACTAAAAATGAAAGGTTATTATGGTATAAACATATATGTCGAAGACATCACCTTTGACAATTTAAATAACATTGCAGAATATTTGAAAAAAGCCTCAGCGATATTTCATTCAGAAGGTTTCAGGATAGTGATCACCACAACACCGGTTACGAATAGTGAGACCCCCAATGTCGGTTTTGAAAAAATAGACTATTCAAAATTAGCTGAATTTGTGGATGGAATTATATTTTCATCTTATGATTGGGCAAGGTCTTTCAGCTATCCAAGCTCAATTTTTCCGGTTGATTTTTTAAGAGGATTGTTAGATTACGCAGTTAGTATTATTCCCTCTGAATTAATTTTTCTAGGTATTACCACTCTTGGTTATAATTGGACACTTCCTTATGTTCCTGGCGCTACAGAAGCCACTGTAATAACCAATGAAAATGCAGTACAAATTGCAGCGGAAAATGATATACCGATACAATTTAATGAAGCAGCGCAATCACCATATTTCTATTATATGGATAGTGATGGGACTTTGCATGTAGTATGGTTTAAAGATGCAAGAAGTTTTGACGCACGGGCAGCGCTGGCAGGAGAATATAATCTACAAGGTTTATCGCTCTGGACTGTTATGAGATTCGATGCCCAAATGTGGCTTATCATTAATACTCAATATTACATAGAGCGGCGCTTGGGGATTAGCTAAGCAATTATGTAATTTTATTGATATTCGATATAGTTGATAACATGAACTGAGGTATGGTAAAATTCTTATCATACGAAAGGCTCTTTATTATTAAAAGAGCGTTTATTATATCATATAAAGATGTAAAGCTTGTGTAATACAGCTTTATTATGAGCTATAATCAATTAATGAATAGTGCAACGATAAAAATAATTTGGGTAATAAAAAATAATTTTGTGACATTAATACAAGACAACAATGAAGTCATAATGGTGGAAAAAATGTTGGTCATATAATGAAACTGGCAATTGAGTGAACCAACATGATTATACAAAAGGGCTAAATGTTAGATTAAGGAAGGAAAAAACTGACTATGGACAATCAGGAAATTATTGATAAATTAACGAAGGTATGTATATGCAAAGGAGTTTCCAGACAAACAATAAAAAAGGCGATTTCAGAAGGTGCAGATAGCGTTGAAAAAGTATGGAGGATGACGAATACTGGCAATGGCAGTTGTAAAGGAAAACGGTGCGGAGAAAAAATTCAGCAGATTTTGGATAATTGGGAAGAAGAGAAATAATAACCCCATTTACTCTATACCCAATCCAAGTACCTCCATCTTATCAACTAACCGGATGAAAACATTGCTATGCTAATTTGATAAAAATGCTGTTGTAAAGGTGGTTTGCAATGGCATTTTTTAAAAAGTAAAGGAAAGTAGAAATAAAGATGACTATGGCATCGGCAGATAGGAGGATTTGATACGGGGTATCTGCAAGGGCAAAAGAAGGAAACTGTGTGTGCAATCTTTCGGTGATTGGTGAGGAAAAGGAATATAAGGTGGTTATTATGTGTAGACGATGAATGACGCAGCGAAAGGGTTGGGAGACCTTTTTCGCTGCGTCATTCAATTTTTGTAAATTCAATGATAAGTCCATTGAAAATCTCAAGTTGCCTTGTGGTCAGTCCTTTGGTTACATATTTAGGTTTACTGTTGTGAAACTCCTTCATTAATGTATTTATGATACTGATCTGGCTGGTCGTTAAGTTATTGACCATAATTGTTTTCCCTTTTTCTTTCCCTGCCAGAAAATCCAGGCTTACATCAAAAAGTACAGATAAATCAATTAATGTCTCTAAGGTAGGCAATTTTTGATTGTTTTCATATTTGCTTATAAGTGATTTACTTTTATTGATCTTTTGTGCCAATTGTTCCTGAGAGTATCCCTTTTCTTTCCGTAACTGTTTTAACAGCTCTCCAAAATCATACATCATGAGCCTCCAATACCAGTTTTATTATTTGTTATTAGTATATAACGCCAACGTTGACTATTTGGAAACTTTGTAATAATATATAGTTGTTATTAGGAAACATTGGGGTTTTTGAGAACAATTATTCGTATATTATGGTATAATTTTCAGAGATAATACAAGAGATAAAAGAGGAAACACGTATGAAAATAGCTATATGCGATGATTGTCAGGAAGATATCAGACAACTGGAGGAGTGTATCAGAGAAAGTAAATTCTGCCCCCAAAACCAAGATTTTTGCGAGTATTCCAGCGGGGAGACTCTACTGGCTGATTATAGGGATTTCGATATTGTATTTCTGGATATGAAAATAGGGGAAGGAATGAATGGAACACTTACAGCTCAAAGTATACGAAGGCGTGATACAAAGGTAATTATTGTATTTTATTCTGATTTTGAATCACCAGCCAGCAGAATATCTTCGATACGGCCTTATGATTATCTGCTGAAGAGGTATTCGAAAGAAGAATTGTCCCAAAGTCTGGATATGGTATTGGAAGAAGTACAGAACAAGGAAGAGTCACCCAAGCTGCCTGTTGCATGTGATGGGAAAGTATTTATTTTACAGATATCAGATATTATATATATTCAAATCTATAAAAAAGGAAGCCAAATATGGCTGACAGATAAAAAAGCAGAGGAAATCTGGGGTGGTGCAGACTCTGAAAAAGAGCTTATACAAACGATTGAAACCAAAACGAAATTAAGGGAGTACTACCAGGAACTAAGAAATTACGGCTTTATTTATGCCAGTGAAAGCTATATCATCAATGTAGAGAAGGTCGTATCCCGGCAGAAAGATTTTGTTCGGATGGAGGGCGGCCATAATCTTACTGTGGTCAGAAGAATGAAAAAAGTATTTGATGAAGAACTTGGCAAATATTATGGAGTTAGGTATATTCGAGAGAGGATAAAAAGGGAATGAATATAGCACAAATTATATATGGGCCGGTGATGTACCTAAACTGCGTTTTTGAAATATTCTTATTGTACAACTTATTGGAAGGCGTATTCCGGCCGTACGAAGACCGAAAAAATATCAGGCTTCTGGAAATAACAGCATGCAGCACGGTGATTTTTTTAATCAACAGTTTAAATCTTCCTACTGTAAATTTATTTTGTGTACCACTTATGTATATATTCTTTGTATGGCTGATGTTTCGTATAGAACTAAAATATAATATTCTTTATGTTTTATTTTACTATGTGATTTTAGCGGTAACTGAATTTACATTTCATCATATCTATACTTTGCTGGAAATTGATGTTTCAAAAGCATATTTTAGTATGGTGCTTTTTTTAATCATTCAGAAGACATTTGAATTTGCAGTAGTACAGATTGTAAAAAAGCGGCACCAGGGCCCTTATGAAAGCGGCAGCTTTCAATATTTAAAATATTTATTTATACTTCCTATTGCATCTTTAGTTTTGCTGAATGGATTTTTATTACCAAAGCAATATTCCAGCGGCTATCTTTTGATCTGTATCGGTGGGGTTTTATTAATTATATCCAATGTAGTTGGTTTTTCTACGGTGGAAAAATTATTAAACGCAGAAAGAGTCGCCAGAGATGCGGAATTACTTGCGTTAAAAACAAAATTAGAAAGAAGCCACTATCAAAGGATGGAGGAAGTGAACCAGGATTATGCAGAATATTTACATGAAATGAGCCGCGTAATCCGGATCATGGAGCAGCTGGCATGCACAGAGGATAATGGTGCGGTTAAAGGGGCGATGGCGAAAGTTTCGCAGATGGGAAAAGCGTCTGTGAAACAATGCTATATCAGTGACCAGATCACCAACGCTATTTTTATAGAACGAGAGAAAAATGCCATTGATAAGGGCGTAGATTATCAGTTGGATATCCAATCGGGAATAGATGTGAACTTTATTGACGATTTAGATAAAATCAGTATGTTTGGAAATCTGCTTGACAATGCGCTGGAGGCGGCCGAAGAATGTAATGAAGGTTATGTATTTGTAAGCTTATATAAGGGAAATGAAGCGCTTGTCATATTACGGATAGAGAATAATTTTAAAATCAGGCCCCATAAGATAGGAGAGAAATATTTTACCACAAAGATTGAAAAGAAAAGGCATGGTTTCGGGATCAAAAAGGTAGAAGAATTATCAGAAAAGTATGGAGGTATATTAAATTGTTATGAAGAGGGAGATACCTTTGTAGCGGTGTTAATGTTATCAAGCCTACCAAATTTGGCAAATTAACGACCAAATTCGGCCAAGCTATTGATTTCTCTGATAAAAACATGGTATGCTGAATAAAAATACATAGGGGGTATATTTATGAGTAAAATAACGAAGAAGTTGAAAAGCCAAAATTGGACTGTTTTTATGATGAATGCTTTAGCACTGTTAGTGGTAACTCAGAATGTAAATGCAGCGTGTGCCTGGTTGCAGCATCAACCCGAGGTACCAGAGGAAGCCAAACGTTTTAGAAAATTTTAGGTGACAGCAAAAGCGATGATTGAAAAGTTAGCAAAAAAAGTTGTGACCTGGCAGGTGCAAAAAAATTATCTTTTAATAAAAGATGAAAAATTATATATATATGCATATGAGCTGCTAATTGGGCAGGCCGTCAATATATTGATTGCCTGCTTTTTGGCAATTGTATTCCATGCCTATACTACGGTGTTGATATTTTTGGTATCTTATATCCCGCTGCGTTCTTATGCGGGTGGCCATCATGCCAAGTCATATAATATGTGTACAATAGCTTCTACGGTGATGGTGTGTATCATCTGCATTGCCGCAAAAATAATACCATACGACTCCATTATTTGGGTAAATCTGGCGGGAGGAATTATAAGCGGGATTCTGATTTTTATGCTGGCACCGGTGCAGGATCACAATAAACCTTTGGAGCAGGTTGAAAGAGAATGTTACAGGAAACGCAGCAGAGAAATCTGGGCTGCAGAAACAGCATTGTGGGCGATATGCTATTTGTTAAATGCCAGAAATATCAGCCTTGCTGTTACATTGGGGCATTTGGCATTGTCAGTTATGTTATGTATCGGTAGTGTAAAAAATAAAAAATATGCAGAAAAATCATGATACGGATGAGGAAAAGGGCGTTGCTGGGGCAGCGCCTTTTTTTTGACCAATAGATAGTAAGTCGACCAAATTTGGCAAGTTAGTGACCAAATTCAGCCATCGTATTGTATTGAACAAAATAGTGTGATATTTTGTAAAAAAATGTAAAAAAACAGTGTTTTTTGTAGCAAGAGGTGCTTAATGCCATTTACAAAAATCAATCAAAGCTTTTACCGGTATGAAATAACTTACCGAATTTTAAACTGGGACAAAACAGAAGAGATAAGGACGGAGAGTCTGGATACAGATATATTGTATAATAAACTGTATTTCTGGAACAGGAAGCGCCATATGAAGGAGTGCGAGAGAAAAGTAATCAGTAAAGTAATTCAGGATGGCCGGATTTCCAGACTGCAGATTTTGCAGGAAAGTTTCATCCTGATTCCCAGGTATATCTGCAGGGTTAACTAGAAATTTAGGAGGAGGGCGAAATGAAAATATGGAGAAAAATTTTTCTGGCTACAGGGATGATTATTTTACTGTTTACAGTCAGGCAAATCACGTCGGCGGCGGGAGAAAACCAAGGATTCAACGCAAAGGAAGGTGAGGTGGTGTTCCTCTTGGACACCAGCGGTTCCATGAATACCTATGACAAAAAGCGTCTGGCAATTGATGCGATCCGGCAAGCGGCCTACAGCCTCCCCTCAAATTATAAAGCAGGTTTGGTATCTTATAATACCGGAATCCAGACAATTGGTCCGGTGGGCATCGGACTGGAACAGCTGGATGCACAATTCGCGGCCATTACATACAAAGGCTATACCAACGCCGGAGAAGGATTGAATCAGGCTGTAGGACTTTTTTCAGACAGGGAGAAAGTGGACCGCAGCATCGTCATGGTGACGGATGGAGAGATTGATATGCCTGACAAGCAGGCAAAAGAGTCTTCCCGTATCTTATACTCGGATGCGATAAAGAGGGCGAAGGAAGACGGGATAAAAATTTACATTATTGCCGTAGGCAGTGAATTAAATGATCCGCAAATGCACATCTTCGCCGGTGCTGAGATGACGGACGGAGCTATTTACTGGCAGGGTCAGTCAGGTACTCTTGTACAAATTATGAATCGTATCCTGTATGACCGTATGAACATTCCAAAGAAATCCGTGGGGGTGACGGATGGGAATGGCGGCAGCCTTCATGTGGAACTGCCCTCACCGGGAGCAGAACGCGTGCGAATCATACTGACAGCCAGTCAGGGGATTCAAAATGTTACTGGGGATTATGCGGCAGAAGAAGGCCATATTACGAGCGGGCAGAACTTTGCAGTATTGGAGATGACCAGACCAGCCGTAGAGGCTATGGATGTCCATTTCCAGACGCCGGAGTTAACAGGAGTAGAAGCATATATGACCGTGGAATACACGGCTGAACCGGTAGTAGATATCTCTTATCGGAGGGAAGAAGCAGAAGCTCCCGGAGCAGGCGAAAAAAATAACGGGAGAACAAAAATACCTCTGGCCGATAAGCATTATGCTGACCTGAAAATATGGCTGAAAGATATAAAGGGCAAAAACGGGAACCTCTGGAATACTCCCTACTATGAGGGGCAGGAAGTGTCTTTCCGTGTTAATGGAGTCTCGGAAACAGGAAAAATAAATAACGGGATCATAACATACACCCTCTCTATAGACGGTGTAGATGAGCTTTCCATTGAAATTGATTCCGGTAGTTTTACAGAGCATTATGAGATCACACAACCAGCATTCACAAAACTTGCGCCACCGCAGGACCCTATACCGGAGCCGGATTACCGCCCATTGTGGATAATTTTAGGAGTACTTGCGGCGGCATTGATCCTTATACTGGCCTTGTGGGTGAAGAAAAAGAATACCACGGTGGTCTATGTGGCGCAGCCCCCGGCCTCAAGAGAGCCTGCGAAGAAGATGGAGACTAAAACCTGCACTTATTCCGGGAAATTCAATATATACGTAGTAAGAACTGCAGATGGCCGGGACGTGCCTCCCCAGACTTACCAGTTATTCGGCAGAAACAGCGGCCGTATGACCTTAGATCAGATTCTCTCCTCCTGTAAGATCAAGTTGGGGAAGATCGGAGAGGATGATATCATCATCTATCCTGGGCCGGACCATTCAGTAATTATTATGGATCAGTCGGAGCGGTGTACGGTGCTGCGGGGGATGGAGATTCTAAAAAAGGGTATGGGATACCCGGTGTTTTATAACGAAAAGATTACCATTACTTTTGAGGACGAGTCCACGGAGATGGAAGTCCATTATAAGAACTTAAAGCCAAGTGAGAGGAAAGCGTAGCAATAAAAGGAGCGCCGAAGGCGATGCAA
Source organism: Lacrimispora sp. YZC11 (assembly GCF_057543815.1). Lineage (NCBI taxonomy): Bacteria > Bacillati > Bacillota > Clostridia > Lachnospirales > Lachnospiraceae > Lacrimispora > Lacrimispora sp. YZC11. The sequence continues at coordinate 897,874 of NZ_BAAJYQ010000006.1, read as the reverse complement.
ATTACGATAAGTACCTCAAAATAACTAGTGTTCCATAGAACCTTTAGCTGCAAGTTAAAAGATAAGGACCACTTGATGGTGAATTTATGAAAAATCAGATAATTAGATTTATTTTGTTGTGCTCTTCGCTACTATTGATTATATGTTTTGTTTGTGTTTACAGTTCCATACAACATTATAAAGTAGACCCATCAGAAACAATGGAAGTATATGAAGAAATTGAGATTAAACATGAGACTTATTTATTAGAGCGAGAAAACCAGGAGAGATTTTTTCGAATAGAAGTTAATTATCCACAAATGATAAATAGTTCAGAAGAATTAAACGAAACGCTAAAAAACACCGCATTTTCTTTATTTGGAGTGAAAACATATAAAGAAGCAGAAGTTTCTTTGAAGGAAGATAAGAAAGATCCGGATTATTCAATGGGGATTTCAATTGATTAAGAGATATTATGTATGACGAATCGCTATATGAGTTTGATTTTTAAAGCAGATGCATTTTATGGCAGTGGCCCCATGTATTCGACACACTATTTAGCCACAATAGATTTGGAAACTGCAAAATATATAACATTTAATGATTTGTTAGACATAGAGAACATAAATAAGGCTATACAATCTGGTTACTTTGAAATTTATGAGGGAACCTATAATGAATTTGGAAATAGTCACGATGTAGATAGAATTCAGCAATTTATAGATACACTTGGAGCTTCAATGGAAACAGAGCCCCCTATTAATACAGATTATGACAGAAATAGTTGTCAAAATATAGGGATAGATAAAGATTTTATCTATATTTATTTTAACTTTGCTGATTCTTTGAATGGATATATTATTTTAAAAATCCCTTTATATCAAATAGATTTAAATTAAAGTCCGTTATATTTGTTGATCACTTGACTTCTGATCTTACAATTGGAATAAAAATATTACAGAAATGAGAGGAAATCGCAGCAATGAAAGAGCGAAAAAGTCTATTCAATCAGAGTGCGTTTGCCCTTTCAGATAGATAACAAAAGGAGGAATAAGCAATATGGGAAATGTAATAAAGCAAACCAACCGGACCATGCTGATGGAGGTCATTAATCCGGAAAAACTGGATTTATTAACTTTGGTTGGAGATGTCCGGGGGGTGGAAAGCCTGTCCGATGAAAAGATCAAGGAAATCAACGATTCCTTAATGGTTCGCAGTTTTGATGAGCTTTTGGAGAAATTTGCTCCGACTGTTTATTGTTACTATAATGCCAACAACCAGAGGGTGGTTTATCAGTTGGATAAGCCGGAGCAGGTGCCAGAGGAAATGCTGACGGAAATTCCATTAAACCGTCAAAATGAATTCATGGGAATGCTCATGTCCATGGTGGAAACGAAGCGTTCTGAGGGGACCATCAACGTGGATTTTAAGTTTGAAAAGCTTACGGACATGATTTCTCCGAAAAAAGTAATGGATGCTATCAAACAGAACCGAAAGGAGCTGCAATATACCTATGGCGAATATGCCAAGTTGGATGAGGAGGATCCCCAGAAGAGAGATTTAGGGGATAAGCTGAATGTCATGTTCGAGGAGGCGAGCGCCAATTATAACAATATCATGGCCCTGCTTCCTCTGGCGATTGAGGACATCAAAACCAGGCTTCTTTTGGGAGACGGAGGAGATAAAAAGGACAGTACACCTCTTGCCTTAGGAGTTTTAAGTATGGGGGAGCAGGGGGAGCTGAGGGTCTTAGAGGCACCAAAGGTGGAAACGACAGCCTTGACCACGATAGATGATAATGTGAATATGGGATTAATCGAAGCATTAAAAGAGGACTATGAAGCTCTGAATGAGGAGAACAACGATTATGTAGGAGCGTTGGTGGCGAGAACCTTCTGCCCCTTGTCCTCCACTATGGAAAGCAGCATTGACATAGCGACAGAAGTTACCAATTATAATTCCTATCTGGAATTTTACAAGGAATCCAAAGATGCCTTCATTAAGACCGTAAAGCCGCTGATTGAAAGGCTGCTGGGCGCCTGGTGTTATTTTGAGCAGTATCCGAAGAAGCTGAAAGGAATGCGCCCTTCCATGCTGGTGACAAACGTATCCAATGAGATGCTGGCAAAGAGCAGCAATATTCCCAGGCTGATTACATACTTGACCACAGTGAATGCAAAGAATGATTTTACAAATACGGTTTGGTATGCCATTGTACCGAACGTATCCTTAGATCAGAACAGCAAGATGAAACTGACCAGAGAGCGGTTTAAGGGAAATTCCAAAACGGAAAAGAATGATACAAACAGTGTGGAATCCTTAATAAGGCTTCTCGATGTCTTTAAAGATTATAAAGTGCAGTGTTTCTTCAGTTATGAGACAGATGACAGCACTACATTCAATGCTTTGGCAACCGAGGGGATCAGTAAGTATGAGGATCGCTGTGCTGCCCTTATGGGAAAGGAGTACAGTGAGTTTGCCATTCCCTGTCTGCCCAACTATACGATTATTCCGAAAGATAAATCAGGCGTCGTCTTAGACAGCCGGATGGTAGTCGGTGATAATCATACGGCAGAACTTTCCAGGGAAAAAGAAGACATCATGAAGCTGTGGATTGACGGAGTTTACGTGGGCGCTGCCTATGTGGCGGCCGGTATAGCGGCGGCTTATCAATGCCCGGAATACTTAAAGTCAAAGTTTGGGCCAGGCGTTAAGCTGGATATGGAACTGCCAGGAGTGAGGTTTGACATTGAAGCAGACGATCATGGGCTTATTGCCTGCACTACCATGGCAAAGGAGATTACCGGATTCACGAATTCCATTAAAAATGATATCAATCGGAAGAACTTTGGATTCATATTCAGTTCGGAGAATGCTTCTTATAAAGGTAATGACATAACGAAGATCATGATTTACAAGGCCCGGAATCTGATGTCTGATGGCTCCATGTTTGAGCCGATTTATAAAACACAGGTGACTACCTATATTGAACGGGTGATGCGCCATGGAACCGGGGATTTTAAAGAGGACTCCATTGTCCAGTTCTTTTCCAATAATCCCACCAGCCAGAAAAGCCGGTGGCTTTCCAGAAGGGAATACTTAAACGGAATCCTTGGAGCAGGAGATGATATCAGTTGTAACATCAACGAGGAAACAGGCTTCTGTACCCTGGATATCACCTTTAATGGCAATGTAAAGAATTTGGAAGTTGAGATTAACCGATTATCGGCGAATAAGGCGTAATGGCCTTTGAAGCATAAATTTTTCATAAGAAAAGGAGGAAATAAGCATGGGATTTCGAATGAAAATCACCGGAGGACCAGAGGAAATCGTGTTTGATGAGCGGAGCATTACAAAAGTGGATTTTGACTCCATTTCCTCAGCGGACTCCAACGCAAGGGCCACAGATTTTGGCCTGACAGTGAAGGTATGGGGCAAGATGCTCTACAAGCTGGGAGGAGAAGGAAATGACCCCACTTTGGGGCTGGCTAAGTGGTCCCAGGTGCCGTCTGAGAAGGCAGACTGCTATAGGAATGCAGAAGTCACTGTAGTATCCGCCAGCCAGGTGGTGCGCCAGTTCACTCTTCCAAATGCATTCGTCATGGAATACACCGAGGAGGTGGATGACGAGAGCGGTGTTGGAACCTTTTACATTCACATGAAACAGAAGAAGGACGAGAACACGGCGACTAAAATTGAAGGCGGCTTTGGCGGCGAATAATGGGATCGAAAGGAGGAAACAGACATGTCATACATAGTGAAAATCGAGGGACAGGAAAGCTTTGAAATTGCGAAAGAAAGTGTTCGCAGTGTGAAGTTCACCACGGATATTCCGCTGGATTCCAATGCCAGAACCAAGGACGTGGGCAGCACTCTGACCATAACGGGAAGGATTTTAACCGCTGTGGATGGAGATCCGTTTGACAGCACCAGAAAGCTGGCCCTGTGGTCAGTGGTGCCGGCAGAAAAATCCGATTGCTACCGGAAGGTGACGGTGGAACATATAGCAGCCGGGATTATGGAAAGAAAATACTATTTCCCAAATTCCTTTGTGATTGATTATAAGGAGGATTTTGGGGATGTGGAAGGAACTGGAACATTCACATTAACGATCAAGCAGAAGAAAGATAAGTTAGGCATGATTACGGTGGAAGGTGGATATCCGGCCGCATAAGTAGGGGTAAGGGCGCGTCCGGAAAAGATTGGATGCGCCCTTTCACTAAATTGATGACGATGAACGAAAAAAACATTCCCAGTGATTTAAGATTGTACCGGGAGATAAGGCGGAGCAGATGAAGAATTTATACAGTGTGCTGGGAGTCTCCCGGTCTGCGACAGAAGATGAAATAAAAAAAGCATATAGGAAATTATCTAAAAAATACCACCCGGATGTAAACCCAGGGGATAAGGAGGCAGAGGAGAGGTTTAAGGAGGTATCGGAGGCTTATGCTACTCTGGAGGATCCAGAGAAACGGAAGGTCTATGACAAATCCCAGGAGAAAGAATTCCATGGGGAGAAAAGCTGTAAAGCTTCCGATACCTGTCCTAAGCCTTCTGCAGATATCAATTTTTCCAATATGGAGGAACAGTTTGCACAATTTTTCGGATTTCATCCTAAAAACGGGAAAGTGGATAAAGGAGCGTTTAACAAAAGCGGGAAAACAAGGACAAATCCAATAGATATGACGGATTTGTTTGAAAGATATATGGGCATTAAAAAATAAAAGAATTATTCAGAACAGGAGTGGTGAGAGAGGGAAGATATAATTGATTCTCAATATGAAGCTGATGTGAAATTGCATAGTAAAGCAATTTTAGACATGGAATACTTAATAGATGGAAACCGAAATAAAGCGGATTGGGAAAAGATTTGGATAGGTGGACAGAATAGAAAGGATAAATGTCAGAACTTATTTTTTGGAGGGGACTATTAGTGAATAGGATGATTAATAAAATTTGCTATATCTCAGCACTTTTTTTATTACTGAATGCGTGTACCCCTGAATCAAAATATCAAAATAAAACTATCGATGAGATCAGCAATCACTATACAAAAGATACAGAATATATAGAAACACTACACCCATCTGAGTCAGAAAAAGATACAAATATGAATCGAAATGATTTTGTTTATAGGCAAAATAAAGGATATAAGTTATTTTATGGCTCTTGGAGATATGTTGAAGTAGTATCACAACATATACGGCTTGGGGGCGATGAGGGATATATGGATTTACTAGGCGAGATAGTGACATATCATCCGGATTATTTTGAAAACAGTTTAGGGAAGATTTATGATCCGATGTACCTCCTGTCTATCTATCCTATTAAACAAGATCATTATAATCAGTTTTTTTTGGAGCAGGTTGGCATAGAGACGTTACTTCCTGATGAAAATTATTTTACCCTTGTTCAAATAGCTTATAAAGCGAATACGAGAATTGGCAATAATGGATTCACTTTTTTTATTGATGATGACACTACAATGTATGCGTTTGATAACAATTGCATTTATAAATTAACTAGAATTAGCTATATTAAAGGCTATGATCCTAATGAAAGAGCAACATATAAAGAGTGAAACTTGGATAATCTGTTAAAAACGGGATATTTCAAACAGGAACATTGCTTGCTGTTATTTTTTCAAGCCCAGATGTAAAAGGACAGAATACTGTTAAAGGAGATAAGTCAACTATGTATTTATAGGATATAACGTCACAACATTTTTAGGAGGGGCTGTAAGCCGTATAAAACGAGCGGAACGTTGACAATTTAATTACTGCCAGGTATTAAATTGTCAAGTTGCATAGCTAAAATCCATGTGTGAAGTTTAAGTGAATAGTTATAGAATCAGGAGGGTTTTAGTTTGAAAAAAAAGTGTTCATTTTGGTTACTGACATTTATTCTTGGAATGTTGCTTATTATTTCTCTATTTAAAAATCATCCTGATACCAATATTAATTTGTTACATTCGTGGGTTGGAGAATATTGTTATGAGGAATATTGCCCACCAAATATGGGGATGACATATTTAATTACTATATATGAGGATAATGGTTTATATGCTTATATAAAAATTGACAATATAATAAAATAGTTTATCTTGATCATAATAAGAATCCTTTTACACTTGTTGTCAGTAATATTTATGATAAGAAAATTTTTTAATAGAATTTGAATTGGAAGACATTTCATTTATTGTTTCTCCTATTACCAAAGCGGAATTTTTAGATGAGTATACTCTAAGAATTACATATATATCAGAAGAACAGTATGAAGAAAGGACAGTAATATTAAATATAAATGATTAAAGCAAAGAAGTGCCAGAGGAGCAATTTTGACTAATAATAAATCAAAGATACAGAAAAAGTCTATATTTTGTATGAATATATGAAAAAGGGAGATAAAAAAATGAGAAATTGGATTCGACATTTATTTTGTTAGAGAGGAAACGAGCGAATGAAAAGAAGGGTAATTGATTTGGCTGTTGCATGTGTCTGTCTGGCAATTATAGGCATGGCTGTTCTCTATCCGAACCAGGTCAGGGGGAGGAACTCCATTTTATTGACGGCTGGCATTCTTGGAATTATATTCCTGATTCTGGCAATACGGGACAAGGAGGAGCGGCAGGAAATCGTGGGGCGGACGAGTATGAGCCTGCCGTCAGAATCAGAGCTGATTACGGAGATTGTGCTTCTTAGTGAGGAGGATACCGAGTTGATGACTTGGGACCTATACGGAAAAGCCGCTATGGTCATTGGCCGGGATGTAAGGGAAAACCAGGTAGACATTGATTTGGGTAAAAGCTCTTATGCCAGCATGGTGGACATTGAACATGCGGTGCTGAACTTTTCCTCTGGGAACTGGTACGTAGAGGACTTAGGCAGTGCCAATGGAATCAGTGTGAAAAAGGCGGGGGACGGGAGAGTTTACAAACTCTCATCGGACACACCCTGTCGGTTAGAGCGGAAAGACTGTCTATATGTAGGCTTAAACAGACTCCTTTTTAGATAGGAAAAAACTCTTGATATAAGTCATTTTTCAAGGGAATTATGAACACATTTATAGGCTTTAAAATGTTACATAGGTTTTGATAAATAAATATAACGGAAGAAAAGGAGCTGAAATGATATGAGCGGCAATCTAATCCGGTGCCAGAACGGGCATTTGTTTTCATCTAGGAGATATGGGACGGTGTGTCCCTACTGCAACATAGAAACTGCCACAAAGGAGAAAAAAGAGTCTGGAGGAAAGAATGAGGAGGAACTGGAAGAACTGTTATTCGTCCAGGAAACCTCCCTGGTATGCGGCTGGCTGGTCTGCATCTCCGGCCCCAGGCAGGGGAAGGACTATAAGATAAAATCAGGGAAGAACTTTGTTGGCCGGGCGGATGACATGGACATCCAGGTGCTGGGGGACAATAAGATCTCACGGCGAAATCACGGTGTCATTGTATTTGACCCAAAGAAAAAGGAAACCGTGCTCCTTCCGGGTGACAGCAACGGGTTGGTCTACCATAACGAAGCAGCTGTCTACACGCCAACTGTATTGAATGACTATGACGTGATCGAGATGGGCGACAGCAAGTTCGCTTTCGTCCCATTCTGTGGGAAAAACTTCATGTGGGAAGACAAAGGAGGGGCATAATGACAATTCCCGAAACAAGCTTGCTCCTCCTTGGACTTGGGGGAAGTATGCTTCTGTTCATACGTATCATGATGGCAGTCCGGAATCCCTGGGATATGTCCCTAAAGAAACGTTCGGGCTGTGAGAGCGGGGCCTCTAAAACCATCGGCGACCGGGAGCTGCAGGAGGATGAATATGGCATTACAGAAACAGAGGATGGAATCATGGCAGTTCTGGCGGATGGAATGGGGAAGCAATTTGGAGGAAAAATTGCCGCCCGGACTGTCGTACAGGTATTTCTGGATATGTTCGAGGATAAAAACACCTTCTACAACCCCCAGTATTCGTTCCGCAGGGCATTCCAGGGTGCAAACCGGGAGATCTTAAACCAACTGGAAGAGAATCAAGGCAGCGCTTCGGTAGCAGCGGTGATGGTAAAGGAACGGAAACTCTACTATTCAACGGTGGGTAATTTAAAAGTAGCAGTCTACCGGAACCAGGAGCTGGTACCGGTGACATCGGGACATACCATCAGCATGTTAGCAAAGCAAAAATACAAGGAGGGGAAGTTGACAAGGCAGGAGGCAGTCAGTCTGCTGGACCATCACCGGCTATATAACTATGTGGGTCAGGATGGATTTCGGGACGTGGAGTTTTTTGACACCCCAATTTCTCTTTACGGGGGCGAATATGTGCTTTTGATGACAGATGGTCTGTATGAAACGGTCAGGTGGAAAGATATCGAAGACTGTCTGGAAGTGGAGGGAAGCAGCCAGGAAAAGGCATTTGCAATCATTGAACTGGTAAATAAAAGCCAGAAGGAAGAAAAAGATAATGCGGCGGCAGTCGTGCTGCAGATTCGGTAACAGAGAAAGAAACCAGGAGGAGACCATGGAATGATGAGGAAACAGAACAGCACATTCAAGACGGCATTTATATCGGAAGCCGGTTCCGGGCTTAAAAATAATGATTATTTTGCGTTTGTGGAACTGGAAGAGTATGCCTGTTATGTCATATCGGACGGGTTAAATGACCTTCCGGATGCAGAAAGCGCCAGACTGGCAACACAGAGCATTATCCTGGCTTTCCAGGAACACCCGTCCATGACAAAGCGGGCTATTCTTTCTTATATGGAGGCAGCCAATAAGGCGCTTGCATCGGCAGACAGCCGGGAACGGTTAAAGGCATCTGTTACTGTAATTGTAACGAACTATGTCAAAGCTCGTTATGGCTATGTGGGAAATACCAGACTCCGGCTCTACCGGGATGGCGCGGTGAAAGAATCGACCCAGGACATGTCCCTTGGAACTCAGATATCAAGAGAGAGGAACCTCCCGGAAGACATACTCTCCCGGCATGAAGAACGCAACAATCTACATACCTATTTAGGTCAGGAAAAAGGATTCCGCCCATTTGTATCCAAGAAAATAAAACTAGTAAACGGTGACATTCTTGCGTTGTACACCAGGGGAATCTGGGAAAACCTGGACGGTGGAGAACTGGACGATGTATTTTCAGAGGCTAAAGGTGAGCCTCAGGAGTGTCTGGACAATGTGGAGGATCTGCTGTTGTCCAGACAGCCAAAGATTCTGGAGAATTATACTTTCGTCTCCATTTTTGTGGACAAAATATTCCAGGACCCTAACCAGAAGCACCGGATTAGAAAGATTGTCTTCATCACTGTTGCAGCCCTTGTCATAGTTCTTGTAATCAGCCTGGTGCTATGGCTGCTGTCCTGGCAACGGCAAAAATATACGAATGAGATGGGACGAAGATATTCCAATACCATTGAATACATCCAGGATGGAAATTTCCTGAGGGCCGACGAAGAATGCAGTGAGGCGCTGAAGTTGGCGGAGAGATTGTGGGACAAGAAGCAGATTCAGAAAATTTCTGATTATAAGAAGTTGATCGAGGCAGTGAATGCTGCGGAAGGTTCATTCAAAGATAAGAAGTACGAAGAGGCCCAGGCTGCTTATCTGGCGGCAAAGGAACGCTCCCGGCATTCAGATAGGATTGCAGATGATTACATTGACCGACAGTTAGCAAAGATCACAGATTACCTATCGGTGTTCGACTATATACAGCTGGGGGATACTCTGGCAGCCCAGGAGGATTATGTAAGGGCAGAAGAAAAATACTTACAGGCCAAGAGCCTGGCTACCAGGACGTATTTCGAAGAGGGCCGCAAGGAGGCGATGAAGGCTTTGGATGCCATGTATGCCAACCGGGATAAGGCAGAGGAGGCGGATGCCAAGGAGGCAAAAGAAAAGGCTTCCAGCGAGACCGGAGCCGCCCAACTGGCTTCGGAAGGTGACAAGGCATTTGCCCAAGGGGATTTTGAAGGTGCAAAAGCCTTTTATACCATGGCTTTAGAGAAGTACCAGCAGTTGGGTGATACCACCCATGGAGAGCTGATCCAGAAAAAGATTACTTCCAGCGAAAGCAAATCAGAGGAAAATAAACTAAAGGAGTTGCAGGCGGAAGATTATGTGTCTGTAGGCAGGGAACAGGAACTGTCAGGGAGTAAACTGGAAGCAAAAAAGCAGTATTTGCTTGCCAAAAACATTTACAAAGAACTAAAGATCGATGATAAAGTGGCGGAAGTTGATGGGCTGATAGAAGTTTTGGAAAACGCTATCGCTCAAGAAAAGGAAGAAAAGGAAAGTCGGGAAGCAGAGTTGGCAAAGAGCGAAAGCCAGGAAGCAGAAGCTGTAGGCAGTCAGGCGGAAAACGTACAGACAGGAAACGTAACGGGGGTGACCACTGGACCTGGTTCAAAAGCCGGATCGGGAGTTTAAGTAATCCGGTCCATAACAGAATAGTCAAAAGAAAGGACAGGAGGGTGGCACATGGACGCCTGGAAGGATAATAACTTATCCGCAATTTTGGAATATCCCTTTGATTTTGAGAGGTATATCGAAGAGCGGTTGCGAGAAATTGATGATCTGGATGAACGGTGGTATGCAAAGAAGGTACTGGTGGAAGGGCTTTCAAAGGTAATCCGATGTATGGAAGCCAAGTACTATCAACTGGAACGGAGGGTATATGAGGAACTGGAAATAGCGGACAACCAGTATGAGACAGTAATGACCATTGTAAAGCGCGATCATTATGATCCAACAAACAGAACTTTGTATCCTGTGGATGAGTTAGACTTAGAAGAGGAAAAGCTGGCTGAGGTTCTTTCCGATGAAAAACAGGTCTGGATTGGAACCATTTTCCTGGAGTCGGGCGAAGATGGACGGAAAGAATTTGAGGGGATCAGGTATTTTACTGGTACATTAGATCGAAACGGAGAGAAACAGGAAGCCGATTTCTATATCCAGCCGGTAAAACGCTATCCGGACACGTTGGAAAGATTGTACCAGGTATTCCAGGATAATCATATCCCGTGGGAAACCATCAATACTGCTTATCTGGGTAAATTTTATGATATTTACATCAGCCCGGAAGTATTGGAAAAAGGGATGAAAAACAGTATTCTAGAAAATTCGGATATTGAATTTGGTAAGTTTAAGAAGCTTATCCGTTATGGGCTAATCCCCCTTTGGAACCTGGATTGGGTGAAGTTCGACAGCACTGATTTCATGCTTCCCAGCATTAACGACGTCTATTATGAGCACGAGTTTACCCTGGAAGATAAAGAAAAAGGGGATGGATATCTGATTGAAACTAATGAGGACATCCTTGAAATCCGACATGAGAAAAATAAGATTGTGATTAAATCTCAAAAGGAAACCTTTGAAAATTGGAAAGCACTTCATATGATCCAGAAAGAAACCATACGTTCTTTGGACTATAAATTCCCTTTGGTCACTAATCATAAAAAAGATTCATTTATCCGGAGATTTGCGGAAAACAGCCGTGTCCGGCTTATGACAAAGACGGACTTATTCCGACGGATCATGGAGCTGGACATTCAGGACTACATTGAAGTAGTGGGATATGAAATTTGCGAAAATGCGAGAGGCTATCAAAACACAGAGGGTATGAACTGGTTTGTCCGGGACGAGCTTTTCCCTATGGAAAGCCGGAAAGTGCTGTTGCTGAAATTCAGGGCAAAAGAGCCTGGTCATTACTTAAATGACAGTATGGTCCAATTCGTGATATCGCAGATGCAGTTAGAAATCAACGAATATCGCTGCATAGGAGTGATGGCATGAATTATGCATGGGAAGCCACCCTGGCTGCGGACGAGGCAGGGATGCGGCGTGAGGAGATACGGTATGTACCGGTCAGGAATGGCAGTCCTTATACAGAGGTAACGCTGGAAACAATTAACAGCAGGGGATTGGAAGAGAAAAAGGTGGAAATGAATCCTCTTTACCGGTTTTCCAAGGAGTTTTCAGAAATGTTTAATATCAACCTGGAAGGATTTGAAGCGGCAAGACACCTCTTTTTTGACACCGCCATGCATTATTTGGTACAACTGGATTTACGTCAGGGGCTGTCTAAACAGGAATATGCACTGCGTTTTTTATTAAAGGATCTGTTAGAGGGCGTGTGCGGAAGCCAGGCAGCAAGAGTGGTAGATCAATTTGAGAAAGAAAAGCTCCGACGATTGCTGCGTCTGATTCTGAAGCTGTACCAGTGCGGGGGGTCCATTTATCTGTTTCAGGAAGTCATGCGCTGTATGTACCCGGATTCTCTGGTATATGCCAATAATGAGACGGTGAGGCAGGTATTGGTGTATGTTGGGATGAAAGAGACAGAAAAGGAGCGGGAACGGCTGGGTTTTTTACAAGATATGTTCCTATCAATTAATTATCAGGTGTTCCTGTTCTGGGAGCACCATTTTGGGATTATCGATGTGGATGAGACCATGGAGTTTGATGAGATGGTGTTGTTTTAAATACGGACTGCCATTATACAATTTGGAGGAGATAGCCATGAAATACTTTGAGGTGCAGAATTCACCGGAGTTAAAATATGCTCCCAAACTGAAGGACTGGTATGGGAAATTTGATGTGCGTGATATTTGCCTTGATGGTTTTCCTAAATTGCCTAAGATACAGCAATTTATCATTGAACCATCGGAGAATACAATGTTTACAGATATTATTTTATTTCCTTTTCTACTGGTATCCCCAGTGGTTCAGGAAGTTATAAAAATGTATAGGGAACGCTGTTTTTTCTGTAACGTTATACTTGTTGACCAGTTGAAAAAGGAATCAAGAATGTATTATCTGCCCGTTCTTGATGAGACCCGGAGTATCCAATTGCAAGAAAGGAAGTATAGGAATGGAGTTTATATTACAGAGCCGGAAAAAGCAGAAGGAGAAAAGCTTAAATTGGACAGAAATCTTTTCTGGGTCAGAGGTTCAAAAAAAAGACATATTATCTTATCTATGGATATGGCAGAGAGTCTGATCCGTCGCGGTATAACTGGACTTGGTCTTTGTGAGGTAGAATTATACAGTAAAGATTAGGAGGAGAGCATAAAATGAGAGAAGAGAAATTAATCATTCGTCCGTTTGAAGATATTCAGATATTGGATTATAAGTCTATCCAGAAAGTTAATGAACATGCACTGGCGGAGGTAAGAGGCAGGATTCCCTTTAATCGGAAAGAAGATTATATGAAGATCGGAAGACGACAGACATGGGCACAGGTGGTTGCAGTAACTGCAAAGGAAGAAACCATTCTGTTTTATGGAGTCATTGAGCAGCTCCGGCTTGAGATAAAGGATGGAACCTGTATTGTAGTTATAAACCTTTGTTCCGGCACTCAACTTATGGATTATGAAGAGCATATAAGGAGCTTCCAGAAAGAAGAACTGACCTATAGTAATCTGTTGGATATTTGTACAAGGGAATATGAAGATGCTGCCAAAATTGTGACAGAGGGTCAAGGGAAGGCAATACGTCATTTTATCATACAGTATCGGGAAACTGATTGGGAATTTATAAAACGGTTAGCGTCTATGAATCATACTGTGGTGTTTGCAGATTGCTCGACCAAGGGAACAAAATACCACTTTGGAATACCGGATAGAAAAATAATGGAAGAAATTCTCCCCAGCGAATATCAAACCCAATACGACATGAAGGAATACTGGCATAAGAAAAATCATGGAATTTCTATTCATTCAGAGGATACCATGTCTTATATCTGGGAAAGCAGAGAAATCTATAAATTAGGGGAGAGGAGAACCGTGGATGGAAGGGATCTGTTCATTTGGAAGATGGAGACTTGCCTAAAAGGAAATGAGCTGTATCATACCTACTTTATGAAACCCCGATTAGGCATTCAGGAACCAGTATCCTATAATAGCCATTTAACCGGTGTTTCTCTGTCAGGAAGTGTGATAAAGGTAAAGGATGAAAAGGTGCAGATAAAAATATACTGCGATGAGAATAAAGAGGAGTCTGGAGCCTGCTGGTATTCCTTTTCCACAGTGTATTCCTCAGCGGATGGAACAGGCTGGTACTGTATGCCGGAGATAGGGGATACGGTTAGGCTCTATTTCCCCACTGCCAAGGAACCGGAGGCATATGTAGCCAGTACATATCATGAAAGTGGAGCAGGGCTTAGAAAAAAACCAGAACGTAAGTTCTGGAGAAATAAAGAGGGAAAAGAAATCCAGCTCTCCCCGGAACGCATTTTATTGACAAATAATGACGGCACTTATATTGAACTGTCTGATGAAAATGGAATTGAAATTGTCAGCGAGGGTTCTGTGACAGTTCGGGCAGGAGGAAGCTTAAATATATCCACTTCCAGCTCCTCTATTGAAATGAGCGCTCCAAAGAAAATACGGCTAAAGCAGGGTGATACAGAAATGAATCTGGGCGGAGACATTGAAATGCAGGGAGCCAAAGTTATGCTATAAATTAATTGAAAGTAGGGGAAAAATGGAAATTAAACTTGCAGGTAATCTAAAGATGGAAATGGATATTCCGATGCTGCGTGTGGTAAGTTTTCACTATTGCTGGAAACCTGATTGCCATGCTCTGCTTAAGCTAGAGGGGTATATAGACAGGAGTTTCCGGTGGGATCCGGGACAATCTTATAGCAGCCGTGTAAAAGTCTGGTTGGAGTCTGACGGGAAGATGCAGGCCATTTATCACGGATACATCGTGGAAGCGGAGATAAAGAACATAGGAAATACCAGCCAGCTATTTATAGAGGCAATGTCCGCCTCCTGTCTTCTGGACCGGCAGATATCCAGCCGCTCTTTCCTGGATCCGGCAAAGACTTATGGTGAAGTGGTCAGAGAGGCGGTTCAGGCAGAAGGTGGGCAGGTGATACGTAACCAAGGGAGTGACAAAAAGACCGGAAACCCAGTCATTCGCTATGAAGAAACGGCCTGGCAATTTGTAGAACGCTTGGGGCGGCGCTTGGGAAACTATATTATTCCAGATATAGAAACTGGATATCCAAATTTATGGTTTGGGATGAGAAAGGGGAACGATGTACCCGCGTTGTCGGAAGAGCAGTGTACTGTAGAGATATGTTCTATTGGAAGGAAGGCTGGAATTCGCTTCCAGGCAGAAGGAAGGAATTACTATAAAATCGGAGATCAGATGACCTATCTGGGGCATAAAGTGATAATCGTGGAAGTTAAGGGTAGCTACGAACAGGGGGAATTGGTTTTTACATATACGTTGGAAATTATGGAGGTCTGCCAGGCAGGTTCACAGCATGAGAATCATCCTGCCGGCCTGGGGCTTTGGGGAAGCATAAGAGAGATAAAAGGGGAATCAGTTAAAATAGCGTTGGATATTGATCAGGGAATGGATACTGGAGATTATTTCTTTCCCTGGTATCCGGAAACGGGAAATGCTCTCTATGCCATGCCGGAAGTGGGAGCAAGGGCGCTTTTATATTTCTTTGGTGCGGATGAACAGGAGGGGGCTGTTATACACTGCTTAAACAGAGAACAGGAAGAGGCTCGTTCTTATAAAGACAGGGCTATGGATATTGAAGATGGAAATTCCATAAGTCTGTCAATGGAAACTGTAAGATTCTCCAAGGGAGGAAGCCATAGACTATCCCTTAGTGATCACGCTATTACTATAAGCACATCAAAGGAACTGAAAATAGCAGCAGAAGGAAAGGTACGGTTAAGGGCCAGACAAATCACGATAAGTACCCCAGATGAACTTAACATCTGTCAGGGGTAGAAGAAAGGCAGTGAAAGAATGATGGATTATTTTGATGAAGAATTGTTGGATGCCAAAAGGAAAATGGAGCGGCAGATGCATACCACATTAGAAACCGGGATATATGCAGGAGAGGAGTTAGTTACTTTTACGCAGATCGATTTACCGGATTTTTCGGTCCGTATGCCGCTGCCAGATCAATTTGTGGTTATGCCGGAGGAAGTAAAAAAAGCAAAATACCCTTCTCAGGAAGCACCTGCTCTTATATTAACCAGCTTAAGCAGCACAGTAAATATCAGTTTTAATGAATTGCCTGTGCTGCTGAAAGAAGGAGAGATAAAAACCATGATTGGCCAATTCCAGAATGCCCTGGAAAATATCAATCCATCAATCATAATTAAGAATCAGACAGATACCAAAACAGATCAGGGAAATGAGATGAGCTGGTTTGAGTATAAAGGATACCAGTTGGATGGGCAGAGTTATAACCGTGTTTATCTGCTCCGGCTGAGGAAGACAGTTCTTCATGGAACCTTTAGCTGTAATATAAAAGATAAGGAACACTGGATGGAGATTGTTGAGCGGATATTCATGGCTGTTGAGGAGGATATATAATACGTTTTCCTAGATCATAAAGGAACAATATTATGACGGATGAAAAGACGAAGGCTAAATCAGGAGTTACAGTTAGCAAAGAGGCTGTGTTTATTGGAGATTTCGAGTTCAAATTTCAGGGAAATCTTATTAAACAATATAAGGAATGGAAAGATGCCTGCAATGGTGATGTGACGGAATATGAACAAACTGCCAAGGAGCTGATGGCCAAACATTATGCATTTTATGGTCAGTTTCAGAAAGAAAATAAATATGTAAAAAGAGGCTCTATTCTATGGTGCAGCGGAGGGAGCAAAATGTCGGCATTCGATATTCTGAATGATCATGGGGTGGAAAAGGCTGGATTTCCCATAGGGATATGCACTGATTGTAAAGCAAATCAGAACATAGATACGTTTGGAAGCTGCAAAAAGCCAACTCCAGAAGGGTATCCAGAAAGACCTGCTGTGATTCCGACTGTAAAGTCTCAATTCCCGTTTATTATGCATAAATGTATTCCGATGTTGAATGGAAGTTGGAGTAAGACTAAAAGTTCTAAAATTAAAATATGGGATGAATCGGCGGGAAAGTATGTTGACGCCATAACTACAGGAGATTTCCTAACATGCTTTTATGGGGGAATTATAGAGATTGCAGAGGTTCCAACGGTAAATGGAACTAAGGGGCAGGGAAAGGAATATGTCACCGCCTATCAATTGAGTGCGATGGGGTGGATTGGTGTTACAGACTCCATGGTCAATGACTTAAATCGAGTTTTGTTTAAATATGAGATTAATACTATTGAAAGAATTAGACACTTTTTGGCGCAGGTACAACACGAGTCAGGAAACGGGAAAACACTTATAGAACAATATAATGGCAATAGCCCAGAATCGTATTTTAGCAACAGAGATTTCAGGCCAGAATACGAACATACGCATGCAGGAGATGGTGCTAGGTATAGAGGTGCTGGGTATATGCAGTTAACGTGGAAAATCACATATAGGAGTTTTTCGGAATATGTGGAAGATAATAGGATTGTAGAAGAGGGAACCTTATATGTCGCCAGCAATTATGCATGGGAGTCAGCAGGATGGTACTGGAAATTCTATAAAGGACTAAATGAAAAAGTGGATTCAGGCTATACCGTTAACCAAGTAACCAAAGTAATTAATGGTGGAAAAGGTGGACTTGATGAAAGAATAGCGAACTATAATAAAGCGGTAGAAATTATTAAATAAAATGATACCTGCATTATAGCGCTAGCCTATATGGCCATGATATATCCTTTTTGAGGAGTGGAATAATGAAAAGAGTAGGCTTGTTATGCTTCTTTATATTACTTTTGATTTTATTGTGTAATTGTACGAAAAGGGAAAACCGCAGTAATTTCGATGAATCTGTGTCTAAAAGTATTGCTGTAAGAAGATGTGAATATGTTTATAAAAACGAGGAAGACAAGACAAGTGTGAAAATATACTATCCGCAGATAGATGGACTGAAAAATATTGACATACAAACTAAGGTTAATACGCTTTTAAAAGATGGAGCGTTAAATGATTATACGAATTATTGGAATATGGAAGGTTTAATGCTTGAGATTGACTATGATTTAGCTTATATGAATGGATATTATATAAGTGTAAAATTTAATGGAATAGGCGAATCAGGCTCATATCCCACAAGCTTAGGCTATGCAACAAATATAAATTTATCTACTGGAGATAAAATTAGTTTAGAGGAACTTTTAGATGTTGATGGTCTGCTAAGTGTTCTAAGTGTAGGAAAGGTTTATTTAGAAGCAAAAAATGATTATATATTAGAGGAATATACATTTGAGGAGCTGGCTGAAAGATATAAGCATCTGGGGATGTCTGAATTAGAGTTGCCTAGATATAGTACCTTCTATTTTACCGCAAATAGATTAGGTATATATATTTACTTTCCACATGTTTTAGGTGACTACCGATCATTCGAAATAGATTTCAATGAAATAAATAGCGATATAAGGAATGAGAATTTTTTTTGGAAGTCAGTCAGTGGACTGGAAACGACTAATTAGAGCGAAATGGATTACACTGTACCGCCGTTTAATTTAATACAATTTTCATGGACAGTACAGAAGCTGAACGTCAGAACAATATCATAGTTTTCCCAGATCATAAAGGAGCAATATTATGACGGATGAAAAGACAGAGGTTAAATCAGAAGTTACAGTTAACAAAGAGGCTGTGTTTATTGGAGATTTCGAATTCAAATTTCAGGGAAATCTTATTAAACAATATATGGAATGGAAAGATGCCTGCAATGGTGATGTGACGGAATATGAACAGACTGTCAAGGAGCTGATGGCCAAACATCATTCATTTTATGGTCAGTTTCAGAAAGAGAATAAATATGTAAAGAGCGGGTCCGTTTTATGGTGTAGCGGAGGAAGTAAGTTGACAGTATTTGATATTTTACATGATCATGGGGTGGTGCAAAAGGATGGAACCCCGATAGGGATTTGTACAGACTGTAAAGCAAATGAGAATATATATACATTTGAAGGCTGTAAGATACCAGCGCCGGCCGGGTACCCGGAAAGGCCGGTTGTGACGGTAAAGTCTCAGCCTCAGCCTCAGGCTACCTTGCATAAATGTATCCCTATGTTGAATGGAAGCTGGAGTAAGACTAAAAGTTCTAAAATCAAAATATGGGATGAATCAACGGGGAAGTATGCTGACGCCATAACTACAGGAGATATATTTTTATATCAGGAAAATACGAATATCAAGGTCATTCGTTTTGACAGTCCATAGTATACCGGAGGGTGAAAAAATTATGTTATCCTTTAAAAAAATATTTATCTATATTGTTATTCTAGCTTTCATAATTTCGGGTATATCAAACGTTTATTTTTATATTAATAATAATGCTCGAAAAGCAGCCGAAATAACATCCCACGAACCCGATTCAGAGGCTTTAAAAGCTGAGGTAAAATTAGTGATTGATAATAGCCTCATGAATTCTTGTTATAAATTGTTTTATGGTGAATGGGAAATAATCGAGAATCTTAATTATACAAGTAGGCTTTTTTTCTCCTCTCAAGGTGAATTGAAAGAAGTAGATGCTCCTGATGTTATAGGTAAGCGAATTTATTACAGTCAAAGTGAAATATTATACGATGGAACAATTGTTGGAACCTCTCCTGCTTATTGTATTTATATAATCCCTGTTATTGAAGATGGACAGCAACAATATTTCTTAGGTGATCATTCAATCAGCGTAATGGATTTAAGAATTAGAGGAAATTATTTTAATTATGTGGATGTTGATTGTTCAGAGAATACAAATGAATTATTTCCTATTAATTCTACAAGTTTTTATATAGTAGATAATAATACAATGGTACTTGAATATGATGGTTTTGAATTTTTAATGAAAAGAGTAGCATTCATTGAAAATGCAGATATGTATGAAAAAGAGCATAATTAATTAATAATTTTGATTTTAAGCTAACGTAAGAGTAGTTTAATACACTTGTTAATTTAATATTTGATGCGATAAAAAGTATTTATTAAGTGGTTTACAAATAAATATTATTTGATAGGAGGAGCCATGTCAAAAGGTGTAAAAATAACTATTTTGGGTGCCTTAATTATTATAACTTCTTTATATAGTATCGAAGAAAGGCTTATTAACAGATAAATCAGAGTATACAGGTATTGTAGAATCTTATTTTGAAAATAAATTATCAGAGGAAGAGGGCGAGGTTCAATAAGTTGATTCAAAAAACAAATTATCATTGGAAATGGAAAGTATTTAAGTCTATTCAGAAGTTGAAGCCTATTCTGAAACTGAAAAGACTGAGAACCAGAGTATATTGATATACTCCTGAATACTTTCGTTTAGAAGAACAAAAAAATTTTCACTAACGTATGAGGCATCGGATTTTCATTTTTATGATTTTAATAACAACTAACTTTGAATATCCAGATTTATATGAGTTTGTAGAAAAAGAGAGAATCAAAGTTGACAAAATGGAAGATTATGAAAATATGGATGATATACCACTTGTTTATTTTTTAGTTACATTTAAGGAGAATTATTTTATTACTGTTGGAACTCAGATTGTACTGTTAAATGAGAATGTTATGTTAGTTGGAGTTTGGGAGATATTATTTTGGCACATAGGGTGTGAAAACATAGGGTGTGAAAACATAGTTATACTGCCTTTATTGGTTCAACGATTTTAACTACAGCACCCACCACAGTACCTTTTTGAAGGTCTGAAAAAGTCTGCACTGCGGGCTTTGGGGAATGAGATTTTTTGGGGAAGTCAGTCAGTGGACTGGAAACGACTAATTAGAGCGAAATGGATTACACTGTACCGCCGTTTAATTTAATACAATTTTCATGGACAGTACAGAAGCTGAACGTCAGAACAATATCATAGTTTTCCCAGATCATAAAGGAGCAATATTATGACGGATGAAAAGACAAAGGTTAAATCAGGAGTTACAGTTAGCAAAGAGGCTGTGTTTATTGGAGATTTTGTGTTCAAATTTCAGGGAAATCTTATTAAACAATATAAGGAATGGAAGGATGCCTGCAATGGTGATGTGTCGGAATATGAACAAACTGTCAAGGAGCTGATGGCCAAACATTACGCATTTTATGGTCAGTTTCAGAAAGAGAATAAATATGTAAAGAGCGGGTCCGTTTTATGGTGTAGCGGAGGAAGTAAATTGACAGCATTTGATATTTTGCATGATCATGGGGTGGTGCAAAAGGATGGAACCCCGATAGGGATTTGTACAGACTGTAAAGCAAATGAGAATATATATACGTTTGAAGGCTGTAAGATACCAGCACCGGCCGGATACCCGGAAAGGCCGGTTGTGACAGTAAAGTCTCAGCCTCAGGCTACCTTGCATAAATGCATCCCTATGTTGAATGGAAGCTGGAGTAAGAGCAAGAGTTCTAAAATTAAAATTTGGGATGAATCAACGGGAAAGTATGCTGACGCCGTTACTACAGGAGATTTCCTAACTTGTTTTTATGGGGGGATTATAAATATCGTAGAGGTTCCTACGGTGAATGGAACTAAGAGGTTGGGGAATGAGTATCTAACGCTTGAACAAATGAAGAGTTTGGGATGGAATAAAATTCATTGTGGTTATAAAGTGGTTGGTACAGGAAAAGATAGTCCTATGAATGATATGTCATCAGAAATTGAGAGAAAACATAGAGAGATTAATCAAGGAGATATTGATAAAATCAATTCATTATTAGAGAAATATCAAATTGATAGCAAAGAAAGAATATGTGCTTTTTTTGCCGAATGCGCTGCTGAAACCAGCAATGGATATAGATTTCTTGAAGGACCAGGCTTAAATAAATATCCATTTACGGATACTGCAACCAGAACAAATATTAATAAATGGTTTGACACGTATAGAGAATATGGATCAAAATATCGCGGAGGTGGAGCGATACAGCTAACATGGGACTATCATTATACTGAATTTATAAATTGGATGAAAAAAGAGTTCGATATAACTGACTTAGATATTGTAAATAAAGGTGCTGAATATATTGCTATAAACTACCCATGGGAAGCGGCAGTGTTCTATTGGAGTAAAAGTAATCTCAATAGCAAAGCTGATACAGGAGATATTCATAAAGTTACTGCTGTGGTGAACCCCAAAATGACTAATGCAGAGTACAAATTAAGAGAAGACGCTTATAATTTGTGGATGCAAAAGTATGTATTTCCATTTTAAATAAGGAGGTAATTAGTGAAAAATAGAAAATTTATAGTATATTCTGTAATTTTAATTGTGTTTTTCTTATTAGTATATTACCAAGTTGATAAGAATAATGACAGTTACTCAATCAACATAATTTCATACACTAATAACGAATCCTATGTGGAGTACCCTCAAGTTAATGATCTAAAGGATATAAAGAAGCAAGATGATATAAACAATCTTTTAGAAGACCAGGTTTTTCATGGTGCAAAGGATTATATGAATAAATCATTTGTTGATTTTTCAATACCAGGTTGTGAATACCATTATACATGTGGTGCAGGTTTTTCAAATAGATATATTTCTAGTTTTTGGTATAGCTTTAATGCTTATGATAAGAATGGATCAGGAGTATTTGGTTTCATGGGCTATATAGACAGATTTTTTTGCATTACCATTGATATGAATACTGGCAAAAAGATTGAGTTGTCCGATTTTATGGTTGTTGATGAAAGGTTAATTAATAGTTATGACGGAACTATGATAGAAACAAATTATAATAGTGCTGCAAACCCTATATTTCATAATTTTAAAGATGCGTTTATGGTATATACTTCTGAACAAGAAAAAGATGAATATCATTTATTTACACCTCAAGAGATTATTGATAGATTAATAGACACACAAGGAGAGACAAATTGGTATATTGATGAAAATAAAAATATTGTCTTTTGTTCTGGAAAGAATTTTGTAGAAATTCCATATAACGAAATTGCAGATGTAATTTATCCTAAATATCTTGATATGTTAAAAAAATAGAAGTTACCTTATGCAACTTTTTAGCTTATAGAGCTATTTTTATAACCCCCAAAGTTCTTAAAACTTGGATTGATCTGCTGAAAAGCACCTTACACAGAGCCGGTTTAGATTTTATAGCACTCTATGATCCAGCAGAAGTTAGAAGGGTTATGGTATGCACGATAATCCGACAAGAAGGTTAGCAGAAGCGGAAGTATTTATTAATGGATATTAAAAGAATAATAAGAAAATGAATAAAAAAGTACTCTTTCTATTTGTTGTGCTTTTAATTATAAGTACATCTTGCAATCAACAGCCATCTTATCCAGGAACAGAGAATAGTATTACTGAATTTCCAAATATTGTAGAAGGAGTTCCTTCATCTGGCAGTGAAACTAAGGATAATTACCAAGAATCAAATGGAAATTTAGATATAGAAAAATTGAAGATATATGGCACTTGGAGTCTGGATAAAACTGTTTTAACCTCAAAGGATTATATTGGTGAGAAATATTGGGGAGATGAGCACATTTTTAATGAGAAGCAGTATGTTGGATATGAAGTCGAGTATACTCCTGAATACTTTCGTCTAGGAGAACAAAAATTTTTTTCACTAACGTATAAGGTATCGGATTTTACATTTTATGATTTTAATAACAACGGTGACTTTGAATATCCAGATTTATATGAGTTTGTTGAAAAAGAGAGAATCATAGTTGGTAAAATAGAAGATTATGAAAATATGGATGATATACCACTTGCTTATTTTAGTTACATTTAAGGAGAATTATTTTACTCCTGTTGTAACTCAGATTGAACTGTTAAATGAGAATGTTATTTTAGTTGGAGTTTGGGGAGATATTATTTTGGCACATAGGGTGTGAAAACATAATTACTAGCTTTAACTATGAATTTGCATAGAGTTGATTCAAGAGTCGGATTTGAGACTTTGCTACTGCCTTTATTGGTTCAACGATTTTAACTACAACACCCACCACAGCACCTTTTTGAAGGTCTGAAAAAGCCCGCACTGCGGGCTTTTGGGGAATGAGAATTTTTTTTGGAAGTCAGTCAGTGGGACTGGAAACGACTAATTAGAGCGAAATGGATTACACTGTACCGTCGTTTAATTTAATACAATTCTCATGGACAGTACAGAACTGAACGTTAAAACAATATCATAGTTTTCCCAGATCATAAAGGAGCAATATTATGACGGATGAAAAGACAGAGGTTAAATCAGGAGTTACAGTTAACAAAGAGGCTGTGTTTATTGGAGATTTCGAATTCAAATTTCAGGGAAATCTTATTAAACAATATATGGAATGGAAAGATGCCTGCAACGGTGATGTGACGGAATATGAACAAACTGCCAAGGAGCTGATGGCCAAACATTATGCATTTTATGGTCAGTTTCAGAAAGAGAATAAATATGTAAAGAGCGGGTCCGTTTTATGGTGTAGCGGAGGAAGTAAGTTGACAGCATTTGATATTTTACATGATCATGGGGTGGTGCAAAAGGATGGAACCCCGATAGGGATTTGTACAGACTGTAAAGCAAATGAGAATATATATACGTTTGAAGGCTGTAAGATACCAGCGTCGGCCGGATACCCGGAAAGGCCGGTTGTGACAGTAAAGTCTCAGCCTCAGGCTATCTTGTATAAATGCATCCCTATGTTGAATGGAAGCTGGAGTAAGAGCAAGAGTTCTAAAATTAAAATTTGGGATGAATCAACGGGGAAGTATGTTGATGCCATTACTACAGGAGATTTCCTAACTTGTTTTTATGGGGGAATTATAGAGATTATAGAAGTTCCAAAGGTAAATAGAGCTAAGGGGTCGGGGAACATGACCTTCTCGGGTGCAAGTTGGTTGGAAAAGGCAGAGAGAAAAGTTCCTTATATTTATAGCACAAAAGACCCCTCATATGCACAATGGACAGGTGGATTCAACTCGAATGCAGATTTAACTTTTGGCATTGGACATTGTATAAAGTCAGCCAGTGAATTTAGTCAAATAAGTAATTTTGTTGCAACTCACTCACAAGCTGACATAGAGACAGAAATACAGAGATATCTTCAAAATGACTTAAGTGGATCTGTTACTCAAGTAAATAATTTTTTGAAGAATAATGGTATTACACTACAACAACATCAGTTTGACGCTGTCGTGAGCTTGGTGTTTAATTATCCAGCTTCTTTATCAAGTTCAACCGATCTTGGGAAAGAATTAATAGCAAATGGAAATAGTGGTAATTTTAATCAACAAAATATCATTGACGGATTTACCTATACAAAATTTCAAGGAAGTAGAATAGATGGACTAGTTACAAGAAGAAATAACGAACTCAATTTGTTTTTCAAGGCTGATTACAACAATTATTATGACTCGAAGTCAAATGTAATTGCAGCAGGAATTGACCATATTAAGTATTAACAGTTCAAATCATTGGAAGGATGTTCTTTTTCATGAAAAAATCAGCTATATTTATATATCTCGCTGTATTAATTTTAGCAGTAGTAATATTTACCTGGAATAAAGTAGGTAATAGCAACAGCGAAGATTATAAGCAGAACGAACAGGTTTCTGCAATAATAAATGAATTTAGTAAAGAATATGGTCATGAGTTTATACTAGCCACGAAGGAAATAGAACGCTCATTATACGGAAAGTGGCAGGTTGGAAACACAATAGGGTACAGTTTAAGATACGATATTACTGGTGGCTCCTTGGACTATGCAGTAATAGAAATATCAAAAGATCAACTGCGTATCCAATACAGCGATAAAACTTTCAGTGACCCTTTTACACGTCAACATGATAATCCTATATTTGCTTATTATCAAGAAACCTTAAATCAGATGAAACAAGATGATTTTCTTGATGATTATTCCGGGATAGAAGGTTTAGATCCTGATACTGTAGGTACGGTTGTTATTGCAATGGGGCTATCATCAGATTCTCCGGATAATTACAGCTATATTACAACGGGGTTCATTATTATCAATGATTATATCATAGCCGTCCGTCAATCATCGTTTTACCAGTTACAAAAGATTGAACAGTAAAATAAGCTAACCCATTTGATAGAGCCATAAATAGTGCCGCTTTTAACAGCAAGTAAATCCCTAAATAATCGGACTTGTTAACTTTATAATTTTGACTACAGCACCCAATTTTTACAGCACCTTTTTGAAAGGTCTGAAAACGCCCGCACTGAGTGTGTTTGTGGGACGGGCGGCGCGCTCTACAGCGCTGTCCTTTAACCTGCTATTTTTTCTCACCATGTTTATTGGGTGAAAATTGAAGCAAAGTGAGAGGTTAAAAACCAGATTTTATAACTGAAATAAGCCTTCAAAGTTATCGGAGTAGATTTCTCGAAACAAAGCATCGCTCCAAATTTTAAAAATATAGGGTTGATGGCTCAATGACACCACTCACCCTGTTTGAACGCCACACGGGGGCAAACACGGCGTCACAAAGGGAAGAAGCAACACTGTCAATCTGAGTAGCAGGATACTCCACCTGAGGGGCCGGGGGATCTAGTCAGCAAGTCTCAACTGGAAGATTTTCTCAAACAAACAGGACATTTTCAAGCAAATGCAGTCACTAATGATATGGTAAAAGACTTAAATAGAGTTTTGCAAAAATATCAAATAGACACTCCTGAGAAGATATCTATTAAACCAAAAAGTCAGTATTAGTTATCCTCAAATAAGCAATCTTAAAAATATAGATGTTGAGCAATTAATAAATAATTCTATTGAATCTTTAGCATTAGAAATACTAGAACAGTTCACTACTCTTGATGAAATGGAGGTAAAAGTGACCTATTCAATAACACATTCTACGTCTGGTATATTGAGTTTATATTTTGTTGCAGAGTCTTTTCATCCTGCACAAGCATATCCGTTGATTCGTATCTCGGCTGCAACTTTTTCTATTGAATCAGGTGATATCATTAAGCTCACTAAAATTATAGATATTAATGATGATTTTATCAATTCGTTTTTTAATAACTTTCATCTTTACAGTAAATATAATTCAGTTGAAGAAGAAAACGTTGTAAACGAATATGTGTCGGGTATTCTTTCACGAGAAAGCTTCTTAATTTCTGATGAAGGATTAAATTCAGAAATTCATGGCTTTCTCACAGATGACTCATTAATTATTAGTATTGCAGTTCTACACTCAATAGGTTCTTATGTGCTCTACGAGGCTAAATATTCAAAAATTAAAGATTTTTTGAACATGGATATGAATTGATATGTATAAGTGGAATCAACAACAGCGTCGGTTATAGCGCTGAAATTGAATAGCCAAAAAACCCTTGACTCATCGCAGTTATCATCTATTGAATTTGATTCACAGCACCCAACACAGCACCGTTTTTGATTTTACAGCACCGTTTTTGAAGGTCTTAAAAAGCCGGCACTGCGGGCTTTTGGTGAATGGGTGGCGCGCTTTACAGCGCCGCCCTTTAACCTACTTGTTTTTTAAGGGTTATTTCACTTAAAATTCAGAAGACAAAAGTGCAGTTTCCAAACTTGGTTTGGCGTAAAAAACCTATTGTAGCAAACTTGGGCGACAAACGCCCCATATTTTAAAATCAAGTGGCTGTTGGGGCAACGATACCACTTGCTTGATTTGAACGTCACACAAGGGCAGGATAGAAGGCAAAGTTTTAAATGCTGATTCTGTTGACTTAACAGTCACTTGTCACTCAGGTAGATACCTTTCTTTTGTTAATTCATTTATGTATAAAAGTAAAAATATGGATTTTATCAATGACTATATAACAATTGATTTGTTAACAGGTCAGCGTGTTTTTCTTAGTGACTTAGTTGAAATTAACGAGGAATTTATAAAATATCTTCAAGAGAATACTGATAAAGTGAAAGAACCTCCTCATCCCTTGTGGCAGGGTGTTCCTGACTTAAATGAATATTCTCATATTG
This sequence comes from Lacrimispora sp. YZC11, assembly GCF_057543815.1. Lineage (NCBI taxonomy): Bacteria > Bacillati > Bacillota > Clostridia > Lachnospirales > Lachnospiraceae > Lacrimispora > Lacrimispora sp. YZC11. The sequence goes on along the minus strand of NZ_BAAJYQ010000006.1, from coordinate 870,073 downwards.
AACTATTGGAGGAGCTAAACAAGTGTTCATACACACAGGAACAAGTGATTCAAAATGGATATTTCTCAATTAGTAATTCAATTGGCTCACTTCTCTTTAGGAATTCATTTTTCCTGCGTAAAGGTATGCTTGTAATTATTTTAGAACAGGGGGGAGAGTCATTCATAACATTTGATGTAGATGATTTAGAACCTTTTTTGAAAGTAAATAAGTGGTAAAATATTGAAGTCTCATGGAACCTTTAGCTGTAAATTAAAAGATAAGGACCACTGGATGGAGATTGTTGAGCGGATATTCATGGCTGTTGAGGAGGATATATAATGGGTTTCCCAGATCATAAAGGAGCAATATTATGACGGATGAAAAGACAAAGGTTAAATCAGGAGTTACAGTTAGCAAAGAGGCTGTGTTTATTGGAGATTTTGTGTTCAAATTTCAGGGAAATCTTATTAAACAATATATGGAATGGAAAGATGCCTGCAATGGTGATGTGTCGGAATATGAACAAACTGTCAAGGAGCTGATGACCAAACATTACGCATTTTATGGTCAGTTTCAGAAAGAGAATAAATATGTAAAGAGCGGGTCCGTTTTATGGTGTAGCGAAGGAAGTAAATTGACAGCATTTGATATTTTACATGATCATGGGGTGGTGCAAAAGGATGGAACCCCGATAGGGATTTGTACAGACTGTAAAGCAAATGAGAATATATATACGTTTGAAGGCTGTAAGATACCAGCACCGGCCGGATACCCGGAAAGGCCGGTTGTGACAGTAAAGTCTCAGCCTCAGGCTACCTTGCATAAATGTATCCCTATGTTGAATGGAAGCTGGAGTAAGAGCAAGAGTTCTAAAATTAAAATTTGGGATGAATCAACGGGAAAGTATGCTGACGCCGTTACTACAGGAGATTTCCTAACGTGTTTTTATGGGGGGATTATAGAGATCGTAGAGGTTCCAGCGGTAAATGGAACTAAGGGGGAGGCGTACGTTATTTTGGAACAATTAGACAAATTCAATTTTTTCATGGGCAGTTCAGAAGCTGAACGTCAAAATAATATCATAGAATTGAATAGAGTACTTAAGGCTTATGGTATAACGACCGATTTAAGAATCTCATTTTTCTTGGGAGAAGTAAAACATGAATCCAGTGCAGGTGCAAGAATACTTGAGCGTTTTAGTAGTAATTCCTCAGAACAATATTTCAATAATAAATACTCAAACAGAAGTGATTTAGGTAATAAAGGTGGTAATGATGGTGAACTTTTTAGGGGTTCTGGTTATATTCAGATTACAGGCAGATACAATTATCAGAGATTTGCCGATTATGTCGGAGACCAACAAATTATGGTTCAAGGTTACAAGTTAGTAGGAGGCGATTATAACCAGCCTGTTCAAAACATTAAGCCAAGTGATGTAGGCGTTATAGATATAGGGAAATATGCCTGGGAAGCATCTGGATGGTTTTGGAATTATGGAAATCAAAAAATGGGAGATTTAAATTTATATGCTGATCATAAAGACTGGCATTCAGTATCGTCTGCTATTAATCAAAATGATACAGCTTCATTTCCAACGCGAAACAAGAAAATAAACGAGTTCTACAATATTTTAACAGATAAATGTCTTGGATTGCCTGAAAAATAAAACTAGAGTCTAATAAAAAGGTGGTGTGCAATATTAAACGAGTTGCTATAATATTGGTTTTTTGTTTATCTTGTTTCAATCTTTATGCATGTTCAGATAGTAAACAAACAATAGGATATATTGAGGTAGTTAAGGATGAAACACACATTAATGGCTTAGTAATAAAAAAACATATAATTACTGCTGAATATCAGAAAGATGATGGAGTACTTGCTGGTCCTTATTTAAATGCATCGATTAAGTTTCCACAAATATCAGGCATAAAGAATAAATCCGTACAAGGAAATATAAATAAACTATTGAGAGAAATTGCAATGGAAACTTTAAGCTCTAGAAAATTTAGTGAAACTCTAAATCTATTCACTGACATAGCAAATGGTAGATCAAATGAATTTTGGAGCGGTGAAAATAAATACAAAATCCTTTATGTTGGAGAGAATAGTATAAGTTTGAATTATGAAGGAGACAGTTTTTTTGGTGGTGCAAATCCTTCACATATTTCCAATTATGTCACCATTAGTTTGAATAATGGCGTACTTATTCCCTTTACTGACTATTTTTCAAAGAATAGAGTAATAGAAGCTATTAAATTGGAAAAATTTGAATGGATTGAAGGACAATATACAGGTGGCTATAAAGGTAGTGAACCAGAAATAATAAGAGGGTTCGTTGAAGCACTTAAACAGTTGGCAGATGCTAATACAGAAAGCAATATATATAACTCAGCAAGTACTTATAATTTCGCAATAGATGAACAGTTTGTGTATATAAGTTTTCCTTTTGATGATTCTCTTGATGGATATATTACTTTAAAATTCAACCTTAGTGATTTATATATGGCATAGGGATTTGTACTGACTGTAAAGCAAATGAAAATATATATACGTTTGAAGGTTGTAAGATACCAGCGCCGGCCGGATACCCGGAAAGGCCGGTTGTGACAGTAAAGTCTCAGCATCAGGCTACCTTGCATAAATGTATCCCTATGTTGAATGGAAGCTGGAGTAAGAGCAAGAGTTCTAAAATTAAAATTTGGGATGAATCGGTGGGAACGTATGTTGATGCCATTACTACGGGAGATTTCCTAACTTGTTTTTATGGGGGAATTATAAGTGTTATTGAGGTTCCGGGAAACATGAGTAAGGGAAACTATATTTATGTAACCGCAGAGCAATTAAATGCATTGAAATGGTCAGGGGTAACCTCTAGTTTGGTTAATGAATTAAATAGAGTATTAAATAAATATGATATTACAACAACTGAGCGAATTCGTCATTTTTTGGCACAATGTATGCAAGAAACAAACAGGGGGGCTTGGTTAACAGAAGGTGATCATGTAAATTGGGAGAGTCAGGCAGCATATGTAAATTACTATGATACAAAGACTAAATATAAATATAAATATAGAGGTTCAGGATTTATTCAATTGACATGGGATTATGGTTATCAAGCATTCGCAACATATATGATAAAGCAAGACTTTAGCAATTTGGAAGTGGTCTGGAAATCCCCTAACAAAACTGACACTGGATTTTTAGAAAGATATAAAGGTGCTGTCAAAAAGGCAGAGGATAAAGGATATAATATTGATAGATATAAGAACATTGTAATAGAGGGTGCTGATTATGTCGCAAAAGAATTTGCTTGGGAAGCAGCAGGATATGACTGGATGGCGAAGAATCTTAATTCAATTGTTGATAACTTAAATGCAAATGATAAAAATGAGGCAGATAAGGTAACCGCTAAAATTAATAAATGGACTGATGAAGATTCTTATAAAAATAGAAGAGACTACTATGCAGAAACCATCAGTATAATAAAATAATAAGTTTATTACAATATTTGGTGGTACTGAACAACTAAGAAATTATGAAATTTGAGGAGGGATATCTTGCGTAATAAACTATTGATTTTTTTCCTATTTATTATAGCTTTGTGTACTGCATTTCGTTTTCAGAAGACTATTGCAAATGATTCTATTAGTAAAGATGATTCAGAGCTAGAAGATAATACCTTAATAGAAATCGATAATGTAGCTATAAAAAAAGCTTCATTTGTATCAGAAGGTAATATTTCTCAGTTTAAAATAGACTATCCATATTTGGATGATTATTCTCAAGAGATTATTACTAAGATCAATGAACAAATTTTTAATGCAGTTATAACAGAAGATATGCTAGTTTACAAGGGCTATGATGAGGACGTCGATATCACTTATGAAATCACATATGCAAATAATGATATTTTAAGCATACTTTTTTGGGGTTCAAAAAATATAAGCGGCGCTTATGCTGACTATAAAAAGGGAATTACAATAGATTTAAAAAATGGAGAGATCCTTTCATTAGAAGATTTCTATTCACTTTCGGAGCTCCAGACTATAATAAATAATTTGATAGAAACGGAAAAATGTACAGTAATTATAGATGAATTTAATAATACGGAACAAAAAATGCTTGTTAAGTTACACTGTTTGGAACTTTTTGAGAAACAAGAAGGGTTGTACTGCACTGACCGTTTTTATATCAAAAAAAATAAAATTTGCTTGATAGGAGACCCATACCCATCAATGAGGCAATATATACCAGTAGAATTTGAGATTAATCAAACTCCACAGGTGAAAAAAGTTAAAAAGTAATTTTAATCAATGAGTCACTTTTAATGGAGATTTTCTGTCATATTTTTATGAAGAATAAATATTTTGCTCGATGTAGGTTATGGGTATGACATTAATAATATGCCTATGAAACCAGTACAACTTTAAGCTCTAGAAAATTTAGTGAAACTCTAAATCTATTCACTGACATAGCAAATGGTAGATCAAATGAATTTTGGAGTGGTGAAAATAAATACAAAATCCTTTATGTTTGGGAGAATAGTATAAGTTTGAATTATGAAGGAGACAGTTTTTTGGGTGGTGCAAATCCTTCACATATTTCCAATTATGTCACCATTAGTTTGAATAATGGCGTACTTATTCCCTTTACTGACTATTTTTCAAAGAATAGAGTAATAGAAGCTATTAAATTTGAAAAATTTGAATGGATTGAAGGACAATATACAGGTGGATATAGAGGTAGTGAACCAGATATAATAAGAGGGTTCGTTGAAGCACTTAAACAATTGGCAGATGCTAATACAGAAAGCAATATATATAACTCAGCAAGTACATATAATTTCGCAATAGATGAACAGTTTGTGTATATAAGTTTTCCTTTTGATGATTCGATTGATGGATATATTACTTTAAAATTCAACATTGGTGATTTAGATATGGCCTTAATTGTAAAAAAATCAATGTATTTGAAAAAAGTAAAAGGGCTTGACGATTCGTTGATTATGTCAGAAAGTCAAAAAGTATTGTAAGTACATATACGGCATTAATGTATAGAGATCATAGAGGTTACTAAGGTGATTAGATCTAAGGGGATGGGGAATGAGTATCTAACTCTTAAACAAATGAAGAATTTGGGATGGAATAAAATTCATTGTGGTTATAAAGTGATTGGCACAGGAAAAGATAGTCCTATGAATGATATGTCAAGAGATTGTAGAGGTTCCTATGGTGAATAGAACTAAGGTGACGGGTAATAGTTATATCACTAAACAAAACTTAATATACATAGGTTGGAACACAGATGAATAATATCTAAATGATGAAATGGTGAAAGAACTTAATTCAATGTTGGTTAAATATGGTATTACAAAATCAGAGCAAATATATCATTTCCTATCACAAGTCATGAAAGAGTCTGACGATTGTTACAAAAAAGGTTTAGTCGATGGGGTTATTAAAATAGGAAGTAATACTTACATTTCAAGTAGTTATGAAGGCAGAAAGGACTTGGGAAATACTCAAAAAAGTGATGGTATATTGTTTAAAGGAGCAGACATATACACTGACATTTTTATAGAATATCCTCAAATAAAAAACATGGAGTTACTCGAAATAGAGATGAAAGTTAATAAGTTGCTTAAGGAAAAAGCTGTTTTAATATATAAAGACAAAGATATTGAGGGATTAAATTTACCAATAAAGACTAAAGTGGAATATTTTAGCTCGGATATTATCTCGGTTAAATATACAGGTTATGGGTAATATTTTGGTGCTATAAATGGCACTAATATAATGTATGCTACATATGTAAATCTAAGAATCGGTGAAATAATGGATATTCACAATTTGCTTACTGATTGTTTTCAAGAAAAATTAAGTAGAAATGTTTTTAAGTTTAATGGTAGAGGGAAAGTGAGTGAAGGAGAAATTATTGATCCTAATTCTCTTGAATATGGATATGTTAATGGAGACGAAAGTTTAATTTTGGAAATGTTTAAAAATTACTATTACAATAAGGCAATTGATAAATTTTACTTTAATGAGAAATATTTTAATAAAATTGCGGAAACTCCAAGTGGTCCAACAACATATATAGAATTGGCAGCTAGTTATAATGATTTGAAGGATTGTATGAATTATAATGGCGGATTTTGGAATGAAATCCTGAAGTTTAAGTAAAACGAAATATCAGCACGGCTAGAGGACGGGGCAATTGGCATGAAGGTAATATGCGTGATACATATAGATTTTTTTTCATCAAGAGCCGGTTTTGATTTTACAGCACATGTTTTATTATGTTGAGCGGATATTCATGCTGTTGAGGAGGATATATCATAAGCTTTCCTAGATTATAAAGGAGTAATATTATGACGGTTGAAAAGACAAAGGTTAAATCAGTAGTAACGGTTACCAAAGAGGCTGTGTTCATTGGAGATTTTGTATTCAAATTTCAGGGAAATCTTATTAAACAATATAAGGAATGGAAAGATGCCTGCAATGGTGATGTGACGGAATATGAACAGACTGTCAAGGAGTTGATGGCCAAACATTATGCATTTTATGGTCAGTTTCAGAAAGAGAATAAATATGTAAAGAGCGGGTCCGTTTTATGGTGTAGCGGAGGAAGTAAGTTGACAGCATTTGATATTTTACATGATCATGGGGTGGTGCAAAAGGATGGAACCCCGATAGGGATTTGTACAGACTGTAAAGCAAATGAGAATATATATACATTTGAAGGCTGTAAGATACCAGCACCGGCCGGATACCCGGAAAGGCCGGTTGTTACAGTAAAGTCTCAGCCTCAGACTACCTTGCGTAAATGCATCCCTATGTTGAATGGAAGCTGGAGTAAGATCAAGAGTTCTAAAATTAAAATTTGGGATGAATCGGTGGGAACGTATGTTGATGCAATTACTACGGGAGATTTCCTGGCTTGTTTTTATGGGGGGATTATAAGTGTAGTTGAAGTTCCGGGAAACAAGGGATCAGGTAAGGAATATGTCACTGCTGAACAACTTATAGCAATTGGTTGGAGAGAGGAGGTAGTTACAACTGAGATGATTAAAGAATTAAATAGGGTTCTAGCAGAGTATGACATCACTGATATAAATAGTATTCGACATTTCATTGCTCAAGCTAGCCATGAATCTGATGATTGGAACAAAAAGGGATATGGTGATGGTTTGGTAGAAATCGGCTCTAAATCATATTTAGAGAGTAAAAAGTATTGGCCATACATTGGTGCTGGATATATTCATCTAACATGGAAGTATAATTATCAAAAATTCAGTGATTATTTGAAAGAAACAAAAGGGCTTGACGATCCGTTAATTATGTCAGAAGGTCCAAAACGTATTGCAAGTACATATGCTTGGGAAAGTGCAGCATTTTTTTGGAGTGTATTTACTAATGCAAATGAAGTGGCAAGTCACGAAAAAGTAAATCCGGATAGATTATCTGAGATTGTGAATATATATGACACAAAGTCTTTTCCTATAAGAGCAGATATTTATTATAACAAGGTTGTACCAAATATTAAATAATTATTTAAGATATATTCTGCATACTATAATCTATTACAAGAAACAAAAAAACAAGTACTATTTAATATAAATTAATTGGTATATTTCTTACTTAGAAGTAAAGGAGTTTGATATGAATAAAAGAGTATATGTCATCTTGATAATTTTCGTTTTATCAGCCTGTGCCTGTAGATCAAACTCATTCGTTAGCTCTTTGGATAATACTACAAATAGAACTACTCCAGAGTTTAATAAAGGATTGGATAAAGAATTAATTGAGAGTAAAAGTGAAATTGAAGCCGTACAGCTTGGAGAGTTTGATATTAGTACAAAAAGTTACGATAATTCAGATGTTATCAAACAAATTAATATTAATATTTCGTATCCTGAGATATCAGGTCTGTCAACTATGAAATTGCAAAATAAAGTTAATACACTAATAAAAAAGACTGCATTAAAACCGTATAACAACATTGTTAAAACTAACAACGGAATAGTTCAAGGCACCGAATGGACCGTAGATTATACAATAGAATATGCAACGAACACTGTGATTAGCATTAAATTTGAAGGATATCTTTATGCTCAAGGAAATGCTAATGGTATCAATTGGGTGTATTCTGTGAATATTGATTTAACATCTGGAAAAAAAATTACTTTTGTTGATATTTTTCAAGATTCTTTTAAAGAAAAATTAGATTATCGTTTTTTTAAATGCATTGATGTGGACACAATAGGAGCTGAAGAAATTGCTTTAAAAGAAATATTTGATAATTATAAAAGCAACTTTGAAATGAATGATGATAATTTTTATTTTACTAAGGAAAAATTTATTATTATATTGCCTATTGGAGATTATTACCGATTTTCTTCGGACTATAAAGACTTAAAGAGTTCTATGAGAGAAGACAATTTAATCTGGAGTTCCATTTCAAACAATAATTGATGACATAGAGATTGTAGAGATTACAGTGGTAAATGGAATTAAGAGGGCGGGGAAGATTGTAACTCTTTGTTCTAAAGGCTTAAATATGATTGCTTATTTGGATAGTAAAGAAGACTGGAAACGACTAATTAAGCGAAACTGTACCGCGTTTAATTTATACAATTTTCATGGATAGTTGAGAAACTGAACGCCAAAACAATTTTGTATTGATTTTGAAGTTGTACAAGGGAGGATAAGATGGATCGAAGGAAGGAAATGGAAGAATATTTAAAAGATTACAGGACGGAACGGTTGAAAATAAAGAAAATTTATTTAGAAAATAACCTTATAAAACTAGAGTCAGCATTTAATGAAAAGCTTAATATATTAATAGCTGAGCAACTGCAGCGACAAAAAGAAGACAATGCGGTTAAACTGAAAAATATTTTTTTGTGTCGCTTAATCAGCAGCGGCTATACAGAAAGTTATGAGGTAATACTCGGAATGAGTAGTGATATGCTATATATGGATGAGAAAAAAAGTATGGTTTATTGGTATCCAGAATTGGTTTATGAAAATATAGTTCGGGATTTTGATGCAGTTGAAAAATTATTACGAATAAAATTTTTGAGATTGGAGGACTTTGAACTATTTTTTTTGAAACAGAAATTATTATATGATGATTGGACTCTGCTTCAGGAATGTTTCCGCAATTTATTTAAACAAGCGGTTAGTTTGATTATGGATAGCCCACTGCGATTAGAAAACGAATTTCTAATATTGAGCGGAGATTATATGGATAACTTAAAGATTATAGATCATAAGGTGACAGAAAGGAGAGAAGAGTAATGGGAAAAAAACAAAGTTCTTTTCATATGGGAAATGAGTTTAATGGATGTGGGGATATAACTTATTTAAAAGGGACTCAATATGGAACTCATCTTCCGCTAGCCCAGGAGAATGTTCAGCTTTCACCAGATTTCAGAAACTGTTTATTAAAAGTTCTGGGAAGCGTTCCGGTGGTAATCGATCCGGCGAACATGAATCCTGTCTTGTCATCCTTGTTGGGTTCCATGGCCAGTGTAAATCAGGTGCTTATGACAAAAGATGCAGCAACAGGTAATTATGTTGTTCAATTTAATGTCATAAGTCAGGATTTTACAGATGGAGCTTATCCATATTATTTTGAAATACTGGACAATAAGGTACCTGCTGCCATGGGAATAGCTAGTCAATGGGTACCATATGGGGCACCGGAAGGTGCAAAGTGGAAATATTATAAAGATGGGCATTATGTAAAAAGTGACTGGGTATTTATAGGCAAAGATAAGGCATGGTACTATCTGGATTCAGATGAATATATGGTAACAGGCTGGAAGGAGATAGAAAAACGCTGGTATTACTTTATATCGAGCGTAGTGAATGGGCGCGAAACAGCCGGACATATGGCGCTTGGCTGGATGCAAATAAAAGGTTTGTGGTACTATCTGAAAGAGGAAGAGTCAGCCGGATATATGGTAACTGGTTGGAGAGAAATAGGTGGTAAATGGTATTATTTCAAGACAAAAGCAGAGGCTTCTAATGGTAATGACTATGGATATACAATTACCAACACGTGGTTGGAATATAAAGGAAAATGGTATTATTTTAATTTGAAAGGGGAAATGGTTACTTCCAAATTAGTATATTGGAAGGGTAAGAACTATTTTCTGAAAGAAGATGGGAGTATGGCGGTTAATGAAGTTGTCGTTGACCCGGTATCAAAAAAGAAATTTAAAGCAGATGAAAATGGGGTATGCAGGGAGATTAAAAATGGGGTTATTAAGATTGCTTTGAGCGATTCTAAGAGGTTTGTGGAGATTGTTGATGAAGAAGGTAAAAAATATTATGGTGGGAATCAGGCATGGTATAAATGGCCGAATGATAAGAAAAAAGAGAAAGTTGCTCAAGAGGGAGGATGTGGAACAGTAGCATCTGCCAATATTGTGGCATATTTGGCAAGGCATAATTCAAAATATAAAGAGATGTATGCCTATTCAGATTATACAAAGGCTAATTTTTTATTACATATGGAAGACATGTATGAATATGTTACTCCACGCCACATCAAAAGTCAGCCTTTGGGTGTATGGCCTATTGGTATGATGGAGGATGGTATCGAAAAATTTGCGAGAGACAGAGACGTGGAACTTCATGCAGTAAGTAAATACCTTTATTCATTCACTCGTGAAACTATAATTGATTACATTAAAGAAGGTTTAGAAAAAGACTCTCCCGTAGCAATGCTGATTGGAACAGGTGGAAGCAACAACGTAACTATCACAGAACCAGATGGAAGTGAAATATCAGGTAACTCGTTTAAGTTACACTGGGTAACAATTACAGAGTTGGAGGTAGATGAAATCAACGATACGGCAAAAGTGAAGGTATCCTCATGGGGAGGCTGGGGAGAAGTGGATTTAGATGAATATATACAAAATGAAGGGGTTTACCAAGGACTGTTATATTTCGAGTAATAATATATTAAAAGTTATATGTTGCGATAGATATCGTAGTGTCGGGGCGTTTAGCCCCGTGACCACAAATTAAGAATAGGAGGAAAACCTATGGAGTATTTCAACCTAACCCCTTTATTGCTATTAGTAACAATTTTTTTTCTAATTTGTGCTTTTTTATTGATGACCTTTATAAAAGTAAAGAGAAGCCGAATCTGGTTTTTGATTATTGCGGTGGTTATTATAGCAGGTGTAAAAATCCATGACCGGATTATAAATTCGGTGTTTTATGGGTTTGAAACAGAAATGTGTAGGACATATTCAGAAATAAAAAACATAGAGTTGCGTATTATCAATGGAGGAAGTGTTTGCATAATAGATGTCGATCTAAAAGAGGAGATAGAAGCTGAAGAAGTAGAAAATATATTTATTGAAGTATTAAAAAGAGTTAATCAAGATCCAATGTCAAGCTATTTAAAAGGTAATTCTAATCGTAAAAATAAGCATTGGTGTTATTTAACAATAAACTTTTTTAGAGTAAGCCAGGGTAGATTTGAGTCAAAGCTATATCAGCATTCAGATTGGTTTACAAAGGAAAATCAGAAAGAGCAGACATGGAGAAATAGTGATACTGGTAAGGAATATCATTATTCAGATTATATAGAATGATCGTTTTTTCTATGTGTTCTTGCTTATTTGATTATAATGGAATAAATAACGAGTGAAAGTATCCTTATGGGGGCTGAGGAGAAGTTAGTTTAGATGAATATATACAAAATGAAGGGGTTTACCATGGACTGTTATTTTACGATCAATTATATCTTAAAAGTACGTTCAGCTCAGTGACTGCGAGTTTTGAACAGGAGAAAAGCTTATGGAGTATTTTAATTTAATTCCATTACTTATAGCTGCAATGATTTTTTTAATGATTAATGCTATTTTATTGGTTTTTTTTATAAAAGTAAAGAAAAGTCGGACTTGGTTTTTTATTATCGTGTTGATTATCATAGCCGGAGTCAAAATCTATGACCAGACTCTAAATTCGGTGTTTTATAACTTTAAAGAAGAAATTTGCAGAAAATATTCAGGAATAAATAATATAGAATTAGGTATGAGTTATGGAGGGCGCTTTGGATCAATAAATGTTTACATAGAAGAAGAGATAGAAGATGAAAATATAGAAAATATATTTATTGATATACTAAATAAAATTAATAAGGAACCAATGTCAAGCTATTTAAAAGGTAGTTCTAATCTCAAAAATAAAAGTTGGGTAATTTTTGACATAGAATTTTATGGAAAAAATTATATAAGATTTACTTCAGGGCCATATCCTCATTCAGACTGGTTTACAGAAAAAAATCAACAAGAGCAAATGTGGGAAAACAGCAAAACAGCAAAAAGGTACTATTATTCAGATTATAATGGAATAAATAATGAGTGAAAGTATCCTTATGGGGGATGAGGAGAAGTGGATTTAGATGAATATGTCAAAATGAAAGGGGTTTACCAAGGACTGATGGACGTTCAACCCAGTGACTACGAGTTTTGAACAGGAGTAAAGCTTATGGAATATTTCAATTTAATCCCATTACTAATAGCAGCAATGATTCTTTTCATGATTTGTGCTATTTTATTGGAACTTTTTATAAAAGTAAAGAAAAGCCAAATTTGGTTTTTGATCATTGTGTTGGTTATCACAACTGGTGCAAAAATCTATGATCAAATTATAAACTCGGTGTTTTATGGGGTTAGAACAGAAATGTATAGGGAATATCCAGAAATAGATAGTTTAAAGTTACACATAAGTCAAGGAAGACTTTATTCAATGGAAATTGTTCTAAAAAAAGAAATAGATGCTGAAAAAGTAGAAGATATTTTCGTTAAGATTTTAAAAAGAATTAATAAGGAACCAATGTCAAGCTATTTAAAAGACCGTTCTGTTTGGGTTGAGTTTCATGTAAACTTTCGGGGAGCGGTACGGGAGGATTTTGATTCAGGACGCTATTCGTTTTCTGAATGGTTTACGAAAGAAAACCAACAAGAGCAGACATGGCATAATAGCAAGACTGGAAAAGAATATCGTTATTCAAATTATATAGAGTAAAGAATAAGTGAAGGTAACCTCGTGGGAAGGTCGGGGCGGAGTGGATTTAAATGAATATGCAAAAAGGTAATGGCTTTATCACGGACTGGTATATTTTACTCAGTATGTGGATTTTTAAATGATGCAATTGTTATATTAAAGATTAAACGAATGATTAAGGGGAATATAAATGGACAAATATGGATATGTGTTAAACCGGCAGGAAGAAAAGGTTTCAGACAAACGCTATCACAAAGCAGACCTGGAACTGATGACGACATTCCAATTGCGTGAAATCTGCCGGAAGGAGAAAATCATCCAAGGAGTTTTAGATCCAATGGATAAAGAAGAACTGATCCGGGTTATCTTAAGGTACCGGGGGGCGGATGAATACTTCCTGATCCAGAAACAGGATGAGAATGGCCTGCAGGCTCTGGAAGGGGTGCTTCGGGGAACAAAACTTCAGGAAAAGCAGGATATCAGACTGCAGTGCAGTTCCAGGATTGTGGCTTATGAAGGGCTTGCAATCGGTTTCTATGACGGTCTGACGCTGCCTTATGACAAGGAGCTGGCTGGTACCAATGTCCTGGTAGTAGGGGGAGATATGACAGTCTGTGCAATCTTAAATCTAATGCCCATGGGGGATCGGACAGACTGCCTGCACTTAGTCAAAGCTGCAGAGATCACCTGCCGGGAATCCAGTGTCAAGAACTACAGCCTGTACTGTATGGGGCGGCGGGAATCGGAGATGCTTTATGATATTTATAATGGAAGATATAGTTATATGCCGGAGCATATGGAGGTTTACCGGGTCCAGCTTCTGGATTTTGATGTAAGGAAGCCAGTTCCTTTATCCATGCCCATAGCCATGGATTTTGGAACCACCAATACGACAGCCGGGGTCTATCTGGATAACCAGTATTTTGAGAAAGCCGGGGTGAATGACGGGGAAAGAGGACTAAAAGAAAATGATATTAACTATGCCCTGTTCTACGATACCTCCGGAGACTGGCAGGAAACCACCCTGTTTCCCAGCGTGGTAGGAGTACTTTCCGTAGAAGCCGGGAGACCGAAGTTTCTGTTTGGATATGAGGCCATACGCCTGGCAGATTCCAGCTATATTGACGAGGGTTTCTGCGTATTCTATGACATTAAGCGTTGGATCGGAGACTATGAAAGGCAGGAAGAAATCACAGACTGCCAGGGGAGAAGGGGATTTGTTTCCAGAAAGGAAATCCTGAAAGAGTATTTTGACTATGTCATTCAAGCGGTAAGAGACCGGTTCAAGTGTGAGGTCCAGACAGTACATATTTCCTGCCCGGTGAAGCAGAAAGCCCGATTTCAGAAATTGTTCGCAGAAATTCTGCCGGACTATGGAGTGGAAGGAAAGGACATGATCGACGAAGGCGTGTCTGTTTTGTACAACACTATATCCGAAATGATCCGGAAAGGGACCGTGGAAGAAGGGGAAGAGTATAAGGCTCTGATTATTGACTGTGGCGGCGGAACCACTGACTTGTGTTCCTGCAGGTTCCGGATTTGGGACAGGCGCATGGCTTATCGGGTAGAGATTGACACTTCTTATGAGAATGGGGATACAGATTTCGGGGGAAATAACCTGACCTATCGGATCATGCAGTTGTTAAAAATAGCAATCGTGAATCGTCTGTATACGATGAAATTGAATCAGGAAGGGCATATTCTGGCTGGTTACGACATGGATGTATTCCGTTACGTAGACCAGCACGGTACGAAAGAACTTTATAGGGAACTGGAGAAAAATTATGAAGAAGCGGAGGAATTTCTACCCACCCGTTTCCGTGAATATGAGAATAGGAGCAGGGCCGATTATTATAAGGTAAAGAACAACTTTTATTTTCTGTTCCGCCTGGCGGAAACAGTTAAGAAAGAGTTTTACGACCATGTGGGAACATTAAGGACCGTGTTATCCTCCCAGCCGGTAAAGGATGATACTGTAACCTGGATTTCTGTGGACAAGTGGAAGCTGTCCGGATATACGGAAAGAGGGCTTGAAACCATTAAGGAGTTCCCGGCAGTATATTTCAGCGTCTATGAGCTGGAATTATTGTTAAAGGGAGATATCTATGGGCTTATCCGTCAGTTTATGGAACCAATGTATGAGGAGGATAAACTGGGTGAGTATTCTATCATCAAGCTGACCGGACAATCCTGTAAGATCGACATATTCCGAGATGCCTTAAAGGAGTTCGTGCCGGGAAGGACGATCCAGTTTAAGCGCAAGAGCGGAGATCAGACGAAGAATTTTGAATTGAAGATGACCTGTGTGGATGGGGCACTCCGTTATTTGAAGGATAAGAAGTATGGATTTGCAGAGATTGCCATCCATACTGGGGAATCGGCCCTGCCTTACCGGATCACAGCCTTTACCCACAATGGGGAAGAGGTGGAACTGATCCGGCATCTGGAACGGAACAGCCGGAGCGGAATGATATCCAGGAATATGGAAGACTTAACACTCAAGCTGTATTTAAAAGACATGGAAGGAAAAGATCGGTACCAATATACCTGCCACAGTTCCCTGGCTGATTTTGAAGAAAAGAGTTATGAGGAAATTAAGGAGAAACACGGGGAACATATCCTTCAGGCAGACACGGATGATATTGTGGAAAATGAAGTAAAGTTCTTCATATGGGCCAGGCCCATGGACCTGACATTTTCGGTAGTACCGGTATACCGGAAGATTGGAAAGCTGTATCTTGGAGTAGAAGAAGAGTTCTATTTTGAAAATGAAAAATGGGTTCAGAACTTTTTTGATGGGATGAAATAAGGAGGAGCTTATGCAGAATCTATATCCATTGTTTGAACGAAACCGTATATTAAAGAAAGAATTGCTATGGTCACTCCGGGATTATTCCTTTGCACATCTCCAACTGGAATATCAGGAATATAGCCAGGGAATCCTTCGGGGCTGCGATATAACAGTACGAGGTGATAAACTGGTAGTCAGTCCGGGAATTATAAAATACGGACCGTTTATCTGCTTGATGATGGAAGAAGAAACGATTGAATATACTCCATTGGAGCAGATGCAGTTTTTGAAAATAAAAGCAGAGATTGACCGGTCTTCTCCTGATTATATCGCGTACCGTACAATGCTTTTACTGGATCAAAATGAAGCAAAAGACGAAGATGAATTTGAACTCTGCCGTTTTCATTTAAGGAAAGGGGCGCAGCTAAGGAGTCAGTACACAGGCTTTTCAGACATGATAACCGGGTATGATACCATCAATTTGATTTATGGGACCTGGGGAGGTCTGGGAGGAGGAAGTATGGCTCCCGCAATTTCAAGATATTTTGCCAGAACTGTTCTGGAAAGCGGAAACAGTCAGCCAGAGGACCGGTCATTTGCATATCTTTGCTTAAGTCAGCCAGGAGCAGTACCGGTCCAAGCATTAACTGCCTATGTCAGACACCGGAGCAGGGGCGGATGGGATAAGGCAATGGATAACCTGTCTCTCTACCAATCCATGAGTACCATAATTGATGAGATACAAAAGGGTGAGGAAAAAGGCATAAGCAGCAGGAAGGAAAGACGCAGGATACTTGTGGATTAAGCCAACCAGCCAGAAGAGGGAAGTGTATTTGATGAAGGTTACATCGGGAACTCTTAAATTCGATACATATGGTATATGCCAGCTAGGGGCCAAAGAAACTGAAGTTAAATGGGAGCGGTTGGAATTCTTACGGGGCATGTTCCTGCCTGTTAATTTTGAGGTGTTCCTGTTTTGAGAGCACCATTTTGCGATTATTGACGTGGAAGGCACTATGGAGTTTGATGAGATGGTGTTGATTTAAAAGATAGAGAGAAGTAAAAAACAGTACAAATAGGATAGAAAGATAAGTGTTATAAAAGAGGGGAGATATTTAGTGAAATATTTTGTACTCAGACCAGATGAAAAATTCTGTGATGGGCCAATTTTGGGGAATCAAAAAAATGCATTTGATCTTAATTGGATATGCAGAGAGCATTTTTATAAAATACCAAAGAGGAATATTATTCCGGTTTTTACAGCAAAAGATACGATATTTCCATCAATCATAACATCTCCATATGTTTTGGTATCAGAAATGGTCAGATCTGTGTTTGAAATGTATGGAGATAGGATTTTGGCAAAAGATGTTGTGTTAGTGGATTCCGTGAAAGGTTGCATGAAACAATATTTTATGGTTGTTTTGGAAGAATTAACTGGAGAGGTCGAGACTGAAAAAAATGTTGGAGGTTTAAAAAAGACTTTTATCCTTAAAAGTGAAGGAAGACCTTTAGTGGATAGAAATATTTTTATGATGGAATTGGATAGGCGTAGAGATATTGTCATTAATCTGGATTTAGCAGAAAGTATTTTACGGCGTGATGCCCATGGAATTAGTTTGGAGGAGATTGAACTGAAAGAAAGATAAAAGAGAGGAATTAAAAATGGGGGAACCAAGAAAAAATGATCTGAGTCTTTTCGTGACAAAATACCACAGGAGTTCTATATGGTTCAAGGGGTGAAAGTTCAATTTGATTTTGGGTCAAAGCCTAGTGTAATAAATTTACCGTTTGATCAAGGAACATATGTTGGAGATCTAGAGGGCATGGTTCTTTTTTATACGATTTACCTCTGTTCTGATAACTGTCCAGCCTCCGGATAATATTTTGTATGGATATGAAAAATAGGTGACAGCATGATTATTTTCACAGAAGCAGCCGAATCTGATTACTCTACATAAGACAAAGTTTCTTTAACATTTATTGCAGATAAGAAAATAAAAAAAGAACTGAGCAAATGCTTTAAATTAATATTTTGACAATTTATTTGAAAGATTAAAAAAGGCAAGACAAAGGTATACGCTTTACCGCATTAGATAAAATCTGCTAAGTGCTGAATGGTGAAGTTGAAGATATTTTGGAATACTTAACGCTTTATACGTTTGATGTTAAACCCGAAAATCGAATTTGGAGGCAATATACATGCCATGTAGGGAAACAAAGTAATCTATAAATCTAATAAATCATCAGAAACAAAGGAGTAAATATGGGCGAGAGAAGAATAGCAATTAAACCATTTGAAATGATTTCTATATTAGATTATGTGGGAATACAGGAAGTGAATGAACACGGAATTGTAAAAGTTAAAGGGCTGATCCGGGCAGAGAATAAGGAAGAATATATCAGAATGGCTGCTGGAGAAACATGGGTACAGATACTGGCATATGATGACAATGGAAATGAAAGCATCCTGTTTAATGGTGTACTTACAGATTTCAGCATTCAGTCGGCAGGGAACGGTTGTGTTATGGAACTGATTCTTTTTACAGGTACAAAGCTGATGGATTATAAAAAACATATCAAAAGTTTTCAAAAAGAAAGTTATACATACAAACAAACAGTGGAGATATGTAATGAAAGTTATTCTCAGTCAGGAGTGATTATGACGGAAGGAAAAGACAGTTTCCTGCCTGGTTTTGTTCTGCAGTATGAAGAAACAGACTGGGAATTTCTGAAAAGAATTGCAAGTTTTCATAATACGGTAATTGTGCCAACATGTAAGGTAAAAGGAGAAAGATATTTTTTTGGATTGCCAGATAGAAAGGTAATGATTGAATTTGATACAGAAGACTACACAGTCCGACAGGAAGCAGAAGAGTATACTCGTAAAAGTGCAGGAGGGATAAATATCGGAAAGGCAGATGCTGTCAGTTATATCGTAGACAGCAGGGAGTTCTTCGAATTAGGGGATAAGGTATCATTTCAAGGCATGAACTTATATGTGGCTAAGATTCAAACATCATGGTTGGGAAATGAGCTGTCACATAAATATTATTTAAAAACTAAAAATGGGCTGAAAGTGATTAAGTCATACCTTGACTATATTATTGGACTGTCGTTGTTTGGAACTGTGACTGCGGTTAAAGATGAGCGGGTGAAAGTTTCTATCAGAGATGATGAAAATCCACAAAGTGGAAACCGGTGGTTTTCGTATTCCACAGTCTATTCCTCACCAGACGGCGCTGGCTGGTATTGTATGCCTGAAACAGGAGATACAGTGAGACTGTATTTTCCGTCAGAGGATGAAACAAATGCATATGTAATCAGTGCATTTCAGGAAAATCAGGGGGATGGGATAAGAAGAAATCCAGATAACAAGATTTGGAGAAATAAAAAAGGGAAAGAAATCCGCATAACGCCAGATCAGATTCTAATTACCAATAATAAAGGAATGTCTGTGGAACTTTCTGACCGGAAAGGGATCAAAATCGTAAGTGATTCCTCAGTTTCTATTAAAGCAGCCGATGACATCTGTATCAACAGTATGAATGCGGGAGTAGAATTGTCTGCTTCGAACAGCATTGTATTGAGACAGGGAGATACTGTGATGAGAATGGCAGATGGAATCTCCTTCAACGGTGCAAAAATTAATCTGCAATAGGATGGTGGAGTATGAATATAAGGATTAATCAGGAAATTTCATTGGAAACGGAAATTCCATTTCTATCAATTCAAGAGTTTCTTATGACATGGGAAATAAATAAACATTCAGAAGTAAATATATCAGGAATTATAAAAAGCAGTAGCAACAGGCTGTTAAACCATGATTATTCACAGGGAGAAATAAAGCTTATAATGGTTGGAAATGGAATGGAAGAAGCTTCTAAAGTACTGTTTTGCGGATTAGTTGAAACGTTTGATTGGAAATACAGTCATGGTGTAACACATATGATGGTAAAGGCAATATCTGCATCTGTACGGTTGGATGATAAGAAAACCAGCTGCTCATTTCAGAATCCAAACAAATCATATGCAGAAGTGGCCAGAGATATAAGTAATTTGGCAAATGGGCAGGTAATATCAACTACGGTAAATGAGAAAATAGAAAAGCCGGTTATTTGCTATAAAGAAACCATTTGGGAATTTGAAAAAAGATTGGCGAGCCTGCAAAGCAGTTATATTATTTCAGATGTAGTAACTGGTCGTCCGAACATTTGGTTTGGAATGCGCAGAGGAGAAGAAATTAATGAGAAAGATCCGGATTTAAAGGTAGAGATTAAAAAGAATTATGCGGATGGAGAAAAAGGAAGAGTGATTCGACGTTTTTGCATGGAAAGCAGAATCAGTTATTCATTGGGAGACTGGCTTCTTATTTGTGAAAAAAGGTGCGTAATCTATAAAAAAATTGTAAGACTGGAACATGGGGAAACCCGGTTTGTCTATTGGCTTTCGGAAGAGAAAGATTTAAAGACAGAACCCTACTATAATAGTAGATTTACAGGCATGGGATTGATAGGAACAATTGAAAAGACGAATAAAGAAACATTCAGAATCCGATTTGATTTGGATAACAAAAGAGGAGATTATTCTTATACCTGGAGACCGGAATCAGGAAATTCTTTATATGCTATGCCAGAAGAAGGCAGCAAAGTAGAGGTGCAGTTTATGAATCATGATGAGAAGCAGGGAATTGGCGTCAGGTGTTTGCACAGCCTGAAAAATCAGGATGCGAACACCGAAAATAAGTTATTTGAAACATCTGAGGTAAAAATTGGCTTATTTAATGACAGCATCGAACTGGCAACATCAGAGGAATCACTGAATATACTTGATGATTCCGTAATAGATATAGAAGGAGACAATCTGGCAATTAAATCTAGTGGAAAAGTAAAATTATATGCTAAGAATATCAGGTTATCTGCTTCTACTGAGGTCAAAGCACTTACGGGTTTGCAATAAGGAGATCAGATATGATGGAATACGATGATGAGCAGATTATTGCTGTAAAAAAACAAATGAAAGCCCTGCAGACTGCTAACTTAAAAGAACAGGGAATTTACATTGGAGAAGAATATTTTAAGTTTCAGTCAGTTCATATTTTTGATAATGTCAGTATTTACTTGCCGGAAAGTTTTATTGAAATGCCAGATAAAATAAGAAAAATGAAATATCCATCTGATAACCGGCCTGATGTAATTAAAACGAACTTAAATACAAATATCAATTTTGCATTTAATTGGCTGGATAATTTAAATTGTATCAATCAGGGAGAGGAGTTGTCTGGACAGATAAAAGATGTACTTATTAAAGCGAATCCTTCATTTGTTTTTTATGAAGAACGTAATGGAAAAACCTACAGTGGAAATATAATTAAAATGTTTGATTTTAAAAGCTATGGAATTGACGAACAAATGTACAATATGATGTGCACTATATCATTTCATGGCGGTATATTACATGGTATCTTTAATTGCCTGGACAGAGATTCCGAGGATTGGAAGGAGGTTGCATGGCAGGTATTTCAGACATCTATGGAATCAGAACAAAGCAGCGACCGTTAAATCAGTAAAATAGCCAATGGAAGGAGATCGTATGGTAGAAGAGAACAGGAAGATAAGCAGCTTGGATACGCAGGAAATAAGCTATCATCTTTCTGCAAACCTGGAAAAATATCTGGAAAGGTTTGAGAAAATCGAAAAGAGAGAAAGGACTTTTAACTTTTGTGCCGGATTTTTCACAAATTCCTGGATGGCCTATCAGTTTATGCTTCCAGAATGTCTAATTGCTTGGTCCATAGAATTTGGAGCACAGTTTTTCATAAGTATGTGGTTGCTATATGGTAATGTAAATGACAGGTATTTGTCTGTAAAAATAAGATTGGGATTTTATTTGTTTTGGATATTAAAATTTATTTTATTTGGATTTTTTGGTGACAGATGGCTGTTTAAAAGTATAAAAGTAAGAATTAGAAAAGCTCGTGAAGGTAAGGTTGGATTGGTCTCCTATATGACAGCTTCCGAGAAGGCAGTCGTCTTTCGGGGTGTTTCAGTGGTAGTGTGTTGGATCATCATGCTGCTTTCGGAGCAATGGCAGTTATTTCTCATTGATCTGATTGTATATTGATGGAAAATATAAGGAAATGTCTTTTATTGATAATTGAGAGGGAATTTTATGGAAGAAAAAGAGATTCTTAAGCAGATGGCGGCAAGCCAAACCTTACAAAATACAGCTAGTGAATATGTAGTAAGGGGAGCAATGATAAAGTGTTCCAACGGAGAAAAAACTGCAGTGCTCAATCTACCGGAAGATCATGGAGCTTACATACAAGGGCAGCCGCAAATTAATGTGCAGGATAGTAAAACAGCAAATATTCATGGATTTGGAACATGCAAAATGACCGATAAAAAATGTACTCCTGAGCTGTCAACTTGGCTAAATGGGAGCAATGAAAACCAAATGTTTGATAAAAACACTCTGAAATATGAAAGCGCTGTTCCTTTTCGTGATTCCTATTGTATTTGTATGAGACAGGGGGGAATTGTAGAACCGATTAATTCGGGTCAGGTTATTCGTAATCCGGTTCCGAAAAAAGTATATATTACGGATGACCGAACTGCTATTGTAGTTAATGATATACGGTTTGATATATATAATCCTAATAATGAAATGGTTTCTGATACTGTGACAATTAGGCCAGTTGAGGAGTGGTATACGCTTATGGAATATACTATGACTGAGAAAGAGTTTAGCTTGTCACAGGCTTTATTGGGAATTCACTTTGACTTAGAAGATTTTACTAGAGAAGAGGTTTCACAATATGCAAATCAAACAGTTAATTATTCAAATGGTAATACAAAAACAGAAACTTCTAAAATAACATTTGTGCCTAAACATACATCATCAGGCAGTAAAGCTGGAAATGAAATATTATTTGCAGAACTTGCCTGGTTATCTAGTAATATTTTACAGATGTTTGCCGATGCAATTGAGTATACTCATGTAACTTTCTACTTTCAAAAGGCAAGTACTGGAAAGCGTAGAGTGGTTTTGCTAGGTGGTACAAAGTCAGATTATTGGAAGTATATAAATTATGGATTCTATGAAAGAGAAAGAAGTTATTTGTATGATATTGTGCCTGAAAATTTAACAATTAAAACGAAAAATGAAATGAAAGAAACTGTAAAAGCGTTGATTAAAATATATCTTGAGAAAGTTGAACGAGGACTATCTAATGCAAAATTATTAGTCAGTAAAGAAGAAATGATATTAAAAGATAATGAATACTATGATTTGATTTTATTTTTATCAAATAAAAGGGAATGTAATGTACATCATGTTATTCTTTATCCCAATAATGGTAATATGTGTCAAAAGTTCATTACTCATCCAAAGGAGTCATTAGCAATTGTGAAGCGAATGGGAATTTATCCGTTTGGTAAAAGAATTAAATTGATCGAATTTATACATGATACAGATACAGATCAAGGAAATCATAAGTTTTGGGAAATCTTTGATAAAGTATTAGAACAACAAAGCTCAAGTGATATAATGCCTAAAGTAAGCGTCCCATCAAATGCAACATTTAGTTTTGAAAATTTAAAAGATGAGATTCCGAAAAATGCAAAACCAAAGTCGATATTTAACTTGATAACGATTAAAGGGTAGGAGGCACATAAATATGCGGTATTTTAAGTATTTATTGTTTGCTTGTTTTTCCATAATTTTTATAACTTCCTGTAGTAAAAAGGAAAATAGTTTGATAGACGATACAGAGTATATCGTAGACGATTCTGCAATTTTAATGCTTTGTAAAATAACAGGTCAAGAGGCGAATAAAGAATTAATGGTACAACTGAAAGGTAATGGGGATTCTTTAATTGAGGTGATCAAAGTTTTAGAAGATATGAAACAGGATGCAAGCATAAAGAATGCTTTAGGTGTCAGTTATCTGCGATTGAGGAGGTTTCATGAAGCAAATAGTAAATTTCAGGAAGCACTTCGCATTGCTGTTTCAGATGAAGAGAAAATGTGCATTTTGTCAAATATGGCTGAAGTCATGTTATATCAGGAAAATAGGGATACTGCTAAATATTATGTAGAAGAAGCTCTAAAACTGGAGGTAGACGATCAGGTAAAAAAGCTGGTTTTACAATCGAATCTTACAGCAATTGAATTGCCTTTTAAAACAGATTTTATCCAGGAAATAGGAAATATAAAAGAACTTATTAAGAAAGAAAGGAAAATACTGGGTTCAAATCAGTTTATCGGTATTTTCAATTATAAGACATTATCATGGGCCTGTTATTATGCCGGTAATATGAAGAAATGTGAGTATTATATAGATAAGGCGTGTAAATTGAATGATAAACTGTATCAGTATATTCCTGTTGAAGCTAATTTATACAAAACTTTGTCATTTATGTATGAACCAGATTATAATTTGAATAAAGCCTATGATTATGTAAATAAAGCTATAGATCTTTTGGAAATATGGCAAGTACAAGATCATTATGATTTATTAAATTTATATGAATTAAGAGGTAATATATATATGAATTTAGGGTGGGCCAATCTTGACTTGGCTATCAAGGATTATGAGCATGTTTTAGAAAAGTGCTTGCCTTACCATGACTTAGCTGCAGTATCTTATTATAACTTGGGAAACGCATATTGGTATTATGGAGGTACAGATAAGATCATTGAATCATATGCGAGAGCTTATTACATTTGGAATTTGGAAGGCTATGAGGATTCTAATCAGAAAATAGAAGAAGTGTTAAGAAGTATATATGAGAAACAGGCAGACAAAGATGATGATTATGAAAGCTGGTTTCAGACTCAAATTATACAGGGAAAAGAAGATTTAAGCAAGCTGTGGAAGGAATGATATGTCAGCCTTTTTGACTTAAGGGGGAGGAAATATATATGTAATATTAATGCTTTCGAAACATAAGAACAGGAATATTACAGAAATTTAATTACCAGAGCAAAAGAATTATGTGGAAATAACAAAACAATTAAAAGGCAATTATCTTATGGGTTATGAGTATGAAGAACAGGATAAAACAGAACCTGCCATATATGCTTATATCAATGCATATTGCTTAAATCAAAATCTAGGGGAGGAAAAAGTTGAAGAGGACTCTTATGATAGGCTTCTTCATTTATACGCAGAGGGTAACTATAAGGAGGAAGTAATTGATTTTGATGAATGGTTTGAAGAAAAGAAAATTTAATATTTTCAAAATAGTATCCAGTAAATCACGTGTTTTTTATCGTTTAGTTTTGAAAAATGAAAACCCTATTCAAAAGAGCGAAACCCAAATTAGCGTTTGACTTAATAACTATTATGGATAAGAAGGAAGCTGAATATGCGATGTTTTAAGTATTTAGTATTTGTATTTACTATCTTAGTATTAATGACTAGTTGCAGCAAAAAGCAAATGAAACTGATAGATGACACTTGGTATATAATAGATGATTATGCTATTTTAATGCTTATTAAAACATCAGAGCAGGATTCTTATAAGGATTTGATGGTACAGCTTAAAGGAAATGGGGAATCGTTAAAAGAAACCATTGAAACACTTAGGGAAATTGAGCAGGATGTAAGCATAAAGAATGCTTTGGGAATCGGTTATCTGAGACTAAGAATATTTCAGAAAGCCTATAGTAGTTTTCAAGAAGCACTTAATATTGTTAATTCAAATGAAGACAGAGCCTGCATTTTATCTAATTTATCTGAAGTTATGTGGTATCAGGAAAAGCCAGAGTCTGCTAGAAATTACTTAGAAGAAGCTTTAAAAATGGAGATAGAAGATCCATTAAAAAAATTAATATTGCAATCGAATCTGGAAGCGATGGAATTATCGAATAAAGATAATTATGTTCATGAAATAGCAGTAATAAAAGACTTAATCAAGCAAGAAAGACGTATAATTGGATCGAATCAGTTTGTTGGAATTTTCAACTATAAGACATTAGGATATGCATGTTATCTTACGGGTAATATGAAAAGGTGCGATTATTACATAAATAGAGCTTTTGATCTGAATCATAAAAGTTATCAATATATTTTTATTGATGCCGGATTGTATAAAATTCTATCTCAAATGTATTCGACTGTAGATCTAAATAAGGCACTTGATTATGTAAATGAAAACATTGAACTTTTAGAGAAGTGGCAAATAGGCGATCATTATGATCTGCTAGATTTATATGAATTAAGAGGTAATATTTATTTGAATTTACATCAGTTTAAAGAACATTTAGCAATAAAAGATTATGAGTATGTTTTAGAACAATGCTTACCCTATAATGATTTAGCGGCAGTATCTTATTATAATTTGGCATATGCTTATGATTATTTAGGAGATGAGAATCGAGTTATAGAATCATATGCGAGAGCTTATTATATTTGGAATCGAGAAGGTTATGAGGATTCCAATCAGGAGATAGAAGAGGCGTTAAGAAAAATATATGAGAAACAGATAAATAAATCTGACGACTACGAGAGCTGGTATCAGACACAAATCATTCAGGCCAAGGAAGACTTAAGAAAGATGTGGGGAGAATGAGGGATACACTCATGATAAAGGTATGAAGGTAGGTATGTTTGATAAAGTATTAGAACAACAATCTTCAATGGATTCAATGCCAAAACTAAGTATTCCATCAAATCCATTATTTAGCTTTGAAACTTTGAAAGAAGAAATTACAAAAAGGGAAAAATTAAAGTCGGCATTTGATCTAATGAGCATAAAGCGTTAGAAGGGGATTTAAACATGAGGCATTATCGATATTCAATTCTGCTCTGTTTATTAACAATATTAATGGTTGGCTGTAAGAATAAAGAAATCAGACTAATAGATTACACATGGTATATTGTAGATGATTCTGTGATTTTAATGCTTTGTAAAACATCAGAACAGAAATCTTATAAAGATTTGATGGTTCAATTGAAGGGGAATGTGAATTCGATAAATGAGACCATCCAAGTTTTGGAAGTGATGCCTCAAGATGGAAATGTAAAAAATGCATTAGGGGTTGCTTATCTACAATTGTGGAGGTTTCAAGAAGCGAATGATAAGTTCCAAGAAGCTCTTGTACTTTCTAATTCAGCAGAAGAAAGGGTATGTATTTTATCTAATTTAGCTGAAGTCATGGTATATCAGGAGAATGAGGGAGCTGCTATTAAATATCTGGAAGAAGCATTAGAATTGGAAATAAATGATCCGTTGAAAAAACTGATTCTGCAATCGAATCTTGCTTCAATTGAACTATATGGTAAGGAGAATAGAGCTAAAGAAATCTCGAATATAAAAAAACTAATCAAGGAAGAAAAGAAAATACTAGGTTCCAATCAGTTTATAGGGATTTTTAATTATAAGCTTTTAGCTCGTGCTTGTTATTATGAAGATAAGATGAAAAGATGTAAATACTACATGAACAAAGCATTGAAATTAAACCAAAATATATACCAAGATGTTTTTATAGAAGCTCATTTATATAAAGATTTAGCGTTTTTATACTATAATTCAGCAAATGGTTTAAATGAAGCTTTAGATTACATAAATGCCAATATAGATCTTTTGGAACAATGGCAAGTGCAAGATGGTTATGATTTGTTGACATCATATGTATCAAGAGGAAATATTTACATGAATTTGGGGTGGTCCAATCGAGATCTGGCAATCAAAGATTATGAGCATGTTTTAGAACTATGTCAACCTTATGGTGATTTGGCGGCAATGTCTTATTATAACCTGGCAGATACTTATGAAAACATGGACCGTATTATTGAGTCATATGCAAGGGCGTATTATATTTGGAGTTTAGAAGGCAATGAAGATTACAATCAGGAAATAGAAGAAGCGTTAAAAGGAATATATGTACAACAAGAGAATAAGTCTGATGACTTTGAAAACTGGTTTCAGGCACAAATAATACAAGCAAAAGATGATTTAAGAAAGCTGTGGAAAGAATGATGTGCTAGCATTTTAAATCCCTATCCTCAGTATTTGACTTAATTGCTATTAAAGGATAAGGAGACAACTTATATGCGGTATTTTAAGTATTTAATATTTGTATTTATAATTTTAATATTTATGACTATTTGTAGCTATAAGCAAATGAACCTGATAGATGATACGTGGTATATAGTAGATGATTATGCTATCTTAATGCTTTGCAAAACTACAGAACAAGATTGTTATAAAGTTCTGATGTCTAAATTGAAAGGAAACGGAGATTCCCTAAAAGATGCAATAAAATTGTTGGAAAAGATGGAACAAGATGTAGGTGTAAAGAATGCTTTAGGTGTCGGCTATCTGCGATTAGGGAAGTTTCAGGAAGCAAATAAAACTTTCGAAGAAGCACTTCAAATTGCTGGTTCAGATGAAGATAGAGCATGTATCTTATCAAATTTAGCCGAGGTTATGATATATCAGGAAAATACAGAGTCGGCAAAAAGTTATTTAGAAGATGCCTTAAAGCTGGGAGTAGATGATCCATTAAAGCAGTTAGTTCTGCAATCGAATCTTGCAACAATTGATAACCTTTATAAAGGAAATCATGTTAAAGAGGTAGCAAATATAAAAAGTTTGCTTAAAAAAGAAAAAAGTATTTTGGGATCAAACCAATTTGTAGGTATTTTCAATTATAAGACTTTAGGTTATATCTGTTTTCAAGATGGCAGCATGAAAAAATGTGAGTATTATATAAACAAAGCGTTAGAATTAAATGATAATACCTATCAATATGTAACTATAGAAGCTGATTTATACGAAGCATTATCTTTAATATACACATCTTATGATTTTAATAAATCTATTGAATATGTAAATAAAGGCATTGAAATTCTAGAAAATCAGAAAGTATATGATAATTATGATTTATTAAGTTTATATGTATTAAGAGGCAATCTTTACATGAAAATAGATTATCCAAATGTTAATTTGGCAATAGAAGATTATGAGTATGTTTTAGAACAATGCTCACCCTATCATGATTTAGCAGCAGTATCTTATTATAATCTGGCATATGCACTTGAGTATTTAGGAGATGAGGATCAAGTTACAGAATCATACGCAAGAGCATATTATATTTGGAATCGAGAAGGTTATGAGGATTCAAATCAGGAGATAAAAAAAGCGCTAAGAAAAATATATGAGAAACAGGACGACAAAGATGATGATTATGAAAGCTGGTTTCAGACTCAAATTATACAGGGAAAAGAAGATTTAAGCAAGCTGTGGAAGGAATGATATGTTAGCTTATTTGACTTAAGGGGGAGGGGAGTAAATATACATGCAATATTAAAGCCTGTGTTTAATAAATGAGCCTAAAGAATAGGGCTTGCAATAAGTTTTGGAATTTATGGAAAAGCATTAAAAGATGCAAACGATAAAAAGGCTAAGATTAATTTAGCTGTTATCACAGATTGATAATATTCTGGAGGAGTGAATGAAGAAGAGAAGATTCATTTGTTTCACTATAATAGTTTTGTGTTCCGTAGTTCTTTTTGCTTATGTTAGAAACCGTCAAAGAAACATAATACCTATGGATGATACATGGTATGCTTTGGACGGTAGTTGGATATTGCTATTGAGTCATGGAGAACCAGTACAAAAGGATTATGTGGAAATAGCAAAACAATTAAAAGGAAATTACCTTGATGTGAATGAGGCAATAAATAAACTGTCTAAATTAGAGCAGACAGTGGATGTTCGAAATGCACTTGCAGTGGGGTATATACGCCTTTTCAAAGCAGAAGAAGCTGAAGCAATTTTAAGGAGTATTTTGGAAGAAAAAGAAACTGATGAAGAAAGAAGTGTCTGTGTACTTTCTAATCTTGGAGTAGTCGAATCAATGAAAGGTAAATCAGAGGAATCCTATAAATACTTTTTCGAGGCCAGTCAGAAAAAGATTCAAGATCCCTTTCAGCAGCTTGTAGTCCAATCGAATTTGGTTATTAGGAATGCTTATGTTAAGAAAAGAAGAGGCGAGGGTATATTAAATGAAATAAGGGAAATTAAAAAATTAATAGCAAATGAAAGAAAAATACTAGGATCTAATCAGATGCTTGGAATTTATAATTATCAATCGTTAGGAATTGCGAGCGGTATGTATGATGGTAAGTTTAATAAAGGTATTGAATATATGAAAAAGGCTCTTAAAATAGCAAAAGCAACTTACCGTTATCCAGATTTAGAGGCTTCTATTGAATACTGTTTAGCACTTATTTATGAGGAAGGTGAAAAAAATTATGTTGAGGCGTTAGAACATATCAATCAGGCTATTGTTATTATCAATGGCTGGCTTCCTAATAATCATGAAAGTGTTATATCATACTATTTAGAACGCGGAAATATATTAACAGATTTACGACGTACAGATGAAGCTATGAGTGACTATACATTTGTATTAGATAATAGCAGCTCTTCCTCACAGTATTCTGTTCTTGCATATTATTACATGGGATATGAGTATGAAGAACAGGGAGAAACAGAACTTGCTATAGATGCTTATATCAATGCATATTGCGTAAATCAAAATCTTGGGGAGAAAAAAGTAGAAGAGGACTCTTATGATAGGCTTCTTCATTTATACACAGAAGGTAATTATAAGGAGGAAGTAATTGATTTTGAGGAATGGCTTGAAGAAAAGAAAATAGAATATTTTCAAGATAGTGTCAAGTAAATTACGTGTATCTTTATCGTTTGTTCAAAAGAGCGAAACCAAAGTTAGCGTTTGACTTAATGGCTATTATGGTTAATGAGGAAATTTAAAATGCGGTGTTTTAAGTATTTAGTATTTGTATTTAATATCTTAATACTAATAACTGGTTGTAGCAAAAATCAAATGAGCCTGATAGATGATACAGAGTTTATTGTAGACGATTCTGCAATTTTAATGCTTTGTAAAATAACAGGTCAAGAGGCGAATAAAGAATTAATGGTACAACTGAAAGGTAATGGGGATTCTTTAATTGAGGTAATCAAAGTTTTAGAAAATATGAAACAGGATGCAAGCATAAAGAATGCTTTAGGTGTCAGTTATCTGCGATTGAGGAGGTTTCAGGAAGCAAATAGTAAATTTCAGGAAGCACTTCGCATTGCTGTTTCAGATGAAGAGAAAATGTGCATTTTGTCAAATATGGCTGAAGTCATGTTATATCAAGAAAATAGGGATACTGCTAAAAATTATGTAGAAGAAGCTCTAAAACTGGAGGTAGACGATCAGGTAAAAAAGCTGGTTTTACAATCAAATCTTACAGCGATTGAATTGCCTTTTAAAACAGATTTTATCCAAGAAATAGGAAATATAAAAGAACTTATTAAGAAAGAAAGGAAGATACTGGGTTCAAATCAGTTTATTGGTATTTTCAATTATAAGACATTATCTTGGGCTTGTTATTATGCCGGTAATATGAAGAAATGTGAGTATTATATAGATAAGGCGAGTAAAATGAATGATAAACTGTATCAGTATATTCCTGTTGAAGCTAATTTATACAAAACTTTGTCATTTATGTATGAACCAGATTATAATTTGAATAAAGCCTATGATTATGTAAATAAAGCTATAGATCTTTTGGAAATATGGCAAGTACAAGATCATTATGATTTATTAAATTTATATGAATTAAGAGGAAATATATATATGAATTTAGGGTGGGCCAAACTTAACTTGGCTATCAAGGATTATGAGCATGTTTTAGAAAAGTGCTTGCCTTACCATGACTTAGCTGCAGTATCTTATTATAACTTGGGAAACGCATATGGGTATTTAGGAGATACAGATATGATCATTGAATCATATGCGAGAGCTTATTACATTTGGAATTTGGAAGGTTACAAGGATTCTAATCAGAAAATAGAAGAAGCATTAAGAAAAATATATACGAAACAGGTAAACAATTCTGATGATTACGAGGGTTGGTTCCAGAAGCAAATCTTCCAGGCAAAAGATGATTTAAGAAAGCTGTGGGGAGAATAATGGATACGATTGCAGTACTTTTTCTAGTAGACAGGAATTAATTAAAAAGTCACCAGGAGATTGAAATAGAAGAGTATCAGCAGAAATTATTTGATAGAAAAGAGGACAAATGACACGTCTGGAAGCAATGGAACGGTACTTAAAACCATTTATAAATGATCAGATAAAAAGAAAGATAACAGATGTAAAAAAACAAAGACTTGATATTATTCCAAAAGAAATAGAGGAGATTTTATCAGTAGCCCTTGAAAAACAGAAGAAGCATATATGGGAACCTGCTTATATGTCCATCTTTCATTTACATAGCAGTTTAATGACCGGTACTTATGAATACCAGATTTGCCTTATGAATGAACGAATGTATTTTGATGACGAATGTGTCAGTTATAATTGGTTTCCGGCTTTTTTATACGATAACCTGGATGAAGAGAGATCTGCTTTATCAGGAGAATTAATGAGAAAATTTGTAAGAATAAAAGAATATGAAATTGATTATGCAGTCCGCCAGTTAGCAAAAGGATATAAAAAAGTGATGGAAGTGTATTTAACAAAAACGCTTGAAGGTTTGTACCAAAATGAAGCATTTATAAAATTAAAGAAAGAAGAACCATTTCGCTTTATATTTGGAGATTACATGGGAGAAATACGGTCTATTTTAACTTACGAAGGGGGAGATCTACATGTCTGTGAAGAACATTTTGGGAAATAGCTTTATCATAAACCAGGAAGTAAATATTATTGGAAAGAAGACTGAAGTAAAAACAAAAGGAAAAAGCTGGCCGGATATTTCCTTAAATAACAATGCGGAACCAGTTAATATTCCAGCCATTGTTTCTGCTGCACTAGGAGCATTACCTGTTTGTTCCGGAGCAAAAAATATATCACCGGAACTTATGGCGGCTATGGGAGCAATTGGTACAGCCGGAACCATACAGGTAACACAAAATCAAACAACAGGACAGTATAATTCCAGTTATATCCTGTCACTTATGAAAGTATTGAATGGTGCATATGCGAAGAGTGGAAATCTGAGCGAGGAAGAATTAAAAAAATTTATTATGTTTATGGTAAAACAGATGCTAGAAAAAGCAGGCCCTGGATTTTCTCAGTGGAATCAGGTACTAATAGAACTTATGCAAAGTGCAACTCTGACTGACTTTATGAAAGGGGTACAATCTGCTGTCTGTGCGATTACTGGAGACCCTGTCAATGCAAATACTGGAAATTTTATTTATGAAAAAGAAGATATTCATATAAATGCCACTGTACCGTTGTGTTTTAAACGAACCTATAACCGGATTGATAAAAGAGAAGGATGCATGGGAGATGGCTGGCGGCATAATTATGAGATAGAGCTTCTGATCGAAAATGACCGCTACGTTATTATTTGGGAAGATGGACGGGAAGAGATCTACATAAGGTTGGAAGAAGGTGGGATAAAAGCACTATTTGGCTGCATCTGCCGTCTGGAAGAGAAAGAAAAGGGCTATTGGTATAAAACTCAGGAAGGCATGGTCTACATATTTGATGAGAAAGGTCGTTTAACTGCTAAGAATGATACAAATGGCAGGGGATTGTGCTTTACTTACGGAAGAAATGGAAAACTGGAATGTGTTTCAAATGGTTATGGGATACGCATAAGTTATGGATATGACAGTGTATCGGGGCTTCTGATTTCCGTAACAGACCATACGGGACGCAGCATTACTCTTGGTTATGAAATGGGGCGTTTATGCTATGTTACAAATGCCGGTGGTGAAAGCTACTGCTATTATTATGATAATGATAAGACACTTTACAGGATTCAGAACCCAAGAGGCGTGATGGTTCTGGAAAATGAATATGATGATCAGGGTCGTACGCTTTGTCAGCATTTTGCTGATGGGGGAAAGATTTACTATGATTATCAGGAAGAAAGTAACCGTACCCTTGTAACCGAGCAGAATGGAAGCAAGGTTGCTTATATCCATGATGAGCGATTCCGCAACATCAAAACAGTTTATGAAGATGGAGAAGAAAGGTTTGCATATAATGAGCGTAACCAGATGATCCAGTATGTTGATAAGAATGGAAATAAGACAAGGTTTTCCTATGATGGTAAAGGAAATATGTCCCAGGTTATTTACCCGGATGGTTCTAAGAATAACATGACTTATGATGTAAATAACCGCCTTCTTATGTTGTCTGTTAACGGTATTGAAAAATTCAAAAATGTATTTGATTCAAAAGGGAATCTGTTAAGAACTTCGGATGCATTGAACCGGAATCGGGAATTTGAATATGATAAAAGCGGGAATGTCATACAAGTGAAGCAGCCGGATGGCAGTGTAACATCATTAGAATATGACAGTCGTGGAAATATCACCAGTATTATTGATGAGGCAGGAAGACAGTTGAGTTATGAGTATGATGATTCTAACCGGGTCATTGGTACAGTGGATGGAAATGGATATTGTACCAGGTTTGCCTATGACAATTGTGATCGAATTTTCTGTGTAACAAATGCTCAGGGAAAACGGCGTATCTATGAATATACAAAGAATGGGAAAGTTACAAAGGTTATAGATTTTAATGGGGCTGTTGCCAGCCAGAAGTACAATTGCATGAACCAGGTTGAAGCTTATAACGGACCGGATGGGGAAGTACTTAGTGCAGAATATGATCTAATGCAGAACGTCATCCGTAGGATTTTGCCAAACGGAGCAGAGTTGGTTTATACCTATGATGGGTTAAACCGCATGGAGAAGATGACGCTTCCTATGGGAGGAGTCATCTATTATGAATATGATCCAAATGGAAACCGTACTGCAGTAACCGATCCAAATGGGAACCGCACAGTTATGGATTATGATGAGCGTAATCGGATTACCAAAGTAACCGATCCTTCTGGTGCATCCACCCAATATGAGTATGATATGGAAGGGCATTTAATCAAAGTTACTAACGCTATAGGCAAATCTCATACCTATGTTTACGATGAAGCAGGGCAGCTCATCAGCGAGACAGATGTTCTTGGTAATAAGACTTGCTATGATTATAATGCCTTAGGAAAGCTAACCTGCGTTATAGACCCGGAGAAACGAAAGACCATCTATGAGTATGCTCTGGGAGGGTATCTTTCCAGAACGATCTATCCAGATGGATCGTTTGAAACTTATTTATATGATAAAAACGGTAATCTGATACGTCGCCAGAATCATAAAGAAGATTTTCTTGAGATCATCTATGACTGCCTGAATCAGCCCATTACGGTAAAAAGCAGTTTTGGGCAGGAAAAGCGTTATACATATAATGCTGTGGGAAAAGTGACATCAGTAACAGATACTTTGGGACATGTGACCCGTTATTTGTATTCACCAGGAGGGAAACTGACCTCCGTGATCGATGCTGCAGGGAACCGGACGGAATATGCTTATGATGCATTAGGAATGCTGATTACCATATGCCAGCATCAGGGGAAAGAATTCCTGTTAAATGGAGCAGATCAGAAATTTGTAAATGATTCCGAATGCAAGAATCATATTCATATTACCCAATATGAACGTAATCTGGCCGGGGAGATTGAAACTATTACGAATCCTCTTGGATTGCAGGAGCATTATACTTATGATTTGGCCGGGCAGATGATATTAAAAAAAGATAGGGAAGGATATGAGACATATTACGCATTTCATCCATCGGGGGACATCGAAAAAGTTACTTATGGGGATGGCCGTAGTGTCGCATTTTCTTATAATTCTCTTCGACAGCTGACTGAGATACAGGACTGGCTTGGAATAACAAGAATTGAACCGGATGAGATCGGCAGGGCGAAAAAAATTACAGACTATAAAGGACGTGAGATTTCCTATCAGTGGGGGAAAATGGGAGAACGGAAATCCTTGGTTTATCCGAATGGGCGTAAAATATACTACGAATATGATGAACTGGCACGTTTAAGCAGGCTGACTGATGGAGAACGGGAAATTAGTTACTGCTATGACGAGGATGGACATTTATCAAAAAAGATTTTTCCGGATGATATAATCAGTAGTTACAGCTACAATTCCAGGGGATTATTGGAGAGCTTGATTCACCAGCAGAACGGAGAATTGCTAGAGAAGTACGAATATGAATATGATCTGATGGGAAATAAGACAGCAATAGGAAAAAGGCGAAGAGCAGTATCTTCCTTGTCAGGTATTCCACCCGAAACAGAACGGCGCATGCAGGAAGAAAGCGGAAATTATGAGTATCGGTATGACAGCATGAACCGGCTCATAGAAGTGAGGAAGGACCGGAAGCGAATCAGCCAGTATGAATATGATGCTTTTGGAAATCGTGTTGGGAGGCAGACGGAAACAAAAAATATCCGTTATCATTATAATGTGGCCAATCAACTGATTCATGAGGAAGGGATTTTTCCTGAACAATCCTATCAGTATGACGCAAGAGGAAATCTTACGGCGATTCTTCAGGGAGAGATAACAGCCAATCAGTATGTTTATGATGAGACGAACCGTCTTGCAGCGGCTTTTCATAAAAAAGGGCAGGCCGTCCGGTATGAGTATGATGGGCTTGGCAACAGAGTTGGCAGGAAAGAGTATGATTTTGAGAAAACTAACTTTTTCAGTCAGTTCCAGGTAGGAATGATGCCTGTGGAAAATCCAGCCAGAGAAGTGGAGTATCTTCTGGACTTGACCAAGCAGTATTATAATCTGCTGGAAAAAACGGAATCAGAAGAAAATGATGTGCATGCCCAAAGCTATATCTGGGATAACAATGCGGCATTTATGACAGAAGGAGGTGGAACGCATATTTATCTGCAGGATGAACTGGGAAGTACGGTTCGTCTGGTTGGAAGACAGGAAAAAGGACAGATGGTATATGGATATGATGAGTTTGGTCACGACTTATATGGAACGCAGGGGGAGGTACAGCCTTTTGGATATACAGGATATCAGAGAGACCGGACAGCTAACACATATTTTGCACAGGCAAGAGAGTATATGCCTGAGATTGGGAGATTCACGGGGGAGGATATTATAAAAGGGACTATCAATCAGCCATTTACTTTAAATGGTTATGGGTATTGTTGGGGGAATCCTAAAAAGTGGGTGGATTTAAATGGGAAGCGACCTCAAAAGCCGTCAAGTTACGATGTTTGGAGGTGGTATTTGGAAGAATTAGGTGAATCTGCAGATAGAGCATGGAAAAAAACTTGTCAGGATATCAAAGATGAAATTGATAAAATTGTGGACATCACTGCAGAAGTAGGTACAGGACTTGGTGCAAAAGTAAGTGTCGGAGAAGGGAGTTTAGGCGGAGGATTCAAAAGTTTTATTGAAATAAATGAGCATTTGGATACTTCTGTCAAAGGAAGTTTATCGATAAGTGGAGAAATCAAGGGATTGCCTGAAGCAGTTATAGGATTAGATTATGATTTTGAAAAAGAAGAATTAACTATACCATTGGGTTTGGATTCCATTTTATATGATGGAGATCTTAAGATAAGTTTTGGTGGTGAACTTTATGTGGGAATTGGAGGAGGAGGTTATATTATCATTAATGCCGGAGAGATAGGAAAGCTAGCTTTAAAGGAAATTAAAAAGATATTAGACTGTAATAGCCAAAGGTGATGAATATGAAAAAAATATTAACAATCTGTATTTTATGTATCTGTATGATATTGTTTAGTGGATGTAAGAATAGATTCGTAACTGCTTATGAGACTGATTCTATTAGTGAACAAGAAGTTGAATCTTATCTCGATCAGTTTCTGCAAGCGTTAAATAAAAAGGATTCTGAGGCTGCTTTTGCTTTATGCATTCATGGAAAGTCGGATTCACTTGAGTCTTTTGATGTACTATTTCAACCAATCTTGGAGGAGTGGGGAGAAGAGAAAAAATATATTTTCAAAAAAATAGGGGAACAGGAAAGACCATCTAAAGGAAAACGACCGGTCACAACCATATATACGTTTCAGATTGAAAGTGAAAGTGATAATTATCGTGTGAGTTTATCTATAGACGGAACAAATGGAATAAATTATTTTACATTAACAAAAATTAATAATTAGTAAAGTTGTTTAATCATTGTATAAAAAAATATATACAGTAATGTTTAAAGATGAGGTAAAAAAATTATGAAACGTGTATATGCAGCAATAATTGATTATGTTACTTTTTTTTGTGTAGGAGGTATATTTTTTAATAATTTATACGATATTGTTAAGTCATTTAAGATATATTTAATGATTATAGTTCTATTGTTTTTCTTGTATTTCTTTTTTCAGGACTTCTTTTTTCAAGGAATAAGCTTTGGAAAAAGAATTGTTTGGTTAAAATTAAGATTTAGAGAAAAAACCATTGGCACCGCTATAAAACATAGCCTATTTAAAATACTGGCTTGTATGTTATGGCCTGTAACTTTGATGTATTATATTGCCAAACATCGTATGTTTTATGACAAAATTATAGGAATAGAAGAAGTATAGTTTATTATTCTTAGAGTTTTCATGACAGAAAAATGCATGGAAGTTGACAGTGATTTTTATAACCGAATGGGAATTACTGATGGAGTTAAATGGTATCATAGCGGCGAATTTGAAAAAAAGGTATTGGGTGGACGTTTTGTGGGAGAAGTATATATGTCACATGATGGCAAATATATCTATATTCAAGCAGAGGAATGACAAAACTTATGAAACGTTTATAAATTGATTAAGTTATTTTTATGTATAGGTATGATTGTGTATACATATTTTGTCATAGGAACAGAGCTGGATGATATTTAATTTAATACATATTTATTGTTTGTATCTGTATTTTTATTTCTATATTTCTTTATACAAGAGTTCTTGTTTTAAGGAAGAACAGCAGACTGTATATGGGTATGCTTATTATCAATTTAAAAGTCTGGGATCAATGTCCCATTTGTTTATGCTAGAAAGACTGACTACACATATTTATATTGCTATTTCATATAAGAAATATAAATCAAAGAGTAGGGGCATACAACATTTTTATCATTTTTTTGTGCCCTGATAAAAGTGAAAGGAATGACAAAATTTATGAAACGTTTATGTGCGGCAGGTATTGATTACATTATTTTCGTATGTATAAGTATGATTGTGTTGACTTTTTTTATTATAGGAACAGGTCCATATAATACATATTATACTCTTGATACATTATTTAATGCCTACTTATGGATTGCAACTGTATTTTTATTTTTATATTTTTTTATGCAAGATTTTTTTTTCTAGGAAGTAGCATTGGTAAAAGGATAGTCCAGTTAGAACTGGTGAATAAAGAAAAAACGATAGGATTTGCTGTTAAGCATAGCCTGTTTAAATTGCTGGCTGGAATTATATGGCCTGTAACTTTGCTCTATTATTTTGTCAAACATCGTATGTTTTATGACACAATTTTAGGAATAGAAGAAGTGTAGTCTAGTATTCTTAGGAGTCTTCATGAATGGAAAATGCATGAAACGGTTAAGTGATACTTCCCATAGGAGGAGTCATCTTTATAAAAATCAGATAGGGAAGGATATGAGACTCATTAAGCATATCATCCATCGGGGTAAAATGGAATATAAGGCAGAGCAGAAAGCGTTTGAAGAACGTATGATTTCAGATGTGCAGCCAATTTTGTATTATGCAGGAGCCAGGGAGTATGGGTTTACGAATTGGATAAGAAAGTAGCAAAGAATGATTGGGGCTATTATTTGTATTCATTGAAAGGAGACAAAAATAAAGATTACCATGTTCTATGCCCAATTATTGCAAATGAAGATGAAAATCATCTTTTATATGTTGAGTCTGGGTTTGAGATTACGACTGAAGGGGAAGTAACAGGTATCATTGTGGCTAAAGATGGAAATACGTTATGGAATACCAGATTCATAAAACAAAAAAAGATACCAGGTTTAATAAATGAACTATCAAAAGAAAATAATTTTGTATTGACTGAGGAGGAAAAGGAACTATCCCAATTTGTCAACTATTACCGAATTTATCTATGCTTTAATGATTGTCCTATATCAGGAAAAGTTGTCGGTTATATAGTGGAGCAGGGGAAGGAGTATATAGTAATAAAGGATGAATCTTCGCCGTTTTATGTAACAGATAGGGGAGAAATGAAGATAAAGAAAGGTATTGAATATATGATTGTAGATAATAAGAATATAAGAAGAGAAATAAGAGGTATCTTAGATAAATATTGGTGGGACTAATAATAAAAATGATGGCGTGAATTGTTGCAAATCCAAGTAATGCGACTAAAAGTGAAGCAAGTAATTGAGAGAGGAAAAACTATGAAGCGCTTTTTTGCAACATTAATTGATTATGTAATTTTATCCATAATTTATACCATTATCTTTTCTTTATATTCAGTTGGAATAATTATAAAATATGTAGATACTGTATTTCAGATATCCGATGGCTGGCTCGTTGTTTATGGAATATTAGCATTTTTGTATATTTTCGTACAAGATTATATTTTTAAAGGAAGGAGCCTCGGGAAAAGGTTCGTTAAATTAAAACTAAAGTATAAAAAAAATACAATAGGATTTGCTATTAAACATAGTCTATTGAAAATATTGGCAAGTGGTGCGCTTTGGCCAATCACTTTGATATATTATTGTATCAGACATAAACTGTTTTATGATGGAATTTTAGGGATAGAAGAAATTCAGTAATTCAGATTATTTGCTTCTCTATGGAGCCATTTGATACAAGTTTGGTTTAATTACTGATAAGACCACCAGTAAGCACTAAATATATTATGGCATCAATAGTTTTGTCTCTTGTAATAGGATCCAATGCTGCAAATATGGATAAACAGTAGAATAATAGCATTAAAAAATCCAAATTATTATTAATGAGTAGGAAATTTATTATATAGTGGTATATAAAAAAGTTTTAGGTTGCGAAAGTCAAAGATAGTTACCTGAGAATTGTTTCACCTATCTTTAATTCATGAAGGATTTCTATGAAGAAACTATTAATTGGTATCTATGAAGGTAAAACAGAAGATACCGTTATAACTTGTACGAGGGAGAGATAGAATGAAGAAAATAATAAGTATTATATCAGGTGTTTTGTTCTTTTTTTTGGTGATACTATTTGTTAAAAGTTTGTATGGAAAAAGCGGATATAAAGAAGGTGAAGATGTAGCAATAATAGAAAAAAGATTTCCAGCCCTTATTAAAATAAGAAAATGCTTTTATAAAATAGATATTATATCGGTGGGTGGTGTTGGTCCGACCAGATATAGAATTTCTTCATTATGTATGATAGATGATAAAAATATAACAGATTTATCGGTTAAATATGAGTGGAAAGAAATGGTACTGGAAATTGACAGTGATTTTTATAACCGAATGGGAATTACTGATGGAGTTAAATGGTATCATAGCGGCGAATTTGAAAAAAAGGTATTGGGTGGACGTTTCGTGGGAGAAGTATATATGTCACATAATGGCCAATATATCTATATTCAAGCAGAGGAATGACAAAATTTATAATAGATTAAGTTAAGTACGATTGTGTATACATTTTTTGTCAGAAGAACAGAGCTGGATGATATTTTTAAGCTTAATCATTTAATACATATTTATTGTTTGTGTCTATATTTTTATTTCTATACTTCTTTATAAAAGAGTTCTTGTGTTAAGGAAGAGAAGGAATTAAAAAAAGATATTAGACTGTAATAGCCAAAGGTGATGATATGAAAAAAATATTAACAATCTGTATTTTTTGTATCTGTATGATAGTGTTTAGTGGCCGTAAGAATAGATTTGTAACTGCTTATGAGACTGATTCTATTAGTGAACAAAGTTGAATCTTATCTGGATCAGTTTCTGCAAGCGTTAAATAAAAAAGATTCAGAGGCTGCATTTGCTTTATGCATTCATGAAAAGTCGGATTCATTTGAGTCATTTGATGTACTATTTCAACCAATCTTGGAGGAGTGGGGAGAAGAGAAAAAATATATTTTCAAAAAAATAAGGGAATAGGAAAGGCCGTCTAAAGGAAAACGACCGGTCACAACCATATATACGTTTCAGGTTGAAATAAGTGATAATTATCGTGTGAGTTTATCTATAAACGGAACAAATCGAATAAATTATAATAATTAGTAGAGTTGTTTAATAATTAGTCATTTTGTTGCTAAATAAATATGATAAAAGTCTGGATCAATGTCCCATTTGTTTATAATGGTAGGCAAGTGGGTATATGACCTATAAGGAACTGGTAATAAGTGATCTATCAGAGACAAAGAATGCCCAGCTGATATTTCACATAGAAGAACAAAAGAACGGCATACCGGTTTATCAAAACCGGGTAAAGTATTGGGAGTTTTTATAAAGGATTACGGGGCGAATGGAAAACTCCCTGCTTCCAGGAGGAAATACTTAAAGCCGGAACTTTGGAGGAAAGATGAGAAAGAAAAGTATTGTAGTAGAAATAATGGAAAAAAGGTTATCTCCCTATGGCTTTCATTATGCAGAATATGAAAACTATCGCTGGAGATTCAGTAGAGAGGTAGAAGAAGTAACTCAGAATATAATGATTCAGCGGGAACGCTGGGGAAATGGCTATACTTTAGAAATTGATGTTGGGAATTGTCCATGCAGACTTAAGGATATAACAAATGATCCGGAATATAATTTAGACTTCCTGGATTTCAACAACGAGGAAGAACAAAAAGCTGTGCTGAATAAGCTGCTAGATGCTGTTGAAAAGTATGGAATTGACAAGCTGGATGAATTGACGGAAGAAAAGAAATCCATACAGCCGACAACCCAAATGTATAAGAAACTATATAAGGAGAACTCTGTATTGACACAGCAGTTTATAAATCGTAATAATGCAGCTGAATTGATGGAGGAGGATATATTACAACTGTTAAAAAAAGAACTGGAGGTAGGGCATGGGAAAACGTATGAGGCTGTGCAGGATAAACTAGTAGAGCTTTCTTCTGTTTATGGAAATATGCTGATTAAAAAAGTGGGAGGGCGTTGGAGATACACGAAAAATGATGGTAGAACTGGCGTAGATATACAACTGTTTTGTTGGTGTGATGTGCTGGAAGATTTTATTGAAGCCTGGCAACAAAATGAAGAAAATATAATAATAGAAAAATATAATTATAAATGTGGCACGATTATTAATTGGGTAAGTCAATGTAGAAGGTTTGTTG
This sequence comes from Lacrimispora sp. YZC11, assembly GCF_057543815.1. NCBI lineage: Bacteria > Bacillati > Bacillota > Clostridia > Lachnospirales > Lachnospiraceae > Lacrimispora > Lacrimispora sp. YZC11. The sequence goes on along the minus strand of NZ_BAAJYQ010000006.1, from coordinate 827,078 downwards.
GAGAGAACTGGCAGCCAGTAGGAGCGAAATATAATATACCGCCAATGTAAAACAGCAATTGAATATAGAAATGATACAAAAAATAGTTGGAATAAGCAATAAATTTCTGGCAACCCAAGGGCATGTTGACAATATGGGACTTTAAGCCCAATGGATTAAAAAATGATCCGGTTTATCCAGTGGTACCGAGGGAGTATAAATATTTCTCCAATCAAGAAACTGGATGAAAAAGGACCGCATGCCCTTGTGTTGGCTGGATGATTTCAATACCATGGTGGTAGGAGGAGATATGAAGGTCTGTACAAGTTTAAATTTAATTCACATAAAGGATCGGACAGACTGCCTTTGCTTTGTCAATACCGCAAAAATCACCTGACGAAAATCCACAGCAGAAGATAAAAACTCAGATAAAACCACACATCTCCTTACATCTTATCCACCATCTTTAAATACAATTCTATCAACAAATCTGCCTGTATCATAAGAAAAGTCCGGAAAAAACATCCTAATTATGTGTCTGTAAAACCCAAACAATTCCAAAACCTTTAAACCTCTATAGTCTCTCTTGTTCATCCGCAAGAAAGTATATCATTTGTTTGATCTCTAATATGGAAGTTTCCTTAATAAATCCGCCTATCATTTATTCCGGGCAGAAGCACACTGTTTCATGCTCCTCCAAAGTAGTCTGGTAGAATTTGTTAATAGGAGTTGTGATACTGCCCTGAAGCATGCCATCTATGGACTGGATGCTGTCGTATCCAATCTGATATAAAGGCTGCTGGATGCTGGTGATCCGAGGTCCACGGTAGGAGAAGCCGTATGTAATCAGATTGTCAAAACCCACAACAGAAACATCTTCAGGCACCTTAAAGCCAGACTGCTGCAGTTCATTAATTACCTGCATAGCAATCTTGTCATTGCTGCAGAAAATAGCGGTGGGCCGTTCACCTTCTGGATGAGCCATCATTTCCCTGAAATTGGGCAGGGAGAGAGTGGAGTCATTAAGGGTATTCTGGATATAATAATCCTGGATCAGCAAACCGTTGTCCTGCATGGTCTCCATGTAGCCGCTGAAGCGCTCTAGGATGACTTTTTTATTTGGATTGCCCATCACATGGGCGATACGCTTGTGGTTATGACGGATTAAATAATTCACCGCATCCTTGGCTCCAGTTACATTATCAATAAGGAACTGGTTAACCGGCATCATCTGAAAGTTGTTTTCAATCAACAGAAAGGGAAATCCTACTTCTTGCAGATGTTCAATCATTGCTTTGTCTGAAAAAAGAGAGCCATATAGGATGATGGCGTCTGAAATGCCGTTTGTCAGGTATTCGATGTAGCGGTCCCTGACTTTCTCGTCTCTTCCTGGACTGCAAAATATGACGTTACGCCCAAGGAGAGCGGAGGCGTCTTCAATACCGCGAATCAGATCGGTGAAAAAAGGATCATGTATATTACGCAGCAGGATGGCAATGGAATCTGTTTGCTTCTTTACCAATGAGCGGGCTGCATTATTAGGAAAATATCCCAGTTCCTTTATGGCTTGGTCAACCTTGGCTTTGGTTTTGGGAGAGACTTTATCAGAGCCATTAACTACTCGGGATACAGTGGTTAAAGAAACGCCAGAGTAAGCTGCTACATCTTTTATGGTTTTCATTTTTAATCCCTTCTTATGAAAATATTTGTACTTTTTTCATTATATCATATCCGAAAATCACTTTCAAGGCAGGATAATGGCTAAAAATGAAAACGTTTATAAAAATAAAATGCATAAAAGTTATTAAAAAGTACTAATAGAATAAAAAAAAGCTTGCAAAGTGCACAAGTATTTGCTAGTATGTAGTTGTAATAAAAATGAAAACGTTAACATTTTAGAAATGGGTAAAAAGAGCGAGGAGGAAAAACATGAAAAAGGTAGTAAAGAGAACATTAAGTATGACTATGGCAGCTGCAATGACATTAGGACTTATGGTTGGATGCTCTTCGGCAAAGGGAGAACAGAAGTCTGAGAGTACGGCTCCCCAGTCTGATCAAAAGAAAGAAGCTTCGGGGCAACCGGTAACCATTAAATTTTGGGATGGCAACTGGCAGGAAGCTGTTTGGCCGGAGGTAGAGGCTATATGGAACAAGGAACACCCTGATATTAAGATCGAAGCAGAGTTCCAGGCAGATCTTGCAAATGATAAATACATGTTGGCGCTTAAAAATGGCACTGCTCCAGATGTTCTGTCTTGCGCGCTGGATTGGGTTACCACGTTCGGTAATGCAGGGTTGCTGGCACCGCTTAATGATTACGTAGCAAAGGATTCCCTGGATGTGAATCAGTTTGTCAAAGGAGCTAACGACGCCTCCACTGTGGGTGGAAAACTCTATGGCCTTCCATTCCGCAGTGAAACATATGTCATGTTCTATAACAAGGACATCCTGTCTACAGCAGGATACAATACACCTCCTGCAACTTGGGATGAAGTGAAAAAGGCGGCGGCTGCATGTACGAACGGTGACGTGTATGGATATGGTCTTTGCGGCACAAATTACTCGAATTTCTCTTTCCAGTACATAACCATGCTCCGTTCTTCCGGTGGTGATATTTTAAATGCGGACAATCGTGCATCTGCGCTGGGAAGTGATGTGGCGATCCAGACAGCACAGCTTTATAAAGACCTGGCAGCTTATGCACCTGTATCCTTGCTGGAGAACGACAACATTGCAAACCGCACTCTGTTTGCCAGCGGAAAAATTGCAATGTACTTAAGCGGTATCTATGATCTGGCAGAAATTGTGAAAGCAAATCCGGATTTGAATTTTGCATGCACCATGGTTCCTACTGCCAACGGTGCAGAGAGGAATACCATTTTAGGAGGCTGGTCTGTAGCAGTTGCAGAGTCCAGCAAGGAGAAAGAAGCTGCATGGGAATTTGTGAAATTCCTTAGCAGGCCTGATATAGCGGCTATCTATACAAATACTTTCACAGGCACGGCAGAAGTAGCGGCTCGTTACACAGACTATCCGGAAGAAATTATCAAGCCAAATGCAGACGCTTTGCAGTACGCGAATGCACTTCCGGCAGTTGAGAACATTGTAGGTATCCGCCAGGCTATCATGGATAACCTTCAGCTGATGCTGTCTGAGGACATGTCTGCCGAGGAAGCAAGCGGCCTGCTGGATCAGGCAACAACGAAACTGTTAGAGTAATCGAAGAGGGGCATGCAGGCTCCGCTGACAGGCGGGGCCTTTTTTAAAAAAGAGAAAGGTGAAAGTATGCTTAGAAAAATGAAACGTTCAGGAGCCGGTTATGTACTTCCCGCTGTGATTACCGTTGCAGTAGTCATGATATATCCGTTGCTTTATACGCTAGTCATGGGGTTCTTTAACAACACCCTTTTCCTGGAAGCCCCTGTTTTCTGTGGTATTTCCCAGTACAAAAAGTTGTTTGAGGATAAGGTGTTCCTTGGTTCTATCGCAAATACGTTAGTATGGACGTTTGGAAGTGTTTTCTTCCAGTTCGGTCTGGGTTTTATCATGGCTTTGATACTTCACCAGCCATTTGTGAAAGGGAAGACTCTTATTCGTATCCTGCTGATGATCCCATGGGTAACGCCCAGCATCATCGGTTCCGCGGTGTGGAAGTGGATGTACAATGCTGATTATGGTATTATCAACTTCATTTTCAGCTTTCTGGGAATCATTGAAAAGAACCAGACATGGCTGTCCAATCCCAAAGTTGCCATGTGGTCTGTCATTGCAGTCAACACATGGAAGATGTTCCCCTTCATCCTGCTGATGATTGAGGCATCCCTTCAGAGTGTGTCCAAGGATTTAAAAGAGGCTGCGGTTATTGATGGAGCAAATGTATTTGGCATCTTTAAAAACGTGACCTGGCCATCAATTGCCGCAACCTGCTATTCAACGATCTTGTTAATGATCATCTGGACCCTGAATGCATTTACCTTTATTTATGCAATGACAGAGGGCGGACCGGCTCATAAGACAGAAGTAATGGCCATGTACATTTATAAACGGGCATTCATGGATTATGATTTCGGTATAGCCAGTGCAGCCAGTGCAGTCTTGTTTGCGTTATCTATGTTCGTAAGTCTTGTATATCTCTATCTTACAAGAGAAAAGGAGGGGAAGTAACATGGTGAAAATGAAGAAATCTGTAACAAGGACTAGTATTGTCTGGCAGATTTGTACCTACGCAATCTTACTTCTTGTAATACTGGCAGCCGTGTTCCCGGCAATCTGGATGCTGTCCACATCCATCAAGCTTCCTACGGAACAGTATGATATCCCTCCTCAGATCATCCCAGACACACCTACATTGGGCAATTATGTCAATGTACTTACTAATTCCAAGATGTTTGACGCTTTTGTTAACAGCATTATCATTACGGTCAGTGTGGTTGTAATTACATTGCTTATTTCCATTCTGGCAGGTTACGGTTTAAGCAGGTATAAGTTTAGGGGACATGGAGTGCTGAAGATCGCCCTTCTGTTCGGACAGATGATTCCCAGTGTGGTAATCATCATCCCGTTGTATTTCCTGGTTGCAAAAACAGGGCTTTTGGATACTCATTTCTCACTGATCGTGGCAGATCTGGCACTGACGATTCCTATGGGTGTTATCATGCTCAGTTCCTTTTTTGAGACAGTGCCAAAGGAACTGGAGGAAGCAGCCAAAATTGATGGTTGTACGGGAATCGGGGCGCTGTTTCGGGTGGTTTTGCCTATCGCAAAACCGGGATTGATTTCCGTGGCTATTTACACCTACATTCATGCATGGGAAGAATTTCTTTTTGCACTGAACTTAAGCACATCGACTAAGACAAGAACACTTCCCATTGCTATCCACATGTTTGCAGGAGAGTTTGCGGTAGACTGGGGTTCCACGATGGCTGCATCGGCCATTGTAGCTTTTCCGGTACTCCTTATTTTCCTTTCATGCAACAGGTATTTTGTCAAGGGTATGGCAGACGGTGCGGTAAAAGGTTAACAGCAGCTGGCTGAACAGTAATGAATGAATAGAAAATAGTGGATAAGAGTTGGAATGGACAGGAGGTTGACGATGGAACATAAGAGCGGTCGGACAGATATAAATTATGAAGAGTGTCTGAATTTTGTAAGGCAAAGCTCCAATCCGTCTATGTTACGGATCACGGATGTAAAATTCACCAAGGTGGATCTTCCTCCCTGGGGCTGTTATCTGGTGAGAATCGACACCAACCAGGGAATCAGTGGATATGGGGAAATGCGTGATGGCGCCAGCGCCACCTATTTAAAATATTTAAAGAGCAGGATTATTGGTGAGAATCCCTGCGATGTAGATCGTATTTTTAGAAAAATCAAACAATTCGGTGGTCAGTCCAGACAGTCTGCAGGCGTTTGTGCCATTGAACTGGCCCTCTGGGATCTGGCAGGAAAGGCGTATGGGGTGCCTGTGTACCAACTTTTGGGAGGAAGGTTCCGGGATAAGGTCAGGCTCTATGCAGATACCCATATTGAGGAAGGAAGGGCCACTGGTATCTTAATGGAGCCGGAAAAAGTGGGACAAATCTTAAAAGGGTATATGGATCAGGGATTTACCGCAGTGAAGATTCTTAGCGTGGAGCTCCTTATGGCGCAGGAGGGAAATTACTCCGGTCCCTTAGACTGGGTCAATGAGCTGCGGGCTGTGGAGGAAAAAGTACGCCGGGTTTCAAGAACTGGTACAAGGGCTGAAGGTTCTGCAGCCAATGCAGCGTTATATGATTTCAACCGGATCTCCCACCCTTTTACCAATATGCATGTGACGGAACAAGGGCTGGCGCATTTGGATGAATACATCGGAAGAGTGCGGGACGTGATTGGTACAAAAGTGCCATTGGCGATTGACCATTTCGGGCATTTCCCCCTTCCGGATATGATTAAGATTGCAAGAAGGCTTGAAAAATATAACCTGGCATGGCTGGAGGATATGCTCCCCTGGTATCTGACGGATCAGTACAGGGAACTAAAGCACGCGACGACTTCTCCCCTTGCAACGGGAGAGGATATGTACCTGACAGAGACCTTTGAACCTCTTTTTGAGGCAGGTGCCTTGGATGTGGTGCATCCGGACCTCCTGACTTCCGGAGGAATCCTGGAGACGAAGAAACTGGGTGATATGGCGGCCAGGTATGGGGTATCTATGGCACTCCATATGTGCGAAAGCCCTATATCAGCCTTGGCTGGTGCCCATATGGCTACTGCCAGTGAGAATTTCTTTGTGCAGGAGCATGACGCCTTTGACTCTGAGTGGTGGCAGGATTTGATCATAGGACCGGTGAAGCCTATTGTGCAGGAGGGCTTTACGGCAGTGACGGATGCACCTGGTCTTGGAATTGAGTCCCTAAACGAGGAACTGATCCGGGAACATGGGCCTATGAAGGGCAAAGATGTATGGGTATCTACCGATGAATGGAACCAGGAGACCTCTCTGGACCGGATATGGAGCTGACAGAAAATGATGAGATTAGCATATGGACAGATTCGGAGCGTGGATCAGGAGATTCTGACCAACGCAAGGCAGATGGGGATTGACAGGGTACAGTTCAACCTCCCCTATGATCTGCCTGCGGATGAGTACTGGAAGTACGATGATTTGGTTCGTTTTAAAGAAAGGTGCGACCGGTACGGTGTTATCGTGGAAGCAATGGAAAACATGCCAATTTCTTTTTATGACAAAGCGATGCTGGGTCTGGAGGGAAGAGATAAGCAGATTGAAAATGTCTGTGAATCCATCCGCAGCCTAGGCCGTGTCAGGATCCCCGTGCTGGGGTATCACTTTTCACCGTCCTTTGTCTGGAGAACGGAAAATCACGCTCCCGTAGGAAGATATGGTGCTTCTGTGCAGGCCTTTGACTTAGAAAAACAGAAGCAGGGCATTGATGATATGGCGGATTTTGGCCAGAGAAGAGATGTGAAGGTGCCTGACGTGGAATCGCTGTGGGAGAATTTTGAATATTTTATGAAACGAGTCATACCGGTGGCGGAGGAGTACCATGTGACAATGGCGTTACATCCGGACGACCCGCCTATAGAAAGCCTGTCTGGAATTGCAAGGATGTTTATTGATGTGGACAGCTATAAACGGGCGGAAGCCATGATTGACAGCCCGAATTGGGGATTGCTGTTCTGTATCGGTACCTTTTCACAGATGAAAGGCGGGGCAAAGAACATTTTTGATGCCATTGAATATTTCGGGCCAAGGAAAAAGCTGATTTATGCCCACATGAGGGATGTACAAGGTACAGTGCCTAAATTCCAGGAGTGTTTCCTGGGAGAAGGTAATTTCGATCCCTTCCAGGTGGTATATGCATTGATGCATTCAGGATTTGACGGCTTTATCGTTAGTGACCACGTGCCTGGCATTGAAGGTGACAGAGACTGGGGCCATAAGGTGCGCTATGCGGATACTGCTTACATAAAAGGATTGATGGAAGCAATAGAGAAATTAAAAACAATGGAAAATGCGTAAATTGAAAGGATGAGAATAATTATGGACAAACCAATTGAGGACATGAGACTGGCACAGATTGGATTTCTGGTAAATGATATTGAGAAGACAAAAAAGGAGTTTGCACGCTTTTTCGGGGTAGAGGAACCTGAAACCGTAAATAGCGGTGAATTTGAGATTACAAAGACGGAATACAGGGGCGAGCCGGCGCCAAAGGCAAAGTGCTACATGACATTCTTCTATTTCGGAGATTTACAGATGGAACTGATCCAGCCAAATGAAGAGCCAAGCATCTGGAAGGAGCATTTAGAACAGTTTGGTGAAGGAATCCATCATATTTCCTTTAATGTAAAAGGTATGAAAAAGACCATCAGCGCCTGTGAGGATTGGGGAATGGAACTGCTGCAAAAAGGTGAGTACAGGAGAGGAAATGGAAGATATGCATTCATGGATGCACTGGACAGCCTGAAAGTAGTAGTAGAGCTGTTGGAGCGCGACGAATAAGAAGGAGGGCGGAATCATGGAACAGAGACAGTTTCCTGAAGGCTTTGCATGGGGGGCGGCTACTGCGTCATACCAGATTGAAGGCGCTTGGGATGAAGACGGAAGAGGAGAAACGATATGGGACAGATATTGCCAGGTTCCCGGTAATGTGCTAAATGGAGATGATGGAAAAATAGCATGTGACCATTATCACAGATATAAGGAAGATGTTGCGTTGATGAAGCGCATGGGAATCAAGGCTTACCGGTTCTCCATTGCCTGGTCCAGGATTTTTCCAAAGGGATATGGGGAAGTCAATGAAAAGGGGCTTGAATTCTATAGCCGTCTTATTGATGAACTTCTGGATGCAGGAATCGAACCGTATATCACGTTATACCACTGGGATCTTCCTCAGGCCCTGCAGGATATAGGCGGATGGGCCAATCCCCAGATGCCGGAATATTTTTTGGAATACGCAAAGGTTGTTATAGATGCATTTCATGGCAAGGTGAAGAAATGGATTACATTAAATGAACCTTATTGTGCTGCGTTTCTAGGCAATTCCGAGGGGCGTCAGGCTCCTGGTATCCGGGATTTTTCTACTGCGGTGCGGGTGTCTTACTATCTTTATGTAGGTCACGGCCTTGCGGTGGATTATTTCCGTAAAAAGGGCTGTGACGGGGAAATTGGAATTACCTTAAACCTGATGGGAAGGCTTCCTCTTACGGATAAGCCAGAGGATATCCAGGCAGCAGCCAGGGCAGATGGGTATTTAAACCGCTGGTTTGCTGAGCCTATTGTGTATGGCAGATATCCACAGGAAATGATTGAGTTTTACCGTTCCAAGGGAGTCAGACTTCCGGAATTTAAAGAGGAGCACATGAAGCTCATTGGACAGAAGCTGGACTTCATCGGCTTAAATTATTACAATGACTTTCATGTGAAGGCAGATGACAGCGTATGGCCTCTTGGATTCAAGATAGAGAATCCCAAATACGTTCCCGTCAATGACAGGAACTGGCCGGTGACAGAGCAGGGCCTGGTAACGATGCTTTTACGGATGAAAAATGAGTACGGAATTGACAAGATCTACATAACGGAAAATGGCACTTCCTTCCCGGATGTGGTTTCCATGGAAGGAAAAGTAGAAGACGGCGCAAGGAAGGATTATCTCCACAGGCATTTAACAGCACTTTGGGAGGCTATTTCCCAGGGAGTTAATGTACAGGGATATTTCCAGTGGTCTTTGTATGACAACTTTGAGTGGTCATTCGGATATAGCAGCCGCTTCGGAATCGTATTCGTGGACTTCAATACACAGGAGAGAATTATCAAGGAAAGCGGACACTGGTATTCAAAGGTAATTGAGCAGAATGCGGTATAAGGAGGCTTTCGTATGAAAGGAATAAAGAAAGTAAAGACAGCGGTAATCGGGTGCGGAGCTATCAGCCGGATCTATATTGAAAATATGGCAAAGACCTATGAAATTCTGGAATTGACAGGATGCTGCGATTTAAACCGTCAGTTGGCAGAAGAAACAGCGGCTGCTTACGGTATTCGTGCGATGACTATGGAAGAAATACTGGAGGATAGTGAAATTGAAATCGTCGTGAATCTGACCAATCCTGCCGCTCACTACCAGGTCATAAAGAACCTTCTGGAGCATGGGAAGCATGTGTATACGGAAAAGGTGCTGGCTGCTGACATTACCCAGGCAAAAGAGCTGATAGCCCTGGCAACTGATAGGGGAAAACTGCTTTGCAGCGCACCGGACACATTTCTGGGGGCGGCTGTGCAGACCGCCAGGTATTTGGTGGAATCGGGCATGATCGGAACCGTGACTTCCAGCGTGGCTGTCCTTCAAAGGGATGCACGCCTTTTGGCTGAAAAATTTCCCTACACAGCTAAATCGGGAGGCGGAATCGGGATAGATGTGGGAATTTATTATACCACTGCCATGATTAACGTGCTGGGAGAGGTAATGGAAGTGTGCGGAATGTCCGGCGTTTCCATGCCGGAGCAGAAGCACTACTTTGTAAAGAATGATAATTTTGGGGAGACCTATTCCCAGGAATCAGAGACATACCTTATGGGTACCCTGCGCTTTAAAAGCGGCTGTATGGGTACGCTTCACTTTAATTCCAGAAGCATCCGCACAGAAAAGCCTTATGTGGCATTCTACGGCACGGAAGGTATTATATTCCTGGAGGATCCCAACTTCTTTGGCGGCGATGTGAAGGTTATCTTAAAAGGCCGGACAGAGCCTATGGTATTTCCCCATACCCATGGATACGATGGCGATGACAGAGGTCTTGGAGTGGCAGAGATGGCCTGGGCCTTAAGGAAAGGCCGCGTACCCAGGACAAATGGTGATATGGCATTTCATGCTTTGGAAATTCTTACGGGAATCATTGAAAGCGGGGAAACTAAAGGGTTTTATGAGATGAAATCCGGATTTGAAAGACAGCCTATGCTGCCAAGAGGATATCTGGGCGGGAACTATGCACAGAACCAGCCGGAGGGAGCGCTGAGTTTTTAGATGGGTGGTGGATGGAGAATTTGAGATCCATAAGTTTTTACGTTATCTGCCTTTTCTTTTTTTATTTCTGCGGGCAACGAGCCAAGCGGACATGCTCGCATGTTCATTTGGCGACTGCCGCAAGAGTCAAATACCCCACTGCTTGCGGCAGGGTATTTGACTGATTGTATACAGTATTGTTCTTTAACTTGGAAACTGGCGCAGAACTCCACCTTTGTATCCTATGGCAGGTAACAAGGGTGGAGTTCTTATTTTGTTTGCCCTGATTCCATGTGCATGTCACACGCTCTTTTGATCTGTTTATCTTTTTTATCTGCGGAAACATCGTCGACAGCCTTAATTTCCTTTTACTTTTCTTTTCGTACTAAATTATCCCATGGCATCATTTAACGTGAATTCAGTGGATAACAACCATGTGATAACAGTCTATTTTTTAAGATATTCATAAGTGTAGTGGTAAATCATGGCCTGATGAAACTTTTCATAATCGTGGTCATAGAGTGCCTTGATAATGCGCTCATGCTTTTCAATCGTTATCTCAATGGATTTCGAGGAGAGCTTCGTGTTGTAATATTTGTCATAAGCCCAGAAGAAATCAATGATAGAAGAGAGGAGCACATTGTCCACTTTGGAAAACATGGTTTTATGGAACATGGCATCTGCTTTTGCAAATTCAATGCCCAACGGTTTCGTTCCGCCATTATCTACACCCAGATGGCTCTGCATGATGGTCACCTGTTCGTTCATCCGGTCAATATCGGCCAGCCCCAGGCTGTAAAAGGCTTTCTGATCAAAGCCCAGCTCCAGGACATGGCGCAATTCCTCAATATAATCCTTGATCTTGCTGTCGTTGGAAGCGTCTACGTGAGAAATCAATGAAGACATGAAAAAGTCGGAGTTAAATTCTCTGATGATGATGCCGACCCCTGGCTTGGAGGTCACGACACCGGTGATTTCCAGGGATTTAAGTGCTTCCCTGAGTACGTTCCGGCTTACTCCCAATGATTCACAGATTTCCATTTCGGTGGGAAGTTTATCTCCTGGCTGAAGATTGTGCTCCTTGATATATTGTTTGATTTCATCGTATACCTGTAAATACAACTTTCTGGTTTTTAAATTTTTCATAAGTCAGCGATCCATTCTCAATTATATTTGTAGTACAAAGTAATAACTTGTTTAATATTATAATTTATAAATATTAGTGTGTCAATAAAAGAAACATAAAAACTAAAATATAAACTTTTACGAAGAAAAATATGTAAAATATGCACAAATAATAATCGCATATTCAGTGAGGTTGTTGGTTGACATTTAAAAAAAAGTTAATTAAACTTAAAATATCAATTGCAAGTTTATACTTTATACTACAAAGTACAAATAGGAAAGGGAGGTTATTTATGAAACAAAAAAAACTTGTAAGCATTTTATGTGCCGCATCCCTGGCCGCTTCACTTTTGATCGGCTGCAGCGGAAAACAACAGCCACCATCAGAGACAGCAGGAACCGGGGAGAAGACAGAGAATGCCAGTTCCGGGGATTCGACGACTGGGAATCAGGGGACTGAAAGCAGTGAAGCGCTTGGGACCCCGCTGGCGGATTTAAGAGTCAGACAGGCTCTGGCTTATGCGATTGACATGGATGCAATTGTAGAGACACTGTTTAACGGCAAAGCGGAGGCAGCAAAAAGTTTTACCGCCCCCGGGGACTGGCTGAATGCAGATATTCCTACATATAAGTACGATCCGGAAAAGGCAAAGGAGCTTTTAAAGGAAGCCGGCTGGCCATCGGATTATACCCTTGATGTGGTTTATTATTATGATGATCAGCAGACCGTTGACTTAATGACCATTATCGGGCAGTACTGGCAGGAGATAGGGGTAAAGGCCCAGTTCAGAAAGCTGGAAGGTGATCTGGCCGCACAGCTTTGGGTACCTCCGGTGGACCGGGTAAAGGGCCCTTCTGCAGTAAAATGGGATCTGGCTTATGCTGCAGTGGCTGCATTGGCAGAATCCGAATTCTATAACAGATTCAGTTCGACAGCTTCCAATAACTCCACCGTTCCAAAGCAGGAGGGGCTTGATGAATTAATTATTTCTGCCAATGGGACTATGGATACCAACGAGCAGAAGAAGGCGTTTGGTGAAATCCAGAATTATGTAGCAGAGAATGTTGTTGCACTGCCTCTTTATCATCAGGTCTGCTTTATTTATACCAGCAAAGATCTTGATATGGCAGGGGCAGGATTCGGGAACGACCAGTTCTCATATGAGAAGCACATCCTGGACTGGAAGATCAGCCGGGACGACCGTACTTTGTATACAAATGGCGGACCCCAGGAATTTTTCTGGTATCCTTTGGTAAATCCGGGACTCCTGATTAATACGGAATTGATTTTTGATAAGCTTATAAACGCTGATGAGAACTTAAATCCTAAGGAAGGTATGCTGGCCCAAGACTATAAGGTGAGTGAGGATTCCAAATCCATCGAGTTTACGCTTCGTGACAATCTAAAATGGCACGATGACCAACCTCTGACGGCAGAGGATGTCCGGTTCACGATTGAACTGATGCTTAAGGCTCCCGGTACCAATGCGGTTGCTTCGGAAGTTATGAAGGCAATCCATGGTGCCCAGGACTTTATTGACGGAAAAACAGACCATTTGGAAGGCGTAGTGACTGATGGGAATAAGATCACGGTTAATTTTGATCAGGTTTCCGCCAATGCACTTCAGGTATTTGCCCAGTGGCCCATTCTTCCCAAACACTGCCTTGAAAAAGCAGACCCGGCGGCTCTCCAGCAGGATGGATTCTGGCAGAAACCAATCGGGTCAGGACCATACAGAGTTGATGAAGTCGTTCTGAACAATTACGCGACGCTGAAAAGATGGGATGGATATTATAAGACAGGAAACGGTAATATTGAGACAATTTACATGTCTGCAAGCGGTGAAAATGATGCAAACCTCGTAAAGAATGCGGGAGCCGGCAAGATTGACTATGCTTGGTCTAAGTCTACGGATGAAGCAAAGGCGATCGAAACTATGAATCATATGAAGGTCAATACGGCAAATATCAGATATACAAGATGCTTTTTTATCAATCAGTTTCCCCATGACGCAAATATTAAATGATTTCCCATTGATGAAGCATATAAACGGTGGATCTGCCAGGGTTCACCGTTTATAACAGGAGGAATTAAATGGCTACTTATACAATCAGAAAGATTTTATCATTAATTCCAATGATGCTAGTCATCAGCTTTCTCATTTATTTGGGAATTGAACTGATGCCAGGTGATGCGGTTGATTTCCTGATTCCGCCGGATGCACTTTCCACGATGTCGGCGGAACAGCTTGATCAGATGAGAAACTCTCTTGGCTTAAATGATCCGTTTGTAATCCGGTACGTTAAATGGCTGGTGGGCATCCTGCACGGTGACTTTGGTTACTCTCTGCAGTCGGGAGTACCTGTTGCGGAAATTATGAGGAATCATATTTCGGCAACGCTTGAATTATCCGTAGCATCTCTGATCATGTCTTCCATATTCGGTATTCTTCTGGGTGTGATCAGTGCCCTGAAAAAGGGAAGTGTTTTGGATCATATCCTGGACGTATTGGGTATGGTGGGTGTGGCGATCCCCCAATTTTTATTCGGCCTCATTTGTATCAATACATTGGCTCTGCATTACAACATTCTACCGGTAGGAGGGCGGATGGCTTATGCAGGGCAGAGCTTCATACAGAGATTACCGTACTTAATCCTGCCGGCTGCGGTCCTGGGCTTTTCCATGACAGCCGGTGTTATGCGGTATGCGCGGGGCAGCATGTTAGAATCCATGGGCAGGGATTATATGAAAACCGCAAGATCGAAGGGAATCCCGGAGTGGAGGGTGAATCTCCTGCATGGTCTCAGGGCGGCGGTGACCCCTGTTGTGGTATTGATCGGATTCCGGCTGCCCATGCTGATCGGCGGAGCGGTTGTTGTGGAGGAGGTATTCCAGTGGCCTGGAATCGGCGGTCTGTTCATCAAGGCCGTGCGGGCGCAGAATACTCCGCTTGTCATGATGATAGGATTTTTTTCCGTACTGATCGTTCTGGTGTCAAGCATTTTGGTTGATTTAGTCACCGCTATGCTGGATCCCCGGATAAAACTGAGTTAGGAGGAATGGGATCTATGAGTGCATTAGAGAAAAAAATGGATCGGATCCTTGCTCAGGAGGAATCCGGGAGACCAAAGAAACGGTTGAAAAGCAGGGTGTTAAGGAAAATGCTTGCCAATAAACTTTCCATTGCGGGTCTTATTATTTTTATCGTTATCTTTTTTATCTGCTTTGCAGCGCCCCTTATCACGTCCTACTCATCGACAAAGATTGATTTAAGGAGTATCCTGCAGGCACCGTCAGCGAAGCACATTCTTGGCACGGATAAAATCGGGCGTGATATTTTTGCAAGAATCCTGTACGGGGGCAGAATTTCCATTGCAGTTGGCCTTGGATCTGCGCTGATTGCCACGCTGTTCGGTGTTTCCCTGGGCACGATCGCGGGTTATAAAGGAGGGCTGGCAGACGGGATTGTCATGAAGATTTCAGAGATTTTAATGGCATTTCCCCAGATGATAATGGTGTTGATCCTTGTAACAATAACCGGGCAGAGCCTTTGGAATCTGATTTTTATATTTTCCTTAACCGGCTGGCCATCCATGTACCGAATGGCCAGATCCCAGATGCTTTCCCTGCGGGAAGAGGAATATGTCCAGGCCTTAAAGGCATTTGGCATAGGATCTATGAGGATTGCTTTTTTTCATATGCTGCCTAACGCAATTGGCCCTATTTTTGTCAACATAACATTGTCAACGGCTATGTTCATTCTTCAGGAGACATCACTTAGTTTCCTGGGGCTGGGTGTTCCGCTGGAGGTAGCTACCTGGGGAAATATATTGAATGCGGCGCAGGATATCATGATACTTAAGCGTGCATGGTGGGTCTGGGTACCTACGGGTGTTGTGGTAACTCTGTTTGTTATCAGCATCAACTTCATTGGCGATGGCTTAAGAGATGCAGCAGATCCGTCTCAAATTGGTTAAGGAGGAAGGTCAGATGAGTCATGATACGGTAGTAAGTGTTAAAAACCTCCATGTGAACTTTTATAACAATGATCGCTGCAATCAAGTAATCAGAGGAATCAACTTTGATTTAAGAAAGCGAAGGATTCTTTGTATCGTAGGAGAGAGCGGATGCGGAAAATCGGTTACTGCAAATTCCATTATGGGACTGCTTCCGGATCTCTCCAGGATTGAAAAAGGCGAGATTCATTTTTTTAACGATAGCAAGGATATCCGGATCGATCAACAAAAGAGAAAAGGAAGTGAAATGCGTAAGATCCGGGGC
The DNA here is from genome assembly GCF_057543815.1 of Lacrimispora sp. YZC11. NCBI lineage: Bacteria > Bacillati > Bacillota > Clostridia > Lachnospirales > Lachnospiraceae > Lacrimispora > Lacrimispora sp. YZC11. The sequence continues at coordinate 811,190 of NZ_BAAJYQ010000006.1, read as the reverse complement.
AGTGGTATTTCCATGATATTCCAGGATCCGATGACGGCGCTGAATCCGGTGTTTACCGTGGGATACCAGATCAATGAAGCACTTCTATCACATGGGAGAGCGAAAAACAGAGGGGAAGCAACAAGGTCCTCCATCGGGCTCTTGAAGGAAATGGGAATCCCGATACCTGAAAAACGGTTTTATGAATACCCTCATCAGTTTTCCGGGGGGATGTGCCAGCGAGCAATGATTGCCATGGCAATGAGCTGCAGGCCCAGAGTACTGATTGCGGATGAACCGACTACGGCCCTGGATGTTACGATTCAGGCTCAAATATTCGAATTGATGCTGGATTTGAAAAATAACAATGATACTGCTATCCTGTTGATTACCCATGATATGGGGGTAGTGGCCGAACTGGCAGATGATGTGGCGGTGATGTATATGGGAAATATCGTAGAGAGCGGAGATGCTAAGTCGGTCCTGACGGAGCCTTCCCATCCTTATACAAAGGCACTGCTGAATTCCATTCCTGTTCTGGGACGGGGAAAAAAGCAGAAGCTTGAGCCTATCAAAGGTTCCACTCCGGATCCTTATAACCGCCCGCCAGGCTGTCAGTTTGCTCCAAGATGTCCATATGCAGCACCGGTATGCGAAGAAAGGCTTCCGGATGAACATCTGATTGCTCCCGGGCATATGTGCCGGTGCTGCCATGACCGTTTAAAAGAGGAGGGCCAGCATCATGAATGAGAACAAGGAGAGGAAAGAAATACTCATCTCTGTGAAAGGATTAAAGACCTACTACCCGGTCAGGAAGGGGATATTTAAAAGAACTGCCGGTTATGTAAAGGCGGTGGACCACGTGGATCTGGATATTTACAGAGGGGAAATCCTTGGGGTCGTAGGGGAATCAGGTTGTGGAAAAACCACGCTGGGAAAAAGCATTCTGCAGCTGATCAGGCCATTTTCAGGAGAAGTGATCTACCATTTCCCAGAAGGGGAGAAGGATATTACAAAGGTGCCGAAAAAGGAATTGGACGATGCACGTAAGAAGATGCAGATCGTTTTCCAGAATCCATATTCATCTTTAAATCCCTCTTTCACCATATTTGGTACTATGCAGGAACCGTTGATCCGGTTTGGAATGAAAAACAAAAAGGAAAGGCGGGAGAAGATCGCAAAACTACTGGAAGAGGTAAATCTTCCTAAGGAGTATATGGAACGGTATCCCAATGAGTTTTCCGGAGGACAAAGACAGCGGATCGGCATAGCAAGGGCGCTTTCCGTGGATCCTGAGTTTATTGTATGCGACGAAGCGGTTTCTGCACTGGATGTTTCCATTCAGGCCCAGGTATTACAGCTTCTAAAGGAATTAAAGGAAAAGAAGAATCTGACCTATATGTTCATAACTCATGATCTGTCTGTAGTCGAGTATATCAGTGATCGCATCGCAGTAATGTATCTGGGACATATTGTGGAAATGGCAGAGACTCAGGAGATTTTTGAGAATACCCTGCATCCATACACAGAAGCTCTGCTTGGCGCCATTCCGATTGCTGATATTAACAGGCGGCGTAAGAGGATCCCGCTTCAGGGAGATGTCCCAAGTCCGGTGGATCCACCCGGTGGCTGTCCCTTTCATCCCCGCTGCCCCAAATGCATCCCGCGCTGCAGGACGGAAATTCCCAGAGCGCACAGAATCGAAAATAACGGCCATGAGCACCTGGTTTGCTGCCATCTGGCCGAAAATTTATAAGCTGGAGGTTAAAATGAGTAAATTTCAAATTACGGATATTAAAGGAGTCATTCCTGCAACCATGGCATTTTTTGATGAAAAAGAGAATATCGACGAAGCCTGTACTAGAAAAATGACAGAATTTATGATTGAAGCAGGGGTAAATGGGTTTTATTTAACTGGAAGTACAGGAGAATGCTTTACCATGACTCCGGAAGAAAGAAATCGTGTGGTTGATATCGTTATGGATCAGGTAAAGGGGAGGGTACCGGTGATCGTTCATGTAGGAGATATCGGAACCAGAAAGAGCATAGAGCTGGCAGAGCATGCGGAGGCAGCAGGAGCAGATGCCATTTCGTCGGTACCTCCCTTCTATTGGAAGTTTTCAAAAGAGGATATTTATCATTATTATAATGACATTGCAAAATCCACCAGCCTTCCGATGATTGTTTATAACATTCAGCTGGCAGGAATCATGGACAAAGATCTGATCCTTAAAATCGCTGAGATCGATCAAGTGAAAGGACTGAAATATACCGCCAGGAGCCATGACGAGATGGGCTCTTTAAAAGAGATGCTTGGAAAGGATTTCATGATCTATTCAGGGTGTGATGAGATGGCATTTTCCGGACTATGTTTTGGAGCGGATGGGCTTATCGGTTCCTTCTATAATGTAATCCCGGAAATTTACGAAAAAATATATCAGTGTGTTCAAAACAGCGATATCCCGGGAGGCATCCGGCTGCAGCGGATTGCGGATGAATTTATCTTTGCCTGTCTTCAATATGATTTCCCGTCCTGTGTACATAACCTGATGCGATGGAGAGGACTGGAAGGAGGATATTCCAGGCGGCCGTTCTATAATTATAAGGATGAGGAGCTTGCCGATTTAAAGATAAGCTTAAGGCAGATCAGGGAAAAGTATCAGGCCGAGGATTTGGAAATGTTTCAATTCTAGGCGGCAAAGCCCCCCATTTTTAAATGGCAAAAATGGGGGGACTTTTGATTATCAGCTTTATGCACAAAACTTCCATAGGAATAAAGAAATTTTTATTAAAACATATTGACAAAAAATAAAAACACAGTATATAATTACTATACAAAATCAATAATTTTATACTGACTACTTAAACGTTTCAGTAAAAATTGGGGAGGTGTTTTTATGCAAGATTGCTATATGCCCACAGGGAACGAATTTGTCAGCCTGCCGACATTGAACCAGACTACGGCTTCGATAGAAAGTTTTACGGTGCTGCATATGGGCTACAAAGGGATGCTGGCTTTTTGGGGCGGCGAAAGCGAACCTCTCATACGGCCTTTTGTGCAGGCAGAGGAAGGGGATCTGCTCTGTGATCTGGAATGGAAGCGGGAATGTGACTGGATTCCCAGGTTTGAATCGGTAAAGGACGGCGTTAGTACAGAGGGGATTTTTCTGGCTCCCATAGGACAGAAGGCCTTTGCCATACGTTTGACCGTCATGAATCATTCCGGCAGAGAACGGGAGATTTCCTGTGGTTTCAGCGGGGCGTGGGGAAAAGTGACCCACAGCGTCAACGAGGATAAGACGGTTACAGGACAGAGAACGGTTTACCGCTCCGGCTGGAATGACGGCCCGGTCTTTGATTTGTCCATTGGAATGCCGGTTATGGCATTTGCACCTATGGCGGTTTTGCCTGTTAAATGGGAATTTGAACAGGGTGAGGAAATACGCTACAAAGGGACTCATGATTGCCTGTTAAAATCCGGCGAATCCGTGATACTGGACATTTTCTGGGGCGTGGGCTTTGAAGAGGTGGCTGCGGCAACGGCGGCTAAGGAGCTTTTGCGGCAGAGTTTTGATGCGGTTTACGAGGAAACTCTGTGCTGGCTGTCAAAGCGTCAGAAAACCGTGGGCATACGGGAAGTGGATTCCCTGTTAAACCGGAACTTGTTTTTCAACTTCTTTTACGCGACAGGTATGACCATGGATACAGAGGAAGTGGTCATGGTCACTTCCAGAAGCCCCAGGTATTATGTCAGCGCAGCCTATTGGGACAGGGACAGCCTGCTGTGGAGTTTTCCTTCCATTCTAAAGGCGGACCCGCAGTATGCAAAGGAACTTCTGAATTACGTTTTTACCCGCCAGATCAAACAAATCGGCATTCACAGCCGTTACATAGACGGGACGGTTTTGGAACCGGGATTTGAACTGGATGAACTGTGTGCCCCATTAATGGCCCTTAGCCGTTACGTCAATGCTACGGGAGAGGCTGATCTTTTACAGGAAAGCCATATTGAGAGAGGAGTAAAGAAGATCCTTTCGATTCTAAAGACCAAGCGAAGCGATGCCCTTCATCTGTATGAAACTTTTTTACAGCCCACGGATGACATGCGGGTTTATCCTTATATCACGTATAACAATGTTTTAACCTGGAGGTGCTTGCGGGATTTAGAGAAAATGTATCGTAATTTGTGGCCTACTGAAACGCTTAAGTGGCTGGAAGAGGAAGTTTCGTGCTTGTTTGATGCCATTAATACCCATTGTAGGAAGGAATATCAGGGAAAAATGATTTTTGCCTGGTCCGTAGATGAGGATGGGAACTGGGACGTGTATGACGAACCGCCGGGAAGCCTGGAGCTTCTGCCCTATTTGGGTTTTTGCGGCAAGGAGGATCCTGTCTGGCAAAATACAGTTGAGATGTTACGAAGTCCGGATTACACATACTCTTTTGCAGGAAAGCCTTTTTCCGACATTGGCTGTCCCCATGCGCCCCACCCCTGGATACTGAGCGTCGCCAACGGGCTGATCAGCGGCAGGAAGGAAGCGTCTTTAGACTTTCTGCGCAGAGCTTCCATGGACAATGGAATCGCCTGTGAAAGCGTAGATGAAATGACAGGCGAATGTACCACGGGAGCCGCGTTTGCGACCTGTGCCGGATATTTGGCCTATTGTTTAATGGAAGGGTTGAATGAGGGGGGTGTGGATCATGATTCAGTATGAAACATGGAAGATTCGCTGTGAGGGCAGAGAAGATCCAAAGTTTTTAGAAAGCATATTCAGCCAGTCAAATGGTTATCTGGGTTCCCGATGTTCGTTTTTCATGGACGGGGCAAAGGCTTACGAGCGCTGTAATTATCTGGCGGGCGGCTTTGATTATATCAGTCCCGGTGTCACGGATATGGTGAACTTACCGGATTTGTTTCATTTCCAGTTTTCCCTGGGGACAGGGGAGTACCAATCCTTTTCCCAATCCCTGGATATGCGCAACGGCCTTTTTGAGAGGAAGTCGGTGTGGAAAGATAAGGAAGGAAGAGAGACGCAAATTGATATTTCCCGCTTTATCAGCATGGACAACAAACACGTGTCAGCCCTTTCACTGGAATTGACGGCTTTAAACTACAGCGGGAATACAGCTGTTTTTATGGGAATAGACGGGAAAACCGTGAACCTTCCTGTGGATGACGACCAGACCAAGGAAAACTTGGATACCGTGTCTTTGCTCTCCGTTTCTGAAACGGAAACGGGAGAGGACTACTGTTTCTTAAAGGCTGACAGTAAAGCTTCCTGCCGTTTGCACGTAGCCATGACTGCCCGCATGTTCCAAAACCGGGGGACTGCAAAGGACGCTTCGGTGCCTGACTGTCCGGCGAAAGAACTGAATATTCCGCTGGTGGAAGGGGAAATGGTGAGGATCGAAAAGATTCTTTATACGGAAGCGGTTCTGGTGGATTCGGAAACGTTCCTCCACGGCGGGCAAGACTTGCGCCCCCACGTCATAAACCGTTCCTTTGCGGAACTGCTAAAAGACAGCGAAGGGGCCTGGAAATCCCGCTGGGACCAAGCGGACATAGAGGTCACCCAGAAAGGAAACGACAGTACCATTCAGTCCGCCCTGCGGTACAACTTATTTCAGCTTATTCAGAATTGCCCCTGGGAGGACCCAACGGTCAGCATTGGCGCAAGAGGCTTGACCCATGGACGGTATAAGGGCTGCTGCTTTTGGGATACGGACATTTTCCTGCTGCCGTTTTACCTGTATACGGACCCGAAGGCCGCGAGAAATCTGATCCTGTTTCGCTTAAACACTCTGCCGGACGCAAAGAAGAACGCAAAGGCGCTGAATCTGCCGGGAGCCAGGTATCCGTGGATGTGCGCCATAGGCGGCATAGAACAGTGCCAAAGCTGGGACATCGGGCGTTGTGAGATTCACATTACCGCAGACGTAGCTTATGCCGTTGAAAACTACTTAAAGATTTCAGGAGATGAAACCCTGGATAGCCAGTCAGCGCAGTTGTATGTGGAGACCGCCAGATATTGGGCCGGAAGATTTTCCTATGACCAAAGAAAGGATGTATATAACCTGCTCTTTGTTAAAGGACCAGACGAATACTGCGGCGTTTCGGGAAACAACGCCTATACGGTACTTCTGGCCCGCCATAATCTCCGGCTGGCTTTGCAGGCGGTCGAGAGGAAGGTAGCGGTAGCTTACGTTTCGGAAATGAAAAAATGGCGGGACATCATAGAAAAAAGCCGGATTGAGTATGATTCTGACAAGGACTTGTACATTCAGGACGACAATTTCCTCCGGCTGGAAGCATTTCCGGGGCAAAAGGCCGGGGATGGAAGCGCAGCCTACCATCAGTACGATTTTGATTGGCTCCAAAGGTATCAGGTGTTAAAACAGGCGGATTTAGTTTTGCTCATGGTCTTAAAGCCGGAATGGTTTACGGACCGGGAACAAAAGGCTATCTGGGACTTTTATGAACCGCTGACACTTCATGATTCCAGCTTAAGCTTTGGAATTCATGCCTGGGCGGCGGCATATTTGGGCCTGGAGCAGAAGGCTTGTGAATATTTTGATAAAAGCCTGTTTCTGGATCTGGAAAACCGGATGAAGAATACGGGAAGAGAAGGCATTCATTTGGCCGCGGCAGGGGCCACCTGGCAGGCCGTGGTTTTTGGTTTCGCAGGTCTGGCACTGGGAAACGGCGGCAAGCCGGAGTTATCTCCCAGGCTTCCGAAGGACTGGGAACGTTTATCTTTTCACTTTTATATAAAAGGAAAACGGTACCTGGCGGTGATTGACGAAAAAGGCGGAAAAATAGAAACAGAAGAGGAATAAAAATGATAAGAAGGAAGGTGATTTTATGAAGCGGCCTGGTTTAAAGGATGTGGCAGAGAAGGCTGGGGTTTCCATAGCCACGGTGTCTTATGTAATTAATAATACGCCCTCGCAAAGCTTAAGTCCTGAAACAATTAAGCGGGTGAATGACGCCATAAAGGAACTGGGATACATTCCCAATCTGGCAGCCCGCACCCTGGTAAATAACAAAAGCAACTTATTAGGAGTGCTGATTCCCCAGACGGAATCAGGAAAAGAATTAATGTTCTCTAATCCCTTTTACGGCGATTTCATGTCGGCGGCGGAGTATACGGCCCGCAAAAGCGGTTATCACATCATGATTTCCGGAGCCGATTCCGGCCAGACTTACGCGGAAGTGGCCAGAACCCGGGGACTGGACGGTGTGATCGTGGTAGGGATGAATGACGACGAGGAATGCCGTCAGTTAAAAACCTTAAACATCCCAGTGGTACTGGTGGACAGTTACTGCGAAGCTTCCGGTTTTCACTCGATCAGCGTGGACGATATGCAGGGCGGGTACATGGCGACGAAGTACCTGTTGGAAAAGGGACTTAGAAGGATTGCACATGTGACTGGGCATGTCAATGACAGGGGCGTAAATTTCCTGCGCCATAAGGGGTATGAGAAGGCACTGGGAGAGTACGGACTGAGTACGGAGCAATCCTTGTTACTGTCTGGGGAAGTGTCCTTTGAATACGGCTGTGAAATGGGAGAATATCTGGCTGGGATGGCCGAACGGCCCGACGGGGTGTTTGTTTCCGCAGACATTCTGGCGGTGGGCTTATGTATGGGACTGCGCGGGAGGGGCGTAAGGATTCCTAAGGATATTTCCGTCATAGGTTTTGACGATTCGCTGCTTTCCAAAACCTGTGATCCGCCCCTTACCACCATACATCAGGACGTGGCGGCAAAGGGTGCGGAAGCAGTGAAACTTCTGATAAGCGAGAACCACACACTACAGAACAAGGTATTTCCATTAACTTTGGTAGAAAGGGGATCGGTGCGCTGATCCTTTTACGAAAACAAAGCAACATCCATTCTTTCTATTAAGGAGACAGTTTATTATGATGAAGTTAGCAAAAAAATGTATATGGGCCGCAAGTGCAATGGTATGTACCGCAGTTTTACTTTCAGGATGCAGCTCCAAGACTGCAGAAAAAACCGGAGCCGGAGAAGCAATCACAATCCGCCTGGACCAGTTTTCAGGAAGCGGTGCGTCTGAAGGGGCACTGAAAGAAATGATTGCAAAATTCAATGAGCAGTACCCAGGCATCAAGGTGGAGCTGCAAAGCTTTGGCTATGATGATTATTTCACTCAGCTGCAGTCTAAAATCGTCGGAGGCAGTGCGGCAGACGTATTTGAACTGAATTTTGAGAATTTCGTAGCCTATGCGTCGGAAGATGTACTTTTGGACATCGGGGCTTTGATGGGGGATACTTCAGGCTTTAACCAGACGGCTTTGGAAGCCTTCCAGTACGAGGGAAAACAATTTGGAATTCCCAATTCCTTCTCCAATGTGGTGCTTGTATACAACAAAGATTTATTTGACAAGGCAGGAGCCGCCTATCCCACCGACGACTGGACCTGGACGGAAATGTTAGAAGCCGCAAAGAAAATCCGCTCCCTTTCCGGGGACACCTACGGCTTGTACCGTCCCGTAAGTTTCCATGAATTTTACAAAGGGGTAAAGCAGAACGGGGGAAGCTTGTTAAGCGAAGATGGTGGGAAATTTACGGTCAATTTACCGCAGAATGTGGAAACGCTGGAAATCATGTCCGGTTGGGTGACGGACAGCAATGTTATGCCTTCGGACGCACAAATGGGCGGCATGGGCGACTGGGATTTGTTTAAATCCGGACGTCTTGGCATGATTATAACCGGAATCTGGGCCTTCAGCGACTTTACGGATAACTGCGATTTTGCCTGGGACGTGGCGGTGGAGCCGGGAAATACCGCAAAAGCCACTCACTTTTTCTCTAATGCTTACGTGGTAAACAAAGAAACCGCCAATCCTGAAGCTGCCGCCGCTTTGGCCGCCTTCCTGGCAGGAAGCAAGGAAGCCGCACAGATCCGCGTGGATTCAAGCTGGGAGCTTCCCCCTGTTAACTATCAGGATGTACTTGATTCCTATCTAAAGGTAACCCCGCCGGAGAACCGGGAAGCTGTATTTAAATCCCTGGATTATCTGGTAACACCGCCGGTGGTGAAACAGCAGTCTGAAATGCAGGAGATCATCACCAAGCACTTAAACAACGCTATTTCCGGTAACGTTACCGCTAAAGACGCGCTGGATGAGTGTCAGGCGGAACTGGAACAGAAAATCAAATTAGACTGACATTTATCTAGCCTGACAGGAGGGAACTGCTATGTATAAAAAACAGGGGTTAAGAGCCTTTATCTTTCTTTTGCCAAGTATGGCCGGACTTGTGTTGTTTAATCTGATTCCTATTTTTGCCTCGTTGCTGCTTAGCCTCACCGATTGGTCGGGGTTAAGCAGGGTAAGGCTGTTCCATGGTTTTTTTCAATTCGTCGGCGACAAGTTCGTGGGGTTTTCCAATTACTCCCAGCTTGTCAAAGATCCTGAATTTTGGGTGGTTTTGGGGCATAACGCCTATTTTATTCTGTTGTACCTTCCGCTGGTCCTGCTGTTTTCCTTAATGGTTGCCCTGATCATTCAGAGGAAGAGCCGCATGGCCTCTGTTTACCGGATGCTTTACTACATACCGGTACTGACCAGCTGGGTGGCGGGAGCCTTGATCTGGAAATGGATGTTAAGTCCGGAGTACGGGCCGATCAACAATGCCTTGTCAGCCATAGGGATTAAGGGGCCTTTATGGCTCCAAAGCGAGAGTTGGGCAATGCCCTCCATCGTCCTTGCCAGCGTGTGGAAGGATATGGGTTTTTATGGAATGATTCTGCTTAGCGGACTTTTGGCCATAAATCCGGAGTACTACGAGGCCGCCGAGATTGACGGGGCGGCATATTTTCAAAAGTTTAAGAGCATCACCCTGCCCCTGCTGTCACCGATTTTGTTCTATGTCATTATGCTGTCCCTGATCAATGCCTTTCAGCTTTTCCCGCAGATCATGGTCATGACCAAGAACGGAGACGCAGGACCCAACGGGGCCACCATGGTCATGGTGGAGCGGATTTACAAATACGCCTTTAAATTTGGCCGCATGGGCTATGCGGCGGCATGGTCATGGGTGTTGTTTGTCATTATTTTTGGCTTTACCGTACTGCAAAACGTGCTGCAAAGAAAGTGGGTGTACTATGAATCGTAAAGCGGCATCCGGAGTTTTATACCATTTGACGGCTGTTTTGCTATCGGTCGTAACCTTGCTTCCCTTTTTCTGGATGCTGTCCACTTCTTTCAAGAACTACGGTGCAATCATGGCCCTGCCCATACAGTGGATACCCAAAAACCCGACCCTTAAGAATTTCACGGATTTGTTCAGTAAAGAGGGAATGACCGTTTCCACATTTAATTCCCTTGTGGTCTCCATCAGCTCCGTAGCAGTGACGATCATAAGTTCCGCCATGGCCGCCTTTGCCTTCGCGAAACTGGATTTTAAGGGGAAAAACGCCATTTTTCTGGTTTATCTGGCCACCATGATGATCCCTTCCCAGGTGCTGTTCATTCCCCTTTACTTACTTATGGGAGAGCTGAAACTGGTGGATAGTCTGGGGGCTTTGGTACTGCCCAGTGTATTCAAGGTGTTTGCGGTGTTTATGCTGCGCCAGTGCATGATGACGATTCCTAACGTCTATATGGAAGCGCCCGCCATTGACGGCGCAGGAATTTTTACTGTCTTTGTACGGATCATATGCCCCATGTGCAAGTCCAGCCTTGCCACTTTGGCAATTATCTGCTTTATGGACGCATGGAATGACTACTTATTGCCGCTGGTCATGCTGACCACAAAGACAAAGTTTACCCTGCCCATTATTCTAAGCTCCTTAAATGGGCAGTACAAAAGCGAATACAACTTGCTTATGGCGGGAGCGCTGGTTTCCATGCTGCCGATTCTGGTGGTATATGCTTTTGCACAGAAGTATTTTGCAGCAGGATTACAGGTAGGAGGTGTGAAAGGATGAAATGTTTGCTTGCCGGTCAGGCCGTTTACGGATTTGGAGAACGGTTTGACGCATTGAATCAGGAGGGGCTGACCCGCGAAAACCACGTATACGAAACCTTTACCAATCAGGGGGCTTCCACCTATTTGCCCATTCCCTTTGCATTGACAGACGGGGGCGGGGGTCTTTATGTGGACACCATGGAGAAGTTTACCATATTCACGGAAAAAACCGATGACGGGATCGTCTTTACGCTTCCGGACCAATACGATGTGCGGACATTTACGGGAAGGCCCCTGGAGGTTCTTAAAGAGTTTACGGCGCTTACGGGGCGGCCCAGAGTGCCGCCGGACTGGGCTTTTGGCCTTTGGATGTCCGCTAACCGCTGGGATAGTCAGGCGGTGGTGGAAGAAGTGGTGGAAGAAGCTGTCAGGCATGGGATGAAACCTTCTGTGGTGGTAATCGAAGCCTGGAGCGATGAAGCCACCTTTTACCGCTTTGACAAAGAGCGTTTTCCCGATCCGGAAGGGATGATCCGGGACCTTCACGAAAAAGGAATCCGCCTGATTCTCTGGCAGATTCCGGTTTTGAAAAAGTTGGAGCCTGGGCGCGTTTGTCCGGAACACGAAGCAGACTGCGCCGAAGCGGTCCAAAAGGGCTTTGTCGTTACCAATGCCGACGGATCCCCCTATCTGATTCCGGAGGGGCGATGGTTCGGCGGTTCCATGATACCGGATTTCACCAATCCGGCGGCCTGTGACTGGTGGTTTGGGAAACGGCAATATCTGCTTGACATGGGAGTGGACGGCTTTAAGACCGACGGAGGGGAATTTGTATACGACGATAACGCCTGCTTCTTTGACGGGCGGACCGGAGCCCAAATGAAAAATGGTTATGCCATGGTTTACACCAGAGCCTATACGGACTTTATAAGAGATGACCGGATGCTTTTTTCCAGGGCCGGATATACGGGAGCTCAGACCACGCCTATGCACTGGGCCGGGGACCAGCAGTCCACTTGGGAAGAACTGCGCCATGTGGTGACGGCGGGTTTAAACGCAGGATTGTCGGGTCTGCCCTTCTGGGGCTTTGACCTTGCGGGTTTTGCGGGAAAGATGCCTTCCGCCGAACTGTATCTGCGATCCTTCTGCCTAGCCTGTTTTGCTCCGGTCATGCAGTGGCACTCGGAACCGGCTGCCGGCCAGTTTTCCGAACTTCTGGAGGCTTCGGAAGAAGAGATCAACGACAGAAGTCCATGGAACATGGCAAAGGTGACAGGCATGCCGGAAATCCTTGATATTTGCCGAAGGTTTACGCAGGAAAGAGAGCGGTTGCTGCCTTATATCCTAAAGGAAGCAAGCGTAAGTGCAGATACAGGCCGCCCTCTTATGGCCGCACTGGTAATTGACTGGCCGGAGGATAAAGAAGCGTGCGCAGTGGACGACGAGTATATGTTTGGTTCGCAGCTTTTAGTGGCTCCGGTTTTAGAGGAAGGAGTGGTAGGAAGGCAGGTATATCTGCCAAAAGGAAATTGGAACGATTATTGGACAGGAGAACAAACAGCGGGTCCATGCCGTTTGTACAAAGAATGCCGGGCGGGAGAACTTTTGGTCTGGCGTTTGAACTAGTTTGACAAAAAGAAACCATATCACAAGGAAATAACACTTATGATAAATGGAGGGGAAATATGAGAAAGAAGCTTATGGCCATTTTACTGAGCATATGCTGTATTTTGCTCAACGTTTCACCGGCTTTTGCGCTGGAAGGAACGTGGCACAATCCTTACGGATTAAATGATATTTATGAAATAGAACCTACCGAGCGTTCGCCCAGGAATCCGATTGCAGGCCAGTCCGTGAGGATACACAGCACCACCTGGCCTGTGGAATCCGGACAGACGGTTTGGGTTTCCTACACCGTAAATGGTGTAAAGAAGACGGACGTAGGCGCGGGCTGGTCCTATAACAGCGGAAACAATTCTTACTGGGAAGCGGATTTAGGCTCCTTTGCTAAAGGAGATACTGTGGAGTATACGGTCCACGGGGGCGTAAACGGCACAAACACCAAATCCATCGGTCCCTTTACCTTTCATGTGACCGACTGGGAAAAAGTAAAGTCCGTGTCTTTGAATTCCTATAACAACGGAACCGTCCTTTTTGACGTGAAGGCGGATACGGGGAATTTCTCCCCAAAGCTGGCTCTTAGCTTTACGGACGAGGAAACAGTGCGTTTCCAGCTTTCACCAAAGGGAGACGGGAAATTCGCCTCCGGTATTTCCGGTTACACTGTGACGGAAAATGCACAAAAAGTGGAAATAGAAGCCGGAAAACTGCGGGTTACCGTCACTAAGAATCCATACGCCTTAGAGGTATACAGCTACGAACACAACAAGGTTTTGACTTCTAACGGCGGTATGGGCAAGGAGATGTCCTGGCTGACCGACGGAAAGGATGTGATCGGGCAGTTCCGGGACGGCTATCTCTCTCCTTCAGACGAGCGTTTCTACGGTTTCGGAGAGCATTATGACGGTGCGGAGAAACGGGGAGAGGTGGTTGAAACCTACATTTACAACCAATACCAGAACCAGGGCAGTAAAACCTATTTGTCGGTTCCCTTTTTCGTTACCAGCAAAGGTTACGGAATTTACTTAAATACCACCTGTTATTCCAGGTTCGATATGGCAGCAGCGGATGGGGACCGGTATGTATTTGAAGCTGATACGGAACATGTGGATTCCCCCCTTTTGGATTACTACTTAATCAGCGCAAGTACGGCTGCGAAGGTGGTGGGGAAGTACAACAAAATTTCCGGTTTGCCCCAGGAACTCCCCAAATGGGCTTTCGGACTTTGGATGTCCGCCAATGAATGGGATACTCAGTCAGAAGCGCTGGAAGCCATGAACCAGTCTAAAAACAACGACATTCCGGCTACGGTTTTAGTGCTGGAACAGTGGAGTGACGAAAACACCTTCTATGTCTGGAATGAAGCAACCTATACGCCAATTCCAGGCTCGGCTGCTTTTAAAAATTCGGATTTCACTTACGGCTCTAAATGGCCCGATCCAAAGGCAATGACAGACACTCTTCATGAAAATGGCTTAAAACTGGTGCTGTGGCAGATACCCGTTTTAAAATACACGCCTTACTCCTATGCACAAAAGGACAATGACGAGGCCTATATGCTCCAGAAGGGATACGCTGTTTCCGACGGACATGACGGGGCCTACCGCATACCCGAATCCGGGTGGTTCGGAAACAGTCTGCTGTTGGATTTCACCAATCCCGAGGCAGTAGATTGGTGGATGAACAAGCGCTCCTACCTTTTTGACGACATTAAGATAGACGGCGTAAAAACGGACGGTGGGGAAATGGTTTGGCGTAAGGACACTTCCTTCCATAACGGCAGTACCGACCTTTCCATGAGAAATGCATATCCCAACGCCTACATAAAGGGATATAACGACTTTGTGAAGAAAAAGACAGGGGAAGGGATCACCTTCAGCCGGTCGGGAACCACAGGCGTTCAGTCCTCCGGAGCCTTTTGGGCAGGAGATCAGACCTCCAGCTTTTCCGCTTTCAGGGACGCCCTCAGTGCCGGTTTGAGCGCTGGGATCTCAGGAGTACCTTACTGGAGCTGGGATTTGGCCGGGTTTACGGGGAATTTCCCTTCGGCCGAGCTCTATAAGCGCAGTACACAAATGGCTGCTTTTGCTCCGGTCATGCAGTTCCACTCCGAGAAGGCAAACCCCTCTCCCAGTGAGGAACGCTCCCCCTGGAACGTTCAGAACCGTACGGGTGACAGCAGTATCGTTCCCATGTTCCGCAAATACATCAACACCCGCATGAACTTGCTGCCCTATATTTTCAGCGAGGCACAAAACAGTGCACAGGGCGGAACGCCCATGATGAGGGCCATGTTCTTAGACAATCCGGAAGATTCCAATACCTATGACTTAGAAGAACAGTATATGTTCGGGCGCAGTCTTTTGGTGGCGCCTGTTGTCCAGGAGGGAGAGACAGTAAAGAGCGTATACTTGCCCGAAGGGGAATGGATCGATTTATGGAACAACGCCCTGACTGCAGGCGGCATGAAGAAAGACTATTATGCGGATGTGAACTCTATCCCTGTTTACGTGAAGTCCGGCAGTATTCTGCCCCTTAACTTAAACAAAAACTATGAGATCGGCGGTTCCATAGGCAATGATGTGGAGAATTACGATAACCTTACCTTCCGTGTCTATCCCGAAGGGGAAAGCACCTATATCCTGTCCCACAGTGACCGGAGTACTATGACGGTCCGGGCATCCGAGAATTTTGGGGCAGGTACTGTAACCGTTCATCTGCCTTCCTGCCAGATTCCAATCACCACGCAGGTCTTTGGAACCAGACCCGGCGGTGTAAATGCAGACGGTCAGACATTACAGGAAGTGAAAACTCTGGACGGCTTTATAAAGGCGCAGAGTGCGTACTACTACAACGAGAATGAAAAGCTTACCTATATCAAAACCCCGTCCGGTCCGGCTAAGAAGATCGAATTAAACGGCGTAAACAAAGCTCCTTATGAAGCCGAACACGCATCCCTTCATCAGGTTTCCACCAACACGGATTACAGCGGCTATTACGGGGAAGGCTTTGTGGATCAGTTTGCGGACAAGGGCGACTGGGTGGAATTTGAGGTGTATTCAAAAGAAAAACGAACGGCATCACTGTCAGTCCGTTACTCCGCCGGAGTGACCGCCGGACAGCGTTCCGTAATGGTCAACGGGGGAAACATCAGCGCTTTGGCCCTGCCGGCTACTTCCGGCTGGGGTGACTGGAATACCGCAGGCATTCCTATTAACTTAAACAGCGGCAGAAACACCGTCCGGATCTCCTATGAAAATGGGGATTTTGCCGGTATCAATCTAGACTGTATTCTGGTTAAATAAGGGGGAGCAGTATGAAACAGAAAAAACGGTTTCTATCATTAAGTTTAGTATTTACCTTATTATTCACCGCTCTGTGGCCGGCCTTTGTGCCGGCCCCGGCCAGGGCGGCAGTATCTGCTTTAGGTGACGTGATTGGTACGCAGGTCAACGGAACTACTCTGGTCCTCACCGTGGACAGCGGTTCCTCTCCTTCGGATCAATTGACGCTGGAAGTCTGTGACGATGACATTCTGCGGGTGAACTACCAGCCTGGCGGAGCTGTTTCCAGTGAGCGGACACCCATGATCGATCCCGGTCTGAAATGGGATACAAGTGACGCCGTCATTCATACGGCTTCCGATCCCATAACCATAAAGACGGACGAAATGCAGGTTGAAATTAATAAAAAGCCTTGCCGGATGACGGTGAAAAAAGCCGACGGCACGACCCTGTTTTGGGAACCTCAAAGCGGGGGAGTCTACCACGATGGCGTTCGCTTTGTCCGTCAGGATTCCACCAACTTATACGGAATCCACAGCTTTGACTGTTTTGACGAAAACGGCAATCTGCTGCGAAATGACAACACACAGGCGGCCAGGGCAGGCCAGCAGGGCAATTCGGGCGGCCCCTTCCTCTGGTCCACAGCAGGTTATGGTTTGCTGGTGGATTCAGACGGCGGCTACCCCTATACCAATTCCAGGGATAAGAAAATGGAATTTTACTATGGGGGAACTCCGGTGGAAGGCCGCAGGTATGAAAAAGATAATGTGGAATATTTCATTTTACTGGGAGAGCCAAAAGAGATTATGAAAGACTATTCCAAAATTACGGGAACCTCTCCCATGCTTCCCAAGTGGGCACAGGGTTTTTCCAATTTTGAGTGGGGAATCAACGAACAGGAATTGATGGAAATGGTTGATACCTACCGGGCAAAAAACATTCCCCTGGACAGCTACGCTTTTGACTACGACTGGAAGCTTTACGGACAGGACAACTATGGGGAATTTAAGTGGAATACGGGAAATTTCCCCTTAGCAGGAAGCGGTGCCTTAAAAAACACCATGGATGCAAGGGGAGTGAAAATGATCGGAATTACCAAGCCGCGAATCGTAACAAAGATTTCCGGAGGTGCAGCCACCGCCCAGGGGCAGGACGCAGCCAATAACGGGTATTTCTATCCGGGGCACAACGAATACGTGGATTATTTTTATCCTGTGACGGTACGCAGTATTGACCCTTACAAATCAGGAGAGCGTGCCTGGTGGTGGAACCACTCCATTGATGCATTTACAAAGGGGATCGTGGGCTGGTGGAACGATGAAACAGATAAGGTTTCCTCCAATGGGGCTGAGTACTGGTTCGGTAACTATAATACCTTGCATGTTGCCCAGACTATTTATGAAGGACAGCGGGAGTATGCCAAGAATAATGTCCGTGTGTGGCAGACGGGCAGAAACTACTATCCGGGTACCCAGCGCTTTGCCACCAGCATATGGTCAGGAGACGTTGCCACACAGTTTTACAAGGGGGAGCGGGTTTCCTGGGCCGCAGGCTTAAATGAACAGAAGGCCGCCCTGCTTTCCACCGTAAACAACGGGCAGCCGAAATGGGGTTCGGACGGAGGAGGCTTTAACCAAAATTCCGGAAACATTGAAAACCCCAGTCCAGAGCTTTACACCCGCTGGCTCCAATTTGAATCCGTTGTGCCTGTTTTCCGGGTTCACGGAAATTTAAACCAACAACGCCAGCCCTGGTATTACGGCTATACAGCGGAGGAAAATGTAAAAGCAGCCATTCATTTGCGCTACTCCCTGATGCCTTATTTCTATGCCTATGAAAGAGAGGCTTACGAAAGCGGCTTGGGCCTGGTGCGCCCTCTGCTGTTTGATTATCCTCAGGACGACAAGGTAAAGGATTACTCCGACGCATGGATGCTGGGGGACTGGCTTCTTGCGGCTCCGGTTACAGAGCGGGGGCAGTCCTGCAAATGGATTTACCTCCCAGAGGGAAACTGGATTGACTACAACAGGGGAACCGCATATAAGGGCGGACAATATATTCCTTACAGCTTAGACACCCAGTCCTGGTCCGACTTACCCCTATTTGTGAAGGAAGGAGCTATTATCCCTTCACAGGATGTAGAGGACTACGTAGGGCAGAAGAAAACGGAACGCATTTTCGTAGACATATTCCCTTCATCCCAGAAGACGGAGTTTCAGTATTATGACGATGACGGCATTACTTATGATTACGAAAACGGAAAGTATTTCTCTCAGACCGTATCCGGTCAGAAAAGTTCAGGTCAGGTTCAGATCGGTATATCGGCCAAATCCGGAAGCTACACAAACGGTGTGGATTACTACTACCTGGCGGTTCATGGCAGCGCCGCCGGTCAGGTGACGAAAAATGCCGCCCAGTTACAGGAATACGCCGACTTAAATGCCCTATTTGCCGCAAACGGCGGGGGATTTGCAAAATCCAGGGACATTTACGGGGAAGTTACTTATATAAAAACCCAAGCGGGCCAGTCAAATGCAGACACACTGGTTTTATCCGGTAACCCGGCAGTCACACTTTCCGATCAAAAGTACGAGGCGGAATACGCCTCCCTTTCCGGTAAAACAGTGGCCAGCCAGCCCAAAGTGGGCAGGGATCATACAGGATTTTCCGGTACTGGCTTTGTGAACGGTATGGAAGCGGAGCAGGCGGCAGTGACTTTCTATGCAAAAGCCGCAAATCCGGGGGATTATGAGGTGACTCTGCGCTGTTCCAACGGCGCAAAGGCCGCAAAAACCTTATCCGCTTACGTCAACGGCACATACAGCGGCCAGGCGGACATAGCTTCTACCGGAGGCTGGGATACCTGGGGAGATGTGAAAATTCTACTTCCACTCACCGCGGGCAGTAACAGCATCACGTTCAAATACGATCCGAAGGCAGGGGATACAGGCTTTGTAAATATTGACTATCTGGCGGTTCCCTTTGAACCGGAACGGATGGTAATAGAAGCGGAGAATTCTCCTCTTTACGGGGCTGCAAAGACAAATCAGGATCATTGGTTTTACAGCGGCAGCGGCTTTGTAGATTCCATGGTTTCACAGAATGCGGAAGTAGCCTTTGAGGTCGATATGGAACAAGGCGGAGCCTATACCGCAGATTTCCGCTACAGCAACGGAAACCAAAGCACGAAGGATTTAAATTTATACGTAAATGGAAGCTATGCAGGAAACCTGCAATTTGCCGGTACAGGCGGAAACTGGAACATCTGGAAGACCGTGAGCACAAATCTGGCACTTTCAAAGGGAAGAAACCGGATTTCCCTTCGCTATGATGCGGGCAATTCCGGTAGCATCAACCTTGACAAATTGACACTGTCTGCCGCCGCTTCCGGTACTTATCCGGAAAACCTTTTGGACAATGGGGATTTCGAGCGTCCCACTTCCTTTAATTCCAACTGGACGGAGTGGCATCCCAGCAGCCAGGCGTTAGCTTACGGCATTGATTCCGGCTCCGGCACGAATCCGCCGGAATCCCCGGTGGAAGGTGACAAACGGGCGTATTTTTACAATACAGCCGCTTTTGAGCAGAGTATTCATCAGGGGCTTAACGTGGAAAACGGAAGCTATCGGGTAGAAGCCTTTGTGAAGGTGGTAAATACCTCTCCTGCCGTTGGACGGATGGAGATCACAAACTACGGCGGCAATGCGGTTTACGTGGATATGCCAAAGTCGGGAAGCGGGTGGCACAAAATAGAGGCAAGCAATGTTTTGGTCACAAATGGTACCATTGATATTGGGTTCTATTGTTCTTCCGGCGGAGGGACGACGGTACATATTGATGATGTGAGATTGTATAGGAATTAACAATTTACCTGCAGCGGCACATGGAGAAGGTCTTGTGAAAAGTCTTCCGATGTGCCGTTGCATTTTGAACATGAATGGATTACAGAACATTTTGGAGGGTGAAATGAAGAATTTGATAAAAGCTGTTATCTTTGACTTGGATGGCGTAATCGTTTCCACGGATGAATATCACTACCTTGCCTGGAAACGTATGGCTGACGAAGCAGGATTGTATTTTGACAGGGATATAAATTCTGCCTTGCGGGGGGTCAGCCGCTTAGAAAGCTTAAACATTATACTGTCCCGGCAGAACCGCCATGCGCCAGAAGCGGATAAGTTACGGCTGATGGATAAGAAAAATGGATATTATAAAGAGTATCTGGAACGCTTAAGTCCTACTTTTGTCACAGAAGACACGGCAAATACTTTATCGACCCTTCGTAAACGCGGATTTATGTTAGCCATTGGCTCTTCCAGCAGAAATGCACGGTTTATATTGGAGCGAATCGGATACGGAGATTTTTTTGATACGGTTGTTGATGGCAATGATATAAGCCGTTCCAAACCCGACCCGGAGGTGTATCAGCTGGCGGCAAAGCGTCTGGGGATTCTACCGGAGCAGTGTATAGTAGTGGAAGATTCGGCGGCTGGAATTGAAGCGGCTTTCGCCTGCGGCATGAGGACGGCGGCCGTGGGTTATGCGGCGGAGACAGGATGCGGTGATTGGAACTTTGACAAATTGTCGGAACTTGTGTTGAAAGTAGTGTGAGTAAAAGAGTGAAAGAGACTTAATAAATGTTAGGTCTCTTTTTTAAATGTATGTTTTACCAGCTGCCATCACTGCATGCAGGACTGTCAAAGAACACATTCAAGCTGGCTGCTATGATGAAGCAAAAGAGGAGTGGTGAAAAGTAGAGGCTGATGGGCATATGGATATGTATATATTGTAACCTTACAATAAAAGTTAATATTTTTAAAAAGAAGGAAAAATCTACTAAAATACAATTCGATAATTATTAAAATAATACAAAATTTTATTTATAATAAAAATATAATTGACAAATTATACAAAAATATGTTAAGTTACAATTAGTTAAAGTTAACTAAAGTTGAGATTTTGGAGAAGAAGATGATGAAAAAACGTAAGGTTTCCATGCAAAGTATTGCAGATGAACTGAAAATCAGTAAGGTAACGGTGTCCAAAGCTCTGAATGATAAAGAAGGAGTGGGCGAGGAATTAAAGAATAAGATTAAAGAGGCTGCTTTCAGACAGGGATATATTATGCCGGTTCAAGAGGAAACTGAACGAAAGAAGATTGGCATCATCATGAATGGACGCTTTATCTCAGAAGGTGGCGGCGGGGCTATTTATATGCGCATGTATGAGAAAATTGTCAGAGAGCTTGGCCGCTATAATTATTCCACCATGATGCTCACACCCAGCCCTGCAACTATTTACGATGATATTTCTATGATGAAGAAGGAAAATCTTTTTAAGGGGATTCTCGTTTTGGGTCTTTTAGATCAAGAGGTACGTGAACAGGTTAAGGAAATTGATATTCCCAAGGTTTACGTGGATATCTATGACCGGACGCACCGTTCAGATTCGGTGGTGTCCGAGAATATTTACAGCATGTACGACATGACCCGGTATCTTATCCGGATGGGTCACAGAGAGATTGGATTTGTAGGAACCATTAATTCCACTACAAGTATCACCGACCGTTATCTTGGCTTTTTACGGGCTATGCTGGAAAAAAACATGCAGTTAAGAGACGATTGGGTAATTCCTGACCGGAGTCTGGAGGGAAAAGCTGTTGATATAGAGCTGCCAAAAGAGATGCCCACTGCTTTTATCTGTAACTGTGATGAAACTGCCTTCCGGCTGACACGAACTCTGAACAATCATGGGTTTACAGTGCCGGATGATATTTCCATAGGCAGTTTCGATGATGATATTTATGCCAAGTTGACGGACCCCCAGCTTACTACCGTAGCAGTGAATGCTTCATTAATTGGAAAAGTATCTGTCAGGCAGATAATTGAAAGAATTGAAAAACCTGATAAGAAGCCCGAGACAAGGCGGATTGAGGGCGAAATCATCTATCGGAATTCAGTGAAAAATCTGAATCTGGACTGTGAGGAAAGTATTGAAAAGAGGGATAAGGTTGAAAACATTAAATAGTAACACAAAGGCAAAAAAGAGAAAGGCTACAAAAGGTGACTGGGAACTTACCCTGATGGCGATGCCCACAACCGTATGGTATATTTTATTTTGCTTTATGCCCATGTTTGGACTTATTATCGCTTTTAAGGATTATAAAATTCAGCCTGGGAAAGGTTTCATCTACAATGTTTTCCATAGCGAATGGGCGGGCTTTAAGAATTTTGAGTTTCTTATTAAATCCAATGATTTGTATGTGATATTAAGAAACACGATTGTTTACAATCTGATTTTTATTGTTATGGGCACTGCACTTGCAGTAATACTTGCCATTATGATGAATATGCTCCATAGCAGAAAAAGATCCAAAGTCTATCAGACGCTGATGTTTTTCCCTTATTTTATGTCCTGGGTTGTTGCAGCATATTTTCTGGATGCGTTTTTAAATTATGATAACGGTCTGATTAATAATATGATGCGAGATGTAGGAAATACGGCAAATCAGTGGTACATGAACAAAAATGTATGGCCATTTATTCTGGTTATCATGTATTTGTGGAAGAGTACAGGATATAACATGGTTATTTATTTGTCCAGTATTTCGGGAATTGACCAGACGCTCTATGAAGCGGCGGTGATTGATGGCGCGGGCAAATGGCAGCAGACCAGATATATTACACTTCCCAGCCTGAAAAATGTAATTATTATGATGTTCATTTTGAATGTGGGCAAGATTTTCTATTCTGATTTCGGACTTTTTTACCAGTTGTCACAGGGGGCTAAGGGCTCTATTTTCAATTCGGTTGCCACCATTGACACCTATGTGTTTAATGCATTGAAGTCAGCAACTCCAATCGGGATGACATCGGCGGCATCCTTCTTCCAGTCGGTGGCATGTTGCATTACCATTCTGGCGGCAAACGCGATTGTGAAAAAGATTGATAACGAAAGTTCAATCATTTAGAAAGGAAAAGTGAAATGAGAAAAAGAGCAGATAAAGATATGGATATGGCCGACAGCTCAACACTTAACCGCATATCACCAGCAATCAACATTAGCTTTAACGTTCTGTTCATTCTGCTTGCGTTGATTTGTATTATCCCGGTTGTTTTTGTGTTTATTATTTCCATCTCATCTGAGCAGTCCATAAAATTGAACGGATACCGCTTCTGGCCTCAAGAATTTTCGTTGGAATCCTACCTCTTTTTGTGGAAGGAAGGAAAGATGATCATAAGGGCGCTGGGCATATCGGCAGCAGTAACGGTGGCAGGAACAGCTATGGGAGTTATTCTGACCACTCTTATGGGTTATGTGCTGTCAATCCGGAAATTTAAATTCAATTCATTTTTTACCATGGTGGTATTCATTCCCATGATTTTTAATGGGGGCATGATTTCCTCTTATGTAATCAACACCCAGTTTCTACAATTGAAAAATACACTGTGGGCGCTTATTCTGCCCCTGTGTGTCAGTTCGTTTCATGTAATTATCTGTAAAACATTTTTTAAGCTGAATATTCCGGAGTCCATAGTAGAATCCGCCCAGATAGACGGAGCCAGTCATTTCACCATCTTTGCACGGATCGCATTCCCGCTTTCCAAGCCCATTGTTGCCACCATTGCATTGTTTTTGTCTTTCGCTTATTGGAATGACTGGTTTCAGTCTTCACTGTACATAACAGATACCAAATTATTTTCAATCCAATCGTTACTGGATCATATTCAGAGAAATATGGAGATGATGGCAAAGAACCCTTCGTTAGGTGTGACTTTACAGCAGTATATGAATAACATGCCGAAAGAAGGTGCGAGAATGGCGATGGCGATTATAATTATTATACCAATTGCCTGCACCTATCCGTTCTTCCAGAGATATTTTATTTCGGGACTTACGGTTGGGGCAGTGAAAGGATAGAACTTATTCAAAAAAAGAAGGGAGAGGTATTATGAAAAAGAAAAAAATATTGGGGCTTTTTACAGTAGCGGTTTTGGGGATATCCATGCTGGCCGGATGCGGAGGAAACAATGCGGCAATGAGTAACAAAGAAACAAAAGAAGCTGGTACGAAAGAAGAAAATGCAGCCGATGGCGAGGTAGTAACGGTTAAATGGATT
The DNA here is from genome assembly GCF_057543815.1 of Lacrimispora sp. YZC11. NCBI lineage: Bacteria > Bacillati > Bacillota > Clostridia > Lachnospirales > Lachnospiraceae > Lacrimispora > Lacrimispora sp. YZC11. Next base: position 787,250 of record NZ_BAAJYQ010000006.1, on the reverse strand, counting down.
CAGGTTGGAAATGGAATGCCGGAAAATTATGACGCCTGGCTTCGACAGGTGAATCCTTACCTGGAAGAAAAAATCGGTGTAAATGTTGAGATGGAGATTGTTCCTTGGGGTGACTGGGATAAACGGCGAAGCGTAATCGTCAACTCGGGCGAGAAGTTTGATATTCTTTTTACGGATATGAACCGTTATAATTCAGAGGTAAATACCGGAGCATTTCTGGATATTACTGATTTGCTGAAGGAAAAGACTCCTGAACTTTACCAAATGGTGCCGGAGGATTACTGGAAGGCGACCTCCATCGGCGGCAAGGTTTATGCAGTGCCAACCTACAAAGACAGCTCGTCTTCCCAGTATTTTATCTGGGATAAAGCCATTGCAGATAAATATAAGATTGATTTTGAACATGTAACAGACTATGAGAAGCTGTATGAAGCCTTAAAGGCGGTGAAGACAGGTGAGGGTTCTGCCCCCTATTATATGTCCAAGAACGGAGCTGAATTCCTTGCTACCAACTTTTTCGATCAGATAGGTGCAGGCCTTGTGCCTTTGGGTGTAAAGTACAATGATGAGACCAGGACGGTAGTAAATCCGCTGGAGGATGAAGAGGTGCTGAAAGACCTGGATATTATCCACAAGATGTACATAGAAGGCATCATCAATGGTGATGCGCCAAATGCGGATGATGCAAACAAATACAGAACTTTTTTTACTGCTCAGGGCTGGAGTGGCGCTGCAAAGAACATATGGGGTCCTCAGAATGGTATTGATGACTGTGTGGCAGTAAAATTTGGCGAAACCGTTGTGTCCAACACCACCGTTAGAGGTTCATTAAACGGCATTTCTGCAGGTTGCGAACATCCGGAGAAAGCGCTGCAGCTTCTTAATCTTATGAACACAGATCCAAAGGTAAGAAACTGGTTCTTCTATGGTGTGGAAGGTGAAAACTTTGTCTATGAAGGTGAAAAGATTAACAAACTGAATTCAAACTGGGGCATGGCCGGGTATACTCAGGGAACCTTCTTTAATGTGGGCCAGCTGGTTAGTGATGAATTTAACCAGTGGGATGAGGTAAAGGAATTAAATGCTAACGCGGCTCCTTCGGTTATGCTTGGATTTGATATGGATACCAGTGAAGTAAAAACAGAAATTGCAAATTGTACGGCAGTATATGAGAAGTATAAGGCTGAACTCTGGACGGGTGCCAGAGAACCCCGTGAATTGGTGAAGACCATGAGGGAGGAGCTGAATAAAGCAGGATATGAAAAGATTCTTGCTGCAGCTCAGGCACAGGTTAATGCCGCAAAATAAAGAGATGAAAGGGGCATGTGGAATATGCCCCTTTTGTAAAATAATAAAGCTGAGAGTGAGCGAAGACGCAGGGAGACATTATGTGGTTTATTGATAAACGGATTGAGGTTATTTGCAATCAACTGAAAGAGCTGGCAATTGTAAAAAAAGAGCCTGTCAAAGAGATTGAATATAAAAAAGGGAGATTTTTCTACCCGGAGGATGCGGATGCAGATGAGCAGCCATGGGAGAAATTTGACCATCAGAAAATGAAATGGTATGGCCCCGACGCCCATTACTGGTTCAGGGCAAATTATCAGGTGGAAGATGAGCAGGAAGGAAAGACTCTTCGGCTGGGGGTAAAAACCCAGGTTGACGAGTGGGATGACGGGAAAAACCCTCAGTTTTTGTTGTTTCTGAATAAAACAGCGATCCAGGGGCTGGATATGAATCACCGGGTCGTTCATCTCATCGATCATGCCATACGGGGGGATAACTACATCTTTGATTTACAGGCGTATACAGGTACACTTCATTCGGAATTTAACTTATTTCTTGAGATGCAGCAGGTAGATTTGTTAATTGAGCAGTTGTATTTTGATCTTTTGGTTCCGCTGCAGGCGTTTACCCGGATGGACAAGGATGACAAAATACGGCTCGACCTTGAGACGGTTTTAAACAACACCATCAACCTGCTGGATTTAAGGACGCCTTATTCCCCGGAATTTTATACTTCTGTACACAAGGCGGTGGATTATATTGAACAGGCTCTGTATGGGAAGATGTCCGGTTATCATGATGTGATTGCAAGCTGTATTGGACATACCCACATTGACGTTGCCTGGTGGTGGACGGTGGAGCAGACCAGAGAAAAGGTGGCAAGAAGTTTTTCTACGGTACTTAAATTAATGGACGAATATTCAAACTATAAATTTATGTCCAGCCAGCCCCAGCTTTATGTGTTTTTAAAAGAGCGGTATCCGGATTTGTATGAAAGGGTGAAAGCCAAAGTCAGGGAGGGGCGCTGGGAAGTTGAGGGCGGCATGTGGGTGGAAGCCGACACAAATCTGACCTCCGGCGAATCTCTGGTCCGTCAGTTTCTGTATGGGAAGCGTTTCTTTCGAGAAGAGTTCGGCGTTGAATGCCGGGAACTGTGGCTGCCGGATGTGTTTGGGTACTCCGGTTCCCTGCCTCAGATCATGAAGAAGAGCGGTATTGATTATTTTATGACCACAAAGCTTTCCTGGAATCAGGTGGATAAGGTTCCAAGTGATACCTTTCTATGGAGAGGAATTGACGGAAGCGAGGTATTTACCCACCTCATTACAACCCTCGGTGTGGGCCAGAGTGAAAACAATTTTTTTACCACTTATAATGGGATTTTGCATCCTGATGCCATTATGGGTGGGTGGAAACGTTATCAAAATAAGGAATTCAACAATGATATTCTGATTTCTTATGGCTACGGAGACGGAGGAGGAGGCCCCACAAGGGAGATGTTAGAAACCTCTAAGCGCATGGAAAAAGGAATCAGGGGAATTCCCAAGGTGGAACAGAAATTTACCAGACAGTACTTTGATGAGCTGTATGTGCGAGTAAAAGATAACTGCCGTCTGGAGACCTGGGAAGGGGAACTTTATTTTGAGTATCACCGGGGAACCTACACCTCCATGGCACGAAATAAGCGGGCTAACCGCAAAAGCGAAGTGATGATGATGGATGCTGAATTTTTCCTGACTTTATGCGCTCTGAAGGGGGGGAACTATCCGTCAGAAGAGCTGGATCAGTTGTGGAAGACAATACTTTTGAATCAGTTCCATGATATTTTACCGGGAACTTCCATTAAGGAAGTGTACGAAGTGACCCGGAAAGAGTATGAGGAAATTAAGCAGACTGGTGGGCAACTGATTCAGCAAAGCCTTGATTCGCTGTGCAGGCAAAGGGGTAAAATAACCGTGTTTAATACATTGTCCTTTGACCGCAGTGATGTAGTAAGTCTGCCCAAAGAGGTGACAGGAAGCCTTAAGGATGCAGAGGAACATACTTATCCCATTCAAGAAGGAGAAAGTAACAACTTAGTATATCTGGAGCATCTTAACTCCAAGGGGTATAACACCTATACGAATGAGCCGGAAAAAAGCGGGGACGTTACCGCCCGGATTTCCGGTGATGGTTCCCGTTTTGAAACGCCATTTTACCGGGTGGAGATGGATCAGGCGGGAATGTTTACCTCCATTTATGACAAAGCTGCCGGGCGTGAGCTGGTCCAGGAGGGCAGGCGCGCAAATCAGTTCCGGATGTTTGAAGATAAGCCTATCTATTATGACAACTGGGATATTGACATTTTCTATACGGAAAAAAGCTGGGTTGCTGATGAGGCGGATCAGTTCGAATGGCTGACCAACGGCCCGGTAAGCGCGGTGCTTAAGATAAAGAGAAGAATAAGCAATTCTATGATTGTACAAAAGATAAGCTTTTACAGACATGCAAAGCGCATAGACTTTGATACTTATGTGGACTGGAAGGACAGCCAGTGTCTGCTGAAGGTAGAATTCTCTCTGGATATTCATTCGGATGAAGCGGCATTTGACATTCAGTTTGGAAATTTAAAGCGCAAGGTGCATCAAAACACCAGCTGGGATAAGGCACGGTTTGAAAGCTGCGGACATAAGTGGGTGGATTTATCAGAAGGCCATTATGGCGTCAGCGTATTAAATGACTGTAAATATGGACACTCGGTAAAGAATGGATGTGTATCCCTGACGCTGATTAAATCCGGTATTGAGCCGAATAAGACCACCGATCAGGAGGAGCATTTCTTTACCTACTCGCTCTATCCCCATGAGGGAAGCCTTTACGACGGTAATACCATTAGGGAGGGCTATAAGCTGAATTATCCGGCTCACGTTGTACTTGCGGGAGCACCAAAGGAACAGGACAGCTTTTTATGGACAGACCGGAAAAATGTGATTGTGGAGACAGTGAAGATAGCGGAAGATAAAAATGGTATCATCATCCGGCTGTACGAAAGTGAAAACACAAAGACTACGGCAACGCTTACCTTTGGCATGGATCACCGGCTGTTTACGGTGAACGAGTGCAATCTCATGGAGGAACCGGTTGAGGGTGCGGTAGAGAAAACAGAGAACGGGTTTACCTTTACCATCAAGCCCTTTGAGATTAAGACTTATAGAGTGAATCTGGATAAGTGAGGAAGAAAACATGAACGGGCCCTTTCAAAATCAAAGCCTTGTGCCTATAAGGATGGGGAGGCAGTTTTAGATGAATAAAATATTATTAAATCAGGGGTGGAGACTGGATTATGAAGGAGAGACGTTAAATACGCAGATTCCTTTTTCCCTCTATTGCGATTTGCTGAACCATAAGCGTATCGATGATCCCTTTTACCGGGATAATGCAACCCTTCTGACAAGCTTGTCGGAAAAGGATTATACCTATCGGAATGACTTTGCATTTATAGAAGAAATCGACGAGAGAAAGCAGTACTTTTTGCATTTTGACCGGGTAGACACCATTTCTAACGTTTACTTAAATGATATCCATGTGGGATATACCGACAATATGTTCTATACCTTTGAGTTTCCTGTGAATCACGCACTGAAAAAGGGAACAAACCATCTGCGGGTGGAATTTGAATCCCCCATTCACTATATGAATGAGCAGATTGAAAAAAATGGAAGAATCCCCTGCAACACCGATACTTTGGACGGATTTCCCTATCTAAGAAAATCCAGCTGCATGTCCGGCTGGGACTGGGCGCCCCGCCTGCCTGACATGGGGATTTATAAGGAAGCATCTATTGTGGTGGTGGAAAAGGGACGTCTGTCCAATGTCCATATCCGCCAGCAGCATATGGATGGGCGGGTTACCTTAAACCTGTTTACCGAGCATGAAATCAATGGAGCGATGACCGGAGACGTAGATAAGATAGAGACGATCGTAAGGATTACCGACCCTGAGGGCAGGCTGAATATCTATGAGAACAACCCGGATAACATAGAAATTGAAAATCCCAGACTTTGGTGGCCCAACGGTCTTGGGGATCAGCCTCTTTACCAGGTGGAGGTTGAGTTTTATATTGGAGGAGAACTCCAGGATGTGTATCGCACACGCATTGGTCTTCGCACCATGACTATGGCGGTTGAGAAGGATGAGTGGGGAGAGAGCTTTGCCCATGAAGTAAATGGAGTTAAGGTTTTTGCCATGGGGGCGGATTATATTCCCGAAGACTGCCTGGTTCCCCGGGTAAACAGGGAGACAACAAAGAAATTGCTGACCCAGTGTATACGGGCCAACTACAATGCAGTCCGGGTATGGGGCGGCGGTTACTATCCGGATGATTACTTTTTTGATCTTTGTGATGAAATGGGACTGATCATTTGGCAGGATGGCATGTTCTGCTGCTCTACCTATCTGCTGACTCCGGAATTTGAGGAGAATATTACAAAAGAACTGGTTCAAAATGTGAGAAGGCTGCGCCATCACGCCTGTCTGGGGCTCTGGAGCGGAAATAATGAGCTGGAAGAGCTGATCCTTGCAGGAGAGTATGGAAGCTTTGAGGAAACTGTGTCTCTGCGCGCAGATTACATCAAGATATTTGAATATATCATTCCTAAAATCATTAAGCGGGAAGATCCGGACACCTTCTACTGGCCTTCAAGCCCTTCCTCAGGAGGCGGTTATGATTTTCCCAATGACCCTGATCGCGGAGATGCACATTACTGGGCGGTATGGCACGGGTTCAAGCCTTTTACGGAATACCGCAAACAGATGTTTCGCTATGCTTCGGAATTTGGCTTTGAAGCAATGCCGGCGTATAAGACCATTGAAAGATTTACCGGCGAGGAGGACCGGAATTTATTCTCTTATGTGATGGAGCGCCACCAGAGAAGTAATATGGGATATGCCAAGATGATGAACTACATGGCTCAGACCTTTTTATATCCCACCGATTTAAAAACATTGGTTTATGCATCCCAGTTAATGCAGGGAGAAGCCATGAAGTATGGGGTGGAACATTGGAGGCGTCACCGGGGGCGTTGTATGGGAGCTATTGTATGGCAGTTAAATGATTGCTGGCCGGTAACTTCCTGGTCATCCATTGACTATTTCGGACGCTGGAAAGCGCTTCATTATTATGAGAAAAGGTTTTTTGCTCCGATTATGATTTCCTGTGAAGAGGAGGGGCAGCTTTCCCAGAATCCAAATATTAACACACGTCCTTATCCGTTAGAGAAAAGCTTTCGCTTAAATGTGGCCAATGAGACGATGAATGAGCAGTTGGTGAAAGTGCGATATTCTCTGCGCAATACCAAATCAGAAATAATTGGAAAAGAAATGATCGTTGAAAGAAAGGTCTCTGCAATGAGCACCATATGGCTGGATAAGGTGGATTGTTCGGAGGTCAGTCTTTATGAGGATCATGTACACTTTGCCTGTGAACAGGACGGAGTGGTGATTTCTGAGGGGACAGCCATTTTTACCATGCCCAAATTCTACCGCTATGAACAACCGGAGCTTTCATGGCGCATGGATGGGCCAGACATCATCATTACGGCAGGGGCATATGCCAAATCGGTTGAGATTCTCAATGAAAATGAGGATCTGGTTCTTACCGATAATTATTTTGATATGGAGGCAGGAGAAAAGCGGGTGAGCATTATCAGCGGTTCGCTTAAGGGACTGCGTCTGAGAAGTGTTTATGATATCCGGTAAATAACACATGTTTATTGCGGAGACAGAGCGCGGGGACTGGAATTTTGGCAACGAAACTTGTGGTGAAAGTGGTGTGAGTAAAGTAGTTTATAAACAAAGAAAATCGGTGCGGGGACTTGTGTCCTGGCATCGATTTGTCTGCTAACTTATCTCTTTGCGGGCTATACAACGGTTCTTAAATACAATTCTATCAGCAAATCTGCCTGAATCATAAGAAATGTCCGGGAAGTAATATCATAATTTTTATACATATTAACGGATCCTGTCCGCCATAAATTCCAGGTCTGAAATATCGATCATATTTTATTTCTGCAGGCCTTCTAAAATTGAAAGCGCAATTTTTTTATCAGAATTAATGCCCAGCCTATAATTAGCCAATACAACAGAAGCGGCTTTTTTGCCTTTATCTATCGCCAGGTAAGAACTGAAGCAGCCTGTTCCTCCGCCATGTTCCATGATATTGTTATTCTCCTGGCGCAGCCACCAAGCAAGTCCCATCTCATAATTTTGGGGCCCTCTTCCGTGTTTTTGGTGGCAGAGCATGAAATAAGGCTTTTCCTCATACATATTTAACTTTGCATAAGCCAGCAGATCTTCTGCCGTTGAGCTAATGGCTCCGGCCGGGGCTATAAGGTTATGTTTGTCCCAATGCCAATTCCCTAACTTCTGATTTTTTGTGCCAAATCCAAGTAAATTTTTATTATGATTCGTACCTAAATAAGTATGGCTTAAACCAAGTTCATCAGATAAAAAATCATTCATGGTATCCCAATAGCCTCTGCCGGAAACGACACCTGTTGCATAACCAAGCAATGAATATCCAAAATTAGAATATTTCCATTTATAGTCTGTATCGCTTAACCTGCTTTTGTGGATAAGCATTTTCATTTTGTCTAAATCCATTCGCAGTGGATTTACTCCCTGATTTTTTCCCAATATCATATCGATAGTCAAATTTAAATATTCTCTTTGGCTAAAAGGATATATGAGGGAATACCCCGCCGTATGGGTAGCAATACGCCGTAATGTGGGATAGTAGTTATTTGCATTCAGCCCTGCAATATATTTCTGAATGGAATCATTTAACTGCATTTTATTTTCAAAAATATAGTTTGACAGAAGAGAAGCCGTAAAAGTTTTTGTTATGGAGCCGATTTCATATGTGTGGCTCTCAGCGGCGGTCTCACCATGTTCACCAAAAACTCTAATCGCAGTATTCCCTTCTTTAAAAAAGCCTACAGTCAGCTTGATATGCTTTTTTCCATTGCAGGTTTTATTGATTAAGTCCATTGTCTGTGAATCCAATTGAAACATCGCAATTCCCCCTGTTTCAGCGATCTCTTCTTCGCCTAAATTCTTCTAAAGCTCTTGTCTGTAAGTCGGAATAATCGCCTTCTATACGATGGCCTGCGTCGTCTTCAAAACCAGAAAATTCCTCCCCGTCAAAGCAGTGAAGCTTTATTAACAACTGCCATAATGTTTCCAATTCTTTTTCGTTAAATCCATGAAAGATATCCGCCATAAAGACAGTGCCGCTTTCCGCACTTTCTACCATTGCCTGTAAACCAGATTCCGTTACCTTAATATTCACAGCCCGTTTATCAATATCGCTGCTTGATATTGCTATATAGCCTTTTTTCTCAATGGTGGTGAGCAATTGATTCGCGTTTTGTTTAGTAGTGCCCAATTTTTTAGCTATATTTTTAACTGTTGTTTCCTCTTGTGGTAAATGCAGGATCGCCAGTATAGCCATGTACTGTCTTGCAGTTAGTTTCTTGAAATATTTATCAGCCTGTTTTTCAAGTTTATTGGAGGCAGACATAAGCGTTGCATACGCTTGCTGCATCAAAAAAAGTTCTTGTAGTTCTTTCGAGTAGTCCACAGCGACCTCCTGGTTTATTGATTAGTCAATATATTGACTAGTTTCAGTATATCAAAATGCTGGTTATTAGTCAATGTATTGTCTATTTATTTTTATTATATATTGAACCCGGTGATAATATTGGCAATAAAAGGCATGATACACTATGCACATGGGAATAATACGTTCGTATGCCCTATGATCAATCCAAACTATAGTCTTAAGAAATTCTTAATGATTTATCATGGAAAAAATCAAAATCAACCCAATACATAATGGTAAAATCATACATAACTGACTTTAAGAGAAAGGAATTAAAATCTATGCAGGAAAAAATACTTGTCGTTGATGACGAGCATGAGATTTCAGATTTGATAGAACTCTATTTACAAAATGAAAATTATTCGGTATTTAAGTTTTATACCGCAAAAGAGGCTCTTGCCTGCATTGAGACTACGGAGCTTGATATTGCTATTTTGGACATCATGCTGCCGGATATGAGCGGATTTGCACTTTGCCAGAAGATTAGGGAGAAGCATGCCTACCCGATCATCATGCTGACAGCCAAGGACCAGGAGATTGATAAGATTACCGGGCTCACCCTGGGAGCTGATGATTATATTACAAAACCGTTTCGTCCGTTGGAGTTGGTAGCGCGGGTAAAGGCACAGCTGCGACGCTATAAAAAGTACAATTCGGCTCAAGCAAATGCATCCGGAGAAAATGTTATTGTGCATTCCGGTTTGGTGTTGAATAGCAGCACCCATGAATGCCTTTTGAATGAAAAACCACTGGACCTTACGCCCACCGAGTTCAACATTCTTCGTATTCTTTTAGAACGAAAGGGAAAAGTAGTCAGCGCGGAAGAACTTTTTCGCGAAATCTGGAAAGACGAATATTACACGAAGAGCAATAACACCATCACCGTCCATATCCGCCATTTACGTGAAAAAATGGGGGATACTGTGGAGAATCCACAATATATCAAGACAATCTGGGGAGTGGGGTATAAAATTGAACTATAATTTGCAGAAAGCATCCGGATACAGAAAGTTCAGGCAAAAGATGCTTTGGCAGCTAATTCTTATGGCTGTTTTATCATTTTCAGTGATCGTCGTAATCTATATGATGGTTTGGAAAGGCAAAGTAGGCGACCTGCTGGTAAAATTTTTTCAAAGGGTCTTGCACATGACGCAAGAAGAAGCATTTACCGCCTATCACTATGTGTTCCGCTATAACTTTGGACTTTTTTTCCTCGGTGCTGCGCTTATCGTATTTTTTCTGTTGCTGTTCATTTTTCTCCAGAGGTTCACCCGATATTTTGATATAATTAATCGTGGGATTGATGCACTGGTATCAGAACAGGATGAGTTCATCCAACTCGTTCCTGAAATGGCCGCCATCGAGGAGAAGCTGAACACTGTCCGCAAGACTTTGTCTGACCGTGCTTACCGTGCACAGGAAGCAGAGCAGAGGAAAAGTGACCTCATCATGTATCTGGCTCACGATATACGGACGCCACTCACTTCTGTGATTGGTTATCTAAGCCTGTTGGACGAGGCCCCGGACATGCCGTTGGAGCAAAAGGCTAAATATGTCCATATTACATTGGAGAAAGCATACCGGCTGGAAAATCTGGTAAATGAGTTTTTTGAAATCACCCGCTATAACTCGCAACAGATTAAGCTTGATAAACAAGTAGTTGATTTATACTATTTGCTGGTTCAAATGGCGGACGAATTTTATCCGGTTCTTGCCCCTAAAGGAAATACCATAGCGATCCACGCAGATGAAAATCTGACTGCTTATGGAGATCCCACACAGTTGGCTCGTGTGTTCAATAACATTCTGAAAAACGCGGTGGCGTACAGCAATCCCTATTCGGAAATCTCCATTTCCGCAGGGGAATTTAATCATCAGGTGGTGATTACGTTTCGAAATCAGGGAACGACGATCCCTGCTGAAGAGTTATCCTCTATTTTCGAGAAATTCTACCGGCTGGACAAAGCCCGCGCCTCGAATACGGGTGGAGCTGGTTTGGGATTGGCCATTGCAAAAGAAATCATAACTATGCACGAAGGAACGATAATGGCGGATAGTAAAGACGGTATTACGGCCTTCACGGTATCTCTTCCGGTTACGAATTAGTAAAATATCAATCGGATTTTAGGCTTTTCTTAGGAATTAAACAACTCCATATTAAAATACAGGAAGCTCCTGTTTGGTAAGATATTTACCAGCAGGAGCTTCTTGCATCCGATTCATTAAAAGGAGAGAACTTAATTATGATGGTTAATTGCAATAATAATTTTAGAGGCTATGAAAGGAAAAGAACGTTGAAACAACATTCACGCATTAGAAAGATCCATATTATATTACGGCTGATCTCAGTGGCAGCGGTTATCGGCCTGCTCTGGTACTGCATCAATGGATTGAACTTGAAAGAAGTTTCGCCCGAACCCATTTTATCCGTTGGGACGGGCAGTTTCAACGTTAGTTCAGCCGACACCTCCAAAAATGATACCGACGAGACTTCATGGAGCCTGATTTTAGTCAATCGCTGGAATGCGATTCCAGAGGATTACGTCGTAGATATAACCGAATTATCAAATGGACAAACTGTTGATACACGGATATACCCAGCACTTCAGAAGATGTTTGATGCAGCAAGAGCTGACGGTGTTTATCCCGTGGTCGCTTCTGGATATCGAACGGCTGAAAAACAGCAGAGCTTAATGGAAGAAAAAATTGCCGCGTTTAAAGAGGAAGGATATTCCGCTTCCCAAGCAAAAGCTGAAGCGGAAACATGGGTCGCCATTCCCGGCACAAGCGAGCATCAATTAGGAATCGCAGTGGATATCAACGCGGATGGGGTTAAATCAAACGGAAGTGAAGTTTATAAATGGCTGAAACAAAACGGTTACCGTTTTGGATTTATCCTTCGCTATCCGCCAGATAAAATAGAAATCACTGGTGTCAGCAATGAGCCATGGCATTATCGCTATGTAGGGATTAAAGCAGCCGCTGCAATGCACGATCAAACCCTCTGTCTTGAGGAATATTTGAGAGAAAAAAATTGAAAAGAATGCTGCACGGCGACAGCGTGGAGAAGATTCATCTTGATGCTGTGTTCCCTGTACTGAATGGGAAGAACGGTGAGGACGGAATCTGGAATTTGTGTTCCGGCCAATGCGCCAGGCTCTGCGGCACAACGTGCAAGAGCTTCAAGCTCGCCTTAACTTTATGATACCGGTCCCATAAAATGAGTAAATAAGTGGAGTATGGTTTTACATTAATAACGATAAAAATAAAAAAATGACCAAAAATATTAAAAAATTAGAGTTGACATGTAAAAAATGCTATGATAATATGGAAATACAATATGAGGGACCGGTACCACAAGCGAAAAAGAAGTACAAGGAGAATGATATGCTGACAATTCATGAAGTGGCAGAACTGGCAGGTGTTTCGAAATCAACTGTATCCAGAGTTTTGAATAATAATGGCTATGTAAATGAGGAGACCAGGCGCAGGATTGAGAAAATCATACAGGAACATCAATATAAGCCATCCGCAGCAGCGGTCAGTCTTTCCAAGCAGGTCGGGAGTACAATCGGTGTGGTTATCCCTGAGATCGATAATTCTTTTTTCGGAGAAGTTTTAAAGGGAATTAATGAAGTAGCTGATCAGAATGGTTTTTCTATCATCTATTGCGACACACAAAACAATGGTGATAAAGAACTGAAGGCATTATCAGCCTTAGAGCAGCAGCGGGTCCGGGGAGTTATTATTACACCGGCCATGGGCTATGGCGATAGAGAATCTGTGGATAAGTTAAAGAATGCTTTGGCGAAACTGGATGTACCTGTAGTAGTTGTAGATAGAGATTTTGATTATTCTCAGTGGGATACGATCTACTTTCAGAATTACGAGAGCGGTTATATTGCAACGGAAAGTATGATTAAGGCTGGGAATACAAAGATTGGCATCATTCAAGGTGATATGCAGCTTAAAATAGCGCGGGAGAGATTCCGGGGATATCAGGATGCTATGGCGGCAAATGGTTTGGAGGTTCCGGAGCAGTATGTGCTGAAGGGGGATTTTACGATAGAGACAGCATATGCACTTACCAGAAATATGATAGACAGCAAAGAACTTCCTGAAGGCATGGTTACTTGTAATAACCGTACCAGTATAGGGTTTATTAAAGCAATGATAGAGAGCGGTATTGTCCTTGGGAATGATATTGCAGTTGTAGGAATAGATAATGTCCCGATGCTGGACGTGCTGGGTTTTCCATTCAGCTGTGTATCCAGGGATACGATTGAGATGGGACGCATGAGTATGAAGCTTCTTATGGAACGGATGAATAAGCCGGATGTACAAAGAAGTATTTGGGTGGCCCCCTGCAGGCTGGAGCTGAATGGCTCGGAAAAAACAAACCGATAAAGTTTGTTTTTTTTACCAAATGTGGGAGCGGTTCCACATTTGAAATACATCGTATATATTCATGGGAGAGACGTCATCCCGGATGTATAAATAAAATTATATAATGAATGAGAGGGATTTATTATGAAGAAACGAGCTTTAGCACTGATGATGGCGGTCATGATGGCAGGAACACTGACTGCATGCGGCGGAAATTCAACCGCAAAGTCCACTGGGGCGGCTCCGGCGGCAACAACGGCAGCAACAACGGCGGCAGAAAGTGAAAAGCCGGAAAAACCAGAGGCAAAATCAGGTCCTTACAAAGTGACGGTTATTATCAAAGCAACAGATTCTTCCTACTGGCAGACGGTATTGCTTGGAGCGAAGGCAGCAGCAGCTGAGAGCAATGGAGAGATTGAAGTGACGACTGCAGGTCCGGCATCTGAGACGGGAATTGATGAGCAGGTTACGATTTTGGAAAATGCGATTTCCGCAAAACCGGATGGCATAGTCATTGCATCCATCAGCTCTGAGGCAACCGTTCCGGCGGTGGAGGAGGCAGTGGCTGCAGGGATACCCGTTGTAACTGTAGACAATAAATTAGCAACAAATGTTTATACCCAGCATCTGGCAACCGATCATTACGCAGCTGCATCAACGGCTGCTGAGAAAATGGTGGAGCAGTGGAAAGAGGCAGGAATAGACCCGGCAGGTAAAAAGGTCGCAGTGATCAGTGCAGACTCCGGTTCTGCCGTTAATCAGGCACGTTGTGAGGGATTTGCAGATAAGGTGAAAGAACTGGTTCCTAATATTACAATGATAGAGACCCAGTATTGTGACAACGATATTGCAAAAGCACAGGATGCAGTTGACAATCTGATTCTCGCAAACTCAGATCTGATTGGAATCTTCGGAGATAATAACCACATGGGAGATGGCATTGCGAATTCGATTGCACAGAATGAGAAGTCCGGAAGTATCATTGCCTATGCATTTGACTCTGATGACACGGAAATCGAAGCAATTAAAAATGGTGCATTAACTGGAATCGTTGTTCAGGATCCATTCGGAATGGGATATGAAGGTGTACTTTCCGTAATTGCATCTTTAAAAGGTAAGAATGTTGAACATGATGTTGTAGCGGCTACGACTCTGGTAACCAAAGACAATTTGGACGTGCCAGATGTGCAGAAGCTGCTGTACCCGGGCAAATAATAAAGGTCAATTGCCTAAAGTTTATGGAGGTTGGCAAATGCAGGAACAAATAACACCCATTGTCTCCATGAAAGGAATTGTAAAGGAGTTTCCAGGTGTACGCGCTCTTTCCGGCGTAGACCTGGAGCTCCTTCCAGGAGAAGTGCATGCACTGGTAGGTGAGAATGGTGCGGGTAAATCCACAATTATTAAAATACTGATGGGGGTCTATGCCAAAACAGAGGGAGAAATCTATTTAAACGGTGAGAAAAAAGATATCAAATCCCCTTTTCATGCACAATCACTGGGATTGGGGGCAGTGTATCAGGATGTGAATCTGGCACAGCATCTTTCTGTAGCTGAGAACTTCTTTATGGGGCAGCTGCCCAGATCAAAATTTGGTACCGTAGATTATACCCGCATGTATAAAGAAACAAAAGAAACACTGGACTCCATCGAAGTGCATGTGGATCCCAAGGCGATTATCAGAACGCTGTCAGTGGCGCAGCAGGAGATGGTAGCAATTGGAAAGACCATGCATCAAAAGGCAAGGGCGGTCATTTTTGATGAACCGACAGCACTGCTGACAGCAGATGAGACGAAACAGCTATTTGGAATTATCGATAAGCTGAAACAAGACGGCGTAGGAGTTTTGTATATCTCACACCGTATGGAAGAAATATTCAGTATCTGTGACCGGGCAACTGTTTTAAAGGACGGATGCCTTGTGGGAACAGTTGAGATTGAAAATACGGATGAAGACCACTTAATTTCCATGATGGTGGGAAGAAATGTAAATGATATGTATCAGATAGAGCACGTACAACCGGGTGAGACGATTCTTAAGGTAGAGAATATTTCAAGGGGAACATCCTTTCAGAATGTCAGCTTTGAGGTGAAGCGCGGCGAGATCTTTGGCATGTTTGGTTTGGTGGGTTCAGGACGGACTGAAATTGTGAGAGCGATTTTCGGTGCCGATGCCAAAGATTCGGGAAAAGTGACCTTTATGGGGAAACCGGCGGATTTCACCAGACCAGTTCAAGGAATCCAGTCTGGAATCGCACTGCTCCCGGAAGACAGGCGGGCTCAGGGGCTGGCACTGGGCATGTCGGTTGCAGACAATACCAATATGGTTGCAGTACGCCAAATCACTCATCTGGGAATCATGAATAAAGGCAAAGGCGAACAAATCGCCCGTCATTATGTAGAAAAACTCAGGACAAAGACACCTACGGTTTATCAGCGGGTAAAGAATCTGTCAGGAGGCAATCAGCAGAAGGTAGTTATATCGAAATGGCTGGCCCAGGATAGTGATTTGTTTATCTTTGATGAGCCCACAGTCGGCGTTGATGTGGGGGCGAAGCTTGAGATCTATAAAGTATTTGAATCACTGATTAAGGAAGGAAAGACCATAATCATTATATCCTCCTATCTTCCGGAGGTAATGGGACTTGCAAACAGAATGATGGTGATGTATGAAGGACGTCAAATGGGAATCATTACCCGGGAAGAGTTTACCGATGAAAACATCATGCGTTATGCATCGGGTATGAAAGGAAAGGAGTCATAGAGACTATGGCGGAGAAGAAAAAACAAAATCTGTTACTGACTCGTTTTCAGACAGAGCTGCTGTTGGTGGGAATTTTATTTGCTTTATTTTTGTTCTTTGGTGTGAAGTCGCCGGTATTTTTAAAGGTGGATACACTTATGAAGCTGTTAAAACAGGCTTCCATATATGGGATTATAGCAATCGGTATGACCTTTGTCATTACGTCATCCGGTATTGATTTGTCAGTTGGCTCAGTCGTCGGTTTATCGGGAATTGTGGTTTCCATGTGCATGGTAAGCGGGATCCCGGTCATTGTATCAATCCTCATTGCCATAGGTGCAAGTATGTTGGTTGGATTGTTTAACGGAGTCCTGGTACATAATGCAAAAGTGCCGCCGTTCATTGCTACGATGGCATCCATGACGGTTGTCAGGAATGTGATTCTGTTGATGACAGGGGCCAAAACAATATCCAACCTTCCCCAGAGTTTTACGTCATATGCATCAGGATCGGTGTTGGGAATTCCCAATATGTTCCTGACCTGGCTCGCGATTATATTCATGGGCATTTTCATTACAGGAAGAACTGTGTTTGGAAGGAATATCTATGCATATGGAAGTAATAAAGAATCTGCAAGATTAAGCGGAATCAATATCTCTTCAACGGTGTATGGGGTGTATATATTCTCTTCGATTGTCTGTGGAATTGCGGGCATTCTGATGGCAGCCCGTCTTGGCAATGGGGTACCAACTTCGGGTGTTGGGTATGAGCTTGATGCAATCGCTGCTTCTGTTGTAGGTGGTGCGAGTTTAGATGGTGGGGAAGGTTCCGTGATTGGTACCGTTCTTGGCGCTATGATCATGGCAACGCTGCGTCAGGGTGGAACATTGCTTGGAATCAATTCGTTTATCATGGAAATTATTATAGGCTCGTTAATTGCAATCGCAGTTGTGATTGATAAAATGCGGAAAAGCTGATAGATGGAGGAAAAGGCTATGATTTACAAGAAGGTTGGAAAAATTGCTGAAAGAATCTCAGTAATTGGAATTGGGTGCTGGAATTTTGGAGGCGATTGGGATTCCATGGATGATAAGAAATCATCCCGGATTATTCATGCAGCGATTGAAATGGGAGTAAATTTCTTCGATGTGGCGCCGGTTTATGGCTGGGGACATTCGGAAACGGTTCTGGGAGCGGCACTGAAGGAAGGCGGTCACAGAAATAATGTGCTGATTGCATCCAAAGGCGGTCTGCTATGGAATGAGAAGCATGAGACAACGAATAATCTCTCAAAAGTGAGCCTGCTAAAAGAGATTGATGCGACATTGATCAGACTTCAGACGGACCATGTGGATATCTATCAGATGCATTGGCCGGATCAAAATGTACCGTTAGAGGAAACAGCAGAGGCTCTGGAAGAAATGAAGAGGGCCGGAAAGATCCGATATGTAGGATTGAGTAATTTTTCACAGGCAGATGTAGAAAAGATGATGGAATATACAGATGTGCATTGTCAGCAGAGTCTTTACAATATGCTCGAACGGAATACAGACAGCTATCACAACATTCCTTTGGAATATAAAACAGAAAAAGAGGTACTGCCCAATGTGCGGAAGTTCGGTCAGGCATTTTTGCCGTACAGCCCACTGTTCCAGGGGCTTCTGGCTGGGAAATTCCATTCGGGGTCAAATTTCTCTGAAAATGATATCAGGAATGCAAATCCCAAGCTGGTAGGGCCATCATTCAGACAGTATTTTGATGGCGCAGAACAGATTAAGAAGATTGCTGAAGCATATGGAAAACCAATGAATGAAGTTGCTTTTAACTGGCTGAGGCAGAAGGAAGAGGTTACTTCTATTATTGGAGGAGCTTCTACTGTGGAGCAGCTTGAACAGAATATCCAATGTACAACCTGGGATATTGATGATGAAATGATGGCAAGGATTGATAAAGTGCTGGAACCATTTGAGAATTTATAAATAGGTGCTATAAAATAGCAGAGTTATATCTTTAAATTTGCAGTTGATGCGTTAACTAAGAGCGGTAGTCTTGAAAGATAATTTCTAAAGACTGCTGCTTTTTTATATTGCGATCTATTATGCTTTATGCTACCATTATGAAAACTATGACATAGAAGCCGGAATGGTATACTAAGAGAAGTATAATTATGGAAGTGTATGTCGTTTAAAGTGATGATTGATAATTAAAATGTCATATATAACTAGTTATATATAAATAATAGGTAATGTTAAAGCGGAAGGATTCAAAAATATACAATATTCTTTAAGAGAACAGGGAGGAAGAGGCGTGAATCGAATCGAAAAAGTTCGTGAATATGTTGATACTGTACTTTTAACTATGACTGATACTACTGAAAGAAGATGTGGCTATCTGCATTTATACGGTGTTTCACAGGCTTGTACACTAATCGCATTAAAAAGAAATGAAAATGCCGAATTAGCAACTATCGCTGGAATGCTGCATGATATTTATTCATATGCAGCTATGGATACAAAAGAACATGCACATAAAGGCTCGATTATGGCGAGAGAAATTCTGTATGATTTGAAGGTTTTTACTGAAAATGAAGTTGATATTATTTGCAGTGCCATATATAACCACAGCAGCAAAGGAACGACACACTCACCGTTTGATGAAGTGTTGAAAGATGCTGATGTCTTACAGCATTGCTTATATAATCCTCTTTTTGATGTTTTGGAACATGAGAAAGCAAGGTATGAAAAATTAAAATCAGAATTCGGGTTAGGCGATTTGAAAACATTTTGCAGGGGTCTTTAAAAAATATATCTTGACACTTTATAAAAAACTAATTATAATGAGTGCATACTCATTGAGCTGGAGGTCATTATTTGAAGTCAAAAAGGCAGCTGCAAAAAGAAAATACTCGAAAAAAGATAATTGAAACAGCATATCAGGTTTATTCTGAACAAGGCTTTTCAGCTACAACGGCTGTTATCGCAAAGGAAGCGGGCGTATCTCACGGTACAATATTCGTTCATTTTTCGTCACTGGATGAACTGCTGTGCTGTCTGATACAGGATTTTGGTGATGCATTGGGATCAGAGATACATCGGCTGGCGGAAACAAAAGATAATATTGAGGAGCTGTTAAAGACCCATTTAGATGTTTTAGCCAGGCACGAAAAGTTTTATATCCGATTGATCGCTGAAAGGAGTTTATTGCCGGAGGATGCAAGATTAACATTTTCAAATATTCAATCCATTGTCGCCTACCATTTTAACAAGGTATTTGAACGCGAAAACAACACAATTAAGAATCTTCCTGTTCACCTGTTGTTTAATACGTGGATGGGATTGGTCCATTATTATTTGTTAAACAAAGATTTGTTTTCGCCGGAATCGCCGGTTTTAGAGCGGTATGGCCCGGAACTAACGGAAACTTTTTTAGAATTGATTAAAAAATAAAAGGAGGATATAAAATGAAAGTTTGTATTGCTTGCGGTATGCCAATGGTAGAGGCTTCTGAATTTGCATGCGGTGACACAACGAAAGACTATTGCGTACACTGTGCCCGCCCTGACGGTTCCATGCAGTCGTTTGAAGAAAAGAAGGCAGGCACGATTAACTTTATCATTAAAACACAGGGGATTGATGAAAAGGCTGCGGTCCAAATGGCCGAAAGCAGCATGAAAAAGCTTCCGGCATGGAAGGGACATTTCAATAGTTAATAAAGGAGAGGTGATTATATGCAGGTTAGTAAAGCGTTTCAAGTCTTTGCAAAAGAGGCTCCTGAAGTACAAAAAGCTTGGATGGAAATGGTACAAAAAGTGGACGGTGCAAGTGCACTGGATAAGAAGACGGAAGAACTCGCCTATCTTGCGGTGATGGCTGCCGTGGGTCTTGAAAGCGGATTGCCGTTCCATGTTAAAATGGCAAAATCCAATGGGGCAACAAGAGAAGAAATTATAAGCAGTATTCTGGTAGGATTACCCGCTGTTGGGAATACAATTGTTAAGTCCTTGCCCATAGCTTTGGAGGCATTTGATGAGGAAGCGTGAAATACGGCTGAATATGCCGTATTTCACACAGATAAGGCAAAAACAGAACGTGGATTTACTGGCTGTTTCACTTAGAAAAGGATGATAAGATGAAAAATCAACTAACAGTAACCAGTCCGGCTTTTAAGAACGAAGCCGTCATACCGATACAATACACAGGGCGTGGAGAGGATATTTCTCCAGAACTGAATCTGTCCTCCATAAATGAAAACGCCAAGTCCCTGGCTATCATAATGGATGATATGGGACACCCCATTCCTGCATATAACCATTGGGTTATTTGGAATATTCCCGTCATGGAGATAATCCCCCAAAATATACCTCACGGACCCTATATTACAGAACTGAACGGGGCAACTCAGGGACGCGGATACGGAAGAAACAGATACCGCGGGCCGAAACCGCCTTTCAACTGGTCCCACCTCTATCAATTCAATGTTTATGCTTTGGATTGCCTGTTGGATCTGCCGGGCAAATCCAGAAAGCGGGATTTATTGGCTGCTATGCAAGGGCATATTTTACAGGAGGGCTGTTTAGTGGGAAGATTTCGGTAAAACTGCAATAATATTACTGGTCCGATATTTTTCTGGATAACGTTTTGGCGGGTTCGTTTAAACTTTAGAATCATTCTCTTGACAATATGACGGTAAAATGCTATATTAAAGACAAGTAAATAGTGAGTGTTACTGACTCGATCAGGCATCATCAAATGCAAATATCCACATAATAGGGGATATTGGCGTTTGGTGATTTTTTTTATCCTATTTTTAAATAATTTTTAACTGAAGTAAATTTAAAAGGAAGAATTCTAACGAGAAAGGAGGTGTTTTATGTTCGAGTTTGTTAAATCACTGAATAATAACATCGTTCTTGCCTACGATGAGAATCATAACGAAGTCGTGCTGTTTGGAAATGGGATCGGTTTTAACCGGAAGAAGGGAGATATGGTTACAGAATCTTCTGTCAATAAGCTTTTCATCAATGACAGCAATAAACGTCTGGCTCCCATGGTTCAGAACCTGTCGGAAGACATCGTTTCCGTCACGGAAGAAATCATTCAATATGGCTCCAGGATATTGGAAAAACAGCTTCATGCCTCTATTCTGATCATACTTGCTGATCATCTGTATTTTGCTATTGAGCGGGCGAAGAAAAGTCAGAATGTGGATAATCCGCTGCAATGGGAAGTCCCCCACTTATATCCAAGGGAATATGAAATCGGAGGTAAGGGCGTGAAATTAATTGAGGAACGCCTTAAAGTAATATTGCCGCCTCAGGAGGCATCCTTTATAGCCCTTCATTTTGTAAATGCACAATTTGAAAGTCAGGATATGAGTGATACCTTAAAAATTACAGAGATCATCAGCCGGATCCTGGATATTGTCAGCTACCATTTTCAATTGACATTGGATGAAAATTCATTATTCTACTCCAGATTTATCGTGCATCTTCGGTATTTTATCATACGGCAGGAAACTCATATGAAGGACACCATAGGATTAAACGACGAAGATTTATTGGAAACGGTAAAAACCCGTTATAAAAAAAGCTACCAATGCGCCGTTAAGATTGCAAAATATCTGTTTGATGCCTATGCCTGGGATGTCTCCAAGGATGAAATCATTTATTTACTGCTTCATATCGAAAGAATAACAAATGTCACAAACAAGTAATTAAAATAAGAGTGTTACTATTCAATTAGGCATTGTCTGCGAACTAGGATTTATTTTAACCTCATCAAGTAAGTAGCAGCTATGAGGGTATGCCCGTTAAAGCGGGGCACGCTGTGAGCGAGTAGCGTAGCGGATTGCGAATATCCGATTGACTACTAAAAATAAAACGAAAAGGAGACTTTGTGTATGGAACATTTAAAGTTAGCTCAGGAAATTATCCGGTATTGCGGTGGAAAGGATAATATTACCCAGGCTTGGAACTGCATTACCAGGCTGCGTTTTCATTTGAAAGACAGAGAAAAGGCAGATGTGGAGGCCATACAGGCTTTAAACGGTGTCTTAGGAGCCCAGTTTCAGGGGGACCAGTTTCAGGTGATCATCGGAAATGAGGTATTAAAGGTATTTGAAGGGGTAAAAAAAGAACTGGGAGATCTTGTTGTTTCTTCGGAAGAAAAGACAAAGAAGGATAAAAAAAGGGAAAATCCGGTCAACGTTGTTTTCGGCGTGATCTCGGGTATTTTCAATCCCATTTTACCTGCAATCACAGGAGCCGGAATTATAAAAGGGATCCTGGCTCTGCTGATATTTCTTAAAATGCTGAATCCGGACTCTAACAATTATTTTGTTTTAGATATGATCTCCAATGCTACCTTTTACTTCCTTCCCTTTCTAGTCGCTTTTTCAGCGGGAAAGAAATTTGGAGTGAATGAACACCTGGCCGCTACTCTTGCCGGAATCATCATGTATCCAGCATTTGTGAATTTAAGCGGGCAGGGGATCAGTACGGTGAAATTCCTGTTTCTGAATATTCCCGTAATGGATTATAATTCCACGGTAATCCCAATTATTTTGGGTGTCCTGTTACTGAGCATCGTATACAAATTCATAGACCGTTTTGTACCGGGCTTTTTAAAAATGATCGTGACGCCAGTGGTTTCCCTTCTGATTACAGCCCCAGTGGTTCTTGTATTTATAGCTCCTCTGGGAAGCTATGTGGGCAAATATGTGGCAGCCTTTTTCATTTCCCTGTTTGGAGTAGCTGGCCCTGTGGCCGGCTTACTGATGGGAGGGCTTATGTCGGTCATCGTTATAACCGGCATGCATTATGCATTCTTCCCGTCCACCTTTGATGGGCTGGGCGGTGTTGGATATGATATTTTACTGCTTCCCATGAGTATTGTAAGCAATATGGGACAGTGCGGCGCTGTTCTGGGAGCTGCCTTTAAAATAAAGGATAAGAAAATGAAATCCATTGCATTTTCCAGTGCGCTTTCCGCTTTGTTCGGCATTACGGAGCCGGCCATATATGGGGTGAACTTAAAATATAAAAAGCCCTTCTATGCCGCACTGACAGGCGGGGCGGTGGGAGGAGCCATTTACGGCATCTTTCATGTTAAGGCTTATGCATTCAGCATTCCGGGAATTACCGCTTTACCTACCTATTTAAAGGAAGGGGAGTTAAATAACTTTATCTGGGCCTGTGTTGGTGTTTTTGCTTCATTTTTAACTGCCTTTATCATGACCATTGTTCTACCCCTGGAAGAAAAAGAAAAATCAAAGGACAAAGAGAAGGAGACTGAAGCAATCAGCCAGAATCAGGAAGGTCACATCGCAAAAATACCGGTTGCCGCCCCAATGACGGGAAAGGCAGTGGGACTTGCCCAGGTTCCTGACAAGATGTTTGCGGAGGGCATCCTTGGAAAAGGGATTGCAATCATACCGGATGAGGGGACGGTGAAAGCCCCTTTTCAGGGACAGGTAAAAATGATCGCTCCTACAAAGCATGCGATTGGCTTAATTTCCGACCGGGGAGTAAACGTTGTGATCCATATCGGGATCGACACGGTGAATCTCCAGGGAAAGGGGTTTGAAATCCTGGTGAAGGAAGATCAGTGGGTGGATCAGGGAGAGCCTTTGATGAAGGTGGATCTGGAACTTATTAAGGAAAACCACTTAAACCCCATCACCCCCATGATTGTTACAAACTCAGATGAATATGTGAATGTTCTGGATTTTCCTATGGATAAGGCTCAGGCGGGAACCAGTGAAGTTCTGATTGTATTCCAATAACATTTCAATAACATTTCAATAACATTTCAATAAAGTAAGCAATTCCTATTAATATAAGTATTCAGAAAAGGAGAATGATTATGAAACAGGAAGTAAAATACGGATTTCCAGAGGGCTTTTTATGGGGAGGGGCAACTGCTGCCAATCAGATCGAGGGAGCCTATCAGGAAGATGGAAAAGGAATGTCCACATCGGATTATGCCGCTTATAAAGATCCATATGCAACGGGAGAAGTGAATAATTTTACCTTCAATGTGACCTCAAAAGAGTTGGAAGAGTACCGGGCCCACGAGGAAAAATATAAATTTCCCAAGCGTTGGGGAATCGATTTTTACCATCATTATGCGGAAGATATCGCACTGTTTGCAGAAATGGGATTTAAGGTATTCCGGTTCTCCATTTCCTGGGTAAGGATTTTTCCGACAGGGCTGGAAGCGGAGCCAAATGAAGCCGGATTTGCTTTTTATGATAAAGTGATCGCTGAGCTGAAAAAGTATAACATAGAGCCTCTCATTACATTATCCCATTATGAAATGCCCATAATCCTGTCAGAAACTTATAACGGCTGGCAGAGCCGGGAGCTGATCCAGAGCTTTGTCCGGTTTGCAACCGCATGCTTTAAACGTTATAAGGATGACGTGAAGTACTGGATCACATTTAATGAAATGAATATGAACTTAAACAGCCTGTACACCGGAGCAGGAAGTTTCCCGGACAGAGTGGATCGCTTAGAAGAGGCGGCTTACCAGGCATCTCATTACCAGTTTGTGGCAAGTTCCCTGGCAGTGAAGTCGGGAAAGGAAATCATGCCTGATGCACAAATCGGCTGTATGATCAACCGGATTGAGTCTTATGCAAAGACCTGCAAGCCGGAGGACCAGTTACAGGCATTAAAGGCTGACCAGATCAACCTCTTTTATCCGGAGGTACAGGCAAGAGGAGAATATCCTTCCTACATGTCACGGTATTTCAAAGAAAAAAACATAAAGCTGGAAACAGAACCGGAAGATTTTGAAATCATCAGGGATTATACGGTGGATTTCATCGCATTCAGCTATTACATGACCCATGTTACGGAAGACAGGCCGGATGCAAATGAACTGGCTGGAAAACTGGACAGTCCGATCAAGAATCCTTATTTAAAGCTGACGGAGTGGGGGTGGCCCATTGACCCCATAGGGCTGCGCATTACACTGAACAAAATGTATGACCGTTATAAAAAGCCCCTTTTCCTGGTTGAAAATGGACTGGGAGCCAGGGATAATATGGAGACGGATGGAAGCATTCATGATGATTACCGGATTGACTACATCCGTGAGCACATAAAGCAGATGAAGGAAGCGGTAACAGACGGCGTAGATTTAATGGGTTATACTACGTGGGGCTGCATTGATTTAATCAGCTGCGGAACATCGGAAATGACGAAACGTTATGGCTTCATCTATGTGGATCAGGATGATGAAGGAAAAGGTACGTTAAACCGATCAAGAAAGGATTCCTTCCATTGGTATAAAAAAGTGATAGAAACCAACGGAGAAGAACTGTAAGATCAAGGAAAGTATCAGTATATAATCAGTTTTAAAAGAATGGCGCAGCGCAAAGGCTGTGCCATTCTTTCTATAATTATGCACTTTATCAGTCAGCTAAATCGTATGTTTCTATGTTCTCAAAATCTAAGGTGACAATGGCTGATTCAAAGGAAATTTCATAGAGAATCAAGTAATCTCCGGCTTGTTCTATCATATCTTTGTAGCCGGGGATTTTTTTAATGAAATGTTCCGCTGCGTCAAATACTGTGCTTCTGCTTTTTTTAACCGTGCCTTTCGCCTTAATATGCTCATTGCCTGTGTGGGGAATGGTTGTAAATGCTACCTTATTATTGCCTTCCAATTCCTTGACTTTCTCATTATCCCCAAAAGTGGTAAAGAGCATCACTTTGGCGGCTTCGTCAAAGCAGAAATTTACAATCCTCACATTGGGCTGGCCGTCAGCACAAGTAGCCAAGGCAATTTCGGTTTGTGTGTTGATCAGTCGGGTAAATTCTCGTTTTGCATTCATAATTAAATTCTCCTTTGCTTTTTTTATGACTATGTTTGCAGTATAATGTATAATGGTATCATTTAGTGAAACCATTTAATCAGAAAGAGGAAAAATCCATGAAAAAATCAGAGCGGCTGAATGATATGATGATATACTTAAACGATAAAAAGTTTTTCAGTCTCAAAAGCATAATGGACAGATATTCTATTTCCAAAAGTACAGCACTTCGGGACATTCAGTCCTTAGAAGAAATCGGTATGCCGATATACTCTAAGACTGGGCGGAACGGATGTTATGGTATCCTTCCCAATCGATTATTATCCCCTATTGTCTTTACGGTTGACGAGGTTCAGGCGTTGTATTTTGCCATGCAAACACTTAACGCCTATCAATCGACACCTTTTCACTTAAATGTCCAAAAGTTAAAGCAAAAGTTTGAAGGGTGTATATCAGAAGAACGAATAAAAAAACTACGGAAAATGGAATTGATTTTTAGCTTAGGGAGTTACAAGAACAAGAATGAATGTAACTGCTTGCAAGATATTCTGCACATGGCGGTTGATGAAAACGTGTGTGAAGTCCACTATACAAAGGGAGAGCTGGAGAAGCAGTATTATGTTCAGTTCTTTGATATTACATCTGCCTATGGACAATGGTATGCAACGGCGTACAATTTTCAAACGAAGAAGCCGCAAGTGTTCCGCTGTGATAAAATTCATTTTGTACAGCTTTGTGATAAGTATATGCCAAAGCCGCTTTCTGAATTTCTTATTTCCCCTAAAGAAATGTTTCGGGATAATGATTCCATTGATTTTGAGGTTGGTGTAACTGTCAAAGGCGTGGACATATTCTATAAAGAGCATTATCCATCAATGGAGCTGCATCAAGAAAATGGAAAATATTATGTAAGAGGTTTTTATAATAAAGGGGAAGAACTGTTTATCGCCAATTATTTTACTAATTACGGTGAAAGGATTTTATCTATCAGTCCAGCCAGCTTGAAAAACCTGATTCTTGATCGGCTTGATGCAATAAAGAATCATTTTATTTCAATATGACGGTTAAACAAAGTAATACAAAGTAATCAAAGGAAAGCAAAGTATCGGCCCAGACGGCTGATACCTTGTTTTTTTGACTTCTTACATGGTGGAGCCATAAGCATTTTGTATTATCATGCTCCAGAATGGACGCCTGAATATGCCCTTTTATTTCTTTAAAAAGCAAATCACTTTATCAAATAATGTAACGCGATTACATTTAAAACTAATTTATTAAATATATTGTAAAATGGTTACATGCGTGCTATAATACTAAATATAAGCGCTTATACTATAAAAAACCATACACATTGCCTATGGAGTGAAAAGGCATGAGGCATGAAAAGGAGGTAAAACATGCAGGGAGTTTCTTTGCTGGTTGTTATTGGATTGATTCTGTATACCGTGATCGCTGTGGTTGATCAGATTTCCATTCAATGCGGATTGTATACCCCGTTGTTCGCGGCTGTGATTACCGGGGCATTATTGGGGGATTTGCCAACAGGTCTGATAGTTGGTGCGACATTGCAGCTCATGACATTGGGAGTTGCTACTTATGGAGGTGCCACGGTTCCGGATTATTTATCAGGAGCGATTATGGGTACCGCCTATGCAATTATTTCCGGACAGGGGGCAGAATACGGAATCGGTCTGGCTATTCCCATCGGATTGCTGTTAACTCAGATGGATATTCTGGGAAGGATGACCAATTCATTCTTTCAGCATTACGCAGACCGCTGTGCGGAAAAGGCGGATTACAAAGGAGTGGAGCGGGCAAATTTACTGGGAGTGCTTCCCTGGGTCCTTTCCAGAGTGATTCCGGTCGCATTGGGACTGTGTTTTGGAGAGGCAGTGGTAAATGGAGTAAATGCCATTATCCCGGCCTGGTTCATGACAGGACTTAAAACTGCAGGCGCCATTCTTCCTGCAATGGGTATGGCCATACTGATGCGCTATCTGCCCATTAAAAAATACTATCCGTATTTTATCATCGGATTCGTGCTGATTGCCTTTGGAGGCGCTACATTTACCGTTATGGCGGCCGCATTGATCGGCTTGGCACTGGCTGCTCTTCATCTTACCAGAGTAAGGGAGCGGGTGGCAGTGAAGACTTTGGATGATGAGGAGGTAGAAATCGATGGCTGACAAAAACCAGACAGGAAGCGTGAAATTGGAAAAGAGTGATATCAATAAAGTATATCTGCGTAATCTGTTTACTTTACAGTTTGGCTGGAATTATGAAAAGATGCAGGGTCTTGGATATGCCTATGTCATCATGCCGGTTTTAAAGCGGCTGTACTCCAAAGATCCCGAGAAGATGAAACGTGCACTGAAGATGCACCTGGGCTATTTTAACACCACTCCGGCAATGTCTCATCTGATCGTCGGTGCCGATATGGCGCTGGAGGAAGAGCTGGGAATTGAGGCGGAGGAGGCTATTACCGGTTTAAAGACCGGACTTATGGGACCGTTTGCAGGAGTCGGTGATACGTTGTTCATCGCCATTTACCGGGCCATCGTGTTCTCCATTGCATCTTATATAGCCATGCAGGGGAATCCCGTTGGACTTATCATACCTCTCATTGCTTGTGCCGGGGTATTATGGATACGATATAAATTTACCTGGGTCGGCTATCAGTCCGGACGAAAGCTTGCGACCGGGTTTGCGGATAAAATTTCTCCTATTACAGAGGCGGCCAGCATCCTGGGACTGACTGTGGTAGGGGCACTGATTCCTTCTGTAATCAAATACCGTACGGATCTGCAGTTTACCATGGGAGACGTAACCTTTGCCCTTCAGGATATGCTGGATAAAATCATGCCATCCCTGCTTCCTTTGGGTATCGTGGTATTTTCATACTGGCTTCTTGGAAAGAAAAAGGTAGATTCTACAAAATTAATTTTTATTCTCATCGGTTTGGGCATGGTACTTGGCAATCTGCAATCCATGCTGACCTTTGTGGCTGGTTTATTTTAGAAAAAAGGAAGTTGAAACAGGAAAGGAAATAGTGGTATGATTGGAATCATAGTAACCGGTCATGGTGAATTTGCCTCCGGTTTAACCAGCGGGCTGAAACTGCTGGCTGGAGAGACGGAATATTATGAAGCTGTTGATTTTAAAGCGGAGGATTCCACGGAACTTCTGACAGAAAGGCTTACGGAAGCGATCCGGAGGCTTAAGGACTGTGAAGCGGTGGCAGTGCTTGCGGATCTGACGGGAGGCTCCCCCTTTAATATGGCTTCCAGACTTAAAATGTCCGGTATCCATGAAAATATGGAGGTAATCGGAGGCATCAACCTTCCTCTGGTCCTTCATGCCTACATGTCCAGGGGAATGATTTCGGATATCCGAGAGCTTTTAGATGCCTCCATGGAGATGGGAAAACAGCATATGATGTATTTTCAGACATCGGATGATGCATGTGAGCTGGAAGAATAGGAAGAAGAAAAGGAGAAAAATTCATGGCAATTGTGCATGCGAGAGTAGATGAGAGACTGATTCATGGTCAGGTGGCTATGGTTTGGACTAATACCGTAGGGGCGTCCCGGATCATTGTGGTTAACGATGAAGCGGTAAAGGATGAACTGATCATTGCAGGCCTTAAGATGGCAAAACCTGCAGGAGTAAAGCTTTCCATCCTGTCTTTAAAGCGGGCTGCTGAAAAATTTGCAGAGAAGGCTTACGAAGAGGATAAGGTATTTCTCATAACAAAGAACGTGACGGATATGGCAGCGCTGATCCGCTCTGAAGTTCCGATCAAGGCTTTTAACGTGGGAAATGTGGCAAAAAGGGAAGGAAGCAGACCCATTAAAAAGTCAGTGAATTTAACGGAAGACGATGAAAAGGATATCCGGGAAATGGTACAGCTTGGAGTGAGTGTAACGGCTCAGATGCTGCCCAATGAGTCGGACCAGTCGATATTAAATATGCTGTAAAATAATCGGATGCAGGAGGAGGCGGAATGGAATCAGTTCGGTTAAAGATAAGAGAACAATACAATGAAATGAGTAAGGCAGAGAAGAAACTCTCAGATTTTGTATTGTCAGATACCAAAAACTGTCTTGGGATGACGGCAGTGGATATTGCAGGAAAAAGCGGGGTATCCTCCGCCTCTGTGATCCGTTATGTTCAAAAACTTGGCTTTGATGGGTTGGAAGGTTTTAAGCTGGCACTTGCTGCTACCGATGCCCAAAATGATAAGGAAGATATGGTAGACCCCATTATTTCCAAAGAAGATGATTTAGATACGCTGTGCCGAAAGATGGATGCCCTGGTGGATGCGGCATTTCAGGATTTTTTTTATCAGCTGAATAAGGATGCATTAAAAAAAGCTATCAACAAAATAAAGAAAGCCCGACGTATTTATCTGGTGGGGATCGGAAGCTCCTCACTGCCTGCTTATGATCTGTTCCATAAACTGAAGCGGGCCGACTTAAATGCAAATTTTTACCAGGATATCAATATGATGGTGGAATTTTTTAACTACATTGATAAACGGGATGTGGTGATTGCATTTTCCTACAGCGGGCAGTCCCAGGAAGTCCTTTATGCCTGCGGGATTGCAGAAAAACAGGGAGCATCGATCATAGCGGTTACCCGCAGAAGAGATTCTCCCCTTCAGGATATTGCGGATATATGCCTTCATGTGCCGGACAACGAGAAGGTCATGCGGATCGGTGCATTTACCTCTCTTCATACCTCCATCATGATGGCGGATCTTCTGTACATGGGAGTGATCCAGGAGAATTTAGAGCATTATGAGGTGGAGCTGATCAAAACCAGAAAGATGGTAGAAGGGCTGAAAATTAAAAAATAGAGGAGTTTTATGTGCAATATAGAAAAGCTTACAACGGAATCAACCAATGAATCTACCCGGAACATTGACAGGCTGGAATCATTGGAAATCGTTACATTAATAAATAATGAAGACAAAAAAGTGGCGGAAGCCATAGAAAAGGTACTTCCCCAAATCGCTGAGGCAGTGGAGTCAATTGTGGAGCGTTTCAAAAAAGGCGGACGGATCATTTATTGCGGTGCAGGATCGTCCGGCCGGATGGGCACACTCGATGCGGTGGAACTGACCCCCACTTACAGCGTATCACCGACACGGGCCTTTGGCCTTCTTGCAGGCGGTGATGAGGCCATGTATACAGCGGTGGAGGGTGCAGAAGATTCGGAAGAACTGGCAGTTGAGGACTTAAAAAGGGTGAAGCTTACAGCCGATGATTGTGTGATCGGCATTGCTGCCAGCGGAAGGACTCCTTACACAAAGGCGGCCCTGGAATTCGGAAAACAAACAGGTGCCTTTACCATTTCCGTTACCTGCAATCAGGACAGCGCCATGGCAAAGATCGCGGATATATCCATTGCCCCGGTAGTGGGCCCAGAGGTAATCAACGGATCCACCAGGATGAAAGCAGGGACCGCTCAGAAAATGGTGGTAAATATGCTTTCCACCGGAGCCATGATAAGGCTTGGAAAGGTATATCGGAACTATATGGTTCATGTGCAGCCCACCAACGAAAAGCTTATAAAGCGGGCGGTAAAGATGATCGTGGAAATAACAGGTGCGAAAGAGGAGCTGGCTCTTAAAGTGCTTTATGAGGCAGATAAGGATGTAGCTGCTGCCATCGTGATGATCGAATGCGGCTGCAGAAAAGATCAGGCCAGGGAAGCCCTTTTAGAATCCGGCGGTCAGGTGAGGAAAGCCATTGCGGCTGTGAAAAACGGAGTTTAGGCAGATGATAAGAGCCTGGAATGATAAAAATGAAACGGTTTTGGATGAAATGGCAGAGCAGCTTGTTCGGGACCAGGTGATCTGGGGAGCCAGCTGGGGCTTTGTCAGTGATCAGGGGATCCGCTTAAAGTACGCCGGAAAGCAGGGTGCGGTGGTTCCCTATTGTGACCGGAAAGTGGAAGCAGGTATGTATTACGACCTTGCTTCGCTGACTAAGGTGATTGGGACGGCCACCCGGGTCCTTCAGCTGGTGGAAAAAGGAGCAATAAGCCTTTCTACTCCTGTAAAAGAGATCCTGGGCCGGTTTTCCTATGAGGATGTCACGGTGGAACACCTGCTGCTTCATTCAAGCGGGCTTCCTGCCGAGATACGGAACAAAGAAAGCTGGAGCCGGGAAAATCTTCTGGAATATCTCTACACCACACCAAGGGAAAGAGAAGCCGGAGAAGGCTTCTTGTATTCGGATGTGGGTTTTATACTGCTGGGAAAGATCATTGAGAATCTGGACAAAACTACTCTTGAGGAGACCTTCCGGGAGCATATTTTCCGCCCCCTTGGGATGTTGGATACTTCCTATATGGTTCTGGGCAGCAGGGAGCGCTGCATCCCGACGGAATGCACGGAGCAAAGAGGCTGTATCTGCGGAGAAGTTCATGACTCGAAGGCTCATCTGCTGGGGCAGTGCGGCAGCGCCGGTTTATTTTCTACATTGGAAGATGTGGTGAAATTTGTTAAGGCTTACCTGGAACATTCCCGGCTTTTGTTTGGAGAAGAGGTGTTTGAAAAACTTTGCAGCACTATAAAGTTTGAACGCACTCTGGGCTGGAGCAAGGAGTATGGAAGGGATACGCTTTATCATACCGGCTTTACAGGAACTTCTGTTTTAATGGATTTGAAGGGCAGAAAAGGTTTTGTTCTGCTGACAAACAGGATCCATCCCAGCCGGAGCAATGAAGAATTCTTAAAGATGAGAAAGAAAATGAATGAAATTTACTTAAATATGGTTTAATAGACTTATAAAAATGGGGGCGGCTCTTTCACAAAGGGCTGCCCCTATGATTTCCATTATACTGATTAGCTTTTTCCCAAGGCTTTCCCTGTCGCTGGATAGCTGTACGAAAAAGTCCGTTTCATAAACAATAAATTAGTATACTTCTTCTTCATATTTCTTTAAACGGCTTTGATACTTGACTTTTTGTGACTTAATAGCTATAATTAGACGGTTACAGTTTTCGTACAGAGAACACGTTATAGTGTTGATATAGAGGCGGAATTATTATTTTAAAATAATAATCCCGCCTCTTTTTATGTTTAAGGAGGCAAGTTACAATATGGATAAAAACAAAAATTTTCACTTGTTTGGGGCGATAATCGCCGCAGGTATTTTATCTTTTTCAGGAGTATTAATTGAAACGGCAATGAATGTAACATTCCCATTGCTTATACAGGAGTTTCGTGTGACTACGTCAGGAATTCAATGGGTAACTACCATTTATTTGCTTATGATTTCCGTCATTGTTCCAATTTCCTCTTATTTAAACCAGAACTTTTCAGCACGTAATTTATTTATCACAGCAAATCTATTCTTTTTACTGGGAGTTTTGATAAACTGCTTTTCGTCGGCATTTTCCCTGCTTTTGCTGGGGCGCTTGCTGCAAGGGGTGGGTACAGGCATAGGTCTTCCTCTTATGTTCCACATCATTCTCACAAAAGCTCCAGCTGAAAAGCGAGGAATGATGATGGGAATCGGGACTCTGACAACTTCAATCGCTCCCGCCATTGGACCCACTTACGGTGGACTTATTTCCAACCTGTTGAACTGGCGATATATTTACATTTTTTTAATTCCTCTTATTATTCTTTCCCTTGCTCTCGGTCTGCACTCTATTACAAATGAGGTTTCAAGAGAAAAACAGCATCTGCATTTTCGTTGTGTTTTCTTTTTGGCCATTACCTTTACTTCATTTATAATGGCTTTAAGTGCCGGTTCAGGGATTGTTTTTGCATTGTTTTTAGTTATTGGGCTTGTAAGTACTCTTTTGTTTTTGATGTCTAACCGTAAAACTCCCTTACTGCAAATATCGGTGTTAAAAAACAGTAGATTTTCCTCATTATTATTCAGCCTTCTTATATATCAGGCTTTGCTATTGGGGTTGTCTTTCGTTCTGCCAAACTATCTGCAAATTTCTGCTGGCTTTCGTTCATCTACCGCAGGGGCCTTCATGTTTCCGGGTGCTTTGATGGGTGCTTTACTTGCTCCTCTTTCGGGGAGGCTATTAGATAGAATTGGTGCAAACAAGCCCATTTTGATCGGCCTTATTACAACCATCGTTGGGATAGGTATGCTTATTGGGCTGTTGCATACCAATTCATTGGTGCTGCTGATAGGTGCTCACCTTATTCTGATGACAGGTCTTGGCCTTTCTTATAGCAACCTAATGACCTGTAGTTTAAGCGCATTGCCGTCCACCCAAATTTCAGATGGTAATGCCTTTGTAAATACTTTTCAGCAGTTTATAGGCGCTGTTGCAACAGCGCTGGTCGCCGCAGTAATTTCATTTTTTCAAAATAAATATGGTTTTATCGCTGGTACTACCTCCGGAGCCTGGGTTGTGCTTCTGATTTTCTTCTTATTATTGGTCGCAAGCACAATTGTTGCCCTTTCAGCATTGAAAAAGAAGAATTGAACTTAAATTTTTTATTTTCTTTCAAGCCTATAAGCAGTTTTCTCGCATTTTGGATACGCTTCAAAGAGCCTGAACTTCCTCGGTATTGGCGGGGGCTTCAAGCATGGTTTTTTGCCCGGCCATGTGTTATAACAGTCAAAATCCCATCCTGGAATTGTAATGTTTGAGCCTATATAGTAAAATGAGCAAAGAGAACTGTTTTTTTAGGGCCATGATACTTTGGTTGCAGAAAAAGAGGTAAAACTGTTTGAGATATTTGAAAGGAGGAATTAGCTGATGAATGAAAACACACCGGTTATAGAAACACAACGGTTAATTTTACGAAAATTCACTCCCGAAGATGTTAATGATTTTTATGAAATTATGAGCGATAAAGAAGTGAATGATTTTCTTCCGTGGTTTCCGCTTAGAACTATTGAGGAGGCAATGACATTCTTAACCGACAGATTCCTTGCATATTACAGCAAACCAAGCGCTTACCGGTACGCTATCTGTCTGAAAGAGGATAACAAGCCGATTGGATATGTTTGGCTGAGTGAAAGCAAAAGCCACGACTTTGGTTACGGTCTGAAAAAAGAGTTCTGGCATAAAGGTGTCGTTACAGAAGCGGCAAAAGCGGTTGTGAAAAAAATCAAAGATACAGGATATCCTTATATTACAGCGACCCATGATGTGAATAACCCTCGAAGCGGCGAAGTGATGAAAAAACTTGGCATGGACTACAAATACTCCTACGTGGAACAGTGGCAGCCAAAAGATGTTCCTGTAACCTTTCGGATGTATCAGCTTAATTTTGATGAAAAAGATGAGAAAACGTATATGGAGTATTGGGATAAGTATGCGGATCACTTTGTAGAACAGAATATATAATAGTCAGAACCAATTAATGCTATGAAGAATGGCTGGATAGGCTATTTTGAATGGTTCCCAGATTACCTCATCGAAGTGACAGATTTATTTGTTGATGATAAAACAGTAGCTATCGTAGGATACGCAAGCGCTACTTATCAGGGAATAAAAACATCGGACAATAAAAATTTTTGGAAGCTTCCAGCCGCATGGAAAGCTATTGCCGAGAATGGTAAAATTCGACTTTGGCAGGTTATTTGTGACAGCAAAATACCTTTTGACATTATGAACAATGCCGGGAAATCATGAAAGTGGGGTACGGCTATGGATTCGGCTCTCCAATTAAGAGTAAAATTTGATACCAATAAGTTAGTTGCAGAGAACGAAATTAAATCTTCGCTGGAGCAATCAAAAGTTGTTCAAAAACTTACAAGTGATTATGAAGAAAATGCCTTTTTCAATCTTTTTCGCCTCATGTGCTTGTCTGATATACCATATGCGGAACGGTTGGGATTTGTAAGCATGGCGGCTGTATGAACGCTGCTCCTTGTTATATTGGCATTGGAAAAACGGTGCGGGCATTGCTTACATATGCCGAATTTACAAGCTATTCAGACAAGACAGTAGAAGGCCTGATTGAAAAAGGCACTGAATATATGCTTCGGCACAATATGTATCAGCGGTTGTCAAATCATGCTCCTATCAGCGCTCACATTACGGACATTATGTTTCCGCAGGCATATATGCTTTCTCTTACTGATTTAGTGTATATTGCAGGCAAGGCAAATCTTTGGGCCGACACCCGGAGCAATGCATTGAAGGAATTAGTTAATCACAAGGCTTGCGACAAAGGTAATTGGAAGATTGATTATATTTACAGCCACAAAGGGTATAAGGCATTTGATACGAAAAGGAAAGCGTCAGAATGGATTGGGTATATATTTGATTCAAGCTTGTCAGTAGAGAGATAGCAAAGAAAGTAACGCATACCGGCGGTCTGTTTGCCAACATGTTTAAAGACGCTTTTTAACGCTTTTCTAAATCAAGTCTTGGAAAAATTTGAAATGCCCAAACGCCCATAAGGAAAGGATGTGTTGTTATGTCGAATCAATTATTAAAGGATGAAAAAATCTTTCCCACCCCGGAAATACTGCATGAAGCTTTGGTTGAGGCCTACCCTGCTTATGCACAATTTTTGAATATGCTGTCGGAGTCCTTCACCGGAATGTCATTTGACTGGCGATATTACAAGGATGGGAAGGCATGGCTTGGCAAAGGCAGTGCAGGGAAAAAGACTGTGTTCTGGTTCTCTGTTTGGGAAGGCTTTTTCAAGGTTTCTTTTTACTTCACAGAGAAAACACAGCCTGGTGTAATGAACTTGGAGATTTCCGAAGAACTAAAAGCGCAGTCGAGAAATGCCGCCATGGTCGGAAAACTAATTCCACTTATTTTTGATGTTAGCGAAGAAAGTCAGTTGAAGGATTTAATTACCGTAATGAAATATAAAGCAGCTTTGAAATAATTGAATTTATGGGTGTGGAAGTTGGTTGTGGAGTTTTTAATTACTGATAATTTCACTTTGCAGTTGTGCTGCTGGATAACTGCAATACTCTTTTAGTCATTCATATACGTCCTGTCCGCTGATGAAATCGGACTGTCATTTGCAAAGTCGTGTGCAAGAAGGGGCTTAGTCCCCTTGGGATTCCCCCACAACAAAACAGGCTGTATACTCCCTCTGCGGGAGCATACAGCCCTTTTGTTGCCAGCAGCCTGTTTTTCGGTCTGCGTGTCATCTCTTGTAAACTGACCTAAGTGAACGTGCAAGTATCACAACGTATCACAACGTATTACATCTAAGTATAGACAAGAAATATTGGTGCGGAATCTCATCTGCAGTTGCTGAAAAAGAGATTTTTGTTTATTTCAATAAATATTTGTAATAATAGATATCGTGTAAACTGGATAGTACAGTGATATTCATGAAATAGAAAGGCGGATTTTATGGCAGAAGAAAATAATAATATGGAAGAACTGTTCCGGGAGATGGATTATCATTTGCTTCATGACGAACGTCCATCGGAATATCTGGAAAAAATCAGCAGAGAACCGTGGTTTTTGGATTATCCCTTTTCCATGCTCGGCAGGATGAAGGAAACACCCCAGTCAAAACGTTATCATCCGGAAGGAAGTGTATGGAATCATACGATGATGGTAGTGGATCAGGCGGCAGAACAGAAAGCGAAGAGTAAAGAGGCCCGAACTTTTATGTGGGCGGCTCTGCTTCATGATATCGGCAAACCGGCAGTGACGAAAGTCCGAAAAGAAAAAATTACCGCATATAATCATGATGCTGAGGGAGAACATCTCGCGGAGGATTTTTTGTCCTGCTTTTCCGACGATGCCAAGTGGATTGGGTCAGTCGCTAAACTGGTCCGGTATCATATGCACATTCTGTATGTGACAGATGGGCTCCCTTTCGGCGATATTGATGGTATGAAGCGGGAGACAGATATCGGTGAAGTTGCACTGCTTGGGCTTTGTGACCGGATTGGTAGGGGCGGAAGCGTTCCGGAAGATGAAACAAAGGCGGTCAGACTATTTCTGAAGAAAATGGGGAATATGTGAAATCTTGAACATTCGTTAAGTCTTTTATAATAAATCAGATCATTCATTTCATTCGGAAGGAAACAAGTTTGATTTAATTGTAAGGCTGCTGAGTAAAACATCTTCTATACAAATAACATCCAGAAATAGGCAAATGTTCATCAATGTACTATAATAAGGATAGTTAAAGAAATTAATGAATTTAGAGAGGCTAATTATGAAAATAAATTATGGAATTATATCAACGGCTGCCATCGGAAAACGATTCATCGGTGCAGTGAGGGCCAATGGAGGAACGGTGACCGCGGCGGCATCTAGGTCACTGGATAAGGCAAGGGCCTTCTGTCAGGAAAACAATATCGAGAAGGCTTATGGCTCTTATGAAGAACTTTACCAGGACCCGCAGATTACAGCTGTGTATATTACCACAATAAACCGGGAGCATTTTCATGAAATGAAGCAAGCTTTGAATAACGGAAAGCACGTGCTCTGCGAGAAACCGTTTACGCTGTCAAAACCCCAGGCAGAAGAAATCTTTCAACTGGCAAAGGAAAAAGGGCTGTTTGTGATGGAAATGCAAAAGAGCCTTTTTCTTCCTGTCACCGATTTGATTAAAACATATATTGATTCAGGAATGTTTGGAAAACTCCATCAAGTGAATATGAGTGCATCTTTTCAAAGTCCAAAGGCTTCATGGATGCATGAAAAGGATCAGGGGGGAGTTGTTTATGGCAGCGCTTCCTATACGTTTGAATATCTCGATTATCTGCTGGAGCCTGCCGATGTAATCGTGCAGGCACTGGGTACCAGGGGCGGAACCGGAGTTTATGACTCTGTCAGTCTTAATATAAAAATGGATGATGTTCTGATCAGCAGCCGTATTTCCATGCGGGGGCCGGCAGAAAGTCTTGCAGTTTTTTATTTTGAAAAGGGGTTTATAAAAACCAATGAATACTGGAAGGCGGACCGCTGTGAAATACATACCGGACAGGGCATCGAACTGATTGAGAAAACGGTTGATTTTGAAATGAAATATGAGGTGGCACATGCGGAAGCATGCATCAGACAGGGCCTGACAGAAAGTCCGGTTATGACGGCTGAAAGAACACTTCGCTGCTGCGGGCTTGTGGATCAGATAGTGGAATCGTTAGACCGGCAGTAGGGGAGGGCAGCCTTC
This sequence comes from Lacrimispora sp. YZC11, assembly GCF_057543815.1. Classification (NCBI taxonomy): domain Bacteria; kingdom Bacillati; phylum Bacillota; class Clostridia; order Lachnospirales; family Lachnospiraceae; genus Lacrimispora; species Lacrimispora sp. YZC11. Next base: position 748,280 of record NZ_BAAJYQ010000006.1, on the reverse strand, counting down.
TTTGCTTTTTGCGATTAATATAATAATACAACAAAATACCCTGATGATTGAACACAGTCTTTCTTTCTGTGTTCAGCCATCAGGGTTTCGTTTACCTTTTTTCGTTTGTGCAAAGTGTATATAGTTTAAAACGCGATTTGTCGATTATTCATAAAATTGAATTCTGGCAGAAAAGATAAACTTGACACTTGTTAAAATGATTGTTATAATTCGAAATCATACGTATGAATTAAAAAAGTAATAATGAATCAGGAGGACACATTATGAGATTTCCGAAAGATTTTCTATTTGGCGCGGCATCAGCGGCTTATCAGGTAGAAGGAGCTTTCGATGAAGACGGCAAAGGTTTATCAAACTGGGACGTATTTTCAAAAATAGAGGGCAAGACTTTGAACGGAACAACCGGTGATGTTGCTGTGGATCATTATCACCGGTTTAAGGAAGATATAAAACTGATGGCGGAGATGGGATTGGAATCTTATCGTTTTTCGGTTTCCTGGACAAGAATCTTTCCTCACAATGACGGCAAGGTAAATCAGAAAGGACTTGATTTCTACAACCAGTTGATTGATGAATGCCTGTCTTATGGCATCGTTCCTTTTGTAACATTGTATCACTGGGATCTTCCGCAGTACCTTGAAGAGCAGGGCGGCTGGTGCCACAAGGGAACCATTGATGCGTTTCTCCGTTATGCGGAAGTCTGCTTCCAGGCTTTTGGGGATCGGGTAAAGCATTGGATTACTTTTAATGAAACCATTGTTTTTACCAGACTTGGATATATGACCGGGGCTCATCCGCCGGGGATCAGACAGTGCCAGGAGAAGTTTTTCCAGGCAATACATAATGTTATGGTCAGCCATGCGAAGACAGTGTTATTATATAAAGCGCTTAAACAGTACGGCGAGATCGGAATCACCCATGTACTTGCACCGGCTTTTCCGGCCGATGAGCGGGAAAGCAGTAAAAAGGCGGCTGCACATGCCAACTATTTTGAAACTGCGTTCTTCTATGACCCGGTATTAAAAGGGGAGTATCCCCAGTACTGCCTTGATATTTTAAAAGAACGCAAGGTGATGTTTGAAATCACGGAGGAGGAACAGGAACTGCTCCGCAAAGCTGTCCCATTCAATGATTTTATGGGGCTGAATTATTATCAGCCGAAACGGGTTATCCTGATAGAAGGTGAGTCGGAGGCGGATTTGTCAAGGGCAGCAAGTACCGGTGGTGTTGGTCAGGTCTCCTTTGACGGAGTTTATCAGACGGTTAAACTGGACGATAGGCGATATACCAAATGGGGTTGGGAAGTTTCGCCGGAAGGTTTCTTAAGTGGGCTGCAGCAGCTGAAGGAGAATTATGGTGATATAAAACTATATATTACCGAGAACGGCCTGGGAGATGTGGATCCTGTTATCGAGGGAGAAATCATGGACATTCCACGGATTAAATACATCGAGGAGCATCTGGCTGTGGTGAAAAAAGCCATTGCAGGAGGAATTCATTTAAAGGGATATTTCGCCTGGTCAGCCATCGATTTACTCAGCTGGCTGAATGGGTATGAAAAGCAATACGGTTTTATTTATGTGGATCATGAGAATAACCTGGAACGAAAGAAAAAAGCGTCTTTTTATTGGTATCAGCAAGTGATCGCTTCAAGAGGAGAAGCATTATAGGGAGGGAGTTATAATGAATAAATTTTTAGATAAGTTTACTGAAAAGCTGATGATATTTTCCAATTTTAAAACAGTGATGGCTTTAAAAGACGGTGCCATGTACATCATGCCGATAACCTTGGTAGGTTCCATCTTTTTGTTGATTGCCAATTTCCCGATCAACAATTGGGCCGGAATTATGACAAACATTTTCGGCGAAAGCTGGAATATTGGCCTTAAGCAGGTTTCTGCCTGTACCTTTGACATTATGGCGATTATTGCGGTTCTGGGCATTTCCTATACCTTTGCCAAAAACGAAGGTGTGGATGCGATTTCATGCAGCCTGCTTTGTCTTGTATCCTTTTTGATTATTACAAATTCATCGGTTGTATCTCAGAATGGTGATGTAGTAAACGGAGTAATCCCCAAAGCGTGGGTCAATGGGAACGGGGTAATCTCAGCGATTATCATCGGAATTACGATGCCAAGGATCTTTACCTTTTTTATTAAAAGAAAAATTGTTTTCAAAATGCCGGATGGCGTTCCGGAAGGCGTCAGCAATGCATTTGCAGCATTAATTCCTGGTTTCGTGATTATGCTGATTTCCATGGCCGCATATCAGATCTGCAAGATGGCTGCCGGACTTTCATTGACAGAGATTATTTTTAAAGTGATCCAGGCACCGCTGCAGTCCTTATCAGACAGCCTTGCAGGAGGAATTATCATCATTTTACTGATGTCGCTGCTGTTCTGGGTTGGTATGCACGGACCGAATATTGTCAATGGAATCGTATCCTCCTTGCTTCTTGCCAATGCTATGTCCAATCAGGCAATTTTGGATGCCGGACAGACTCTGGTTGCCAATGAAAATGCAAAGATCATCACCAAGCAGTTCACTGAAAACTTTGCAAAGTTTGGCGGAACCGGAATTACTCTTGGACTGATTATAGCCGCTTTTATTGTGGCCCGTTCCCAGCAGATGAAAAGCATTTGCCGGATGTCTTTTGTTCCAGGCCTGTTTAATGTAAATGAACCGGTGATTTTTGGTCTTCCGATTGTGTTAAACCCGATCATGCTGGTTCCGTTTATTCTTGTTCCGGTCGGTGCGGTAATTATCACTTATTGTGCTATCCGCTTCGGATTTATGCAGCCCTTTGGCGGTCTGGTACTGCCGTGGACAACGCCGCCGATTATCGGAGGATTTTTGCTGGGAGGCATTCGCGGAGCAATCACGCAGCTTGTTATACTGGCCTATTCCGTAATTGTATATTTACCATTTGTAAAAATGCAGGATGATCTGTTTTTAAAAGAGGAGAAATAAATAAACCAGTTGGTATATCATGTTCCCTTGCTTGAAATTAATGGTATTATATAGTATTTTAGATAGTAGGGAAAAAGAAAGTTAATTGAGGTAATCAACATGGTAAAATACAAAAAAATAGCGAACATATTACTTAAGGAAATTGAAGAAGGATTATATAACTCTGTCGGAAAGCTTCCGACAGAGGAACAGCTGGTTGAACGATTTGGAGTCAGCAAGGCAACAATCCGCAATGCGGTTGACATCTTGTGCAATTACGGAGTGGTTTATCAATTGCAGGGGAGCGGGATGTTTGTCAGAAATCATGACCGGAGTGATTATCTTACACTGGCGCTGCAGCGAGGTTTGTCCAGCCGGTACGGGGACAAGGATATTCACACCCAATGCCTTGAATTTAAAGAGATCCAGGCGGATGAGCAGCTGGCGGAGCAGATGAAATGTGCGGTCGGTACACCGCTGCATTATATTGAGCGCCTGCGGATTGTGGATGGTTTTTATTATTCAGTCGAATATACTTATTACAATAAGGACATTATTCCATATTTGAATAAGGAGATTATTGAAAGCTCGATTTATAAATACATTCAGGAAGGGCTGAAGCTGAATATTTCATTTGCTGATAAATATATTACCAGCGATAAGTTATGCAAAAAGGATGCCGGGCTGCTTCATTTGCAGGAAGGCGATCCTGCTTTGATTATCAATGATATTGCGTATTTATCAAACGGAACTATTTTTAACTACTCCAAAGTCGTCCATAATTATCAGAAGGTTACGATATTTGCTATGGCTAATAATATTTAGGAGGTTACGTTATGTTGAATATATTACTGGTGTGTAATGCTGGTATGTCCACAAGTATGGTTGTAAAAAAAATGAGGGACGCCGCAAAGGAAAAAGGGCTGGAGGCAGAGATCAATGCCCGGCCGATTTCAGAGTGCAAGGACTTGATTGATACTTTGGATATTATCTTGTTAGGGCCGCAGGTAAAGTTCCAGAAGCCTCAGATTGACAAGCTGGTAGAGGGCAGAATACCGGTAGAAGTAATGGATATGAGAAGTTATGGAACCATGAACGGTACCGCTATTTTAGATCAGGCCCTGAAGATACTGAATCTGTAAAGCACACAGGAACATGAAGGAGTATACATAATGGAAAATTTAGAAATGACTGCAGTTACACTGATCAGCAATGCGGGAATGGCGAAATCAGCCGCATTTGAGGCGCTGCAGTGCGTGAAAAGCGGTTCAAAGGAGGAAGCCTTTAAGAAATTGGAGGAAGGCGATGCCTATTTCTCAGAAGCCCACAGAATTCACGCAGATTTGATCCAGAGAGAGGCGGCTGGTGAGGATATCAAATGCTCCCTGCTGATGATGCATACGGAGGATCAGTTAAACAGTGCGGAGATGATTCGTTCTCTTGTCAGGGAACTGATTGATGTATTAATATAAAATATTAGGGGCTGCTGCAAAATAGAGGAGTAATCATCTATTTTACAGCAGCTTCGTCTTTATGCCGGAAAACGAATAGCGGTCAGCAATTCAGTTTGAGGTTTTATTGTGTTTGTTAACGATAAATGCTATGATAAAAAGGACTATAATCAGCACAGAAAAGAGGACAGGTATGAAGTTAATACTAATAAGACACGGAGAACCAGACTATTCCATTGACTCTCTCACAGAAAAAGGCTGGAGAGAGGCAGATATGCTTTCCGAAAGGATCAGTAAGCTTTCTGTTTCCGCTTTTTACTGCTCCCCTCTTGGAAGAGCAAAAGATACAGCAAAAGCAACATTACAAACACTACAAGCTGAGGCGGAGGTATTGCCCTGGCTTAGAGAATTCCGTGCGCCGGTTGATAACGGGGCTGGTGAAACTAAAACCATACCCTGGGATTTTATGCCCGGATACTGGACAAACCAAAAGGAGCTTTACGACAGAGATTTATGGTTTGAAAATGAGAGGATGAAAACAGGGCCTGTAAAAGAAGAATATGAAAAAGTGGCTTCCGGGCTTGATGAAATATTAAAGAAACATGGATATCAGAGAGAAGGCGGAATGTACCGGGCTGTACCGGGGAGTGACGATACCATCGTCCTGTTCTGTCATTTTGGAGTATCTTGTGTTATGCTGTCTCATCTTCTGGGAATCCCGGCCCCGTTGCTGTGGCAGGGCTTTTTTCTGCCGCCTTCATCGGTCACCACACTGGAGACGGAAGAGAGGATAGAAGATGAGGCTTATTTCCGGTGTAAGGGAATGGGGGATACGGCTCATTTATATGTGAAAGGCGAACCAATATCAAATGCTGGATTTTTCCCAAGGGAAGCGAAAAATCCTAATGCATACCAATAAAAAGTATGATATAATAGGAAAAAGTAATAATCGGAGGCGGTCGTATGTTTGCAGAAGAAAGGCAGAATCAAATTGTGGCGCTTGTCAACAAAAATGGTTCCGTGCGCGTAAAAGAACTCAGCGAGAAGTACCAGGTCACGGAAGACAGCATACGGAAAGACCTGACGTTTCTTGAAAATAAGGGGCTTTTAAAAAAAACATATGGCGGAGCCATGAAAAAAAGGGTCAATGTTCATGACTTGAACGTGTCCCAAAGGAAGGACAAGAATACTGAGGCAAAGCAGAAGATTGCTTCTAAAGCCATGGAACTGATTAAGGACGGGGATATGGTATTCCTGGATATTTCGACTGCAAATCTGGAACTGGCAAAGCTCATTACGAAATCCTCTTTAAATATCACAGTTGTTACAAATATGGTGGACATTATGCTGGAATTCATGGTACCTGCCACAGCCAGGCTCATTTTTATCGGAGGGGCCTTCAGCATAGGAAAAGATGGGTTTGTAGGAAGCTTTACCAATAAGCAGATCTCAGATTTCCGGTTTGACATCGCATTCCTCGGTGCAGTTGGAGTTGATGTGTTTGAAAATAACGTTTCGACCTATATGGTGGAAGACGGGCTTACAAAAAGTGCGGTGCTGGAAGTGAGTAAAAACGCCTATATGATGCTGGAGACCAGGAAATTTAACACCGACGGCACTTATAAATATGCAAGAATTGATAGTTTTACCGGCGCTGTGATGGAAAGTAAGCCGCCTGCCGAAATAGAAGAAAAATTGAAAGAATTTAATATTGAGTGGTTATAAAGATGAAAGTCAAGGTAAAAAACATGCTTTTCCATTTCGATGGAGGGAGGGCATGTTTTTTTGTTTTATCCAGGAAAGAATGTTTCATTAATGACTCCATTTGCAGGGACACGTAATTTCCTTCAGTAATATTGTTGCTGAAGAATCCACATTCCAGCCAGACAGGCGCCCTCATTGTGCTTCATAAGACTAAAATTATTACTGATAAGTACATTTTTAAAGAAATAAAAAGTAATAAAAAATAATAAAGATATCGTTGACAAAAACAATCGAGGGTAATATACTAAAATCAGAAAAAGTAATAAAAATAAATAATAAACAGGAGGAATCCCGTGGAAACTCTGTTGTTGACAGAACGTATCAGCATCCTGAAAAAAAAGATGTTGTCAGAGCCAAGATACGCGTCTGTTGAGCAGGCGAAAATCATTACGGATATCTATAAGGCAAATGAAGAAAAGCCGAGAATCATCCAGCGGGCGTTGTCTTTAAAGGCTGCATTGAAACAGCTGGAAATCCACGCTGAACCGGAAGAATTGATTGTGGGCAACCGGACGGCCGGGGTACGGTATGGCGTTGTTTTTCCGGAAAGCGGAAGTACCTGGGTGGACCGGGAGTTTGAAACCCTTCCGACCAGGCCACAGGACAGATTTGAGATCAGACCGGAAGACATTACATATTTTCGTGAGGTAATAAGGCCCTACTGGAAGGGAAAGTCTCTGGAAGATGTGCTGTGGGAACGCTGCGGAAAAGAGATCGATCATATTGCAAAGGTCGTGAAGATCAACCAGAAAGACCATGCCCAGGGGCATATATGCCCAAACTGTAAGGAGTGGCTTCACAAAGGACCGGCAGGAATCAAACGGGAAGCAGATGACCGTTTGAGAATTGCAGGCGGGCGCCAGAAGGATTTCTTTAAAAGCGTATCCCTTGTGATGGACGGAGCCATTCATTTCATGCAGCGTTATCATAAGCTTCTGCTGGACATGGCCCAGGGGGAAGAGGATGGTTACAGGCGCGGCAGCATGGAAGAAGTGGCCCGCATCTGCAAAAAGCTGTCCGAACAGCCGCCGGAAACGTTCCATGAGGCGGTACAGTCTTTGTGGTTTCTTTTTGTGATTCTCCATATGGAATCCAATGCTTCTTCCTTTTCGCCGGGAAGGATGGATGAATTCCTTTGGGAATATTTTGACCGGGACAGAAAGGAAGGGTGCCTTAATGAACAGGGAGCATTAGAGATTATTGAGTGCCTGTGGCTGAAATTTAATGAGATTGTATATATGCGTAATGCTAACAGCGCCAAGTTTTTCGCAGGTTTCCCCATTGGATTTAATATTGCCATAGGAGGGCAGGATGCAGAGGGAAATGATTTTGTCAATGATCTCTCCTTTCTACTGCTAAAAGCTCAGGAGCACTTAGGGCTTCCCCAGCCGAATCTTTCCGTAAGGCTCCATGAACATACGGGAGACGATCTTTTAAAACAGTCGGTCAAGGTGGTTTCAAAGGGAAGCGGCATGCCCCAGTTTTTCAATGATAAGGCAGTGATTCCAGCCATGGAAGAACTGGGAGTAGACCAAAAAGATGCCAGGGACTATGCCATTGTGGGCTGCGTGGAGCTTACCACCCAGGGAAATAATCTGGGTTGGAGCGATGCCGCCATGTTTAATTTAAACAAGGTCCTGGAACTGACACTGACAGGTGGAAAATGCCTTCTGACCGAGGAACAGCTGGCCCCCAACTATGGGGACTTAACCACTTATGAAACCTACGAAGAACTGGAAGCCGTATTTCAGAGATACATAGATGAATACATGGAGTTGATGGTAAAGGCCTGTGAGGAGGTAGAAAAAGCTCATATAGACTTGCTTCCGTCTCCATTCCTGTCCTCCGTCATTGATGAATGCATGAAAAAGGGGATGGATGTGACTGCGGGAGGAGCGAAATACAACTTCTCCGGAATCCAGATGATTCAGGTGGCCAATTTAGCGGACAGTCTGGCGGCCATAAAGCTGCTTATATTTGATAAACATAAAGCAGAGGCCGGAGAACTGCTGGAAGCGCTTAAAAATGATTTTGAAGGAAAAGAAGTGCTGCGTACCATCCTTTTAAACAAAGTGCCTAAATTCGGCAATGATGTAGACTGGGTGGACCAGTTGGGGACCAAATGGGCGGAATATTTTAAAAAGCGCCTGTCCCGGTATACCAATTACAGAGGCGGAATATACCATACAGGCATGTATACGGTTTCCGCGCATGTCCCCATGGGAGAGAATGTAGGGGCTTCGCCGGACGGCAGGCATACAAGAGAGCCGCTGGCTGATGGCGGAATGTCCCCAGTCTATGGAAGAGATATCACGGGGCCTACGGCAGTGCTGAAATCCGTATCAAAGCTGGATAAAAACCTGACTACAAACGGAGGTCTTCTTAATATGAAGTTTTTGCCGGAATTTTTCCGCACACAGCAGGGAATCGATAAGTTTGCCTTGTTTTTAAGAACCTTTGTGGATCTGGAGATTCCTCATATCCAATTCAATGTGGTCAGGAAGGAAGATTTGATTGCGGCAAAGAAAAATCCGGAACAGCATCGAAGCCTTACCATCCGGGTAGCCGGATATACCGCTTATTTTACGGAGCTTGCCGATGAGCTTCAGAATGAAATCATCGCAAGGACCAGCTACGCAGATATCTGATGGGAGACATAAAACATATGGAGGGAATCAATATGGAGGAGAGGACGGTAAAAGGAACTGTCTTTGATATCCGCCGTTTTTCCACCCATGACGGCGGGGGAATCCGGACAACCGTATTTTTAAAGGGCTGTCCCTTAACCTGCGTATGGTGTCATAATCCGGAAGGGATCAGTAAGTCGGTAAGACCATTGCACTTCCCGAACAAATGCATTGGCTGCCAGATCTGTTACCTGCTTTCTGAAAACGGCGGTATCTTCATGACAGAAAAGGGAATCCGGCTTGATATTACAAAAGCGGAGGACTGGGACCGGATCATAGAGGAATGCCCTTCCGGGGCAATCCTATGGGACAGCACCAGGATGACCGTGGAAGAGGTTGTGGAAGAGGTACTTAAGGATGCCCCTTTTTATAAATACGGCGGCGGTGTTACTCTCTCCGGGGGAGAGCCGCTGCTCCAGCCGGAGTTTGTCCTCTCCTTTTTAAAGGAGATGAAGAAAAGGAACATCCACACGGCGATTGAAACGGCTCTCCATGTACCAACAGAAACGCTGGAGGCGGTACTCCCGTGGATGGATCTGATTTATGCGGATTTTAAGATTTTTGACCCGGAAGCCCATAAAAAATATATCGGTGTGACCAATGAGCGGATCAAAAAAAATATTCGTCTTTTGCTGGAATCTGAGAATAGAGACCATGTTACCATCCGTACCCCAATGATTCCGGGGCTTACCACTGAGGAAGATAACATTGCAGGAATCAGCCGGTTTATTTCAGAGGTTTACAAGGAAGTGTCATATGAAATACTGAATTACAACCCCCTGGGGGAAGCTAAGTACCATTTGGTTGACAAAACCTATTGTTTTAATGATAACCCAAAACCCTACTCCCGTCAGGACATGGAGCTGTTTGCAAAAATCGCCAGATCTAACGGGGTAGACCATATCATCTTAGAATCATGAGAAGAGGAGGAGCAAAGGCATGAAATTTATTATTGATGATGCAAACATTGAGAAGATTAAAGAGGTATACGACATATTTGCAGTAGATGGTGTTACGACCAATCCCAGCATTCTCGCGAAAAACGGAAAGCAGCCTTTTGAGACACTGAAGGAAATCCGTGAATTTATTGGGCCGGAAGCGGAACTTCATGTGCAGGTGGTTGCAGCAGATACTGGGGGAATGATTGAGGAGGCTCACAGGATCCAAAAGGAGCTTGGGAGGAATACCTATGTAAAGATCCCTACCACAAAAGAAGGATTAAAAGCCATGAAAGCCCTGAAAAAAGAAGGGGCCAATGTGACAGCCACGGCCATTTACACCCAGATGCAGGCATTTTTAGCAGGAAAAGCCGGGGCAGACTATGCGGCACCGTATGTAAACCGGATCGATAACCTTGGAGCAAATGGCATAAGAACGGCCAAGGACATCCACGACATATTCAAGAAAAATGGGTTAAAAACAGAAGTGCTGGCAGCCAGCTTCAAGAATTCCCAGCAGGTTCTGGAACTTTGCCAGTATGGGGTCGGCGCGTCTACGATTTCTCCGGATGTCATAGAGGGGTTGATTAAAAATGACTCTGTAACGATGGCGGTAAGAGCCTTTACCAAGGATTTTGAAGAGCTGTGCGGTGCAGGCAGGACCATGAAAGACTGCATGTAATCATTTGCCTAAGCAATAAGCCTGCCGCATATGCTTTGCACGAGGGTGATGAAGCATTGATCAATCTACTGGAAGCAGTGGAAAAAATACGATTAAGAAAGCCTAATTTATCTGAATGGAAGGTACAGAGCTTGCGTATTGCTGGAAAGGTATATGGAGAGCAACTATTATGCTGAACAGTGACTTACGAATAAATTAATAGCCACCCAAGGCTTTATGCACATGGATGACTATTATCTGAAAATCTATGAAAACTCCACGGTATACCGAATGGTACCCACGGTGGTGTGAGAGGTCGGCTAGTCAATTAATGTCTAGTCTCTTATTCAATTCGTTACATCATATCCGATTTTACTCTCAACACCAACTGTGGAATATTCTTTATTTAATTTTTACTATGCTCCATCCGCAAACCTAAAGAAAATTAAGTGGCCGGCGCTGCCTACAACTCCAGGCGATTCTTCCAGTGTCGTGCTCGTTCCGATGTTGCCAGATGCTATTTGGACAATATCGCCAACATTATAGAAGTTGACTCTTGAAATCGTTATCTCCCCTACGGTATCCGCGTTTGATACCGGCGCAACACCCTCCGTCGGGTTATTATTTAGTAATACCCAAAAATAGGTATTTGCCGGCGTCCCTACTGCAAAGTTCAATGAGCACACCAATGCATAAAGACCAGCTCTTGTAATGACAAACGTATTGCTATTAATAAAATCAATTCCCACAGCTGTAGTTGCTCCAAATGTAACAATACCCCGCATACCAGGTACTGTTTGCTGGATTATATTTGCATTTACAAATGGCTGTAGAATGGGGCCGGTAGGCCCAGTAGGCCCAGTAGGCCCAGTAGGCCCGGTAGATCCGGTAGGTCCAGTCGGTCCGGTAGGTCCAACAGGTCCCTCAATCCCCTGTGGCCCCTGAGGTCCCTCTGGTCCCTGAGGTCCAGTCGGACCAATAGTGCCTTGGGCGCCAGTCGGCCCGGTAGGTCCAACAGATCCTTCAATCCCCTGTGGCCCCTGAGGTCCTTCTGGTCCTTGAGGTCCGGTAGGTCCAATAGTTCCTTGGGCACCAGTAGGCCCGGTCGCACCAGTAAGTCCGGTAGGTCCAGTCGGTCCCGTAGGTCCAGTCGGTCCAGTAGGCCCGGTCGCACCGGTAAGTCCGGTAGGTCCAGTAGGCCCGGTCGCACCAGTAAGTCCAGTCGGCCCGGTCGGCCCGGTCGCACCGGTAAGTCCGGTAGGTCCAGTCGGTCCGGTAGGTCCAGTCGCACCAGTAGGACCGGTCGCACCAGTAAGTCCGGTCGGCCCGGTTGCACCAGTAAGACCAGTCGGCCCGGTAGGACCAGTCGGCCCGGTCGCACCGTTAAGCCCGGTAGGTCCGGTAGGACCAGTCGCACCAGTAAGTCCAGTCGGTCCAGTCGGCCCAGTAGGACCGGTTGCACCAGTAAGACCAGTAGGTCCAGTCGGCCCGGTAGGACCAGTCGGTCCGGTCGCACCGTTAAGTCCGGTAGGCCCGGTAGGTCCAGTCGGCCCGGTTGCACCGTTAAGCCCGGTAGGCCCGGTAGGTCCAGTAGATCCAGTCGGTCCTTGTGGTCCTTGTAAGCCTCTAGGTCCAGTCGGTCCGGTAGCACCAGTCGGTCCAGTCGGTCCTTGTAGTCCCTGTAAGCCTCTAGGCCCAGTAGGTCCAATCGGCCCAGTAGGTCCAGTCGGCCCAGTAGGTCCTGGACAACAACATCTAGGTCCATTATGTTCACAAGAACAACGACATTTACAGCATTGATTATCATTCATATAAATTCCCCCTCTATAATTATATACTTAACAATTAAAATATCATAAAGAAGTTTAATTCTTTATACATATAAAATATGTCTACTTGTACCAACGTGTTAATTTCAGGTTATTCAGTACATTATTCGGAACTTGTTGATAAAATCTAGAAGAACCCCTTTTTCCGTATTTTTGCTTCTTTTAATTGCTGATTAGACCGTATTGATGTTTGTTAACTTTGAGACATTGCATTACATCATAACTTGCGGATAAAAGTCTGTTTATTAATAGAATTAGAAGCCATAATATTACATCTATTGAAACAAAGATAAAGTAAGTTTATTAGAAAAATTATGTTTAACTGGAGTAATGTGATATGCTTGATTGTGCCCTTGCAATTTTATTGATAATATACCGTCAGCTAATTTTGAGTAGAGGAGAAGTATGATTGACAAAGAATACGATGTCCCTACAATGACCAGAAAAGAGCATGAAAAAATGATAGATAACGCTTTAGCTTTATCTACTTTAGATGCTCCTGAACCAACAAGAAAGATCCATATTTGTATGATGGTGTTCCCGTTTAGAATTAAGATATATCTATTGATAAATTCTCGTTTTTTCTGAAGACAGTGATGGATAAGTTTACAGAAACGGATTGAATAATTAAGAAAATTAAGTCAAGACCATCTAAAACACAAAGTTGACAAAATCACTTGAATTCTTAAAATACAAATGCTATAATCCTACCAACATACAGACGAGAGAACAAAGGAGTCTCAAGCGTACACAGTACGGTTGCGGCTCTTTTTGCTTATGGAAATTTTGTGATGCATGTGATCCAATTCATAAAGCAAATAAGTTTCTTAAGGAGAACAAGGAGGTTTTCCCTGCATTTTTGGGGAAGCCTCCTTGTTCCGTCTTTATTTTCGTCTTTTATGATAATAGATTGAGGAGGAAGCGATTATGAAAAAAAGATTATTACCCGTAACTCTTATCACAGCAATGACAGCAGCGCTCCTTGCCGGCTGCGGTTCATCTGCACAGCAGAGTACTGCGGGAGGCAGTACAGCCGCTGTAAGTACAACGGCTTCCCAGGATGCAGCGTCTACCCTAGAAGGAGAAGACGGGAAAACCATTAAGATCGGCGTGTATGGTCCTGTCACAGGAGGCTCTGCTGTTTATGGAGAGGGCGCACAGAATGCCATTGCTATGGCGGTTGAAGAAATCAATTCCGGGGATTTCGATTATAAGGTTGAAATCGTAAATGGCGGAAAAATAGTAGATGACGGCGGTGATGCCAAGCAGGCAATTAACGCTTACAACAGCCTGATGAAGGAAAGTCCCGGTGCCATAGTAGGAAGCTTTTTTTCTTCCGTTACCCTTCCCGTTGCCGAACAGGCTTCCAAAGATAACATGCTCCTTCTGGCAACAGGAGCTACCAATAAAGACGTAACCTTAAAAGGTTCCACTATTTTCAGGAATTGTTTTATTGACCCGTATCAGGGCAAAATGGCAGCGCAGTTTGCAAAGGAAAAGGGCTGGACAAAAGCCGCCGTTATTTATGCAAAGGATGATGATTATTCCAACGGCTTAAAGGATGCATTTATTGAGAATGCCGAGGCAAATGGAATTGAAGTGGTATATGTAGGAGAGTGTACCACAAAGGATACAGATTTTTCTTCCCAGACTTCCCAGGTAGTGGCTAAAGGAGCAGATTTCCTGTTTTATCCCGCATTCCTTGATACGGTTCCCCTTCTGATAGGCGCGGCAAGGGATGCAGGCTTTGACGGTGCTGTCATGGGCGGCGATGGCTGGGATGGAACCGATACGGCAGGTTTTGAAGATAAATTTGAGAACTGCTATTTTACCAACCACTATTCTTCAGAAGATACCGCTCCGGCCGTAGTAAATTTCGTATCCAAATATACAGAAAAATACGGTACGGAAAGCTTAAATGCATGTGCGGCTCTTTACTATGATGCTATTTACATGCTGGTGGAAGCTGCCAAAAACGGCGGTGCATCAGATACGGCCTCCCTGGTAAAGGGGATGACCGGAATGACTTTTACAGGTGTAGGAGGAACCTATACCATGGATGAAAACGGCGATCCAGAGAAATCCGTAGCGATCAATACCTTTGAAGCCGGCAAGGTGAAATGGCTTATGACTCTTTCGCCGGAAGGAACAAAGGAATAAATCAGCAAAAATCTTACAGGAAGATCTGAAAAAATGATAGGGAAATGTGCATAAAGACTTGAAAAGCCTTTGTTGCACATTTTCCTTTTGAGAAAGGAAGATCCTATGACATTTTCATTATTCTTTCAAAGCCTGATAAACGGACTGAACCAGGGCTCTATCTATGCTTTGATTGCACTTGGTTATACCATGGTATATGGAATCATCCGTATGATTAACTTTGCACATGGCGATTTTATCATGATTGGAGCCTATACCTTATTTTATACCATTCCTTTCATGATCCATGCAGGAATGCCTGTATGGATTTCCGTTTTCCTTGCCGTGGTCATATGCGCGGCGGTGGGAGTCATGGTTGAGGTGATAGCCTATAAGCCGGTCCGCAGGGCAGGCTCCATGTCAGCCCTTATTACAGCACTTGCCATGAGTCTGTTTCTTGAAAATCTGGCCATGGTCCTTTTTGGTGCAAAGCCCCATAATGTCCAGAAAATATTTGATTTACCTTCTGTAGATGTGCTTGGAGTGGCGCTACCTCTGAATGTTATCTTAACCATCAGTATCGGGATAGTTATGATGGCAGGCCTTCAGATATTTATTAAGAATACCAAGATAGGGAAAGCCATGCGGGCAGTTCCCCAGGACCGCGATGCTTCCATTCTTGCGGGAATCAATGTCAATAAAGTGATTACCATGACCTTTGCCATCGGCTCCGCACTGGCGGCAGTTGCAGCCCTTATGTACTGTGCCAAATATCCCCGCGTCACCAATGATATGGGTTCCATGATGGGACTTAAGGCCTTTATTGCCGCTGTCCTTGGAGGAATCGGTGTCATTCCCGGAGCCATGCTTGGAGGAATCCTCGTTGGCCTCATTGAGATTTATGTAAAACTCTTTGCACCGGGCTGGTATGAAGCGATTACTTATGCTATTCTGATTGTGATTCTTTTGGTAAAACCGTCCGGCATTCTTGGCAAGAATGTGGGCGAGAAAGTTTAGGGGGATGAACCATGGAAAAACGGTTTAAAGTTTGCTATTTCCTTAATTTCCTGGGTGTTCTGGCAGTTTTTTTCCTGTTTGTCCTGCTTTTTGAAAACAATGTTTTTGGCAGGTCCACTCAGTACATCAAGGGAATCAGTACCACCGCCTGTTATACGGTCATTATGGTGGCTTCCTTAAATCTGGTAGTGGGCTGTATGGGCGAATTTTCCCTTGGCCATGCGGGATTTGTATCAGTGGGGGCATATGCCTCTGCCATTGTGTCCAATGGACTTGCAGGAAAAGGACTGCCGGATATCGCATTATTCCTGGTTGCTCTTCTTGCAGGAGGAATTGCAGCAGGTATGACTGGAGTCCTGGTTGGAATTCCGGCTCTACGCTTAAGAGGAGATTATCTTGCCATTGTGACCATTGCTTTTGCGGAGATTATACGGGTTCTCTTTTGCAATCTTTCTATTACAGGCGGTGGAAAAACCATGAGTGGTATTTTAAAGCTTTCCAACTTCTATTGGAGCTTCTGGATCATGGTGATCTGCATCACCATCATGTACATGTATGTACGCAGCCGCTTTGGCAGAACGGTGAAAGCCATTCGGGAAGATTACATAGCAGCGTCTGCTTCGGGAATCAATGTAACTTATTATAAAGTGCTTACCTTTACCGTAGCTGCTTTCTTTGCAGGAATCGGCGGAGGTGTTTATGCCCATTACATGACAGCCATGATCCCCACCAACTTTAACTTCATGTACTCAGCGGAGCTTCTCTCAGAGGTAATCATCGGAGGGATCGGCTCCATTACCGGGTCCATTATCGGTGCGGCTTTTCTTTCTTCTCTTCCGGAGATGATGCGACAGTTCTCCCAGTACCGTATGCTGGCATACTCTGTAGTACTGATACTGGTTATGATTTTCAAACCGGGAGGTATCTTTGGAGCATGGGAATTTTCCCTCATTCGTGTATATGAACGGCTGACAGGCAGAAAAGGCGGTTGGGTAAAGAACCGGAAAAAAACAGAAGGAGGGGAATAAATATGACAGGGACGGAAGGAACCAAGCCGGTATTAAAGGCACAGAACCTGGGAATCCAGTTCGGCGGATTAAAAGCGGTTGACAGCTTTAATATGGAAATCGGAGAATCGGAGCTGGTAGGGCTGATCGGGCCAAACGGTGCGGGAAAAACCACCGTGTTCAATCTGATCACCGGTGTTTATAAACCTACGGAAGGATCCTTTTACTTAAATGGTCAGCGCATGAATGGAAAAAAGACCTATCAGATCGTTGAGGCGGGAATTGCAAGAACATTTCAGAATATCCGGTTATTTAAGAAAATGACCGTAATTGATAATGTAAAGGCAGCCATGAGCGCCAAGCTTTCCTACAATCTGTTCCATGCCGTTTTTCGTACACCGTCATACTGGAAGCAGGAAGAGGAACTGACAAAAAAAGCCAGGGAGCTGCTTCAAATTGTCCATCTAAGTGGAAAAGAAAATTATGAAGCAGGAAATCTTCCTTATGGAGAACAGAGGCGCCTGGAAATAGCCAGAGCCCTGGCTACGGATATGAAGCTCCTTCTTCTTGATGAACCTGCGGCAGGGATGAACCCTACGGAAACGGAAGAACTTTTGGAGATTATTAACTATATCCGGGATGAATTTAAGATTTCCGTGCTTCTTATCGAGCATGACATGAGCCTGGTCATGAAGATCTGTGAGCGGATCAAAGTCCTTGATTTTGGCACTACCATTGCATCCGGGACTCCGGAGGAGATTGCCAATCATCCAAAGGTCATTGAAGCCTATTTGGGAAAAGACGATGAGGAGGTAGAGGAAGATGCTTAAGGTAAAGGATCTGGTGGTATCTTACGGAGCCATTGAAGCCATTCATGGAGTATCCTTAGAAGTTCATGACGGAGAAATCGTTTCCCTCATTGGGGCTAACGGAGCGGGAAAGACCACCATCTTAAGAACCATTTCAGGGTTAAAAAAGGCTGATAAGGGAGAGATTACCTTTGACGGAGCTGATTTGATAAAAACAGAACCCAGCAAGATCATCAATTTAAAGCTGGCACATGTGCCGGAAGGGCGTCATATTTTTCCCCAGATGACCGTAGAGGAGAATTTAGAAATGGGAGCTTTTACCGATGGAAAAGACATGGCAGCCAATATGGCAGATATATTTGAACGTTTTTCCCGCTTAAAAGAACGGAAAAAACAGCTGGCAGGAACCTTGTCCGGGGGAGAACAGCAGATGCTAGCCGTAGGCCGGGCCCTTATGGCAAAACCCAAAATGATCCTGATGGATGAACCGTCAATGGGACTTTCTCCATTGCTGGTAAAGGAAATCTTTTCTATTATCAGAGAAGTGAACAAAAAAGGAATCACCATTCTACTGGTGGAACAAAATGCAAAAATGGCCTTATCTATATCAAACAGGGCATATGTCATGGAGACAGGGAAGATTACCATGGAAGGCAATGCCGGAGAGCTGCTAAAGGATGACAGGGTAAAAAAAGCATATCTTGGACAATAGGAGGATACGGCCATGGAGGAGAATAAGAAGTATTTTGCCATTGCCATCACCCGCACCTGCGGGAGCGGAGGCGGAAGCTATATAGGGAAAAAGCTGGCGGCTGATTACGGGATTGATGTATATGAGAGAAAGCTTTTACGTCTGGCATCGGAAGACAGCGGAATCAATGAGACGTTATTTGCAAATGCAGATGAAAATACGAAAAAGACCTTTTTATACCGTGCTTCAAGAAGAGTCTATAACGGGGAAGCCATCCCAAAGGAAAGCGGCAATTTTTTATCGGATCAGAATCTTTTTAATTATCAGGCAAAGGTCTTGCAGGAGCTTCTTCATCACGAATCCTATGTCTGTATCGGCCGGGCGGCGGATTTTGTCTTAAAGGATGAGCCCAATGTAGTGTCCGTGTATCTGGATGCCCCCTATGAATTCCGTTTAAAAAGAGAAATGGAACGGCAGGGGATATCAGAACAGGAGGCTGCAAAGTATATAGACAGACTGGATAAATACAGGAATTCCTATTACGTGTACCATACCGGAAGGCAGTGGAAGAATCCTGAAAATTATGATCTTTGCTTAGATACGGAAAGTCTGGGGCTGGATCATTGCGTGGAATTAATAAAGAAATACATGGAGTTGAAGTTTGGTATTGGCTCCAAGGAAAAGGAGATATTATGAAAGAGCTTGCTTATTATGATGGAAAGATCGGAACCCCTGAGGAATTGATGGTTCCCTTCCAGGACCGGGTCCATTTTTTTGGAGATGGAGTTTATGATGCCACCGTTGGAGGAAATCACAAAGTATATCTTCTAAAGGATCATCTTGACCGTTTTTATTCCAGTGCCAAAGCCCTGGATATTAAGATTCCCATGGGAAAAGAGGAACTTGGAGAACTTCTGACAAAACTTCTTTTTATGGTTGAGGGGGATACTCATTTTGTGTATTGGCAGGTGACAAGAGGCACGGCCCCCAGGGATCATGCTTATGATGAGACAATGCTTGGAAAGCTGTGGGTCATGATAAGACCTAATAAACTAAGAGACCCTAACGTGCCCATCCGCCTGATAACAAAGGAAGATACCAGGTTTCTCCACTGCAATATCAAAACATTGAATCTTCTCCCGTCCGTGATCGCTTCCCAGGAGGCTTTAAAAGCAGGAGCACTGGAAACTGTTTTACACAGAGGGGATATGGTTACGGAGTGCGCCCACAGCAATGTTTCTATTTTAAAAGACGGAACCTTCATTTCCCATCCCAACGATAACCTGATTCTTCGGGGGATTGCAAAGACCCATATGATCCAGGCCTGTTACAGGCTTGAGATTCAGGTACTGGAGCGGGCCTTTACCCTTGAAGAACTGATGGATGCCGATGAGATTATAGTGACCTCTTCATCCAATTTCTGCCTTCATGCAGACACCATTGACGGTAAGCCTGTAGGAGGAAAGGATCCGGGAACTTTAAAGAAGATTCAGGATGCCGTTTTAGAAGAATACTTAGAGTATACAGGCAGAAAGAGTATATTTGATTAGGAGTGGATGATGGACAGAGGCGGACTGGAAAAGAGAAATGTGGGAGAAAACCTGGATGCTCTCATGAATTTAGATCCCCGGGGATATGGTGTATGCCGGATTCTATATGCCGGGAGCCGGGAGCAGATGGGAGAGCCTCTTACCATGAGAGCGGCGGAAAAACTGTGTGAAACGGTAAAAGAAAATGATCTGGTTTATATTCTGACAGGATTTATACTTCTGCCTCATAAGAAGCCGGAGATGGATGGAATGGTCAGTTCCTTGCTGTTAGCACGGGCTCTGGTTATGGCTTTTGGGGCTAAGCCTGTCATCATCTGCCCGGAGGACTGTGTAAAATCTGTAAAGATATGTGCCGGCGTGGTAGGTCTTCATATATACCAGGATATAGGGACCGTACGGGAACTTCCTCTCAGCATGGGAGTGCTGGCCTTTACAAAAAATCCGGCCAGGGCAGTAATTGAAGCAGAATGGCTGATAAAAGAAGGGCTTCCTGGGGCGGTAATCTCTGTGGAGGCCCCTGGTTCCAATGAAAATGGTGTTTATCACAATGCTGCCGGAAAAGATGTTACAGAGCTGGAAGCCAAGACAGATGTATTATGGGAAATACTTCGGAAAAAGGGAATCTTAAATATTGCCATCGGTGATCTGGGCAATGAGATCGGTATGGGGGCCATCGCAGACCATATTAAAAAATACATACCTTTTACTGCGTCAGGGGAATGTGTGTGCGGCTGCGGGGGCGGAATTCTGGCAGCAAGCAGAGCAGATCATGTAATTACGGCAACCTGTTCTGACTGGGGCTGCTATGGTTTGATAGCGGCACTGGCTTACTTAAAGCGGGATATGGAAATTCTCCACCGGGAAGAAATGGAAGAAGAGCTGATGAGAGTGGCGTCAAGAACCGGCCTTATTGATATGACCGGATCTTTGATTCCTGGAATTGATGGATTCAATACCCGGCTGAATACCGGAATTGTCAGCCTGATGCGCCAGTGCACGGCTTATACGGTCCGATATTCCCATGATTCCGATCAGTGGTTTGGCTCTGTACTGAAAAAAGGGTTTTTTGAAGAAGGGGATGGGCCATGGTTCAAATAAAGGCGGTCGGCGACTGTGGGGCCCTGGTGGAATTGGGTGACTCCATCAGTGAGACAGTAAATTCGAAGGTAATGGAATTAAACCGGAAAATCAATGAGCATTCCTTAGAAGGAATTCTCGAGACAGTACCTGCTTTTTGTTCTGTTCTCGTTTGTTACGATCCATTGAAGACAGATTATAATGCTGTATCCAAGGTCCTTTTTCAACTGTCAGAATCCTTGGAAGGCAGAACAGGGACAGGAGGAAGGCTGGTGGAAATTCCGGTCTGCTACGGAGGCAGCTTCGGACCGGACCTTTCTTTTGTGGCAGAGCATGGAAAAATCAAGGAGGAAGAGGTGATCCGTATTCACTGCAGCAGGGAATACCGCATTTATATGCTGGGATTTCTTCCGGGCTTTCCTTATCTTGCTGGAATGGATGAACGCATTTTTACTCCCCGGTTAAAAACACCCAGAACCAGGATCCCGGCGGGAAGTATTGGAATCGGAGGAGAGCAGACAGGAATCTATCCCATGGACTCTCCGGGAGGCTGGCAGCTGATCGGACGTACACCTTACCGTCTTTTTAAACCGGAGCAGGCGGGAAGACCTCTTTATGAAGCCGGGGATTCCATTCGTTTTGCACCCATCAGCCAGGAAGAATATAAAGAAATAAAAAGAAAACAGGAAAAGGGGTGACGGGATGGGATTTGAAATCTTGCGTCCTGGAGCCTTGTCCACGGTTCAGGATAAAGGGAGAAGAGGATTTTTAAGCCAGGGCATCCAGGAAAGCGGAGCCTGTGACAAGTATTCCATGAAACTTGCCAATCTCCTTGCCGGGAATCTGGAAGAACCGGAAACGGCGGCAGTCATAGAATTTACGTTAAAGGGTGGTGAGATCCGTTTTACCTCTGACGAGATCATCGCCCTTGCAGGCGGGGATATGAAACCCTGTATCAATGGAATCCCGGTTCCCATTTTCTCCCCGATTCTGGTTCGGACAGGAGATATTCTGACCATGGAGCTTGCGGTCTCAGGCCTTCGGACTTACATGTCGGTCTATGGAGGAGTAGAGGTTCCTTCTGTCATGGGAAGCCGTTCCACTAATTTAAAGTGCCGCATAGGAGGCTTGGAGGGTAGGGCACTCCTTGAAGGGGATCTTCTGGAATCAGGGAAAGATCTCAGGCAGTTTAAGAAAATAGCAAAGAAATTAAAGGGAAATGAGAAGCTGGCAGCCGTAGGAGAGAATGAACCATGGCTTCGTCACTCGTCAACACCTTACCGTTTTTATGGAGACGACCGTATGGTTCTTCTGCGTGCCGTAATGGGCCCCCAGGAAAATGCTTTTACGGAACTGGGACTTAACACTCTGGTCCGGAATCCTTTCCGGTTAAGCAGGGACTGCGACCGCATGGCCTGCAGGCTGGAGGGAGAACCCATAGAGATGAAGAATGGGGCAGATATCATATCCGATGGGATTGTAGAAGGCTCGGTTCAAATCTCATCTTCTGGACTTCCCATGGTTTTGATGGCAGATCATCAGACCACCGGAGGATACGCAAAAATTGCCACGGTAATCAGTACGGACATCCCTGCACTGGCTCAGTTAATGCCGGGAGAATGGGTGGCATTTCAGTATATAACTCCAGGTGAGGCCATAGCAATTTGCCGAAAGGAAGATGAAAAGCTGAGGAAATTAAAGGAACGGCTTATGAATGCCATTTACCGGTAAATGAACCATAAGACAGGAAAGAAGGAAAGAACATGGCACTAGAGTACATAGACAGGGAGCCAAAGGAAGTCCGCCGGCTGATCAGGGAGGGTGTAATACAATGTCCTACCACCGGAATGTGTGGCGGCTATGCCCAGGGAAATCTGGTGATTCTTCCTGAGGTGCTGGCCTGGGATTTTCTTTTGTTCTGCCAGAGGAATCCCAAAGCCTGCCCGCTCCTGGAAGTATCGGATGCAGGAAGCAGGAGTTTTCCGCTGACTGCAGAAGGAAGTGATATCACAAGGGATATCCCCAGATACCGGGTGTATGAATACGGCGTGTGCACCGGTGAATACACAGATGTATCAGAATTATTTGAGGAATACCAAAAAACCAGGGGAAAGCTGGTAAGCTTTCTCATTGGCTGCAGTTTTTCTTTTGAAACAGCACTTTTGGAGGCAGGAATACCGGTGAGACAAATTGAGGAGGGTGTCAATGTTCCTATGTTCCACACCAACATTCCCTGCACACCGGCAGGAGTGTTTACAGGCAGCATGGTAGTGAGCATGAGGCCCATTCCTCACCGTCAGGTTTCCGGGGCTGTTGCCATTACCGCCTCCATGCCAAGAGTCCATGGGGCGCCTGTTCACGTCGGTTATCCCGAAATCCTTGGAATAAAAGATATTAACAAACCGGATTTTGGGGACCCGGTGACCATATATGATGGAGAGGTACCTGTTTTCTGGCCTTGCGGGGTAACGCCTCAGGCAGTGGTCATGAACAGCAGGCCGCCCTTTGTCATCACTCATTCTCCGGGACACATGTTTATTACGGATATAAAAAATGCGGAATTAAAAAATTAGAGGTGAGAATATGCCGGTCATTGATTTAAATTGTGATTTGGGAGAAAGCTTCGGTGCGTATAAAATGGGGCTGGATGAAGAGGTGCTGCCTTTTGTTACATCGGCGAACATTGCCTGCGGCTTCCATGGGGGAGATCCTATGGTAATGGAACAGACGGTGGCTTTGTGTAAAAAATATGGAGTGAGGGCAGGGGCCCATCCGGGATTTCCCGATCTGGCGGGATTTGGAAGAAGAAATATGAGCCTTACTCCCAGGGAAGTAAAAACCAGTGTTATGTATCAGATCGGTGCCCTGAACGCTTTCTGCAGAGGAGCCGGAATCAGGCTCTGTCATGTAAAACCCCACGGGGCCTTGTACAACATGGCGGCAAAGGATTATGAGTTGGCAAAAGCCATCTGCCAGGCTATAAAAGAAGTGGATGGCAGCCTAGTTCTCCTTGCTCTCAGTAATAGTGAGATGCTTCGGGCGGCAAAGGATACAGGGGTGTCTGCTGCCAGTGAGGTATTTGCAGACCGGGCCTATGAAAGGGATGGTAGCCTGGTTCCAAGAAGCCGGAGAGGCGCGGTGATTGAAGATGAGGAACTGGCATTAAAGCGGGTGATCCGAATGGCGAAAGAAGGGGTGGTGGAAGCCATTGACGGAAGCACGATTTCCATTGATGCGGATTCTGTATGTGTTCATGGAGATGGAGGGAAGGCTCTGGAATTTGTAAAGAGTATAAGAGAAGGTTTTTTAGTAGCAGGAATAGAGGTAAAATGCTTTTAGTGGCAATACAAAGGCGTGGCACGGAAAGGTGAGTAGTCTTAAAGACAACTTGTGAACCAAGGGTAAACAGAAAAAATTGCCGCTTATTATGGAGTTGAGTCGATCCACATACTAAAAACTAATGAGTATAGGTGACTATTTATACAAAACAAAGAAGCAAGGCGTATGTCTTGCTTCTTTGTTATTAGATTAATAATATGGATAATGTGTTGTATAGATAAAATCTCATAGGGTCGCATTAATTAAGTACTGGAAACGTGGGAAAACAACACTATCAGCATTTGACCTTATTAATGCTAATATACAAATGTTTATTAGGTATGACACATTGTATGTCATAAATTTTTACTGCCGTGCGGATCGTTTTAAATGTTTCATTGATTAAAAAATGCCTCCATTTTCCATATCAGTCTTATTCACAAAATCCATATGGTATAGTTTTTCCCAATGATTAATGTTTAATGTTCCCTTAGTGAGACGGATTGCTAAAAAGCAACAGTTTTCATCCTTTTCATTATTTGCCATATCGTACCATTCGGAAAAAGCTGTACGGAGTTTGGTTCTTATTTCGGCATTTTTTGGATCAAGCACCCAACCGAGGTTTTCACCTACTCCATTAGCGGTGAACATCTCTAAACAACCCGCAACCGAAACCTCCGAATTTTGCGAGATTTGCTGCATTTTGTTTGATTTTCCATGTGTTACAACATAAAACGTGCCGTCTTCGTAATAGGCGTCCACACTACGGACAACCGGGCGGGGCATTCCGTTAGCGCCCGGCTCCCGCGCAATCGTCGCGAGGGAAATAACATTGTCTTTGCCGTTTCCGAACTTTTCTTCGATTAATTTTAATCCTTCTTCGTAATTGCTCATTTACTTTTCCTCCAGCATTAATTATTTATTTTTCTCGTTTCTTAAAAGGAATCCACAATTCTACATAAGAGATGTCGGACGTACTTTTATAGTACATCTCAGGGAAAAATCCATCGGCAATTAGATTGTGCTTTTTAAGCCAAAACCGAGTGTATTTCATTGCCTTACCCAAATTAATTATCATCTGTTCATGATTTTCCGATTCAAAGCCACAGACGATATATTCTCGTATGGGAAGTTGCCAATTTGTAAATTCGGGGTTTTGCTCGTCTTTTTTTACTTCTGCACCAACAAAATAACTCGAATAACCGTCTGGTGCATCGCCGTGATAAGAAACACCAACCCAGCGCCTCTCTGAGATATGCGAGATATTCGGAAGAACCCTAAAAAACCTGTCCCAAATCTCACCAACCGTGTCAACGCCGGTTCTTTCGCCAAACATTTTACCATATTTGAATGGATAATATCCGGTAACACCAAGAAAGTTAATTGGCTCTTCAAGAAATTTACGGTTCATTTCCAAAACCAATCCATCACTAATCAGCGGTACACCCTCATCAACCACAATATAACCAAGCAATAAATCGGGTTTATCAAAATTCTGTAAGCCAATCGGTTTATCTCGGTACTGTGAAGGGGTAATCCCATAGGTTTCTTTAAAAGCTCGCGTAAAAGTTACGTGACTACCAAAACCGTATTCCATTGCAATGTCGATAATGCGGTTTTCTTTATCACGTAGCATCGTGAGAGATTTTGCCAATCGGCGCAATTTAATATAATCCCGAACCGATGTTTTTACCAATCGTGTGAATAATCTCTGATAATAAAACAGTGACAGTACGGCGGTTTCTGCCAGTTCTTCAATGTGGATTTCTTCACCGAGATGTTCTTCGATGTGGTTCAGAGTTTTTTGTATGGCTTCCCATGCGTGCATATAGATTCCTCTCTCTAAAACAAAATACCACAGACGAGAAACAAATGCTTTACCGTGTCTGCTCTTTTTTATCTAATGTATGAAGTATAAAATAATGTGCACCTGTTCATACCGAACTCTTATACAAGTTATAACCATAATTATTTATTGCAAATATTATATCAGGATTTATGACTTTTTGAAATAATGAATAATTATTAGACGATATCCAATTAAAGAATATTTGATAAACTTTGTCAACAGCTCGAATAAATCACACTCTCCCCTTAAAAATTACCAAGTAAGGTGTATGCATTCCCCTATCATATGAATACTAGCTATTTTGCTTTTAATAATTATCAATTTACCTGAGTATATACCATAAAATACATAATTACAAATATTAAAATATACTATATATAAATTGCTTTTCTTACTTTAAAATCCTTTATTTTTGTATCAGAATGAGATGTATTAGATTAAGTATGCCCGTGAATATATAGAGAAAAAATTAGATAATATATGATTGATATATATACACACGTATGGTAGGTTAAACGTAAGTAAAGATATATGAGAGATAACTGTAATCTCACGTTTAATCTCCGTTTACATTCGACCTGTATAATTAATAAAAAAGAATGGAGAATCCCATTATGACAAACCCGATTATCGATGCTATCAAAAACAGACGCAGCACGCGCCAGTTCACCGACGAACAAATCATGGAAGAACAAATGGACACACTTCTCGAATCCGCAATATGGGCTGCCGATGACGTACTGTCTCGACCTTGTCCGCGCGGTAGTATATGCCGGAACACCGGAGTATGACAGCATCGTGATGTTCAACCCGCTCGTGAACTGCCTTGCGATTGTTGGGTTGACACTGGGGTGTTTGATCGTGGGAACAATGTTCTTTGCGAGGAGTGAGAGGAATAGATAAATATAAATTTTCAAATGAATCTGCATAATAATCTAAAGAAAGAATGAAATGGCATTGACACAGAGTTAAGCCAAGACTATAATGTGGTCAATACAAAGGCGTGGCACGGAACTGTCATGCCTTTTTCTGTATAAGTCAAGGAAAACAGAAAGCTATCTAAAAATGATATATGAGATTGTATTTGTTCATTATGTACATGTATGTGGGGGAAGGAAAATAAAATTTAATAGTTATTGACATACAAACTCACGTATGTTAAGTTAAACGTAAATAAAGATATGTGAGAGATAACAGATGACTAATAAGATACAACGGACATCGCTTCAGTTAGAGATTATTCGTTATATACAGAATTATATTGAAGAAAATGATCTAAAAGCAGGGGACAGGCTTCCTTCCCAGGAACAGCTGTTAGAAATGATGGGTGTAAGCAGAACTTCACTCAGAGAGGCTATGAAGACCCTGGAGGCACGCAATGTTCTGGAAGTGCGGAATGGAAAGGGCGTTTACGTAGGCAGCCAGAAGGACAGTGCATTTTTGTCACTGATGGATTTTACCAGGGAAAAAGGTAAGCTTTTAGATGCTCTGGAAGTACGTAAGATTCTGGAGCGGGAAATTCTCCGTATGGTGATTCATACGGTTAACGAAGAAGAACTGAAAGAACTGGGCGATATTACTAAGGTATTAATGGAAAAATTTCATCAGGGAGTAAGACAGACAGAAGAGGACAAACAGTTCCATTATACCATATACCGTTTGTCCCATAATGATATTATGTATCAGTTGATCTTATCCATCAGCCATGTAATGGATCAGTTCTGGGAGTTTCCGCTCAATATGGAAGATCCTTTTTTAGAAAGTCTGCCATTGCATGAAAAACTGTATGAAGCGATTCGCGAAAAAAATGTGAAGAAAGCACAGCTAATCAATGAACAATTGTTAGATGCAGTATACCGGGATATTAAAAAACAAATATAATGTTCTATAGTAAAATGTTTTATAACAACTTAACCTATATTATAGCATATAGCATATAGGTTGAGAAATCAAAGGAGAAAAGAGGTAACACTATGTCAGATCAGAGCCAGTATTTAAAAAGTGATAAATTAATTACTGCACATTACGGAGAGGAATATGAGCATTATTATAATGCTGTTGTACCGCCGGTTTTCATGAATTCACTCAATGTATTTGAAACCATAGATGAATATTACGATTTTGACCGTACCGATAAGCATAAATATTGTTACGGCAGAGTTCAGAACCCTACCGTCAGGATTCTGGAAGATAAAATTGCGGCTTTGGAGCACGGAGCCGGAGCCCTGGCATTTGCATCGGGCATGGCGGCTGCTACAACAGCAGTATTAACTGCGTGCAGGACAGGCAGCCATGTAATATGCATCCATAATTCCTATGGCCCATTAAAAGATTTTCTGACCGGATACTGCAAAGAACACATGGACATTTCCACCACGTTTGTAAAGGGCGACTGTGTGGAGGAATTTGAAGAAAGCATAACGGATAAAACGGATTTAATTGTTCTGGAAAGCCCTTCTTCTCTTGTATTTTCCCTGCAGGACATTGAAGCGGTTTCAAAGATTGCAAAAGAACATCAGGCACTTGTCTATATTGATAACACGTTTTGCACTCCCATTTACCAGCAGCCCCTTACCCTTGGTGCAGATATCGTGATGCATACCACATCAAAATATATTGGCGGCCATAGTGACATAATAGGCGGCATGCTGGCAGTGAAAGATCCTGCACTGATGAAAAAACTGACAGCAAACAGGGAGCTGTTTGGCGGCATTGCAGGACCAATGGAGGCATGGCTGATGATCCGCGGCCTTCGAACATTGGCAGTCCGCATCGCGCAGCATCAGGAAACGGCAATTGAGGTTGCGAAGTTCCTTGAAAAGCATCCAAAAGTAAAGAATGTGTATTATCCTGGCCTGGAATCCAATCCCCAATACGGGCTGATGAAGAAACAGCAGTCAGGAAATACAGGATTGCTGAGCTTTGAGATGAATGGAACATTAAAGGACGCAGTAAAAGTGGCGGAAAGCCTTAGGATATTTAAGATCGGCGTATCATGGGGAGGTTTTGAGAGTCTGGTATTTTTACCCCATGCAAGGCTGGAAGAGAATGCATGCAAAGTTTTAGGAGGATCTCAGAATATTATCCGTATTCATTGCGGATTAGAAGGTACAGATGCCTTGATTTCAGATTTGGAATCGGCTCTTGCTCAAATATAAGCAAAACAAATCAAAGGAGGAGAACAGATGAGGAAAAAAAGAGCAGCAGTATTGGCGTTGGCAGCGGCAGCCATTCTGTCAGGATGCAGCGGGAAGACAGCTGCAGAAGCAACAACATCAGCAAGCGGGGAAACAGCAAAGACTGAAGCAGCGAAGACAGACAATGGAAAGCCGGGGGATGCGGTAACCATCAGCCTGGTAGAATCCCTGACCAGTCCGGAACGTACGGCTGTTTTACGAGGAATTGCGGACAAGTATGAGGCAGAGCATCCCAATATCAAGATTGATATTGTATCCCCGCCATTGGAGAATGCCGATGCGAAAATCACCCAGATGCTGATGAATGGAAGCGGTGTGGATATCGTAGAAGTAAGAGATTCCACAATTACCCAGTTTGTGACCAATGAATGGATTGCAGATCTTCAGAAATACTTAGATGGCTGGTCAGAAAAAGACACTTTAACAGATTCTGCGAAAGAAGTGATCCATTACATGAAAGACGGAGCTTACATGGTTCCTTATGGATTTTATCAGAGAGGTCTTTACTACAGGGCCGACTGGTTTAAGGAAAAAGGTTTGAAGCAGCCTGAAACCTGGCAGGATATCTATGACTCAGGAGTTGCCGTTACGGATCCGGCAAACAGCCGTTTTGGTTATTCTTTCCGCGGCGGCTCAAGCGGCTACCAGTATGCAGATACGATTTACTGGAGCTGGATCGGTACCGATAAGCTTGCAGATCCCAATGCCGGTTATTATTTAAAGGATGGCAATGGGGCAACCATTTTTACATTGCCTGAAGTAAAGGAAGCACTTCATTTCTATAAGGACCTTTTTAAAAATGCTTCTCCTACGGATTCCATAGCATGGGGCTTTTCCGAAATGGTACAGGGCTTTGTGGGAGGAACCACCTCTATGCTGATTCAGGATCCGGAAGTGATTGCGACCTGTTCCGCTGATTTACAGGATGACCAGTGGGATTTAGTTCCCTTCCCCAAGGGACCGTCCGGTCAGGCGGTTTTTCCAAACGGATTCGCCGGCTGGGGTATGACATCCTTTACGGAACATCCCGATGAGGCAGCGGACTTCCTTCTGTACTTGTCCAATTCCGAGAATAATACATACTTTGCAAAGAATTATTCCACAATCCCGATTCACAGTAATGCAGCAGATAAAGACAGTTATTTTTCAGAGGCACGGTTTGCTATGTATATGGACATGGCAAAAGAACCGGATGTATACCGTCATGCGGCATATCCTCAGATGTATGAAGCGTTTGCAACATATAAAACAGAGGTAGATACCATGTATCAGAAGTATCTTACCGACGAGATTACGGATGAGGATCTGTTAAAATGGCTGGATGAATTCTGGACAAAAGCATATCAGGATGAAGGACAGAAGTGGTAAGCAGGAACTAAATTATCACAAGAAGTATCTGGAAGGAGAGGGGTCTCCTTCCAGACACCTTATAGATGAAAGGCAGTAAAGAGGAGGGAACGGTATGAAACAAAAATCGAGACTGCAATTGAAAAGAGCCTGTTTTATCTTTCTTATGGTTCTTCCCGCCATTATCATTCCTATTATATTTACGTATTATCCCATGATCAGGGGATCCATGATGGCTTTCCAGAGTTATAATCTGATGAATATTAAAAATATCAAATGGGTGGGGTTTGATAATTTTAAAAAGCTATTCCAGCACAGTGCCAGCAACACCTTCTATTCCACCATGTGGAATACCGTCAAGTGGGTCGGGATTTCGCTGTTCTTCCAGTTGGCGGCAGGATTAGCCATGGCGCTGCTCTTAAAAAAGAAGTTTAAGGGAAGCGGTATGTACCAGGGCCTGATTTTTTTTCCTTGGGCAGTATCCGGTTTTATAATCGGGATCATGTGGCGCTGGATGTTTAATGGCACTTCCGGCGTTATCAATGACATGCTGATAAAGCTGCATCTGATCCGCCTTCCGGTGGGCTGGCTGGCAGATAAGAGTACGGCACTGTATTCCTGCATTATAGCAAATATATGGTATGGGATCCCGTTTTTTACGATCATGATTACGGCTGCCTTAAGAGGGGTACCCGAAGAACTATATGAAGCCGCTGATGTGGATGGAGCGAATCCGTTCCAGAAATTTTCCGGAATTACAGTACCAAGTATCCGGTCCGTATTATTGCTGACCGTTTTGCTCAGGGTGATCTGGATCTTTAATTTCCCGGATCTGATTTATTCCATGACACAGGGAGGTCCGGCGGGATCTTCCAATATCATCACATCCTACATGATGCAGCTCGTCCAGAGTCTGGACTATGGCATGGCTTCCGCTGTTGGGGTATTGTGCATCCTGTTTTTAGTGATATTTGCTTCATTTTACCTGACGCTTACCAAATACACGGATAAGGAGGCATGACATATGACTGCAGCAAGTAAAAAACAGGTGTGGAGATTCTTTAAGTTTGCCGTACTTTCTGTCTTTCTTGTGCTGACCATGTTCCCTTTTCTATGGATGCTGCTTACTTCGTTAAAGGGGTCTCAGGGAGAGATTTACGCATTCCCGGTGAGATATTTACCGGATCCTGTCTCTTTTGTCAATTATGCGGCAATGCTCTGGAAAGGTAATTTTGCCAGATACTTATGCAATTCATTTTTTACATCTTCTGTGGCAGCAGCCTGTTCGGTCTTCATTTCCATTCTTGCCAGTTATGTCATCAGCAGATTCCGTTTCCGCTTTAAAAATGTGCTGCTGCTGTTTTTTCTGGTTACGCAGATGATACCGATGTTCATTATGCTGGCGCCGTTGTATCAGATGTTAGGCAAGATGCGGATGCTGAATAATCTGTATGGCCTGGCAATGCTGTATACGAATATGATGATCCCTTTTTCTGTTGTGACTTTATGCGGCTTTTTTGACGGAGTGCCCAAATCTCTGGAAGAAGCGGCATGGATCGATGGCTGCGGCTATCTGCAGGCATTATTTCAAGTGATTGTACCGGTTATTATGCCAGGCATCGCCGCCACATTTATCTTTGCGTTCATCAATTCCTGGAATGAACTTTTTATGTCAGTTATGTTTATTGATGTGGATAAATTTAAGACAATACCGGTAGGGCTTAACGCCCTGATCTTAAAATATGATATAAAATGGGGGGAAATGGCAGCAGGTACTATTATGTCATTGATCCCTACCATGTGTTTGTTTACCTTTGCCCAGAAATATATGATAGAAGGGCTTACAGCTGGATCGGTGAAAGGATGATTCCTGTATTATACCATATGAAAAGTGAGTCTTGATTGGTTATAAAAACCGTATTCAAGGCTCACTTTTATAGGTACCTTGTGCAAAAAATGCCGTCTGTTGATCAAAAGGAAGCGCTGCAGTTTTTTATTGATGTTATAATACAACCATACTTGACATACCTGGAAGCTGCAATATAATACAGACAAGGGTAAAAATTGAAGAAGTTATTTTTTGCCTAACCACTAAAGTAAAAACTGGAGGAACGAACCCAATGACAAACCAAACCCATTTTTGCACCTGTACAGATACAACCTGCAAACTAAACCCAAGCAATCACAATCTGGGCTGTGATCCATGTATCCGAAAGAATTTAAAGCAAGGTGAAATCCCAGGCTGCTTCTTTCATCTGATCAGTGACGATACATCACAACTTAAAGAATTTACTGTTGAAAGCTTTGTCCAGTTCTATCTAAAAAATAAAGAATAAAGCGTTACGCCAAGCCTGCACCGGCTCAGCGATTGTTTACATAATAATGCCTGATTAAAATAACACCGATCACATCTGCAAGAGCCCACCCAATAGGAATTGCCCACCATATCCCAACCATTCCGATCCAATTTACAGCGGATAATATATAAGCCAGGATAACTCTGGTACCAAGGCTTATAACGGTAAGTATAATGGATACCCCTGGCTTTCCGATTCCACGGAACAGGCCATAAAACATAAACAAATACCCGATCAGGCAATAAAAGCCAGCTACAATGGTAAGATATTGCACTCCAATCCTTAATATCTCTGTTTCACTTTTATTAATAAAGATATACATCAAAGGTTTTGCAGACATTAATATTAAGACGGAAATCATAACGCAGTAAATGGTTATTATTTTAACTGCGGAGCGTATTCCGGTGTAAATACGCTTTTGCTTTCCTGCACCCATATTTTGGGCGATAAAGGTAGAAAAGGCGTTGCCAAAATCCTGCACTGGCATATAAGCAAAGCTTTCTATTTTAACGACTGCTGCAAAAGCTGCCATTGCTGAAACACCGAAGCTGTTTACCAAACCCTGTATCAACAAAATCCCAAAATTCATAACCGAATACTGGATGCTGGAGAGTATGGAAAAATTAGAGATTTTTTTAATAATACTCTTATTAAAATATAAATGCTCCCGTTTAAGATGGATCAGAGGAACGCGCAGCATGCAAAAAAGAGCAATGCCAATGGCAGAAAATCCTTGTGCAATGATTGTGGCATAGGCAGCACCGGCGATCCCCATCTGAAGTGGAACAACGAATATGATATCCAGCACGATATTAATAACAGCAGATAGGATAAGAAAGATAAGCGGCACTACCGAATTACCTATGCTCCGCATAGCAGCGCTGAAGTAATTATAAATATAAGTAAAGCTGATCCCATAAAAAATAATCTGCAGGTAAGTTTTTGCGTCCTTAAAGATTTCCGCAGGAATATTGATAAAGGTTAATATATCATCAATAAAAATGATGGAGCACACATTGATAATAACTGTGACGATTCCAATGAAAATAAAAGCTGTAAAAAAACAGTTTTTTAATTTGTCAATTTCCTTTGCACCATAAATCAGGGAAAACACCACGCTGCTGCCCATGCAGAATCCAATGATGATAGAGGTCAATAAAACCATAACGGAAAATGAACTGCCTACTGCAGCAAGGGCATTGGAGCCAATAAACTTTCCCACAATCACCGTATCTGCAACATTATATAATTGTTGAAATATGTTTCCTATGATCATGGGTATGGCGAAATTTATCATGGCCTTTGTTTCGTTGCCGTTGATCAGATCTCTTGTAGTGTTCATGTTTACTCATAAAATCCTTTCTAAGTATTAATTGCGGCAGGGAAAATCAGTATGTAAACAATTTTAAAACTTTCATTGTGTCATGCAACCCCTTATTTGTGCAATGCATAAAGGGTATCATTAGAACATCCTTTTGTCAATAAGTAAGGAAATAGCGATATTGATAAAAAGGAGCCGTCAAAGCGGGAGCATTAAGATTTCCTAAGGGCCGTAGAAAAGGCTTTTCTTTTACCTTAACCAGGCGTTCAGAAATGAGCGTCTTTTTTCGTGCCTAAAACCATGAAGAAAGTGAAACATATACAGCATCATTTATACCGATCCTTTTATCCCGGCTGGCATCCCGTTCCCGTTCCAGCTCCACCCTGCATGAGATGATATTCTTAACCATTGATAAGGCATACAAGCTATAAACCACATATCTGCCATATTTAAGTATATAAATTGCAAAAACAAACCAGCGAAATTGAAAATAAATTAACAACATTGTTAATTAATTACCTAATAAAACAAAAACCATTGTGCTAAACATACAAAAATCAAAAAACGGATTATCTGGTTTGGATGATGTATTGTAAGAAAAATTTCTTTAAAATAAAACCATGGATTCGAATCGATAGAAAAAAGATTCAGGAGGTAGCACAAATGGATATTTCCGTCAATGAGATCAGGGAAGCATTGGACTGGATGTCCTCTTATGGGAAAAACCAAACAGGAGGAATGACCAGGCTCCTTTATTCCAAGAGCTGGCTGGAGGTACAGTTAGCTTTAAAGGAAAAATTTGAGCAAATAGGCATGGAAACCAGGTTTGACGAAGTGGGGAATTTATATGGAAGGATAATTGGAACGGAACCGGATTCCGGTACCATTGCCACTGGTTCCCATGTGGATACGGTAATGAATGGAGGGAACTTAGACGGCCAGCTAGGGATCTTTGGAGGATATTTAGCTGTTAAGAACCTTTTTGAAAACCATGGAAGGCCGAAAAAGAATCTGGAGGTCATTTCCATGGCAGAAGAGGAGGGAAGCAGATTTCCCTATGTTTTCTGGGGAAGCAAAAACTTATTTGGCCTGGCGAAAAAAGAAGAGGTCGAAAATCTCACAGATTCAGAAGGAATTAAATTCATGGATGCCATGCATGAGTGCGGGTTCGATTTTAAGAAGGATCCCGGCGGTTTCATGAATGATGTAAAGGCATTTATAGAGTTACATATCGAGCAGGGAAATACCCTTGAGATGGAAGGAAAATCCGTAGGGGTCATCACTGGGATCGTAGGGCAGAGAAGATATAACATCACCTTAAAAGGCGAAGCAAACCATGCCGGAACGACTCTCATGAAATACAGAAAGGATGTAATCCAGGTATTTTCTGAAATCGTATATGATTCCTTACATAAGGCAAGAGCCATAGGAGACCCGTTGGTATTGACCTTTGGAAAAATCGAAGTAAAACCAAATACAGTAAATGTGGTTCCCGGAGAGGCACTGTTTACCATGGATTGCCGTCATACGGATCAGGCTCTTTTAAAAAGTATTACAACTGAGCTGGAAGAAAACATGAAGCAGATTGCAAATAAGCATGGGGTGGAAATTAACATAGACCTATGGATGGATGAACCGCCTGTTCCAATGAATGATGATATGATCCGGCTCATAGAGAAGGTTTGCAGGGAAAAAGGCCTGAATTACCGGATGATGCACAGCGGCGCAGGCCATGATTCCCAGATCATAGCGCCCAGGATCCCTGCAGGCATGCTTTTTGTCCCAAGCATTAAGGGAATCAGCCATAATCCGGCGGAACGGACGGAACTTTTGGATTTGAAGCAGGGAATTGAGGCATTAAAGTCATCTCTATATGAATTATCATATCAATAGGAAAAGTGAGGGGCATTATGGGAAATCAAAGTTTAGCAAAACAATTGCCAAAGGATTATTGGAAGACAGTCGTTTTTACCTTTTGTTTAGGCTGGGTGGTCATCTGGATCTACCGTTCCATGCTGTCACCCATTTATTCGGAAATCCAGGGGACAGTAGGGCAGCACTCCAACACGGCAATGGGACTCATAGCAAGCTGTTATTTCTTTGGGTATACGTCGTTACAGATCCCATCCGGATTCTTAGTAGACAGATTCGGACAGAAAAAGGTTCTCATACCAGGCTTTCTCCTCTTTGCTATAGGAGCCTTCAGCATTGCCATGTCAAGGTCCCTTAATACGATTTACATTGGCAGCGTTTGCGCTGGTATAGGCTGCGGAACGTATTACGGCGCTGCCTTTTCCTTAACAGCGGAACACGTGCCTCCTGAGAAAAAGGGAATCTCCACGGCGATTGTCAACAGCGGTTCTGCCTTGGGGCTGATCCTTGGAATGACTGGCTCCAGCTTTATCGTTAAGACCCTGCATCTGCCCTGGCAGACAATGGTGACGATTTCAGGCAGCCTCATCGTGCTTTTAGTTATCTGGTTTGCCATTGCGATCAAGGACAGGGGAAGGCATAACGTCATTCAGAAAGAAAATAAAGGAAAAACAGAAGCTGTAGATTCAGGATCAGAGAAAAAGGTTTCCTTGCTTTCCCTTAACATGATTTCCTGCTACATACTGTATTTTTCCACCTGCTATGCCTATTATCTGATTGTGACCTGGCTTCCCAAATTCCTGGAATCAGAGAGAGGGATCGCCGGCGGTATGATCGGACTTGTGGTCTCCATGATATCTGTTACGGCAGTACCGGGAGCGCTGTTCTTTGCAGGACTTTCCGATAAGTTCAGAGGAAAAAAGGCGCTGATCATCATTGGCTTAGAGCTTTCCGCATTTGTGTTGGTAGCATTATCCATGTCAATGCCAAATGCGATATCACTGACCATCATTTTACTGCTGTATGGGTTCCTGGGCAAGATGGCTGTTGATCCTGTCCTCATATCCTATGTGTCAGACAGAGCCAATAAAAAGAACATGGCAACAACCCTGGGACTGTTCAACTTTTTCGGAATGTCCTCATCCATTATCGCGCCTGCGGTAACAGGATTTATTATAGATAAAACCGGATCAGGCACTGCAGGTTTTTATATCGGAGCATTGCTGCTGATTCTGGGAACCATACTATTCCTGATATTTAATGCAAGGACATTTTTCAGCAAAGTAAAATAATTACAAAATAAAGGAGAATTTATCATGAGCTATATGAATCACATAACAGGTTACCGGGAGGATATTTTATCAAGCCGTTCCATCGTAAAAAGGGGGAATTTCGCATTAATAGAGCCGGATGGCCTGGTGAAGAACGTGATACCGGGATTTGAAAAATGTGCTGTGACCATTTTGGCTTCCCCTAAGATGGGAGCTTCCTTCGTTGATTATCTGGTGACAATGGAGCAGGGCGGAGGCCATCCAAAAGGATTTGGAGGAGATGGGATCGAGGTATTCCTCTATATTCTGGAAGGCAGAGTAAAGGTGAAAAATGAAGATAAAGAAGAGGTGCTGACGGAAGGGGGATATATTTATTCTCCTGAGGGAAACAAGGTGAGCTTTGAAAATGTGGGGGATATTCCTGCAAGGGCATTTTTATATAAGAGACGCTATAACAGAATCGAGGGCCAGGCCGCTTATACGGTCTGCGGAAACATCGGGGATGTACCATTTGCTCCCTATGAAGGGATGGAAGATGTGGGGGTCAAGGACTTCCTGCCATCGGCAACTGATATTGGATTTGATATGAATTTTCATATTTTAAGCTTTAAGCCCGGAGCTTGCCACGGCTACATTGAAACCCATATCCAGGAGCACGGTGCTTACATCTACTCAGGGGAAGGAATGTATAATCTGGACAATCACTGGATCCCGGTTAAAAAGGGTGACTATCTGTTTATGGGCGCTTACAGCTTACAGGCAGCCTATGGTGTGGGACGGACGGAAGAATTTGCATACGTGTATTCAAAAGACTGTAACAGAGATGTAGAAATATAAAGTAAATATGATCGAAGAAAGGTTGCGGTATCTTATGAGATTAACAGAAGGACAATTACATGAACTGATCAGCAATAAACTTCAGAAGGCAGGGCTTACAAAGGAACATGCGGATATTACCGCAGATATCCTTACATGGTCCGATGCAAGAGGGATCCATTCCCATGGCGCTGTCAGGGTAGAGTATTATTCCGAAAGAATAGCAAAAGGCGGCATTACCATTCATCCGGAGTTTCAATTCGAGAGAACAGGTCCGGCAAGCGGGATATTCCACGGGGATAATGGCTCAGGCTATGCGGCGGCAGTGCTCTCCATGAAAGAAGCGATCAAGATGGCAAAAGAAACAGGCGTTGCCGTGGTAGGAGCCAAGCACATCTCCCACAGCGGCAGCCTGGGATATTATGTGGAAATGGCCGCAAAGGAAGACTTGGTTTCCATTTCCATGTGCCAATCAGACCCGATGGCGGTTCCCTACGGAGGGTCGGAGCCTTATTATGGAACAAACCCCATTGCTTTTGGAGCGCCGGGAGCTGACGGCAGAAATATCATATTTGATATGGCAACAACGGTCCAGGCCTGGGGTAAGGTGTTATACGCCCGCTCGAAAAAGGAGCCGATCCCAAGCACCTGGGCAGTGGATGTCAATGGAAATCCTACCACCGATTCTACCTTAGTTAATGCCCTTGTTCCGATTGCGGAAGCAAAGGGATATGGATTAATGATGATGGTGGATGTGCTCTCCGGCATCCTTTTGGGCCTGCCCTTTGGAAAGCACGTAAGCAGCATGTATGAAGACCTGTCAAAGGGCAGGGATTTAGGGCAGCTTCATATTGTATTGGATCCGAACAAATTTGTTGGACTGGAACGATTTAAGGAGAACATAACCACCACTATGGAAGAACTGGCTGCCATTAAACCGGCAGAAGGCTTTGACAAGGTAAGCTATCCGGGAGAACGGGGACTTTTGAGAAAGGCCGGCTATGATAAGAATGGGATAGAGATCGTAGACGATATTTATAAGTATTTGATCAGCGAAGATATTCATTATGACCGTTATGACCACAAGAATAAATTTGCTGAATAAAGGGGTAAAAGGAGAGTAGTAACATGATTAAAACGATAATTTGTAAAGGAAGTTATCAGGATTCCGTGGTTCTTATGTTGCTGACGAATAAAATTTCCGCCATGCAGGGAATACATAAAGTCTCCATTATGATGGCAACACCTGCCAACAAAGACTTATTTAAGGAGGGCGGCCTGGAGACTCCTGAATTAATGGAAGCCCAGTCCAACGATATGGCGATTGTGGTGGATGTGGAGTCAGAGGAGCTGATCGGGCAGGTTTTAAAAGAAGCAGAGGAATTTCTCAATAACCAGTCGAAAGGTTCTGCCGGAACCGAAGAAAAAGTGGTATCTTCCTGGGAACAGGCTATTAAAAGAATGCCGGATGCAAACCTGGCAGTTCTGTCCATACCCGGCATGTATGCGGCAGCTGAGGCTGACAGAGCGCTTGATGAGAATTTAAATGTATTTATTTTCAGCGACAACGTATCAAAAAAGGATGAAATATATCTGAAGCAAAAGGCTCATGAGAAAGGTCTTCTGGTCATGGGACCGGATTGCGGAACAGGTATCATAAAGGGAGTTCCCATCGCCTTTACCAACCATGTGAGGATGGGAAAAATCGGGGTCATCGGCGCTTCCGGTACCGGAATCCAGGAGGTCACGACCATCATTGACCAGTTGGGGGAAGGCGTTGCCAATGCCATCGGCACAGGCGGCAGGGACTTATCGGCTGAGGTAGGCGGGATTACCATGCTTGACGCCATTGACGCTATGGAAAAGGATTCCCAGGTAGAGGTGGTAGTTATCCTGTCAAAGCCGCCGGCAAAGGAAGTGAGGGCTGTAATCGTAAAAAGGCTATGGGATTATAAAAAGCCTGTGGTGACCCTATTCCTTGGGGAAAAGCCGGAGATACACGAAGAGAATTTCTACCATGCCTACACCCTTGATGAAGCGGCCAGAATTGCAGTTTCCTTAGTAAGAAATGAGGAAATTGTCCAGGATATGTGGAAGCCGGAGATACAGGAAGGATTTAATAAGGAAGATCACAAAACTATAAAAGGCTATTATTCCGGAGGGACCCTGGCGTCAGAGGCTGTGATGCTTATAAAGGATACCATTGGTATTGCCGGAGCAGGAGGAAAAAAGGAAGGCTATATGCTCAACACACAGGGCTATACCATCATAGATCTGGGAGATGACGTCTATACCGTAGGAAAACCTCACCCAATGATCGACCCGGCCAACAGGATCGCATGTATGAAGCAGGCTCTGGAGGAAGAACAGACCGGAGTCATCCTCTTTGATCTTGTGCTGGGATACGGTTCTCATGAAGACATGGCAGGAGCCCTTCTTCCCGGGATCGTGGATATGATGGAGCAGATAAAGAAGCAGGAACGAAAGATTTACTTTGTGGCGGCCATCTGCGGAACCAGAGGGGATAAGCAGAATTATGACTTGCAGAAGAAAAAGCTGGAAGATATAGGAGTCATCCTTTGTACCAGCAACAAGAGAGCGGTGGAAACGGCCCTCTTCCTCATCGGCTATCCCTATGTGGAAAAGGAGAAGACGATCCTTCCTAAGGAAAAGGTGAAAGCAGATAAGGATCATATCGTATCAAAGAAGATGACGGATTTGCTTTCCCAAAAGCCCAGAGTCATTAATATCGGGCTTAATAGCTTTACCGATGTGCTGGAAAATTTCTCCTGCAAGGTAGTTCAGTACCAGTGGGCACCGCCTGCAGGAGGGGATTTAGAGCTGATCAAGGCCCTGCAGTATCTAAGAGGCTACAAGTTTTCCAGGTAATAGGAATCGGTAAAGACGCTTATGTGGATATAAGGAGGTTCTTATGTTGTACGATACAATAGACGATGCAAATCAGGCAGTCATTCAGAAAATAATCCTTTCTACACCTGTTTTATTGGATGTGGTGCCTGCAAAAACCGTAATCAAAGAGTTAAACCAGGGAAAGGTACTTCTCCATGCAGGGCCGCCTATCCGTTGGGAAAATATGACCAGCCCCATGAAAGGCTCCTGCATAGGCGCGGCCCTGTTTGAGAAATGGGCGGTTACCAGGGAGGAAGCAGTGAAGCTTTTAAGCCAGGGGGAGGTGGATTTTATTCCCTGTCACCATGTGGATGCCGTAGGGCCTATGGGAGGCATCACCTCCGCCAACATGCCCGTTTTTGTGGTAGAAAACACCACCGATGGAAACAGGGCCTATTGCACCATGAATGAAGGAATTGGCAAGGTCTTAAGGTTTGGCGCATACTCCAAAGAGGTGATCTTAAGATTAGGCTGGATGAGAGATGTTCTGGGGCCGGTGCTTTCTCTGGCGCTTAAAAGGTTTGAAAAGGGGCTGGCCATTAATCCCATGATCGCAAAGGCCATTGCCATGGGAGATGAATTCCATCAAAGGAATATTGCGGCTTCCCTGCTGTTCTTAAAAGAGATGTCCCCAGACATATTAAGTCTTTCCATAGAAGATGAGAAGAAAAGGGAAGTCATTCAGTTTCTGGCTGATACGGACCAGTTTTTCTTAAATATCATGATGGCAGCTGCCAAGGCGGTAATGGATGGGGCACGCATGATCACAGAAGGAACCATTGTGACAGCAATGTGCAGAAATGGAGAAAACTTTGGGATCAGGATCAGCGGCATGAAGGATGAGTGGTTTACAGCGCCTGTAAACACTCCCCAGGGCCTTTACTTTACAGGATATTCCGGAGAGGATGCCAGTCCGGATATAGGAGACAGCGCCATCACGGAAACCTTTGGCGTAGGCGGAATGGCAATGATCGCTGCACCTGCTGTCACCAGGTTTATAGGAACAGGCGGCTTTCAGGACGCCCTTCGCATCAGCAATGAAATGATGGAGATCGTCATTGGCCAGAATCCTAATTTTTCCATTCCCACATGGAATTTTCAGGGGACCTGCCTGGGCATTGATGCGAGAAAAGTAGTAGAAACAGGGATCACTCCTGTTATCAATACGGGAATCGCCCATAAGGAAGCCGGTGTGGGGCAGATAGGAGCAGGAACGGTTCATCCGCCTATCCAATGCTTCCAAAAAGCAGTGAGGGCTTATGCAAAAAAACTGGGATATAAAGGGTAAGGATATGAGAAGCTTATCAGGAAAGCTAGCAGCGTCAGAGCTGATAGAAGCATTAAAAGAAGGGGAAGCTTATAGAATCCACAGTCAATTTGAGAGCGGATGCAATCTGGTGCTTTCTCCGTTCCTTTGCTTTATTGGAAATAAAAACGATTCCCTGGTCCCATATGGTATTTTATTAAATAAGGAGGATCTGCCTGTATTTCTGGAACAGGCAGCCTCCTCCGGCTGTTTTCGGTGGGATGAGAAGGAAAAGACCCTGTATTCGGATTCCATCCGGCTTTGCTTAAAAAACACCCGGATATACAGCAGCTATATCCAGAAAAAGGAATATTCCATAGACCGTGAATGGCTTTCCATGTTTGAGAGGCTCATTGATTGGAATCTTCCTACCGGATTTGGGGAATCCATAGGCTCTTTTTTGATGGCAGAGAAAAAAGAAGTGGAGGAATTATATCAGGCATTTTCCAAACCAAAAGAAGAGGCTGAAAAAACGATAAAAAGATGGATCGGAAGAGGGAGGGGCCTTACGCCGTCAGGTGATGACTTTCTTATGGGTCTTCTTTATATGGACAGAATTTGCCCTATATTGGAAATGCCCTTTCTCCAGGGCTTAAAGGCACTCATAGACCGTCAATATACAACGGATATCAGCGGACATTATTATCATTGTGCATTGGAAGGGTATTTTAATATCGTTTTGGCGGAGTTGTTGGATGCCATGATTCAGAAAGATTCTTCGCATATGAAGATGTGTATAGGCAGGATAAGGATGATAGGTTCTACCTCCGGCTGCGATATGATGTTAGGTATGGCAGCAGGGGCCAATTTTATCAAAGGCATGGTAAAAAATAGAATGGGAGGTCCGTGAATGAAAAAAATGAAATTATCAATGACAGTGCAGATCATGATTGGGATGGCTGCGGGGCTGCTGCTTGGAATCTGTTTTGGGGATAAGGTGAAGGATATCAAGCTGTTAGGAGATATCTTCCTGCGGCTCATTCAAATGTCTGTCGTGGTAATGATCATGGGAGCGGTCACTGAATCAGTGGCCAAACTGGATCCTAAAGAATTAGGGAGATTTGGGGTAAAGATGCTGTTCTGGTTTCTGCTGACCACTGTGTTGGCGGCAGCGGCAGGAGCTGCTATGGGCCAGTTTTTTCTGCCTGGAAAAGGACTTTCCCTCCCAGTCTCCGATCAGATTGTTCAGACGTCAGACAAGGGACTTTACAACATCATTCTAGATTTTTTACCCAGCAATATCGTTCAATCCATGGCAAACTCCAATATGATCCAGGTGATCATATTCTCCGTATTATTCGGCGCGTCTTTGGGGTCCAACCGTATTAATAAGGAGAGGAGCCAGCTTATGGGAGTCATAAAGGAATTCAATGAAGTGATATTGGGAATTGTACATAAGGTCATGAACCTGGCTCCATTGGGGATCGGTGCCCTGCTAGCTTATACCGCAGGTACAACAGGCATTAAGGTCATTATGCCATTGATCAAGTTTCTCTTAATATTCGGGTGCGGTTCTCTTCTGTATCTGGGGGTTATGATCGCATTCGTATCCTTTTACTGTAAGACCAACCCGTTTCATGTTGGAATAAAGCTTTGCAATATGACCATTGTTGCATTTACCACAACCTCTTCTGCCGTTACCCTTCCAACAAAAATGGAGGACAGTGAGAAGAAGCTGGGAGTCAGTAAGAAGGTATCAGGAATTGTCAATCCCTTGGGAATGACCTTGAACAGCAATGGCTTATCCATGTTTCTGGCTCTGGCATGCATTACGGTTTCCCAGATTTATGGAATTCCCCTACCCATGCCCCAGCTGGTCCGAGTAATTGTTTTATCTACTTTAGCGTGTCTGGGAACGGTGGCAGTACCCGGAGGCGGACTGGTGGCATTGGCTACGGTAATTCCCGCACTTGGCCTTCCGCTGGAGAGCATTGCTTTCTTATCCAGCATTGACTGGTTTTCCGGGATGTTCCGCACCATATTGAATGTGGATATTGACGCCTTGGTTGCCATGTTGATAGCAAAGGATGAAAAGGAACTGGATT
Source organism: Lacrimispora sp. YZC11 (assembly GCF_057543815.1). Lineage (NCBI taxonomy): Bacteria > Bacillati > Bacillota > Clostridia > Lachnospirales > Lachnospiraceae > Lacrimispora > Lacrimispora sp. YZC11. Next base: position 704,102 of record NZ_BAAJYQ010000006.1, on the reverse strand, counting down.
ACGGGATTTTAAACGGAAATCAATAATCAGAGGATTTATTCCTAAATGCCGGATTGCTAGGATAGTGAGGACATAGTATAATAAGCGTAAGTGGGAAAGAAGAAAACGATTCCGAATGTAAAAAGAGGGGCATAATATGACCGTTGGGAAATTACTGGAAGAACCAATATTTCAAAATCTAAAGGTGCTGAATAAAAAGGCTGATTTGAGTCGAGAGATTTTCACGGTTGAGTCTACGGAAACGCCGGATGTTGCCTCTTATTTACCAGAGAATACGTTATTGATCACTACCGGGATGGCGTTTAAGGAGAACCGGACCGGATTATGTGAATTTATCCTCAGCCTGGACCGTCTGCCCTGTGCAGGATTAGCCATTAAGCTGGGACGTTTTATCGACCATCTGGAGCCGGAGGTTATCGACCTGGCGGACCAACTGGGATTTCCTCTGATCCAGATTCCCTATCATATGACATTGGGTGAGGTCTTTCAGCAGTTATTGGCTTATATCTGGGATAATCAGAACGCAGAACTGACCTTTGCCTTAAACACGCAGAAGAAATTCTCTGCTTTGCTTCTTCAGGGAGCTTCCATGAGTGTTATGATGAACAACTTAGGGCTTGTCATTAAGAAGCCGGCCGCATTATTAAATCCCTTTGGTGAAGTAGAGGCTGCGACTCATACGTGTCAGAAGGAATATTTAAAGGCGGCGCAAAATCTGTTCTATGATCTGTCACTTTATGAAAGAAGGACGGACAGTTTTGAGAATTTCGTATATGTGTCAAAGATAAAAGAAAAGGTTTGTATCTATCCAATTCAGACGGTGGGGAAAAACCCTTATTATCTTTACATTTACGGCGGCGAGGGAAAGGAAGATACCTTGTCCGGCATGGTGATCGAGCAGCTGGTGCTGGTGTTTGGCATCTTTCTATATAAGAACCTGTATGTGAGATGCAATCCATTAAAGCAAAAAGAATCGATTTTACATATCCTTGTAAATAAATATAAGAAAGAACGGTGGTCCTCTGCCCAGTTATTCACGGTAGGGGAGAAGTATGGGCTAAAGCCGGCTGCCGGCTATAAAATAATCCTGGCAACTCTGGAGCCGTTTGGAGGAAAAGAGTTTGATTTCCTAAACTTATCCCATAGGGAGGAACGATACATCTTGATCTATGACTGGCTTAGCAGGAAGCTGCAGGAGAAATTCCATGGGGATATCATCATTTTTCCGGAGACCCTGACTTACCAGTATATTTTACTGATACAGGGAAATTACAGGGAACTGGAGAAGGTTCTGGAGGAATACCATGAGGCTTTGCAGCATTTTTTGCAGGTCGCTGTCACATTTTCCTTTGGAAATGGCGTGATGGAGCTGGAAACCATGGGAAATTCCTATATTACAGCTTTGGAAAGCTATCAGTACGGGGAAGAGAAGGAGAATATTCCCTATATCAAATATTTCAAGTCAACCGATGCCAATGAACTTTTTAAAATGGTGTCCAGTGAACAAATCAAAGGATACTGCTTATACCATTTAAAGGGCTTAACAAATCCTGTGGATGAGATGACATTGGAGCTTAGGAGGACACTTAAGACGTATTTAGACTGCAGGTGCAGTGTCACTGAGACTGCCAATCATATGTTCCTTCACAGGAATACAATTAAATACCGGATTAAGAAGTGTGAAGAAATTCTTGGCAGGGAAATCGTTGATGCCAATTACTGCTTCCAATTACAGTTAAGTCTGGTTCTGTTAGAACAGAATGAATGAAACCCTGCTCCTGATTTTTGTCACTGGGTACCATACCTGCCGTCATGCTGGTTGGAGGTATGGTTTTCTAAATGAGGATATAACTGATAAAAAGGGAAAACGCCCTGCAGAAAGTTTTAAAGCCTGCAGGGCGTTTTTGTATCATACCTATTTGAAACAAACAAAAATTTACCGTAACATTATGCCGCTTTTCATTTACCATCGACGCCGTTTAAGTGTTAAAGTGAATATAACCTAAAAATAAGCGAGGAGGAAGTGTATGAAGATTTTAGCTATCACGGCATGTACGGCAGGAATCGCCCATACGTACATTGCTAAGGAAAAGCTGGAAAATGCAGCAAAGGAACTGGGAGACTATATCAAGGTGGAGACCCAGGGCTCCATTGGGGTGGAAAATGAGCTTACCCCTGAGGATATCCGGGGGGCGGATGTGGTTTTAATTTCCGCGGATATCCGGGTAAACAAAGAACGTTTTGCAGGAAAACCGGTCGTGGAGATTCCAATCAGCATGGTAATGAAATCTCCAAAAGGGGTAATTTCTAAGATTCACGAAAAATTGGGGAAGTAGCCGAAACGCAGCAAAGAAAAGAATATGGAGAAAGAGGGGAATACAATGGCAAGGCAAAAACTTGATATTAAAAAACATGTTATGACTGGAATTTCTTATATGATTCCGATTGTGGTATGCGGGGGAATCCTCTGTGCACTGGCAAAGGGGTTTGGCGGATATGATATCGGAAGTGCCGTAGAGGCAGGGGCAACACCGTTTACAAATTTAAATCCATTTTCCTGGATTGGCTTTTGGTGGGGAGTGAATAAGTTAGGTTCCATAGCAATGGATTTTGCGGTAGCGGTGATGACGGCTGGTGTGGCCTATTCCATTGCAGGGCGGCCTGGAATCGTGCCTGGTATTGTAATCGGTTACTGTTCGTCCCAATCCAAGGCAGGGTTCCTGGGGGGATTGCTCATGGCCTTTATCATCGGCTCCTTTGTAAACTGGATGAAGACCTGGAAGCTTCCCAAATGGTGCGTAGGGCTGATGCCGGTTATGTTCATACCGGTGGTATCGACCGTAGTATGCGGCATGATTTTCCTCTGTGTGTTCTCAATTCCACTTTCCTTTATTATGAATGTGTTCCAGCAGTGGATCATCTCCTTAAACGGAGGAGCAAAGGCTGTGATCGGCGGGGTTATTGGCGCCTGTATGGGATTTGATATGGGCGGCCCCATTAATAAGACTGCTTCCATGGCTGCCAACGCCCTGGGAACAGATGGGATTAACGGCCCTATGGCTGCCAAGATCATCGGAGGTATGACTCCTCCTATCGGAATATTTATTGCTACCTTATTAAGGAAAAACAGGTTTTCAAAAGTGGAACTGGAAACCGCTAAAACAGCGCTTCCTATGGGCCTTTGCTTTATTACGGAAGGTGTTCTCCCCTTTGCGGCAGCGGATCCTGCAAGAGTAATCCCAAGCAGCATGATCGGTTCTGCTGTGGCCGGAGCCATTGCAGTAGGCATGGGCTGTGAGTCAGTAGCTGGCCATGGAGGTATTTTCGTGGTTCCCATGATGAAGAATCCCCTGTGGTTTTTGATTGCCTTGGGTATTGGCTCTGTGGTGACGGGAGTAATCTATGCAGCTCTTAAGCGTCCTTTAGACGAACAGGTGGAAAAGGAAGAGGAAGAACTTGACTTTGATCTGGATATTAATATCCAGTAAAACTGAGGACAATGTGGAACGCCCTGCGGGCAACCTTTGACACCCGATAAAGCGGGGTGGGTCCTGCCCGAAAAGTATGGGCATAATATGGAAAGGAAGAGGAAAGCATGTTAGTATCAATGAAAGCCATCCTTGATGATGCAAATAGAAATTACTACGGAGTTATGGCCATGAACAGCATCAACATAGAGATGGCCAGAGCGGGAATTATGGCAGCGGAAGAGGAGCATTCTCCCATTATCATGCAGTTTGGACCTGGACAGATGAAAAATCATGCCCATGCGGAAGAGATGCTACCGGTGATAAAGGAGCTGGCGGCAAGGGTCCATGTACCGGTTGCCTTAAATCTTGACCATGGTTCTGATTTTTACACCATTGCGGACTGCATCAACCGGGGATTTACCAATGTTATGTATGATGGTTCCTCTCTGCCTTATGAGGAAAATGTTAAACGCACGGCAATCATCACTGCTCTTGCTCATGGCATGGGCTGTTCCGTAGAAGGGGAGCTGGGACATGTGGGACAGGCGGACCACGAGGATGATGCGGATACGGATTTGTATACAGATCCTGATCTTGCAATGGATTTTGTGGAAAAGACAGGTATCGATGCTTTGGCTGTGGCAATTGGCACGGCTCATGGGGCTTATCCCAAGGGAAAGATACCGAAGCTGGATTTTGAACGCCTTCATTTGTTAAAAGAGACATTAAACATGCCATTGGTACTCCACGGCGGCTCCGGTTCCGGAGAAGAAAATTTAAGAAAGGCAGTAGCCGGAGGCATTAATAAGATCAATGTATGCACGGATGCCTTTGAAGCAGGTAAGAGGGCCATGCTTATGGAGATTGGGAAGAATCCGGAAACCGATTATATGCATCTTTGCATGGCGGCGGAAGCAGGGATAAAACAGTTTGTAAAGGACTATATGAAGGTAATCGGTTCCAGCGGAAGATATATTTATGGAGCAGCAAAGCAGGCAGGAAATGAGTAATTCCTAAAGGATAGGGGTGTTTACTTGAAGGAAGATAAGAACGCATTATATAACAATAAAATATTGCAGTGCCTGATAAACGGAGAAACTTACACCATACTGCAGCTTGCCGATAATGTGGGATTATCTGAAAAAACGGTAAGGACCCGTATGAAACAGCTTGATGAATGGCTGGAGGCGGAAGGGCTTGGGAAAATAGAAAAAAGGCGGGGAACCGGGATATGGCTGGAGCTTGACGGCAGGCAGAAAAAGATCCTGGAAAGCCGCCTGGAGCAAGGGGAAGACCCTGCCGGGGATTTCGAAAACCGGAATATACAGCTTATGGGCAAGCTTCTCAAAATGAAGCCTGTAGAAGTCGTGACCCTTCAGCAGCTGGCAGACAGCCTCTATTTAAGTCCTCCTACCGTCAGCAATCTGCTGAAAATCATATCGGAATGGTTTGAGGTACGGAACATAAAGATAACGGCCGTACGGAACAAAGGAATATGCCTGATAGGGAAAGAGTATAGCTTCCGGATTGCAATCAAGGACTATATGCTGGAAATGCTGCCGGAAGTTATGGAAGCGCTCTTTGGAACTTATGCGCCGGGAGTGGATGCGGCCCGCATCCGGCGCATTATCGTGGAAGCGGAAAACGCCTGGAGAATCGAGCTGGCCGACAATTCCTTTAAGATGGTATGGATCATGACCTGCTTGTCCGTTTCCCGAAAAGGTCTGTACGATGGACTTCTTTCCAGCAATATGCAGGAGGAAAATATCCAGCGCTACAATGAATATTCCTTTGCCGAATCCATTTACCAGAGGATCGGAAGGGAATATAAAGTTGACTTATCAGAGGATGATACCGTTCTTCTGGCGGTGCTGCTGCTTTCGGCTAAAAAACTGAAAACTTTTACCGATGTCAGCGACGAGGATTATGCCATGCAGTATGATAGGAATCTGGAGCACTTTGTAAAGCTGGTGATCGAAACCATTGGTGACTTACTGGAAGCAGACCTTTCCGGGGACCAGATGCTGTATGAAGGCCTGTTGATCCATATGAGGTCGGCCATATTCCGGATGAAGTATTCCACGGTCGCGGGAGACAGCATAAGCAAGTATGTTAAGAATGAATACAAGCAGACTTTTCTGGCGGCCTGGTCAACCAGCAGCTTGTTTGAGGAGTATTACGACGTACAGGTGACAGAGGATGAGCTGGCAGGAATTGCACTTTATATCCAGGCTGCCATGATCCGCAGAAAAAAGGGGAGACCCCTGACCGCACTGCTGGTGAGCCAGAAGGGCATGGCCGCCTGCCAGCTTTCCATTGAGATGATTAAATACAGCATTCCTGAAATCACGGACGTACAGGCGGTCAGCCGCCATGATTTTAAATTGTCCCTTCATCCGGAAACGGATATCATTATCAATGGATCCGGTCTGGATTTAGAGGATTCCAGGGTGGTAACAGTGGAAGACCGCATAAGCGAAAAGGAAATTGATATGATACGGCGGAAGGCTGCCCAGGTTTCCAGGCTAAGGAATAAACCGGATTTCCAGTTTAACAGCTTATGCCACCAGTTGTTTGAGGTCGATTTAATCATGGTAAAGCCTCAGGTCAGGGATAAGGACCAGCTGATCACCATGATGGTGAAGAGGCTGGAAGAAAAGGGAGATGTGACTCAGAATTATCTGGAAAGCGTATTTGACAGGGAAAGGGCTACAACGACTAGTATTGGCAGAGGAATCGCCATTCCCCATGGAAACATGGCAGAGGTGAATGAATCCCGCATTGTAGTGGCTATTTTAGACAAACCGGTCAAATGGCATGAGGATATGGTTGATACCATATTCCTTCTTGCAATAAAAATGACGTCAAAATTTGAGATAAAAAGGACAAAGCAGTTTTATAAAGATTTTCTGCTGCTTACAGAGAATGACGACAACATGGAGGCAATGAAACGGCTGGAGTCATCTTTAGAAGTCTATCAGTATTTTATCAAGTAAGGGGAGAAACAAGATGGCAGTAAAAGAGATCCTGGATAAGGGAGTCATAGATTTAAAGATGAAAGCAGGTAATAAGGATGAGGTGATCCGCCATCTGGCAGGCCTCTTAAAGAAGGCGGGATACGTGGAGGATCTGGAAGGCTACATTAAGGATGTATACTTAAGGGAAGAGGAAGGAATCACAGGGATCGGAGGACATGTGGCTATTCCCCACGGAAAATCCGATTTTGTGGATAAGGTAGGGATTGCAGTGGGAAGAACAGAGCAGATGGTGGAATGGGAGTCCTACGACGAGGAGCCTGTGGATCTTTTTTTCCTGTTTGCAGTGCCCTCCGATAGCGAAGGTGCCAAAGACCACCTTCGCCTGATTGCGGAACTTGCGGGTAAGCTTGGAAATGAGGCCATCATGGGAAAACTGCAGGCTGCGTCTACTTATGAAGATTTATTGGACGCATTCTCATAAAGGGAGAACATGGAGGTTTGATTGTGGAAATGAGAGAGATAGGAAAATCAGGAATTAAGACTAATGCCTTTGCCTTAGGCTGCTGGGCAATCGGAGGCGGAGAATGGTGGGGGACCAATGACGATGAAATGTCGGTGAAAACCATCTTAAGAGGACTGGAACTGGGGATCAACTGGATTGATACTGCCAGGGTTTACGGTTTTGGCCACAGTGAGGAAGTAATCGGGCAGGCGTTAAAGCAGACGGACCGCAGCCGTGTCATCCTTTCCACCAAATGCGGCCTCCAGTGGTATGACCATGGAGGAGAGGTGCATTTTACAAAAGAAGGCAATACCGTGAGCAGGGATTTATCCCCCAAAGCCATACGGAGGGATTTGGAACTGAGTTTAAAAGCCCTGGGAACGGATTATATTGATGTATATTACACTCACTGGCAATGCAAAACCTATGGAAAGGTACCTGTGGCAGAGACCATGGGAGAACTTTTGAGGATGAAGGAAGAGGGAAAGATCCGGGCCATCGGTGCTTCCAACGTGGATATGACTGTCCTTAAGGACTATGCAGCCGCAGGGGAGCTGGATGTGATCCAGGAAAAACTCAGCATCCTGGACAGGAAAGCTGAAACAGACCTCCTTCCTTTCTGCGTAGCGAATGGGGTCACCCTTCAGACCTATTCCCCCATTGAACAGGGACTTCTTGCAGGAAAGGCTCCGGATGATTATATACCAAGAAAGGGAGAAGTAAGGGACGGCAAAACCTGGTGGAAGCAGGAGAATATCAGGACAGCAAATGAGATGCTGGCAGGCTGGAAGGACTTAACGGATAAGTACCAGTGCAGCCTAGCAAACCTATGCATCAAGTGGAATTCCATGGTTTCGCCTAATATCAACGTGCTTTGCGGAGCCAGGAAGCTGTCCCAGATCGAGGACACCGCAAAATCCATGGACATTCCTATGTCTCAGGAGGATTTTTTAAGGATGAGAAGGGATGCGGATGAGGCCATAGGAAAACAGGTTTAGACAAAGAAAACAGACGGAAAGGAATGGAAACAAATGAAAATTGCATTATTAAATGAATTCAGTCAGGCGCCCAAGAACGGGATTATATTAAAGGAGTTAAAAGCAGTAGCAGAACCAATGGATTATCAGGTATATAATGTGGCTATGGAAAAACCCCTGTCAGACCAGGATGTGCCGGAGGCATATACCAAAGAAAATCCCAGGCTTACTTATTTACATTTAGGAATCCAGGCAGCCCTTCTTTTAAACTCAGGGGCGGTTGATTTTGTAGTCACCGGCTGCGGCACGGGACAGGGGGCATTGATGTCCTTAAATATGTATCCGGGAGTTGTGTGCGGCTACTGCATAGAGCCAACGGATGCCTATCTGTTTTTGCAGATCAATAACGGAAATGCTTTATCCCTTCCTTTTGCCAAGGGCTTTGGCTGGGGAGCGGAGCTTAACTTAAATAATATTTTTACCAGGGCATTTGGTTCCCCAAAGGGAATGGGATACCCGGAAAGCAGGAAAGAGGCGCAGAACAGGAATGCCAATCTTCTTTTTGAGGTTAAAAAACAGGTGGCAAAACCACTTCTGGAGGCTCTTAAATCCTTAGATCCCCAGATGGTAAAGGAATGTATGATCCCAAGATTTCTGGATTGCTTTTATGAGGGATGTAAGGATGAAGAAATCAAGGCTTTTGTGGACCAGATGGCCGCGGATGCAAATCAATAGTATGATTTTACCGCATATGAAGTAATTCCTGTAGAAAAAAATACAAGGTGTCTTTTACGAGAAACATGTACCTAAACGGTTTGTTATGTTACTGGATGAGCTGCCTCTGTTTTCTTGCCCTCTTTTTTGTATTATAATTTTAATATAAAAAGGAGGGCTTTATATGAACAAAAAAATTAAAATAGTAACCATTGGAGGAGGTTCCAGTTACACTCCTGAATTAATGGAAGGTTTTATTAAGAGAAAAGACGACCTACCCATAAAGGAAATTTGGCTGGTTGATATTGAGGCGGGAAAAGAAAAGCTTGAGATTGTTGGCAATTTGGCAAAGCGCATGGTGAAAGCGGCAGGACTTGACTGGGAGATCCACCTCACATTAGACCGGCGGGAAGCTTTAAAAGATGCTGATTTTGTTACCACTCAGTTTCGTGTCGGCCTGCTGGAAGCACGTATTAAGGATGAAAGAATCCCGTTGTCTCACGGAATTCTGGGCCAGGAGACCAATGGCGCCGGAGGCATGTTCAAAGCGTTCCGTACCATTCCAGTCATTTTAGATATTGTAGAGGACATGAAAGAGTTGTGTCCCGATGCATGGCTTGTTAATTTTACAAATCCATCCGGCATGGTTACAGAAGCTGTTATGCGCTATGGTAACTGGAATAAGGTGGTAGGTCTATGTAATGTTCCTATTCTTTGCAGAAAGATTGCAGCAGGAGCTTTAAAGGAGAATGAGGAGGATTTATTCTTCCGTTTTGGAGGCCTGAATCATTTTCACTGGCACAGGGTATGGGACAAAGCCGGCGGGGAAAAGACCAATGAGGTACTTGAAACGGCTTATACCAGTGTTGAAAATATGAAAAATGCGCTGAAAAGCTTTACTAGCGCAAATTCGGGAGTGCAAAATATCCCCAATATTTCGTTTTTACCGGAACAGATTTTAAATCTTGGAATTATCCCCTGCATGTACCATAGATATTATTATATTACAGATGACATGCTGAAGGAAGAATTGGAAGCCTTTGCAAAGGGTGAAACCCGTGCAGAGGTGGTAAAACGTACCGAGGCCGAATTGTTTGAACTGTATAAGGATCCTAATCTGAGCATTAAACCGCCTCAGTTAGAAAAACGGGGCGGAGCTTTCTATTCTGATGCTGCTTGTGAGTTAATTAATTCCATCTATAATGACAAGCGCACCCATATGGTAGTCAGCACGAAAAATAATGGAGCTATTTCAGATCTGCCCGATGACGTGGTAGTGGAAGTAAGCAGCATCATAACATCAGGCGGTCCGGTTCCCATCTCCTGGGGTTCCTTTGAACCTTCCAGCAGAGGATTGCTGCAGTTAATGAAAGACATGGAGTTAACTACCATTAAAGCAGCGGTAACCGGTGATTATGGAACTGCCCAACAGGCATTTACCATAAATCCTCTGGTTCCCAGCGGCAAAATTGCTAAGACGGTATTGGATGAATTATTAATCGCCCATAAGGAACATTTACCTCAGTTTAAAGAGACGATTGACCGTTTGGAAGCTAAGAACAGCTAAGTTTCCGTTTCTATTGCTTTTCTGCTGTAAAAGGAGTCATTGCATGCTGACATAAAAGTTAGCTGCAATGACTCCTTTTGGTGGTTAAGGAATTCCTGTTCATTGAAAATGCACCCTTTTTATGTTAAAATAAAAAAGACAACTTACACAGTAAATTGGAATATCAGATTTTGATTAATAAATATAAAAGGCGGTAGCGGAATATGATGATGTTTTCCAATCAGGTACTGAACCAGTTCAGTGAACTTGATTATGAGGTTTATAATTTCATATTGAAAAACAGTGAGAAGATTCCTTATATGACCATTCGGGAATTTGCCAATGAAGCCCATGTTTCCACAACGACCATTACCCGGTTCTGCAGGAAAGTAAACTGCAATGGATTTTCCGAGTTTAAGATCAGATTTAAGATGGAGCAGGAGAGTACAAAAACGATTCGCCAGGGATTTGATTCCAGTTCGATTTTAGATTTTTTCCAAAGGATCGAGACGGAATCTTTTCATGAACAACTTAAGTCTATCGCCAATATTATCGCAGAAAAGAAACAGATTATTTTTCTTGGAATAGGCAATTCGGGAATTATTGCTGAGTATGCAAGCCGGTATTTCTGCAATATCGGAATATTTGCCACAGGGATAAATAATCCTATGTTTCCTATTAATCTGGAATTTCCCAAGGAAAGTATTATTATCATTCTTTCCGTGGAGGGGGAAACGGACATACTCATTGAAAATTCAGAGATCATTAAGCAGTGCAACAGTACGGTAGTATCGATTACCAACAGTAAAAATAGTACATTGGCCAGAATATCTGATTACAATATCTCTTATTATATCCAGGGGGAACGGACGGATTATAAGAAGATGAAGGTGGATATAACCTCCCAGATACCGGCAGTTTATATCGTGGAAGCTTTGGCAAAGTTAACGGTGCAGAGAAAACAGGGGTGAAATGGAATAGGATATTAAGATATCTAGTTGAAGACGGAAATATAAAGGATGATGGGGATACAATACCCTGCAGGCGAAGCACAGAAAAAGAGGCTGTGTTTTGCTTGCAGGGTATTTTCATGTTTAATACCAGCAAGCAGCAATGATGAAAAGTTCCGAATTCAATAGAGAAGATTTCCATATGGAGTTTAAATTACCAGGATGATAGGATGATGACAGGAGAGGGGTGCCATGAATACAAGGTTGACAGAAATTCTGAATATGCTGACGCCGGGCTGCTATGTGACTGCAAAGGAACTGGCGGAAAGATTAGGAGTTAGTACTAAAACTGTTGGATTAAGAGTAAAGGAATTGAATGAAAGAGCAGCCTCCTTTGGTTTTTCAGTGGAGGCAAAACCGAGATGCGGATATGCCCTGGTTCTTGATGAAAACAACGGTATGGAGAATTTCATTTCCCAGGAAAGGCAAAGGGACCGGATTCCCTCCGGAGCTAAGGAGAGGGTCAGCTATCTGCTGGCTTATCTGGTCAATTACAACGACTACATCAGGCTGGATGACTTATGTGAGTTTCTGTATATTTCCAGAGCTACTCTTACAGGACCTTTAAAAGAGGCGGAGGAGATCTTAAACCGGTACGGGATCCGTCTGGACAGAAGGCCCAATTACGGCATTCGTGCAGCAGGGGATGAATTTGATTTCAGAAGGTGCATCGGGGATTACTTTATCAAAAGAAACATGCTGGAGGAGAATGGAGAACAGCAGAAAAAAGAACTGGAAGAAATGGGAGCAATCATTTTTCCCATGTTAAAAAAATATGGTATCCACCTGTCTGAAACGGCCTTTGAACTATTTGCCATCCAGATTTACATTGCGGCAAAGCGGATCAGGCGGGGACGGCTGGTGAAGATGCCGGAAAACAGCGGGTCAGTTTTAGGAGACAGGGAATGGGAGTTTGTAAAGGAGCTGCTTGGGGAGTTGAGCAGGAATTTTAAAATCAGGTACAACCAGGATGAAGCCACCTATACGGCCGTGTGGCTGGCAGGAAAGCGTATGATAGGCAATGTGGAAAAGGATGAAGTGAATTTTGTGATCAGCGAGGAGATTGACCGTCTTGTTTCCCAGATGCTGCAGCTGGTGGACCGGGATTTTAAGATGGAGTTCAGCAGCCATTTTGACATCCGCATGCTGCTGAACCAGCACATGGTCCCTTTTGATATCCGTATGCGTTATAACATTCCGGTCAGTAATCTTCTTCTTAAGGATATCATGAAGAAGTGCTTTTTTGAATATATCATGGCAATTTCAGCCTGTACGGTGCTGGCAGAATGGTATCAAAAGCCGGTTCCAGAGGAGGAAGTGGGCTATTTTGCCTTGATCTTTGCCCTGGCGGAAGAACAAAAGAAGACAAAGGATGAGAAGAAAAATATTCTGATCGTGTGCAGTACGGGAAGAGGAAGCTCCCGGCTTTTAAAGCTCAGATACGGCCAGGAATTCGGGGAGTACTTAAACCACATTTATATCTGTGACCTTTCCGGGCTGGAAAATTTCGATTTTGATAAAGTAGAATACGTTTTCACCACAGTGCCGATTCACCGGTATATTCCCAGACCCATCATTGAAATAGGCCATTTTCTGGAGAGTGAGGACATTCCGGCTATCAGGACTGCGCTGGAGGGTGGGAGAAAAGTCATTCTGACGAAGTATTATAAACGGGATTATTTTTTTACCAATATGGAAGGGGAAACAAGGGCAGAGGTTATTAAAAATTTATGTGAGAGGATCGGCAGGAAGAGGAGCCTTCCTAAAGGGTTTTATGAAGCTGTCTTAAAGAGGGAGGACATGGCACAGACAGACTTCGGCAACCTGATCGCAATTCCCCATCCCTGTGAGGTGATGACGGAGGAGACCTTTGTCTCTGTGGCAATCTTGAAAGAGCCTGTTCTATGGTCCAGACATCCGGTCCAGGTGGTGCTTCTTGTCTCAATCGGGAAGGAAGAGGAAAAAGGTATCTCTGATTTTTATAAATATACATCAAAGCTGGCTCTTAGCCAGGAGGCTGTGCAGGAATTGATTAAGAAAAAGGATTTCGATGTTTTGATCCGGCTGCTGCAGGCATTTCCGGAATAGAAAGAAATAGGAGGACAGAAGGAATGACAACAGAAACCATTGTTATGGAGCTGGTAGTAAAGGGCGGAAGTGCGAGAAGCAAGGCTATATTGGCGATCCAGGCAGCAAGGGAAAAGAATTTTGAAAAGGCGTCAGCTCTCATGGAGGAGTGCCGGATGGCTCTGCTTTCAGCCCATGAGGTGCAGACAAAGCTGATCCAGGAAGAGTTAAACGGAGAAGGAGAAACAAGGATGAGCCTGATCATGATACACGGCCAGGATCATCTGATGAACGCCATGACCGTACAGGACCTGGCGGAGCAGATGATCGAAATGTACCGTATTATGTATAAAAATGGAAACAGCAAAGGAGATGAGGTTTTATGAAAATTATTTTAGCCTGTGCAGCAGGGATGTCAACCAGCATGCTGGTTGAGCGCATGAAGGAAAGTGCGGATCAAAAAGGAATGGAATTGCAGATTGACGCGATGCCTGTGTCCTCTCTTTCCTCCCACACAGAGGGGACGGATATCATCCTTTTAGGTCCTCAGGTAAGTTACATGGAAGAAAAGGTGGCGGCTGATTATCCATCTATCCCTGTAAGGGTCATTGAAATGATGGATTATGGCATGATGAACGGAGAAAAGGTTCTTGCAGATGCACTTATCCAGATAGGCCGGTAAGGAAAGGAGAAAATGGTATGGCAGCGTCAAATGATAAAAAAAGCATTAGTCAGAGACTAACAATGGCCATGGGCAGGTTTGCATCGGCCCGTTACGTAAAGGTCATTTCAGCAGGAATGATGGGGATCATGCCCATTTCCCTGGCAGGCAGTTTATTCATGATCATTACCACCCTGGACTTTATGCCCCAGCCTGTTAAGGAGTTCTGCACCCTGGGGTCTACGGTCACTTTAAATCTCATCGCCATTTACACCCTCATATCCCTGGCCGTGGCCATGGCCAATGAGTGCAAGCAGGAGATTTTGCCCCCCGTCATCATTTCTTTTGCATGCTTTTTGGCGGTGACTCCTATTGAGAAGATGTTTGCAGAAGCAGTGGAAGGCGCCAAAACTGCCAATGTCATCAACATCAGCTACCTTGGTTCCAGGGGAATGTTTGTAGGGATCATCGTAGCCATTGCGGCAACGCGGGCTTACGCGTATTTTATTGACAAAAACATCTATATCCGCATGCCTGCGGCTGTGCCGAAGGGAGTTTCAAAGATCTTTCAGGCCATTGTACCTGCATTCTGCATCCTGTTTTTCTTCCTCATTGTGGATAGGATCATCAGGATGACGCCCTTTGAAAACATGCATGATCTCATTTACAAGATTCTCCAGATTCCTCTTCAGAACCTTGGCGGCTCCATTATTTCCGCTTGTATTCTTTATGCGGTGTCGGAATTTTTGTGGTTTTTTGGGATTCATGGCTCCAATGTGTCCAATGTTTTCCTTAACGCCCTTTTTGCCACCCAGGCCTATGAAAATGCGGAAGCAGTCCTTGCGGGAGATATGCCCAGGCATGTGATCAACATGTTTTTCCTTGAGTCCTTTAAGGGGCCGAGAGCCCTTGCCATTGCCATACTGCTGGTGTGGTATTGCAAAAGCCAGCATATGAAGAGCATTGGAAAGGTGGCGATCATCCCCAGTATTTTCGGAATTACGGAGCCTATGAAATTTGGAATCCCGATGGTACTGAATGTGTGGCTGATCATTCCCATGACCCTTGCCCCAGTTGTCAGCATCTTAATTGCTTATGCCGCGACCCTGGCCGGATTTTTACCCATTGTCAGTGCAAATGTGTCAAGACAGCTTCCTCCTCTGCTGCAGGGTTTCCTGGTGGCAGGGTGGCAGGGCGCATTGATACAGCTATTACAGCTTTTTGCAATCGTTGCTCTTTACATCCCCTTTATATACCGGGTGGATAAGGAGGCAAAGGAGAAAGAAAACGGAGCCCAGTAGGCGTGCTCTGGGAAGGAAGATGGAATGGATAAATATATTTCTTTAGACGGAACCTTTAATTTCCGTGACATGGGAGGTTTTTATACGGAGGAAGGACGGCAGGTAAAGGCGGGCATGGTGTTTCGCTCCGATGCACTACATAAGCTTTCAGATGGAGATTTAAAAAAGCTGGAGGAAATGAATATCCGTATGGCAGTGGATTTCCGTTCCCAATCAGAAAGAGAAGTTCAGCCGGACCGGCTTCCCGAGGGAGTCCGGCTGAAGGTACTGTCTCCTGATGGGGAAACCGCAGCCCTGGCAAGCGCTTCTCACAAGGATGATGAGGGGAAGGTCGCAAGACTGACGGCGTGGGAGAAAACCTCCGAGGGCCATGATTACCTGGTAAAGAATTTAAACTCCATGGAAGGGCAGATGAGGACTTTCGTAACATCAGAAAACAGCATAGGGGCATATTCTTCCTTTTTAAAATTGTTGACTGATGTTGCTTCAGTACCCCTGGTTTTCCATTGCAGGGGAGGAAAGGACCGCACAGGCTGGGCGGCCGCTCTGTTTCTTTCCATATTGAAAGTTTCAAGAGAGGACATCATTGGGGATTATTTAAAAACGGCACAATATAACTGGGAACGCAATATAAAGCGTATGGATCAGTACCGCCGTTATACGGATAACAAGGTCGTCCTTGATTATCTTTCAAGCCTTATGGAGACAAAGGAATCTTATATCAGTGCAGCCTTTGAGGAAGTGGACAGGCTTGGGGGAATGGAAGCCTATCTGGAGCAGGCTTGCGGTTTTTATGAGGCTGACAGAAAGCGGCTTAAGGAGATTTATTTAGAATAGAAAATTGCAGGGCTTCCAGTGGGGAAGCTTTAAAATAGGGATAATTGCATTGAATACCGGTGAAATGCTCTTGTGAAAGAGGCATTATCACCGGTATTTTTGTGAAGCGCCTATGATTTTTTGTCACAGGATCATGCTGGATGATTTTCCATCGATGTGTAGAATCTTAACGAAAAAATAATTGACACATCGTTTAAACGGATGTAGAATGATAAACATTGAAAATTGTTAACAATGTTAAGTGAGAAAAAAGGGGGGCTTTTGTTGTGAAAGATGGACAGGAAGAGTACATAAAGAAGTTTAAATCAGAATTAGCGATGATGATGGGCAGAAAGCAAAGCCTCCATAGAAACTGTATTCCGGAAGGCGTCACGCGCAGCGAATTCTTTGCACTGCATCAAATATGGACCGGTATGAATGAGAATCCGAAAAAGAAGGGGATTCATGTATCTGATTTGGCCAAGAGGATGAATATTGCATTGTCAGCAACATCCCGGATGCTGAATTCACTGGAGGAAAGGGGCTTGATATACAGAGAAATAGATCCCAAAAGCCGCAGAAATATCTGTGTTTCCTTAACGGAAGATGGAGAAAAACTATGGAAGAAGTGCTCGGGAGGTATGAGTGACCTCCTGGAGCGGGTAGTTATTGGAATGGGAGAAGAGGACGCATGTAAATTAATTGAATTATGGAAAAAGTTTACAGAACTAATGGAAAAAGAAGTGGATTTAATGATGAAAGAAAAGGATATGTGAGGAATAAAGTAGATTGCAGAGGATAAAGACAGATTTAGAAAAGACAGACAGATCTACAAAACGTTTGAAAGAAAGTATTAGAGATGAAAGGAAAGGAGGGAATAAATGTGAAAATATTTTTTCGGTATTTTAAGCCATATATTTTATTTTTAGCAGTGTCTGTAGCACTGTTATATAGTCAGGCTACTTGTGACTTATCACTTCCTGATTTCATGTCTGATATTGTAAATAAAGGAATTACAACGGGCAACACCTCTTACATTCTGAAAGTGGGATTTCAAATGTTAGGCATTGCCCTTATTAGTGCCTGTTGTACGATCTTAGTAGGTTTCATCGCCGCCAGAATAGCGGCCGGTGTCAGCCGGGATATGCGCCAGGACATTTTCGCGAAGATAGAGAGCTTTTCCAATACAGAGCTGGAGAAATACTCTACCTCTTCCCTGATCACAAGGACAACAAACGATATCACCCAGATCCAGCAGTTGATCGTTATGGTGATCCGAATTGTATTTTACGCTCCGATCATGGGAGTTGGAGGCGTGATCCATGCACTGGACAAAAACAAATCAATGTCATGGATTATTGCACTTTCCGTGGCGTTATTGTTAGTAGTGGTTTTCAGTATGCTTGCGGTTGTTATGCCAAGTTTTCAATTTGTTCAAAAGCTCATTGACCGATTAAACCTGGTAGTAAGAGAAAGCCTGGAAGGAACGCTGGTGATCAGGGCATTTAACACCCAGCGTTTTGAGGAAAAACGGTTTGAAAAGGTGAATGCAAGGCTGACTGAGACAAATTTGTTTGTCAATAGAGTCACCTCCGGTATGATGCCGGCCATGATGCTGATTATGAATCTGACCAATCTTCTGATCATATGGGTAGGGTCAAAGGCAGTATCCTCCTTCCGTATGGAGGTTGGAGATATGATGGCTTATATGCAGTACGTTATGCAGATCATCATGGCATTTTTGATGATGACCATGATGTTTATTATGATCCCGAGAGCGATCGTTTCCATCAGGCGTGTTGTTGATGTGCTTCAGACGGAGCCCTCCATTGCAGATCCCATGGTTGCGGCTGATATTCCTAAATCTCCCAAAGGGGTTGTGGAATACCGGGATGTATCGTTCCGGTATCCGGATGCAGATGAGGATGTGTTACATAACATTACGTTTACGGCGATGCCGGGACGTACCACGGCATTTATCGGCGCTACGGGAAGCGGAAAAAGCACGTTAGTGAACTTACTTCCCAGATTCTATGATGTGACGTCAGGAGAAATCCTGATTGACGGAATAAATATCAAGGATTGGCCCATTCACCAATTACGGGGGATAATCGGATTTGTTCCCCAAAAAGGGATCCTATTTTCAGGGACAATTGAAAGCAACCTGATGTATGGAGACCGGAAGGCCACCAAGGAACAGATAGAAGAGGCTGCACAAACAGCTCAGGCTACAGAATTTATCCATTCCAAGGCGGATGGCTTAGAGTCCTCCATTGCCCAGGGAGGAGGAAATGTATCCGGCGGACAAAAACAGCGTCTTTCCATTGCCCGGGCACTTGTAAAAAGAGCTCCTGTTAACGTATTTGATGACAGCTTTTCCGCTCTGGATTTTAAAACAGATGCAAAGCTTCGGGCAGCCCTTCGTGAAAAAACCGGTGACAGCGCGATCTTTTTGGTGGCTCAGCGCATCAGTACAATCATGAATGCAGACCAGATCATTGTTTTGGAGCATGGAAGGATTGCCGGAAAAGGAACTCACCGGGAACTGATGAAAACCTGTGAGGTTTACCGGGAGATTGCATTGTCACAGCTTAGCGAGGAGGAATTGAAATGACAGAGAAAAAACCATCCAGTTCCCCCATGGGCCCAGGAGGCGGAATGCATAAACCGGAAAGCGCAAAGGACTTTAAAGGAACCATGCTGCACCTGGTCGATTATTTAAAGCCATATAAAAACTCCGTATTTATCGTAATTCTGTTCGCCAGCTGCTCCTCCGTATTTTCCATAGCAGGACCAAAGATTTTAGGAAAGGCCACGACAAAACTGTTTGAAGGCCTGATTGCCTGGGCGGCGGGGACCGGATTATTGACAGATTTCCGGTATATCCGAAACCGTCTGCTGCTTTTGGTGGTGCTTTATCTGATATCGGCTGCATTTTCTTACTTGCAGAGTTATATCATGTCCGGCATCAGCATGAAGGTCACTTATGAACTCAGGAAAAATATTTCAGAGAAAATGAACCGTCTTCCCCTTAATTATTATGATACAAGAACACATGGTGAGATTTTATCAAGAATCACCAATGATGTGGATACGGTGAGCCAGACATTGAATCAGAGTTTGACCCAGATCATCACCTCAGTGACCACACTGGTGGGAATCGTGATCATGATGATATCCATCAGCATCCGGATGACCTTGGTGGCTGTTTTGGTCCTTTTCGTTTCCATGGGCCTGATTATGGGTGTGGTAAAGAAATCCCAGAAATATTTCCAGAAGCAGCAGGAGAGCCTTGGATACTTAAACGGCCATATTGAAGAAATTTACAGCGGCCATAATGTGGTTCAGATATTTAACGGAGAACAGGAAGCAATTGAAAAATTCCGGACCATCAACCACAAATTATATGGGTCAGCCTGGAAATCCCAGTTTTTATCCGGTATGATGATGCCCATCATGACCTTTGTCAGCAACTTAGGCTATGTCGGTGTCTGTTTATTAGGCGGATATTTAACGGTAGAAAAGGTAATCGAGATTGGAGACGTTCAGGCATTTATCCAATACATGAGGTCCTTTATGCAGCCCATCTCCCAGATTGCCAACGTATCCAATACACTGCAGTCCACAGCAGCAGCAGCTGAGCGTGTATTTGAGTTTTTAGATGAGCAGGATGAGGTGCCGGAAAACGAGGCGCCGATCCAGCTGCAGGAGATCCAGGGAAATGTGGAATTTAAAAACGTTAATTTTGGTTATTCGCCCAATACAATAATCATCCACGATTTCTCTTCCGCCATAAATGCCGGCCAGATGGTCGCCATCGTAGGTCCCACTGGAGCGGGTAAAACAACGGTGGTGAAATTGCTGATGAGATTTTACGAATTAAATTCCGGTCATATTTTGATCGACGGTCATGACACCCTGGATTTTACAAGAGGGTACTTACGATCCATGTTCGGTATGGTGCTTCAGGAAACATGGCTGTATAATGCAACCGTTATGGATAATATCCGGTATGGAAATTTTGATAAGACAGATGAAGAAGTCATAGAGGCGGCAAAAGCGGCTCACTGTGATGAATTCATCCGGTCATTGCCGGGTGGCTATCACATGGTGATCAACGAGGAATCCAGTAACCTATCCCAGGGGCAAAAGCAGCTTTTGACGATTGCCAGGACGATTTTAGCGGATCCAAAGATCTTGATACTGGATGAAGCAACCAGTTCCATTGATACAAGAACAGAAGTCTTGATCCAAAAGGCCATGGGTAAATTAATGCAGGGCAGAACCAGCTTTGTAATCGCCCACCGCCTTTCCACCATTCGGGATGCAGACTTGATTCTGGTAATGAAGGACGGCGATATCATAGAACAGGGTAATCATGAATCGCTGTTGGAAAAGAAAGGCTTTTATGCAGATCTGTACCACAGTCAGTTTGCAGATCAATAATAGAATGGAGAGAAAAAATATGCAGGAAAACAAACATATTAATATTGAGGATCAGGAAATAAAGACAGGAACAGGAAAACTAAAAAAGATC
The DNA here is from genome assembly GCF_057543815.1 of Lacrimispora sp. YZC11. NCBI lineage: Bacteria > Bacillati > Bacillota > Clostridia > Lachnospirales > Lachnospiraceae > Lacrimispora > Lacrimispora sp. YZC11. The sequence goes on along the minus strand of NZ_BAAJYQ010000006.1, from coordinate 683,523 downwards.
TTAGCTCCCCTGCTGATCATACTGGTGCTTGCCGGATGCGGGGTCGGATATTATATCTATAATTCCAGTGTCTCTTACTTTAAAACCGATAATGCAAAAGTAACGGCAAAGCTGTATTCCATAAAAGCAGTAGCAAGTGGCAAGCTTTTATCATGGGATGTGGAAAATGGGGACTTAGTAGAGCAGGATCAGGTGATGGGACGGCAGGAGGTTCTTCCTTACATTAGTTCCCCCATTACAGGAACTGTGGTAAAAAATGACGGAGCCGTGAATCAGACGGTGGCTCTGGGATCAGAACTGGCGCAGGTAGCCGATACCTCAAATCTATACATAGGGGTAAATGTGGAAGAAACAGATATCATGAAGGTTCACTTAGGACAGCGGGTGGATGTGAAAATCGATGCATATCCCGGAAAAACCTTTAAGGGGCAGGTGACGGAGATCGACCCGGCCACTCAAACCTATTTTTCCGGTAATATGAGCTTTAACACCAGCGGGGAATATACAAAAGTGACGCAGCTGATACCAATTAAGGTGACGATTGAAAACGAAGAAGATCTTCCCCTTGTTTTTGGGATGAATGCATCTGTTAAAATACATCTGAAATGAAAAGGGCTTACAGGAGGTCGGAAAAGATGAGAAAATTGATCACAGGTTTTATGGCGACGGCAATGCTGGTGGGCCTTCTTACCGGATGTGCGGGAGAGAGTAAACAGACTGAGGTAACCGTAGCGGTAGCGAAATCAGGTAAGGATTTGTCCACCATGGTGTGGCAGGGAACCGTGGAAGCGCTCAGCAGTGTTGACGTGATGCCAAACAGCAATGGAAAAATTATAGAGATCCCGGTAAAGCAAGGGGATCATATAAATGCAGGAGACGTTTTGTTCCAGGTAGATAATCAGGATGCAGGGCTTCAGCTGGAACAGGCAAAGGCAGGCTACCAGGCAGCAGAAGCCGCTTTTAAAAATGCAGAGAAGGCAAGCCAGCAAAATACAAGCGTAAGGCCGGCGGAAATTGCCTTTAATACAGCCAGAGATAATTTTAGCCGGATGGAAGCCTTATATTCCGGCGGAGCTATTTCCCAGGCAGAATATGAGGGTGCCAAAGCGCAGATGGATTCGGCGTCCGTACAGCTTCAGGCGGCAAGAAACGGGCAGACAGGCAATTATGAGGTCACAAAGGCCCAGATGGACAGCGCCAGGGCTGCACTGGATATTGTGCAGAAAAAATATGATGACTGCACGGTTACATCACCCTTATCCGGAATGATAACAAATGTTTATGTGGAAGTTGGTCAAATGGTTTCCCCGCAGGTTAAGGCCATGGCGGTGATTGACGACAGCGGCAAGAAGGTGAAGATTCAGGTGGCCGATATGGACATTGACCAGCTGAAAACAGGAATGCCTATGAATGTCAGCCTTCAGTCATTGGATGAGAGCTGCCAGGGAACGATCTCCGAGATATCCGCAGTCAGCAATGCTTCCACAGGGATGTTCACAGTGACCGTACAGCTGGAAGAGGCAAGCAAGGTCAGCTATATTGGCATGACGGCGGATCTAAGGGTTTCCGATAATAAGGAAAACACTTCCGTATACATTCCGGCAAAGTGCATCCAGTCCGATGACTCCGGGTCTTTCGTTTATAAGGTTTCAAGTGGAACTGTGGTAAAGACGGCAGTCACAGAGGGGAAGAAAAAGAACGCTTATTATGAGGTATCCCAGGGATTGTCCGAAGGGGATGAAGTGGTAATGCAGAGCAGCAGTCCTTTGGAAGACGGAAAAAAGGTTCATGTACTGACTGTAAAGTAAGCTGGAATCGGGTAAAAGAACATAAGAAAAGCACCGCCTTGTATATGCCTGGCCAGTTAAGCGGGCATGTACAAGGCGGTGCCAGTTTATAGACAAATTATTATAAATCCTCAATGGAATCCTTCTCAAGATTTAACATTTCATGACATTTAGAACAAGGAAAGTTATTGGCGATGCAGATATCAACATTGCAGGTGGTCGTTTTATTAATATATGATGCTCCCCACTCCATAATTTGAGTCATTACGGGAATAAAGCTCTCACCAATGTTCGTTATGGAATACTCTACTTTTGGAGGCACTTCCTTATACACTTCTCTATGAATGAGATTATCTCGTTCCAATTCCTTCAGTTGCTGTGCCAGGACCCCGCGGGACACATCGGGTATAAGCTTTTGCAGCTCACCAAACCGCCTGGTTTTGCGGCTGACAATCCATAAAATAGTTAATTTCCATTTGCCCATCAATAAATTCTGTGTTACATATACGGGACATAATTTGCTTGCATCAAATTTATCAGACATCAGACAACCGCTCCTTTTCTAATAGTCATATTTTTATGACTATGTCATAATCATATGCCTACTTGTAAAGCATATCTTATTGTCGTACTATTATATAGCAAAGAAAAACAGCAGTCAATCCCTAAGAACATGGAGGATAAGCGAGTGAAAGAAGTTTATGAATTTTTGAAAAAGTGTGAAACATATTATATTGCAACTATGGATGGCGACCAGCCAAGGGTCCGCCCATTTGGCACAGCAGACATTTTTGAAGACAAACTCTATATTCAAACCGGCAAGATCAAGAATGTTTCAAAACAGATTCATGTGAATCCGAAAATTGAAATCTGCGGCATGGCCGGTGATAAGTGGATTCGTATAGAAGCTGTGGCTGTTGAAGATGACCGGATTGAAGCTAGGCAGCATATGCTGGACACATATCCCATGTTGAAGAGGATGTACGCGGCTGATGATGGTAATACCGAGGTCTTTTATCTGAAAGAAGCCACCGCAACGATTGCATCGCTTACAGATAAGCCTGAGATAATTAAATTTTAATAGCTTACACGGATACCGCCTTGTGCATGCCTGGCTTTTATTTGGCCAGGCATGCACAAGGCGGTGTTTTTTTTTGAAAACAGGCTCCATCCCCTGCTGGGAAGAAAAAGCACCGGGATTCAGTTCCGGCATTTCAAGCATTCCAGGTAATGCATATTGGCGCACTCCCAGTCTACCACCTGGAACCAGTTATAAATGTATGCTATCCTTTCATTGTAATGCTTTAAATAATAGGCGTGTTCCCAAACATCGATGGTAAGTACCGGGCAAAGATTTTGGACAATAGGGGTATCCTGATTAGCCGTAGTTATGATTTTAAGTTTGCCGTTTTGGTCCACGGTCAGCCACGCATATCCGGAACCAAAAACGGACATCGCCTTTTCTTCAAATTCATGGTAAAAAGCTTCCACACATCCAAACTCTTTCACAAGAGCATCATGGAGCTTTCCGGCCTTACAGCGTGTATCAGAGTCTGACATGCCATTAAAATAGAAGATATGATTGTAAACGCCGCCGCCGTTATTCCTGATGGACTTCTGAACATCTTTTTTAAGACAGTCCGCATTGCAGATCAGCTTTTCCAGTGGCCAATCCTGCAGGTCCGGACAGTCTTTAAGAGTTGCGTTAAGGTTATTCACATAGGTTTGCAGGTGCCTGTCATGATGGAGACACATTGTCAATGCGTCTATGCATGGCTCCAGTGCATCGTAAGCATAAGGAAGGGGCGGATTTACAAATGGGTAATGCTCGTTCATTCGATATTTCCCTTTTTCGTTCTTTTGTATAAATATATTCAGAAAATATGGGCATGTGAGGGTTATAAGCCTTTTATTATTTTTTATTTACATGTTTGTCTGAAAAATTACCATTTATTTCTGCGATGCAGCAGTCATGGATTGTATCGAAAATCACAAAAAACGCTTTACTTATGGCATCAATACTATAAAAAACTCTTTAAAATGGAAAAGTTTAGAAAATTATAAGAATTTTATACTTAAAAAAGTCATATCAGACCGTTATAATAAAGAAAAAAGAAGTGGCACCAAGTACAGGAGGGACACGTGCATGAATATATTTAAGAGCAATGTGGAAGAAACAGGCGGAGCAGAGGAAATGGAGCCAATGGAGCCAATGTCTGATGAAACGTTTGATAAAGAGCTGCAAAACCTGATGGAGGAGGAGAAGAGCGGAAAAAAGAAGAAGAAAGGTCCTCGGAAAAAATGGAGCAGGAAGAGGAAAATCATAACCATTGGGGCGGCGGCCATTGGGGCCTTTTTTATTGCCTTTAGGGTTCTGGCAGGAGGCGGCAGCGCAGCATTGCCGGTAACTGTTTCGCCTCTGGCAAAGGGAGAGGTGGTTGAAATGCTTTCGGTCAGCGGACCTGTCCAGGGAACGGACAGCGTAGAAGTGGTATCCAACCTTCACGCGGAAATCCTGGAGCTTCCGGTAAAAGAAGGAGACAGGGTGGAAAAAGGGCAGGTTTTGGCAGTGCTTGATGACAAGGATGCTAAAAAGGAAGTGGACATTGCCCAAAATGCCTATGATCTTGCTGTCAGCACCTATCAGGATAAGCAGCTGGAAGCAGAGAACGGATATGCAAAGGCAAAGCAGGATTATGATGCAGCCAAGGCCAATTATAACCGGACACTGGCTCTTTTCCAGGGAGGAAGTGCTTCCCAGGTGGAGCTTGAAACTGCTTCTAATACTATGAATGACGCACAGAGAGAAATAAGTACATACACGTTAAAGAACGGAAGACCTGTGGCAAATGAGTCCTATGCCCTGCAGATCGAGAAAGAGGCTTTTGAACTGGAACAGAAGAAGGAAGCGCTTAATAATACAAGGGTTAACAGCCCTATTGCAGGAACCGTTGTAAGGGTCAACTGCAAGGTGGGCCGTTTTGCGGATAAAACCGATGATGACAAACCTATGTTTATCATCAATAATCTGGATGTGCTGGAGATGAGGATCAATGTGAGTGAGTATTCCATCGGAAAGGTTGCCATAGGACAGCCGGTGGAAATCAGCGCCGATATTTTAAACGGTGAAACCGCAAGAGGCGAGGTAACCGCCATTTCTCCAACCGGAGAGGAAAAGGGAAATGGTTCCACGGAAAGAGTCATTCCCACCACCATACGGATTATAGACCAGAATACCAAACTGATCGCAGGCATTACCGCTAAGGCGAAGATTGAACTTCAAAAGGCGGAGAATGTATGGGTTGTCCCGATTTCTGCTGTTATCCAACAGCCGGATGGCAGCACGGCCATCGCTTGTGTAAAGGAGAATACCGTAACATTCATTCCTGTGAAAACCGGGGTGGAAAGTGACATTCAGGCAGAAATTATTCCAGAGAATGAAGAGGCCTTAACAGAAGGGTTGCAGGTGATTGACGCTCCGTCCTCCATGCTTACAGAAGGAATGACAGTAACCGTGGCTACACCGGTACAATAAGGGGGAGGCAGTATGTGGAAAAAGAAAGATAAGCTTCCCGCCTGCGTGACAGAGAATGTCAGGGAAGACTTGATAAAGCTGGTGGATGTTGTAAAGGTTTATGATACCGGTTCTATTAAGGTGCTGGGTTTAAAGCGGGTGAACTTAACCATAAAGCGAGGAGAATTTGTAGCCATTATGGGTCAGTCCGGCTCGGGAAAATCAACGCTTATGAATATCTTAGGCTGCCTTGACCGGCCCACCATGGGGCATTTTTATCTTGACGGAATTGATACGGCAGAGCTTTCTGCTGATGACTTATCGGCGATCAGGAACCGTAAGATAGGATTTGTATTCCAGTCCTTTAACTTAATCTCTAGGACTTCTGCATTAAAGAATGTAGAGCTCCCCATGACCTATGCCCATATTTCCAGAAAAGCAAGGGAAGATCGTGCCTTAAAGCTTTTGGAACGGGTGGGGCTTGGAAAACGGTATGAACATATGCCGAATGAACTATCCGGCGGACAGCGGCAGAGAGTGGCTATTGCCAGGGCACTGGCCAATGAGCCTCCTCTGATTATGGCTGACGAGCCTACGGGTAACCTGGATACCGCATCTTCGGTTGAAATTATGGGGCTGTTTTCCCAGCTTCACAGGGAAGGCGCCACTGTGGTGCTGGTAACCCATGAAGAGAATATTGCGGCATTTGCAGGGAGGATCATACGGTTCCGGGATGGAGAGCTGGTCAGCGATTTGCCTAATGTTCCCAAAAATCAGGTACAGGAAGAAGACGTAAAAATGGAGAAAGAGGAGGCGCCATGCTGATAGAAAATATGAGTATGGCGCTTCACGCCATACGGTCTAATAAAATGAGATCCTTTTTGACCATGCTGGGAATCATCATTGGCATTGGAGCAGTGATCGCTATTGTATCTGTAGGAGACAGCATGAGAAACCTGTTTTCCGATGCCTATAAGGATGTGGGCTATAACCGGGCAGTCATCATGGTATCCTGGGATGTAACAGATTTCCGAATGACGGATTATTTTACCAGAGATGAGATGGACCGTGTCAGGGAAGTGTACCAGGATAAAATCCAGTATATTGACAGCGATGCCAGCACCGAGGCAGACGCCGTCAATGGGCGCAGAAAGGTAAAGTATCAGTTCCAGGGAATTGACTCTAATTATAGCGACGTGCAGTCATTGGATATTATTTACGGAAGGGCCTTAAATGCGGCGGATGTAAAAGGAGCGGTAAATCACGTGGTTCTGGAAGATAAAGGAGCGGTGCAGCTGTTCGGTACGGCTGACTGCGTGGGCAGGACCTTCCGCATGACGATAAATAAGGATACTCAGGAATATATGGTTGTGGGGGTCTATCATAAGGATATCTCACCCATGATGGCCATGCTTTTAGGAAATGGGCAGACCCAGTCAGGGTTTCTGCCATATACGGTACTTACAAAATCCAATGATTTGTTTCAGGATTTAAATTTTTACGTCAGAGATGGAGTGGATGTGAAAGCATTCCTGGCAGAACTCACCCGGTATGTGGCAAAATTAAAGGGCCGTCCGGAATCGGAGATCCGGACCATGTCAGTGGTAGATCAAATGGGGAGCGTGGATACCGGCCTTTCCGCCATGGCGGCAGCCGTGGGAGGAATTGCTGCCATTTCTTTGCTGGTTGGCGGAATCGGAATCATGAATATTATGATGGTTTCTGTTACGGAGCGGACGAGGGAGATCGGGATCCGGAAGGCCCTTGGTGCGAGGACAAAAGACATCATGATCCAGTTTTTGACGGAATCCGCTTTTATGTCGGCCTGTGGAGGGATTATCGGCATCTTTCTTGGAGTGGCCCTCGTTAAAGCGGGGGGAGCTGCCTTTCAGATGACCGTGGTCATCAGGCCCTCTGTGGTGATCATGGCAGTTGGTTTTTCGGCTCTTGTAGGTATTTTCTTTGGTCTTTATCCAGCTTCCAGGGCAGCTAAAAAGGATCCTATCGAAGCTTTAAGATATGAATAGGAAGGAGGAACATCATGCTGCTGGAAAATATGAATATGGCAATTCATGCCATTAAGGCAAATAAGATGCGGTCCTTTCTGACCATGCTAGGGATCATCATAGGCATTGGCTCTGTCATTGCCATCGTGTCCATTGGTGATACCATGCGTTTTATGGTATCCGATCTTTATAAAAATGTGGGAGTAACCCTGGCCTATGTCTACGTCTGGCCAAAGGACGGCGAGGATATGAGGGAAAGCGATTACTTTTCTCTTGATGAAATAGATCGGCTGAAAGAGGTGTTCGGAGATGAGATCACCTACATTGACAGCAATGCCAGAACAAGTGCAGAAGCCGTTTTTGGGCGCAATAAGGTCAAGTACCAGTTTGAAGGAATTCTTTCTAATTATCATCAGGTACAGAAGATCAATATCATATACGGCCGTAATATAAACGAAGCCGATGTAAGAGGAAGAAAGAATAATGTTGTACTGGAGGCAAAGGGGGCAAAGGATCTTTTTGGCACGGAAAATTGCGTGGGAAAATCATTCCGTACCACAATTTATGGCAATACGGACGATTACAATGTAGTTGGAGTCTACAGGGCGGATCAGAATCCTTTTGAGGCGATGATGGCGGGAACCAGTGATACCAGGGCTGGATATGTGCCGGATTCCTTATTAACCTGGCCCAATGACAATATTTACAGTCTGCGCCTCTATGCAAGAGAAGGAACGGATATGAATGCGTTTTCTGACAGTTTTACTACTTATTTGGCAAAGACCAAGATGCGGAACAAGGAAGATGTCACTTTCTACTCTGTTTCCAGTGAAATGGGAAGTGCGGATTCCATAATGGGCGGCTTATCTGCTGCTGTGGGAGGAATCGCAGCTATCTCACTTTTAGTTGGCGGAATCGGAATCATGAACATCATGCTGGTATCCGTTACGGAACGGACCCGGGAAATCGGGATACGTAAAGCTCTAGGTGCTAAAACAAGGGATGTCCTGATCCAGTTTTTGACCGAATCAGCCATTCTTTCCGCCCTGGGAGGAATCCTGGGCGTTGTAGCCGGCGGGGGCCTTGTGCTGGCAGGAGGAGCGCTGTTTGGCATGAAGGTGGTCATAAAGCCGGAGGTCATCTTTGTGGCGGTGGGATTTTCAGCTTTGGTAGGCTTGTTTTTTGGTATTTATCCGGCTTCCAAGGCGGCAAAGGCAGATCCTATTGACGCCCTGAGGTATGAATAAAGGATAGCAGAATATTTGACCTGTTACAGGTTGGAGAGTCATGTGGATGCAGACTTTCCAACCTGTTTTTATTCCTTTACCCCTTCTAAAAATCCCTGAAACTCATGAAAATATGTTTCCTCTATTTTTTTCATCCATACCGTGACCCTTTCATCAGACAGCCGGAGCAGGAAATGGATCGAACCCACGCATTCTCCTGCTATCTGGACCGGAAGATACAGGGTATCGGGGCCAGCCCACATTCCCTGCACGGCTATTCTCTGTTTATATTCTTCCAGAATGCTGATTGTCTGGGTATGAAAAGAGTATGGAATATGGAAGGCAGAGTCCGGGCCGGAAAGGGCGAGTGCACCCTCTGCCGGACCAAAGGAGAGGGAAAGCCTGGAAAAGCCGCCTGGATTCGCAAAAAGCCGGTAAGAGGCATCCCAGGACCGGGGACCTTCCGGATTCCATATCTGTTCCGGCTGGTCCAGGATTTTTTTAACAGCATCATGGATTAGATCCAGTATTTTCTGATTTCCGCCTTTCATATTTTGTGTATCTGCCGTGACAACGAAAACCAGATCCAGATCAGGGTAGAAGAGAACATACTGGCCTCCCATGCCGTACATGGCAAATCCATTCCGAATACGCCAGAACTGATATCCGTATCCCTGCTGTTCATCTGTAGTCTGACCAAAATGAATGGTAGGGACTTTAAATGAAACTGCCTCTCTTAAATAATCTGCAAATTTCCCCGTTCCCTTTTTTAAGGTATCCATACAGAACCGGCCCAGCTTTAATAAGTCCGTGGGGCGGGCCATAAGGCCGGAGCCTCCCATTTCCGAGCCAAAGGGATCTAAGATGATGTAGGCCTCTTTGGAAAAACCGGTTTTATCCAGACATTTCTCCCTTAGATAATCCAGGACCCCTTTTCCTGTAAGCTTTTTTACAAGAGCAGCCAGGGTATGGCTGGAAGAGGTGTCATAAAGGAATATCTGACCGCTTCTATGGGAGGGGGGCGTGGTGAAGAAGCTTTCCACCCAGTTTTTGCTTGTATCCGCTTTGTAAGTAGTGGAGGAGTGGCAGGTTTCCATGGAAAGCATATGGCGTATGGTCATCTCTTTCAGCCAGGGATGAATTTCCCTACAGGAACAGTATTCCGGAAAGTAATCCACGATCCTGTCATCCAGAGAAAGTCTCCCATCTGCATAAAGGAAGCCCGTGGCAAGGGAACAGAGGCTTTTTGTAATGGAAAACATGCGGTGAAGGTCCATGGCAGTATATGGGGCTTCATAGGCCTCCTTCAAAAGCGTGCCTCCCTGTTCGGCGAGAAAGCTGTGGATGGGCAGCCCGCTTTCCTTAAGCCGGAGCCAAAGGGCTTCTGTAATTTCCGGAATATTCTTAAATCTGCTGTTTTGCATTGACTTTATCCCTCATTTCCTTTGGTGATATACCAAAATTCTTTTTAAATACGCGCCGGAAGGAGGCGGCATTATTATATCCAAGATACTGGTAAAGGACAGACAGGCTAGTATCAGATTCCAAGATCATTTCCTTGGCCTTAGCCATGCGCAGCCGCTCTAAGTAGGTGGAAAAGTTCTCTGATACCTCTTTTTTAAACAGATAACTGAAATAATTTTCTGAAATTCCGAACTCATCGGAAATTTTTGTCAAGCACAAATTTGGATCATGATAGTTGCTGTTTATGTATTCCTGTATTTTAAGAATCAGCTCATTTCCTTCGGAACCACATACGTCACACAGTTGGATTGCAATGGTTTTTAAGCTGTCCAGACTCATTTCACCTTCAAACTGCTTGTCAATCATATCCAAAAGCTTTAATTTTTCAGGCGCCAGCCCATCCGCGATGATGTTGTGCCTCTTTTTAAAAATAGTAGCGCGTACATCAGAGATCAGCCAGCGCTGCTGGGTGTAGGAAAGATTTCTTTTTCCGGTATTTTCATTCCTGATGAGCTTGAACAGTTCACGGATCTGATCCTTGTTTCTTATAGAAATAAAACCGCTTAACTGGACGGAAAGGCTTTCCGGGTAGTAATAGACATCACTGGAATGAGTGAAATCACAGCTTAAAATATATTTTTCTACCGTGGTAATGGATTTCGCTTCCTTAGCCTGCTGGTAAGATTTCCAAGTGTAGGAGATGAAACTGTTTCTGCCGCCTAAGCCGCCGCTGATCCAGATTCCGTAATTTTCCAGAAGCTCTTCATGCAGGGCAATAAAAATATCCTTGTCCCGGCTGATGACCTGCGCGGGGGGCACAGATTTGTCGGAGGCAATCAAAATGGCAAATACCCGGTCGGACGGTTTGTAAATATACCCGGTGTCAGGATAGTAGCGGTGCAGGGCCTCCCTTACCAGCATGTCATAGTTCTGGAGGCATAGCTCCAGATCATTGGAGCGGATCATAGTATCCTCGGAGGGGGATACTTCGGTGTATAGAACGTGGAATTTAGTATCCGGCCGGTCCAGGGAAAGCTCACCTATGATGTACTGCATCTCATCATTGGTGGTGATGCTTCCCTCCATGATCCTTCTCATGTAGGATTCAACGACCACAGGCTTCTGTTTCTCCACCAGAAGGTTTAAAGAGGTGGCCATGGATTCCTTTACGGTCAGCTCATTTGCAAGCTGGGTCAGGCAGCGGCTGCCGAAGGAGGAAAAAACTCCCGCAATGATTCCGCCCAGACATAAGGACGCAATGGTAATGGCCGTAAAAAAGCGCTGGTAAGGGAGAATAGAGTAATAAGCCTTGTCCGCAGGCTGGACCAGATAGTAGGTCCAATTATTATAAGAAGAGGCAACCGTGGTCACTAGCATTTCCCGGCGATGCCCCTTTGGGGTGAAGTGGGCAGTCTGGTTTCCGTAATCCAGTCCTTTTAAGATATCAGAGCTGACTGCTTCCGCTGCTCCGGACAGAAGGAACGCCTGGGAACCGTTCTTGTCGTAAGCTACTAAGTACCCTTCTCCGTATAAGTTCATGTCTGAAAAATACGCTGTGATCAGATCGTAGTCGAATTCATAACACAGGACAGAATCCGCTCCTGCTTTAAGAACTGAGGCGGAGAGAGGCTGTATGTAGAGAAAGCTCCTGGCTGTACTCTGCAAATGTCCGAAGGGAATGAATCTGTTCCAAAACCCGCTGTTTAAAAGGGCGTCAGAAAACTGTTTGGGCTCGATCTGATACGTTGTGTTATGCCGGATATAAAAATCGTAATCCGAAAACAGGGTGGAAGAAATTGCGTATTTGGAGTTTTTCATATAAATAAAAGAATTACTGATAGGAAGCAGCAGCTCAACCGGAGTGATGGATTTTAAACTGAGCTGGGTCTTATAGGCCAGGTGGTAAAAATCGGGCTCTTCATCTCCTGTGAGATGGGAAAGATCATTAAACAGGAGATTGGAAGAGGTCTGTCTCGCCGCCGCATTCATCAGCTTCATGGTGTAATCCAGCTGGGTGACAGAGGAAGAGAGGGTGAGCCGGTTCTGTTTGTTGATACCGTTTTTGACCTGACAGCAGGAAATGTAGTACAGGATTACTCCGATAATAAGAATTATTGCCAGTATCATAATGTAGGACAACATCAGCTGATTTTTAAATGGGATGCCATTGTTTTGTTTTTTCATGTTTACCATTCCTTTTTCCATATGAGGAAATTATAGTATGAATTATTATCAAAAGCAACAAATTGGAATAACAGGGTAAAATCTGCACACTGATAGTAAAAAATGTATTCAAAAACAGCCTGTAATTTAGCATATCATTCATTTCACGGCACAGGAAAAAGGTAAAAACATATCAATTGCACAATGAAAAAATGAAAAACGTTCCGGAATAGAAAAAAGTGTACAATGACATGTAAAATTGAGCGTTGATATTGGGGGTGGCAGATGCTATCATGGCAATGCGAAAAATATTCGCACCAAAAATAAACTCTTATGGGAGGTATGAAATGAGATTTAAGAATATGCTTGCAGCTGGAATGGCCGTGACAATGGCGGCCTCTGTCATCTTAAGCGGATGCTCTGCAAAGACTGCAGAAGCACCAACCACCGGTTCCGGCTCAGCGATCGGTGAGACAACAGCGGAAAATGAAATCAAAAAGCCGGAAAAGATTACCGTTTTAGTAGACGGAACGGTTACTACCAAGATTAACAACAGAGATGCCTTTGAGAAGAGATGGGAGGAGCTTACCGGTATTGATCTGGAGTTTATACAGCCGGATCATGATGCCTATTATGATGTAGTTGGACAGACCTTTGCTTCGGGTCCAGATAACTGGCCGGATGCGATCATTCTGTCTTCTTCCTATTATACCGGATATGCGCAGGAGGGTGCGTTGTGGGACATGACAGATACCTGGGATAATTCCGGGTTAAAGGCCTCCGGACGTGTGACAGGTGAAGATGTGATTGATAATATGAAGATTGACGGACACTTATATGGCCTCCCGGTTACCAGAGGAAATGGCTGCATCACCTATGTAAAGAAAGCATGGCTGGATAACTGTGGTTTAGAGGTTCCTGAAACCTATGACGAGTATTGGAACATGCTGAAGGAGTTTACAGAGGGCGACCCGGATGGAAATGGAGTCAATGGGGATACCTACGGTGTTTCCGCACCAGGAATCGTTGGAACGGAGGCTCCCTTTATAAATTATCTGCCTGAATTTTACCAGGATGCATATCCAGCCTTTATAAAGGGAGAGGACGGCGTATGGTACGACGGTTTTACAAAAGATAACTTTAAGGAAGCCCTGACAAGGCTGAGGGAAGGCTATGCAGCCGGCTATATCGATAAGGAAACCCTGACCAACGGAAGCAAGGATTGCCGCAATAAATTTTATGAGGATAAGTTTGGTGTGTTTACTTACTGGGCAGGTACATGGGCAACCAATTTAAAGAGCAATCTGGAGAAAAACGGAAAAGACGGCGAGCTGGTTGCATTAAAACCTCTTAAGGAAACAGGTACATATATAGAGAGAATTCCACCTGTATGGGCAATCACAACCGCCTGTGAGAATCCGGAAGGCGTGTACAAGTATCTCATCGAATCCATGCTGGATGGAGGAGATATGCAGACCCTGTGGACCTACGGTGTGGAAGACATCCAATGGTCAACAAAGGCAGAGACGGTGCTGGACAATACATATGGGGAAGGCGTGTTCCATTTAAAGGAAAGCCTGGAGTTTCCAGGTACCCAGTATACAAAACAGCACATGGATCCCATGCTCTCCATTACGAAATGGGAGAATAATCCCGGTAAAGATACTGTGGAGGAATCAGCCAAAGAATCCCAATCCATGTTCAATGAAAACTGCCGCCAGGCCCAGATCGTTCCTTCCACTGATGTGATGGCAACCTACAACGGAGATTTGACCACGTTAAAGAACTCCATCATTGCAGACGTTGTTGTCCAGGGAATCTCCATCGAGGATGGTTATAAGCGCTTTGAGGCTGAAAATGGGGCAAAATGGTCCCAGATGATCGTTGATTCCTTAAATGAACAGACATCTGCAAAATAGTTCAGGAAGGTAGAGTATGAGTAAAATAAAGAGAAGGCCTGCAGCAAATGCTGCAGGCGAAAATAAACGCCCTTTGCTTGTTTCGATTTATTATTACAGAGGATTTTACATGATGTTTCTCCCTGTTCTTGTTTTTGCAGTGATCTTTCATTATCTTCCCATGTTCGGAATCCGGCTTGCTTTCTATTCCTACAAAGGCATCAAGGATCCCTTATTCATAGGCCTGGCAAATTTTGAGAAGATGATTAACATGCCCGGGTTTTGGAGCGCTTTCGGCAATACCATAACCTTAAGTGTTACCAAGCTGCTGTTAAATACTTTCATGGGAGTCGTGCTTTCTCTTATGCTCAATGAGCTTAGGTCCTTGATTTTTAAAAAGTTTTCCCAGACGGTGGTATATCTTCCTCATTTCATGTCATGGGTGGTTACTGCCTCCGTCTTTACCTTGATTCTCTCTCCCACCAGTGCAGGACTGGTCAACTCCATATTAATGAAGCTTGGCATTGTAAACGATGGAATCTATTTTCTGGGCAACCAGAACTGGTGGCGGCCGATGTTTTACATCATCAACATCTGGAAGGATACCGGCTGGGGAACGATCATCTTTATGGCGACGCTATCCGGGATCAGCCCGGAGCTTTACGAGGCTGCCTCCATGGACGGGGCAGGGCGGTGGAACCAGATGCGTTACATCACCCTGCCGGGCCTTTCCAATACCATCATCACGGTTCTGATTTTAAATCTGGCCAAAGTCATGAACTTATTTGAATCCGTATTCGTACTGCAAAATGATGCGGTTGTTCAGAAAGCGGATGTTCTTCAGACTTACATTTACACACAAACATTCAATTCCGGCGCTCTTCCTGACTACGGCTATACCACGGCAGTAGGCCTGACCTCTTCATTGGTTGGCTGCTTCCTTGTCCTGATCTGCAACAAGGCAAGCCACAAGGTCCGTGGAAGAGGAATTGTATAGAGGGGAGAAAGAAATGAAAAAGAAAGCAACCGCATTTGACTATGTGCTGGTGATGATATTCGTGCTCATAAGCTTAGTTATGATTATCCCCATTTACAAAGTACTGATTGACTCCCTGGACTTAAAGACAGCTTACGGTATGAAGCTGTTTCCGGAGGAGTTTGGACTGGAGGGATACATTTCCGTATTCACAAACCCGACTCTGTACCGGCCATTCCTGGTATCCTGTCTTACCACAGTCGCCGGCACCTTTATCGGCCTTACCATTTCCACTCTGGGAGCATATGTCCTGATCCAGTGGAAGATGCCTGGCAGAAATTTTTTTGCAAACCTTCTGCTGTTTACGATGATATTTAACGGCGGCATGATCCCCACTTATCTGGTGATGAAGGGGCTTCACCTGACCAATACCCTGTTTGTGGTAATCCTTCTTCCGGCCATCAATGTTTACAATATGGTCCTGATGAGAAATTTCTTTGAAGGAATTCCGGTAAGCCTGTTTGAATCCGCGGAAATAGACGGCTGTTCCCCGATGAGGATATTCTTCGGGATTGTCCTTCCTCTTTCCAAGGCAGCTCTTACGGCCATCGGCCTGATGTATGCGGTAGGTTACTGGAACGATTACACCAATTATAAACTTTATATTACGAATGAAAACCTTTACAATTTCCAAATGAAGTTAAGGTCTGTCATAATGGGAAGTGATCTGCCAACGGCAGTTGGGGGAGCAACGGAGAATACTGTGAAAAATGCTGTAGTTATCGTAGCAATCCTGCCATTTATGATCATATATCCGTTCTGCCAGAAGTACTTTATTCAGGGTGTCAATATCGGAGCTGTAAAGGAATAACGGCCTGGCAGGGAAAGGGGCAGAATGTCTGTCCCTTTTCTCTATTTTAATAATAAGGGGGTAATAACAATGTATCAAAATCCGATCTTGTATGCAGATTATTCGGATCCGGATGTCATCCGGGTGGGAGAGGATTACTATATGGTGGCCTCTTCCTTTACCTATCTTCCAGGGGTTCCCCTTCTTCATTCCAGAGATTTAGTTCACTGGGAAATCATCAACTATTGTGTCCGCACTCTTCCCTTTGGAAAATACAACAAGCCTTCCCATGGTTCAGGAACCTGGGCTCCGTCCATCCGATTTCATGACGGGATATTCTACGTGTTCGTTCCTCTGCCGGATGAGGGGATATTTGTGGCCCGGTCCGCAGATCCTTATGGAGAGTTTGCCTTGAATTGCCTGCATCCTGCCAAGGGCTGGATCGATCCATGCCCCTTATGGGATGACGATGGGAAAGCTTACATGGTATTTGCCTACGCAAATAGCCGCAGCGGCATCAAGCACCGGCTGGATCTGGTGGAGATCGATACCCAATGCACAATGCTTTTGGGAGAGCCGGTTACCATATTTGACGGAAAGCAGCTGGGGCCAACCACAGAAGGACCGAAGTTTTACAAGCACCAGGGATATTATTACATACTGATGCCTTCCGGAGGCGTAGCAGCCGGATGGCAGTCCGCTCTGCGTGCAGAAACTGTCACAGGGCCATATGAATACCGGATCGTCATGCACCAGGGAAATACAGAGGTAAATGGCCCTCATCAGGGAGGCTGGGTAACAGCGAACGACGGAAGACACTGGTTTGTCCATTTCCAGGATGTGACCGAGCTGGGGAGAATCACCCACCTTCAGCCTCTGTGCTTTCATGCAGGATGGCCCTTTATTGGAAGCGAGCAGAACGGGGATGGCATCGGAGAACCTGTGAAGGAGTGGGATCTCCCGTCCAAAGGACAGCCGGAGTACCGGATTGCCCAGTCCGATGATTTTTGCGGGAACTGCCTGGGACTTCAGTGGCAATGGCAGGCCAATCCGCAGGATACCTTCTATTCCATGAATGGACATTCCGGAATCCGGCTTTCCTGTCTTGCGAACCCGGCAAGAGAAAATCTCTTATGGTATGCTCCGAACGCCTTGACCCAGATTCCCCAGCAGCAGGCCTTTTCTGCGGTGACAAAGGTAAAGCTTAAGGGAAAGGCAGGAGATATGGCTGTTATCGGCATGATCGGCCATTCTTACGCTTACATGGGGCTGATGAAGACAGAGACCGGTAATCTGCTTGTGCTCTATTCGGGAACCGTCACACAAAAGGAATATGAGGGAGAAGCAAAGGAGATCCGGGAAGTTGCCTGCCCCTATGAGAAAGATACGGTTTATCTTAAGGTGGAAGTATTCAGGAACAAGACCTACCGGTTTTTCTGGTCTGCGGATGGAATACGCTACACAGCCATAGGAGAGGCTAATCCCCTGCGCAGAGCCACCTGGACCGGAGCAAAGCTATGTCTCTGGAGCTCAAATAAAAACAATGTAATTTCAGAGGGGTACGGAGAATATGATTTCATACACATCGAAGACAGAAGCAATTGCGAAACAGGCCTTTAAAGCAGCAAAAGAGGGGGATCAGGCGGCGGTTATCCGTCTGATCGATCACTCCTTCAATACGGAAGACTGCGATGAAGAGGGGAACAGTCTGCTTCACTATGCAGTAAAAGGGAAGAATCCGGATCTTGTAAAATATTTAGTGGAAAAATGCGGTATGGATCCTGCATGGGCCAATCAGGATATGGTAACCCCCTACGATCTGGCCCGGGGCATTTCTCCCATTGAGGAATACTTTCAGTCGTCCTGCGGTTTTTCTTATGAGGAATGCTATCGGAATCCGGTGCGCAGGGGAATGCATCCGGACCCCAGTATCGTTCGGGTAGGGGAAGACTATTATATGGTCAACTCCAGCTTTATCTACTTTCCCAGCATTCCTATTTCCCATTCCAGGGATTTAGTCCACTGGAAGACCATCGGATATGCTGTGACGGACCGGAAATGGGCGGAGGAACACTTAGGAGAGCTGGAGGGCGGAAGGGGATTTTGGGCTCCGGATATCAGTTATCACAACGGAAGGTTCTATATCTGCTCCACCCTAAGAAGGAACGACGGTGACCCCTTTATCCAGACCCAGATGATCACCAGTTCCGGGAGTCCGGAGGGACCTTACGAAACACCGGTCATCCACAATGTACTGGGGATCGACCCCTCACTTTTTACCGATGACGACGGGAAACGGTACATGCTTTTAAACCGGGGAGCCCGGATCATGGAGATATCAGAGGATGGAAAGCAGATTCTCTCAGAGCCGTCTCTTATATGGTACGGTCATTCCGGCCATGCACCGGAGGGGCCGCATATCATAAAAAAGGATGGATACTATTACTGTTTTCTTGCAGAGGGAGGAACGGGAAAGGGCCACATGATCACTGTGGCAAGGTCCAAAAGCCTGTTTGGTCCTTATGAAGACTGTCCCTATAATCCCATTTTGCAGCAAAAGGATGAGACCGGAAGCATCCAGTGCTGCGGTCACGGAAAACCAGTACAGACTCCGGATGGAAGATGGTTCATCGTGTACCTGTGTTCCCGCTTCTTAGAAGGCCGGTGGGGGATGTTAGGCAGAGAAACCTGCCTGGATGAAATGACCTGGTCAACCGATGGCTGGCCAGTCATCAATCGTGGTAAAGGGCCATCCTACATGGCAGCTTTTCCGTTTCCGGCCAATTTAGGGCAGAACTTTGAGGGACAGGCGGATGAGGTATGGCTTTCTCCCAGAACAAAACATCCGGAGATCGTCGGAGAAAACGCGGATGGAACCATATGGATCAAGGGGAATGGGCTGGACTTAAATCAGAGGGAGTGTAAGAGTCTATTAGTGAAGAGTCAGCCTGATTTCCGCTTTTCCGTGGAATTTGAAATGAGTTTTCCCCATGAGGGAGAAGAAGAGTTTACCTCGGACGCAGGCGTGACCCTCTATTATGATGAGAATACTTACATAAAATTCGGCCTAACAAGGGACCGGGTATTTGTATCTGA
This sequence comes from Lacrimispora sp. YZC11, assembly GCF_057543815.1. NCBI lineage: Bacteria > Bacillati > Bacillota > Clostridia > Lachnospirales > Lachnospiraceae > Lacrimispora > Lacrimispora sp. YZC11. Next base: position 664,543 of record NZ_BAAJYQ010000006.1, on the reverse strand, counting down.
ATATGTTGACGACACCTATGTAAGGACAGAAACAAAGCCATTCCGGTTTCAAAGCCCGGTAACGTTCCGGGTGGATACAAACGGACTTATAAGAACCTTTTTATTAAACAGTAAGCTTCTGTGGCAATGGACAGATGTGACCTCCATCTGTTCGGAGGGCCTGGTAAAAGGCAAGCGCTTTACAGGAGCCATGTATGGAGTGTATGTAAATGGCAGTAATCTATTATGCTGGAGACAGCACAGTGAAATTCAATAAGATATCCACCTATCCACAGACCGGGATCTCCCAGGCACTGTTATTATACTTAAAGGATTCCGTGGAAATGAAAAGCTTTGCCCAGAATGGGCGTAGTACAAAATCTTTTATTGATGAGGGACTCCTGGCTCTGATCGAAAACGAGATAAAGAAAGGAGATTATCTCTTTATCCAGTTCGGTCACAACGATGAAAAAGACGATCCGGCAAGGCATACGGATCCGGACACCACTTTTCCGGAAAACCTCATACGGTTTATTAACGCCGCAAAGGAAAGGGGCGCTTGGCCGGTCCTTATAACCCCTATTGCCAGAAGGATTTTTGATGAAAACGGAGTCTTCCGGCCGGGAAGCCACGGTGCGTATCCGGAGGCGGTCATGCGGACCGGAAGAAAAGCAGGTGTTCCTGTTATCGATATGACAGCGATTACGGAAAACTATCTGGCATCTCTGGGGGATCTGGCCTCTAAGGCCTACTTCATGTGGCCGAAGGACAATACCCATTTAAAGCCTGAGGGAGCAGTCCTTATGGCTGGTTTTCTCTGTGATGAGCTGCAAAAACTGGGATCTCCCTATGGGGATATCTTAGAAAACAGGGAAGAGTATCCCGAAAATGCGGGACTTGATGTCTCCTAAGGAGCGGCTATGAAAAATTATGAAGAAATTGAACGCCGTTTTGTCCGGTGTTATCAAAAATACGGGAATCATTCCGTCATGGTTCTTCTGGGTTTTTATAAGGGCCAGTATTATAAGTTTTTATTCTCCACCTTCTTTTTTCTGATTAAGCATGCCCCCAGCCTTTTTTCGGCTCTTCTGATTGCCAATGTGATCAATGGGGCACTGGAAGGAGGTGAGGCTGGAAAACAGGCCATTTTATTAAATGTGGCGGTCTGGCTTGGGCTGCTGGTCATCCATCTGCCTGCCAACTGGTTTCATAACAAATATAAAAACAAAGTCATCCGTAAAACTGAGGCAGGCTTAAGAGGGGCTTTGGTGAGAAAGCTTCAGGAGCTTTCCATTCCCTACCATACGGAAATCCAGTCGGGACGCCTTCAGTCAAAGATTATCCGGGATGTAGAAGCGGTAGAAACCTTGTCATCCCAGCTTTTTGTAAACCTGATGAACATTATGATGAATCTGGTGATCACCCTGTCCATTACGGCGGTAAAAAACAAAATTGTCCTTTTGTTTTTCCTCATGGTGGCGCCTTTGACCTCTCTGACAGTCATTGCTTTCCGGAAGAAAATACACAGGGAAAACCGGGCATTCCGTCAGGAAATGGAAGAGACCAGCGCCCGGGTCATGGAGATGGTGGAGCTGGTTCCTGTGACAAGGGCCCATGCCCTGGAACAGAAGGAAGTGGAAAAGATCAAGGAGCAGCTGGAGGAAACTGCGGATAAGGGGTACCGTCTGGATATGATACAGGCTCATTTCGGAGCGGTCAGCTGGTGTGTGTTCCAGGTGTTTCAGGCTCTCTGCCTGGGCTTTTCCGGTTTTATGGCATTAAAGGGACTCATAAAGATTGGGGATGTGACCTTTTATCAGTCCAGTTTTACAACGGTTGTAAACCAATTCACCTCCCTTATAAACCTTCTTCCGATCCTGACAAAGGGACTGGAATCCGTTACCTCCATCGGTGAGATTCTGGTTTCAGACGATGTGGAACATAACGATGGAAAGACGGAAATGAAGGAGTTAAAAGGAGACTATTCTTTTCATAACGTGCAGTTTTCCTATAAGAATTCCGTAGAACAGGTGCTTGATGGCTTCCAGCTGGAGGTAAAGGCGGGAGAAACCATTGCTCTGGTAGGAGAATCCGGTTCCGGAAAGACGACCGTCCTTAACCTGATTATCGGGTTCATCACGCCCTCGGATGGAAGGCTTTTGATTGACGGCATGGATGTGAATGACATCAACTTACGAAGCTACCGGAGATTTATTTCTGTGGTACCCCAGTCTCCGGTCCTCTTTACAGGAACGGTCAGGGAAAATATTGTTTACGGCCAGGAGTGCGTTTCGGAAGAGGAGATCGGGCACGCGGTGGAGGCGGCCAACTTAAAGTCAGTCATCGCAAAGCTTCCCAAGGGCCTTGACACCATGATCGGTGAGCACGGTTCCAATTTAAGCGGCGGGCAAAGACAAAGGATCTCCATTGCCCGGGCAATCATACGTGATCCGAGAGTTATCATATTGGATGAAGCCACTTCAGCCCTGGATACCATATCGGAAAAGGAGATTCAGGATGCCCTGGATCATCTTATTAAGGATAGAACCACCTTTATTGTGGCTCACAGGCTTTCCACGGTCAGAGGGGCAGACCGTATCGTGGTGTTAGACAAGGGGAAAATAAGAGAAGAAGGAAGCTATCAGGAGCTTATGGCCCAAAAGGGAGAATTCTACCAGATGGAACGGCTTCAAATGGCTTTGAGATGAGGATTATAAAAAAAGAAACCGGTGCCGGGACTTGCGTCCTGAACACCGGTTTGTTTACATTCTGAAGGAGTGTAAAAGCTAATAACCTGGTGAGAGTATCTTTTCCTTGATGATCGTTTTGGGGATATTAAATTTGATTTAAAATCAAATATTGTTGTGAATTAAAGTTTTTCTGTCATGAATTTTATTAGGGAAAACAAAACCATGAGAAATATATGAACCTAACAAAATAATAAAAATTCTGTATTAGGCTCGCAAAGTAAAAGGTTCTATGCTATAATAGGGTGATATCTTATGGTTTAGTGAGGAAACTATATGCTTAGTGAAGAGAAAATAAAGATCATGACCAGCCTTGCAATGTTTGAAAAACACGAAGGAAAAAGGATATTTCCCATTAACCGGTACTTTAAAAGTGATTACATCAGCAGTAAGCTGCTCCGCTCTTTTTTCAGCTATACACTGAGCTTTGTTTTATGTCTGGTTTTATGGGGATTATATGATTTGGAACGATGGATGAATACCATGGAGCTGAAGGGCCTGACGGCGGCCGGGTTCCGGATTGGAATCATTTATCTCATTGGGTTGATAATTTACATGGGAATCAGCGCTGCTATATATATGAAGAAGTACGAATATGCCAGCCGTGGCACTAAGGTATATTTGGCCAAATTAAAAAGGCTGGACAAGCGTTACGAGGGAAATACCAGACCTTTAAAAAGAACAAAGGGAGGACGGACATCATGATGGGCCTTCTTGTATTCAAAGAACAATTGAAAGAGTTTTATGCCAGGTTTGAGATTTATATAACGCCTGTGATCAAGTTTATATTCAGCTTTCTGGCGTTTATCCTGATGAATAAAAATATCGGCTTTATGTCAAAGCTGACGGTAGGCTATATTCCACTGGTGCTGGCTCTGGTATGCTCCTTTTTGCCCTATGGAGCCATCTCCTTTCTGGCGGCAGGCTTTATGCTTGCCCATCTGTCGGGAATTTCCATTGAAATCACTCTGGTCATGGCTGTTTTTATTTTGGTGGTAGGACTCCTTTATTATGGATTCCAGCCGGGTGACAGTTATCTGCTGGTGTTGACCCCGGTGTTTTTCCTTTTAAAAATCCCTTATGCGATCCCTCTGATCGTAGGGTTGTCAGGGAGCGTTATATCTGTGATTCCGGTAAGCTGCGGCGTATTTATTTATTATACGCTTTTATATGTGAAGCAGAATGCAGGGGTTCTGACCAATGATATGTCGGTGGATGAGGTGCTGAAATTCATGCAGCTCATGAAGAGCCTTCTGTCTAATAAGCTGATGCTTGTGATGGTTACGGCGTTTGCCCTTTCCCTTGTGGTGGTGGCGGTCACCAGGAGCTTATCCATGGATTATGCCTGGATCATCGCCATTGTGGCAGGCACCATTGCACAGCTTGGAGTAATTTTTATCGGAGATATTGCTGCGGATGTATCGGTATCGGTCATCAGACTTCTGATGGGAATCCTGGTTTCCATCGTGATTGCAGGAATTTATACATTTTTTGTCTTTGCAGTGGATTATTCCAGGACAGAATACGTACAATTTGAAGACGATGACTATTATTATTACGTCAAGGCGGTTCCAAAGCTGACAGTCAGCGCGCCTGACGTAAAAGTTCAGAAAATCAATGCCAGAAAGCTCCAAAGGCCGCAGAGGTAGGAAGAGATAAAAGGGAGGTGGAGACAATAGCAGATTTTTTAAACGGAATGTACTCCTGGGTATCTTTCCTGCCCAGGATATCGAAAACAAACTTGGTTGAAATTATTATTATAGCCGTTCTGCTGTATGAGCTGCTGACCTGGATCATGAATACTAGGGCATGGACACTTTTAAAGGGAATCATTGTGATTCTTTTATTCTATCTCTTTGCATATGTATTCCGGCTGGATAATATTTTTTGGATTCTCAATAAAATCGCTACGCCAGCAGTGACCATGGCGATTGTGATCTTTCAGCCTGAGCTTCGGAAAGCTCTTGAGCAGCTTGGAAGCAAGAATCCCTTTACTGGGATTCTGACCTTTGATGACGGCAGGGACAATTCCAGTTTTACGGATAAAACAATCAATGAGCTGGTGAAAGCTGTTTTTGAGATGGCAAAGGTCAAGACAGGAGCGCTCATAGTAATTGAAAGAGGGGACTCCTTAAAAGAGATCGAGCGTACAGGAATAGAAGTAGGCGGAATTTTAAGCAGCCAGCTTCTTATCAATATTTTTGAGCATAATACTCCGCTGCATGACGGAGCGGTGGTAATCCGGGGAAACCGTGTGGCGGCGGCAACCTGCTATTTGCCCCTGTCTGATAATATGTCCATCAGCAAGGAACTGGGTACAAGGCACAGGGCTGCTGTAGGAGTCAGCGAAGTCAGCGACAGCATTACCATTGTGGTATCGGAAGAAACAGGGCGTGTGACGGTGGCATTGCAAGGCGGTCTTAAACGGATCGCGGATGCGGATATGCTCCGCTCGGTCCTTGCAGGTGTAAAACGGGAGGTAGAGGAAGGAAGCAGATTCAGGATTTTGAAGGGAAGGCGTAAGAATGAAGGAAAAGCTATTAAATAATCTTGGACTGAAAGTTGCGTCTCTGGTGCTAGCCTTTGCAGTATGGATGGCTGTTGTCAACATTTCCAATCCCATCATTGACGATTCCCAGGTGGTTGCGGTAGAAGTGCGCAATGAGGACGTGCTGGAGGCTGCCAATTTGACCTATGAAATTGTGGGAAAGGATGCGGTAACAGTCAGCTATCAGGTGAGAACAAGAGACCGTTCCTTAGTGAAGGCCTCGGACTTTCATGCCTATGTTGATTTAAAGGATTACAACGTGACAGGAGCTATTCCCATCACAGTAGAGATTAATAGAGATAAGGAAAATCTGGTCAGGAGTGACACCATTACGGCTAAGCCAATGGTGATCCGTATCGATACGGAAGAGCTCCAGCGCAAGAAGTTTGATCTTCAGTTCCGCACGAAAGGAACCCCGGAAGAAGGGTATGCCCTGGGCATGGTCACCTTGTCGCCGGATTCTGTGACGGTGGAAGGCCCTGAGTCCCAGATCGGCCAGATCAACCATATGGGAATAGAGATCGAAGTGGATAATGCCAATGCGGATATAAATGCAGTGGCCGCTCCTGTCTTTTACGATGCCAACGGCAACAAGCTGGACCTTGGAAATAAGGTTACTGTCAGCAGGCATGAGATCGAATATAATGTATCTGTGCTGAAGGCCAAGAGTCTTGCGATCAACTTTGAGGTTTCAGGAGTAGTGGCAAAGGGTTACCGGTATACGGGAGTGGAATGCAGCATCAAATCCGTGCCGGTGGTAGGTACCAAGTCTGTTCTTGCCTCCTTGACCACATTAGCTGTTTCCTCGGATAAGCTGAATATTGACGGTGCCACCTCTGACAAGGTGATTCAGCTGGATTTGAGCCAGTATCTGCCGCCAAGCACCTCTGTTGCAGGGGATGAATATAAGAATGTAACCGTGAAGCTGAAGGTAGAACCACTTACTACCAGAGTATTCACTTTGAATCTGAAGAATCTGGATAAGAAGGGTGCGGAAGCTGATTACGATTACAGTTTTGATAAGGAAACTTCTGATGTCACGGTAAAAGGGCTGAAGGAAGATTTAGATGCCCTGACGGAAAAGAACTTGAATGCAGTTCTTGACGTATCGGACCAGGAGGCTGGCCCCCATCCCGGAATGGTGACATTTGAGGTTTCAGGAGGGTTTGAAGTGGTTGGCTATACGCCTTTCAATGTGACGGTTGCCCATAAAGAACCTGGCCCCGGAACGGATGAAAGCACCACAGCCACTTCTGCGGAAGTTCCTGAGACACAATGATAAAGTCTTTCATTTCCTGGAAAAGGGTAAATGATGAAAGAATGGAGGGAGGGAATTCAGTATGGTCAGTGCTAAAGTTGTTATAAAGAATCCTACCGGCCTGCACTTAAGGCCGGCAGGGATTCTTTGTAAGGAAGCCATGAACTTTAATTCTTCGGTGAGTTTTCGATTTAAGAACACCACTGCCAATGCGAAAAGCGTGCTTAGCGTATTGGGTGCCTGCGTAAAAAGCGGGGATGAGATTACTTTTGTCTGTGAGGGAGCAGATGAGGAGGAAGCTCTGGCAACCATGGTCAAGGCTGTTGAAGAGGGTCTTGGCGAATAGATTAATGATCCAGTAATTAATAAGGAGGCTAATTATGTTTAAAGGAACAAGTGCATCTGCGGGAATCGGTATTGGGAAGGCCGTTAACGTGGAAGAAGCAGAGCTTAAGATCAGGAGAGAGGCAATCACGGATCCGGAGGCTGAAAAGGCCCGCTTTCATGCGGCTGTAAAACAGGCCATGGAAGAGACCGGCCTTCTGGCACAGGATCTGGCAACAAAGGTGGGAGAAAAGGAAGCGGAGATTTTAAATGGTCATTTACTGCTCCTTTCCGATCCAATGCTTACAGGTGAGATCGAAAATTCCATAACAGGGGAGAATGTTAACAGCGAATATGCGGTTGAAAATGTATGCAATACCTATGCCGACATGTTTGCATCTATGGGAGACGAGCTCATGCAGCAGAGAGCAACGGACATGCACGATATCAAAACCCGCGTGCAGAAGATACTCATGGGAGTAAGCTCTGTGGATATTTCCGCTCTACCGGAAGGAAGTGTGATCGTTGCAAGAGATTTAACGCCTTCCATGACAGCCGGGATCAATCCGGAAAATGTAGTTGGTATTGTCACAGAACTGGGAGGAAAGACATCCCATAGCGCTATTCTTGCCAGAGCCTTGGAAATTCCTGCAGTGGTTGCCATTGAGGGATTTTTAGGTAAAGTATCTGATGGGGATGATGTGATACTGGATGGCTCTAAAGGAGTTGTCGTAGTGAATCCGGATGATTCCTTAAAGGCGGAATATGCCGCAAAGAGAGAATCCTTTCTAAAGGAAAAAAAGGAACTGGAGCAATACATCGGAAAGCCTACCGTGACAAAGGATGGCGCTTCCATTGAATTGGTAGCCAATATCGGAAAGCCTGAGGATGTGGAAAAGGTCCTTCAGTATGACGGGGAAGGGATCGGACTGTTCCGTACGGAGTTCTTATTTATGGACCGTGCGTCAATGCCCACTGAGGACGAGCAGTTTGAAGCCTATCGGAAGGTTGCGGTTTCCATGAATGGCAAACCTGTAATTATCCGTACTCTGGATATCGGAGGAGATAAGGAAATCCCATATATGGGCCTTCAAAAGGACGAAAATCCGTTTTTGGGATACAGGGCGATCCGTTTTTGCCTGGACCGGAAAGAAGATGTGTACAAGCCTCAGCTGCGGGCTCTTTTAAGAGCCAGTGCTTTCGGCAACATCCGCATCATGGTTCCTATGGTAACCTGCTTAGAGGAGTTCAGAGAAGCAAAGGCACTTATTGAAGAACTTAAGAAGGAATTAGATGAAAAGGGAATTGCCTGTAAAAAGGATATTCAGGTGGGAATCATGGTGGAAACCGCTGCTGCCTCCTTAATGGCAGATGTGTTTGCAAAGGAAGTTGATTTCTTCAGCATCGGAACCAATGACCTTACCCAGTATACCATGTCTGTAGACAGGGGTAATGATAAAGTTTCCTATCTGTATTCCCCGTTAAATCCTGCAGTTTTAAGAAGCATCCGCCATGTCATTGAATGCGGACGCAAAGAAGGGATTATGGTAGGTATGTGCGGGGAGGCTGCAAGCGATCCCATGCTCATTCCCCTGCTTCTGGCATTTGGCTTAAATGAGTTCAGCATGAGTGCATCTGCTATCTTAAACGCCAGAAAGCTGATTACCGGTTACAGCACAAAAGAATTGCAGGCAGTGGCAGATCAGGCAATGTCCTATTCCACTGTAAAAGAGGTAGAAGATTATATGAGAGAGTTCATTAGCCGTATATAGTGGACTCCAAAAGGGAAGCGCGGCTGTCGCCAGGGCGGCGGCTGCTTTTTTCCAAATAAGACGGCGTTTCTATTATTTGCCAAAGGGGATATTTTACGATGAGTGTTTATCTGATCAGCTATGGAGCGTCTTATTTATTTGCAAGAGCAGGGTTTTACTGGCTGTCCGGTATTATTTTAATCCTGGCAGCTCTTTTCCTGTACTGGCGTGATTACGGTCGAACCGAGAATATCATTCACTTAAGGGGGTTGTTTTCCCTGTTCTGGGTAGGAGGGGAAGGCATCGCCTGTTTAAAGCTCTCAGAGCTTTCATTTGATTGGAATATTATTACGTGGCTCTGTTTTCTGGTAGCATTCCTGGGATTTTGGGTCACCTTTGAATTTTTCGCAAAGCTGCAGGGAGAATCAGGAGGACAGCGTTCCAGCTGGTTCAGTTTTAAGGGTTATGAGAGACCTCTTTTTCTGGCCATGGTTTTTGTCACCTTTGTATCCCTTGCCGGTTTTATCGTTGAGGCGGTAGTGCTGGGGTTCATCCCCTTCTTTGTAAAAGGAGTGCCTCATGCTTACTCCACGTTTCACATAACAGGAATTCACTATTTTACCGTTTCCTGTGTACTGGTGCCTGCTCTGTCGGTCCTTTATATATGCATAGAACAGGGGAGAAACGGCTTAAGGCTGATTCTGGCCGTGCTTATGGACGTCATCGCATGTGTGATTCCGGTTTTGTGTGTTTCCCGCTTCCAACTGATCCTATCTGTGGGATTGGCGGTTCTCACCTATATTGCTATGGAGCACAGGCTGAAAATCGCTTATGGGGTGGGCCTGGCGCTTGGTATGATCCCCATCTATGTGATCCTCACCGTCGTAAGAGGCCATGATGTCTCCTACTTAAATGGCATTTTTCAGATGAAAAACAGCCAGATGCCCATATTCATCACTCAGCCATATATGTACATTGCAAACAATTACGACAATTTTAACTGCCTGGTGGAGTGGCTTCCGTCCCATACTTTTGGCCTTCGGATGCTCTTTCCCTTATGGGCGCTTACAGGGCTTAAATTCCTTGTCCCGGCTCTTGTGGATTTTCCCATCTATGTGACAAAAGAGGAATTGACCACGGTCACCCTGTTTTATGATTCTTTTTATGATTTCGGTATTGTGGGCGTCTTGTTATTTGGATGTATACTCGGTGGAGTTGCGTTTTTCCTGATGCGGATGGTAAAGCGTATCCGCAATCCCATCGGCTATCTGTTCTATGCCCAGTTTGCCATGTATATGATACTATCCTTTTTCACGACCTGGTTCAGCAATCCTTCCACCTGGTTCTATTTTGGAATGACGGGGATTTTATTTGCCTTTTGTTCGTGGAAGAATAATGGAAGACATAGCTGACGATAGAAAAGCTCCTGGAAAAATTACTTTTTCCGGGAGCTTTTTTGTTTGCATGAGTTGAAATCAGGCCTTGGGTGTGCCGGAAGGCTCCTTTTCCTCTAAGGGAGGGGAGATAGCAGGGTGCCTTTTCTTTTTGCGCCTGCGGAAGAAGAAAATGGCATAGGCTGCTGCGGCAATGGGGAACCAGAATGGAATGGTTGTAATGGCGCCGATCGTAAGGTTTAAAAAGCCGGTCTTAAAAAGCTTAAGATTGTCTGTAAATCCCTTACTTATGCGGGTGCCGGCTGATTCCGGGGCTGTGGGGGTAAATGTGGTGACCTCCCTGATGCTTAGGGAAACCGTGCTGTAATCCACCTGATTGTCGTATAGCCTAAGCTGGGATTCCATGGATTCCAACTGGTAGCGTATCTCGGAAAGCCGCTGCTGGAGAGTGATGACCGTATCAACTGATTCTGCTTTTTGGAGAAATTCCCACAGCTTTTCCTGCTCCATTTCCAGGGACTTTTTCCTGCTTTCCAGATCGCTGTACTGCAGCGTGACATCCTGGGTGGATTCAGACTTATTAGTAACATTTCCGTTTGTTTCCACTGTGCTTACAAAGCTGTCGATCTGGTTTACGGGTATCCGGACGGTCATATTGGCAAACCTTGGCACCGGTTTTCCCAGGTTATCCATGCGGCTGCCTGACATGTCGGACTGTTCCACATATCCGCCAAGCTGGGTAATCTTGGTTTGCAGGCTGTTAAGCAGTGTTTCAAACCCATCCGTTTCCACGTTCATGGATATGTTCCGTATAAGCTTTCTTCCGGCAGGAAGCACCTGGCTGCTTCCTGTTTCGCTTGCCAGTGATGCATCAGCTTTTTCCTCTTCGGCATTTTCATACTGGCTGTCTGCGTTTACTGAGACATTTGTCTCTGCAGGCATAACAGTTCCATAATCCGATACGGCGTTCTGGGACATTGCCGCGGACTTATTGGAGCATGCGCTTAAGCAGAGAATTACCAGAAGCGACGGGATGAATCCCCATTTTCTTTTTCTCATAAAACCCCTCCTCTTATCATCATATTTCTAAGGATCATGTGATATCCTTAGAATAGCATGGTGCCTGGACCATTTCAACAAAGGCAGAGGAAGCTTAAGAAAAACTTATATATTTCCATGCTCTTTTACGGTTTCTGAAGGGGAAACGTGAAAGTGTTTTTTATAGGCCCTGAAAAATGTTGAGTAGTTTTTAAAACCGCTGCCAAAGCAGGCTTCGGTAACCGGCATTCCGGTCTTTAATAGGTCCCTTGCCAAAGCCAGACGTTTTTCCGTGATATAGTCAAACAGAGTATAGCCGGTTTCCCCTTTGAATAAGTGCATCAGGTGATAACGGCTGATATAACAGGCCTCTGCAATGGCATCCACGGTTATATCTTCCATCAAATGACTGTTTATATAGTCCATAATGCCTAAAATGCGTCGGTCACCGGTGGAAGGGGGAAGGTATTGCACCCGGTTGGCCAGGGAAGCCCTGTTTAACTGGATCATGAATTCCAGAAAGAGCACCTGGCAGTACAGATCCCTGGCATAGCCGTCATGGGTGCAGGCATATTCTAAGTTCACCAATGTGCGGTATAGGTCGCTTTTTTCCATGGAATGAATCCGCAGGACGTGGGAGTGGAGCTCTTTTGATTTCTGGAAGCAGGAGCTCAAATCATAGCTGTCCGACCGGTAAGCCAGTAAGAAGCCGGTGGAAAGATAGACAATGATTCTTTCATAAGGTACCGATGGGTCGATGTCGGGCTTGTGTATATCGTTATGCCGGACCAGTATGATGTCATAGGGGTTCAGTTTATAAGCACAGCCTTCGATCCGGTAGGTCACGGATCCCCGGATGAATATGATGATTTTATCGAAATCATGATAATGGTATTCAAAATCCTGTTTTTTTGTATCGGTCAGATGAAACAGCCGGAAATCACTGTTTAAATATCCCCGCTTTTCGTAGTTGTCCATGTTAATCTAATCCCTTCTGTTCGCTGCTTTTTATAATACAACATAATTTGCAATAAAAAAAGCATTATATTGATGGAAATGATAAATAGTGCTGTATATAATTTAATATATAAATTAAATGTGCATGTATAGAAGGAAGATAAGAATGAAAATAGTTGTATTAGCGGGCGGCTTCAGCCCGGAAAGAGAAGTCTCATTATCCTCAGGAGCCATGATCACAAATGCCTTGATGAAGAATGGTCATGAGGTTTACCTGCTGGATTCATACCTTGGAGTTGATGAGGGGGAAGCGGTCTGTTTTATAAGCCTTAAAGATGGTACAGACCTTTCCTGGGAAATCGGAAGAAAAGTTCCGGAACTTGACCGATTGACCGAAGGGAGAAAGGGAGAAGGATATATAGGAAACCGGGTCATTGAAATCTGCAGGCAGGCTGACGTAGTATTTCTGGCACTACACGGAGGTGCTGGAGAAAACGGGCAGATACAGGCTGTTTTTGATGCCTATGGTATTTCTTATACCGGAACTGGTTATGAAGGGTGCTTAAAGGCCATGGATAAGCCTTTGGCAAAGCTCCTGATGAAGGCCTCTGGCATACCAACCCCGGATTGGCGCCTTTATACCAGAGGGGAGCCTTTGGAACCGTTTTCTTTTCCTTGTGTGGTAAAGCCATGCGGCTGCGGATCCAGCGTAGGTGTTACCATGGTGGATAAGGAAGAACAATGGGAGAATGCCCTTAGTTCTGCTTTTGCCTATGAAGACCGGGTTCTGGCAGAAGTGAAAATTATTGGCAGGGAATTTTCTGTCGGGATCTTAGGAGAAAAGGCCCTTCCGGCAATCGAGATCATACCTAAGGCAGGGTTTTATGATTATGAAAATAAGTACCAGGCAGGTATGACGGAGGAGATCTGTCCGGCAAAGCTGACAAAGAACGAGGAGGAGGCCATGGGCCTGATGGCTTTGAAGGTCCATCGCACTTTGGGACTCGGATATTATTCCAGGGTGGATTTCATCATGGAGGAAGATGGCAGCCTTTCCTGTCTGGAGGCCAATACACTGCCGGGAATGACGCCTTTCAGCCTTCTTCCCCAGGAAGCTATGGCAGCCGGAATTTCATATTATGAATTATGTGAGGATATTGCAAAGCACGGGAAAGGAGTTTTATCATGAATATCACGTTGGAAAAGTATCATGGACTGGGTAATGATTATCTGATTTTTGACCCCAATAAAAATGAATTGGAGCTGACAGAGGAAAGTGTCCGCTTGATCTGCAACCGGAATTTTGGAGTGGGATCTGACGGGCTTTTGGTAGGGCCTATCCTTGGGCAGGATAAACTGGAGTTAAAGATTTTAAATCCTGATGGAAGCGAAGCGGAGTTAAGCGGCAACGGTGTACGGATTTTTGGGAAATACTTAAAGGATGCCGGATATGTGCAGAAAAACCGTTTTATCGTCAATACATTAAGCGGGCAGCAGACGATCCAGTACTTAAACGAGACTGGAACCAAAATAAAGGTTTCCATGGGAAAACTAAGCTTTTACAGCGATGAAATTCCTGTAACAGGGCCAAGGAGAGAGGTACTGAATGAAACCATGATGTTTGGAAGCATCCCTTACCGGGTCACCTGCGTTACCATAGGCAATCCTCACTGCGTCATCTGGCTGAACGACATATCAAAGGAACTGGCATGCCGCATTGGAAAGCATTCGGAGACAGCCGATTATTTCCCTGAAAAGACAAATACGGAGCTTTTGAAGGTTGTGGACAGGACAAATATTGAAATTGAGATTTACGAACGGGGAGCCGGATATACCCTGGCCTCCGGAACCAGCGGATGCGCGGCCGCTGGTGCGGCGTACCGTATGGGACTTACAGATTCCAAGATGTATGTGCATATGCCGGGAGGCGTGCTTGAGGTGGAGATTGAAAAGGATGGCAGCGTACTGATGACAGGGGAAGTCGGTTACGTAGGAAGATTCACCCTTTCTCATGAGATGACGGAGCAGTTGCGCGCACTCCGGTAATAAAATGTAACAGATTGGCAAAACGGGCACGACAATCAGCCGTTCATTCAGAGCAGGAAAAAACCGCCTTATCTGAGATAAACGGAGGGTTGAAGTGCCTTTTGCATGTTCCTGTTTTTATGATGTGAGTCTGAACCTGTTGACGGAAACAGACTTTTCATACTATAATATTACAATAATTTATAAGGTGCGTAAATAATGTAATGCAGGAGAGGCGGGGGCTTATGAATCTTATGTCGGCTGAAAACGGAGAAGCCGGTGTTTACATAGTTGACCAGGGTTACAGGATCATTTATCTCAATGAAGCGGCTAAATCATATTATCCGGATTTAAGAGTAGGGATGTACTGTTATCAGGGGGTTTGTAAAGGACTGGAGCCCTGTAAGGACTGTCCGGGTACAGGGGAAAAGTCCGGGCATGTGATATTTTATAATTCTGCCTCAGAGCTTTGGATGGATGTATCCTCAGGCACAATTGACTGGCCCGGACACAATGGATGCAGGCTCATCATGTTTCGGCCGGTGGATGAGAAGAATAAGAATCTTTTTTATCATCTGACGGATAACACCGTTTATGATGAGCTTTTTGAATTGAACATTGCTGCAAACTCCTATAGGATCCTGTTTCACCAGAAAGATAAATTCAGGATTCCAAAGATGGAGGGACAACTGGATTCCATGTTCCTGGAGGTGGCGGATCTCATGATCCACCCGGAAGACAGGGAAGGATTTTTGGAATTCTGGGCTGGGAACACCCTGCTGGACCGCCTTCATGCCAGCGGCAGGATCATTAAGGGAGAGTTCCGCAGGCTGCTGGCGGGCGGGAAATATTGCTGGGTCAGCGTGATTGTCGTCTTGTTCAGGTGCGGGGATTGTGCGGACCCCATCATCATGTGCTATGTCCAGGATATTGACAACAGGAAGAAGCAGGAAGAGGAAGAGAAGAAAAAGCTTAAGGAGAAGCGGGAAGAAACGGATTCCATGACAGGGCTTTTCCGTTACGGTCCTTTTTTTGAGAAGGCGGAAGAGCTGCTGAAAAAACAACCCGACACAAGATTTTTTATGGTGGCCATTGACATTGAGCATTTTAAGCTTTTCAATGAATGGTATGGGGAGGAGGAAGGGGACCGCTTCCTGATAAAGATAGGAAAATATTTAAAGTCCGTGGAGCTTTTGTATGGTTCCCTGGCAGGGTATATGGGAGGAGACGATTTTGTCATCATCCTTCCGGAAGACATTTCCATATTGAAAAACCTGGAAGGCGAGATTAATCATTACGCCAGACAGTATGGAGGAAATGCAGGATTTCTTCCGGCTTTTGGCGTCTACCGGATAGAGGACCGGAGCCATTCGGTCAGCATGATGTATGACAGGGCGGCAATTGCATTAAACTCCGTAAAGGGAAATTATGCCAAGAGAATAGGCTGGTATGATCCCGGTATGAAGCAGAAGATGGAAAAGGACCAGATCCTTCTCTCAGAAATTCAGAGCGCTCTGGAAAAGAGGGAGTTTATTTTTTACGTCCAGCCCCAGTGCAACATGTTAACAGGTAAGATCATTGGACTGGAATCCCTGGTCAGATGGAGGCATCCGCTCCGGGGGCTGATCTCTCCCGTAGAGTTCATACCGCTTTTAGAGCAGAACGGGTTTATCACTTATCTGGATATTTATATCTGGGAAATGGTATGCAGGCAGTTAAACAGCTGGTCCAAGGCCGGAAAAAGACTGATCCCCATTTCCATCAATATGTCCCGTATGGATATCTATGCCATTGATGTTGTGGAAAAATTTAAAGAATTGGTAAGCAAGTACGAGATTGATCCTAGATATTTGGAAATTGAGATTACGGAAAGCGCCTATGCAGAGGATGATGATAAGATGCAGAGGGTTCTGGAGGATCTGCGCAGGGCGGGCTTTCCGGTGTTTATGGATGACTTTGGAAGCGGATACTCCTCTCTTAACATGCTCAAAGATGTCAATGTCGACGTCATCAAGATCGACACCAAATTCCTGGATATGAATGAGAACAGCCAGAGCCGGGGAATGGGGATCTTAGAGACTATTGTGAGAATGGCAAGAGTCATGCAGATGAAGATCATTGCTGAAGGAGTTGAAACAAAAGATCAGGTGGATTTTTTAAGAAATATCGGCTGTATTTACGGACAGGGATATTATTATTATAAGCCGCTTCCGGTGAAAGAGGCGGAGCTGCTCTTATTACAGGAGGATCATGTGGATTACGGGGGGATCCAGGCCCGCCAGCTGGGGCAGCTGAAACTGGAGGATCTGTTTAATGAGAACATCACCAGTGAGGCGATGTTAAATAACATGCTTGGGGCAATCGCTCTGTATGAAGTGTATGAGGACCAGTGCGAGGTTCTTCGGGTGAACCAGGAATATTACCACATGACAGGGGACAATCCGGCGGACATGGAAGAACGCAGGTGGTTTTTGTTAAAAAGAATCTATAAAGATGACAGAGACTGGGTTTTGAGTATTTTTGAAAACGCATACAGCAATCCGATCCGGGGAGGGGAAGGCATTTTCCGGCAGTACCGTTTAAGCGGAGAACTGATGTGGGTACATTTGCGTGTATTCTTTTTAAGAGAGCAGGATGAGCACCGTCTGTACTATGGAGCGGTAAGAGATGCCACGGAACAGATGGAACAGCGTCAGAAGCTGGAAGACTCCCAGAAAATTCTGGGAGATATGCTGAAACTTTCCGGAAGAGATCTTTCCTTAGAGAAGCTTCCTGACCGCCATGCTGCCGTTTCCATGATGGAGGCCTATGTGATGCGCCGCCGCTTCCAGCCTTCGGCCCTGGCTTTGTTTGAAATTTTAGGGAAGGAAGAGGAGGGCGGCGTAGGGGGTAAAGCAGAAAAGCCGCTATTTGCAGCCTATGTGGAATGCCTGAAGCGTTTTTTCAGGGAAGATGATATCATCTGTCTGAACGGTGTATATGAAGCAATGGTACTGTGCAAAAATATCCGGAGCAGTGATATGGAACATAAGCTCATTCGGGTGGCGAAAGCTTTAACCCAGGAAATTGCGGGAAATGAGACAAAGCATCTGTTCTGGATCAACACCGCTTTTGCCATGGTAGAAGCGCAGGATAAGGATTTTGAGGATTGCTGTGATAAGGCAAGGTCAGCTCTTATACAGTCCAGGAAGCTTTCAGACAGGGGAAGCGTGAAATAGGAATAGACCGTTTCCGGCACTTGTGATATAATCCTCATAAAATCATTTCAGGGAAAGGAATAAGATTATGATAGCAGACAAGATGAGACCCCTTGTAGAAAACAATTCCGCCATCCGTGCCATGTTTGAGGAAGGAAAGAAGATGGCTGCCGTGTATGGCAGGGAGAATGTCTATGATTTCAGCCTTGGAAATCCCAATGTGCCGGCTCCGCCTGCGGTAAACCAGGCCATTCTTGACATAATCAGAGAAGAGGAAACCACTTTAATCCATGGATACATGAGCAATGCAGGATTTGAGGAGACAAGAGCTGCGGTTGCCCAGTCCTTAAACAGGCGGTTTGGGACTCATTTTCGTCTGGAAAATATTCTTATGACCGTTGGGGCGGCCAGCGGCATGAACGTGATATTAAAAACCATATTGGATCCCGGCGATGAAGTACTGGTGTTTGCACCGTATTTTATGGAATACGGTTCCTATGTCCGGAATTATGACGGCGTACTTGTGGTTGTACCTCCGGATAGGTCCAGCTTTCAGCCTGACTTAAAGGAATTTGAGAGGCGGATCACCCCAAAGACAAAGGCGGTGATCATCAATACTCCCAATAATCCTACGGGCGTGGTTTACTCTGCAGAAACTCTCCGCGAGATCACAGGCATCCTTAAGAAAAAGGAAACAGAGCTTGGCATCCAGATCGTGCTGATTTCTGATGAACCTTACCGGGAGCTGGTTTATGATGGGGTGGAGGTCCCCTATGTCACACCGTTTTATCATAATACCATAGTCTGCTATTCTTACAGTAAGTCTTTGTCCCTGCCTGGGGAACGGATCGGATATCTGGTAATCCCCGACGAAGTGGAGGATTCCTCTAAGGTTATAGCTGCTGCTGTAGTTGCCAACCGTGTGCTGGGTTGTGTCAATGCACCTTCACTTATGCAGCGGGTAATCGTTCGCTGCGTGGATAGCCAAGTGAATCTGGAAGCCTATAACAGGAATCGGGAGCTTCTCTATAACCGTTTAAAGGAATATGGGTTTGACTGCATTAAGCCAGAGGGAGCCTTTTACTTATTTGTGAAGTCTCCGGTGGATGATAAGGAATTCTGCCAGTCCTGCAAAGAGCACCGGGTGCTTATGGTGCCTGGAACTTCCTTTGCATGCCCGGGCTATGTAAGGATCGCTTATTGTGTATCTTATGAGCAGATAGAACGCTCTCTTCCTGCATTTAAGAAAATAGCAGAAGAGTATGGTCTTATGGAAAAAAGGGGGGAAGCATAATGAAGCCATGGGAAGCCAACATCCGCAGGGTCGACCCCTATGTACCGGGGGAGCAGCCAAAGGGAGAAAAGTTAATTAAGCTGAATACCAACGAAAACCCATATCCGCCGTCTCCCGGCGTCAGGCAGGCTTTGACCGGGATGGACTGCGACTGGTTTCGCAAATATCCGGATCCGGCTGCCACAGTTCTTGTTAAAGCCCTTTCAAAAACTTATGAGGTGGAAGAGGACCGGATTTTCGTGGGAGTAGGTTCTGATGATGTGATCGCAGTCGCTTTTATGACCTTTTTTAATTCAAAGAAGCCCATCCTGTTTCCTGATGTGAGCTATTCCTTTTATAAGGTCTGGGCGGATTTATTTAAGATTCCATATGAAACACCTGCCCTTGACGAGGAATTTTGTATCCGTAAGGAAGATTACTACAGGGAAAATGGGGGAATCATATTTCCAAACCCCAATGCACCTACCGGTGTTCTTATGCCTCTTTCCGAAGCAGAGGATATCATAGCCAATAACCAGGAGTCAGTGGTAATTGTGGATGAAGCCTATATTGATTTCGGCGGAGAAAGCGCGATAAGGCTGACTGAAAAATATGAAAATCTTCTGGTGGTGCAGACCTTCAGCAAATCCCGTTCCATGGCTGGAATGAGAATCGGCTGTGCTTACGGACATCCGGATCTTATCCGTGCATTAAACGATGTGAAGTATTCCTTTAATTCCTACACTATGAATATCCCTTCCCTGGTCTTGGGCGCAAAATCCCTTGAAGATGACAAATATTTTAAGGAAACCTTAGAAAAGATCATATACACAAGGGAACAGGCCAAGAAAAGGCTTGGGGAACTGGGTTTTTCCTTCCCGGATTCCATGGCAAACTTTATCTTTGCCTCTCATAGAGAACGCAGGGCAGAGGAGATATATAAGGCTCTCCGGGAAAACAATATTTTTGTCCGGTATTTTAAGCAGCCAAGGCTTGACAATCATTTGCGTATTTCCATAGGAACGGATGAAGAGATGGAAGCGTTGTACTGTTTTTTGAAAGAATATCTTTAGATTTTTTTCGTTTGCCAGGAAGGCCATTGGGTAGTATCATATAAGCGGGTGATTAAAATGGAACAAATTAGAAAATATTGCAGACTGATTCTGAATATTGTGATACCGATTTTATTTTTATACTTGTTTTGCGTGTGGGGACCGAAGCTTTTAAACTTCTTCCTTCCCTTTGTCATTGGCTGGGTCATCTCGGTCATTGCAAACCCTTTGGTGCGTTTCTTAGAGAAACGTTTAAAGATCGTAAGGAAGCACAGTTCCGTGCTGATTGTGGTTGCGGTGCTTGCTCTTATTATGACTGTGCTTTATTTCCTGATCTCCAAGCTGGTTTCCGAAGCGGCCGGATTTGCTAGAGATATTCCAAAGTATTATGAATCTGCCTGGTTTGAAATCCAGAAGCTGCTTTTGAAAGTGGAAGGGCTTTTGCAGTTTCTGCCCCAGAACATTCAGGACTCTGTGAACCAGTTTTTTACCCATATGGGCGAATATTTAAATGTGATGGTTCAGAAAATCGCTTCTCCCACGGTGACGGTGGCGGGAAATGTGGTAAAGAGTATTCCTGCGGCTCTGGTTTATACCATTGTGACGATTTTTTCCTCCTATCTGTTTATTGTGGATAGGGATAGGATTATGGAAGTGCTCCGCCGGTATATACCGGAAGGAGGGACCAAATATTACCAGTATCTGAAGAAAGATGCAAGACGTCTGGTGGGAGGTTATTTTCTCGCCCAGTTTAAAATCATGTTTGTCATTGCCACGGTATTAGCGGCGGGTTTTTTGGTATTGGGAGTGAATTATGCCCTGCTGCTTGCAGTTATCATAGCCATTCTTGATTTTCTGCCGATTTTAGGAACCGGTACCATTCTGATTCCATGGGCATTGATCCGCCTTGTTGCAGGTGAGTATGCCTTTGGCGTCGGTCTGCTGGTCATCTATGTTCTGACTCTTGTGTTAAGGCAGGTCATTCAGCCCAAGATCGTTGGCGACACCATGGGGCTTGACCCTCTCATGACGCTGCTGTTTTTATATCTGGGATTTAAGATAAGCGGGATTGCCGGAATGATTTTAGCGGTGCCTGTTGGCATGCTGATTTTAAATATATATGAATTCGGGGCCTTTAATTCTTTTATTGGCAGCGTGAAAACACTGATCCATGATATTAATGCGTTCCGCAGGGGACCGGATTAAAACACCCTGCGGGTATACCTGTATGCCTGGACCGCATAGGCAGGAAAGAGGAAATGATGAAAAAGAATACAAAGTTGAGAATCGCTTTATGCCTTGCGGCTGGCATAATGACTTTAAAAGCAACGGCAGCTCCTAAGACCGGATTTTCTGCGGAGGCATGGAAACTGGAAAACGGACAATATGTGGATTCTTCCGGTATCCCCATTGCAGGCGCCTTAGAAAAGGGAATTACCGTAACAAAATACCAGAACCGCCAGAATGAGTCAAACGGCGGGATCGATTGGAAGAAAGTGGCACAGGATGGAATTTCCTTTGCCATGGTGCGGATCGGTTATCTCAATGACATGGATCCCTATTATTCCATTAATATGGCGGGAGCAGCGGCAGGCGGGCTAAAGACCGGCGTATTTTTCTACACCCAGGCTCTTGATACCCAGACCGCGGTAGAGGAAGCCAGGTATGTGCTTCGGATGGTAAAGGATTACCAGATTTCCTATCCTATTGCATATGATGTGGAATCCCAGCACCTTCTTGATAATCATTTGACAAAGCAGCAGATTACGGACAATATCAATGCTTTCTGCAAGACCATTTCGGAAGCAGGATACCGGCCGGTGGTCTATGCCAATAACAAATGGCTGACCAATTACATTGATATGAACCAGATACCGTATGATGTCTGGTATGCCAGATATGGCGCTGTAAACAACTATAAGAACCGTACCATCTGGCAGTGCACGGACCAGGGAAGAGTGGAAGGGATCGATGGAGATGTGACCATTGAGTTCTCCTTTGCGGATTACAACACCCTGATCCCTTCAGAGGGCTGGAAGAGTATTGACGGAAACCGGTATTATACCAAAAATTATATAAAACAGACCGGTTGGATCCAGGTGGGAGACATCTGGTATTATCTTGATTCCAATGGCATCTTGATTCATGATACGACCATGGATATAGACGGAGTTACCTATACCTTTGGCTCTGACGGAGCCATGGGACAATGACCGGATTAATGGAGTTTTGACGTGAAGACAGAAAATAATTTAGATACAGATCAAATAAAAGGACTGGTGTGGAGGCTGGCAATTCCCTCCATGCTGGCCCAGTTTGTAAGTGTTTTTTACAGCATTGTAGACCGGATGTACATAGGGAATATCGCCGGAACAGGTGAGATTTCATTGGCAGGGGTAGGAATCTGCGGCCCCATTGTGACCATGATCTCGTCTGTTGCTTTTTTAGTAGGCGTAGGAGGCTCCCCTTTAATGAGCATCCGCATGGGAGAGAAAAACCAGCGGGCGGCCAGCCAGATCCTTGCAAACTGCTTTTTGCTTTTAACGGTTTTATCGGTGGTGATCACCGTTTTTTCCATTATGGCAAAGGAAAAACTTTTGATGTGGTTTGGAGCCAGCGAGGCCACCTTTTCTTATGCCAATGATTACCTTACCATATGCCTGCTGGGTACGGTCTTTGCTCTTTTATCCACGGGGATGAACCAGTTCATCATCTGTCAGGGCTTTGCGAAGACGGCAATGAAGTCGGTTCTTCTTGGCGCCGTATGCAATATCATTCTGGATCCGGTGTTTATGTTTGTGTTTGGTCTCAAGGTACGGGGAGCTGCAATCGCTACGGTTTTGTCACAGATGATTTCCTGCATCTATGTACTCCGGTTTCTGTTTGGAGACAAGCCCCCTATCCGGATTACCTTTGGCAATTATGACTGGCAGATCATGAAGCGGGTTCTGCTGCTGGGCTTAAGCCCTTTTCTCATCATTGCATTTGATAACATTTTAATCATATCCTTGAACATGATGATCCAGCGTTACGGCGGAGAGGGACAGGGAGACATGCTTCTCACCTGTATGACCATTGTGCAGAGCTTTATGCTGATGGTTACCATGCCGCTTGGAGGGATCACCGGCGGAACCCAGACCATATTAGGCTATAATTACGGAGCAGGAAGGCCTGACCGGATTAAAAAGGCAAGCCTTCATATTTCGGGTCTGGCCCTTGGGTTTACCACGATCATGTTTATCCTGGCTCATACGGTTCCTAAGTATTTTGTCCTCATCTTTACGCAGAATGAGGCTTACGTGGATCTGACTGTACGGGCCATTAAGATTTATACCATGGGCATCATACCTCTGGCCCTGCAGTATGCGGTTGTTGACGGATTTGTGGGAATGGGAGCCGCAAAAGTCGCAATATCCCTTTCCATGTTCCGAAAGGTAATATTTTTAGGCGGTGCTGCCATTATACCGGTCTGGTTCGGAATCGAAAAGATATTTTATACGGAGCCTGTTTCGGATTTCATCAGCGTTGCTGTATCCCTGACTGTGACTTTATTGGTGTTTGACCGGGTCATTAGAAAAAAAGAGGTGGAAAACCGCTGACACTTGGCAGGTAACAAAGGATTCTGGAAATGGAGGTCGTATTTATGAAGATTGCAGTAACTTATGACAACGGAGAAATATTCCAGCATTTTGGAAAAACAGAGCATTTTAAGATTTACCAGATGGAAGAGAAAAAAATAACATCCACAGAAGTGATTGATACAAAAGGAAGCGGGCATGGTGCATTGGCAGAATTCTTAAAAGGGCTTGGCGCTGATGCTGTAATCTGCGGTGGAATCGGAGAGGGCGCTAGGACTTCTTTAAGCAAGGCTGGGATCCGGTTATATCCCGGAGTAACCGGCGCTGCGGATCCTGCGGTGGAAGCCTTATTGGATGGAAGCTTAGTTTATAACCTTGAAGTGCGCTGCAGCCATCATGGAAAAGATGGACACTAAACCGTAAAAAAAGACCGCCAAGCAAACGGAATCAGAAGATTCCGCCTGCTTGGCGGTCTTTTCATTTCGGATTAAGAACCGGTTGACTGGTAACGGGACAGTCCGAAATTCCACAAAAGGCCGGCTGGAACCAAAAAGAGGCAGGCAGCCAGAGGAAGAAGGCTGTACCGTGGATCAGGAGTCTTTCCCGTAAGATATAAAAAGGGATAATACTGAAACAGGGCAAAGGGAACCAGGTAAGTACAGATGGTCAGAAGGGTTTTCCCATAAATGCCTATGGGATATTTTCCATATTCTCTGGCTCCGTCAGTAAATACATTCATAAATTCCAGTCCCTCCAGGGTAAAAAAGCATATGGAGGCAAAAATCAGATAAATGGCTGCGAACACCGCCACCCCGCCTATGATCATGAGGACAACGGTCGCCACCCGGACAGGGTTCCAGGTGATGGAGCTGGAATACAGACCGTAGGCAAGCATAACGGCGGCCTGCAAAAGCCGGCCGATTCTGGTCAGTTCTATTTTGCTGCATAGGACCAGAAACAGGCTGCCCCTTGGCCGGAGAAGGATTCGGTCAAATTCTCCGTTCCCGATGATGGTTTCAAAGGTATCCAGGCTCCGGAAGATGGTTTCAGCGATGGTGAATGCCATAAGCGTAATGGAAAAACAGAGCAGAACCTCACCGTAGGTAAAGCCCTTTACTTCTTTAAAACGGTCCATCATAAAGCGGACTCCAAGAAATATGTTAAAGGATATTAAAAATTGCCCTATGGTGGTTAAAAGGAAAGAAGCTTTATGCTGCATCATGCCTTTTAAGTGTATGAGAAGATATTTTTCATATAACCGGATTGAATTCATAGTAGTATCCCCCCTTTCAACCGCCCTGGATTACAATACGCTTTAAGGCATTGCGCTCCATGGCCTGACCGATAACAAGGAACACCGCCAGCCAGAATACCTGTCCCAGAAGGCTTGCATACATATCATGCCCTTTTAAGTCGCCGCCGAAAATACGGAAAGGAACATTCTGGGCCGATGCAAAAGGCAAAAAGTTCACAAATTCCCTGATCCCGTCCGGCAGGAAAGGAAGAGGGATGACCGCACCGCTTAAAAACTCGGAAAGGGATGTGACGATCAGTTTGATTCCCTGGGAGGAAATGGTGTAAAAGACGGACATGTATACCACCATGCCAAAGGCAACCACAAAAAGAAGCCCCAGGGTCATGGACAAAAGGGTAAAAAACCATGTATGGATGTTTTCGGGAAGTGCAAGGCCGTAAGGAGCCGGCAGCAGCCAGGCAAACAAAAGGATGGGCATGCACCGCAGGACTGCTTTGGAAAGGCGGACAGCCAGACCCCTGGTAAACCACATATGGTAAAGGCGGACAGGACGGCATAGTTCGTAGGCCACATTTCCGGTGGTAATGGATTGAAACAGCTCAGCCTCCCAGAACCAGGTCATGTAAAGGGCCAGAAATGCCTGCTGGAGCCATATGTAGGTGGAAAGAGCCTGGAATTCCATGGGAAAGCTTTCCGGTGCAGCCTCATAAAAGGCCCGGAATAAAAGTATCTCCATGGTTCCCCATACGAACTGGGTGACCATGCCGGAAAGTGCTGCTGCCCGGTATTGAAGCCCGTGGATAAAACGGATGCGGAAAAAGGACCAGTATTTTTTCATGGTTTCTTCCTCCTATATCCGGTAATCCCGGTAAAGGGCGGCAATGATCTCATCCAGTGTGGCTTCTTCTTTGGGACGGTGGGATTTTAGATCGGAAAGGGTGCCGTCCAAAAGCAGCCGTCCTCTTCCAATTAAGAGGACCCTGTCTGCCAGGGCATCAATGTCCTGCATATCATGGGTTGTAAGAAGGACCGTGGTCCTGTGTTCCTGGTTCTGCTTTCGGATAAAGTCCCGGACCGCAATCTTGGATACTGCATCCAGACCAATGGTGGGCTCATCCAGAAACAGGATTTTAGGCCTGTGGAGAAGGGACGCTGCAATCTCACAGCGCATCCGCTGGCCCAATGAAAGTTGTCTGGCCGGAGTGCGCAAAAGCTCGCCTAAGGATAAAAGCCCGGTCAGCTCGTCAAGGGTTTCCTGGTATTGGTGTGTGGGGATTTCGTAGATGTCGCGGAGCAGTTCAAAGGAATCAAGGATGGGGACATCCCACCAAAGCTGGCTGCGCTGGCCGAAGACAACGCCAATGTCCTTAACATGTTCCTTGCGTTCCTTCCATGGGATACGGCCATTGATCATGCAGGTGCCGTTATCCGGTGTCAGTATTCCGCTTAGAATTTTGATAGTGGAGCTTTTACCTGCTCCATTAGGCCCGATATAGCCTACCATTTCTCCGTCTCCAATGGTAAAGGAAATATCGTTAAGAGCGTGGATGATTTCCATCTCTCTGTGAAAAAGGGCCTTCACTGCTTCTGAAAAGCCGGCACTTCTTCTTGCGACCTTAAAGGTCTTGTTCATGTGTTCCACTTGAATCATATAAGTTCCTCCTGGTAGTAATATTTGTGAATCCGTTCTTTCCGGCAGCGGGCAGCTCTTATTTTAATAAGAAACTTGTCATGACCAGTCAGAGGATCCTAATATCTTTCCAAGCGGTGAGCGCCATTGGGGCAACCAATGGAAACGCTGCTCTCCGGAAACAGAAATGATCCGTTTCCGGGGACTCTACCGTGGTATCAATATTCTCTTTTCCTGAATATCAGATGTGAAATTAGATTAGAAAAGGACCTTTAGTCTACCACCGGCGGTGAAGGCTGTCAAGTGCGCAAAAAATATGCTTGACAATTTATGAAAAAGTGATAATATAAACATATGAACAGTTATTCATATAATAATATTAAGATTAAGGAGGTACCGAATGGAGCAGGATAGCAAAAAAAACATTCAGGATTACGAAATCGACCAGTGCGATTTTATCTGCGTTCATGAAAACGTAGTGAATCAGGTGTTAAAAGTTATGCCCCAGGATCAGGAGCTTCTTGATCTTGCGGATTTTTTCAAAGTGTTTGGTGATGCTACGAGGATAAGAATCCTCTATGTGCTCAGCCAGTCCGATATGTGCGTGTGCGACATCGCTAATCTTTTGAAGATGGGGCAGTCAGCCATTTCCCATCAGCTTCGGGTATTGAAGCAGATGCGCCTGGTGAAGTTCCGCAGAGAGGGAAAAACCGTATTTTACTCCCTGGCCGACGGCCACATCGAATCGATCCTGGCCCAGGGCATGGAGCATATCAATGAGTGATTAAGATCATAATAAAAGAATGAAAAAGGAGAGTAAAGGTTATGAAAAAGATTGTTAAACTGGAAGGCTTGTGCTGTGCCAACTGTGCAGCCAAGATTGAAGAAGAGGTAAAAAAATTAGCAGGTGTGGAAAACGCATCTTTAAGCTTTATGACCCAGAGAATGACCATGGAAGTCGAAGATGGCAGATCAGATGAAATTATAGAAGCGGCAAGAAAGATATCAAACAAAATTGAGCCGGAAGCAGAATTTAAGGTATTACGGTAATAGAAAAGGAGAGGCTATGACAAAGAAACAGAAACAGATGGCAATAAGGCTTGTGGTCAGCGCCTTGTTCTTTGCGGCAGGTATGCTTGTAGAAGAAAAGACCGCCTGGTACTGGATGCTCTTTTTGATCTCCTATCTGGCGGCAGGGTATGACATTCCCTTAAGAGCACTCCGGAATATCAGAAACGGTCAGATTTTCGATGAAAACTTTCTCATGTCAGTGGCAACCTTCGGTGCCATCGGCATAGGAGCTTTGGAAGAAGCGGTAGGAGTTATGCTGTTTTACCAGGTGGGTGAACTCTTTAATGACTACGCGGTAAACAAGTCCAGAAAATCCATCACCCAGCTTATGGATATTAATCCGGAGTACGCCAACTTACTTAAGGATGGGAAAGAGGAGAAAGTAGACCCTTATGAGGTTTCCGTTGGAGACAGAATCGTAATAAAGCCGGGAGAAAAGGTCCCCTTAGACGGCATCGTCGTAAAGGGGACCGGAGGGTTGGATACCAAGGCCCTGACCGGAGAATCCATGCCTGTGGAAGTGAAGGAAAACGATGCGATATTGAGCGGTTCCATCAATTTAAACGGTGTACTGGAGGTTGAGGTAACAAAGCTGTTTGATGACTCGACGGTGGCAAAGATCCTGGAGCTGGTGGAAAACGCCAGTTTTAGAAAGGCAAAGGCCGAAAACTTCATTACCAGGTTCGCAAAAATCTATACGCCGGTTGTGGTAAGCCTGGCGCTTATCCTGGCAGTGGTTCCTCCCCTGGTGTTTGGCGGTGAATGGGGAACCTGGATTTACCGTGCCTGCAGTTTCCTGGTTGTCTCTTGTCCGTGCGCTCTGGTGATTTCCGTGCCTCTAAGCTTTTTTGGAGGGCTGGGCGCTGCTTCCAGACATGGGATTCTCATGAAGGGAAGCAATTACCTGGAAGCCATGGCTTCTTTGGATACCGTTGTCTTTGACAAGACAGGAACCCTTACAACAGGGAAATTCCGGGTCACAGATGTGGATCCTGTGGAAGGAACAAAAGAAGAGCTTCTAAAGCTGGCGGCTCATGGAGAGTTTCATTCCAACCATCCCATCGCTTTATCGGTAAAGGAAGCCTATGGGAAGCCTGTTGAAGAAAGTTTTATCGGCAGTGTGGAAGAAATTGCAGGGTACGGTGTCAGAGCAGAGCTTAAAGACGGAGAAAGAGAACATGAACTTTATATCGGCAATGCTAGACTTATGGAACAGCAGGGGATTACAATCACTGACCAGGGGCCTGTAACAGGAACGTCACTTTATGTTGCGGATGGAGGGCGCTATCTTGGCTCCATTACCATTTCCGACACCATTCGTGAAGATGTACCCATGGCCTTAAAAGGGCTAAAGGCAGCCGGAGTCAGGAAACTGGTGATGCTGACTGGTGATAAGCCGGAGGTCGGCCAGGCGGTTGGCGAAAAGCTGGGGCTTGACGAGGTTCACGGCGGACTGCTTCCCGGCGATAAGGTGGGAAAGTTAGAGGAGCTGTTATCAAAGAAACAGGAAGGGATGAACCTGGCCTTTGTAGGCGACGGAATCAATGACGCTCCGGTTCTTGCCCGGGCAGACGTAGGGATTGCCATGGGAGGAATCGGCTCCGATGCGGCAGTGGAAGCCGCGGATGTGGTGATCATGACAGATGAACCGTCAAAGCTTATAGATGCCATTGCAATCGCAAGAAAAACAGCTAGAATTGTTAAGCAGAATATTATTTTTGCTATAGGAGTGAAAGTGCTCATTCTTCTGTTGTCGGCAGCCGGACTGGCGACCATGTGGGCAGCCGTATTTGGAGACGTAGGTGTCTCGGTACTTGCTATTTTAAATGCCATCCGGGCTTTAGCATATCAAAGTAATAAATAAAAATATTGACAAATTTTTTTCTAGCTGTTATATTTTACACATATGACGGGGTGGTGCGAAGATGGTCCATTGATGTGAGACTTTATTCGCCTACCCTTTTTCCTTTTACAGGAAAGCGCGTTTCTTATCGTTTTTAAGAAGGGAGATAGCATTATGAGCAAGTACAGCAAAGAAGATATATTTCGGATCGTAGAGGAAGAGGATGTGGAATTTATCCGGCTTCAGTTCACTGATATTTTCGGTATGCTGAAGAATGTTGCCATTACGAAAAGCATGCTTGGGAAGGCTTTGGATAACCGCTGCATGTTTGACGGTTCTTCCATTGAGGGCTTTGTAAGAATAGAAGAATCCGATATGTATCTTTACCCGGATCTTGATACTTTTGAGATCTTTCCGTGGCGCCCCCAACAGGGGAAGGTTGCCCGACTGATGTGCGATGTATATTGTCCGGACAGGACGCCTTTTGAAGGCGATCCCAGATTCGTGCTTAAAAAAGTATTAAAGAAAGCAAAAGACATGGGATTTGAATTTCATGCAGGACCAGAATGTGAATTCTTTCTTTTCCATACGGATGAAGAGGGACGTCCCACAACGGAAACCCATGAAATGGCAAGCTATTTTGATGTGGCGCCCATTGACTTAGCTGAGAATGTCCGTCGGGATATGGTGTTGAATCTGGAAGAAATGGGATTCATGATCGAGGCTTCCCACCATGAAATTTCGCCGGGACAGCACGAAATTGATTTTCAGTATGCAGAGGGCATGGTAACAGCGGATAACATCATGACTTTTAAAATGGCGGTAAAATCCATTGCCAAGCGCCATGGACTACACGCTACTTTTATGCCAAAGCCCAAGGCAGGTGTCAATGGCTCCGGGATGCACATCAACATGTCTCTGTCTGATTTAGAGGGCAACAATATGTTTGAGGACGCATCTGATGAGCTTGGCTTAAGCAGGATTGCCTACCAGTATATAGCCGGAATCCTTTATCACATGAAAGGGATGGCCATACTCACCAATCCTCTGGTTAATTCCTATAAGCGCCTTGTTCCAGGATATGATGCCCCGGTTTACATTGCATGGTCAACCAAGGCAAACAGAAGCCCCTTAATCCGCATCCCAGCCTCAAGAGGGGCAGGGACAAGGATCGAGCTTCGCTGCCCGGATCCTGCCGTAAACCCCTATCTGGCTCTGGCCGCTTGTCTGGCTGCCGGTCTTGACGGGATCGAAAAAGAGATGACTCCGCCGGAGAGCGTTGACAGGAATATATTTGCCATGCTGCCGGAGGAGATTTTGGAAAAAGGAATCGAGCATTTGCCGGAGACTCTGGGAGAGGCCATCGAGGACTTCCGTAAAGATGATTTTATGAAAGAAGTGCTGGGCGAACACATCTTTACCAAATACCTGGAAGCCAAGGAAACCGAGTGGCATCTGTTCCGGGCCCAGGTGACAGATTGGGAAGTGGAAGAATACCTGTATAAATATTGATGGTTTCTGTTTTCTTGTACGGTTATCTGGAGGTGAGAGTGTTTGACCAATGTGATAGTGGCATTTTCCAGAGAAGAGGATGCAAAAAATATTAAAAATATTCTTGTGAGGAACGGCTTTTCGGTAGCGGCGGTCTGCACCTCTGGTGCCCAGGCGGTAAACAGCGCCGACGAGTTGGGCAGTGGAATCGTAGTATGCGGCTGCAGGTTTGCAGATATGGTATTTTACGAGCTTTACGAATGCCTTCCCAAAGACATGCAGATGCTTCTTTTGGTGTCACCCAGCCAGTGGAGCGGCAGGGCGCCTGAAGGTGTGGTCTGCCTGGGCCATCCTTTAAAGGTACAGGACCTGGTAAGTACCTTAGAAATGATGGTGGAATCCCTTGCAAAAAGGCGGAAGAAATTAAAAAGCCAGCCAAAAGAGCGAAGCAGCGAAGAGAAGGAATTGATCAGACAGGCTAAGGAACTTTTGATGGAACGGAACCATATGTCTGAAACGGATGCCCACCGGTACATTCAAAAATGCAGCATGGACAGCGGAACCAATATGGTGGAAACCGCCCAGATGATCATGAGCCTGATCAATCGATAGTTGTGGGAGAGAATGATGAAATTTACAAAGATGCAGGGAACTGGTAACGATTACGTATATATCAATTGTTTTGAAGAATCCGTGGAAGCTCCTAATGAGCTTGCGAAAAAGGTCAGTGACCGTCATTTTGGCATTGGATCCGATGGGCTGATCCTTATCTGTCCTTCAGAAACAGCGGACTGCCGCATGAGAATGTTTAACGCCGATGGCTCGGAGAGCCAGATGTGCGGCAACGGCATCCGCTGTGTCGGTAAATATGTTTACGATCATCGTCTGGTGGAAAAAACGGAATTCGATGTGGAGACAGGAGCCGGGATTAAACATTTAAAGGTAAAACCTGAGAATGGCAGGGCTGTTAAAATCACGGTGGATATGGGAGTGCCGGAGATCACCAGCCAGGTGCCCGAGGCGATCTGCATTGAGGGAAAGGACTATGAGTTCATCGGCGTATCCATGGGAAATCCCCATGCCATTTACTATATGGACCATATTGACGGCTTGGATTTAGAGGCCATTGGGCCTGCCTTTGAAACCCATGAGCGTTTCCCGGAACGGACGAATTCGGAATTTATCCAGGTGGTGAACCGGAATTACATCCGCATGAGGGTGTGGGAGAGGGGCAGCGGGGAAACCTGGGCCTGCGGAACAGGAGCCACAGCCAGCGCGGTTGCCTCTGCCTTAAGCGGCCGCACCTCCCATACTGTCGAGGTGGAATTAAAGGGCGGCAATCTGACCATCCACTGGGACCGGGAAGGAAGCGGCCATGTGTTCATGACCGGGCCGGCAGCAGAGGTATTTGAGGGTGAATTTGACATTAATAATCTTTAAAGTAACAGGAGGAACCTATGGTAAAAATCAATGAAAACTACTTAAAACTTCCGGGAAGCTATCTTTTTTCCACCATTGCAAAAAAGGTAAATGCCTTTACTGAAGCAAATCCTCACAAGAAGATCATCCGGCTGGGAATCGGCGATGTGACCCAGCCAATTGCACCTGCCATTATCCAGGCTCTTCATGAAGCAGTGGACGAGATGGGGCATAAGGAGACCTTTCATGGCTATGCGCCGGATTTGGGCTATGGTTTTTTAAGGGAAATTATTGCTAAGGAAGATTACATTGCCAGAGGCTGCGAGATATCCCCTGATGAAATCTTTGTCTCGGATGGGGCAAAGAGCGATTGCGGAAATATCCAGGAGATCTTTGACGAAAGCTGCCGTGTCGCAGTTTGTGACCCGGTTTATCCGGTTTATGTAGATTCCAATGCCATGGCGGGAAGAACAGGGGTATACGAGGAAGAGGCCGGTAAGTGGAGCAATGTGATTTATATGCCCTGTACGGCTGAAAACCAATTTGTGCCGGAGCTGCCGGAAGAAACGCCGGATCTCATTTACTTATGCGTTCCAGGCAATCCAACTGGAACGACCCTGACAAGGGAGCAGTTAAAGGTATGGGTGGATTACGCCAATGACAATGGCGCGGTGATCCTTTATGATGCCGCTTATGAAGCTTATATTGTCCAGGATGACGTACCGCATTCCATCTTTGAGATAGAAGGTGCGAAAACCTGTGCCATCGAATTTCGTTCCTTTTCCAAAAATGCAGGTTTTACCGGGATCCGACTGGGCTTTACCGTCATTCCAAAGGCTTTGGTAAGGGGAGGGGTCTCCCTTCATTCCCTATGGGCCAGACGCCATGGAACCAAATTTAACGGAGCCCCCTATATCGTTCAAAAAGCAGGGGCAGCGGTTTATTCAACCGAGGGAAAAGCCCAGCTAAAGGAACAGGTGGCCTATTACATGAGAAATGCGAAGGCCATATACATGGGTTTACAGGAAGCAGGCTGTCAGGTTTACGGCGGCGTCAACGCTCCATATATCTGGTTAAAAGTACCTGAGGGAATGACCTCCTGGGAATTTTTTGACTGCCTCCTTGAGGAAGCCGGCGTGGTGGGAACTCCTGGAAGCGGGTTCGGGCCAAGCGGTGAGGGATATTTCCGTTTGACGGCGTTTGGAACCTATGAGAATACCTTGGAAGCCATTGACCGGATTAAAAAAATGCCATCCCTTAATAAATAAACGTTGACAAGTTTTTGATGATTGGTTATGATAAATTTAAGAAAGATCCATAAGTGTGGAGTTTTATTTAAAAGAACAAAAGCGTTCAGTGCCTTGGCGGTACTGGCGCTTTTCTTCTTTTTCGGGAGGAAAAAATGGATGACATCGATAAAAAAATAGTGAAGACATTACAAAAGAATGCCAGGGCATCCCTAAAGAATATTGCGGAAACTACTTTTCTGTCTTCTCCAGCAGTTTCCGCCAGAATTGAAAAGCTGGAGCGGGAAAAAATCATTACCGGATACCATGCTGCAGTGGATTCAAGAAAGCTGGGATATCATATTACCGCTTTTGTAAGTCTTGATGTTTCTCCGGGTGATAAGATCCGGTTTTATGGGGAAATGGAGTCCTTTTCCAATGTTCTGGAGTGCAACTGCGTTACAGGAGAATACTCCATGCTGCTAAAAGTGGCATTTCCAAGTACCATGGAGCTGGATATTTTTATTGGACAGCTGCAAAAATATGGAAAGACCAGCACTCAGATTGTATTTTCTACTCCAGTAGGGCCAAGAGATATGGATGTGATGGCGGAATTGGGAGAAAAAGAATAAATGCGGTACAAAAAAGTGGTACCGAGAAGGCTGCCTTTACATACTTTATATAATAGAAGTATGTGAAGGGAGTTTTTCTTTTGGCTGAGAGAATGATCGTAGTAATAGATGCTGGTCACGGCGGCACGGACCCAGGTGCGTCTCATGGTGGACGGCAGGAAAAAGATGATAACTTAAGGCTTGCGATGGCTGTGGGAAGAATTCTTGCAGACAACGGAATTGATGTCAGGTATACCAGAACTGACGATACCTATAATACGCCCCTTGAGAAGGCCACGATGGCCAATGATGCGGAAGCAGATTTCTTTGTGTCCATTCACCGAAATGCCATGCCGGTTCCAGGTACCGGTTCCGGAATAGAAGTTCTTGTATTTGAAGATAAAGGGGTGCCGGGCATGCTGGCCAGAAACATAGGGGAAGCCTTAAATAAGACGGGATTCGTCAATTTAGGCACAGTGGAACGTCCGGGATTGGTAATTCTCAGGCGGACAAAGCTGCCAACGGTTATGGTGGAAGTAGGATTTATTGATAACGAAGAGGATAATGCTTTGTTTGACCAGAATTTTCAGGATATTGCCCAGGCAATTGCAGATGGAACCCTGAATTCTATAAGGGAACAGGAAGAGACGCGTCCCGAATATTATCAGGTGCAGGTAGGAGCATACCGGGTTCACACTTTGGCCGAAGATGAAGTTAATACTTTAAAGGCCCAGGGATTCCCGGCATTTGTAGTTTATGAAGATGGACTATATAAGGTTCGCGTGGGGGCATTCCGCAATATTGATAATGCGGTGCGCATGGAGCATACTCTCAGACGGAACGGATATGACACGTTCATGGTAAAAAGACCGGCTGTGTTTTGAAATCTGGCCGCAGGGACGCAGGCTTTTAGAAAAAGCAACGCCCTTGCGGCTTCTTGTCATCCGCTTAAAGCGCTGTTAAGTAATGGCTGGAACCAGGGGAAAGATGTATTAGAAGAGGTTAAAAAGGCATAGGATATATCATATATGTTAAATACAGGAGGAATTGCTTGGAGTATATCAGTGAACTTCTAAAGGGTGTTATCATTGGTGTGGCGAACATACTTCCCGGCATAAGCGGGGGAATGCTTGCCATTACCATGGGAGTGTATGATAAGATCATTCATGCGGTAACGCAGCTGTTTAAGGAGCCTTTAAAAAGCCTTCGGATTCTCCTTCCCTATGGGGTGGGGGCAGTGGCCGGCATCGTTTTTCTGTCTCTGGCATTTGAATATCTTTTTCATACATATCCGCTCCAGACCAAAATGACATTTTTGGGAATGATCGGCGGCGGGCTCCCTTCCTTGTTTCAAAAATCATTTTCAAAAGACCGGGCAGACAGAAGAAAAGGGATTTTAACGGCTGCCCTTACCTGCGGAGCGGTCATTCTAATTACCTTTATTGCTGAAACAACCATTACTTCCGGCAGCAGCGGTGAGGGAATGAATATGGCTTCCGGTGCAGCTTATCTTTCTTCTGAAAAGTTCTGGGTATTCACGTTGTTTCTGGTGGGCCTGGTAGCTGCGGCCACCATGGTGGTGCCAGGGGTGAGCGGGTCCATGATTATGATGATGCTGGGTTTTTATGAACCAATACTGCAAACAAACAATGCCTGCATTAGAGCTCTTTCTACCTTTGATATCCAAAGTCTTTGGTACAATGGTATGGTGCTGGCGCCTTATGCAGCTGGTCTTTTAATCGGCGTATTTCTGTTTGCAAAAGTGGTGGAACGTCTGCTCACCCGCCATGAACGCCAAATGTACCAGGTTATCATAGGTCTTGTATTTTCCTCTCCTTTTGTCATTTTTTGGGATATGCCGTGGGAAATGGTGAAGCTGTATGAGCTGATGGGAGGAATCGCTCTGGCTTTGCTTGGATATGTAGCGGCTGAGATGCTTGGAGGAGAAGGATAGCATGAAATGGAAAAAAGGAGAAAGGTCTTTTCATTCAATAAGACCTTTCTCCTTTTTTATGAGTACTCTGCGATTCGTGTGATCCCTACATAAATGTGGGAAATCCTATACCATGTGGCAAAATCAATGATGCCGGTTACCGGAAGTCCGAAAATGGATTGGAACTGCCGGACTGATTCGGCGGTCGCCGGACCGTAGATTCCGTCAGCCGTGATACGGGGAATTGCGGTATAGACGGTAGCAATTGTATCAAGCTGCTCCTGGACCTGGCGGACCTTATCTCCGCTGGCGCCGATGGTTAAGTTATAACCGGGGAAGGATGAGGGGATTCCGGAAACCTGTTCGGCGGTATTGATATACATATTGCTTCCATAAAAGTGCCGCAGTATTTCAATGGCGGAGTAGCCCTGTTCTCCAAGGGTTAAGCTTCCCCACTGAGTCATCCAGTTAGGGCACTGGACCCTGTTGCCGTCACAGTACTGGGTAAGTATGGGCTGCCTGATACCTGGGCGGGATAAGTAATTGTTAAAGATTTCGTCAACGACCTGGGAAATGCTTTCATAAATGTTTCGTCCATAGATCCATTTATGGTCAAAGGCTGTGGAAGATGTAATGGTGAAACTATATCCCTGGTTCCTATACCATTCCGTATAAACCCGGTTTAAAGTAAAACTCATAATTGCCAGTACATTGGCTGTTATGGTGGACTGGGGCCAGGTGGCGTAAATTTCGCTGGAAGCCACGTTTTTAATATAATCAAGATAGGGAACGTAATAATTGGTGGCTGTCGGATCGGTAGGAACTCCGTCGTGGACCACGATTGTCTGAGGAATTACCACACGGCTTAAAACGATTTCCCCAGTTTCCGCCGTGGGTTTTACTTCGGCTTCCGCAATTTTAGGAGGATATTCACCATATAGGGTGTGGTCCGGGATAACAATGGGAACGTCCGGAGATACTTCCTGCTGGATGGGAGTCATGCGCACCGGCTGTATGGCCGTGGTCTGTGCAAGGATTTCCGTGCCGGAGATGGCAACGGGCTCAAAGCCCTGGGCCCGGATGTTGAGTGTGTATTCCGAGTAAGGCTGGGCAAGGCCGGGGGATAAGCTTAAGTCAATGGGAGGAGCAGCAAGGTTTACCTGCTCCGTCTGGCCGGATGAATTGGTGGTAAGATGTTCCACCGGACTCTCAGGATCTCCTTTGTAGGCAATGGATACCTCCGCATCCCGGATGGGGAAGTTGTTTTCCTGGGAAACTACATCTACCTGAAGAGCGCCGGTAGATGCGGTTTCCTGTGCCACAGCTGTCATGTATTTTTTCATAGAATGCCCCTTAATGAATTGATTATTACTAAATATATTAAGGGGTAAAAGGAATAATTACAAAAGCTCCCGCAGGTTAAAGATAAAATTCAATCCTGCGGGAAGCTTTTTAAAAAAAGGATGATTTTGATTCATGAAACATGGACTCCACATAGTTCCGCATTTCATCCCGGCTATCAATGCTTCTGGCTCCGTCTACAATCCTGTCTCTCTCATGTTCTGCAAGTCCGGCAAACCGAGTCAGAATATCCGAGTGCTGAGCTAGCTCCATGGTAAAGCCAATGGGCAGTTCGCTGTTATCAATCATATTTTATCACCTCAGCCTTAGTCTGTGCGGATTGTCCCGAAAGTATACTTTTGAAAAAACAACCAGGCATTTTGTATTATTATGCATGATTTATTGATTAAATGATAAATTATGCAGGATTTATAAGAAAATATAAGAAAATTAATAAGAAGAAAACAGTTGAAAAATGTCGCGGTATCATGTATAATCTATTCAATTTGGGCATTACAGTTCTGACATGCAGAAACATTTGGCGGCATACATATTCGCCTATTGGAGATACATTCTATCCGCCAAATTATGAATGGCATGGTTGAACCGTAGCATTACGGCAAGCTCAATAACCATAGCATTAAGAAAGGACAGGACTTTGCGTATGAAAGCTTTTTTAATACTGGAAGACGGCACTGTATTTAAAGGATCGAGTATTGGTTCAACCCGGGAAGTGATCAGCGAGATCGTATTCAATACTTCCATGACGGGTTATCTGGAAGTCCTCACCGACCCCTCCTATGCGGGGCAGGCGGTTGTGATGACTTATCCCCTGATTGGTAATTACGGTATTTGTCATGAAGATATGGAATCATTAAAACCATGGCCGGATGGCTACATTGTCAGAGAATTATCTAGAATTCCCAGCAACTTTAGAAGCGGGGATACCCTTCAGCATTTCTTAAAAGAACACAACATTCCAGGTATCAGTGGTATCGATACGAGAGCCCTAACAAAAATTCTAAGAGAAAAAGGTACTATGAACGGCATGATCACAACCGATGAAGGTTTTGACCTTGGCGAAGTCATTTTGCGTATGAAAAACTATTCTGTGACCGGTGTGGTGGAGAAGACCACCTGCAGGGAGAAATATGTACTTCCCGGCTGCGGAAAAAAGGTGGCCCTTCTGGATCTAGGGGCAAAGAATAATATCGCCCGTTCCTTACAGGAGAGAGGCTGTGAGGTGACAGTTTACCCTGCATTTGCGAAAGCAGAAGAGATTCTCTCTTCCCGCCCGGATGGAATTATGCTGTCCAACGGACCCGGCGATCCCAAGGAATGCGTGGAAATCATTGGGGAGATAAAAAAATTATACGAATCCAATGTGCCTATTTTTGCCATCTGCCTGGGACATCAGCTCATGGCTCTTGCCGCCGGAGCGGATACCCATAAGCTGAAATACGGCCACAGGGGGGGCAACCATCCGGTAAAGGATCTAGAAACCGGACGTGTGTATATATCTTCCCAGAATCACGGCTATGTGGTTGATGTGGATACCATTGATCCGGTGGTGGCTGTTCCTGCCTTTGTCAATGTAAACGACGGGACAAATGAGGGACTGAAATATATGAATAAAAACATATTTACTGTGCAGTATCATCCGGAAGCATGTCCGGGGCCCCAGGATTCCGGCTACTTATTCGACCGGTTTATAAAAATGATGGAGGTGGGAAAATAATGCCAAAGAATCAGGATATTAAAAAAGTGCTCGTTCTTGGCTCAGGCCCTATCATCATCGGCCAGGCAGCAGAATTTGATTACGCCGGAACCCAGGCCTGCCGTTCCTTAAAAGAAGAGGGAATCGAAGTAGTCCTGCTAAATTCCAACCCGGCAACCATCATGACGGATAAAGACATTGCGGATAAGGTTTACATTGAACCCCTGACCGTAGAGGTAGTGGAACAGCTCATTTTAAAGGAAAGGCCGGACAGCGTCCTTCCTACCCTTGGAGGGCAGGCAGGCTTAAACCTTGCCATGGAACTGGAAGACAAGGGATTTTTAAAAGAACAGGATGTGCGCCTGATCGGAACCACGGCCCTGACCATTAAAAAGGCGGAGGACCGGGAGCTGTTTAAAGAGACCATGGAAAAGATCGGCGAACCGGTGGCTCCCTCTGATATCGTAGAAAATGTGGAAGACGGCCTTAAGGTGGCTGAAAAGATCGGATATCCTGTGGTACTTCGGCCTGCCTATACCCTGGGAGGTTCCGGAGGAGGCATTGCTGAAAATCCGGGGCAGTGCCGGGAGATCCTGGAAAATGGACTACGTTTATCCCGCGTTGGACAGGTTCTTGTGGAACGCTGCATTGCAGGGTGGAAGGAAATTGAATACGAGGTGATGCGTGACGGCGCCGGCAACGTGATCACCGTATGTAATATGGAAAACATCGACCCAGTGGGCGTTCATACCGGTGACAGCATTGTGGTGGCTCCTTCCCAGACATTAGGGGATAAGGAATACCAGATGCTCCGCACCTCTTCCTTAAAGATCATCAGTGAGCTGGGAATCACAGGAGGCTGCAACGTGCAGTATGCCCTTCACCCGGAGAGCTTTGAGTACTGTGTGATCGAGGTAAATCCCAGGGTCAGCCGTTCCTCGGCCCTGGCCTCCAAGGCAACCGGTTATCCCATTGCAAAAGTTGCGGCTAAAATTGCATTGGGCTATACCCTGGATGAAATAAAGAATGCGGTAACAAAGAAAACCTACGCCAGCTTTGAACCGATGCTGGATTATTGCGTAGTTAAGATGCCCCGCCTTCCCTTTGACAAATTCTTAAGCGCCAAGAGAAATTTGGGGACCCAGATGAAGGCCACCGGTGAGGTCATGAGCATTTGCACCAATTTTGAAGGCGGCTTAATGAAGGCAATCCGTTCACTGGAGCAGCAAGTGGACAGCCTGATGTCCTATGATTTTACAGGGCTTACGGATGAAGAACTGGTTGAGACCCTTTCCCTTGTAGATGACAGAAGGATCTGGGTCATTGCCGAAGCATTAAGAAGAGGCATCTCCTACGAAAAGATCCATGATATTACTAAAGTTGATATATGGTTCATTGATAAGCTGGCAATTCTTGTGGAAATGGAAGAAGCCCTTAAAAACGGGCCTCTTACCCTGGATTTATTAAAGGAAGCAAAGAGGATTGAATTTCCGGATACGGTAATTTCCAGGCTGACAGGAATTCCCTCGCCGGAAATCCGACGGATGAGAAGGGATAACGGCATTATGGCAGCGTTTAAAATGGTGGATACCTGCGCCGCTGAATTTGCCGCTGAAACCCCTTACTATTATTCCTGCTTTGGAAGCGAGAATGAGGCGGTAAAAACCGCTGGAAAAAAGAAGGTGCTGGTTCTTGGCTCCGGCCCTATCCGCATCGGACAGGGAATTGAATTTGACTTCTGTTCGGTTCACAGTACATGGAGCTTCCGCAGGGAAGGATATGAAACGATTATTGTCAATAACAATCCGGAGACCGTGAGCACGGACTTTGATATCGCGGATAAGCTGTATTTTGAGCCCCTTACCCCGGAGGATGTGGAGAACATCGTTGACATTGAAAGGCCTGACGGAGCGGTGGTCCAGTTCGGCGGCCAGACAGCCATTAAGCTGACGCAAGCCCTGATCAATATGGGGATCCCCATTCTTGGAACGGCTGCGGAGGATGTGGATGCGGCAGAGGATCGGGAACTGTTTGATAAGATCCTGGAGGAATGCAGGATCCCAAGACCTGCAGGCCAGACAGTATTCACGGCAGAAGAAGCCAAGAAGGTGGCAGGAGAGCTTGGATATCCAGTACTGGTAAGGCCTTCCTATGTACTGGGCGGCCAGGGTATGCAGATTGCCATCTCTGACCAGGATATTGATGAATTTATTGGGATCATCAACCAGATCGCTCAGGAACACCCCATTCTGGTGGATAAATATATCCCGGGCAAGGAAATTGAAGTGGATGCGGTTTGCGACGGCAAGGATATTCTGATTCCCGGCATTATGGAGCATATAGAAAGAGCAGGCGTGCACTCCGGTGACAGCATTTCCATATATCCGGCCCAGAGCATAAGTGAAGCGGTAAAAGAAAAGCTGGTGGAATATACAAGAAGGCTTTCGAAAGCCTTGCACGTCAAGGGAATGATCAACATTCAATTCATTGTAAGCGGGGAGGAAGTATATGTTATTGAGGTAAATCCCCGGTCTTCCCGTACCGTGCCTTATATCAGCAAAGTGACCGGAATCCCCATTGTCCCCTTAGCGACCCAGGTCATCTGCGGGCATACCATAAAGGAGCTGGGGTATGAACCCGGACTTATGCGGGAGGCAGATTATATTGCTGTAAAAATGCCGGTATTCTCCTTTGAAAAGATCCGGGGCGCCGATGTAAGCCTTGGACCGGAGATGAAATCCACCGGAGAGTGCTTAGGAATAGCAAAGACCTTTAATGAGGCTCTTTACAAGGCATTCGCAGGGGCAGGGATCAAGCTTCCAAGGCATAAAAACATGATCATAACCGTGAAGGATTCCGATAAGGAGGAGATCATTGACATTGCCAGAAGGTTCCAGGCCCAGGGCTATAAGATATTTTCCACATCAGGAACGGCAAGAGCGCTTAACAGCCATGGGATAAAGGCTTTTATGGTTCGCAAGCTGGAGCAGGAATCACCAAACCTTCTGGACTTAATCCTGGGCCATGAGATCGATCTTGTCATTGATACGCCTACTCAGGGAGCGGACAGAAGCAGGGACGGATTCGTAATCCGCAGAAATGCCATTGAGACCGGTGTGACGGTATTGACTTCCTTAGATACGGCGGCAGCCTTAGTGACCAGTATGGAGAACAAAGCCAAAGAACTTACCCTGATTGATATTGCCAGGATTTAAATAAAGAAAGAGCTGAAACAGGTGGGAAACCTGTTCCAGCTCTTTTGCTTATTGCATAGAGTTCTTGACAAATTGTTTGTCAAATTCCGGGTTATAATAATAAAAGTTTTTAGAATTTAAATTGGATTTGATTTTTTCTAGAGCTTCACCAAACCGCTGAAAATGCACTACTTCCCTTTCCCGAAGGAATTTTAACGGTTCCCTTACATCAGGATTCGGTATGATCCGGATGAGGTTTTCATAGGTTGTCCTTGCCTTCTGCTCGGCTGCCAGGTCTTCGATTAAATCGGTAATGGCATCACCCTTGGACTGGAATTCACAGGCATTAAAAGGAACTCCGGCCGCAGCAGTGGGCCAAAGTGCCGTGGTATGGTCAACATAGTAGGCATCAAACCCTGCGGTCTTAGCCTGTTCCACAGTCAGATTTTTCGTCAGCTGATAAATGATAGAGCAGATCATCTCCAGATGCCCAAGCTCTTCTGTACCAATGTCCGTTAAAAGTCCCCCCACTTCCTTGCATGGCATGGAATATCTTTGGGAAAGATAACGCATGGAAGCTGCCAATTCTCCATCAGGTCCGCCAAACTGGCTGATAATGAGAGAAGCTGTTTTCGGGCATGTTTCTTTGATATTTACAGGGAACTGCAATCTTTTTTCGTAATTCCACATTATAAGTTACCTCCTTCCCAAGGCAGCGGGCCGTCTACCCAGGTAAAATGCTTTTGTCCTGCATATTTTGTATTGGTTTCTGTTTTGTTGTTGGTATCAGGGCAGACACAGTTTATGGTAAGAGGTTCAAAGTTTTCCGCATAGGTTTTTAAAAGTTGTTTTCTTTGATCCATAGCCTGTTTAAAGGCTGTTAATGCATTTTCATCCACAGGATGAGTATCTAAATATAATGTTAAATCATTAACAGTAAAGCTTACTTCTGTGATCTGCTTTAAAAGAGCTTTTTGATCAGCCATTATTGTTCACCTCCCGTTACATAAAAAGGCAGGTTAAGGGATGGAAAAATAGTCCCATGTTTTAAGGCTGTCTGTGGATCATAAGGCTGTTCCCAGGGCTGCATGGGAATCGTAGCAATAGCCAGTTGAACCGTTTTTGAAGGTGTTGCAGAATTTCCCTTTGATGTGTCACATCCACATGAGGTACTTGAATTCATAATAACACTCCTTTCCTGTTTCTTGCCCATTTTTTAGGCATAAAGGTGCACCTGTAAGGTGTTTTTAGTTATTCTTTAAGCTTTCTTCCTTAGTATGGTTGAAATAAAATAAAATACGTTGCAAAAATTATCCCATTTTATCCACTGTAATGATATTGTAATATATTGAAAAATGAAATATAATGGAAAAGCAGGAGCGAATTGACAGAAAAAATGAAAATAATAAAGACGGGAGAGCAGAGTATTGAGCGATAAGAAA
Source organism: Lacrimispora sp. YZC11 (assembly GCF_057543815.1). Classification (NCBI taxonomy): domain Bacteria; kingdom Bacillati; phylum Bacillota; class Clostridia; order Lachnospirales; family Lachnospiraceae; genus Lacrimispora; species Lacrimispora sp. YZC11. Next base: position 621,249 of record NZ_BAAJYQ010000006.1, on the reverse strand, counting down.
TTTGCAGTATTGATTGATTCGGATAATATCTCCGCAAAGTATATTACAAGTATTCTGGATGAAATGACCCGCTATGGGGTCATTACTTACAAAAGAATTTACGGGGATTGGACAAGCTCCCAGATGGGAAAATGGAAAATGGAGCTATTAGAAAATTCAATCACTCCCATCCAGCAATTCTCCAATACCGTAGGAAAGAATGCAACCGATTCCGCCATGATCATTGATGCCATGGACTTGCTGTATACGGACAATGTGGAGGGATTCTGCATCGTGTCCAGTGACAGCGATTTCACCCGTCTGGCCAGCAGGCTTCGGGAGTCCGGTAAGGAAGTCATTGGAATGGGAGAGGATAAGACTCCAAAATCTTTCCGGGCGGCCTGCACGGTTTTTACAAATCTGGAAGTCCTCCTTGATCAGGATGAAGAAGGTACCGGAGGAGGCGCCATAGGCAAAGAGGTGATTGAACAGGATATCACTTCAATTATTTTAGAGAATGAAGATAAGAATAAGGCAACAGGCCTTGGGGAGATCGGCAACCGCCTTGTGAAGAAATATTCCGATTTTGATGTAAGAAACTACGGCTACAGTTCCCTGTCCAAATTTTTGGAGGAAATGGGCGGCTTTGAACTTAGAAAATCCAATAATGTGGTAACTGTTCGGATGAAGGACAACCGTACCAAAAAGCATGAGCTGGATGATTTTGCAGTGGGACTGGTAAAGGGCAGCGGAAAGAACGGTATGGAGCTGGCAGCTTTGGGGAATGGCATACACCGTAAATTTGCAGATTTTAAGGTAAAGGATTACGGGTATTCCACTTTCTCAAAATTTGTCCACAGCATCGGACAATTAGAGGTTCGGGAGAATAAAAATAATAATAAGACAGTGTATCTGAAAAAAGAAGAGTAAATAAGGTTGGCCAGGAAAATGAAATCCATGTTTCCTGGCCGTTTTATTTCTGTTAATGCGTCAGGCGCAGGAATTCCTGCTTTCCTGCATCTGGCTTTACCAGATTCCTAGAATCACTTGAAGGACCAGGCTTACCACAGATATCCCTAACCAGCAGCAAAAACCTAATAAAAGAGGCTTTTTGCCTGTCCGTATCAGCTTAATTAAATCGGTATTGGTTCCAATCGCTCCCATAGCAAGGATAATAAAGAGCTTGCTTAAGTCTTTTAATGAACCGGTAATGCCTGCTGGTATGGGAAATACCGTGGTGATTATGGAAGCAAGCAGGAAAAAGAGTACAAAGGACGGAAAAACTTTCCCAATGGAGATGGAGCGTTCCGAAGTTTTTTTTTCTTTTCCGGTTTTGTAACACGCCAAAAACAGCGTAATGGGGATGATGGCCAGGGTTCTGGTCAGTTTTACGATAGTGGCTGCTTCCAGGGTGTTGCTGCCGTACATGCCATCCCAGGCGGATGCGGCGGCCGTTACGGAAGAGGTATCGTTAATTGCAGTTCCGGCAAACAGGCCAAAGCCTTCATTGGAAAGTCCCAAAGCCGAACCTAAAGCAGGAAAAAGCAGAGCGGCTATGATGTTGAAAAAAAAGATGACAGATATGGACTGGGCGATTTCACTGTCATCGGCGTCAATAACCGGAGCTGTTGCGGCAATGGCAGAACCTCCGCAGATGGAAGAGCCCACGCCGATTAAAATGGAGGTTTTGCCGGGAAGCCGCAGCGCACGGGAAAGGAAGTATGCAATCAAAAGGGAAGTGGAGATGGTTGCCAGGATGATTGGCAGGGCTTCCCTTCCCTTTTGAAGAACCGTAGCCAGATTCATGGAGAAGCCCAGGAGTATCACGGCGTATTGCAGGATTTTTTTGGAAGCAAAAGCCACTCCCGGCCGGAAAAATTCCTTCTCTTTTACAAGCGGTGCCAATGCCATGCCGATGAGAATAGCAAAAACAGGGCCGCCGATAACCGGGAAGGCTTTTCCTAAAAACCATGCGGGAGCGGATATTAAAAGGCAGAGAAGAGCGCCTGGGGCGTATTTTTTCATAAGTTAAATCCTCCTTTTTGAATTGGCTTTATTATATTGGATAATAACAATAAAATAAAATTATTTATATTTATTAAATCATAAAAATATGTTATGGTTAATGGAGAAATAAAAAGGAGAATATAATTTATGCTGGATTTTCGGATTGATACTTTTCTTACAGTATGTCGTTACATGAACTTTACAAAGGCAGCCGGTGAACTTCATATCACCCAGCCTGCGGTATCCCATCATATCCATTATTTAGAAAACAAGTATGGAGTCAGGCTGTTTGAATACAATGGAAAAAAGGTGAATTTAACGGAGGCGGGAAAAGTTTTCTTATCGGCTGCCATAACCATGAAGGATGATGAGCTGCATTTAAAGAAGATCATGGAGCAGCAATCCGGAAAAGGCGGGAGGCTGGTGTTTGGCGCTACCATGACCATAGGAGAGTATGTGATGCCGGAAGCTCTGATAAGGTTCCTTCGTCTTTATCCGGAGACAGCGGTTCAGATGGTGGTTGGGGATACCAGGGAGCTGCTTTTAAAACTGAATGAAGGGGAGATTGAATTCGCTTTGGTTGAGGGGTTTTTCCAGAAAAAGGAATATGATTTTCTGGTATTTGCCTCGGAGCCGTTTGCAGCCGTCTGTGCCCCGGACTATGAGTTTCAGCGGGAGATCGTAAAAGTGGAGGATCTTCTAGGGGAAAGGCTTTTTATCCGGGAACCCGGCTCAGGAACCAGGTATGTCTTTGAGCGTTATCTGGAAGGGAAGAATTTACTGCTCCATGATTTCCTTAATATAATGGAAATCAGCAACATTGGTGCCATGAAACAAATGGTGGCAAAAGGGCAGGGAATTACATTTCTTTATGAAGCTGCAGTAAAGGAGGAATTAAACAGGGGCATTTTAAAAAGAATAGAATTGGAGGATTTTCAGCTGATCCATGATTTTACTTTCATATGGAGAAAGGGAAGTATTTATAAATCTTATTATAAGGAGTTGTTTGACATTCTCCATGGGGAATGAAGGTTGGTTAAAGGCATCTATCGACCTCCTGCTTGCGAATCAACCGGATTTACCGGAATATTTCCTCAATTCAACCGCATAAAAATGACAGAATTCCCCGTAAAACCGAGGTTTTAAAAAAGACAGGAAAAAATGAAAATAATTGACAAAAAAGTGTTGACAATTAATACAATTAATATTATACTAATGTAGCAGTCGGGAACGAAAGAAAATTAAAGAGTTTCTGGACAAAGAAAGCACTGGGATCTTAGCTCAGCTGGGAGAGCATCTGCCTTACAAGCAGAGGGTCACAGGTTCGAGCCCTGTAGGTCCCATTGATAAGCGGACACGCTTATCCATTCAATTAAATATGGCGGAATAGCTCAGTTGGCCAGAGCACACGGTTCATACCCGTGGTGTCGAGAGTTCGAATCTCCCTTCCGCTACTTTTTAAGACATCTGTTATATAACAGATGTCTTTTTTTTGCGCATTCCCGTATAAACCAGAGGCATACCATGGTGTTTAAAAGAAAACTTATGGAACTGATACAATCACAGGATTGTAATGAGGCGTAGCATTGTAAAGTAAAGTGCATCTTCCCGTAGTCAGAAAGCAGTACGCAAAGACAAATTGCACAAAATAAAAAAAATATATCAAGAAAAGTATAAAATATGACCATAGATATATTGACAATTGATAATAACAGTGATAATATCAGTAGTATAAACAGAAGAGCAAAGGAGATATGGTTATGACAAAGAGAGAGCGGGTTTTGGCAGCCATCCAGGGAAGAGAGGTGGATTATGTGCCCACCGGATTTTCATTACACTTTCCGGAAAGCGAGGCAAAAGGAGAGAAGGGAGTGGAGTCCCATCTTGAATTTTTCCGTCAGACAGATACGGATATCATCAAGATCATGAATGAGAACCTGGTTCCTGATGCAGGAGAAATCAGGATTCCTGAGGACTGGAATAAAATACCACGCTATTCCTTAAATGATGCCTTCATGAAAAGCCAGATTGAGATGGTAAAGAGAATCATGGATAAGGCAGATCCTGATGCATTCTCTCTGGGCACGCTTCACGGCATTTGTGCATCCGCCATTCATCCCATTGAAGCGCGTTATGGTTATGAGAGCGTAAGAGAATTGTTCTGTACCCATATCAGGGAGAATAAGCAGCCGGTTCTGGAAGCATTTAAGAGAATAGCAGACGGCATGTGCCAGCTGGCAGTAAAATATAAGGAGCTGGGACTGGATGGAATATATTACGCAGCATTAGGCGGAGAGAAGCATTACTTTACGGATGAAGAATTTTCAGAAATGATGGAGCCTTTTGACAAGGAGATATTAAAGGCTTCCAAAGAAGCAGGAGGTATTAATTTCCTTCATATGTGTAAAAATAATTTAAATATGAAGAGATATGAATCCTACAACGGCTTGGCTGATGTGGTAAACTGGGGTATTTATGAGACAGATTTCAGCCTTGAAGAGGGGAAACGGCTATTCAACGGCATAACCGTCATGGGCGGACTTGCCAACAGAAGCGGAGTCATGGTAGAAGGGACCATAGATGAACTGAAAGCAGAAGCTAAGAAGGTAATTCGTGATTATGGAAAAACATCATTCATCCTTGGCGCTGACTGTACACTTCCTACAGAGATTCCTTATGAGAGGATCCGTGCAATCACAGAAGTGGCAAGAGAGATGTAAGAGGAGGAGAAAAAATGAAAAGAACAGTAGCAAGCTTTTTGGCAGCAGTGATGACGGCAGGCATGATTGCAGGCTGCGGGGGGAACGGCGCCGGTACGGGCAGTACAACGGCATCCGCCGGTGACGGCACCCAGACAGCAGACAAGGAGAAAAGTACGGCAGAGGATAAAACCGTTTATCCGGCAGGTACCATCACCATTTACGGCACAGGCCAGCCCCAGTATCTTCAGGAGTACTATGATGCCTGGCTGGCTGATCACAAAGATATTGCTCCGGACGTAAAGATTGAGATTGTGCAGACAGAGGGACATGCCCAGAGCCGTGAAAAAATCACCATGACTGCATTGGCAGGTGCAGATGACGACCTTCCTGATGCTACATATCTTGACCCGGTGAATATCATGGACCTTTCTCAGGCAGGGATCCTAAAGGATGAGACAGACTTTCTAAAGTCCTACATGGATAAGATGGTGGAGGGCGCCGCCAATGATGCTACATTAAATGGCAAGATTTACGGACTTCCGGAATCTGTACGCCCTAATGTGTTATTCTATAACAAAGACATATTTGAAAAATACGGTGTGGATCCGGCGATGATGGAAACCTTTGACGGTTATGTGGAAGCAGGGCGCCTATTAAAGGAAAAGAGCAATGGTGAGGTATATTTATCCTACATCAGCCCCAGCAGCAAGACCTGGAGGTACTGGGGGAGAAGAGGTCTTATGCCTCAGGCCAATGGGAGAATCTGGGATGATAACGGCAGTATTGTAATAGGAGAGGATGAAGGAACAAAGCTGGCTTTGGGAACTTTGGACACTTTATATTCCGAAGGGCTGCTGTTAAAATCTGAAATCATGGAACCTGCATTATATGATGAAATATATGGGCAGAAAGTGGCCACCTTCTATATCGGTGCCTTCTGGGATGAATTCATGAGAAAGAACTGCCAGTCGACGGCAGGACAGTGGCGGGTCATGTCTTCCCCTGTGTTTGACGGCGTTGGCAAGGCAGGGGCTCCCGTATCATCCTATTTCTGTATCGTAAACAAGGGGGATAATGTATATGCCGGGCTTCTGGAGCAGCTTTGGAAAGATTTTACCTTTGATACCCAGTCCAGGAATACATGGGTAAAATCCATGGAGTCCCAGAATGCTCCATATGCCAACCCTATTTCCTTAGAAATGCTTCAGGATAACTTCTGGAAAGAGCCTTCCAGTTTCTATGGCGGTATGTCCTTCCGGGAGATAGAGGGCAAGTGTCTGGAGAACGGTGCAGCCAATCTGGTTGTCACACCTCAGGATGCAGAGGCAGATGGAATTATCTCGGCAGAGATTGAGAATTACGTGGCAGGCAACCAGACCATGGATCAGGCCATCGCCAATATGGATAAGAACTTAAAGGCTAAAATCGGCCAGGCGGAAATCATCAAGTAGCATAAAACTTTATAAGGGGAAGGAACTGCCTTCCCCTTGTATTTGCGCCAGCCATAAGCCGGAGGAATATGCTAGCACATTCATCAGGCAAGTGCCGCGTTAACGAAGAAAAACTCCCATAGCCCGTTTTTCTTCGTTGTAAAATGTGAGGAGAAATCATATGCTTAAAACATTGAATAAATATAAAACTCCCTATCTGTTCATACTGCCGTTTTTCCTGTTGTTTCTTGTATTCCAGCTGATCCCTGCCATCTGGACCTTTTACATCAGCCTTACCAACTGGAAGGGGATCGGGACGCCGAAGTTTTGCGGAGTTGGCAATTATAAGAAGCTGCTGATTGACAACATGTTCTGGGATGCTCTGGGGAATACCGTAGAATACTGGATTACAGGCCTTCTATTCATACTGGTGCTGTCTGTGCTCATTGCAAGCCTGTTAAATTCCGATCTGCTCAAAGGAAAAGCATTTTTCAGGACAGTTACATTCCTGCCTAATATTTGTGCGGCCATTGCCATGGGATTGATTTTCAGAATGCTCTTTGATGAGAATGTGGGCCTGTTTAATGAACTGCTGGTTTCCCTTGGAGTGGAAAAGGTCCCCTGGCTCACCAGTACTAAGTATTCCAGGATTCCGGTTATTATGCTGAACGTATGGAGAAATACCCCCTGGTTTACCATGATCGTATTTTCCGGCCTGTTAAACATACCCAGGGATTACTATGAAGCAGCCACTGTGGATGGTGCCAATAAGTGGAAACAGTTTTTTTATATTACCCTGCCTTCCCTGAGCAATATTCTGTTTTTCTGTTCCATTACCCTTACTGTGGACAGCTGGAAGATTTTTAATGAATCCTACATTTTGCCTGGGCCGGGTACGTCCAACACATCCTTGTTCCAGTATATGTATGAATCGGGATTTAATATTTTCAATATGGGTTATGCGTCCGCCATCGGCGTAATCCTGATTGTGATACTGGCTGTCCTTTCAATGATACAGATGACAGTGAAGAAAAGACAGGGAGAATTATAGGAGGAAAGATTATGGGATATACGAATAAGAAAAATCTGGCATCCTTTGCAGTTCATGGGGCATTAATCATAATCTCCCTGATCTGCATTCTTCCTATATTATGGATGTGCCTGATTTCCATTAAGCCAACTTCAGAAAGCATCAGCGGATTTCAGTTCATTTGGATTGCAAATCCTACGTTAAGCAACTTTAACAAGTTATTTTCCATGATACCTGTTGCTGCAAACTTTTTTAACAGTGTATTTACCACAGTTATGGGAACGGTGACTTCTCTGTTCTTCTGTTCTCTGGCAGGATTTGCCTTTGCAAAGTACAAGTTTCCGGGAAGAAATTTCCTGTTTTATTTTGTTATTGCAACCATGCTGGTTCCGCCGGAGGTAGGGGCTGTTCCCATGTTTGTCATCATGAAGAAACTGAATCTGATTAACAGCTTATGGTCCCTGGTGATTCCGAGGATTGCTACAGCTGTAGGCATTTTCTATATGCACCAGTATATAAGCGACGTGCCCGATGAACTGATTGAGGCGGCTAAAATAGACGGATGCAGGGATTTTGGGATCTTTCGGCGGATTATCCTGCCGGTTATTAAGCCGGCTCTGGCTTCCTGGGCGTCCGTAACCTTGATTGCCAGATGGAATGACTTCTTCTGGCCTTTGCTCTTCTTAAGAAAACAGGCGAAATATACACTGATGGTCACCATTTCTCTGCTGCCTGTCAGTGAGGGTCTTTCAACGCCCTGGCCTGTAATTCTTTCAGGTACAACACTTGTAATTATTCCGATAATTGTGTTATATTTAATATTACAGACATTTCAGAAAGCTGGAATGATGGCAGGGGCTGTAAAAGGCTAATAACGAAAAGAAAAAGGGGAAACATGATGCAGGGCCAATCTATAAAAAACCAGGTGTATGAGGGCATATTGAAAGATATCCTGGATGGTGTCTACCAGGCAAATGACATTATTAATGAAAGAACAATCATAGAAAAATACGGGGTCAGCAAGACTCCGGTGAGAGAGGCCCTGGTACAGCTGTGCAGTGAAGAGGTGCTTAATAATATTCCAAGATTCGGCTACCAGCTTACTGCGATACTTCCAAGCCAGATAATGGAGATTATAGAATACAGGAAAGTGATTGAATTGGGTGCTCTGGAGTTGTGTTTTTTCCGCCTTACCAAAGAACAGATTGATGAATTAAAGCGTCAAAACGAAGAGGCGGTACGGCTTATCGATACCAGGGACTCAAAGATACACTGGGAAGCCAATAATCTTTTTCACAGGACATTGTGCAGCTACTGTGGGAACGGCTATATACAGAAATCACTGGCAGATGCTATGAATATCTGTACCAGGATATCCAACCAATATTTTACAAAGCTATGGAATGAAAGTAAGGTTTCCGATGGAACCAACCATGTCAATCTGGTAGCGGCCATTGAGTCCGGAGATTTGGAGCTGGCAAAGGCGATTTTGATTAATGATGTGGAATCATTTAAGCATGAGATATTATAAAGAACGGGATTAATACAGGAATGTAAGAAGGGCGCCGCTGTCCGGACTGATTGATCAGCCTGGGCAGAGCCGCTCTTTTCTGTTACGGTATAAGTGCCAATGGGTTTTTCCATAATTTTTATATTCATTTCTCCTGTTTTATGATATACTAACAAATAGCAAAAAGTGGAGGGATTCCATGTACTATTTTATCGTAAACCCGAATTCACGCTGCGGACGGGGAAGAAACGTTTGGAAGAAATTGGAAAGAGTGTTAAAAGCCGGTCATGTGGAATATTCAGCATTTCTTACGGAGAAGCCAGGAGATGCCAGGAGATTTGCCAGAGAACTGACAGAAGGCTGCAGGGAATCAAGCGTTATCATAGGGGTAGGCGGAGACGGAACTGTAAATGAAATCCTGGATGGGCTTTCCTTTTGCGGCTCTGTTACTTTTGGGTATATTCCCGCCGGATCTGGTAATGATCTGGCAAGAAGCTTAAAGCTGCCAAAGAATCCGGTCCGGTGCTTAAAGAAAATACTACATCCAAAATACTATAAGCTCATGGATTACGGTGTTCTATCCTATGGAGATGGAGAGATATCCCACCGCCGCTTTATGGTCAGTGCCGGAATTGGGATGGATGCGGCTGTTTGTCATAACATCCTTAATTCAAAGTCAAAGGGATTGCTCCATAAGCTTTGCATCGGGAAACTTATCTATCTTCTTGTAGGGATCAAGCAGCTGATCCTTGCCAAGCCCTCAAAAGGGTATATTCTTTTAAATGGGGTCCAGAAAGTTGAGTTTAGCCATGCTTATTTTATATCCGTACACATCCACCCTTATGAGGGCGGCGGATTTAAATTTGCACCGGATGCAAATTTTGAAGACGGGCAGTTGTCAGTCTGTGTCATGAATAACCGAAAAAAAAGGAAACTGATCCCTGTGCTGATCCGATCCCTTATGGGAAGAAAGTCCTTACACATGGGCATCAGGTTTTATACCTGTGAGGAAGTTATGATTCATATGGACCGTCCAATGGCAGTCCATGTAGATGGAGAAAGCTGTTTTTGCCAAAACGATGTGCAGCTTCGATGTATTAGCAAAAAGCTGCGTATGATTGTATAGAAATATATATATTATAGAAGAAACACCCTACGGGTATACCATTATGCCCAAAAAACGTGGGCAAGAAAGAGGAAAGGAAGAATTATGAGAATTGGACAGGGATATGATGTGCATAAATTAGCGGAAGGAAGAGATTTGATCCTGGGCGGCGTAAAGATTCCTTATGAAAAGGGACTTATGGGCCATTCTGACGCAGATGTGCTGGTCCATGCAGTTATAGATGCTCTTTTAGGTGCTGCTGCTCTGGGAGATATCGGAGAACATTTCCCGGATACGGATCCAAAGTATAAAGGGGTATCCAGCATTGAACTTTTGAAGCACGTAGGCGGACTTTTGGAGGAGCAGGGATATGTGATCGAGAATATTGATGCCACTGTCATTGCGCAAAAGCCAAAGCTTCTTACCTATCGGCGGTCCATGGTACAAAACATTGGGGATGCCCTGAAGCTTCCCGAAGGAAAGGTCAATGTAAAAGCCACTACAGAAGAAGGTCTTGGCTTTACCGGAAAGGAAGAGGGAATATCTTCACAAGCGATAGTCCTGTTGACATCCATGGGAGACTACTGTTTTGATGACAGGATCATGGCTCCTGATTGTAAAGGCTGCTGCGGAGGCTGCAAGAAATAAAAACAGGTTTGATGGGACACCCTGCGGGTATATCATTTCGCCCGGTAAAGAGGGGCGGGCCCTGCCCAAAAAGCGTGGGCAGTAAAGAGGAAAGGAAGAGACTATGAAAATTTATAATACATTATCCAGGCGGAAAGAAGAGTTCGTTTCCCTGGAGCCTGGAAAGGTCCGCATGTATGTTTGCGGACCAACGGTTTACAATTTCATACACATTGGAAATGCAAGGCCCATTATCATATTTGATACGGTCCGGAGATATTTTGAATATAAAGGCTATGAGGTTAACTTTGTATCAAACTTTACCGATATAGATGATAAGATCATTAAAAAGGCAATTGAAGAGGGCGTGGATGCGGATACCATTTCCAAGCGTTATATTGAGGAATGCAAAAAGGATATGGAAGGGCTGAATGTAAAGCCTGCAACCAGAAGTCCCCTGGCAACAGAAGAAATCTGCGGTATGCTGGATATGATCCAAAATCTTATTGCCTCCGGCCATGCCTATGCGGCGGAAGACGGAACGGTTTATTTCCGCACCAGTTCCTTTGAGGGATATGGAAAGCTGTCCCATAAGAATCTGGAAGATTTACAGTCCGGTTTCCGTGAGATCAAGGTGACCGGTGAAGATGGAAAAGAGGATCCGACTGATTTCGTGCTTTGGAAGCCGAAAAAGGAAGGAGAGCCTTACTGGGAGTCTCCATGGTGCGAAGGGCGGCCTGGCTGGCATATTGAGTGTTCCGTAATGTCCAGGAAATATCTTGGGGAACAGATTGATATTCATGCTGGCGGAGAAGATTTAATCTTCCCTCATCATGAGAATGAGATCGCCCAGAGTGAGGCGGCAAATGGAAAAGAATTCGCAAAATACTGGATGCACAACGGCTTCTTAAATATCGATAATAAGAAGATGTCCAAGTCCCTGGGCAATTTTTTCACTGTCCGGGAAATCAGTGAAAAATATGATTTACAGGTGCTGCGCTTCTTTATGCTGAGTGCCCATTACAGAAGCCCAATCAATTTCAACGCCGATTTGATGGAATCATCAAAGAACGGATTAGATAGAATATTAACCGCAGTTGAAAAATTAAAGGGCTTAGAAGCTTCTGCGAAGACAGATAAACTTCGTGACAATGAGGATAAAAATGCCGCACAGGAGCTGGTTTCCAAATATGAAGCTGCAATGGATGATGACTTCAATACAGCAGATGCTGTTTCCGCCATATTTGAGCTGGTAAAATTAAGTAACTCCACCACAAATGAAGACAGTTCCAGAGAATATGTGACTTATTTAAAAGAAACCATTGAAAAGCTGTGCGATGTTCTTGGAATCATTACGGAAAAGGATGAAGAGATCCTGGATGACGAGATAGAAGCCATGATCGCGGGCAGGCAGCAGGCCAGAAAAGACAAGAATTTTGCTCTTGCCGATGAGATCCGCGGTAAGCTTTTAGAAAAGGGCATTGTTCTGGAGGACACCAGGGAAGGTGTGAAATGGAAGAGAATATAACATCACTTGCAGCGTTTTCAGAATTTTTTAAGGATACATTAAAGCTAAAAGAAGTGGATGTGAAATCCTATTCCCCACTGGCATTAGCGTATATCGGAGATGCGGTTTATGAATTGATCGTTCGGACAAAGGTTATGAACCATGGAAGCACCCAGGTGCATAATATGCATAAGAAGAGTGCTATGCTGGTGAACGCAGGAGCGCAGGCTGGGATCATCCGCCGGCTTCTTGAAGACGAAGACTTAACTCCGGAAGAGGTAGCAGCATACAAGCGGGGACGCAATGCCAAGGCAGTGACAACTGCAAAGCACGCTACCGTTGCTGATTACAGGACTGCAACCGGATTTGAAGCCCTGTGCGGCTATCTGTATTTAAACGGCAATTTTGACCGTCTGATCACTCTGGTAGGCAGAGGACTTGAACGAATAGGAGAACTGGAATGATAGAGGAATTTACCATAGAAGGAAGGAATGCGGTATTGGAGGCATTCCGTTCCGGAAAGACGATTGATAAGCTGTATGTACAAAAGGGAGTCCAGGATGGCCCCATCCAGTCCATTATCAGGGAAGCAAAAAAAAAGGACACCATCATTAATTTTGTGGAAAGAGAGCGCTTGGACCAGATGTCTGAGGAAGGGCACCATCAGGGTGTCATTGCCCATGCTGCGGCCTATGAATACGCAGAGGTGGAAGATCTGTTAAAGGCAGCGGAAGAAAAGGGGGAACCTCCCTTCCTCTTCTTATTAGACGGGATCGAAGACCCTCACAATCTGGGGGCGATCATCCGTACGGCCAATCTGGCTGGGGCCCATGGGGTCATAATTCCCAAGCGCCGGGCCGTGGGACTTACGGCAACGGTTGCAAAGACCTCGGCAGGAGCGCTTAATTATACACCTGTGGCTAAAGTGACCAATCTCACAGCTACCATGGAAGAATTAAAGAAAAAGGGGATGTGGTTTGTCTGCGCCGATATGGCTGGAGAAGTGATGTACCGGCTCGACTTAAAGGGGCCCATCGGCCTTGTGATCGGCAGTGAGGGAAGCGGCGTGGGAAAACTGGTTAAGGAAACCTGTGACATGGTGGCTTCCATACCCATGAAGGGGGATATTGATTCCCTGAATGCTTCTGTGGCAGCAGGAGTGCTGGCTTATGAGGTCGTAAGACAACGTTTGGGATAATAGATGAGGAGTGATGATTATGAAAAAGAATGGTACGGCTATGGCGGCTGCTTGCGCGGTGATACTGTTTTCTTTCAGCGGCTTTGTATCAGGCAGTAATATTGCTGCGGCGGACAGCACAGAGGGAAGCATTGAGTGGAAGACCGTAGTGAGCATTGAAGATGAAGCGGTTCCTCTTTATTCAAAGCCTTCCGGGAGCAATGTGAGAATCCCTCAGGCTCCGGGAACAGTCACATATGGAAACGGTTCTGCGCTGGTAGATGCTTCCAACGCCAGTCATGGTTATGTGATGGTCCAGTATAGTGGAAATTCTTCCAAGATAAAAGTACAGGTAATAAAAAGCGGAGGGGAAACGTATTCCTATGATTTAAATGCCAGATCTGCTTATGAGGTATTTCCTCTTACGGAAGGAAACGGAAAATATACGGTCCGTGTTTTAGAGCAGGTGCAGGGCAACCAGTACGCCATAAAATCCAGCAGTGAAATCAATGTAACACTTGCGGATCAGTTTGATCCATTCCTTTATCCAAATCAGTACGTAAATTTTTCCACAGGCAGTGCGGTGGTGAAAAAGGGGGAGGAGCTTGCGGCTTCTGCGCCTGATTCCATTGGCGTTGTGACCAATGTCTATAATTATGTGGTAAAGAATTTTACCTATGATACGGCACTTGCAAGCTCGGTTCAGTCCGGCTATCTGCCTAATGTAGATCAGGTGCTGTCCCAGAAAAAGGGAATCTGCTTTGATTATGCGGCAGTTATGACTGCCATGCTGCGTTCTCAGAATATCCCTACGAAGCTTGTGGTTGGTTATACAGGCAGCCTTTATCATGCATGGGTCAATGTTTATATTGACGGCCAGGGCTGGGTGGATAATATCATTTATTTTGACGGATACGACTGGAAGCTTATGGACCCGACGTTTGCATCCTCCGGAGGCGCTGACCCAAACATACAGCAATACATCACAAACAGCTCCAACTATAAGGCGAAATATACATACTAAAGAACATCATTATAAAGGAGATACGACAGATGAAAACGAAAGCGAAAATGGGATATTCCGCAAGGGAACTTTCCGCTTTTTGCCTTCAGATATCAATTCTTCTCCACGCTGCAATCCCTCTTGATGAGGGATTGTCTGTTATGGCGGAGGATTCCGTATGGGGGGAAGAGAAACATATTCTTATGCAAATGGCAGAAGAAGCTGAGCTAGGTGTTCCTTTCTCAAAAGTACTTGAAAATACAGTTTTTTTTCCAGCCTATGTGATCCGGATGGCAAAGCTGGGGGAGGAAACAGGAACCCTGGATCAGATCATGGAATCATTAGCCGGATATTATGAAAAAGAGCATATTCTTATGAAAAGTATAAGGAATGCAGTCACTTACCCAATCATCATGATTTTCATGCTTCTGGTGGTTCTTCTGGTCTTATTTACCAGGGTTATGCCCATATTTGAAAATGTATACCAACAGCTGGGGGCAGAGATGTCGCCGGTTTCTCTTGCTGCAACAAAGCTTGGAGGCGTGTTCTGTGCAGTTTCTCTGGTTCTTGGGATCCTTTTGGCTTTTGCGGCTGCCCTGGTGTGGCTTCTTGGCAGAAAGGGGAAAAAGCTCCTGATTGCGGAACGGCTGATCCAGTGGATAAAAAGAAGGAGCCGCATGGCTCTTGCAATTTCCAACCGGCGCTTTACCTCGGTCCTGGCACTGACCCTTCACAGCGGACTTGAGCTGGAAAAGGGCATGGAGCTTGCAGGGCAGCTGGTTGATAATCAGGCTGTGGAAGAAAAGATCAGGCAGTGTGCGAAAGAGCTTGAGGCAGGAACCGACTATTATACCGCCATGAAGAACACCGGGCTGTTTAAGGGCTTTTATGTGCAGATGATAAAGGTAGGCACCAGAAGCGGGCGGCTGGACCGGGTCATGGAGGAAATCTCCAAGAGTTATGAAGATGAAGCGGATACGGTCATGGAACATATGGTCAGCCGGTTTGAACCTACGGTGGTAGCTGTGCTTGCCGTTGCGGTAGGGTTGGTGCTTCTGTCTGTCATGCTTCCTCTTGTCAGTGTCTTGTCGGCGATCGGATAGGGGGCACTTAAATGAAGAAATGGAAACAATCTCCCAGGGAGGACCTGGGCCAGGTGATTTCACTGGTGGGTTTTGTCTGTGCGGTGGTTCTTTTTGTGTCAGGGATCCTCATTTTTTCATGGAAAGCCGATACAAAGGGAGCAGAGACTCTTCGGGATGCCATACGCAGGGCTTCGGTGCAGTGCTATGCCATTGAGGGAAGATATCCGCCAAACGTAGAATATCTGGAAGAAAATTATGGAATACAAATTGACAGAAACCGGTATGACATATTTTACAGCGGCTTTGCTTCCAACTTTATGCCGGATATAACAGTCAATCCCCATGAACGATAACCAGGAGGTGGGCATTTGAGCGGAAAAGAAAACCAAAGAGGCCAGATGGCCAATGCTCTGTTTACCATACTGCTGTTTCTTGTCTTTGTACTCTGCGCTTTATTTTCGGTACTCATTGGAGGTAAAGTCTACGAGAATATCAATGGCAGGGCAGAGGATACCTACCAAAAGGATGTGGCCTTAAGCTACATAGCCAATAAGGTGAGGCAGGGAGATGAAGCCGGCATGGTTTCTCTGACGGAGATGGCTGGAATCCCTGTTCTTAAGCTGGAACAGGAGATACAGGATTCGGTTTATGTGACCCTTATTTATTACCAGGATGGCAGACTATGGGAATTATTTACAGATGAAGAAAGCGGCCTGGGGGTAGGAGATGGAAATGAAATTCTGGAATGCAGCCCCGTTACCCTGGAAATGGATGGCAGGCTTCTACATATAAAAACGGAGGGGGAAGGCGGAGGCAGCCTCTGGCTTTCCCTAAGAAGCGGAGGGATGGACGATGCATAGAAAACACCCCTCAGGCGTATTTATGATGGAGATGATCGCTGTAGTTTTTTTCTTTATCCTTTGTTCAGGCATCTGCATAAAAACATTTGTTACAGCAGATTTCATGAGCCGGGAAGCGGCGGATTTAAACCAGGGTGTGCTGATCGCCCAAAGCGTAGCGGAGGTCTGGAAGGATCATGGCCCGGAGGGACTTGTAAAAAGATTTCAGGCTTATGGACCGGAGGACGGTTCTGAAAGCTATGTTATGGGATTTGACGGGGCCGGTAATCCCTGTGAAAAAGAGAAGACTGTTTTTGGTGTAAAGGCAGAAGTTTCTGAGCCCGGACAGACGGAAGTGACTGTAAGCAGAAACGGAAAACATGTCTATTCCCTTACGGTGTACGGACATGAGACGAAACATTGACGGAGGTGGGACCATGGCAAAACAGGAAAAAGCCTACAAGGCCAATATAGGAAGTCCTTCCTTTATACTTATATTCATTGTTATGTGCCTGATAACCTTTGGGATGCTTTCCCTTAGCACGGCAAAAAGTGAGCGGAATCTGGCGGAGCGCAATGCTTTCGCTGTGACGGAGTACTACCGTGCAGATGGAGAGGGAGAGGCATTTTACCAGATGGTTTTAATAAAGGCGGCAGATGCCCGGGGAAAGAACCTTGGTCCTCAGGAGCGAAAGGAGTTTTTAGTCCGGGAGCTTGGTGATGCCTATGCGCCGGAGGAGGAAACTGTAACCGTAAATATTCCCATGGAACGGTCCCAGGCCCTTTCCATAGAACTGGTTTTGAATCCGGAGGAGAAGGAAGATATCCGGATATCAAAGTGGAAGGTGGTTCAGACAGAGGATTATGAAATTGATAATTCCATGCCGGTGTGGACAGGCGGGGAGACAGAGAATCAGGAGACTGGAAGATGAAGGCAATCGATTTGTTAAGTGCTGCCGTGGCGCAGAATGCATCGGATATTTTTCTGGTGCCAGGCATGCCGTTTTCCTATAAAATAGGAAGCAGAATTATAAATCAGAATGAAGAAAGGCTGTCTCAGGCTCAAATGGAGGAATTGATCACGGAACTATATGAGCTGGCAGGAAACAGGACCATGGAAAAGGTTCGGGAGCATGGGGATGATGATTTTTCCTTTGCCCTTCCCGGAGTTTCCAGATTTCGTTCCAGTGTGTTCCGCCAGAGAGGTTCCCTTGCAGCGGTGATCCGGGTGGTGACCTTTGAACTGCCTGATTACAGGACACTTAATATTCCTGAGACGGTTATGGATATTGCCAGAAAGACAAAGGGATTTATCCTGGTCACAGGACCGGCGGGAAGCGGCAAGACGACTACCCTGGCCTGTATCATTGACAAGATCAATAATACCCGCAACTCCCATGTGATCACCCTTGAAGATCCTCTTGAATACCTTCACCGCCACAAAAAGAGTGTGGTGACCCAGAGAGAGGTTACGACGGACACGGACAGCTATGTGACCGGCCTTCGTGCGGCTTTGCGCCAGGCTCCGGACGTGATCCTTCTAGGAGAGATGAGGGATTATGAGACCATACGAATTGCCATGACGGCTGCGGAAACCGGTCATCTGGTGATATCAACCCTTCATACGGTGGGAGCGGCCAATACCATTGACCGCATCATTGATAATTTTCCGCCAAACCAACAGCAGCAGATCCGGATGCAGCTTTCCATGGTGGTTCAGGCCGTGGTTTCCCAGCAGCTGATCCCTGCCGTGGATGGCAGTGTTTATCCGGCGTTTGAAATTATGTTTTTCAATAATGCCATCCGGAATATGATCCGAGAGGCCAAAACCCATCAGATCGATTCCGTGATCGCCACCGGCCAGGGAGAAGGTATGATTTCCATGGATACCAGCCTTTTGAGTTTATATAAAGAAGGAAAGATCACCAGGGAAAACGCCATCATTTACAGCGGCAACAGCGAATTAATGGCAAAAAAGATCGACCGGGTGCTGTAAGCGCGCATAGTTTGCATTCCAGGCTGATACACTATCCATATCAATGAGAGGAGAGCGGACGGATTATGAGAACAGATAAAAGAAAGGTTGCATTAGTCGGAACTGGCATGGTTGGAATGAGCTATGCCTACTCCCTTTTAAACCAGGGTGTTTGTGATGAACTGGTTTTGATTGACATCAACCGGAAAAGGGCAGAAGGCGAGGCAATGGATTTAAATCATGGACTTGCTTTCTCCACATCCCACATGAAGATTTATGCAGGTGAATACAAAGATTGCTCGGATGCGGACATTGTTGCGATCTGTGCGGGAGTAGCCCAAAAGCCCGGGGAGACAAGGCTTGATCTGCTAAAGCGCAATGCGTCCGTTTTCCAGTCCATCGTGCAGCCGGTAACGGAATCAGGCTTTAATGGAATTTTCCTGGTGGCTACCAATCCGGTGGATATTATGACGAGAATTACCTATTCTTTGTCAGGCTTTAATCCTAAGCGGGTGCTTGGAAGCGGCACTGCTCTGGATACGGCCAGGCTCCGGTATCTGTTAGGGGAATCCTTGCGGGTGGATCCGAGAAATGTCCATGCCTATGTTATGGGAGAGCACGGGGACAGTGAGTTTGTGCCCTGGAGCCAGGCCATGATCGCCACAAAGCCCATCCTGTCCCTTTGCGAAGAGGAGGGGTTGGCGTGCAGGGGAGAACTGGAGCGGATCGAAGACGAAGTCCGCGGAGCGGCTTACCGGATCATTGAGGCCAAGCAGGCCACTTATTATGGGATCGGCATGGCCCTCACCAGAATCACCAGGGCCATACTTGGAGATGAAAACAGCGTTTTTACGGTATCTGCCATGCTGCGGGGAGAATACGGGCAGTCGGAGGTATACGCAGGAGTCCCTTGTATTATCAATAAAAACGGAATTCAGAGAATCATTTCCCTGTCATTGACGGAAGAAGAGATGAAACAGTTTCATCATTCATGTGATACTCTTCGGGAAGGTTTCGAAGGTATTTTATAAAAAAACGATGGAAGAGAACAGAAAACAGAAAGCTGGTTTCCTGTTCTCTTCCGGGTCTATGGACCCTGATATGAGAATGAAATAAGTGGTTAAAATCTGAAGTTTTTGCTATTGTTTGTATATCAGTAAAAAAATCAAAAAAGCGTTGACAAACAGATTTTCCCATGCTATGATATACGAGGTTCAGCGATGAACGAGTAAAGATGCTGATGTGGCACAGGTGGTAGCGCACCTCATTGGTAGTGAGGAGGTCACGGGTCCGAGTCCCGTCATCAGCTCTGAAAACAAACGGGAAGTCTTAATAAAGAGGCTTCCCGTTTTTGTCATATGCTGAGGTTGAAAGAAGGACTTCTTTCGGTCTTGAGCTTGTGAATCAACCGGATATGCAGCATATCCCCTTGATTCAATTGGATACAAAAATGATGAAAAGGAGGTACATTGATATGGGGAAGAAAAAAAAGAAACGCAAAAGTCCCTGGGCCATATTCTTTCGGCCCATTAAAGTCATTCTTTTCGTATTTCTGGGAATTATGGTTTTGGGATGCCTGGCCGGCGGCGTTGTATTCTTAAAATATCAGAATGATATTATGGCCTGCAAAGAAAAGGCAGATGCCATTATGAGCAAAACGGTAAAGACTGATTTTTCCCAGCCCACGGATACGAGAATTTATGATTCTGCCGGAACTTTGATCGGAACTATCAATTCCGGTCACTATGAATACGTCCCGATTTCAGGGATCAGCAAGAACCTTCAAAATGCTTATATTGCCCAGGAGGACAGAAGGTTTTATAAGCATCATGGCATCGACTACAAGGGGTTATTGCGTGCAGGTGTCGTATACTTAAAAAACAAAGGGACAGCCACCCAGGGAGGAAGCACCATCACCCAGCAGGTTATTAAGAATACCTATCTGACCCAGGAAAGAACTATACAGAGAAAGCTGACCGAATTTTTTGCAGCGCCCCGCATGGAGGATAAGTATTCCAAGTCAGACATCCTGGAATTTTACTGCAACACCAATTTCTTTGCGAACCGGTGCTATGGTGTATCTGAGGCCAGCCGCTATTATTTTGATAAGGAAGCAAAGGATTTGACTGTCTGGGAGGCGGCCACCCTGGCGGGCATCAGCAATAATCCGTCAAGGTATGATCCGGTGGCCCATCCGGAAACCTCAAAATGGAAGAGGAACCAGATCATCGACAATATGGCTATCTGTAAGTATATTACGGAAGAGGAAAAGGAGAATGCCAAGGCGCAGCCCTTGACGGTTGCTAAGATCTATGAGCCGGGAACAAAGGAAAATTATCTGACAAGCTATGCCATACACTGCGCTGCCCTGGAATTAATGAAAAATGAGGAGTTTGTTTTTCAGTATGTATTTGGCAACCAGGCCTCTTATGATTCTTATAAGGAACAGTATCAGGAACTTTATCAGGCGAAGAGCGATATGATCCGGAACGGAGGCTTTGAAATACATACAAGCCTGGAATCGTCTATCCAGAACTCCTTGCAGGAGACCATTGACAACCGGCTGAAAGGCTTTAAGGATCTGCAGGAAAATGGAAAATTTGCCTTACAGGGTGCGGCGGTATGCATTGACAACGATACCGGATATGTGGTAGCCATTGTGGGCGGCCGGGGTACGGATGATGAGTACAACCGGGGATTTTTAAGCAAGCGCCAGCCGGGGTCTACCATAAAACCGCTGATCGACTATGCTCCCGCCTTTGAAACCGGATATTATTATCCTTCCAGGCTGGTGAATGACCATCTGTTTGATAAAGGGCCCAAGAACAGCGGCGGAAATTATTATGGCAATGTTTCCGTGAGAGATGCATTGAACCGAAGCCTTAATACGGTGGCCTGGCAGGTTCTGGGAGACATCGGTGTTGACAAAGGCATCGGCTATCTGGGAAAGATGCATTTTGCAGGCATAAGCTATCTGGATAACGGAAACAGCAGTATGAGCATCGGAGGCTTTACCGAAGGTGCCAGAGTAGTAGATATGGCAAAAGGATATTCGGTCCTGGCAAACAAAGGGATGTACAGCAATAAGACCTGTATCGTCAGCATAGAAAGCCAGTATGACGGTGAGGTATATAATGGAAACCAGGCGGATGAGAGAATATTTACGGAAGATACTGCTTACATGATCACCGACGTGTTAAAGGGTACGCTGGATAAGCCTTACGGAACAGGCTATGGCCTGGGACTTGGCATTCCGGCTGCCGGAAAGACAGGAACCACCAACAGCAATAAGGACACCTGGTTCTGCGGGTATACAAAACATTACACCACGGCTGTCTGGGTAGGTTACG
Organism: Lacrimispora sp. YZC11; assembly: GCF_057543815.1. Classification (NCBI taxonomy): domain Bacteria; kingdom Bacillati; phylum Bacillota; class Clostridia; order Lachnospirales; family Lachnospiraceae; genus Lacrimispora; species Lacrimispora sp. YZC11. Next base: position 599,923 of record NZ_BAAJYQ010000006.1, on the reverse strand, counting down.
ACACTCCAAAGGCCATGCCCGGAGTTTATGGAAAAACCTATTCAGGAAAGATCTGGCAGGACTTCATGACCGGGATAAACAACGGACTTCCGGTTCTGGATTGGGATATGCCTGCAACGGTCTCTCTTTGGAATGTAAATTCCACAGGGGAGAAAACCGATGCCGAAACAGGGAGGAAGGATTTGTTTTCCTCTGTAGCAGAGTCAGCGGCAAAAGCTAATGGAAGTAAATGGAAGGCAGAGGAAGAGCGTAAAAAGCTGGAGGCCCAGTCCCAAAGAGATCTAGAGGCTTCCCAGCAAGCCAGGCAGGCGGTGGATCAGACGGTTTCTTCTCTCCAGTCCCTGATCGGGGAAATCTCTGCCCTGGGGCACAGGGACAGCTTCACAGAGGAAAAGATAAGTACCGCTTACAGCCTTTTAGACCAGTTGGCTGGCACCGAATATTATGATGGATTAAAGACGCAGCTGGATGAGGCAGCAAACCGCGCCGCATCCCTGCCCATACAGGAAGATTCTTCGGGAAAACCCCAGGAGATCGGTCCGGGAGTCACAAAGCCAAAAGAGACGGTTCCGCCTGTTTTCCCGGGAGATATAGATTCGGATGAGGAAAATGGTCATATCTTTAGTCCGGCAGGCCCTGATTCTGGAGTGGAAGCGGTAGGGCCAGGTATGGATTAATAGAGAAAAAAGGGTTAGGGGTTGCATTTTATGATGGCAGCTGTTATCCTTAATTGAGAAAATCATTTAGGAAAGGAAGTGAATCAGAGTGGAAGGTCGAAGTCAGAAGATGGAAGCAGACAGTGATCATAGGCGTATGGCAGTGAGGGCAGAATCCTGTACTTCGGGTCTGCTCTGGTCTCGCTGCCGTTAACAGAGTACGGTTCTCTGCGTTTATGATAGCCATGAATTACAGGCTGGTTCTGTAATTGTGGCTATTTTGCGTTGTAGGAAACTGCCTGCAATGCAGAATTTGTTTTGCTTCCATATAGCCGCGACGGAAAAACAAGTTCATGTGGAGGAAGAGTGAAATGCAGGAGAGTTACAATATGGAAGAGCTGATGGGTCTAGCAGACAGCCGTCAGTTCCGAAAGCTTAAGGATATGCTGATGGAATTCAATGAAGTGGATATTGCAGCGTTCATTGAAGCTTTGGATTCAGAAAAAACAGTGGTGGTGTTCCGGATGCTTCCTAAGGAGATGGCCAGTGATGTGTTCGCATGTCTGGAGGTGGACAAGCAGGAACACATTATAAACAGCATGACTGATCACGAACTGGGAACAATAGTAGAAGATTTATTTGTGGATGATGCGGTGGACATGCTGGAGGAGCTGCCTGCCAGCGTGGTAAAAAGGGTTCTGCGGAATGCGACCACTGACACCAGAAAGCTGATCAACCAGTTTTTAAACTATCCGGAAAACAGCGCCGGAAGCATCATGACGGCTGAGTATGTGGGGCTTAAGAAGACCATGACTGTGGCCCAGGCCTTTGACTATATCAGGAAGCATGGAGTGGATAAGGAAACCATTTACACCTGCTATGTGATGGATGCAACAAGAAGGCTGGAGGGAGTGGTCACGGTCAAGGATTTATTAATGAATCCCTACGAGGTAGCCATCGGCGACATCATGGATGCCCATGTGATAAAGGCGGTCACAACGGAGGATCAGGAAGCCGTGGCGGACAGCTTTCGGAAATACGGTCTTTTAAGCCTTCCGGTGGTGGATCACGAAGACCGCCTGGTAGGCATCGTTACCGTTGATGACGTAGTGGAGGTTATGGAACAGGAGGCCACAGAGGATTTTGAGAAAATGGCAGCCATGATCCCAAGTGAAAAACCCTATTTAAAAACCAGCGTGTTTCAGCTGGCGAAAAACAGGATTATGTGGCTTCTGGTACTGATGATCAGCAGTATGGTGACCGGCGGGATCCTGGCCAGATATGAATCGGCCTTTGCGTTGATTCCTTTGCTCGTGACCTTTATCCCCATGCTTACGGATACAGGCGGCAACGCAGGTAGCCAGAGCAGCACCATGATCATCAGAGGGATGGCTGTGGGAGAGATTGGAACAAAAGATGTTTTCCGTGTGTTATTTAAAGAATTAAAGGTAGCCATCCTTGTAGGACTGATTCTGGGGCTTGTGAATTATGTCCGTCTGATCATCCTTTATCCCGGGCAGGAGATGCTTTGCCTGACGGTGATGCTCAGCCTTTTGATCACAGTTATCGTGGCAAAGACCATTGGAGGAATTCTTCCCATTGCTGCCAAGGTGTTCCACATGGACCCGGCAATCATGGCGGCCCCTCTCATTACCACAATCGTGGATGCGGTCAGCCTGATCATATATTTTAAGCTGGCCTGCAGGCTCCTGGGATTATAATTGCTTTGGAAATTTCCGCTAAATCATTGTTTTTTCCAATGGTTCGTTATATAATGAACTACGTGGCTTTGGCGTGACTTCCATTAACCGGCCCATTACGAGAAAGAAGATATAGGAGTGTGTTCACAATGAGTAAAATAAGAACAAGATACGCACCAAGTCCTACGGGCCGTATGCACGTAGGGAATTTAAGAACTGCATTGTATGCTTACCTGATTGCAAAACATGAAGGCGGTGATTTCCTTCTCCGCATTGAAGATACGGATCAGGAGCGTTTTGTGGAAGGTGCTGTCGAGATTATTTATAGAACCTTAAAAGAGACAGGGCTGAACCATGACGAGGGCCCGGACAAGGATGGCGGCGTAGGCCCCTATGTACAGAGTGAGCGCCAGGCCTCCGGTATTTATTTAGAATACGCGAAAAAGCTTGTAGAAAAAGGGGAAGCTTATTACTGCTTCTGTACCCAGGAAAGGCTGGATTCCCTTAAAAAGACTGTGGATGGCCAGGAGATCATGACTTATGATAAGCACTGCCTCCATCTTTCCAAAGAAGAGGTAGAAGCCAATTTAGCGGCAGGTCAGCCTTATGTTATCCGCCAGAACAATCCTACAGAAGGAACAACTGCTTTCCATGATGAGATATACGGCGACATTTCCGTGGACAACTCGGAGTTAGATGATATGGTCTTAATCAAATCCGACGGATTCCCCACTTATAATTTTGCAAACGTGGTAGATGATCATCTCATGGGAATTACCCATGTAGTGAGAGGAAACGAATACTTATCCTCTTCCCCGAAATATAACCGTCTTTATGCCGCATTTGGCTGGGACGTTCCGGTATATGTACACTGTCCGCTGATCACCAACGAGGAGCACAAGAAGCTGAGTAAGAGAAGCGGCCATTCCTCTTATGAAGACCTGATCATGCAGGGCTTCATTTCCGAAGCTGTTGTGAATTACGTTGCTCTTTTGGGCTGGTCCCCTGTGGGCAACCAGGAGATTTTCTCCCTGGATGATCTGATTAAAGAATTTGACTTCCTCAATATCAGCAAATCCCCTGCAGTTTTCGACATGACCAAGCTGCGTTGGATGAACAGCGAATATATGAAATCTATGGACTTTGAAAGTTTCTACCAATTGGCGGAGCCTTATCTGAAGGCAGTTATTAAGAAAGATCTGGACTTAAAGATGATTGCGGCCATGGTTAAAACAAGAATCGAAGTTTTTCCGGACATTGCAGAACACATTGACTTTTTTGAGACTTTGCCGGAATACGATACTGCCATGTACACCAATAAGAAGATGAAGACAGGCAGCGAAACCTCTCTTGACCTATTGCAGGATGTGCTTCCAATTCTGGAAGCTCAAGAGGATTACAGCAATGGTGCGCTGTATGAAACGCTTTCAAAGTATGTTTCCGAAAAGGAGTATAAAACCGGTTTTGTTATGTGGCCCATCCGCACCGCGGTTTCAGGAAAGCAGATGACCCCCGCAGGCGCTACCGAGATTATGGAGATCCTTGGAAAAGAAGAAACCCTTAGGAGAATTAGAAAGGGAATCGAACTTTTAAGCAATGGGGCTCAATAAGTTATAGTTATAGAAGCAGAGGCTCCGGATATTACCGGACCTCTGCTTTTCTTTGATGGGGTCTGCCGCTTAAGGCATGATTCCAAAATGGAGGAGAACATGAAGGAACAGGTCACATATGAGGGAGCCCAGAAGGAGGCGGTCCTTCACCACAAAGGTCCCATGCTGGTCCTTGCCGGTCCAGGTTCAGGAAAGACCTTTACCATCACCCACCGGATATGTCATTTGATTGAGGCGTACGGTGTGGACCCGACAAATATCCTGGTCATCACATTTACAAAAGCAGCTGCCAGAGAGATGAAGGAACGTTTTGAAAGCCTTGTGGACGGCAGGCCGTCTGCGGTCAGCTTTGGAACCTTCCATGCCATATTTTTCCGGATCCTGAAGTTTGCCTACCGGTACGATGCCCGCAGCATTGTGAGGGAGGAGCAGAGGATCCAGTACATAAAGGAAGCCATGGATAAGAACCAGGTAGAAGTAGAGGATGAGGCGGAATTCGTGACCTCCGTCCTTTCAGAAATCAGCTCCGTAAAAGGAGAGATGATTGACCTGGATCACTATTATTCCAAAAACTGCTCTGAGGAAATATTCAAACAGATCTATCTCACGTATGAGGACCGGCTCCGCAGGGCCAATCTCATTGACTTTGACGACATGATGGTGATGTGCTATGAATTATTTGTCCAGCGGAAGGACATCTTAGACGCGTGGCAGAAAAAGTATCAGTATATCCTGGTGGATGAGTTTCAGGATATTAACCGGGTGCAGTACGAAATTGTCCGGATGCTGGCAGCACCGGAAAATAATCTGTTTATCGTGGGTGATGATGACCAGTCTATCTATCGTTTCCGGGGAGCAAAGCCGGAAATCATGCTGGGTTTTGAAAAGGATTATCAGGGAGCTAAAAAGGTCCTTTTAAATATTAATTTCCGAAGTACCAAAGAAATTGTGGAAGCTGCCGGAAAGCTGATCGCCCACAATGAGATGCGTTTTCCTAAAAGGATCATTACGAAAAAGGGGCATGGAAAGCCGATTGTCACAAGAGTCTGGCAGGACCCCCAGGAGGAAACTATAGAAATTGTCCAGGAAATCATGGCTTATGCAAAGGCAGGGTTTGATTGGCAGGAGATGGCGGTCCTTTACCGGACAAACCTGGGACCAAGGCTTTTGATCGAAAAGTTCATGGAATATAATATCCCCTTTTCCATGAAGGATTCGGTGCCCAACCTATACGACCATTGGATCGCAAAAAACATTATTTCTTATATCCATGCGGCGTCCGGCGATTTATCCAGGGCCAATGTTCTCCAGATCATCAACCGGCCGAACCGCTACATCAGCCGGGACGCGGTGGAAAACAATCCGGTGAACTGGGAAGCGGTAAAATCTTTTTATCAGGATAGGGGCTGGATGGTGGAGCGGATCGAACAGCTGGAATATGATTTAAAGATGATAAGGAATATGGCGCCTGTGGCTGCTGTAAACTATATCAGGAAAGCGGTGGCTTATGACGATTACATCCGGGAATACGCCCAGTACCGGAGAATGAAGCCGGAGGAGCTTTTGGAGGTTTTAGACCAGCTTCAGGAGAGCGCGGCCGGTTATCCCACTGCGGCGGAATGGTTCCGGCATATGAAGGAATATGGAGAAGAATTAAAAGCCCAGGCTCAGTCAGGGGAAGGAAATTCCAGGGGAGTCGCCCTTATGACCATGCACAGCTCCAAGGGCCTGGAATACAGGATCGTCTACATTCTGGATGCCAATGAAGGCGTGACGCCTCACCATAAAGCAGTTCTTCCGGCAGATTTAGAAGAGGAGCGGCGGATGTTTTACGTTGCCATGACAAGACCTAAGGAGCGGCTTCACATCAATTATGTGCGGGAAAGATACAGCAAAAAGCAGGAGGTTTCCCGATTTGTCCGGGAATATCTGGAACGGGAATGACCTTGAATAAGGAAACACCCTGCGGGTATACCTTTATGCCCTAAAAGCATGGGCAGTAATAAGGAAAGGAGAAAGAGATATGAAATCCTGTGTACACATATACTGTGGGGATGGTAAGGGAAAGACAACGGCTGCCATAGGACTGGCCGTGCGCGCCTGCGGCAGCGGGAAACGGGTGCTCATTACCCGATTTTTAAAAACTGATCATTCCGGCGAAGTAAAGGCACTATGCGGGCTTTCCGGAATTACAGTCACGCCCTGTGAGCGGAGCTTTGGCTTTTTTTCCAGGATGTCCCCTGAGCAGAAAAAGGAGGCAGGCATCTACTATTCCCAATTATTGGAGATGACCTTAAACAAGGCGGTAATGGAGAATTATGACCTGCTTGTTCTGGATGAGATCATGGCAGTATGCAATTTTGGTCTTGCAGAGGAAAAAAAGGTTTTGGAGTTTCTCTCTGCACGTCCGGAGGGGCTTGAAGTGGTTCTCACAGGAAGAGATCCCTCAGAAAAGCTTGTAGAAACAGCGGATTATGTGTCGGAAATCAGAAAGGTGAAACATCCATACGACCGAGGAATTTCAGCAAGACAGGGAATTGAATATTAAAGGTAAAATCCCTTGATTTTTGCCGGATTGTTTGATAGAGTGGAAATAGGCGTTAGAAAGCGCCGTACAACTAGATTAAGAAAAAAGAGAGGTATCGGGATGGCACAGGATCCTAATTTAGAGCGAGATGATATGGAACCGCAGGAGGAAATGACAGTTACACTGACCCTGGATAACGGATCAGAGCTGGAGTGCGTAGTACTTACCATTTTCACGGCAGGCGAAAGAGATTATATAGCACTGCTTCCGATGAATGGCCCTGAGGCGGAAGAGGGAGAAGTTTATCTGTACCGTTATTTTGAGAAGGAGGACGGGCAGCCGAATCTTGAAAATATTGAAGATGACGAGGAATATGAGATTGTTGCGGATGCCTTTGACGAATTACTGGACGATGCGGAATATGATGAACTGGTAGACGAAGACGAAGAGTAAACAAAGGAAAAGCCGGGGCAGGTCCTTAAAAGGGACCGGTCCCGGTTTTAAGATTTATATGGAACATGTGTTTATAAAACCTTACAAATCATAGAATACTACTACTAATAATGGAAGTATATGCAGCAAGTATTGCAATCTATAAAACCTGCGTTCTATATACTACTATAATTGTATCTATGGGAAGTGAGGAATATCTGTATGGACAACGAGGCGGTACTTAAGAAAATCGAGGAAATCAACAGAAGCAAAGAGTGGTCTATGTACAGGTTATCAAAAGAAAGTGGGATTGCTCAGTCCACATTGTCCAGTTTGTTTGGAAGAAGAGCCAATATCAGCCTTCCAAAACTCGGCAGGATTTGCAATGCATTTGGTCTAAAAATGTCGGAATTCTTTTCTTTGCTGGAGGAAGAGGCAAAATGCGGGGAATCACGGCAGAATGATTATGAAATCATTGAGATGGTACAAAAGGCGACAATGCTGTCTAAGAATAACAGACGGCTTTTGCGGTCTATGATTATTGTAATGGAAGAACTGGAAAGAGAAAATAGAAGAAAAGGAGAACGGTAAAATGGAAAAAATTGTTGATGCCAGAGGCCTTACTTGCCCTCAGCCGGTTATTAAGGCAAAAGAGGCATTAAAGGATATGGGAGAGGGTACATTGAAGGTCCTTGTGGACAATGAAATTGCTGTTCAGAATGTAATGAAGCTTGGGAATTATGAGGGTGTTGCTCCGGTTTCAGAGAAAAAAGCGGAAGGGGAATATGAAATCCTGTTCCACGTAAACAGAAAATCCGGCAGTATGGAAGAAACGGTCAACGAAGAAGAATGCCTTCCCGATGCCAGAAAAAAAGGCCTTGTAGCGGTACTTTCATCGGATCAGATGGGAGGAGGCAATGAAGAGCTTGGACGCATTCTGATGAAGGGATTTGTTTATGCTCTTACCAAGCTGGAAGAGCTTCCTGAGACGGTTCTCCTTTACAATGGGGGAGCCAGGTTATCCGTGGAAGGCTCTCAGTCCCTGGAGGATCTAAAGAGCTTAGAGGCGCAGGGCGTGGAAATCCTCACCTGCGGAACCTGCCTGAATCATTATGAATTAACAGACAAACTGAAAGTTGGCTCGGTAACCAATATGTATGAAATTGTAGAAAAAATGGCTGGCGCCCGTCTGGTGATCAGGCCTTAACACTCCCGGTTTCATGGGCAGTGGATGGTTTTTATTGACAAAACAGAGGTTTTTGTTCTATAATTCACTCAGCTAATTTTTAACATCACTGGCAGGCTTGACTTGTAGTTACAGTTAAGTCATGCAGAAACATCTGTTTAATTTGTGCGTGGGAGCTTGCTCCTTAAGCACAAATTGTACAAATATTTCTTAGGGCGGACGCCCGGCATGAATAATTTGGCGGTTTACGCATATGTCTTTTAGAAGTACGTTCTATCCGCCAAATTATGAGTGGCATGACTGAGTTGCAATGGTTGTCACCGTTTTATTTGTTTGAGGAGGAGAATTATGGAAAACAATAAAAATGCAGGAAAAAAACCAGCAAAAGCCCCAGAAGAAACGGCAGTTGGAAAAATAGCGGCTGCTGCCAAGAAAGCACCTGTGAAAAAAAGCACTGCGCCAAAGAAAACATCTGTAAAGAAAAAAGAGCCGGAAGTTTCGTTCTTTCTGGAATATTCCGGAAAACAAGTTGCCGCAGGAGAAGTGCTGGAAGCAGTTAAAAAGGATTATCTGTCAAAGCATGAAGACGCTGAAGTGAAAACACTTGAAATATACATAAAACCAGAAGAAGATACCGTTTATTATGCTGTGGACGGAGAAGGCTCCGATCAGTATAAGATCTTATTGTAGTATTTCCGCTGACACTGCCCCGGTATGTTCTTATATCCGGGGTTTGTGCCCGGCAAAAGGTCAGTGCCCGTAAGAAGATTCTTTCTTCCGGGTACTTTCCTTTTTTAACATGGGTTTTTATCTCCGCAATCTCCACATGATTTTAGGAGCCTGGATCCTGCGGTAAAGCTTTTCAAGCAGGATCGTACAGGAGAGAGTAAAAAATATTTCCAAAACTGTGCTCACGATTCCTGTCAGGAAAAAGAGTAAGGCAGACAAAACCGTTATCACCAGTAAGCATTGCAGATAGGGCTGGTAAACCGCCTGATTCATGCAATAGAGCTTCCAGATGATCATATACAGGCAGATAAGAAGAGAAATTGATGCTAAAAAGGATAAAACAACATGAAGGACCGCATGAAAAGGCTGTGAGTCCGGCAGATAAGGCGTGATGACTGCCAGAGCCAGAAGCAAAAGGGCAGTGGTGCTGATCACGGTTTCCTTTCTGTTCCGGGGAAGTCCGCCTATGATCCGTTTTAAAACATAATAAAAATACGTTCCAACGATAACGCCCCATAAAAGAAACAGGTTTTTTCTGGAAGATAAATTTCCTAATACGGAAAAATTCAATGAGAACCAGTCGGTTCCCCAGGCAAACAGAATGGTATATATGGGTATAATGAAGTAAGCAGTAATGGTTATTAAGGACATAAGGCACCTCCGGACAGTCGTCTCTTCCTATTTTGGCACTTACTTCGAAAAATAATGACAGATTGTGTTATTTTTATATAAAAATTAAAATTCAGAGGATAAACAATGATTCAATTACCGGATGAGTTCAGAGAAAAAATGAAAGGGCTTTTAGGAGCAGAGTATGATTCATTTATAGAAAGCTATGATAAGGAACGGGTTCAGGGCTTAAGGGGAAATTCTTTAAAGATTTCCTGAGAGAAATTTGATGAGATCTGCCCATTTCAGTTGAGAAAGATTCCATGGGCAGCCGAAAGATATTATTACCAGTTGGGTTTTCCAAGCTGGCCGGGGGGATTCTTAAAAATCATTATCCCAAAGGCCTCCGTTGGATGTGATTCCAATGAACTGCATGTCCTCAGGTAAGGGCGCCTCAAAAGAAAGAGGCTCCTTTTTGATTGGGTGGAGGAAATCCAGCCGGAAGGAATGAAGGGCCTGGCGAGTGATGTAACGGTAGTCCGGATGATAAAGAAAATCTCCTGGCAGGGGATGGCCGATGGATTTTAAATGGACCCGGATCTGATGGGTGCGGCCGGTTTCCAGACAAAGTCCTGCAAGGGAATGCCCTGTCACAGGGTCATAATAAAGCCGCTTATAATGAGTGCGAGCCTCTTCTCCATTTATCCGGTCCACACACCGCTCAATGGTGGAGCCGTCTACCCGGGAAATGGGAGCGTCAATGGTTCCGCTTAGAGGAAGCATTCCCTGGACAACCGCAAGGTAACGGCGGTGAATCTCTCTTTTTTTCACCATATCTGAAAGAATGCAGGCGCTTAAGGGATTTTTTGCCAGCACTAAAAGCCCGGTGGTATCCCGGTCCAGCCGGTTGATGGCCCGGTAGATAAAGGCCTCGTTTTTTTCTTTAAAATAATATGCGATTCCGTTGGCAAGGGTATGATCAAAATTACCCTGGGACGGATGGATAGGAACGCCGGCTGCCTTGTTGATGACCAGGATATGTTCATCCTCGTACTGAATTTGAATCGGCATGGGTGTGGGAACAATATTCTTAGAGCTTTCTTCCTCACAGATAAAGACAGATAAAAGCTCTCCCGGCTTAAGAACCCGAGTCGTATAGACAGGCTCTCCTTCCACCGTTATTCCGTTTGACCTGTTCCGAAGCTGCCGGATCAGGCTCTGGGAATATCCCAGGTTTAAGAGATACTGTTTCACGGTCATATCTTCAAGGGTCTGTTTTATGGTATAAGTCATAGTCATTTTCATAAACCGATTCTATCATGCAGGGTTGTGATTGACAAGGAGAATCTATGGGTTATAATTAGCTGGTAGAAATTGAAAAAAGGGGGTTTGATGATGTTTGATCAGGATATTTATGAAGTATTGGAAATGGAATTTGAAAGAAACCACATAATGGAAGATGTGGATGAGGTTCTGCTTGATTTGGCCGAAGCAATTGCTGACAGGGGGATTATGGATAAAGAATTGGTTTTGACGGAATCCTATGGTAAGACACAGATTCAGGTGTCCGGAGTCTGCTCCGATGAAGAGGGGGAAGTGAACGTTCTCATTAAACAGGTGCGGATTGGAAAACAGGAATTTGAAATTAATGATTATTTTCTATAAGGTGAAAGCAGGGCGGAAGAAATGGAGGCAGCATACTCATGATGAAAATCAAACAGGAATATTCGCCAAAGGAGCTGGGGATCGATCTTCTGTGCGATCTGGTGGGAGCATTTTTATTTAATATTGGAATCTATAATTTTGCGGTAAATGCGGAATTCGCTCCGGTAGGAGTATCCGGTATCGCACTGATTCTGCGCCATCTGTTCGGTCTGCCAATGGGCATTACCAGCATGGTTCTTAACATTCCCATCGTGTTAGTCAGTTACAAGCTTTTGGGAAGGCGGTTTTTGCTCCGTTCCATGAAGAGTATGGTCATCTTTGCCCTTGTGCTGGACTATGTAGTTCCTTATCTTCCGGTTTATCTGGGAAATCCCTTGTATGCTTCTGCCTGCACCGGAATTTTTTCCGGTCTGGGGCTGACCATCGTCTATTTAAGAAACTGTTCCACAGGAGGCACGGACTTTCTGGTCATGGCGATCCGGAAGATTTTTCCTCACCTGACCATTGGTCAGATATCTCTTGTGGTGGATGCCATAGTAATCATTGCCGGAGGTTTGGTGTTCCGCAATTTAGATGCGGTCATCCTGGGTATGCTCTCCACCATAGTGACCACCATGGTAATCGACAAGATCATGTATGGCCTGGGAGCCGGAAAGCTGGTTTTTGTGGTCACCTTCCATGCGATAGAGGTGGCTCAGAGAATCGAGGAAAATACCGGACGGGGCTGCACGTTTCTTCAGGGCCAGGGCTCCTATTCCCTGGATGAAAAGAAAGTGATCATGTGTGCCTGCAACAACAGCCAGGTGGTGCCTATCCGCCGTGCGATCCACGAAATAGACAAGGAAGCATTCCTCATTATTACGGATTCCAATGAGGTTTATGGAGAAGGATTTAAAGCCATTGAAGGGCAGCTTTAGGCTAAGGGTGTATCTGAAAACATAGCAGTTTTCAGATACACCCTTATTTTATGCCGGATTTCCCGTGTCCGGATGTATGGTCTACGATGGCGTCTTTTTTTAAAAAGCTGGCTCTTTTGACGCTGTCTGTCCCGAATTTGCTGCGGATATGATCCACTGCCTTTTCCATTTCCTTCATCTTGCGGACTTGCTCGGACTCAAAAAGATTAAGCTGGCAAAAGCCTTCCTCTGAAATCTTGGTGGTACGCACGCCGATTAATCGCAGGGGGGTGCGGTCCCAAAGCTCTTTAAGCAGCTTACAGGCGTTTTCATAAATCACTGTGGTGGAGTCTGTAGGATTGTTTAAGGTCATCTGATGGGACTTGGTATTAAAATTCCAGTCCTTGATCTCCACACAGACGCAGTCGCTCATGACATGATCTGCACGTAGGCGGGCACCTACGGTCTCACTTAATGAAAGAAGTACCTGGCAGGCAATGTCAAAGTCGTTTATATCATGGGAAAGGGTGGTGCTGTTTCCGTAGCCCTTATTTAAGGGCTCCCGCTCTTCCACGGGAGAGGTATCAATGCCCAGGGCATAATCATGGATCAGCAGGGCATACTTTTCCCCCAGCAGGGGCTTTAAGTGGCTTACGTTGCAGGCCGCAAGCTCCCCTATCGTGTGTATGCCGATGCCTTCCAGCTTTTTCTGGGCGGAATGGCCCACAAAAAACAGTTCCCGAATGGGGAGGGGCCACATTTTGGAAGGTATTTCATGGGCAAACAGGGTGTGGCAGAGATTGGGCTTCTTAAAATCCGAGGCCATCTTAGCCAGGAGCTTGTTGGGAGCGATACCGACGTTCACCGTGAACCCCAGGTTCCGCCAGATCCTTTCCCGTATCTGGTTTGCCACTTCAAGCGGGGAGCCAAAGAGGTGGATGGTGGAGGTCATGTCGAGAAAGGCTTCGTCAATGCTGAATTTTTCAATATCAGGGGTGTAATCGGACAAAAGCTCCATCAGTTCCCGGGATTTTCTTAGGTAAACATCAAACCGGGCCGGAACAACGGTCATGGCAGGGCACTTGCGCAGAGCCTGGGTGATGGGTTCCCCGGTTGTTATTCCAAATGCTTTCGCGGGCGTGGATTTTGCCAGAACGATCCCATGCCTTAAAGAGGCGTCACCGCCTACTGCCGATGGAATGGTGCGTAAATCCAGGGCACCTGGGTCAGCTTCCAGACGGCTGACAGATTCCCAGCTTAAATATGCGGAATTTACGTCTATGTGAAAAACTAAGGGTTCCGGTACCATATCCGTCTCTCCTTTGACATAATTTACTTAATAAAGGCAAGCCTTAATTCAGCCTGAATTTTACCCTAAAGGGCATTTAAAGAATCGAATTTCCTTTTCTCTCATTATACCGAAAATACGTTCGGAAAGTAAAGGGAATAATTAAAAAAACTGCGGAATAGGATAAATTAAATTCATGGGGGAGGCTCTTTCATGAGGCATGCCATAGGAATACTGCTGGCAGCAGTGTTTGTCTTTCTTATAGGGACAGGAACTGCTGCGGTCAGGCTGGCAGGAAAAGAGGCCGTAAATGAGAACACAACAGTAACAGAGGAGAAAGGAGAAAAAAACGCACCGGTTCAGACAAAGGATGAGCTAAATCTTTATGCCCAATCAGCAGTTTTGATGGATGCCTCTACCGGCCGCATTTTATACGGAAAAAATGAGAATCTGGTCCGTCCCATGGCCAGCACCACAAAAATCATGACCTGCATCCTCGCTTTGGAGCATGGGAATCTTTCTGACACAGTAACTGCCAGCCAGAATGCGGCTTCCCAGCCTAAGGTCCATCTAGGGGTCTATAAGGGAGAGAAGTTTCTACTTAAGGATTTACTTTACAGCCTTATGCTGGAATCCCATAATGACGCTGCCATGATGATCGCAGAGCACGTAGGAGGGAGCCAGGAGGGATTTGCCAGGCTGATGAACCAAAAAGCCAGGGATTTAGGCTGTGAAGATACATATTTTATCACACCCAATGGTCTTGATGCCAAAGAAGAAAAGGATGGACAGGTGAAGCTGCATTCTACAACGGCAGCGGATTTAGCCAGGATTATGAACTACTGCATCGGTCAGTCGCAAAAAAAGGAGGAATTCTTAGAGATTACGGCAACAAGAAGTTATTCCTTTGCTGACCTTGAAGGAAAACGCTTCTTTTCCTGTAATAACCACAATACCCTTCTGGGGATGATGGACGGGGCGTTTTCAGGAAAGACAGGATTTACCGGAGGAGCCGGCTATTCATATGTGGGAGCAGTCCAGGATGACGGAAGGACCTATACCATTGCTCTTCTAGGCTGCGGCTGGCCGCCCCATAAGGCCTATAAATGGTCAGATGCAAGAAAGTTGTTTCAGTACGGGATGGAACGCTTTCATTTGAAGAATGTTTATAAAGATGTAAGCCTTCCTGATATTCCGGTAAAAGGGGGGATTCCTTCCTCCGGCCGCCTGGATGAACCGGTCATGATAGCCTGCGGCATTGGCGGAGAGGAAGAGAAGACCATAAACCTTCTTCTGGCGGATGAGGAGGAGGTCACGGTGCAGACAGAGATTCCAAAGGAATTAAATGCACCGGTGCGTAAGGGACAGACGGTGGGAAATGTCATTTACCGCTTAAACGGAGAAGTCATTAAAAGCTATCCGGTATATTTAACCGAAGGGGCGGACCGCCTGACTACGTTTTGGTGTATTAAAAATATTTTCATTAAATATCTGTCCATGCCGGGGGTCATGGGAATTATCCCTGACCTATAGGATACGTGTAAAAGGAGGAAGGAAACGTCAGCGTTTCCTTCCTCCTTTCTGTTCTCTATTAACGGCAGGTCTGTTCACATTCCGGTTTAAAGGAAATACGGTATTGATCCGGTGTCTTAGATTTATAAAAAACTGTCCAGTGGGAATCATATCATATTAAATTGATGTTTCAAGCACTGAATGAAATAAGGACAGGATCGGCAGAAAATAAATTGTATAAAACGATGGCACATGGTATATTAAGAGTGTTTGTTTATACAAGGAAAGGAAATTACAAAAGTATGAATATGAAAAAAATCGCAACAGTGCTTGTGGGAAATACCATTTATGCCCTGGCTGTATCCCTGTTCATTCTGCCGGGGGGGCTGATCACAGGCGGAACGACTGGACTTGCTTTGGTGGCCCATCACCAGTTCGGGATTCCCGTAGCTGCTTTTGTGGGAGCCTTTAATATTATAATGTTTGTGGTGGGAGCCTTGTTTTTGGGAAGGCAGTTTGCATTTACCACCATGATCAGCACCTTTTATTATCCGTTTATTTTGGGGATATTTGAAAATCTGTTCGGTCAGGCGGCAATGACAGATGACCGGATGCTGGCAACTGTTTTTTCCGGACTTTTAATCGGCGTGGGAATCGGCATGGTGATAAGGGCCGGTGCTTCCACCGGCGGAATGGATATTCCCCCTTTGATCCTGAACAAAAAATGGAATCTGTCCGTATCCATGACCATGTCGGTTTTTGACTGTCTGATCCTGCTGTCACAGATGATATTTTCCAATAAGGAGCAGATCCTTTACGGAATCCTGCTGGTGCTATCCTATAGCACGGTGCTTGATAAGGTGCTTTTGATCGGCCGCAATCAGATGCAGGTAAAAATCATAAGCGAAAAGTATGAAGAGATCAGTCAGGCCATCCAATCCCGGATGGACAGAGGAACCACCCTGCTTGCCAGTGAAGGAGGGTATTTAAGAAAAGCTTCCTTTACGGTTCTTACCGTAATTTCAGGGAGGCAGCTTTCAAAGGTCAATGAACTGGTCATGGGGATCGATCCTAATGCATTCATGATCATCAACCAGGTCAATGAGGTGCGGGGAAGAGGATTCACCCTCCATAAAGAATATAAATAATGGATAAAGAACCGACGAGAATCTTACAGAAAGATGACTAAGGTTTACGGTTTTAGAAACTCTATTGACTTATCATCCTGACAGGTGCTATACTGTGCCCGGATTAGAAAATGGACGCAGGGAGGAATCGGAAAAATGCTGAAAAAGAAAATCAGTTTATTTTGTTTGGCCGTTGCGTTTGCTGTGTTGTTTACAGCTGGCTGCGGCAGGAAGCAAGCTGCAGATTTGGGCGGAGCTCCTTCGGAAGCGGCAAAAACAGAAACTGCGGCCGACAGGATGGAGAAATTAAGGACGGAAGATAATGCGGATGATGAGACTGTTCCGGAAGAGGATGTGAACCAGTCAGGGCCGGGAATAGAGGCCGTGGAAAGTGAGGAAAGCGCCGGGACGGAAAAAAAAGTGGAGGCGTTTGCTGAAAAGATCCAGGAAACGGTAGGAGACCGGGATCTGCAGGCATTTGCGGACCTTCTGTTTTATCCCTGTACTTTCATAACAGGCGATGGGGAGACAATCACCTTTAACAACCGGGAAGACTTATTTAAGCAAAACCCTGACATGGTGTTTGGAGATGACTTAATGGTAGCGGTAGCCAATGTGGATACGGTTTCACTGAAGATGACGGATAAAGGCGTGATCATGGGAGAAGGAACATCGAAAATCACCTTCCAGGAAAGACAAGATGGAAGCTTTGGGATAACAGAAATCAAGGAATAAGACAGAATGAAAGAGAATGTAACTTTACATGAGATGCTTTCTTTCCGTGAAAAGAAAGTAGGAATGCAGGAAGCACTTCGAAGAAAGCACGATAAGGCCACGATTGTGGCTCTAGGAATGAATATTCCCGGCCCAACAAAAACCTCTCCCGGCATCCTTGTGGCATTTTCCGCAGGGGGAGAGGAATTGGACAGCCTTTTTTTTGAAAATGGGCTGACTGTGTTGGAAGAGACCGTGGTAAAAGAGAAGGCTGGTTACTTAAAGCTCTATGCAGTGAAAAGCCTTGATCCCCTTCTTGTGAAAAGATTAACGGTTCGCATGGAAGAAACCCATCCTCTTGGAAGGCTGTTTGATATTGACGTATACGATGAGGCAGGAAACGGGATCGGCAGAGCAGAATTAGGATCCCCTGTGCGGAAATGCCTGATATGTGAAAAAAATGCAAAGCTATGCGGCCGCAGCCGGAGCCATACGGTGGAGGAACTTTACGGACGTGTTGAGAGCATCATAGATTCCTGGTTGAAAGGGGGCAGATGAAAATCTGCCCCCTTTCTTAATAAATTTTAAGGTTCCTTTTTTCCCTGATTAAGATTCTCCCTATAAAATGAAGATATAGTAAATAAAAGGGAGGCTTTAAGCAAAATGGAGATAAAAAAACCAGCCATGGCCGGTACATTGGAATCAAGTGACTGTCAGGTGACTGTTGAGCCAGGTGATGGTAAAATCGATTTTGTACTGGAAAGCGCAGTAATAAACCAGTATGGCAACAAGATCCGGAAGGTGATCATGGAGACTCTTAAGAATCTGGGAATCAATAATGTGAGGATCACGGTTGTTGATAAGGGAGCACTGGACTGCACCATTAAGGCGCGTGTGGAAGGAGCGGTATCCCGTTCCACGGACCAGTTCGAAAATATTCTCTGGGGAGGCATAAGGAAACGATGAATCCGAATAAGAAACGGCTCAGAAGAACCATGATGTTTTTAAATGCCCAAAAGCCGGGCCTCATTAAAGATCCGTATATTTATAAACCAGATTCCATTATGCTGGATTTGGAGGATGCGGTCGCAGAAAACCAGAAGGATGCAGCAAGATTTTCCCTCTATCATGCACTTTTGGAGATCGATTACAGGGACTGTGAGCGGGTGGTCCGGATCAATGGTCTGGATACCCCATATTGGAAGGAGGATATCCGCTGTGCGGTTGCAGGCGGCTGTGATGCGATCCGGGTTCCTAAAACAGAAAGGCCTGAGGAGATAAAAGCAGTGGAAGCGGAGATCCGGATTGCAGAAGAGGATTTCGGCATTCCGGAAGGAAGGACCCTCATTATGGCAGCTATTGAATCCGCAAGAGGGGTGGTTAAGGCGCTGGAGGTTTGTGAGGCTTCCGGGCGGCTGTTTGGAATCGCACTTTCCGGCGGGGACTATACCAAAGACCTTCAGACCTATATTACAGGAACCGGAATTGAGCTGATGGGAGCCAGACAGAACTTAATCATAGCGGCCAGGGCAGCAAAGATCCAGTGCTTTGATACCGTTTATACCAACCTTGATGATATGGAAGGCTTCCGGCGGGATGTGGAAACTATTCATTTGATGGGGTTTGACGGGAAATCCATTATCAATCCGCGTCAGATTCCGGTTGTCCATGAGATCTTTACGCCTTCACAGAAGAATATTACGTTTGCAGAAAAGGTCGTTAAGGAAATCGAGGACAAACGTGCAATGGGAATTGGCGTATTTACCGTAGACGGAAAGATGATCGACATTGCAT
Source organism: Lacrimispora sp. YZC11 (assembly GCF_057543815.1). Lineage (NCBI taxonomy): Bacteria > Bacillati > Bacillota > Clostridia > Lachnospirales > Lachnospiraceae > Lacrimispora > Lacrimispora sp. YZC11. The sequence goes on along the minus strand of NZ_BAAJYQ010000006.1, from coordinate 581,478 downwards.
TCTATGACGGGGCCAGGAGAACTATAGAGCTTGCCAAGGCCTCCGGTGTATATAAAGGAGATTTGTAAGATGATTAATGCAGTAGGGAGAGAGATTCCGGAAGAAATCTTAAAATTGACAGGAAAAAAACCTTTTATGGGAGTTCATCACTTTGATGGATATGAGTATAAAAAAGACGGTCCGGTGACAAAGTGCATGATCAATTCGGAGGAAAGCAAGCTGGCGGACAGCATTCACGGCTGTCTGGTAAAATGCGGGATCAAGGATGGCATGACCCTGGGCTTTCATCACCATTTCCGGGAAGGCGATTATGTGGTAAACATGGTGATGGAGGAGGTCCACAACATGGGAGTCAAGGATATCACCATCTGTGCAAGCTCTCTTGGCAAGGCCCATGATAAACTGGTGGATTACATTGAAGATGGGACCATTACCGGAATACAGTCTTCCGGTGTCAGAGGGAAGATCGGCAGGGCCATATCGGAAGGAAAATTAAATGGCCTGGCAATTATGCGTTCCCACGGTGGCAGAGTCCGCGCCATTGAAACCGGAGAGGTGAGGATCGATATCGCATTTATCGGTGCCCCCACCTGTGATGACTATGGAAACTGCAGGGGCATCGGCGGAAAGTCGGATTGCGGGGTTCTCTCCTATTCCATGGTGGACGCAGATTACGCCGATAAGGTGGTCGCAATCACGGACTGCCTGGTGCCATTCCCAAACTTCCCCGCCCATATTTCCATGACAAAAGTAGATTATGTGGTAGTTGTTGATGAGATTGGTAATCCGGAGAAGATTGCAACCGGGGCCGCAAAACCCACCACAGATATGCGCAAGCTTATGATGGCCGATTACTGTACCCAGTTTGTCGTCAATACCCCGTATTTTAAGGAAGGATTTTCTTACCAGACCGGGGTAGGCGGAGCTTCCATCGCCTCCACCATTTCTCTTGCAAAAATCATGAAGGAGAGAAATGTGCGCATGCGCTTCGGGGTAGGAGGCCTTACAAAGCCCATGTGCGACTTATTGGAGAACAATCAGGTAGATGCCCTGTTAGATACCCAGGATTTTGATCTGGATGCAGTGGAATCCGTCATCAATCCCAAACATTTTCGAATCAGTGCCGGAGAATATGCGGATCCCTTTAACAAAGGGGCCGTTGTAAACAAGTTGGATTTTGTAATTCTGGCTGCCCTGGAAGTAGATGTGAATTTTAACTGCAATGTAGTGGTGGGTTCTGACGGCATGATCACCGGCGCTCAGGGAGGGCATCCGGACACTGCGGCCGGAGCAAAATGTACCATAGTGATCTCTCCATTGCTGCAGGGAAGGATTCCGGCTGTTTGCTCAGAGGTCACAACGGTTACGACTCCCGGCGAATCCATTGATGTGGTGATCACGGATTATGGCATTGCAATTAATCCGGGAAGGCAGGATTTGATCCAGTGCATGAAAGACGTGGAACTGCCGTTTAAGACCATAGAGGAACTGCGGGACATCGCATACTCCATTGCGGGAGAACCGGAAAAGGTGCAGTTTGATGAAAAAATTGTAGGAATCATCGAGGGCCGGGATGGTACCATCATGGATGTGGTGCGTAAGATCAAGGAGTTTCAGTTTGCAGGAGAATAAACAATGAATAGCAGTTCTGGTGTGAATTTTAAAGGGGCATTGGAAAAGGCGGCTTTCCACATCGGGAACATGGCTTACCAGGCTATGCTTGAAGAGGTTTATACGACGCCCAAGCCCGGCCTGGTGGATCTATATTCTGCAGGTGCCCATAAAGACATGGACGTTACTTCCTTTGAGAGGAGTGCCAAAGCCCTGGAGCCGTATTTTGCCTCTATGGCCTTAGAGGGCATGAGCCTTTTGCACACGCCGGGGCTGCTGTTTGAACGCATCCGCCGGATTGGCCTGTCCGCAGAGAAGGCCATGTACAAGGCTACGGCAGGAGTGAATACCCATAAGGGGATGATCTTTCACATGGGAATCTTAAGTGCGGCCGCCGGAGCATGCATTGGAAGGCAGAGAGCTGTGACCATAGAATGCCTGGTAAAGATGGAGCAAGCCATGGTAAGAGAGACTCTGGTAAAGGAAGTGGAGGAAATGCAGTCCCTGAACCAATGTAGGATTACGGGTGCAAGGGGAGAGGCCATAAGCGGCTATGCTTCCGTACGCGGCATCGCCCTTCCCATCATGGCAAAAGGACTTAAGGAAGGCAGGGACTGGAATCAGATCAAACTGGAAACTTTGTTTATGCTCATGAGCCGGGTAGAGGATTCCAACATCATTGCAAGGCATGATCCGTCCGTCCTTTTGAAGGTTCAGTGCACGGCAAGGAATTTTCTCCGTGCCGGAGGGGCTTACGGGGATAAAGATATGGTGATGCTGAAACGAATGGATGCGGATTTTATAAAGAGAAATATAAGCGCCGGAGGGTGTGCGGATCTTCTGGCTGTGGCAATTTTCATGAATGAACTGGTAAAAGTGCCGGTGATGGGGAGGATTCTATGGAATTCGTAAAGCTGGAAGGAAGGCCGTTAAAAGGTAAAGAGCTGGAACTGTTAAAGGATTTTTTAAAACGGAATGACCTGGACTATGACCAGGGAATCGAATACAGCGTATGTCTCCTTGATGAGAATTACCGGATCCAGGCTACCGGCTCAGCGGAGCAGAATGTTTTAAAATGCATTGCAGTTGATAAAAGCGTAAGAGGAACCGGCCTGACCGGGTCGGTCATCTCATGTTTGACCCAGTATGAATTTGAGAACGGCAGATCCCATATTCTTATGTACACAAAACCGGAAAACAGGGAAATGTTTGAGGATCTTGGATTTTTTACGGTGCTACTGACCGATGATGTCCTTTTTATGGAAAACAGGAAGAGCGGGTTCAAAGAGTTTGTGAACCGTCTGATCTCAGAGTCTCCGGCTGAGGCGCTGAAACCAGGCATGGTCATCGGCTCCATCGTTGCCAATTGCAATCCATTTACTTATGGCCACCGGTATCTGGTTGAACAGGCCCTTAACTGCTGTGACTATGTCCATGTACTGGTTCTTGCCGATAACAGAAGCAGTTTTGGAGCGGATGAACGATTTTTTATGGTACGGGAAGGAATCAAAGACCTTCCCCGTGCGGTTGTTCACCAGGCAGCTGATTATGTCATCTCCGCAGCGACCTTTCCAACTTATTTTATGAAGGAAAAGGTCCATGCGGTAAGAGCCGGCTGCCGCCTGGATTTAGAGCTTTTCGGCAGGCGCATCGCCCCGGCTCTTGGGATAACAAAGCGCTTCGTAGGAACAGAACCAGTATGCGCAGTCACCGGTCATTACAATGAGGAAATGAAAAAGATCCTGCCCCGGTATGGAATCTCGGTATCGGAATTCGAGAGGATGTGTTCCGGGGGAGAGGCAATCAGTGCATCTGCAGTCCGGAAATGGTATGAAAAGGGAGACTTTGAAGGATTAAAGGGCCTGGTGCCTGAAACGACACTGGAATACCTTGAACAGAAAAAAAAAGGCCGGAGGCCTACGGGATAAACCGGTATCCAAGGCCTCTGACTGTTACGATATGGACCGGCTTTTGCCGGTCTTCTTCGATTTTACCACGCAGGCGGTTGATATACACCATGATGGAGTTATCGTCTATGGCAACACTGTTTCCCCACACATGATCGTAAATCATGTCTTTTGTAAATACCTGGCCCGGATGCTTTAAGAACAGCAGCATCAGACTGCTTTCTTTGGAAGAAAGTACAATCTCTCTTCCGTTTTTATAAAACCGCATGGTAGAATTATTGTAAGTGAAAGATCCGCATTCCAGGATATCCGAGCTTTCTAACATCTGATTTTTGTTCCGGCGGATCAGCGCTTTTACCTTGGCTCCCAGAACCAGGGGACGGAATGGCTTGGTTATGTAATCATCGGCGCCGACAGAAAGTCCGTAAAGTGAATCGTAATCCTCGTTCCTTCCGCTTACGATCATAACCGGAGTCTGGTTGCCCTGGCTGCGCAGTCGTTTGATGACCTCAAAGCCTTCCATATCACCCAGCATCACGTCCATGAGGATCATATCGTAAGTGTGGTTTTTGAGTTGATTCAGTGCGGCAATTCCACTGTCCGCGACGTTGGTTTCCAAATCATTGCTGTGCATGACTTTCTCCAATAACTTGCAGACTGCCGGATCGTCATCCACAATTAATACTTTATCAGACATAGCTTCCCCCTAAGATTAAATTTATGTAGAAAAATATCGAAATAATTCTAAAATTATTATAATATTAACCCGGAGACAAGTCAATGAGGAACAGGTAAATAGAGGATGGATTCATGAGCGATATAAAGGAAAACAAGAGATATGGGACGGGATTCATGATTTGCGCCATGGCCTCCGTGCTGCTCATTTTCTGCTGTCTTTTATTCAGCATCTGGGAGGAGTATAAAGAAACGATTATAAATAATCAAAAGAAACAGATGCTTTTGACAACCCAGAGCATGGGAGAAAATTTAAAGATTTTCATTGAAGGATATCAAGCGGATTTAAATGCCCTTTGCGCGATAGAAGATGAGAACAACAAAAAGACAGGCAGGGAGGATTGGAGCATACTCCAGAGTTATGTGACGAATCACAGCCGGTTTGTTTTTGATGTTATTTTGGAGGATGAAAACGGAAGATTATTAAAAAGTGTGAATGGATATGGAGTGACGTCTACGTATTCCGTCACAGAGATCGGACAGGATATAAGCTTTCGGCAGTGCAAACTGGGAAATGGAGAAATGTATTTGATTTTAAAGAAAATTCTTCCTAACCGCAATTCTCTTTCCGTAGTCTTAAATGAAAAAAATTATTACAATTTTCTTGTTTCCAATATCCGCCTGGGAACCAATGGGTATGTGGTAATCAAGGACTCAAAAGGGATTATCCTCATTCACCCTCAGGAAAGACAGTGGGGGATCAATGTGATTTCAGGCAGACAGGAGATGTTTCCGGATAAGGATTTGACAAGCCTGCAGCAGATGATAGAAAACCAGAACAGAGGAGAGGCAGGAGTCTCTGAGTATTATTCCTACTGGTGGCTGGACCCGGAGGTTCCTGAGGTGAAAAAGATCAGCGCCTATTCCCCGGCTATCATAGGAAGCGGTTTTTTGGTAGTCAGTGCGGTGATTGACTATAATGATATCTATATCCCTGTTGCAGCCGGATTTTTCAAGCTGGGCCTGGTCTTTTTGGGAATTGTTTCAGTGGTCCTCGGAATGGTGTTCTATATAGGCGATCTGCGGGTCCAGAAGAGGAAGGATACAGAAGAGATCGCCTATCTTTGGGAGCTTAATAAAATTTTAGAAGAACTGCACCAGAGTGAGGAAACGACTGCCCACCAGCAGAGGCTTCAGATCATGGGAACTATGACCGGAGGCATTGCCCATGAGTTTAATAACTTACTGACGCCGATCATGGGATATGCCGAATTGCTAATGCTTGATCTTACGGAGGGAGCGGAAAACTATGACAATGCAACGGAGATATATGAAGCTTCCAGAAAGGCAAAAGAGATAATCCAGCAGATCTCTTCCTTAAGCCGGAAAAATTTGGAGACTGCCTTTAAAAACATAAATGCCGCAAAGGTACTGGGCCGTGCCATAAAGATGGTAAGCTCCGTATGCCCTGCCCATGTGCATCTGAAGAAAGAAATCGCCTTATCTGATGAATGTTTCTTAGGAAACGAAACCCAGATGAATCAGGTGATATTAAATATCTGTGTGAATGCAATCCACGCAATCGGTCACAGGGGAGGGACGATCACCATAAGCGGCAGCAGGGTGGGTTCCGAGGAATTAAAACAGTACAAGGTTTTCCCTGTTTCAGAAGAGTGGAACTACTACTTAAGGATTGACATCGCTGACGACGGGGAAGGCATGAGCGAAGAGGTGTTAAAGCAGATTTTTGATCCGTTTTTTACGACAAAGAAAAATGGAGGCGGTACGGGCCTTGGTCTTTCTCTGGTTGAGCAGATTGTCCATTCCCACAAAGGTTTTGTTTTTGCTGAAAGCAGACCGGGGGAAGGAAGCATCTTTCATATTTTCCTTCCTGTAAATGAACAAAAAGAGCAGGAAGGGCAGCAGGAAACAGAGGCGGAAAATGGAGACCGCTTAAGACTTCTGGTCATCGATGATAATCCAAAGGTATTACGGCTTCTGGAAAAGAATTTCAGCAGGCTTCATGTGCCGTTGACGGCCTGCATGGACTTTGAGGAGGCCAGGAGAGTTTTGAAGGAGCGGGAAATAGATGCCATTGTGGCGGAGCATTATATTGCCGGGAAAAGCGGTACGGATTTTTGCATGTCCCTTCAGGGTCAGTATCCGGAAATCATCCGGATCATTATGACGGACCGGGTAACGAAGGAAATTCTGGAAGCAAAGAGACGTAAAATAATTGATGAATACATCGACAAACCGGTTTCTGACTCCGCCATTTTAAAGGCAGTTAAAAACTGTGAGGAAAGAGTGTAAAAAAGGCCTAATCTTAACAACTTTTAATTTTTCTCTTAAAGAAGTGAAAGAGAGAAGGAGGAAGGGTGTAAGGTTAGGCTTTTATAATGTCCCTATAAATAAAAAGTATAGAGGAGGAAGAAAACATGAATGAGACAATGCTTGCATTATTAGGTTTTGCAACCATTATCATGATCATTGTTTTACTGCTGAAAAATGTTACTGTTCCGGCACTGGCATTTATCGGAGTATCTACCGTAAGTGCACTGATCCTGGTTTTGACCGGAACCTTCACAGTCAGTGAAGTTGGAAAGTTTATTTCGAAGGGGGTATCCGGGGTACACTCGACGGCTGCGCTGTTCATATTTTCCGTGCTTTTTTTCGGGATTATGACCGACGCAGGAATGTTTGACCGCATCATAGATGCGCTTATGAAAAAAGTGGGGAACAATGTGGTTGGCGTGGCTTTTATGACCAGCATTATCGCCATAATCGGCCATTTAGATGGAGGCGGTGCTTCTACGTTCTTGATCACCATTCCAGCCATGCTGCCAGTATATAAGAAATTGAAAATGCGTCCGACCACGCTGCTTTTAATATGCGTCACCTCCATGGGTGTCATGAACCTGCTTCCCTGGGGCGGCCCGACCATGCGTGCAGCCTCTGTATTGGAAATAGAAGCCAATGTCCTTTGGATGAAGCTTTTGCCGATGCAGGCGGTGGGTATCGCAGTTGCTCTGTTTACTGCGTTTTTCTGGGGAGTTGTTGAAAAGAAGAGAGGGGCTGGAATCAATAGCACTCTGGTCATAGAAGATAACGAAGCTTTGGAAGAAAGTGCTTCTACCGCCACTATCGGGGAACTGGCAAGGCCAAAGCTGTTTGCTTTTAACGTGATCCTCACATTAGTTGTCATTGTTGCGCTTGTTTTCATGCCGATGCCTTCCTATTATATTTTCATGATTGGATGTGTCGTAGCACTTTTAGTCAACTATCCGGGTGCGAAACTTCAAAATAAGATCATTAAGTCCCATGCGGGTCCTGGTCTTATGATGGCATCCACCATTCTGGCAGCCGGTGTATTTCTTGGAGTATTGGAAGAAAGTGAGATCATGAACCACATGGCTAACGCACTGGCTTCATTCATACCCCAGTCCATGGGTCATTTCCTGCCATTAATCATCGGAGTGCTGTCCGTGCCGCTGACCTTATTGTTCTGTACGGATTCCTATTTCTATGGTCTGCTTCCGGTTTTGATCGGTATAGGAAACAAATTTGGCGTAGATCCTGCCCATACTGCCATAACTATGGTGGTCTGCCGAAACTGCGCAACGTTCATAAGCCCTGTTGTACCGGCCACGTTCCTGGGAATCGGCTTGGCAGGAGTGGAGATCAAAGACCATATTAAGACCTGCTTCCTGTGGATATGGGGAGTGAGCCTGGTTTGCCTGGTGGCCGGCCTTTTACTTGGTGTACTGACTATTTAATAGAATCCAAAAATAAAATTCAAATGGAAAGACGCCGGAATTTAATTCCGGCATCTTTCTTTCCTATGTCTGGATCAGGAAACCGAGTCCAGCCTGCCGCAGGTAATATCCATTACAAAGCCTTGAATCTCTACATTGGCTGGCATGAGAGGATGGGTTTTCAACAGGGAAACGGATTTCTCAACTGCGGCTTCCGTGTCTTCAAAGCCTTTAAACCAGGCTTCAAAGTCCAATCCATCCTCTTTCAGCCCGCGTATGGTTTCCCTGTCAATGCCACGTTGAATCAGATGGGCAATGATTGCTTCAGGTGATATAACGGCTGCTCCGCAGTCGGTATGGCCGATGACCATGATTTCTTCCACACCCAATTCCAGAACTGCGATCAGCAGGCTGCGGATTGTGTTGTCAAAAGGATCTAAAATGATACCGCCTGCATTTTTTATTAGCTTTACGTCTCCGTTATGGATTCCAAGTGCGGCTGGCAGAAGCTCTACCAGGCGGGTATCCATGCAGGTTAATATGGCAAGCCTTTTTTGAGGATATTTGTTTGAAGCAAAGGATTTATAAGAACCGTTGCTGACAAAAGTATCGTTGTACTTTAAAATTTCTTTGATCATAATCTGCCTCCTTTTTATCGTATAGGTCAATAATAGAGGAGAAACCTTAATCAGGAATAAAATACTGTCTTAAAGATTGTTTAGTTTGTTATATCAGGATTTTAGACTGCTTTGCACAAATTGTGCTGTATTTGAAGTTAAAATTTTCAATATAATATGAAAAATACTCTGTTCAGTACTTGAAATTTACCTAAATTAGTTATACAATTATAATTGGCAGAAATTGGTGTTATTGCATAGGACTTTGTTAATAGTTTAACAAATGACTGTAAAAAATTACAAAATGGAGGATTGCAAGATGAGTAATTCAACAGAAACATCGGCAAGCGGCCGGATTCATGCTTTGCTTGACGAGAACAGTTTTGTTGAAGTTGGCGGCCATGTTACCGCTAGGAACACAGACTTCAACATGACGGCAAAGGAAACTCCTGCTGACGGTGTTGTTACTGGCTATGGTACCATTGAAGGATGTCTTGTTTATGTGTACAGCCAGGACGCATCAGTTCTGGGCGGCTCTGTAGGCGAGATGCATGCAAAAAAAATCACGAAACTCTACACTATGGCAATGAAGACCGGCGCACCGGTCATCGGTCTGGTCGACTGTGCCGGCTTAAGACTTCAGGAAGCAACCGACTCTCTAAACGGATTTGGTGAGATTTATATGAGCCAGACCCTGGCGTCCGGAGTAATTCCTCAGATAACAGCAATATTTGGAACATGTGGCGGCGGCATGGCCGTTTCCGCAGCAATGGCAGACTTCACCTTTATGGAAACCAGGGGCGGCAGACTGTTTGTCAATTCCCCCAATGCCATTCAGGGAAATTATACAGAAAAGTGCAATACTGCTTCCGCGGACTATCAAAGCAGGGAAACCGGCATGGTGGATTTCACGGGAGAAGAGGATGACATTTTAAATAATATCAGGACTCTCATTTCCATACTTCCTGCAAACAGTGAGGATGACATGTCTTTTGATGAGTGCAATGACGATTTAAACCGTATATGCTCCGATCTGGAGAATTATATTGGGGATACGGCGATTGCATTGACTCAGATTTCCGATAATCATTTCTTTATGGAGACCAGGAAGGAATATGCTGCTTCCATGGTAACCGGTTTTATCCGTTTAAACGGCATGACAGTTGGCTGTGTTGCAAATAGAACGGAATCCTATAATGAAAGCGGCGTTAAGACAGGGGAATATGATGCTCTTTTAAGCGGGCGGGGCTGTGAAAAGGCTGCAAGATTTACTAATTTCTGTAATGCATTCAGCATACCGGTTCTCACTTTTGTAAATGTAAAAGGGTATGAAGCCTCCAAGTGTTCTGAGAATAAGATTGCCAGGGCGGCTGCAAAGCTTACCTATGCCTTTGCCAATGCCACGGTTCCAAAAGTGACGGTTATTCTGGGGCATGCCCTTGGAACCGCCTATCTGACCATGAACAGCAAATCCATTGGGGCAGACATCGTTTATGCATGGCCGTCGGCCTGCATCGGAATGATGGAACCGGACGAAGCGGTAAAAATCATGTATGCGGATGAGATTGCAAAGGCTGAGGATGGAAAAGCACTTTTCAGCGATAAGGCGGAAAGCTACAGGCTGCTTCAGTCCAGCGCCCTTTCTGCAGCTAAGAGAGGATATGTTGATGATATCATAGATGCCGGCGAAACAAGAGCACGGGTCATTGCGGCATTTGAGATGCTGTTCACAAAGAGAGAGGATCGTCCGGCAAAAAAACATGGCACGATTTAGAATGAGGTGACAGGTATATGAAACTGAATATGAAACGAGTAGCATTGGGACTTATTATGGCAGCCTGCCTCTTTTCATTATCTGCGTGCAGCAAAGCCGATACCCCAGCCGAAGAAATTGATGCCAGAATCCAGACACAGATGGAGCAGCTTCCCGGTTCCTTCCTGGAGCTGTATACCGGCCTTGAGGATAGCCAGGTCTCTGAATTCAGGAAGAACATGCAGTCCCAGGATGAGTATGCTGCCCTGGCTGAGGGCGTGGATTCCTGGGAGAATATAAAGAATGAGCTTGGCGCCCTGGTATCAATCGGCGATACGGTGAAGGTAGAAGCCATTGACCATGGGTACAGCGCTACAATCGAAGCAGAATTTGAAAAGAGAAATATGGAATTTTCCATTACAACAGATACAAAGCTCACGAAGATCACAAGTGTGGCGTTTGTACCGGAATATTCCTTGGGCGAGCGGATGGAAAAGGCCGTGTTCAACACCCTGATGGGAATGGGAACTGTATTTATCGTGCTGATTTTCATCAGCATGCTCATCGGATGCTTCCGATATATCGGTAAGTTTGAAGATAAGATAAAGGGCAAGGCACAGGAGCCTGCTCCAGCACCCCTTCCTGTGGTGTCTGTGACTGCAACAGAAGAGGAAGAAGAACTTTTAGATGACTTAGAACTGGTAGCAGTAATTACTGCGGCTATTGCAGCATCTGAAGGAAGTTCGCCAAGGGGCCTTGTGGTCCGCTCGATCAGACGGGCGCCGGCCGGTAAATGGAAAAAAGCTTAATCAATCAGGAGGAAGATCATCATGAAAAACTATACAATTACAGTAAATGGGAATGTTTATGAAGTAACCGTAGAAGAAGGTCCAGCCATAAGTGCACCGGCAGTTGCTAACAAGGCATCGGCGCCTGCCCCTGCCCCAGTTCCTTCTGCCCCAGCTCCCTCTGCCCCGGCGGCTGCGCCAGCACCGGCAGCTTCGGTGAAGGCAGCCAGCGCAGGTTCAGAAGGCGGTCTTAAGATAGCAGCTCCCATGCCAGGCAAGATTCTTGGAGTTAAGGCAAGCCAGGGACAGGCTGTTAAACGGGGAGATGTGTTGATTCTTCTTGAGGCAATGAAGATGGAGAACGAGATCGTAGCACCTTCCGATGGGACCGTTGCCAGCATTAATGTAGCGACCGGCGATTCAGTAGAAGCAGGAGCAACCTTGGCTACATTAAACTAGTACGGAAGGATCCGCTGTAAAGACAAACAGAGCGGATCACATATGGAGGGATTAACATGGATTATATTAGTAATACATTTACAAATCTTCTTCAGCAGACCGCATTTTTTAATCTGACCGCAGGAAATATGATCATGATCCTGGTAGCCTTCGTGTTTTTATACCTGGCTATCAGGAAAGGCTTTGAACCCCTGCTTTTGGTGCCGATTTCCTTTGGTATGCTGTTGGTTAATATCTACCCGGATATTATGAAGGAAGCTGGAGCGGATGGCTCCGGAGGCGGACTGCTGCATTATTTCTTTAAGCTGGACGAATGGGGCATCCTGCCTCCCCTGATTTTCATGGGCGTGGGAGCTATGACGGATTTTGGACCTTTGATCGCCAATCCAAAGAGTTTTCTTCTGGGAGCGGCGGCTCAGTTCGGTATCTATACCGCGTATTTTCTAGCCATTTTCATGGGCTTTAGCGATAAGGCGGCTGCCGCTATCTCCATTATCGGAGGGGCTGACGGACCTACTTCCATATTCCTTGCAGGAAAGCTGGGAATGACTTCCCTCATGGGTCCCATTGCGGTTGCGGCTTATTCCTATATGGCGCTGGTGCCCATTATCCAGCCGCCGATCATGAAGCTACTGACAACGGAAAAAGAGAGAAAGATCCGGATGGAGCAGCTTCGTCCCGTATCAAGGCTTGAGAGGATCTTGTTCCCGATCATCGTAACAACGGTCGTATGCATCATTCTTCCTACAACAGCTCCTCTGGTGGGCATGCTGATGTTAGGCAACTTATTTAGAGAATCCGGCGTGGTGAAGCAGCTGACGGAGACTGCCGGCAATGCCTTGATGTATATCGTGGTAATCCTGTTAGGTACTTCCGTAGGTGCTACGACCAGTGCGGAAGCATTCTTAAACATGGATACAATTAAGATCGTTATTTTAGGCCTGGTGGCATTTGCGGTAGGAACAGCCGCCGGTGTGCTGTTTGGCAAGCTGATGTGCAAGGTTTCCGGCGGCAAAGTAAATCCCCTCATCGGCTCCGCAGGCGTATCTGCGGTCCCCATGTCAGCCCGTGTATCCCAGAAGGTCGGTTCTGAGGCAGATCCTACCAATTTCCTGCTGATGCATGCCATGGGACCAAACGTGGCAGGTGTTATCGGCACGGCGGTTGCGGCTGGTACATTTATGGCAATATTCGGAGTAAGATAACTATCCCATGGAAAGGCTTTATGCCTTTCCGTTAATCAGAAGAATTGACAAACATGGAGGTAAGACAATGGCAGAAATAGAGAAAAAGCCGGTTAAGATTGTGGAGACAGTCCTTCGTGACGCTCATCAGTCTTTGTTTGCTACAAGAATGACAACCGAGCAGATGCTTCCCATCATTGAGAAGATGGATAAAGTTGGCTATCATGCGGTAGAGTGCTGGGGCGGCGCAACCTTTGACGCATGCCTTCGTTTCTTAAAGGAAGATCCCTGGATAAGGCTTAGACAGTTAAGGGATGGATTTAAGAATACAAAGCTGCAGATGCTGTTCCGGGGACAGAACATCCTGGGCTATAACCATTATTCCGATGATGTGGTAGAGTATTTTGTCCAGAAATCCCTGGCTAACGGCATTGATATTATCCGCATTTTTGACTGCTTTAATGATCTCCGCAACTTACAGACTGCAGTGACTGCGTGCAATAAAGAAAAAGGCCATGCACAGGTAGCTTTAAGCTATACCCTGGGAGAAGCTTATACACTGGATTACTGGAAGGACATTGCAAAGAGGATCGAGGATATGGGAGCTGATTCCATCTGCATCAAAGACATGGCAGGGCTTTTAACGCCCTACAAGGCAGATGAGCTGGTACGGGCGTTAAAGGAATCCACAAAGCTTCCGATTGACTTACACACCCACTATACCTCCGGCGTAGCTTCCATGACTTATTTAAAGGCGGTTGAAGCAGGCTGTGATATCATTGATACCGCAATGTCCCCTCTTGCCCTTGGAACCAGTCAGCCGGCTACTGAGGTCATGGTTGAGACTTTCCGCGGAACGGCTTATGACACGGGCTACGACCAGAACTTATTGGCGGAAATCTGTGCATACTTCCAGCCCATCCGGGAGGAAGCGTTAAAGAGCGGACGTTTAAATCCAAAGGTATTGGGCGTAGACATCAAGACCCTTCAGTATCAGGTACCTGGCGGCATGCTATCCAACCTGGTGAGCCAGTTAAAGGAAGCAGGTCAGGAAGACAAGTATATGGAAGTACTGCAGGAGATTCCTAAAGTACGAAAAGACTTTGGGGAACCACCCCTTGTTACCCCGTCTTCCCAGATCGTCGGGACCCAGGCTGTTTTAAATGTCATTAGCGGTGAACGCTATAAAATGGTAACGAAAGAGACAAAGAAGATTTTCATGGGCGAGTTCGGACAGACGGTTAAACCATTTAATCCGGAAGTCCAGAAGAAGATCATCGGCGATGAGACGCCGATCACCTGCCGCCCTGCCGATTTGATTCCTCCCCAGCTTCCTCAGTTTGAGAAGGAATGTGCACAGTGGAAGCAGCAGGATGAAGATGTGCTTTCATACGCCCTGTTTCCTACGGTTGCCAAGGAATTCTTCCAGTACCGGGCCGCACAGCAGACCGGCGTAGATTCATCTTTGGCAGATAAGGAAAATAAGGCTTATCCGGTATAGCCTTCATAAAAAAGGTCTCCCAATATTGGGAGGCCTTTTTTTACTTTATAGGAAAATGGATTATACCGCCCGGGATTCCAGCAACCTGAGGTGGAGACTGGATTAACGAAAGTGTTATTTTTCCGTACAGATGATCATATAATGACTTGAAATGGGACTTGTTGTTCGCGGAGGTTTATCATTAAAATGCCAGACGAAAAATATTTTGATTTATTAATAAATAATGAGTTTGCAAAAGGCTTGCAGCAAACATATGATTTAACTTTTATAAACGACAGATACTCTGTTCTTCATGTACCTGCCAGAGAATTCAATATGTGTCTTCTCGGACACCGGCCATATTCTATATTTCCCAATATTTTCACCCTTAACTCTACTTATAGTCTGGAAAAATCAAGTGTAAAACCATTTCAATACAACCCTGACTTTTCTTTGTTTGGCCAGGGCATTTTGATCGGATTTGTTGATACCGGAATTGACTATCAGCATCCGGCTTTTCTTAACAATGATGGTTCCACGCGGATTCAGTCTATATGGGATCAGACCATAGAAGATGGAACACCTCCGGAAAATTTCACCTTTGGCAGCGAATATAGTAAGGATTCCATTAACGGCGCATTAGTTGACGATGATCCCTTTTCCATTGTCCCGACCCGCGATGATAATGGACATGGCACCATGCTGGCCGGTATTGCTGCCGGAACTCCTGATTTAAGCGGAGATTTCAGTGGAGTGGCTTCTAAAGCTGAACTTGTGATTGTCAAGTTAAAGCAGGCTCAATCATACAACCGCCAAATTTTTTGTGTCAGAGATGATATCGACTGCTATCTTGAAACCGATATCATGCTTGGTATCGAATACCTTCGTTCCGTAGCTTTAAGGCTGGATCGCCCCTTGGTTATATGTATTGGACTGGGATCCAGTCAGGGCGGCCATGGCGGACACGGAGCTCTTTCCGCTTATTTAAACAACCTGTCCACCTACTACGGGATAGCGGTATGCATTAGTGCTGGGAATGAAGGGGGAATGAACAGACATTATCAGGGGAATTTTGAAGAACCATATTATAATAAAAATTTTGAACTGCGGGTCGATCAATCAGATCCTGATTTCTTTTTGGAGCTATGGAACCATTCTCCATACCGGATATCCATTTCCATTACAACGCCCCTTGGTGAAAATACCCAGATCGTCTCCCCTAAATTTAATGAATGCCGTGAATTTAAATTTATTTATGGACCCACCACCTTATACATCAATAATTTCATTATGGAAGAAAAGAGCGGCAAACAGCTTATACTGGTGCGGTTTAAACAGGCTGTGAGCGGCCTGTGGAAAATCAGAGTCACAAATATGGATAAGCGCCCATCTGCCTTTAACGCATGGTTACCTTCCGGTCCTATCATAACAACGGGTACATTCTTTCTTGAAGCAACAGCGGATATTACCATTACAGATCCTGGAAATGCAAATAATTCTCTTACTGTAACCGCATATAATCAATTAAATGACAGCATTCTCATCGATTCCAGCAGAGGATTCTCTGCAACCAGGATTCCCCTTCCCGATCTTGCTGCTCCCGGATTTCAGCTTACATGTCCATTGCCTGGGAGGAGATATGGAAGTGCCACCGGTACCGGAGCCGCTGCTTCACACGTTGCAGGAATACAGGCTATGATCATGGAGTGGGCCATTCTCCGTGGCAATTATACTACGATCACAGGCAGAGATATTAAAATGCTCCTGATAAAGGGCGCCTATCGTAACAATTATCTTGTATACCCCAATTCCATATGGGGGTATGGAGTTGTCAACGTTATGGGAGTTTTTATGCAGATTGCTACTTAAATAACAGATAAAAAACAAGGCACTGGAACTTCTATTATGGTATACTGCATCCAGAACATCCTACATTAACAATCTGGCTTTTTTTGCACAGGTATTTACACTCCTAAGTGAAGAGCAGGAAGCTGAGAAATCTTTTATAAGTATAAAGATTTTCTTACAAATATTTCCATTTGTCTGAACTTTAGCTGATTCAGTTGACACATGGTATCATTTGTCATTATAATAAATAAATGTATAATTTACATGTAATTGGAAATTTATTAAATACAAGAGGACATATTGGGAGAAACAGATGAAAAAGTATAAAAGAGCTCGTAAGATGGCCGTTATTCTGGCCAGTGTCCTGGTGATGGACTCTTACATGGGAGCGGTTTCGCCATACATAAATGCTTATGCTTATACGGAGAAGGCTGCAACGGTTAATGCCACCTCATTGAATGTGAGAAGCGGCCCGGGTACGACTTATTCTGTCGTTACAAAATTAACGAATGGGGCATCGGTAACAGTGATCGATGAAAAGAACGCTTCGGATGGAGCGCTTTGGTATCAGATCCGGGTGTCCGGTTCCGGCGGCCAGGCGGTTACCGGATATGTTTCTAAAAGCTTTCTAAAGTTTCCAGCCTCCTATACCAATGATGCGGATTTTGAGTCACGGCTTACGGCAGAAGGTTTTCCTGAAAGCTATAAAGCAAAGCTTCGTTCGCTCCATGCCCAGTATCCCAAGTGGGTATTCCGCGCACAGCATACAAATCTGGACTGGAAAACGGCCATTAAAGAAGAAAGCCAGGCAGGAAAAACCCTGGTCCACACCAACAGCCTGTCATCCTGGAAATCTACGGTAGATGGCGCTTATAACTGGGACTCCAGTACATGGATCGGATATGACGGAAGCACCTGGGTCACCGCTTCTGAAGATATTGTAAAATATTATATGGATCCCAGAAATTTTCTTGATGAGACCAATGTTTTCCAATTTATGACCCACACCTATGACAGCAACAAGCATACGGCAGAAGGATTAAAGACCATGGTAAAGGGGTCGTTTTTATCCGGGGAATCTGCTGGCGGAAGCAGTAACCAGGGAAATACGGACAGTTCTTCCGGCGGCGGCACCGCCATAGGACCAGGGGGGGCCACAGGACCGGGAGAGGCGATTAATCCTGGGGCTGGGGCAGGATCGGAAACCGATTCAGGAAAGGCCAGCTTAGAAGGGCCGCCGCAGGCTTCCATAACGCCAAAAAACCTTCCCATCGCCATGGAATACGGACCGGGAGCCAGCCTTACGGGACCGTCCTCATCAAGTACCACTGGAACGGTTTCAGGCAGCAGCGCCTTTGTGAACATGATCATGAATGCGGCTGCCCAGTCTGGCGTGAATCCTTACGTCCTTGCAGCTATGATCATTCAGGAACAGGGATCTTCCGGAACAGGCAAAAGCATCACAGGAACAGAGTCCGGTTATGAAGGATATTATAATTTTTTCAATATAGAAGCATATCAATCCGGAAATATGACTGCGGTGCAAAGAGGCTTATGGTGGGCGTCCCAGTCCGGCAATTACGAAAGGCCATGGAATTCTCCTGAAAAATCAATTTTAGGCGGAGCGTTCTATTATGGTAATAACTATGTAAAAGTTGGGCAGGATACCTTTTATCTGAAGAAGTTCAATGTACAGGGGTCTAACTTATATAAACACCAGTATATGACCAATGTGCAGGGAGCTGCATCAGAGGGTGCTGTTTATTCAAAGGCCTATAACAGTGATATGAAACAGACAGAGCTTGAGTTTAAGATACCGGTTTATAACAACATGCCTGAAAACGCCTGCAGCCAGCCTACCGGCGATGGCAATCCCAACAATAAGCTGTCCGGCTTAAGCGTGGAGGGATTTGCCATGACTCCGACCTTTAGCCGTGATACCCTTGAATACAACTTAATTGTGGATTCCGGAGTATCTAGCATAAACGTGTATGCAACTGCCCTTAGTTCTTTGGCTTCTGTCAAAGGGACAGGGACGATAGCACTTTCAAGCGGAAATAATGATATTAGGGTGGCGGTTACTGCCCAAAATGGAAGTGCCAGGGAATACGTCCTTCATGTAGTGCGCCAGAACAATGGCCCGACTTATTCCTCAGGTGCTGGTACCGGAACAAGCTCCGGCTCCGGCGGCAATACTTCTTCCGGTTCCGGCGGCAATACTTCTTCCGGCCCTGGCAGCAACACCGGCCCCGGTGTATCCAAGCCTTCCGGTACGGATAATGCAGGAACACCAGGAGGAAGCAATGTGTCCATAGCTCCTGATGGTTCCACGAATATATCTGTTCAGGCTTCTACGGGAGTCATAGCCCAGGGACCTGGAACTGACATTAAGGTGACGGAAGCTGCCACAAGCAGCCCGCAGCAGACTCAGGCACCTGCCGCCGGCCAGTCCTCCGCCAATGCCTCTGCCAATGCAAAAGGAGATATCAATGGCGACGGAAAAATAAACAGCCTGGATGTTCTGAAGCTTCAGCGTTACCTTCTGGGTTTGGAAAGCATATCTGAGAAGGGCAAGCTGGCAGCTGACTTAAATGGAGACGGCAAGGTGAATTCACAGGATCTTCTGCTTTTGCAGAAAAAAATCCTCGGACTTTAAAGTCCAACAGAAATAGGAGACAATATGAATAGGAAACTAAAAAAACTGACGGCTGGTTTGATGCTGGCCTGTGTGATTGCCATATCCTGTCCTCCCGGACAACTGGTATCCTGGGCCGCAGATGCCAAGATCGCGTTTTCTGACCCATCGGTCATGGTGGGGAACGAAGTAACGGTAAGCATGAAAGTAACCAGTGACAGCGCCCTGGGTACGGCGGAAATCATGCTGGCTTATGATCCGAATATTTTGGAGTTTGTCAGCGGAACCAATGCAAATGGCGGCGCAGGTGCTATTAAGGTCTTGGGAACCATGGATTCTGCCGATCAGAAAGCCTTTAGCTTTACCTTAAAGTTTAAGGCTTTACAGGCGGGAAGCACCCAGATCAGCGTAACTTCCCAGGAAATCTATGATGTGGATTCCCAGGCGCTTTCTTTAAGCAAGCAGGGAAATGCATCGGTCAAGGTCACATCTCCTGCCACATATTCAAAAGATGCGACGCTGAAATCATTAAAAATTTCCCCAGGGACCCTGACACCGGCGTTTTCCGCGTCTGTTGACAGCTATACGGCAGAGGTTGATGCCAATACAACGGACCTGGTAGTAAATGCGGTTGCAGCCAATGCGGGCGCCCATGTAACGCTTCAGGGAGAAAAGGGCTTAAAGGCCGGAGCAAACCAGGTAGTTGTCAAGGTAACTGCAGAGGATGGGCAGACCGTTAAGAATTACACCATTCAGGTTAGTAAAGCAGAGGGAGGAGAAACAACCCCTGCCACAGGAGGAAGTACGGAAACGTCTGAGGCCGAGTTCGGCGCAGCAACGGTGACCATTAACGAAACCGAATACAGCATTGCTTCATCCTTTGATGAAGCTGCGCTTCCAGAAGGTTTTGAGTCTTCGACTTATACCTATAAGGGAACGGAAGTCATGGCTGGAAAAGGACTGGAAAAAGACCTGCTTCTGCTTTATTTAAAGGATTCCGGAGGAAACGGCGGATTCTACATTTACAATGAAGGCTCAGATTCCTGGTCCCAGTTCGTACAGGTGGAGACCGTTGCCAAGGCTATTGTCATCATTCCTCTTGACAAAGATACGGTTGTGCCGGAAGGTTTCCATGAACGTCAGGCCGATATCGACGGCGCGCGAGTGACCAGCTGGGTGGAAAACTCAGAGGCTGAGCCTCAGTATTGCCTGTTCTATGCAATGAACTGGAACGGGGAGAAGCATTTCTACCGTTATGATCTTTCTGAAAAGACCATACAAAAATATTATGCTTCCGGGGTTTCCAATAGTAAGTATGTGGAAATGGCAAACACATACGATCAACTGACCAAGGATTACTACAGGCAGTTCTACATTCTCATTGCTGTGAGCGTCATGGCTCTTGGCTTGCTCGTTGCCGTGATCGTTCTTGTAAGAAGAGGAAACGGATCCGGCCCCAGCCGGCCCGGCAGGGACAAATCCGGAAAAGGCAAGGAACAAAAACCGGCTGATGACCGGCTGTGGGCTGAGCCGGAGGAAGAAATTCCCACAAGCAAGATCAAAAGATACAGCAGGGAAGAGTTTGACAGACAAAGCTCCGGAACGGAACTGGATCCGGAATATCAGGAAGAATCGATGGACGAGCCTGATTACGCCGAAGATGAAGGACAAGAAGTCCAGGAAGAGGATGATTTTCTCGAGGAAGCCAGCTTAGAAGACCTGGAACGGGATCTGACATCTTCCGGAGCAGGGCGTTCCGGGAAACCTAAGGGAAAAGGCGGTTCAAGGCCTGGCTATAAGGAGCCGGAAGGCTTTAAGGAAGAAGAGGAGCTTACAAAGGACGAAGACGACTTTGAGTTTCTGGATCTGGATGATTAAAGAAATGTAAATAATTGAATTACCAACTATTAAAATAGATTAAATGGAAGTGACGAAAGCACCTGAATGAAGGTGCTTTCGTTATTGGCTCTTATCATATGGGAGCGGCTATTCCATTCCATGTGTTATTTTACCTTCCTTACCTTTCTTTTTTAATCCATGCAAAATCTCCGGATTACTGGGCGGGTTATAGAAAAAATCAATTTATAATTTAAGAAGTTCGACCATATAATGACCAGCAGGACAGAGCACAGATGACAATTAAAAGGGGAATGATGCCAATTGATATTTTATGTTGATAAAGGCAATGAGTTGTGCTATTATGTGTATAACAGATATAACGAAAGATGGTGAAAATATGTTTTTACAAATTGATTTTAACAGTGATGAAGCGATTTACATCCAGCTTCGGAACCAGATAATCATAGGAATCGCCACTGAAAGTATAAGAGAAGGAGACCCCCTGCCTTCCGTGCGCCAGATGGCCGACAACATAGGTATTAATATGCATACGGTAAATAAGGCGTACTCTGTGCTGAAACAGGAAGGGTTTGTCAAGCTGGACCGCCGTAAAGGGGCCGTAGTGTCGCTGGACGTGGATAAAATCCAGGTCCTTGATGAAATGCGCAAAGATTTAGGTGTTGTGCTTGCCAGAGGAGTCTGTAAAAATGTGTCATGTGAAGAGGTTCACCAGCTGGTTGACGAGATATTCCAGTCGTTTTTAAGGGGCCAGGGGGAAGAGTGATTCACTGGATTGGAGGTTCTTTATGTTATGTGAAAAATGTAAAATTCGCGAAGCAAATATACAATATACAGAAGTAGTGAATGGTACGAGGAAAGAACATCATTTTTGTGCCCAGTGTGCAAAAGAGATGGATTTTGGAGTGTACGCAGCTATTTTTGACGGGGAATTTCCCTTAGGAAAGCTGCTTTCCGGCCTTTTGGGAATAGAAGATAAGGATCAGGAGCCAGATAAGCTCCATCAGATTCTGTGCCCGACCTGCGGAACTAGCTACGATGAATTTGTCAGAGACAGCAGATTTGGCTGTGCAGATTGTTACAGCGTATTCGGTCCTCTTATGGAAGACAGTTTAAAGCAGCTTCATGGAAATCTTGTCCACACGGGAAAAACACCGGTTTACCAGAAGCAGGAATACATGAACATGAGGTTGGGAACCAGCGATAAGGAGGAGGTTTCTGGGGAAGATGCCTCCGGCTTGGAGAACGAGCACTCGCCATCACACCGGAAAGGCAAAGACAATCATGAGGAAATCTTTCAGTGGGATGCCAAATTAAAGGATGCCCTGCGTTTTGAGGATTACGAGATGGCAGCCGTATGCCGTGATAAGATAAGAGAGCTGAAGAAAGGAAATGAGACAGATGCTTAGATGGTTTGAACAGAAGGATACTGGTCGGCCGGGAGTGATAAGCAGCCGGATCCGCCTGGTCAGAAACTGGCAGGATTACCGGTTTCCTGCAACGCTTGATGAAAAAGAAAGCGGCGAGATGGTCCGCAGACTTGAGTATGGCTTAAAGGATTTAGGCAAGGCAGAAGGCAGAAATTTTGAATTTGCCATGCTTGGGGAACTGGAAGAACTGGACCGGACGGCTCTTAAAGAGCGGCGGGTACTTAATTCGGCGGCCGTCTTAAATAAAAAGCCTGCCGGCATTCTTATCTCTGAGAATGAAGACACAGGCATCGTGCTTAACTGTGATGACCACATCCGGATCCAGCTTCTGCAGATGGGTCTTCATCTGGAGGAGCTTTGGGAACGGGCGGGCAGGCTCGATGATTATATCAATGAACGGTTTGCATATGCATTTGATGACCATTACGGTTATCTTACCTCATTTCCCACCAATATGGGAACCGGTTTAAGAGCATCGGTGGTGGTGCATCTTCCCATGCTGTCCCAGGGAAGAAAGTTCCAGGGTCTTATCAGTGATATGGGCCGCTTCGGGGCCTCCATACGGGGCGTTCATGGGGAAAGGGATGAGAACTTCGGCTCCCTTTATGAAATATCAAACCAGAAAACCCTGGGTCAGACGGAGCGGGAGATCCTGGATACGGTTACAAAGGCAGCGATCCAGCTGACCAACCAGGAGTTACAGGTAAGGAAGCTTTCTCTCCAAAGGCACAGGGAGGAGAGAGAGGATGAGGTTTACAAATCCTACGGGGTATTAAAATACTCCAGAAGGCTGACTTCCAGGGATGCCATGATTTTCCTATCACAGATCATGGCAGGGCTGGCAGACGGTCTGATCCACACAGAGGAAGACTTTTCCGTCTACCGCCTGATGTTAGGAATCCAGCCGGCGAATCTGCAAAAGATTTCAGACCGTCCATTGAGCAAGGAAGAACTGGATGGAGCCAGGGCGGAATTTATCCGGAGGGAATTGCCGGAACTGTAAGAAATGCTCATTGCGGATTTCTTATAGTTAACACGGCGGCCGCCGAATGAACATGCAAACATGTTCGCCCGGCACCCGCGTAAATTAAAATGACAGGAGGATTGCATTTATGATAGACAGATTTACGACAAAGGCCAGGACAGCCATTAATTTAGCCGTGAAGGCAGCGGAACGTCTCGGCCACAGCTATGTTGGAACGGAACACTTATTAATCGGTCTTTTAGAAGAGGGCGGCGGAGTGGCTGCCAGGGTACTGGAAGAAAACGGGGTAAAAGAGGATAAGGTTTTAAACCTGATCAGCCAGCTGATCGCTCCGGATCAGGCAGTCCGGCTGAAAGAAGACAACGGGTATACTCCGGGTGCCAGAAGGGTCCTGGAGAACAGCTACCGGGAAGCTGTGCGGTTTAAGGCAAACTTAATCGGTACGGAGCATTTGCTCATTTCCATAATCCGTGACAATGATTGTGTCGCTTCCAGGCTTTTAAATACCATTGGAATCAGCATTCAAAAGCTTTACATTGATGTGCTGTCAGCCATGGGTGAAGATGCTCCTGCCAATAAGGAAGAGCTTATGAAATCGCCAAAGACTAAGGGCAGCACACCGACACTTGACAGCTACAGCAGGGATTTGACGGAGCTTGCAACACAGGGAAAGCTGGATCCGGTCATTGGAAGAGAATCGGAGATCAAGCGCTTAATCCAGATTTTAAGCAGGAGGACCAAGAACAATCCATGTCTCATCGGAGAACCTGGAGTGGGTAAGACCGCAGTTGTGGAAGGCCTTGCGCAGATGATAGTAGAAGGCGACGTGCCTGAAACCATTGCAGGAAGACGGCTTCTGACCCTGGATTTATCCGGCATGGTGGCCGGTTCCAAATACAGGGGAGAATTTGAAGAGAGAATTAAAAAGGTGATTGCCGAGGTGATCGATGATGGGGAAGTCCTTCTGTTCATCGATGAAATCCATACTATTATCGGTGCCGGCGGAGCGGAGGGAGCCATTGACGCCTCCAATATATTAAAACCCTCCCTGGCAAGAGGAGAATTGCAGCTGATCGGCGCCACCACCATTGAAGAGTACCGTAAATATATTGAAAAGGACTCTGCCCTGGAACGGCGTTTCCAGCCGGTTACGGTGGAGGAACCTTCCGAAGAGGCTGCTATCGGCATATTAAGAGGGCTTAAAGGACGGTATGAGGACCATCACAAGGTAACCATTACAGACGATGCCTTAAAAGCTGCGGTAAAGCTGGCTTCCAGGTATATCAATGACCGTTTCCTTCCGGATAAAGCCATTGATGTCATTGACGAGGCTTCTTCCAAGGTGCGTTTGACCACTTTTGTGGAGCCGGCAGAGATTAAGGAACTGGAGGCAGAGATCGAACTGCTGGAGGACCAGAAGGAAGCCGCTATTAAGGCTGAAGCTTACGAAAAGGCAGGGGCTATTAAAAAGAAGCAGGAAAAGAAGCGGGAAAAGATAGAAAAGATCCGGGAACGTTGGCAGAAGGAAAAAACTTCAAAAAACCTCATAGTAGATGAGGGAGAGATTGCTGATGTGGTATCAAGCTGGACCAAAATTCCCGTAAGAAAGCTGGAAGAGGGAGAAAGCGAACGCCTCCGCAATCTGGAAACCATTCTCCATGAGAGAGTAATCGGTCAGGAGGAAGCAGTTACCGCTGTTTCAAAGGCCATACGGCGGGGAAGAGTGGGACTTAAGGACCCCAAGCGCCCCATTGGCTCCTTCCTGTTTTTAGGGCCTACTGGTGTGGGAAAAACTGAGTTATCCAAGGCTCTTTCCGAAGCCATGTTCGGTACAGAAAACGCTATGATCCGGGTAGACATGTCTGAATATATGGAAAAGCATAGCGTTTCCAAGATGATTGGCTCGCCACCAGGATACGTAGGCTATGACGAAGGCGGACAGCTTAGCGAAAAAGTCCGCAGGAATCCTTATTCCGTTATCTTGTTTGATGAGATCGAAAAGGCCCATCCCGATGTATTTAATATCCTGCTCCAGGTGCTTGATGACGGCCATATTACAGATGCACAGGGCCGGAAGATTGATTTTAAGAATACCATCATCATCATGACCTCTAATGCCGGAGCGGAGAATATCATATCTCCCAAACGTCTGGGCTTTGGTGCG
The DNA here is from genome assembly GCF_057543815.1 of Lacrimispora sp. YZC11. Classification (NCBI taxonomy): domain Bacteria; kingdom Bacillati; phylum Bacillota; class Clostridia; order Lachnospirales; family Lachnospiraceae; genus Lacrimispora; species Lacrimispora sp. YZC11. Next base: position 556,330 of record NZ_BAAJYQ010000006.1, on the reverse strand, counting down.
GCTGCGGATGAAAAGGCTGATTACAAGATCATGAAGGACCGGGTAATGGAGGAAGTAAAGCGTCTGTTCAAGCCGGAATTCATTAACAGGATCGATGAGATCATCGTATTCCATACGTTAAATAAGACTCACATGAAGGATATCGTGACGATCATGGTGAAGGATATCATGAAGCGGACATCGGAACAGATGAGCATCACCCTGACAATCGAAGAGGATGCTAAGGAATACCTGATCAATAAGGGATATGATGTGAAATACGGTGCAAGGCCGTTAAGGCGTACCATTCAGAACTGCCTGGAGGATAAACTTGCAGAAGAGATATTAAATGGAACGGTAAAAACAGGGAATCACGTTATTGTGGCAGCCGGTGAGGACGGACTAAAATTTTCTGTTAAGGAGCTGGTAAAATAGCTAGCCATTTTATATCAATTCGTGTATAATAGCTACAAGCGTAAACATTTGTTCATCGCTTTAAAAAGGATAAGTAAACAAAATACTAGGAGGGCAAACCAATGCCGGTAATTGAAGAGTTAATCCGCACAGAACAAGACGGAACGATCAGTTTTGGAAATTACAAATTAAAGACAAAGTCAAAATTGCAGGATTTTGAGCACGACGGTGATTTATATAAAGTAAAGACATTTTATGAGATAACCAAGCTGGAACGCAACGGCATGTTCGTATACGAATCCGTACCAGGAACTGCTGCCATGAATTTTACCGTATCCGATGACGGTGTGGAATTTTTAGTAGATGGTGACAAGGATGCCCAGCTGACCATTCAGCTGGCAGAGGATACCGAATATGAGGTATATGTGGATGGTGCTGCCGTTGGAGGCATGAGAACCAACATGAGCGGAAAGCTGTCCATAAGCGTGGAACTGAATGAAGAAACACCTGTAGCAGTGAAGATCAAGCGAAGATAACAGGATGAGAAGCTGGGTTCGGCTCTTTTATGAAGAGCCGGACCCAGATTTTTGCGCGGGCAATGAACCTGACTAATATGCATGCATATTCTTTCGGCGAATGCCGCGGCAACTGAGAAAAACCTGTAAAGCGTGTTTTTCTTAGGTTAGGAGGGAATTCCCATGGCAAAGGGGAAAACAACCGCATTCTTTTGCAAGGAATGCGGATATGAATCGGCAAAGTGGCTGGGGCAGTGCCCGGCCTGTAAGGAATGGAATACGTTTGTGGAGGAGCCTTCCGGAAAAAAGGAACCTGCGGCTAAGAGGGGAATTGGAGCAAATGGGGAAGGAACTGCCGGGAGTCACTTTATGAATGCGAAACCCTCCCGGTTGTCTGAAATTCACTTAGACGAACAGGACCGGATGAAGACCGGATATGAGGAACTGGACCGTGTCTTGGGCGGGGGAGTAGTCAAAGGCTCTCTTGTGCTGGTTGGCGGTGATCCAGGTATTGGAAAATCCACGCTGCTTTTGCAGGTATGCCGCAATCTGGCGGCAGACAGCAGGAAGGTGCTTTACATATCAGGAGAAGAATCCCTAAAACAGATCAAACTGCGTGCGAACCGGATCGGGGAAGTGAAGGGGGATTTATTATTCCTTTGTGAAACCAGCTTAGAGCTGATTGAACGTGCCATTGAGGAAGAAAAGCCGGATGTGGTGATTATTGATTCCATACAGACCATGTTCCGGGAAGAGATCTCTTCCGCCCCGGGAAGTGTCAGCCAGGTGAGGGAATCCACCAATATCCTGATGCAGATCGCCAAGGGGGCAGGAATCGCCATATTTATCGTAGGTCATGTGACAAAAGAAGGTGTGGTGGCCGGTCCCCGAGTCTTAGAGCATATGGTTGATACGGTTTTGTATTTTGAAGGAGACCGAAGCGCTTCTTACCGGATCATCCGGGGAGTGAAGAACCGTTTTGGCTCCACCAATGAGATCGGCGTTTTTGAAATGATTGAGAGCGGGCTTTCCGAGGTGAAAAATCCTTCGGAATACATGCTCAGCGGAAGGCCGGAGGATGCCTCCGGTGCGGTGGTAGCCTGTTCCATGGAAGGTACCAGGCCCATGCTTTTGGAGGTTCAGGCTCTGGTCACTCCAACAGCTTTTGGCATGCCCAGACGTACTGCGGCCGGTACGGATTATAACCGGGTGAATTTACTGATGGCTGTTTTGGAAAAACGGGGCCATTATGACTTATCTCATTTTGATGCTTATGTGAATATTACGGGTGGTTTGCGTATGAATGAGCCGGCTTTGGACTTAGCTATTATTATGGCGATTGTGTCCAGTATGAAGGACAAGGCCGTGGACCCGAAAACCATTATTTTTGGGGAAGTGGGATTGGCAGGAGAAGTGCGGGCCGTGTCTATGGCACAGCAGAGAGTGAATGAGGCGAAGAAGCTGGGCTTTGATACCTGCGTGTTGCCGGAAATTTCCCTGGGAAAGATGGGGAAGGTGGAAGGGATGCGCCTGATTGGAGTCGGGAATGTGAGAGAGGCTGTTGTTAGGGTTATGGGGTGAAGCCATTTAAGGCTTCACCCTTATTTTATTTAGAGATATTACTTTATCTATAAGCAATTGAGAAATTTCCCGCGATAATGGGAAAAATAACAGATGTTCTGACCTTGTACCGAAAGCGCTTACAAGGCTATTTTTTTATATGCCTGTATGATATGTTATTTACGGATGAAGATTTTCGCGAAAAATCACATTTACCTATAGGAGGATATTATTATGATGGAGAAACTGCAGCGGTTTGGAGGAGCGATGATGGCACCCGTAATGCTTATGCCATTTGCCGGTATTATCATCGGATTCTCGACCATTTTCATGAATGCAGATATTATGGGGGCATTAGCAGCAGACACTACGCTCTGGTATAAATTTTGGTCCATGATGTATGATGGGGGATATGCAATTTTTAATCAGCTTCCATTATTATTTGTTATTTCATTACCCATTGGCCTGGCTAAAAAGGCAGCAGGGCGCGCGGCGATGGAATCTTTTGTAATCTATATTATTTTTAACTACTTTATCCAATCTCTGCTTACATTCTTTGGTGATACCATGTTCCATGTGGATTTTGCCCAGGAAATAGGCGGCACAAGCGGACTTACAATGGTTGCAGGAATTAAAACCATGGACATGAGTGTGATTGGAGCCATTATGATTGCTGCAATTGCCGTATGGATCCACAACCGCTGGTATGATAAGAAGCTTCCCAGCTTAATAAGTTCTTTTCAAGGATCCGCTTTGATTGTCATTATTGGATTTGTTTTCATGATACCAATGGCTTTTGCCGTGTGCGTTGTATGGCCTGGCGTTCAATCCGCTATTTTAGGATTGCAGGAGTTCTTATCAAAGTCCGGTAATTTAGGCGTATTCCTGTTTACCTTTTTAGAACGTATAACACTTCCTACCGGCTTGCATCATTTCTTATGGACACCGTTTGATTTAGGTCCTGCGGTAATTGCAGACGGCAACTGGACACACTGGATGGCTCACGTAAATGAATACGCCGCTTCCACAGCACCCTTAAAGGAATTGTTTCCCACCGGCGGATTTGCATTATATGGAAACTGCGCCGTCTGGGGAATGCCTGCCATAGCGCTGGCTATGTATAAAACGGCCCGTCCGGAAAATAGAAAGAAAGTTGCAGCGATGCTGATTTCGGCTACAATACCTGCTGTATTATGCGGTATTACTGAGCCAATTGAGTTTACATTCTTATTTATATCACCCATGCTGTTTGCGGTAGGTGCGGTTCTTGCCGCTTTACTTTCGACTGTTTTGTACATGTTCGGAGTCGTTGGTTATCAAGGCGGGGGACTCATGGATTATATCACCTACAATTGGATGCCGATGATGAAGAATCATATGGGAGAAGTTATTACTCATATTGTGATCGGTTTGATCTTCTCCGTTATCTATTTTGTGGTATTTTACTGGGCGATAAAGAAATTCAATATTATGACTCCCGGCAGAGAAAAGGATATGGGCAGTGAAGTAGAATTAGGTAAACAGACCAGTTCTTCATCAAATGTCTTCCATGACGAAGCTGTTGGCTTTTTACAGGCTTTGGGAGGTAAGGAAAATATCGAAAGCGTTACAAACTGTATGACAAGATTGCGTCTCAGTGTAAAAGAGGAAAGCCTTGTTGCAGCAGATGAGGATTTTAAGAAATATAATGCAAAAGGCGTTGTCCGTAAAGGGAAAGCAATACAGGTTATCATTGGTTTTGATGTAGAAAATGTAAAAAATGAATTTGAAAAACTGTTATAAATGAATAAATGAGGTGGATAAAATGTTAAATACAGAATTAGAAAAAAGTTCAGTTGTTATTGCCGGCGGCGGAAGCACCTACACCCCGGGAATTATACTCATGTTATTGGAACATTTAGATCGCTTTCCCTTAAGAGAGATTAAGTTTTATGATAATGACCCACAAAGGCAGAAAGTAATTGCAGATGCATGTGAGATCATTATTCATAAGAAGCATCCGGAAATTGAGTTTCTGGCAACCTGTGATCCTGAGGAAGCATTCACGGATGTTGACTTTGTTATGGCACACATTCGTGTTGGTAAATATAAAATGCGGGAGCTGGATGAAAAGATTCCACTGAAATACGGGGTTGTTGGCCAGGAAACATGCGGTCCCGGCGGAATTGCATATGGAATGCGCTCCATTCAGGGTGTATTAGAATTGGTTGATTACATGGAAAAATATTCGCCGGATGCATGGCTGTTAAACTATTCCAATCCGGCTGCCATAGTAGCAGAAGCCACCAGAAGACTGCGGCCGAAATCAAAGATTCTTAATATTTGCGATATGCCCATCAGCATTGAAAATAATATGCTAAAGATTTTAGGCTATGAAAAACGTAGTGATATTATTACTCAGTATTATGGACTCAATCATTTTGGCTGGTGGTATGGCGTAAGAAGCAAAGACGGAAAAGACCTGATGCCTGAGTTAAAAAAGCATGTGAAAGAAATGGGATATTTTATTCCGACAGATGTAGATGAGGCAAAGCAGCATGGAGATTCCAGCTGGAATGAAACCTACCGTATGGCAAAGGACATTTATGCAATTGATCCGGAAACCCTGCCGAATACGTATTTGAAGTATTATCTTTTACCGGATACTGTTGTAAAGCATTCAGATATCAATTATACAAGAGCAAACCAGGTCATGGATACAAGGGAAAAGGAGGTTTTCACAGCATGCCGTACGATTGCCGATAACAAGGCGTTTGAAGGTGATGAATTATCTTTGGATGAACATGCTTCCTATATTGTGGATCTGGCAACGGCATTAAAGTTCAATACTTATGCAAGAATGCTTCTGATTGTTGAAAATAATGGAATTATTGAAAACTTTGATAAAACAGCAATGGTAGAAGTGCCATGTCTGGTGACCTCATCAGGACCTCAGCCTTTGTCAGTTGGTACCATACCCACCTTCCAGAAGGGTCTGATGGAAGAGCAGGTAGCTGTTGAGAAATTGGTCGTAGATGCCTGGATGGAAGGTTCTTATCAGAAATTATGGCAGGCGATTGCGCTGTCCAAAACGGTTCCAAGCGTAACTGTTGCAAAACAGATTTTGGATGATTTATATGAAGTAAATAAGGAATATTGGCCGGAACTGAAATAAGATGAATTGCAAAAGAGGGGATAGTTTATATATTTTATTGGAAAATGACAGAATCTTATCTGTCATTTTTCTTATATTAGAGCCGGATATCGATAGTATATTTTTTGCCCGGGATATGATACTATGAAAGAAATATTTAAAATGAGGTGGCATCATGCTGATTGAAGCGATTAATAAAAATTATGATAAATTAAATGAATCAGACATTCAGAGCCTTTCTATCATCATGTCAATTGTATATAAGATTTCTGAAATGAGTATTGAAGACCTGGCAAATGAATGCAATACATCGAAGAGCACTATTTTAAGATTAACTCAAAAGCTGGGGTTTTCCGGATACAGTGAATTTAAGAACTATTTGAAATGGGAAAATAAAGAACATGTGAAAGATAAAGATAAGGATATCAAATCAAGCGTAAGAAGTGATTTTTTAAATACGTGCCAGCAGATAGAATCATCTGCGAATCTGCCTATCATAGCAAAGGAAATTCATAAGTCTCAAAATGTTGTTGTTTATGGTACGGGACAGGCCCAGCGCCATTGTGCAATGGAAATGCAGCGTTTGTTTATGCAGATGAATAAATATATCTATTATGTAGGTGCCAGTGATGAGCTTTGCATGCTGTCAAAGAATCTGGGGCCAGATGATTTAGTAATTGTGATTTCTTTGTCCGGGAATGTGCAGAAAATAAAGGATACGCTGCAATTGCTTCATTTGAAGAAGGTGAAAATAGTATCTATAACAAATCTTCAAAGTAATTTGTTGGCGGGTATGAGTGATTATAGTTTGTATGCGGTTAGTAGTCCTGTTTTGATTGGGGAACATCTGTATCATAATTCTTTTGTTAATTTTTTGACTGTTATTGAGTATGTATTTTTGAGTTATATTGAGGTGAGAGAAGGATACTCTTGATTATAGACGTAAAAATGGGATATATGACTATAGTGCTGCATCTCAATTGATTAAAGGTGTAGATTAAAGAATAGTTTTGAAATCCAAGGTTTTTGCTATTATGGAATGAATAAGCCGGTCAAAAAGACCGGCTTATTTGTATATTGAATACGTGGAAAAATTGGAAAAACACCAGCATCGTAATCAACTATATCCTTAGTCTGATATTCTAAATCATAATTTTAATTTACAAAAAAATACAAAATTTTACAGGATTCTGCAACTTTTCGGCTTCCAGTTTCGTCTAATATAATAAATACAAATGTTAGGAATAAATGTTATATGATTTTTAGTAGCTTGGAGTTTATATTTCAATTTCTTCCAGTGTTTCTGCTTCTTTATTATGTGTGCCCGGCCAGAGCAAAAAATTTCTGCCTGCTTACAGGAAGCCTGCTTTTTTATTTTTATGGAGTTGCGGACCATCCGGCCTATATGGTGCTTTTGCTGTTATCTGTCTGCGTCAATTACTGCATTGGCAGGAAAATGAAACGATACAAATCTCGCTTAAGACGTGGGAGATGGCTTCGCCTGGGAATCGCCTACAATCTGTTTTGGCTGATTCTGTTTAAATATTCCGGCTTTCTGATTGAACAGATCAGTTTATTGCTTCAAAATGGAGGGCTGGAGAAAGCAGCCCTTCCTTTTCCTCATCCGGCTCTTCCACTGGGAATCAGCTTTTATACCTTCCAGGCCATTTCTTACCTGGTCGATGTGTATCGGAGGGATGTGGCACCAGAAAAATCATTTCTGGACTTTGCCCTGTATATGACCATGTTTCCTCAGCTCATTTCCGGACCGATTGTAACCTATGCTTCTCTCAGGGAGTTAATTAAAAAGCGGGTCCACACCCTGGAACAAGTGGAAGAAGGACTTCGGGAATTTACAATCGGACTGGGATTGAAGATGCTGCTTTCAAACCAGATAGGCGGACTGTGGAGCCAGATTGGAGCAGTAGGGTATGAAAGTATTTCAACGCCTCTTGCATGGATGGGACTGGCAGCTTTCAGCCTGCGGCTATATTTTGATTTCTATGGCTATTCCTTGATGGCTAAGGGACTGGGAAGGATGTTGGGATTCCCTCTTCCTGATAACTTCAACCATCCCTATATGGCTCTGACCATGACAGATTTTTGGCGCAGATGGCACATGACTCTGGGCGGCTGGTTTCGGAATTATGTATACATTCCACTGGGTGGAAACCGTGAGGGATCCCTGAAAACCTTCCGAAACATGCTTGTAGTATGGCTCCTGACCGGACTATGGCACGGAACAAGCCCAAACTTTCTCTTATGGGGAATTGTGCTGTTTGCACTGATTTCATTGGAGAAGCTGGGACTGGGAAAACTGCTGGAACGCTGGAGAGCTGTGGGGCATGTGTATATGCTGTTTGCAATTCCTCTTACATGGATGCTATTTGCAATAACGGATTTTTCACAGTTGGGAATTTATGTTCAGCGGCTGTTCCCCTTTCTTGCGCCTGCCGGTAAATATACATATTTTGCTGGAGATTTCCTGAAATACGGAAAGATCTACGGACTGTCCTTAAGCGCCGGTTTCATTTTCATGACCGGTCTCCCGCGAAGACTGTATGACCGAAAACGGGAAAGCCTGTGTACAGCAATTGCCCTTCTGATCATATTCTGGCTGTGCGTCTATTGTATGAAAATGGGTGCAAATGATCCGTTTATGTATTTCAATTTTTAGATTGTGAGGAAAAAGCGATGAGAAAATACTGGTTTACCCTTCTTTTGGCCGTCAGTCTGGTTTTGACTGCCGTTCTGCATGTATCAGCTGGAAGCATAGGTCAGTTAACCTCCTTGCGGCTGTACCTGGCAGAGAGCAAATGGTCGCATGGGGACAGTATAGACACAACCGACAGTATAGAAGAAACTGATGGTTTAGATGAAACTGATAGCATAGACGAAACTGATAGCATAGACGAAACTGATAGTATAGCCGAAACTGACAGTTCAGATGGAACTGACAGCTCAGACGAAACTGACAGCTTAAACGAAACTGCTGATGAGAAAGCAATAGACGGTGTAAGCAAAGCAAGTGGTGCAGACACAACAGACAGTTCGAGCGGGACAAATGATATGAATGCAGAAGATGCTACAGATGGAGAAAAGGCTCGTCTGGACGTAAATGCAGGGCAAACAACAGATTTTGCGCCGTCTGCCAAGTTCCTGCAGTTAGGACAAAGGCCAAAGCCACCGGAAAATTTCGAAGGTGTACTGTTTGTTGGAGATTCCAGAACCATGGGACTTTCCGAGTATGGAGATTTGGGTAAAGCCTCAGTATTTGCCAACTCCGGCATGAGCGTTTTCAATGTATTAACTGCCCGTATCTCATCAGGAGGTGACAAAGTGACTCTGGATGAGGTTCTTTCAAGCGATCATTACCAGATGATTTATCTGATGTTGGGCATCAACGAACTGGGTTATGATATGTCCCAGACTATAAAACAATATAAAGAGGTTTTAGACAAAATCAAAGAAAAGCAGCCAGAAGCAATAATGGTCCTGGAAGCAAATCTCCACATTACCAGTGAAAAATCAGAAAAAAGTCCTGTTTACAGCAACAATAAAATTAATAGGCTGAATCAGGAAATACAGAAGATAGCGGATGAAAATAGCTGCTATTATATTGATGTTAATGAAATATTTGACGATGAAGGAGGCAGCCTGAATCAGGCATACACGACAGACGGTTCCCATGTGCTGGGAAAATATTATGCCCAGTGGGTAAAATGGCTGAAGGAAGAAAAGGTTTAATTAATTTAGAACTTTATGGTATTGCCTATTAAGAGATATTTAGATCAACACCTGTCGAAATTAAATCGATGGGTGTTTTCTTTTAGTAAAATTTAGTGGATGATATTAATAAACATTAAAGTGGGGCTGTATACAGATATGATGATATTTTCAATTCCAACGACAATAATAATAGTTCTAATTGGCTTGCTCTTATATGCTTTTTTCGTTAGAGTGACACATTTAACAATGCTAAGTAAAAAGGATAAACGTGAGGGAATAGCTAGGTTTCCTTCAATTGTACACATTGGAGGGTTGGATGCGCCTAGGGGGTGTAAGTGCCATAGTATTAAGCAGAAGATAGGTATTCATGGGCTTAGAAAAACGATGGCCTACCAGTATATCACAAACGCTCCGGATAAAAGTCAGGCATTATTGGAAGTAGCAAGTCAGCTTGGTCATAGTGATCCACGAATCACAGAAAGATATGCCTGTTTAGAATAGAAAGATATTGAGGATGGAAATCAGAGAATGTCATTTATATGTGATAAGTAATGTGGTAAAATAGAATCAACCACTTCGTAAAATATACAAACGTGGCGGTAAAGAATGCTTTTTAGACTTGATAAGAGAAAAATTGATATTTATTACACTTAAAGAAACAGTAAGGCAAAAGATTATTTCGTATCTAGTAAATGATTTCCAGATACCACAAGGATAATCTTTTCAAATTTATCATGTAAGCAAAAATTTTGAAAAAAATCCGGTTTTCATTAAGTTACTCTTAAATTGGTGGTTGAGATACAGAGGAAAGTAAACGAGTATATTAGAATTTATCAGATCTTTGATATATCAAAAGTAAATAATAGGAGGAACTAACATATGAACGTTTCAGAAATCGCAGCAAAGATGATTATTTATTCTGATGGAAATCTTCACGACATCAATCATTTTATGAAAGTATATGCTTATGCAAAAACCATTGGAGAATGTGAGAAGCTGGACAGTAATACACAAGCTGCCCTTGAAGTTGCCGCTATTATACATGATATTGCATGTCCGCTATGCCGGGAAAAATACGGGAATACCAATGGCCAGTATCAAGAAATAGAAGGTACAATTTTAGCCGAAGAGTTTCTTAAGGATTCCGGCTATTCCGATGAATTTATTAAACGTGTAATCTATTTGGTTGGGCATCATCACACGCTAAAGAATATAGAAGGAATGGACTATCAGATTTTGATAGAAGCAGATTACCTTGTAAATGCAGATGAAGGTAATTATTCGGAGTCAAATATCCGTAATGCGATGGAACATATCTTTATAACTGACACTGGTATTTCCTTGTTGAAATCCATCTATAAACTCAGATAAATTAGGATTAACGAATTATTGCACAGTTGGTGCACTGATAGACTATTTTGCTTCTGAAATTGGATTCTCTATAGCTTGGGGGTGCTGGATTTTTTAAAAATCAAGACGTAACATGGAATGGTGTAATTTTATTACTAGTGGTTAATACACTGTTGTTTGCAAGTGTTATTTTTACAAGCTATTATAGAGACGATAGTCGGAGACTTCCAACCATGGATGAACGAGTTGATCGGCAGATGAAGAAATTGGAAGAGCTGTAACAATGGCAAGATACGAATGAATAGATTTATATTCTAAATAAATGCGTGTAGGGTCTTATATTGATCCAGTTTATCAGTAAACAGGAGGTTTAAAATGAATGAAGTAAGAATATCTAATAGCATTTATATTTCAATGGCTACTTTTGAAAGTTTAATAATATGTATGCTAAGAGCTAATTCGTCAATTGCATATTATCATGGTACGATATGGCTGTTTCCGCTATTATTAATATCAGTGCCAATTTACCGAGTAATCAGAGGGGAACTTAACAAAAATAATTAGTCTGAGTGAAATATAAAAAAATATTTTTTTTTTATTAAAGGGATGTTGACACGTAACATCCCTTCCTGAATACGACATCTCAATAATATAGAAATTCGAAATTCTATCATGGTATATAATTAAAGATTGCTAACTACGATATTAAGTTGGTGGTCTTTTTTTGGATGACTTATGGGAATAAATTAAGCGTTTCAATGAAGAGAGAATACGATATGAAGAGAGCAAATAATAAATTCTGACTCATAAAATAAAGGAGAGACTAACACTATGGAAGAATTAAATAATAATAAAGAAGAATTTGAGATTCTTCCGATATTCAGACTGTTGCTATTTATATCATGGTGCTGAAGGAACAGTGTTTTGACAAAGAATAAATGAATCATTTTATTTTTCTTTACATCAAAACTGTATTATATAAGTTTAAGAAAAATGTAAACAAAACAAAACAAAATCTTGTTATAATATAAAAAAATCAGAAAATAAATAATTAATACCGGAGGTGAGCATTTGAGTAAATATATGATAATTCTGGGAACAGCTATTACAATCATTGGCTTAACCGCATGTATCAAAAAGCTTCCTAATCCAGAAACGGTAAACACTGTGTCCGAAACCACAATTGCTTCACTGCCAGCTATAACTGAGTCAGAGGCAACAACAGAGATAACAACAACAGAAAAATTAAACAAAGAATTCTCAACTGAAAAAGTACTGCCCATGCTGTATATAAATGGTCAGCTCTATCGACTACTAAGCAAACAGGGTGAACCAATGGGGGATTCTGGCTGCGTAGATGGATATATTTTGTCCTCCGTAGACCCGGAAGAGGTACCGACAGAACATGAGCAGTCCAATTTTGGTAGTGAAGGAAACCCATATTGTCTGGAAGAAGAATATGGAGAACTGGTTGCAATGGTGGCCGATGAATGGCTGAGGTTTACGGATGTAGACTTAATTGCCCAACCGGTAAATTATGACCTCTTGACTTCTGACTTAGCACTCCTGGGAGCAGATGGTATTGAACTCAATTATGCTGATAGTGAAAGTCTTGTCTTTCATAGTTATGCAGGCTTATTTCGATGCGAAAAAAGCAACGATAACTGGGTTATGAAACAAAGCCTTGACCTGATACCGCTGGAAGCTAACGCAACACAGGGGGACCAATATTCTTATATCAGTGCAGACAGAGATACAGCCTTAATCTCACCGAAATGCTATGCACCAGATAATGAGATACCGGTCACTTTTCAGTATCTCTTCGCTGAAGACAAACTGGAACTGGTAGGAAGATTTCAGGATTATGCAGATTCTAATCTGGTCTGGAGTTATTCAGAAGAAGCCATGTCCATCCGACAAAAACTTTGTGATAAACAGGATCTGGATGGATTGTGGATTTCCAATCTCTATCCCATTGCAGAAATGAACTCGAATGTATATGGTTTTATTTTGGTCGGATCTGATGGCCTGGAGTCTATCCAGTATGGTCTCTACTGGAGTGATCTGGATCAGTTAGAATTGGAGCCTGTCAGAGAGCAAAGGGTGCTTCATGAATGATAGAATTTAGACAGTGATGCATCAGGGAAATGTCAAATAGTGTAAATGATTTACTACTGAACATAAAATCGAACTCTGTTATTAGAACCTGCATTCGTAAAAGCGAATTTGCCTTGTGGACCGAAGTTCATTAGAGACAATCAAGTAAATTGTAGGATGAATTGCGACTTTCATAGGGACCGGAGGTAAGTGATTTGAAATTATAGTAGGTTGATGTCAGATGAAACTTTCGTCAGATAATATATAGATCTAATTTAGATACTGTTGCTGTAGTAATATCCCAGCAATATGGTGTAATTGAGCGGCGGTGCCAATGTGTGAATAATCTTCATGTAACATAACCTGCAACCATACTGGAAGTTTTATAAAGTAAACTCTAGTGCTAGTACTTTTAAAGAGTAATTGGGATAAATTGTTATTCATAAAATCACCTCAAAAATATAATGTGATGAATGAGAAATAATAATACAGGAAGTAACTGGAAGTCGCGGTTATGCTGATGGTGGTAATGGCAAGCAGACCATTTTGCCGCAAGTGCATGACCCTCCTGTTTGTCCTGATCGCCTTCCGCCTGGATTTAGCCATATGGACTAATTACATAAGGGACATGGTGATTATCGGATTTATGGCAAATGAACTGATCTCAATCGTGGAGAATGCCGGGCTTATGGGTCTGCCGCTTCCTGCGGTGCTGATCAAAGCCTTTTATATGGTGGTTGGTCAGGAGGTGGCCTATATAAATAAAAAAGGACGCCCTGCTGGACGTTCTTTTTTAATATATAAGCTCAGTCCGTTTTTTGTCCGTTTAATGTTACTTTTACAAAATATTATATATACTTTTTTTTACAACAAAAAAGCCGGAAATCCTTATATTTACAAAGAATTCCAGCTTTTAAATTCTAGCAGGGGAAGAGGGGCTCGAACCCTTATATACTCCAGAAAACGTTATAAATAAAGGAGGAAAAGACACTTCATCCGCACATGTATTCAATTTTGTAGTCAAAATATTATGATTACAATAATTAGTACCATCGCTTGACAATGTACAACAAACCGCAGAATAAAATGATTTGAAAAACAGGTCAAATTTTCCATTCAATCTGGACATATTCGCTTGTGCGGCGGGAGTTTTTTATGTTAAATAATAATTTTTACTTGCCTTTGTCGTTGATTTTTTTACCATAACCACCTTACTTAACTTGCCGTTTTCTTCGCTGTATTATTAATCACATAAACACCGATTATTCCGAGTAATAGAACACACAACAGAATATATGTTAATTGAGGTATAAAATCTAACAGTACCTTGCCTTGCTTTATACCATCTAGCATATCCATAAAATGCTTTTGCGGGATTACAGTACATATCGCCCTTAGAATAATATTGCTGGGCGAGAAAGCCATAAACCACCCGCCTTGTAGTGTACGTTAATATTTTGATTACAGTCTTTCACGGACGACTTGTAGAGCCTTTGCAAATTCCATGGGTTGCTCAAACATAGGGTTGTGTCCGGCGTTGGGAATCACGATTAGAGATTTATAGTCAGCGCTGATTGTTTCATAATAGGCAGTAGATAATTCAATAGGTGCATTTGTATCGTTCTCTCCCAGTATATAATGGACAGGGACATTATAACGATTTCCAAGAGAGAATAGGTCAACAGAAAACAACTCCTTTATAATCTTCCGATTCGCTTTTGAAAAACGGGTCATATTGATTAAATCATGCCACTTGAAAGAAGGGCTTTTGAACATGGATTTTATAAGATTCCATGTTCCCGCATCCTTTTCATAGCTTTCTTGTACTTTGCGGACAATGGGAAGCTTTCTCATCGTTTCGTCAAAATCGTTTGTCGGATATTCACCAATCTGCTGTAGCATTCGCACATGTTTTTCATTACCGCTTGTTTGTGCTAATTTCATTGCGTTCTCGTAGCCCACGCGCTCATTTTCCACCATATTAACGACCTGGCCGCTTCCAATGTAAGCGGATACATGTTCGGGATGCTTTAGAACATATAAAGAGCCTAAAACACTGCCCCAAGAATGACCTAAAAGCACTATTTTATCGGTTTGATACTTTTGTTTCAGGTGCTGAACAATACCATGCAAATCTTCAATCATCTGCGAAATAGACTCGGGATTGTTTTTTCCTTTATTCCTTTGCAGTGTTTTCCCTGCTCCGCGCTGATCCCATTGAACATGGGTAAACATATCTCCCCATGATTTATCAAACATATAAGCAAATAGGGATTCTGAAAATCCCGGCCCACTATGCAGATACAACAGTACCGGCGTTCCGAGGCTTTTGGAATAGTGCAGCAAATAATGTTCAATGCCGTTTATACGGACAAATTCTTCCTTATATGTCTTATCACTCATTGGGTGATGCCTCCTTATTGTTTCGATTCCGGCGTAAAGCGAATTTTTTTAAAGCCTTTGTTTGCGCTTCTTGGTATCCTTCCATACTATCAAATTTATAATTGACATCTTCCTCAAAACCGTCCTGCTCTTCCCCATCAAAGTCATATAATTTTTTTAATAAGCCCCATAGAGTTTCCAGCTCTTTGCAGGTAAAATCGTTGAAAATATCAGCCATAAATTCTATTGATTTTTCACCGCATTCCAACAATATCTGAATACCCGTTTCCGTGATTGCTACATTGATTGCACGTTTATCCCGCTTACTCGGTGTTGAAGCTATATAGCCTTTATTTTCCAAGTTGGTTAGCAACTTGTTTGCGCTCTGTTTGCTCGTGCCTAATTTCCTCGCTATGTTGACAAGTGTTGTTTCATCTTCCGGCAAGTGGGCAATCGCCATTAGTATCATGTATTGTCTTGCCGTTACACTTTCAAAGTAGCTGTCACCCAATATTTGCAGCTTGTTTGTAACGGAAAAAAAAGTTGCGTAAGTTTGCCCCATCAAGTCTAACTCCCGAAGCTCCTTAGAATAATCCATAAAATTCTCCTTTTTAGTGTAGTCAGCATGGTTACGATATTATATTAGCAGATTGATTTTACTTTGTCAACATGGTTACTAAAATGTTTTTAGGCTTTTCGCTAAACTGGCAAGCAATTCATGTGTATATACATATCCATGAAACGCTTGTTGGGGTTGCTCCCCAAACCCGCCACTTATGGACAAAATGTCCAGAAGTGCTTATTTTTCCTTTTCGGTTTTCTTTACGGGCGGGGCAAGCTCTTTCTGTTTGCCGCTCCAATCGTCCAACAGTTTGATGATCTGCTCCTTCATTAAGTTCATCACCGATATAATCACCTTGTCGACCTCCTTTATTTGTTCGCACAGAATAGCGTCAATCACATCACCGTGTAACAGGCCCTTGCCTTCAAGCTCCCGCATAGCTTTGCCTGTGACAGCGAGGGCGGACTGCTGGCCCTCCAGCGAAACGGCGATCATGTTTTGATTTTTGCGTTTGATGAACGAAAGCTCCACAGCGGAAGTGAAGCCGAGCTTTTTTTCGTCCATCGCTTTAGTCAGATCGGGAACAAGCTCGGTCAGGCGGATATACTGCTGTACCTGTTTCCCTGTGATATTGTTTCGCTCACCAACAATATCAATCGACCACTTTCCCGCGTCCTTATCCTTGCTCTGGACATTTTGTCCAGAAGTTTCCTTCGCCCCCTGATGCTTGATGGCCTCCACCTGCATTTTGAGGGATTGGGCCTTGACATATAAGCCGTCCTTCGGGGCGGTATTTTAATAAGGAAGGATAAAGAAGGTTATTGACTCAAGAAGAATTATTGAAATATACTCTTAGTAATGGTATGATTAACTTGGATGAAGTGTCAAAACAAGTTAAGATGGAAATGATCAATAGAATAGAAGAAGTCCATAAATACAAAATCACTCCGTTGCAAGGAGCTAATGACCAAAGGTGGCAAACTTATATAGTGGACAGGACTAAAAAAACAGGTAGAAAGGTAATTAAAGCGGCTACAAAAGAAAAGCTTTATAAGAAATTAGCCGAATATTATGGAATCACCGAAGATCCAAACGGATTAACAATGGCAGATATCTTTAAAGAATGGATTCCGTTTAAGAGAAGTATTACAAATTCTGAAGACACCATTTATAGGCATATAAACCATTGGAGAAGATATTGTGAAAACTGCAATATAGTGCGTATACCGATGAAAAATATAAAACCATTCAGTTGGATTCGTGGGCTAATAGCATGATTAAAGACTATAATATGACTCGGAAAGAGTGGCAGAATATTAAAACAGTAATTAGCGGCATTTGGGATTATGCCTATAGAAGTGGAATTATATTAAGCAATCCATGGTTAGCAATAAAAATATCGGTGAAATTTAGACAGATATCTAAAAGGACTCCAGAAACACAAGTGTTTATTGGTAATGATATAAATAAGCTAATCTTTAAATGTCAAGAACTGTATGAAACTACGAATAACGAAGCATACATTGCAATCATCTTTAATCTTTATTGTGGATTAAGAGTAGGAGAATTGGTAGCGTTAAAAGTGAGTGATATTAATTTTGATCAAGCATATCTTCATGTTGAAAGAGAAGAAGTTCATATTAGAACCAGGAACGATGATAATAGTATATCCTATGAATGGAAAGTTGAGAACCATACAAAAACATATACCAGCAGATACGTCCCACTGATACCAAGAGCAATTGACATATTAAAAAATCTAATATCAAAAAACGGTAGTTATTCCTCAAATGATAGATTCTTATTTACAAAGAATGGTAGTCATTTGAATACAAATCAAATAAGTGTGGCTTTATCACACGCATGTAAGCAAGCCGGTATTCAGCAAAAATCAACGCATAAAATAAGAAAGACGTTTGCTAGTAAACTAGATGCGGGTGGGGTTCCCACTGATGAAATAAGGACTTTATTAGGTCATACAGATGCTCAGACAACATTGGGATATATTTTTAATCCGCTTCCAAAGGACGAAACATTAAATATGATTCAAAATTCATTCTAAAATTTAGGTGTAGTCAAGTGTATTCAACGGATAAAAATGGAAAAACCCCAAACTCCTTATAGATACAAAGGAATTTAGGGCACATTAAAACAGGGGAAGAGGGGCTCGAACCCCCATTTACGGTTTTGGAGACCGTTGCTCTACCATTGAACTATTCCCCTATGGATCGGCATTATATCTCTGCCTGAGCACTTAGAGAGTATAGCATAGAAGTTTTTAATTTGCAACAGTTTTTAGGAAAAAATAAAAAATTAATTCTGCTGTTATTGAATCGCTGTTTGTGGTAAAATATTAAAGAAAAAGAAGTCCATGGGCAGAAGTCGTGTTCCATGGGCTTGGTTTGGCGTTTTATATGAAAATCATAAGTTAAAACTGTGAAATTGAATTAGAATGAAAAGTATTAATGATAATCATTCCCAAAATAAAACTTGTCTCATCAAAAATATGCTTATCTACAAAGCTTTCCCTCGGAGATAATTACAGGATATGCACAAAAAAGGGCCATATAATCGTATATGAAACATAATTTGACAAATCATGTCAAACGTGATATATATAATCTATAACTTTTTCTTCACTATAAAAAGGAGTTTTGATTATGAAACAGTTAAAGATTATGTTGCCAACTGTTGCTGAGGCGAAGAATTTTGTTGCTGCTGCTGCTAAATGTGATTTTGACATAGACGTGTATTACAATAGAGTAACCATTGACGCAAAGTCTATATTAGGAGTATTGAGTTTAGATTTGACACAGGTTTTGACCGTTGAGTTTAACGGGGAAGATGCAGAGTTTGAGGCATTTCTGGAAGCAAAAGCTCCAGATAAATGTTCAGCAGCATAAACAGATGCAACGGAAAGAGGGAATTGTATGCCGTACGGCCTGCAGTTCCCTTTTTTAATTCACGGAATATGCTCCGCGATGGATGCACACTCTTTGTTTTTAGGTGAAAAGGGGAAAAACGGGAAAAAAAAGGAAGGAGGGGACGCCGGAGTGGAGGAGACAGAGAAAAAAATCCTGAAAATATCTGTCAGGAATCTGGTTGAGCTTGTTCTGCGGTCCGGCGACCTGGATAACCGGCGGACTGGAGGAGCTGAGAAGACTGCCATGCAGGAAGGGAGCCGGATACACAGGAAGATCCAGCGCCGCATGGGAGCGGATTACCGGGCGGAAGTGGTGTTAAAGCATGAGGTGGAAGTGGATCAGTTTCAAATTCTGGTGGAGGGGCGGGCCGATGGCATCATTGAGAAGCCGGAAGGGGTGACCATTGATGAGATCAAAGGCATGTATATG
This sequence comes from Lacrimispora sp. YZC11, assembly GCF_057543815.1. NCBI lineage: Bacteria > Bacillati > Bacillota > Clostridia > Lachnospirales > Lachnospiraceae > Lacrimispora > Lacrimispora sp. YZC11. The sequence continues at coordinate 537,256 of NZ_BAAJYQ010000006.1, read as the reverse complement.
GATTTATCCTATTTGTCAGAGCCCATTGAAGTACATTTAGCCCAGGCCATGTGCTATGGGTATTTTTACTGTTATGACCACCAACTGAATGGGGCTGTCATGCAGATGACCTACTGCAACATTGAAACAGAGGAGATAAGGCGTTTTAAAGTGGAAAAATCCTTTGAGGAGCTGGAAAGCTGGTTTCAGGGTCTGATTCACGAGTACATTAAATGGGCAAGATATTTATACAACCATGGAATAAGAAGAGATGAGTCCATAAAGGAGCTTTCCTTTCCCTATCCCTACCGGAAGGGGCAGCGGGAGCTTGTGGTGGCCGTTTACCGAAGTATTGCCAGAAAGAGAAACCTTTTTATCCAGGCGCCTACGGGAATCGGAAAGACCCTTTCCACCGTTTATCCGGCCATAAAAGCCATTGGGGAAGGGCTTGGAGATAAATTGTTTTATCTGACTGCAAAAACCATAACCAGAGGAGTGGCGGAAGAAGCCTTTGATATCTTGCGGGAGCATGGGCTGTATCTGAAATCAGTGACCATAACGGCAAAGGAAAAGCTGTGCTTCCTTGAAAAACCGGAATGCAACCCAGATGCCTGTCCCTATGCCAGGGGGCATTTTGACCGGGTGGGCGATGCGGTATACGATATTATCCACAAGGAGGCCGGAATCACCAGGGAAACGGTGCTCCGTTATGCAGAGGAACACCAGGTATGTCCATTTGAATTCTGCCTGGATATCAGCAACTGGGTGGATTCCATCATCTGTGATTATAATTATGTGTTTGACCCCAATATCCGCCTGAAACGGTATTTTTCCGAAGGCATTTCCGGAGATTACTTATTTTTGACAGACGAGGCCCATAACCTTGTTCCAAGAGCCAGGGAAATGTACAGCGCAACGGTCTATAAGGAGGAGTTTCTTCTTATTAAAAAGATTATGAAACCTGTGAGTCCGAAGCTTGTCAGGATGCTGGAGCGGTGCAACAAAGAACTTCTGGAAATGAAACGGGAATGCGAGGATTTTAAAATCCTGGATGACATCCGGTTTTTTATGACCAGTATCATGACCCTTTTCGGGGAAATGGAAAAGTTTATGGAGGCCGGTGAGGAATTACCGGACCGGGACCTGGTTCTGGATTTCTATTTTAAACTGAGGGATCTTCTGAATATCTATGACCGCCTGGATGAAAATTACCGGATTTATACAGAACTTTTGCCCGATGGACGCTTTATGCTCAGGCTATTTTGTGTTAATCCTGCAAAAAACTTAAAAGAGTGTCTGGATAAAGGGAACAGCACCGTGTTCTTTTCTGCCACACTGCTTCCGATTCGGTATTATAAGGAACTGCTAAGCGGTGACCAGGAAGAATATGCGGTATATGCCCAGTCGCCCTTTGATCAGGAGAAGCGTCTTCTCATGGTCGCTTCTGATGTCAGCAGCCGCTATACCAGAAGAAACCGCCGGGAATATCAGAAGGTAGTGGATTATATGTGTAAGATTGTGTCAGCCCGTAAAGGGAACTACATGGTGTTTCTGCCGTCTTACCAGTATTTAAAGGCAGTGGAGGCGATCCTTGAGGAAGCAGGAGAAGTGAAACAGGAGTTTACTTGTATGTCCCAGGCATCCCACATGAGCGAACAGGAGAGGGAGGAATTTCTTAAGGAATTTTCTGAGGAGCGGAAGGATTCCTTTGTAGCTCTTTGCGTCATGGGAGGCGTATTTTCAGAAGGCATTGATTTAAAGGAAGGCCGTCTGATCGGAGCCATTATCGTGGGTACCGGTCTTCCCATGGTCTGTACGGAGCAGGAGATCTTAAAGGGGTACTTCGATTCCAGGGAGCAGAACGGGTTTGATTACGCTTACCAGTATCCTGGGATGAACAAGGTCATGCAGGCAGCAGGAAGGGTAATCCGCACGGTCCGTGATGAGGGAGTCATCGCATTGCTTGATGAGAGGTTTTTAAAACCAGACTATCAGGCCCTGTTTCCAAGGGAATGGGATGAGTATTATGAAGTGCAGTTGAAAAATGTGGACGAAGTGGCCCGGAACTTTTGGATGGGTCGAAAGTAAAAGCTGCCGCCCTAAAGAGGGCGGCAGTGAAAAAGTCTGTCATACCGGTCAGAGCATGTCCATGAATTGTTTGGAAGCCTGGGAAACGGGTATGTTTTCATTATAAGCCACGACCATCTGGCGGGTAGGAAGCTTTTCCGAAAGCTTTACCTGGAATAAGTCCCTGTCATTTTCAGGAATGCAGAAATCAGGAACAAATGCGATCCCCAGGCCGATGCGGGCTAAGTCGATCAGAAGGTCGTTGCTGCTCAGTTCGATTTCAGGAACCAGATCAAGCTGTTCCTTTTGGAACATGTGATGAAGGAATTCACTGGTGGTACTCTTTCTTTCCAGCATCAGAATGGGATGGGTCTGGAGAGTCCCAAGGCTTACGGTCTGTCCTTTTAACGGGAAATATTCCTGATTGGCAACGAATACATCGGCAAATTCGTTGATGACCCGGATATTCTGAGAGCTTAAAAGCCCTGAGTTGGGATAATTGGTAATGATAAAATCCACCTGCCCGCTTTCCAGAAGATGAGCGCATTCTATGGAAGTCTGGTTGGTGACCTTAATGTGTACATTGGGGTAGGTTTTATGAAACTTATTTAAATATGGAACCAGGTAGTAGCGGCAGATGGTGTCGCTGGCGCCGATCCGCAGCTGTCCGCCGTTTAAGGTATTGGCCTCCAACAGCTGGTTTTCTCCCTTTTGGATCAGATTAATAGCTGGTTCTATGTGCTTTAGGAGGATGTCTCCTTCCGGAGTAAGCTGGACCTTTTTCGTGCTCCGGACAAAAAGGGTCTGGTTCAGTTTCTTCTCCAGCACCTTGATGGACTGGCTGACTGCCGACTGGGAGATGAAAAGCTGTTTGGATGCCTCCGAGAAGCTTAAAGTGGTGGCAACGTGGTAAAAGACTTTATAAAGTTCATAATTAATATCCATTATTAGTCCTCCTTATAAACATATGGATATTCTATCACGGATCTGATTGGTTTGTAAAGGCGTTTGACAAATTTCCTGAGGCGCGGTATAGTACGGGCACAGGAGCCAGGATATGAAAAAGAGAAGGAGAGTATAAGAGCATGCATGATGATTTTTACCAGATGTATCTGGAAGAGATGGGACATATCCCTCCCTGTACCAGGGAAGAACAGGAAAGGCTTTTAAAGGAAGCGGCAGAGGGCAGGAAGGAAGCGAAAAAAAGGCTTGTGGAAGGAAACTTACGGGCTGCCCTGGAATATTCCAGGGAATATGACGGCAGGGGCGTGCTTATGACGGATCTGGTACAGGAAGCCAATATGGCTCTCATGGTGGCTGTGGAAGAGTATGTCCAGTCGGAAGACAGACCGGAGTTTGACAGCTATGTAGGCCAGAGGATCAGAAAAGCCCTTGATGCAGCTGTGGAGGAGCAGCAGTTTGCAAAGCAGACAGAAGAAGAGCTGGCTGCCCGGGTGAATGTGCTCCAGCAGATATCCCAGCTTCTTGCCAAAGAACTGGGACGAGAGGCTACGGTAGAAGAACTTGCAGACAAGATGAAGATGACCGTGGATGAAATAAAGGGGATCATGAAAATAGCAATGGATGCCATGAGCATGAATGCCGAAACCATGGACTTAGAAGCCCTGGCAGGAGTGGAGGGCATTGAAATTACTGAGGATGAAGCGGCTGAAGATTACGATTACGAAGAATAAGAGACTGGGAGAGATGAGATGAAAATATATCTGATACGCCATGGACAGACGGACTGGAACATCCAGGGCAGGATCCAGGGGAGTCACGATATTCCCCTTAATGAAACGGGCCGCAGTCAGGCAGAACTGCTGGCAAAGGGCATGGATTCCCGCCCGGTTACCAGGATTTTTTCCAGCACCTTAACCCGTGCTATGGAAACAGCCGAAAGGATCAGCAGCAGGCAAAAGGTGGAAATTTACTCTATGCCCCAGCTTATTGAAGTAGAATTCGGCAAATGGGAAGGCATGACATGGGATGAGATCATGGAAGCGTATCCAAAAGAATATAAGCTGTGGACCTTAAGCCCTGATGAGGCATCCCCTCCAGGCGGGGAAACCCAGGATCAGGTGATAAGCCGCTGTGTCCTGGCGGTTGGGGAAATATTAAGAATCACCGGCGGCAGAGAGGACGTTGCCATCGTATCCCACGGCGCCACCATCGCCTATATTGTCTCCTATATGATGCGCAATCATCCGGAGGTAGAAAGCATTATTGTAGAAAATGCAAGCATTACAACGGTCAATTACAGTCCGCTGACGGAAGATTTCATGCTTTTTGAAATGAATGATACCTCCCATATGGAGGAATAAAGAAAGAGAAGCAAGGCAGCCAAAAGGCTTCCTTGCTTCTCTTGAACCGGTACTTAATCAAATAGTGTTTCTATAAGGATTTTCACCATGGAAGGGGTGGTGCTGATATACAGCGTATCCCTCCCAGCGCAGCGCAGGGAAGTCTGCATAAGTACTTCTTTTGAAGCGGAATCGTCAAAGATACTGACCATATTGGCGCAGGATTCCACAATAGAGTTAATCTGCCCGGCTTTTTCAATGAACTTTTCAATGTGTTCCTCTTGAAGCTGCAGGCATACCTCCAGATAGGGACTTAGTTCCTCTTTCTTTAATCGGACGTTTTCAAATGAATATTTTTGGGATAAGTCCTTTAATTGCTGATGAAGATCCATAAAATCTAGCACTCCTTTATAAAAAAATCTTTTATTACTATAGTTCAAATTTTTCAAATTTTCAAGTATTTTTATAAAAAATGACGAAATTTGTCGAAATGCGTCGAAAGTAAGAAGGACCAGGTGATACATAAGGCAGGCTGATGATTTCTGACAGCAGATGGAATCAATAATATTAACTATACTGATTAATAACATAAGATATATTAATTTCTCTAATTTATGTATTCTGTGGTATGATGGATATACGAGATTAACAGGGAAGTTCCTGTCCGGATAAACCATGGGGAGTTTTTGCAAGGAGGAAATCATGAGTGTAAGAAGAGTGTATGTTGAGAAAAAACCGGCCTATGCTGTAAAGGCAAATGAATTAAGAGAGGAAATCGCAGGATATCTTGGTATCAATGCGGTGACCGGTGTGAGGGTGCTGATCCGCTATGATATGGAGGCTCTGTCCGATGAAGTCTATGGGCCGGCTCTTACCGCTGTTTTCTCAGAGCCTCCTGTGGATGAGGTTTATGAAGAGGCTTTTCCGAAGAAGGACGGGGATGTGGTTTTTACTGTTGAATACCTGCCGGGCCAGTTTGACCAGCGGGCTGACTCCGCGGAGCAGTGTGTGAAGCTTTTAAAAGAGGATGAAGAGCCTGTGATCAGGTCCGCAGCCACCTATGTGATTTCCGGCGCTCTTACAGAAACCCAGATTGCCGACATCAAATCCTATTGCATAAACCCGGTGGATTCCAGGGAAGCAGATGAAAGAAAGCCGGCAACTCTTTCTGCAATGTTTGAGACTCCTGAAGATGTCATCGTTTTTCATGGTTTTACGGACATTGCAGAAGATGAATTAAAGGAATTGTACGAGTCCTTAAATCTGGCAATGACCTTTAAGGATTTTCTCCATATCCGGAATTACTTTAAAGAGGCAGAGCAGAGAGACCCGTCCATGACAGAGATAAGGGTTCTGGATACCTATTGGTCGGATCACTGCCGCCATACCACGTTTCAGACGGAATTAAGGGATGTAACGTTTTTAGAAGGAGATTACCGCAAGCCCATTGAGGATACTTACAGGCAGTACCTGGCAGACCGGGAGGTGGTCTTAAAGGAAAAGAGCGGCAAGTTTGTATGCCTTATGGAGCTGGCCCTCCTGGCGATGAAGAAGCTTCGCATGGAGGGAAAGGTGGAGGATCTGGAGGTATCCGATGAGATCAATGCCTGCAGCATTGTTGTCCCGGTCCTGATTGACGGTGAGGAAGAAGAGTGGCTGGTGAATTTCAAAAATGAAACCCACAATCATCCAACGGAAATCGAGCCTTTTGGCGGTGCGGCCACCTGCCTTGGAGGAGCGATCCGTGACCCCCTTTCCGGTCGTACCTACGTATATCAGGCTATGCGGGTAACCGGATCGGCTGACCCTACAAGACCATTAAGCGAAACATTAAAGGGAAAACTTCCCCAGAGAAAGATCGTAACAGGCGCTGCAAACGGCTACAGCTCCTACGGTAACCAGATCGGTCTGGCAACTGGGTATGTGAAGGAGATTTATCACCCGGATTATGTGGCAAAGAGAATGGAAATAGGCGCTGTCATAGGAGCTGCCCCAAGAAAGAATGTCATCCGGATGACTTCGGATCCTGGGGACATGGTCATTCTCCTTGGGGGCCGTACCGGACGGGACGGCTGCGGCGGAGCCACCGGCTCCTCCAAGGTCCACACGGAAGCTTCCATTGAGACATGCGGTGCAGAGGTCCAGAAGGGGAATGCACCCACAGAACGAAAGATACAGCGTCTGTTCCGAAGGGAAGAAGTGAGCAGGCTCATTAAGAAATGCAATGACTTTGGCGCAGGAGGCGTGTCGGTTGCCATAGGAGAGCTGGCAGACGGCTTGCGGATCGATCTGGACAAGGTGCCCAAGAAGTACGCGGGACTGGACGGCACGGAAATTGCCATCTCCGAATCCCAGGAACGCATGGCGGTTGTGGTTGATCCTTCAGATGCGGACCGGTTCCTGGCCTATGCAGCAGAAGAAAACCTGGAGGCAGTGGCAGTAGCAGTAGTTACGAAAGAACCAAGGCTTGTGATGAATTGGAGAGGAAAGACCATTGTGGACATCAGCCGGGCATTCCTTGATACCAATGGGGCTCATCAGGAGGCCTCAGTTGTTGTGGAAGTTCCTGACAGAGAAACACGCGCGTTTATGAGACCGGAGATTTCTGATACCAGGGAGGCCTGGCTGAAGCTGCTTTCTGATTTAAATGTCTGCTCCCAGAAAGGGCTTGTGGAAATGTTTGACAGTTCCATAGGGGCTGGAAGCGTGTTCATGCCCTATGGAGGCAGATATCAGCTGACAGAGACTCAGACCATGGTGGCAAAGCTTCCGGTGCTTCATGGAAAGACCGATACCGTAACCATGATGAGCTGCGGCTTTGATCCTTATTTATCAAGCTGGAGCCCATATCACGGCGCAGTATATGCAGTATTGTCCTCTGTTGCCAAAATTGTGGCATCAGGCGGTGATTACAGAAGGATCCGTTTTACCTTCCAGGAGTATTTCCGCAGGATGACAGAGGATCCGGCTCGCTGGAGCCAGCCATTTTCCGCCCTCCTTGGGGCATACAGCGCCCAGATTGGATTTGGCCTTCCTTCCATCGGAGGAAAGGACAGCATGTCAGGCACCTTTCGTGACATTGATGTACCGCCGACGCTTGTTTCCTTTGCCGTGGATGTTGCAGACCGGAAGCATGTCATTACACCGGAATTTAAAAAGGCGGGAAGCAGGATTGCAGTATTCCGGATTGAAAGGGATTCCTATGATCTTCCGGTATACAGCCAGGTTATGAAGGGGTATGAAGCGCTGTTTGAGGATATCTGCGCAGGCCGCATTATATCCGCCTATGCCATAGAGGGCCATGGGATCTGTGAGGCGGTCAGCAAGATGGCTTTTGGAAACCGGATGGGCATAAGGATCGGGCACAATGTAGACCCGGGAGATTTCTTTAAGGCCGGCTGGGGAGATGTGGTATGTGAAGTTCCGGAAGGAAAGCTTGGGGAACTGGCGGTTTCCTATACCGTCATCGGTGAAGTCACGGATACGGGCGTGTTTGAATACAGCAGTACAGCCATTGCCATTGATGAGGCCTTAAAAGCGTGGTCAAAGCCACTGGAAGATGTGTTCCCCGTGGAATCAGGAACAGAGAAGGCTTCTGTTTCGGAGAAGCTTTATGAGACAAAGGATATTTACGTTTGCAGGAACAAGGTGACAAAGCCAAATGTATTCATACCGGTGTTTCCTGGTACAAATTGTGAATATGACAGCGAAAGGGCCTTTGATAGGGCTGGCGCCAATGTGGTGACAAAGGTATTCCGGAATTTATCGGCCCAGGATATCAGAGAATCCGTGGAAGTATACCGCAGGGAAATATCCAAAGCCCAGATCGTCATGTTTCCCGGAGGATTTTCCGCCGGTGATGAACCGGATGGTTCTGCCAAGTTCTTTGCCAACTTATTCCGGAACCAGGTGATCAAAGAGGAAATTGGGAAGCTGTTAAATGAAAGGGATGGACTGATGCTGGGGATCTGCAATGGATTTCAGGCTCTCATCAAGCTGGGGCTTGTGCCGGAAGGCGTGATCACAGAGCAACGGCAGGATTCCCCCACGCTGGCGATGAATACCATTGGCCGCCATATTTCCAAGATGGTTTATACAAAGGTGGTGACCAATAAGTCGCCGTGGCTTTCAGGGACTGAATTAGGCGGCGTTTATTGCAATCCGGCTTCCCACGGTGAAGGTCGATTTGTCGCAGAAGAGAAATGGATAAAGAGGCTGTTTGATAACGGTCAGGTGGCTACCCAGTATGTGGATGACAAGGGCTGTCCTACGATGGATGAGTGCTGGAATCCCAATGGCTCCTACATGGCAATCGAGGGCATTACAAGCCCTGACGGGCGGATTCTGGGCAAGATGGCTCATTCTGAGCGCCGCGGCGAATCGGTAGCCATGAACATTTACGGAGAACAGGATATGAAGATTTTTGAATCCGGCGTGAAATATTTCCGGTGAGCAGAGTACGCTCATTGCTTGCAGTAATAATTTGTGTAACCCGGAACATTATAAAATAAAAAACGTTTCTTCTGCGGACAGCATCCCAGGAAGAAACGTTTTTTGTTTTATACGACTTAAAATTGTAACACTTTTTAACGGCTGGAAGGAGGTATCTGCTCTTGACAATCCATAAATTTAAGCCTATGATTCATCAGGAATATTTTTATTTATTATTCAGATATCTGGCAATACTAAATTTATGGAAAGATAATGTAACAGAGAGGAAATTAGGATATGCACTCAAAAAGAAAGATAAAAAATATATTTTTGGGAAATACATTGAAAAACAATGATCTGGAAGGAGAAAAGATGGGGATCCTTTGGGGAGTACCCATTATGGCAAGTGATGCGGTATCTTCAGTGGCGTACGCAATTGAAGAAATGCTGCTAGTTCTGGCTCCTGTCCTGGGACTGTCGGCGGTTCATTACCTTGGGTATATCACTTTGCCGATCATACTGCTTTTTTTAGTTTTGGCTTTTTCCTATTCGCAGATTATTGCAAACTACCCTAACGGCGGAGGCGCCTATATCGTATCTTCTGAAAATATTGGAAGAGGCTCATCAATGGTAGCTGCATCTGCCCTGATCATTGATTACGTGATGACGGTAGCAGTCAGCCTTTCTGCGGCAACGGCAGCCCTTATTTCCGCTTTTCCGGAGTTTGCTGATTACCGCCTGTTGTTTGCCCTGCTTTTTCTATGCGTAATTACACTCCTTAATTTAAGGGGAATGAAAGAGTCTTCCAAGCTTTTCGGAGCTCCTACTTATGTATTTATCATTATCATGCTGATACTTATTGTAACCGGTTTTTTAAAGCTTATAACGGGGAATTTACCACCGGTCCATTATTCTGAAAATATGCAGCCTGTTGCAGGCGGAGCCGGAACTATTTCCCTGTTTCTTCTCCTCCGGGCCTTTTCTTCCGGATGTTCGGCCCTCACGGGAGTGGAAGCAGTGAGCAATGCGGTTCCAAGCTTTCGTGAGCCGTCACAGCGGAACGCCAAACGTGTACTTTTTATTCTGGTAGGGATCATTATCACCATTCTCGGAGGTGCGGTGCTGCTGGTTACTTCTTTAGATATCATCCCTTTAGAGGGAAAAACTGTGATCTCCCAGCTTGGCATGGCAGTGTTCGGGCCAGGGCCAATGTTTTATATTCTACAGTTTGCAACCTCTCTTATTTTGTTGTTGGCTGCTAATACTGCATATAACGGTCTGCCTACGCTGCTGGCGATTCTGGCGGCTGATGGACTTGTGCCCCGTCAGTTCATGCACCGTGGGACAAGGCTCAGCTTTTCCAATGGAATTATGTTCATCTTTTTTGCAGTAGCATTTCTGCTGATTGTATTTAAGGCAGAAACCCATTATCTGATTCCTTTTTATGCCATCGGAGTTTTCTTGTCATTTACCTTGTCCCAGTACGGAATGTTGGCCAGATGGATCCGGGTGAAAGGAAAAGGTTATTGGTATAAAATGTGTATCAACGGCCTTGGTGCACTTATGACGGGAACGGGAACGATCATTGTATTTGCGACTAAATTTTCACAAGGCGCCTGGGCACTGGCCATTCTCATACCGGTTCTTGTTTATATCATGCACCGTATTGAAACGCACTATCAGTTTGTCAGCCAGCAGTTGGCGGTCAACGACTTTATGTCCCATTATCACAAAAGCACCAGTCATGACACCAATCTTTGCATTGTACTGACTGGAGGAATTAACCGGTCCGTGCTGAAAGCACTGAATTATGCAAATTTAATCACTTCCAATGTGGTTGCTCTGAACATAGCTACAGATGAGAAACAAAGTCAACAGCTTCAGAAAAAATGGAAGGAAACAGGCATCGATATACCCCTTGAGGTCATCATGTCGCCTTACCGGGAACTTATTGAGCCTGTTGAAGAGTATATCAGCAAAAAGGAAGCCGACTTGCCTCCGGGAGATATGATCACTGTCGTTATGTCCCGCTTTATGGAAGAGAGCTGGTTTGCCAATATTCTTCATAACCAGACCACTTATTTTATTATGCAGAGGCTGAGAAAGCACAGAAATGTTTCTATGGTTCTGGTTCCATATATTTACAGTACAGCGTTTAAGCCTGCTCCAAAGCAGAAAGACGAAAATACGGATAAAGACAAAGCATAAATGACAGGCAAGTAAAGTCTTCTATGCCTGAATCGGCAGATATACTTCGATGTAATTAATGGGTGTATCTGCTTTCTTTTCCTGGTCTTCCTTTGCTGTATCCTTAAAGGCACAGCTTAGTAAATGCCCGCTGTAGGCAACTCCGGTAGGAGAATAGCCATTTTGCCTTGCCCAGTCTGCTGCGTCTAAAATGGCCTGTGTTTCTAAAACAGGACTGCCTGAGGCGACCACGGTATAGACACAGCGTTCCTGCTTTAGTAAGGGATAATCGTTTAATGCCTGTTTTATTTTCATGATGGATGCAGTATATTCTGCGATCATGAAGAATTCGTTTATCTGTTTCGCATGATTCTCTTTTATCTGGTATTCCTGGCAGATATAACATAAATCAGAGATGTCTGCCTGGTTGATGAAATGGTTGTCCGGCATCTGGTAATGGGGAGGCATGGTACGTAAGTCATAACGGTTTAAGTATTTTTCCACGTTTTGGTAGTGTTTGTGCAAATGGGTCAGATGGATGAGGGATTGCCGGTGCTTTTCCACCTGCTGTTTTTCCTCTGTGATTTTTTCCTGAATCATGGAACAGTAGGAAGGAAAGGAGCTTTTATACAGGATACGGCCGATATCCTCGATGCTGAAGTTCAGTCTACGGTAAAACATGATGCTTGAAATCTTTTTGATATCTTCATATGTATAGGTTCGGTAACCGTTTTTTTGCTTTTCCGGCTGTATGATCCCCTTTTTTTCATAAAAACGAAGGGTGTCCCGGCTTAAGCCTAACCGGTTGGAAACTTCTCCAATGCTGTATTTTTTCATTATGATTCCTCTTATTAGTCCGCAGTGCAGCCAGTGAATCCTTTGGATTCACTCACGGGCATTCGCCCTATGAAACAGGCCAACAAGATTTTCGTTGTGCTTGCTCATCAGAAAATCTTCCCCTGTCCTATTTCGCACTGCTCATTGCTTACGTGTATAGTTTACCATAAAAAGATGGTTCTTCGGCTTTACGGTTTTCTTTCTATGCTTACGAATTATTAACGGAAAGAAGCTTGAAATCGTAAAAAACTATGTTATGATAGTATCAGAAAGAAAGCTTGTACTTACATAAGAGACGTGAGAAGGGGGTATTTTTACATGGGAGAAAGTAAGAAGAATATGGTCAAATGCCTGGTATGCGGTGCCGTATTTGAGGAGGGAAATGAGGTTTGTCCGGTATGCGGTGTGGGGCCGGAAAATTTTGTCCCTTATGAGGAGGAAGAAAGGAATTTCCATAAAAATACAGAGGAGTTATACCTCATACTTGGTAATGGCGCGGCAGGTGTCAGTGCGGCAGAGGCGGTCCGGGAAAGAAATTCCACCTGCTCCATTGTCATGGTGACGAAAGAGGACTGCCTGCCTTACTCAAGGCCCATGCTGACAAAATCCGTGATGGGAAAGGATGAAAGGGAAGAATTGCTTCTTCATGACCCGGCATGGTACGAAGAGAAACGTATCTTAAACCTTACGGGAAAACGGGCGGAGAAGATTGATATCAGGGAAAAGGAAGTCACCTTTGATGATGGGATCCGGCTTAAATACGACAAATGCATCTATGCATTGGGATCGGAATGCTTCATTCCTCCTATACCTGGAAGTGAAAAAAATGAAGTGGTCGCCATACGCCGGCTTTCTGACATTGAGAAGCTCAATTCCCTCCTTTCAGAATCAAAGCGGGCCGTGGTCATTGGCGGCGGAGTGCTGGGACTGGAGGCAGCCTGGGAATTAAAAAGATCAGGACTTTTTGTGACGGTATTGGAGCAGGGCGACCAGCTTATGAAGCGCCAGCTTGATCAGGAAGCCGGTGAGTTTTTAAAATCCATCATTCTGGAAAAGGGGATTGATGTGAAATTCCAGGCAGTTACCCGGGAGATAGAAGGGGAAGAGAAGGTGACCGGTGTCCGCTTGGAGGATGGTACGGTCCTGCCTGCAGATCTGGTGGTCATATCCGCAGGAGTCCGGGCCAATGTATCCCTGGCAGAAGATGCCGGGGCTAGATCCGGGCGTGCGGTAATCGTTAATGAGCACATGGAAACCACTGTGCCCGGCATTTATGCATGCGGGGACTGTGCGGAATATGAAGGGATCAATTATGCCATCTGGCCTCAGGCCGTGGAGATGGGCAAGGCAGCAGGAGCCAATGCCGCCGGAGAGAGGATTTCCTATAAAACCGTGACAGCAGCTCTCACATTTAATGGCATGGATACTTCCTTATTTGCAGTGGGTGACCCGGGAAAGGACCCTGGAAGAACCTATGAAGTACGCCGGGAAGAGGATGGAGAGAAGAAGATTTACAAAGCGTATTATTATGAAGAAGGCAAGCTGACAGGCGCCATACTCATTGGCGATACGTCGGATATGGGAAGAATTCTGGAAGAGATTGAATAAAGGATCAATAAAGAGGTGTAAAGGTCTTTTGTAAGACTTTTGCACCTCTTCGTTTTTATTCCACTGAGATGTGGTATTTTTCCAGCCAGTAGTTGATCTGAAGGATATAAGCAAGCATCTGGGGACCAGCCATGAGCTGACCGTACCAGGGCTTTCCGTAATCAGAAGGACTGGTCAGGAGTTTTTCCAGCTTCTTCCCATCTAAAAACTCCATGACAGGAGCAGAACCGCCGCCTATCATTTCCTCTACCCGTTTGACCAAAAGGGCCTCATAATTGGTATCATAGGTCTTGGGATACGGAGATTTTCTGCGGAACAGGATCTCATCAGGCAGAAGCCCCCTACCAGCCTGGCGGAGGAGATTTTTAACGATCCCATCCCTTGTTTTCATATCCCAGGGAACATTCCACACGTATTCGATGATCCGGTGGTCTGCAAAAGGTACCCTGGCTTCAAGGCCGGAATACATGCTGTCACGGTCCATCCGGTTTAATAAGGTCTGCATAAACCAGCGGAGATTCAGATAGGAAATCTCTCTTCTTCTAGCTTCTTTTGGATTATCCCCGGAAAGGACGGGAGTTTCCGCCACAGATTTTTCGTAGGCTTCCATAACATACTCATCCATTTTAAGATAATCCAGAAATTCATCCTTTAGGACGGCCTTTCGGGGCCCTAAGTCCATGGTCCAGGGGAAGGCCTGGGCTTTAAAGCATTCTTCCTTATGAAACCAGGGGTATCCTCCGAATATTTCATCTGCACACTCCCCAGTCAGAGCAACCTTATTAAACTTTTTGACCATAGAACAGAAGTGGAGCAGGGAGGAGTCAATGTCACCCATGGCCGGTAAGTCGTGGGCAAGAACGGAGTCAAAAAGCCGGTCCGCCTGGGTCACGTTGTCGCATTCCAGGTAATGGTGGTCGGAGTCTAAAAATGTCACCATCTGGTCTACAAAGGGGCGGTCCTGTGAGGGCTGGAAGGTGCTGGCTTTAAAGAATTTATCATTGTTAACAAAATCAAAGGAAAAAGTAGTAAGCTGTTTGCCCTGTTTTTTTAACTCTGCAGCACAGACAGCCGAGACCAGGCTGGAATCCACCCCTCCTGACAAAAAGGTGCAGATGGGTACGTCGGAAACCATCTGCCGGCGGATGGAATCCTGAACCAGGAATGAGGTCTTTTCAATGGTTTCCTCATAGCTGTCCTCGTGGGGCCTGCTTTCCAGCTTCCAGTAGCATTTCAGATGGAAGCCGTCCTTAGAACAGAGAAGCATGTGGCCCGGGAGTATTTCATTGATCCCCTTAAAGACCCCGCAGCCGCAGGTGTGGGCCGGTCCCAGAGAGAAAACCTCGTTCAAGCCTTTTCGGTCTAAAACAGGACGGATTCCGGGATATGCAAAAATTCCTTTTAGCTCTGAAGCAAAGATGATTTCGCCATCCCGTATGGTATAAAAGAGAGGCTTTATGCCGGAGCGGTCCCGGCAAAGGCATAACCGCTCCCGGAATGAGTCCATGATGGCAATGGCGAAAATACCGTTTAGCTGTTTCATAAAATCAGGACCGTATTCCATATATCCGGTTAAAATCACTTCCGTATCAGAGGTGGTGGAAAAAGAATGGCCACGCTCCTCCAAGTCCCGTCGGAGCTCCTTTGTGTTGTAAATTTCTCCGTTGTACACAATTCCAAAGGTTTTGCCTGCCTCAGTTTTTGTTATCGGCTGGCGGCCGGTGGTCAAGTCGATAATGGATAAACGGGCGTGAGACATGCCTCCCTGCTTAAATAACCAGATTCCTGAATCGTCAGGCCCCCGGTGCTTCTGGGTTTCTGACATCTGTCTTAAAATGCTCTCATAAAAGGTTTTATCTTTCTGGTAATCGTAATCAGGATTGTAAAAACCAGCAATTCCGCACATGGAAATCCCTCCTTAAAGCTGGATCATCTATAAAAGGAAACAGGCAGTGATAAAAGTAGCAAGAAAACCGATCATGACCGGAGGAATATTTTTTCTGGCAAGCTCCAGGGGATTTACGCTGCAGATGGCTGCAACGGGTATGAGCCCCCAGGGGACGATGGTACCTCCGCCGACGAAAATTGCGGCAATCTGTCCCAGGGTAGCCAGAATAGGAACCGAGGCCCCAACAGCCGTACCAAAGGTGTGGGCCAGGGAGCCGGTAAGAGGAAGCCCGGAAAAACCTGAGCCATCCAGGCCAGTTAAGCCTCCGATCACCAGCTGGAAAAAGGCTGCCATATATTTATTGAGAGGAACGTTGTGAGCCAGCCAGATGGCCCAGTCATTCATAATGCCTCTCTGGAACTGATCTCCCAAGATGGAAGAGATCCCTTCTCCTCCTAAAAAGAAAAAGGCCCCGATGATGATGACGGGAGCAAAGATCCGTATGGCAAAGAGAAAGCCTTCCGTAACGTAAGACGTCACCTTTTCCAGAGATTGTTTGCCAAAACCTAAAACTGCCCCAATGCACATGATCAGGACGGCTGTTCCGGAAACCATACTGGTGGCATCTCCTCCCTTTAGGTCAAAAGCCAGCATAAGAAGGATGTCGGCCAGGAAAAGAAGAGGGGTCAGGATCGCCATTACAACCGTGGCAATACCGGTATCATGGTGTTCGGCCGTATTCTGGATATGGACTTCCTGACAGCAGGCTGCGATTTCGTTCCTGTTTAACAGATATGCAGAAACTACTGTAACAATGCCCATTACGAAAAACAAAGGCCGCCCCTTGGTCAGGATGTCAGAGGCTGAGATGGAGGCTGCGCCTGCGGAAATGGCCGGAGCGCCCTGGATGACAAAATCGTAACTTAATGCAATTCCATGGCCGAATAAGTTCATGGCCATGGCGGCCGCCAGAGGATCCAGACCGGCTTTGACTGCAAAGGGCAGCATGATCGCCCCCACCAAAGCCACGGATGGGGAAGGCCAGAGAAAAAGGGAAAATACCAGCATGGTCCCCCCCAGGATCCACCAGGTGAGGGATGGTGATTTCATGACCTTTGACATGGGAATCATCATCAGATAGTCGCTACCCAAGTCTTTTAAGCATTTAGACAAGGCTGTGACAAGGGCAATGGTGGCGATGATATCCATAAACTCCCTGGAAGCATATAAGATGGCGTTGAATACGGTCATGATGCCTCCGGTCAGAGACTTAAGGCCTACAAGGCCAAGGAGGAAGAGAAAAAGGATACAGACCAGGGGCGTATCCTTCCGGAGAACCATGACAGTCAGGATTACAATGACGCCAATGAGATAAATATAGTGCAGAGGTGTGAGCACCAGATAAGGATCATACATAGGAACCACTCCTGTGAAAAGAATATATTCTATACTATGATAAAAGAGAAAGGACAGTGTGATTTTTTTTCTGCCAGAACTTGAAATTTTCCTGTTCGCCTTTTATACTGGGTTTTATAAAGGAGAGGCCTATGCAGATAACATCCGTACATATTAAAAATTTTAAATCCATACAGGATATGGAGATTCAAAATGTGGAAAATGCCCTGATACTGGTGGGGAAGAACAATACGGGAAAAACAGGTGTCTTAGATGCCATACGGGCAGCTGCGGGTGCCTATGAAGTTACGGAAGAGGATTTTAACGAGAAGAAGCAGAATATAGAGATCACCATGACCCTGGCTATTACGCCGGAGGATCTGGCTTCCTTTCACAGAGGAGGGGTGGTGAGCCAGTATAAGCGGTTCGTTGCATGGCTCCATGATTTTGAAACAAAGCTTCCTTCTTACCGGGAAGGCAGCCTGACCTTCACTTATCAGATCAACTGGAACGGGATCGTCCGGTTTAAGGATGGATACCGGAAGAATAACCGGTATATCAGGGATATCTTCCCCAGGCTCTACTACATTGACTCGGAACGGGATTTAAACCAGTTTCAGAATGATCTGCTGCTTTTCCAGGAGGATGACCAGCTGTCAAAGCTTAGGGCCCACGTGTGCATGTTTGACAGCGCCAGGGAATGCAACCAGTGCTTTAAATGCATTGGACTGATCAACCAGAAGAAGCCGGAAGAGCTGCAGATCTATGAGACGGCTAAGCTGCTGGAATATAAAATGTATCAGTTAAACTTAAATAATTTTGCCGAAAGGGTCAATGACAATTACAGAAAAAACGGCGGCTATGAGGAAATCCGCTTTTCCTTAAACTGCAATCCCTGTGAATTGTTTAAAGTAACAGCGGAGACTTATCATGAGGAGCGGGGAAAGCTAAGCTCCATAAATAACTTGAGCAATGGCATGAAAAGCCTTTATATGCTGTCTCTTTTGGAAACTTACACAGAGGGCGAAAAACGGATTCCCAGCATTGTCATCGTAGAAGACCCTGAGATTTTCCTCCACCCCCAGCTACAGAAAATATCCAGTGAAATCCTTTACCGGTTATCCAAAAAGAATCAGGTGATTTTTACCACTCATTCTCCCGGAATGCTGTTTAATTTCACCAGACGCCAGATCAGGCAGGTGGTGCTGGATCAAGACGGCTATTCCGTTGCCAGGGACAAAACCGATATCGATGCCATTCTGGATGATCTGGGTTATGGAGCCAACGATCTTTTAGGGGTCAGCTTTGTGTTCATTGTGGAGGGCAAACAGGATAAGAGCCGTCTGCCCCTGCTGTTGGAAAAATATTATTCGGAAATCTATGATAAGGAGGGAAACTTATCCCGGATCTCCATCATCACAACCAACAGCTGTACCAATATAAAGACGTATGCCAATTTAAAGTACATGAACCAGGTATATTTAAGGGATCAGTTCTTAATGATCCGGGATGGAGACGGAAAGAACCCTGAGGAGCTGGCAGGCCAGCTTTGCCGTTATTATGACGACCGTAGTCTGGAGGAAGTTGACAAGCTTCCAAAGGTCACTAGAAAAAATGTGCTTATATTAAAGTACTATTCCTTTGAAAATTATTTCCTGAACCCCAAAATCATGGCAAAGCTTGGAGTGGTGGAAGACGAAGATGCATTCTACCGGACGCTGTTTGATAAATGGAAGGAATACCTTTACCGGTTAAAGAGCGGTAAGCAGTTTGCAGAGGCGGTGGGGAAGGATATGGAATCCCCGGAAGATTTAAAGGCCCATATGGAAAAATTTAAGATTTATATGAGGGGACATAATCTGTATGATATTTTTTACGGGCCATATAAAAAGCAGGAAGGGGAGCTGCTGAAACAATACATTGATCTGGCTCCCCGGGAAGATTTTAGCGATATTTTAGATGCTATTGATAAGTTCGTTTACTTTGAAAGCAGGAAGGCAAAGGTATGAGTTTATTCTTCCAGATCAATTTCCCAGTCCCTGAAATAATATTTCATATCCCGCTCGCCGATTTCCCTTATAACCCTGCATGGGCTTCCATAGGCCACTACGTTTGCCGGGATATCCCTGGTTACAACGCTTCCGGCTCCGATTACGCTGTTTTCGCCGATCCGGACGCCTGGAAGGATAATGGCTCCGGCTCCGATCCACACATTGTCCTCAATGGTTACGGGGACGTTAAACTGGATTTGTTTTTTTCGGATATCGGGGCGGATGGGATGGGCGGCTGTGTCCACCACTACGTTAGGGCCGAACATGACGTTATTTCCAATGTGGATATCGGCGTCATCCACAAGGGTTAAGTTAAAGTTTACATAAACGTCATTGCCCATGTGAACGTGCCTTCCCCAGTTGGCGTGGAGCGGGGGTTCTATGTAGCAGTTTTTTCCGATTTCGGCAAAAAGCTTCTTTAAGATTTCCTGCCGTTTTTCGCCTTCGGATGGGCGGGTCTGGTTGAAATCATAGAGGATTTCCAGACAGCTGGTCTGCTCCGCAATCAGGGCATCATCAACACAGTCATAAAGCTTTCCGCTTCTCATTTTTTCTTTTAAATCCATGTAAACCTCCTTGGTAATGGGGCTGTCGGGCGGACAGCCTTCTTTTTTATTTATTATACCTTGTCCATGTTTAAATGTCTATTTGATCAAATGATTTGCGGTAGGTAAGAGTATTTCTGGCTGTTGGGTTAATTGTGCCATAAGTCCGCAGTGCAGCTCGCGAAACCTGCGGTTTCGCGAGCTCACGGGCATTCGCCCTATTTCGCACTGCTCATTGCAAAAGTGCAAGAAAGTGCTATTAGTTGGACAAATAAGCGCACGCTTTTTTCGGGTATGTATATTATAATCAGAATAAGAGATCTTTCGAGGAGGTATCAGGATGAATTATCTGATTGGAATTGATGTGGGGACATCGGCAACGAAGACCGTCCTGTTTGATGAAAAGGGCGGTGTGATTGCTTCCGCTTCCAGGGAATATTCCCTTTATCAGCCTAAGAACGGCTGGGCGGAGCAGAAGCCGGAAGACTGGAGAGAGGCGGTTCTTGATACCCTTTCCCAGGTCATGACGGAGTCAGGGGTTTTAAAAGAGGATGTGAAAGGAATCGGAATCTCAGGTCAGATGCACGGACTTGTGATGCTTGATGAAAAGAATGAGGTGATACGTCCCTCTATTATCTGGTGTGACCAGAGGACCGCAGCTGAAGTGGAAGACATGCTTACGCTTATGCCCAAAGAGCGCTGGATCGAGATCACCGCGAATCCGCCTCTTACCGGCTGGACGGCGGCCAAGATTTTATGGGTAAGGAAGAATGAGCCGGATAATTACGGAAGGTGCAGGCACATCCTCCTTCCTAAGGATTATATCCGTTACGTATTAACCGGAGTCTTCGCTACTGAGGTTTCTGATGCCAGCGGAATGCAGCTTTTGGATGTGCCCGGAAGATGCTGGTCCGAGGAGGTTTTAAATAAGCTGGATATTGAACCAAAGCTTTTGGGGGAAGTGTTTGAATCCTGTGAGGTGACGGGAACAATTCTTCCTGAGATCGCCGAGAGAACCGGACTTTTTAAGGAAACAAAGGTCGTGGGAGGCGCCGGAGACAATGCGGCGGCTGCAGTCGGGACAGGGGTTGTGAAGGATGGAACGGCCTTTACCACCATAGGAACCTCTGGGGTCGTGTTTGCTCACAGCAGCCAGGTTACCATTGACCCGAAAGGAAGAGTCCATACCTGCTGCTGTGCGGTTCCGGGAGCATGGCATGTCATGGGAGTGACCCAGGGGGCGGGGCTGTCCTTAAAATGGTTTAAGGATAATTTCTGCCAGGATTATGTGGAAGAAGCAAATAGTCAGGGGATTGATGTTTACGATCTCATCAACCGGGATGTGAACCAGGTGGAGGCAGGAAGCGATAAGCTTATTTATCTTCCGTATTTAATGGGGGAAAGGACTCCTCATCTGGACCCGGACTGCCGGGGAGTGTTTTTTGGACTTTCCGCCATACATACAAGAAAGCACATGCTGCGGGCCGTAATGGAAGGGGTTTCTTATTCTCTCAGCGACTGCAATGATATACTTAATGAAATGGGAATCAGGGTAGGAGAGATGATGGCATGCGGTGGCGGCGGAAAGAGCCAGGTATGGCGCCAAATGTTGGCGGATATGTATGACTGCCATGTGAAAACAGTGGCCCAGACAGAAGGGCCGGCCCTGGGAGCCGCCATTCTGGCCGGAGTGGGATGTGGGATATTTGAGAGCGTGGAAGCTGCCTGCGATGCCCTGATCTCTGAGGATAAGTCAACAGGCCCGGAGGAAAAACAGGCCGGCCTCTATAAGAAATACCATCAGTTATATAAGAAACTGTATGAGGATTTAAAGGACAGCTATAAGAAGCTGGCAGCTTTGTAATTAACCGCAAAGAGAAAACAGGAGGGTGAAGATATGCGTTTTTTTATCGATACGGCAAATGTGGAAGAAATCAGAATGGCCAATGAAATGGGAATTATCTGCGGGGTCACTACAAATCCTTCCCTGATTGCAAAGGAAGGCCGTGATTTTAAGCAGGTGATCGGGGAGATCGCATCGATTGTTGACGGGCCCATCAGCGGAGAGGTGAAAGCTACCACGACTGATGCAAAAGGCATGATAAGGGAAGGCCGGGAGATCGCGGCGATCCATCCTAACATGGTCGTGAAGATCCCTATGACGGTGGAAGGCTTAAAGGCAGTGAAGGTTCTGACTGCAGAGAACATCCCAACCAACGTTACCCTGGTGTTTTCCGCTGCCCAGGCGCTTTTGGCAGCAAGAGCTGGAGCCGCCTATGTCTCCCCATTTTTGGGACGTCTGGACGATATCTCCATGCCGGGGATCAATCTCATTGAAGACATTATGGAGATATTCCAGATACACGGGATCGAAACGGAGATCATTGCAGCCAGCGTGCGCAATCCGATTCATGTGATCGACTGTGCCAGAGCGGGAGCAGATATTGCAACGGTTCCGTATAAGGTACTGGTTCAAATGACGCAGCACCCACTGACTGACCAGGGAATTGAAAAGTTTAAAAAAGATTACCTGGCTGTGTTCGGAGAATAAAAAAGGAGAGGTAAAACCATGGGATTATCAATGAAGCCAGTGACAGATCCTGCCTTTCGCACTTATGGGAAGGTGGTTACAGGGTATGATGCAGGAGAACTGTTGGAAAAAATGAAGGAGACGCCCCTTCCGGAGGATGTGGTTTATGTTCCTTCCGTAGCAGAATTTGAGGAGCTGGCGGTTTCTAAGGAAATGGAAAAGAAGCTTTACGGTCAGCTGCCCATCCAGGTAGGATACTGCAACGGCCACAATAAGAAGCTGAATGCAGTGGAATACCACAGAAATTCAGAGATCAATATTGCTGTGACGGATCTGGTTCTGATTTTAGGAAGGCAGCAGGACATTACCCTCGATTATGTATACGATTCAGGCAAGATGGAAGCATTCCTCGTTCCGGCAGGAACTGTGATCGAGGTTTATGCCACGACGCTTCATTACGCGCCCTGCCATGTGGAAGAGGGTGGTTTCCGTTGTGTGGTGATCCTGCCAAAGGATACCAATACGGAGCTGGAGCCTGCCGGGGAAGCAGTGAATGAGGAAGACAGATTGTTGTTTGCCAGGAACAAATGGCTCATTGGACATAAAGAGGGCGGACTTCCGGAGCAGGCTTATATTGGCATATCAGGAGAAAATCTGTCTATTTGACAAATGCTTAACAATAAAATCAAAGGCATATAACCCAAGTGAAATGCCTGAACAATAACAGGAGGAGTCATAGAATGAATAATATCCCGGAATTAAAAGTAGGAATTGTAGCGGTAAGCAGAGACTGTTTCCCGGAATCCTTATCAGTGAACAGAAGAAAAGCGCTGGTAGAGGCATATAGTGCAAAGTATGATGACGAAAATATTTACGAATGTCCTGTATGTATCGTAGAAAGTGAAATTCATATGATTCAGGCTTTGGAGGATGTAAAGAAGGCTGGTTGTAATGCACTGGTTGTATATCTTGGAAATTTTGGGCCTGAGATTTCAGAAACCCTTCTTGCAAAGCATTTTGACGGACCGGTCATGTTTATCGCAGCAGCAGAGGAAAGCGGAGATAACTTAACCCAGGGACGCGGGGATGCGTACTGCGGAATGTTAAATGCCAGCTATAATCTAAAGCTGAGAAATGTCAAAGCATACATACCGGAATATCCGGTGGGAACGGCGGAGGAATGTGCCGACATGATCGAAGAATTCCTTCCCATTGCCAGAAGCTTAATTGGGATTTCCCAGTTAAAAATCATAAGCTTTGGCCCCCGCCCCTTAAACTTCCTGGCATGCAATGCCCCCATTAAACAGCTTTATAACCTGGGCGTGGAGATTGAAGAAAACTCTGAGCTGGATTTATTTGAAGCTTATAATAAGCATGCAGACGATCCAAGAATCCCGGATGTGGTAAAGGACATGGAAAAGGAATTGGGAGAAGGAAACCAGAAGCCGGAGATCCTTCCAAAGCTTGCCCAGTATGAGCTCACCCTTCTGGATTGGGTGGAGGCCCACAAGGGATACCGGAAATATGTTGCCATTGCAGGAAAATGCTGGCCTGCATTCCAGACCCAGTTCGGCTTTGTTCCCTGTTATGTAAACAGCCGTCTGACAGGAATGGGCATCCCAGTTTCCTGTGAAGTGGACATTTACGGAGCTCTCAGCGAGTTCATCGGAACCTGCATAAGTATGGATGCCGTAACTCTGCTTGATATTAACAATACGGTTCCCGCCGATATGTATGAAGGGGATATTAAAGGGAAGCATGACTATACCCACCAGGATACCTTTATGGGCTTCCACTGCGGAAATACATGCTCCAGAAAGCTTTCCGCCTGTTCCATGAAATACCAGATGATCATGGCAAGAGCACTTCCCGAGGAGGTTACCCAGGGAACGCTTGAAGGCGATATTGCCCCTGGTGATATCACATTCTTCCGCCTACAGAGCACTGCGGACAATTTACTCCGTGCATACGTTGCCCAGGGGGAGGTGCTTCCCGTAGCCACCCGTTCCTTTGGCTCCATCGGAGTTTTCGCCATTCCGGAAATGGGAAGATTTTACCGTCATGTACTGATTGAAAAGAACTTCCCTCACCATGGGGCAGTTGCTTTCGGGCATTACGGAAAGGCTATATTTGAAGTGTTTAAATACCTTGGGGTAGAAGAAATCGGATTTAACCAGCCCAAGGGAATGCTTTATAAAACAGAAAATCCATTTGGTTAAAAAACGCGCTATATTCTTTAATAGCAATGCTGTAAAAGGAGGAAGGATTCTCCCGCATAGGGGAATCCTTCCTCCTTTTTGTGCATCCATTGAAGTGAGAATAAAAAGATTATATGAATGCTCATTAATCTAAAAAGATCAAAAATTTAATAATGCCATTTAAAGCTTAACTATTATCGGAAACATCATTTTTAGCCAGTATCTGATGGTTTATTTCTTCTATGAGCAATTCTATAAAAAAGTAAAAAGTAGGTGCATCATCCAAAACAGATTCGTCATATAACCTTGTGATACAGGGAAGAATAACCTTAATATCTGTATATCTGGATATGGGTGAATTTTCAGTCATGGAAATTAATATTACTTTTACACCCCTTTTACGGAAAGTGCAAACACTGTCATGATATACTTTTCCGCCGCTAATGGAAAAAATAATGACTGTATCCTCTTGAGTCAACATTTCTCCAAAAGCCTCTGTGGTGCTTAAATCATTAATAGCATGGGCATCAATACGGCATCTGTTTAAACGAAATTCCAGCTGTTGTGCAGAAAAGAAAGAATGATAATGCCCTAATATAATAATTCTTTTTGATCTTAGGATAATTTCCGCAATTTGTTTTAGCTGAGAAGAATTGTATAAAGTCTCTAATTGGCTAAAACAGTTAAGATATTTTCTGAAAGCAGAGAGCGAATCCCCATCTTCTTCGTTAAGGTGTTTTTTTGTTATGGCATGAGGAGTATTCATATATCGGTTCATTTCATATTTGAATTCTGAAAAGCCAGTATACCCAAGCTTTTTGCATAACCTTACAACATTGCTGCGGGAAGTATTGCAATGTTCTGCCAGTGCTTCGGCTGAATACCGTACAACATCCACCGGGTATTGGATTGCATATTCAGCAACAAGTCTTTCGCCTACAGTAAAGTTTGACATATTATTATTTATTTTTTCTAAAATATTCATGGTTATATCTCCTTCATCTATATAATAACAAAAAATATGTACAAAGTCCAATGAACAAATGACCGAAAATATATTGACCAAAATGTTCGAAAGGTGTATTATAAAGATAACAGCTGTATTCCCGGGAAATTAATACGATAAAAAGAAGGAGAAGAAAAAATGAGCAAAAATTATGAGCAAATGTCAGAACAAATTATTGCCTGCTCTGGGGGAGGGGATAATTTCCTTACTGTAACTAATTGTGCAACAAGGGTGAGAGTTACATATAAAAATATGGATGCAGTTAACATTGAGGAAATGAAAAAAATTGAAGGGGTTTTATCGGTTATTGTTAATGATGGGGTCCAAATTGTCGTAGGTCCGGGTGCCTGTAATAAAATTGCAGATATTATTCAGAAAAAATTGAATGTATCTGAAGATCCGGAAATAGCTGACATTTCTGCCGATACAAATGTTTCAAGTGCAAAAAAGAGAAAAATAAATATTTTCAGAGTCTTTTCAGATATTTTTGTACCAATATTACCGGCAATGATTGCCGGTGGTGTTTTACAAGGATTAAATAACGTGCTGAAGAACTATGCCGTAGTGAAAGCTGCTGAAGCCGGCATAGAAGCCTTGGGTGATTTGACAGCGGCTCAGGTATGGCTGCAGAATTACCATTTACTTAGTCTGAGTAATATCATTGGAGTAATTTATACAGCCATATTTGGTTTCCTTGCAATTTATGTAGGTTATACCTCTGCAAAACAGTTTAAGATTGAGCCTGTATTGGGGGCGGTGTTAGGAGGTATTACATTACAAAGTGCACTAACCGGTGTTGGGGCAGTACCTGGTCAGGGCGGATTGATTGGTGTAATTCTGGGTGTATTTGTAATGTCATACATTCAAAGAGCGGTTAAAAAAATAGTGCCAAATGCAGTCGATGTAATCTTCACTCCGGTACTTACCGTTTTGATAATAACTGTGCTTATGGTTAAAATATTTATGCCTATATGCGGTGTATTATCATCGTCAATTGTAGAAGGACTTATGTGGCTGCTTAATACCACAGGCCCAGTGGGCGGATTTGTATTATCTGCATTAGCTCCTCTTTTAATATCAACCGGGCTTCATCAGGGCCTGACAGCCATACACATGGAAATGATTAATAGTACGGGATATGCACCGCTCCTTGCAGTTCAGGTTATGAGTAATGCAGGAATGGTAGGAGCATCATGTGCGATCTTTATTATGACAAAACAAAAAGCGGTAAAAGATGCCTGTAAAGGTGCCATACCGACCAGTTTTCTTTGTGTTGGCGAACCGGTTATCTATGGAGTGTGCCTGCCGTCTGGATTTGGCTTTGTAACTGGTTCAATCGGTGCTGGAGTCGGGGGCTTTTTTATTAGAACCTTTCATGTGGCGTTTAATTCAATGGGTATGGCAGGGATGTCTGCAATACCGCTGGTTGCAGATGGCAAATATCTGTATTACATTATTAGCTATTTTGCAGGTGCGGCAGCTGCGTTTGCATTGACACTGATTGTTGGTAAGGCAAGGCATTACCAATAATAATTTTATACAATTCATTTTGGGGGAATTATCTAGAAAGCAAGAGGTTCAGAAAAAATGAGAGCAATTATGGTAATGTTTGATACCCTAAGCAAAAGGTTTTTATCCACTTATGGATCGGATTGGACAATCACACCCAATTTCAAACGTTTAGAAGAAAAATGTGTGATATTTGATAATTTCTATGGTGGAAGTATGCCCTGTATGCCGGCAAGGAGGGAATTACATACAGGACGGTATAATTTTCTGCACAGGGGCTGGGGACCTTTAGAACCTTTTGACTGTTCTATTATGGAAGAATTGAAACGTGCCGGAATCTATACGCATTTAGTAACGGATCATTCCCATTATTTTGAAGACGGCGGTGCAACCTATCACAACAGGTATGATACATGGGAAGGTTTTCGGGGGCAGGAAGGGGACCGGTGGGTGCCGCAGATTTGTTCAAATCCGGAACTCAATAAAAATCCCTTGAACAAACAGGGAATTTCGGCTGTACAGCACTATGCAAACCGAAGCAGGATCACTTGCGAAGAAGATATGCCAAGTGTAAAGACCATAAATGCAGGACTTGAATTTCTTGATTGTTATAAAACAGAAGAAAATTGGTTTTTGCAGATTGAGTGTTTTGATCCTCATGAACCTTTTTATGTGCCGGAAAAGTATCGCCAGCTTTATCATTGTGGAATCTTGGAAGAAGCATTTAACTGGCCGCCTTATAAACTTGTAGGCGGTAATGAGACGAAGGATAAATTAGATGATCTGAAAAAAGAATATGCTGCCCTTATTACCATGTGTGATTATCACCTGGGACGTATCCTGGATTTTATGGATGAAAATAGAATGTGGGAGGATACGATGCTTATTGTAAATACAGATCATGGGTTTCTGTTGGGGGAAAGAGGTTTCATGGGTAAAAATTATATGCCTATGTACGAAGAAATTATTCATATTCCTTTCTATATGCATGATCCAAGGTATGAAAAAGAAAAGGGCAGAAGAAGTGAGTTAGCCCAGACAATCGATATTGCACCAACACTATTGGAATATTTTAATGTAGATTTAAAAGACTATGAAATGGATGGCAAGCCATTGACGCCGATCGTGAATGGTAATAAAAAAATCCATGATAACATACTTTTTGGTATACACGGTGGTCATATTAATATTTACGATGGAAAACACATGTTGATGAAATCGCCGGAAAAGATAAATCAACCTTTGGTGAGCTGGACCTTAATGCCTGCAAATATGAGGGGATTTTATAAAAAAGAGATTCTCCAACAGGGTGTTTTGATAAGCGGAGGACGTTTTACAAACGGAATCCCCTGTATGAAATACGAGGAACAGGTTTATGTTGATCCATTGCAATTTGGTGATTTACTATTTGATTTAGAAGCAGATCCTGAGCAGGAGAATCCGCTGGATGATTTAAAAATCATGCAGGAAATGTGTGTTAAGTTAAAAAAAGCAATGGATAAGGCAGAAGCTCCTGAAGAAGAATTTGTACGAATTGGTTTAGTGCATAATTAGTCAGTCAATACAAGAATTTCATGGCACATCGGCTATAACATGTATAGAATGTTGTAGCCGATATAAATTTATTAGAATGGAGATTTAAAAATGGGACTATTTGATAAATTCATAAAAATAACGAAGGAAATTCCAACACAAGAAGTTTTAACTGCATATGCAGAAGGAGAACTGATATCTATTAAAAATGTAAATGATCCCACTTTTGCTGAAGAAATATTAGGAAGAGGTGTCGCAATTAAACCTTCTAAGGGAGAATTGTATGCGCCGGTAGACGGGACTGTTGCTATGCTGTTTGATACTTTGCATGCAATCGCTCTGACAACAGAAATGGGCCAGGAAATTCTGCTACATATCGGTATTGATACCGTGGAATTAAAGGGAAAATACTTTTCTGCAAATGTAAAAGTGGGTCAGAAAGTAAAAGCAGGAGAATTAATGATCCGCTTTGAAAATGAAATAATACAGGAATTAGGATTTGATCTGGTGATTCCAATGATAGTAACTAATAAAGAGAAATTCAGCAGTTTTCAGTTAGAAGATCCCCATACTGTTAAAATCGGTGAGAAAGTTATGGTAGTATCCAAATAAAAAAGTGATATATAGTATCATCAAATGGCGAAGGATTAGACTATTAGGAAAGAATTATAATGTTATAAATCAAAAATGCGGATTCCGTAGAATCCGCAAATATGGCATCATTAGTTATAAGCAACACAATCATTAGTTTTTGATTATATCATTCCCTTCATAACCAGGACAGCCAGAATACATGTTATTAAAATGACTGCTGCAGTAAGGGTCATACCAAAATTAAAATTCCGCTTATTTGGTGCAACCGTTGTAGCAGGAATCATAAGATTGGATTTTCTCAACGTGGTTACCAGAGGTTTATAGATAAGAAGAGTCAGGGCTGTGTTGATTCCTCCCTTTAAAAGGTTAAAGGGAACAAATGCCGGGAGAATGAGTTTTACTACGGCTTCCCGCGGATATCCCATGTAAATCGGGGTGATGAGGTAGTTCCACAAAACCATGACCAGGGTCATGAGAAGGGTACCTGCCACCATGCCAAGGAATGCTCCCAAAAGGGAATGTTGTTTCTTATAGAGATAAGCCGCCGGACAGACAAAGGCAACCGTTGAAAGTACGTTCATGATCAGTCCGATGATCCCGGTGCTGCTGATAGTAAACATTTCTATAAAAGAAACGATGACGGAGATCAGCGCCGCTGACATTGGCCCAAATAGGAAGCCGCCGGTAAGGATGATAATATCCTTGGGCTCATACTCCAGGAAAGGCAGCATGGGGATCAGCGGAATCCGGATCGCCACAACGGCAACAAAGGCCAGTGCGCAAAGCATGGCCATGAGAGTGAGTTTGCTTGTGTTCTTTGTCATATTCATAGTAAAGTCCTCCTGAAAATAAGTAACACCTGAAAGTATGCCTTTCAGGTGTTAAAAATAGACAGGTGTATTATCACTATTTAACACATCTTCTTTCATCCAGACTATACTGTCGGTATTGGAATCAAACCAATTCTGCGCAATTTGCGCTCGCGGACTTTACCGCCGGTCGGGAATTTCACCCTGCCCTGAAGACAACTATATTCAAATGTTCTTGAATTATTATAACATTTTAAAAAATAAATGCAATATGTTGTTGCAATTTTTTTAATGCTTTGCTATAATATCGGACATAGGGGTATAGCTCAGCTGGGAGCGCGAGATGTCCGGTAAACGACCCCTCAAAGAAGAAGTAGATTTAAAAAAGTAAAATGCTGGAAACCCAGATAAATAAAGGGTTTTCGACCATATGGGGGTATAGCTCAGCTGGGAGAGCGCTTGAATGGCATTCAAGAGGTCATGGGTTCGAATCCCACTATCTCCACTAAAACAATAGGCCACAGGCATTAAAGCTTGTGGCTTTAATTATAATTTATAGGGACGGGACACTAGGTAAATCAAGGGCAAAAAAGGTACATTTCCAGTTTAAAAATGTACCTTTTATTACGAGGATTATTATAAAATGACAGGTCTGTTGTAAACACAGGCAGTATTGGTTTGAATTGTGAGCCAGCATCAGATTTTTTTTACTGATGCTGGCTTGTTTCGTTTGTTTATAAACCATTAAAATTCAAGGTATATATTTTTTGTAAACATATACCTTTCAGATGCCACGAAGATTATTTTATATAAACTTTAACAACGTATAAGTTAATAGGTTTTGATGTAGGAGTCATGTATAAAATTTAACAAAATCATCCTTTATAATGTAAAAAAATATGGTATAATTATTATATTTAGATCGATTGAGGGGTGATTTTGTGGATAGAGCTATAAATGATGCTACTCTAGTAAAAGCAGGAGATATTTTTCAATATTATATAGCATTACGTGATTGCTTTAAAATGAAAACTGGTGATAAATTACAGATTGAGGTTAATGGGGATGTTAGTCTTATTGCAGAATCATCTAAAAACTCATATCAAAAAGAGGTAAAGCATCATTTTGGCAAAAAACATCTTAGAGATAGAGATGAGGATTTTTGGAAGACTTTATCAAATTGGTATATAGAGTATAATAGAATTTCCCATTTTTCTAATTTGATATTACATACTACGGCAATTATATTATCAAACTCACCTTTTAATAATTGGAATAATAAAAAGACTAAGGATAAAATTGATCAATTAAAATCAATCGGAAGCATAACAAAAAAGAAAGAAAATTCATTTAGAAAATATTATAACAAAATTTTTGACGAAACCTTATACAATGAAGACAAATTAATAAATATTTTAGAACGGTTTACAATTGAGTCTTCTCAAACACAAATTACGGGTGTGTCTAGCGAATTTAGCTGTTATATAGGCTATATTCCGGAAATAAACCGAGACAATTTTATTGCAGCATTACTAGGAAGAATTCTTTCCATAATAAAAGAACCTCCGCATCGTTGGGAAGTTACTAGGGAAGAATTTGATTTGATGTTACAACAGGAATCACCTGCTTATTCAAACCCGATTCAAAAACCGTTACCTACTGAGTTTGCAGAAATAGATATCCCTAAACAAAGTGTAGAAACATTACTTCAGAAACACTTTGTTGAAGCCATTAGAAAAATTGAATATGATAAGCAAATTCCAGATGCTGTGTCTGATTACTGGAAAGCTGGTATGACCATTATGAGATATTTTAGAGATGACTTATTATACCTTAAAAGTTTGCCAAGGTATAAAAATGAATTAGAAAAGAAGTTAAAATATACAAAAGACGGCAAAGCAATTGAGACAGAAGGAATGGATAGAATGGCAAAAATTAAGCAATCAAAGTTGATGTACATCAGTGTCATGGGCTGGGATGCAAAAGATTTTGATTCTATAATTAGAAATCAAGGATATTTTCAAAGAGGAATTATCCATACCATAGTTGATGATAGGAAGATTAGTTGGGATGTAGGTGAAGACAATGAGTATTGAAAACATACAGATTTTATCTATGAATCCTCATTTTCATGGATTGCTTTTGCAACTATTTTTATCTGGATATAACAAACCATGTGAAATTAGATTAGCATTTATGGCATTACCTATTATAATGTATTCTGAGTCAAGAAAAAAATTAGCTTCAGCAAAAAGTACAAGCAAAATGGAAACATTATTCAATAAACCTGAAATATTAGTAAATGATGTAAAGATATCAGGAAAAGTAAAACTTTCAGGATACTTGGAACGCTATCAACAAATTGCTCCTTTATCGAAAAAAGCGCTTATAATTTTATATTCCAAGAAAAAGATTGTATTGAATCAAGATAAGATTGTTTTAATAGAATCAAAAAGGTATTCTCAATTTGACGGGAGTATACGAGAATGGGCAAAAGCGGCTCATTACCTTGGCATCATTTTTGCTAAAACTAATGAAGATCATTTGAACTATTTTTTGGGGGTGGATAGGTAATGAAAAGTTATATTAAAGCTATTATGATTTTTAATGAATCGGGAGACCTACGTCAAGTACCGATGGAGCCAGGAGTTAATATTGTTACAGGGGAATCTAAAACTGGTAAAAGCGCCCTTGTTGAAATAATAGATTATTGTTTATGCAGTTCACGATGTACTATACCAAAAGGGAAAATAACGGATTTTGCATATCTTTATGTCATGCCTATGCTGATTAATGAAAATACATATGTAATTGCCAGACATAAATGGCAAGATGGCGGTAAAATGCATGTATTAAAAGAATCTAAAGATTTTAAAATAGACAATATTACGTTGGATTATTTTACAAATAAGCCACAATTAGCTGTAAAAGATGCACAGTATGAAATTGAGTCTGCATTGGGTCTCTATGTAACTAATATGGTTGCTGACGGAGAGAAGCAAGGGAAAAAGGCCTCTCTAAGAAATATGGTGTCTTACCTATTTCAACACCAAAATCTAATGGCAAGCAAATTTGCTTTGTTTTATAGATTTTCAGATTTCTACAAAAGAAAAGACATAATAGAACAGTTTCCTGTTTTTGCCGGGATGATTGGTCAACAGTATTATAGTGATTTAATTGAATTAGGAAGCTTAAAAGCTCAATTAAAGAAAAAGATAAAAACGCAAAATGCCTATGAAAAGAGTTCAAATTATGTAAAGGAAAACTTACAACCAATTATGCAGGATTATTATGCCTTATTGGATATTCCGTTTAATTTAGATATTACAACGCAAAAATTATTAAGACTTGCTTCTGATTTACCTGAGTTTGATGATTCAAAGCTTTTTAATGAGAATGGTATAGCGGAAAGATATCATAATCTCAATAATCAGTTGGAAGAATTAAGGAATAAAGAACGCGATATTTTACTTCAAATCGACAACTTGGATGATGCAGGTAAAAATGGAACAGAATTTACTCAGATGCTACAGGATCTTAAAGAGCAGACCACTATTTCAGAATTTTCTGTTGATAAGTATACATGTCCTATTTGCGGAAATAAATGTGAAGAAATTTCACAAGATGATTCTGATTTATTAGAAGCTACGTCATGGTTAGATAAAGAGCTTGAAATTACAAGCAAGTATACAAGTGATTTCTCGGAAGATATTAGAAAGCTAAAAGAAATACATGGAGAAATTGAAAGCAATATAAAAAGTGTTTGGCAACAAATCAAAAACATTGAACATAAATTTATAAATTCTAAGGAACTTGTTTCTAAAAGAGAAAAAGTCCATTATGCTAAAGCTAGGATTGCCTTATATACTGATATGGCTGATTCAGGCTTGTTTGAGAGTGTGGATGAAGATATAAAAGATTTAAAAAATAGGATTTCATTATTAGAAGAAAAGATTAATGGTTTTGATATTGATACAAAAAAGGCTAAAGCGCAAACATTTTTGGCTAATAATATGAATAAATTGTCGCTTACATTAGACTTTGAAGAAGAGTATCGACCGATAAATTTGAATTTTGGATTAATTGACGAAACGTTTGACATCTATCAACATCAAAAGAAATTTGAAAAGATTTATTTATATGAAATGGGTAGTGGCGCAAACTGGGTGTCGTGCCATATAGCTCTCTTCTTGAGCTTTTTAAGGTATTTTGCTACGCAAGAACAATCACATATGCCACTAACTATGTTTTTTGATCAGCCTAGTCAAGTGTATTTTCCACAGGGGCCATTTATTAAAGATGAAAAGAAAGAGCTATCTCAGACTGATATGAAAGCAGTTAACCAAATGTATAAAACAATATTTGATGAAATCAATAATATTGGAAAAACAACAGGTATTCTCCCACAAATATTGATTGTAGATCATGTTGATGGTAAAGACTTGGAGGTAAAGAATGAGTTTTTGTCTTATGTGCGGAAGGATTGGAGAAATGGTGAGGCACTAATTTAATTTGGTATGGGAGAAAGAAATGAATGACTCGGTATATGTACGTTTGGGGTTTGAATTCGAAAAAATTGTTTCTCAAATATTTGAGAAACATGGATTTTCGATTACTATAGCAGATTTGAATTGCGAGCAAGATTATGATATTGCAGCAGATGGGGTAAATAACAAATTAGCTATAGAAGTAAAGATAAGTAGAAATATTAATATCTCAAGACAGATATTATTGAAAGCTTCTCAAAGATTGGAAACGGCGGCAGTAAGGACTGGGAGAATTCCTGTTCTAGTTGCTGGTGGTGTGGTGTCAAAGTACTTACGAGACGAATTAGAAAACATTAAGGATTTTGTTGTATGTGATATACAAAATTTGCTTTACTTGGTTAAAGATGATGAAGTCCTCAGAAGTAGATTAGTAGCTATATTAAGCTTTTCAATAGATGATTTAGAAGCTATCAAACCAGATAAAATACTTGCTTACACTGTGCCAATACAAAATAAGTCAGCAACTTTAGTTAAGCAGTTGACAAATAAATTAAAAGTTTGGAAGCCTGAAGATGGAGATAGTGCTGGATATGAAAAATTGTGCACAGAAGTTTTGCAAATTCTTTTCTCAGAAGATTTGAGCCTATGGAAAACTCAACAAAAATCAAATAGTGATTTATTTAGATTTGATTTAATATGCAAGGTTAAGGACAATAACGAAAAAGAATTTTGGAACATGGTTGAGAAGTATTTTCAAAGTAAATATATAATTTTCGAATTTAAGAACTATACGAACGAAATTACACAAAAAGAGATATTTACCACAGAGAAATATCTATATTCAAAAGCACTAAGGAGAGTAGCTATTGTAATATCTACAAAAGGAACAGATAAAAATGCCGATAGAGCTATAAGGGGGATTCTTAGAGAGGAAGGAAAATTGATAATTAGTTTATCCAATGAAGAATTAATTCAGATGTTAATGCTTAGAGAAAATAATGATATTCCATCCGACTATTTAAGCAATAAGTTGGATCAACTTTTAATAGATTTAGAAAAATAATTTTTTGCAGAGTAATAAACTGAATATAAGCACTTTATATGCTTACTATTGAATATCATGTAGTTTTTTTGCATACGTCTCAAACAGATAGCAACATTCCTTAGCATAGCTAATTATCAAAGAGACAAGACCAATTATAAAAATAATCCTTTTGTATGAAACGATTGAAAATACTGGTTTAATTGAAGAAGCTATACCAGAAGTATTCGGAACTGACGATAGTTGTTATATCATGACCATATTGGAACTTGAGATAATGTTTCACTTATGGTCATCAGATAGGGATAGATGCCTTGAACTACTGCAAAAGATGATAACAGGAAAAAAAGAGGATGTGATGCATAGTTGCAGCATTTCAAAAATTTTTAGAAATATGGGATTATACGCTCTACATGGTATTGCCAGAGAGCTTAACTATTTCCAGATAGCACTTGAAAATCTGGGGAAAGAATTGGGTAAGACATAACACTGAAATGTGACGTCTATGATAAGTGCAGATATATCTTCCCCATAAATAAGCTTCTGAAAAATCATTATATAGTGCATTATGAGCAAAATTGAAGTCACAAGTCAAACCGAACTTCTAATATGTTAGAGTTGAATGAAATGACAAAAGGGGAAGATGTTTAAGCAAGATAATATGATAAAGTGAATTGTACCAGGGGATTCTATATCAAATAAGATATTTGCAATACTTCAAAAGAGAACAGATTATTTCTTGCATTTATATTTACGAGTATTAGTAATAGGAGGTAGTAATGAATAATGAGTTTAATCTAGATAAAGAACTTAAAAAAATAGATGAAAATATCGATGAGCATTTATTAAATTTTGAAAAGCCTGACTTCATGCACTCAGCAACTTATATAGTTCTTTATGATATAGAAGAATATAATCACCTGATTGTAAGGCTGAATCAAATACGATATTCAGCCACAACATATCAAGAAAAAGCTTCATTTATTTGCAAATACAAGAGAGTATATTTTGCTAAAAGGCGAAAATTTTTAAGGCTGTTGAAAAATTTAAAAGAGGGAAGTCTGAATATCAGATATAATGAAGAACTAAATGAGAATATCGATTATGTTAGATCTATGATTCAAGTCAGCTACTGTTATAATAACGATTTGCCTGTAATAAGTAACGTGAATTCTTTCATTGAAGCAAAACTTAGAACAAGAATATATGAAATAAACAATGAAATTTATAAGCTTAATAATTTCCCTCATGAATATATCAATACAGAAAGTATGTTTATTGCACCTTATAATCCAACTAAATATGATCGTGATATTATTTTTTATAAAGATGTCTTTATCTGTAATAAAGAACATCATCATTTTGGTATCTTCTACAATGAAAATACACTGGATGAAACAAAAAGAGCAATTCTGAATATTCTTGCTTATTTAAATGCAGAGCCTTATTTCTATTTCTCTGCAAATTCAAACTTTAATCGTAAGCTTGATGAATTGTATAAGCAATTTGATTTAATGGATATGATTAGGCTTAGAAAGAAAGACTATTTCGACTCGAGAATAGAGGAACCATTTCACCTTGAGTCACCAATATTGAAGACAAAAAAGGGTTTTAATTTCATTGAGATTAAACCTGTTCAACATGAGATGATTTTCGAGTTATATCATGCTTCACTAAAACAGTTTGAATCATTACCTAGATGTGTTTTTTTATATAGAGCATTTGAGTATGGAAACAATTTCTATTACAATCAGACATATAATCCAGTTGTTGCTAATCCAGAAGCTGTGTTGAACCATTTGTTTAGCCTAGCAATGAGCCATAACTTTATGCCACTTTATTATACTGATTTCGGAAGTTATGTTTCAGAAGATAATAGAACTGTAATCAAAAAAAGAAAGGCTGCCTATAGGAATTTTGTGTTAGCTTTAAAATCAGAAGCTGATAAAATTGTGGAAGTATGGAGCCATCATACCTTTTTACATAATAAATCTGTTGGAGAAATAATATATAAAACAGGTAGAAATGCTTCAGCTCATGGAGGAGCTGGGGAACATAATGCAAGATATGATTACAATAATAATTATTGTCATATAAATGATGTTAACATTGTTCTTGAGTTAATTGTAAGATATTTGATTGAGAAGATGAATCCTCATATTGTTGAATTAGTTGAGCGTCGTAAGAAGTTCTACATACAGTATCATGGTTATGAGAAAATATTTGAGCGTGAATGATTACCTTGATAGCGTAGATCTGGTAGCATACGCCGGAAATGAAGTACGTTGAACCGTATCACAAAGAAAGTGTTTTTTTATTGGGTTGAATTGTCAAATCGTAGTGTAGATGCATCAATAAGGGGTTATATGTATCAATAAGTAATAATAGCCAAGAGATAATAGTACAAATATCATGAACAACAACGCTTAATTAGATTGGAGATTTTACTTATGAAGAACACGTACGCCTATGTAGAATGATTTATAGAATAAGTTTCACATTATATTTAGTGGGACAAGTATACGTCATAGATAATGTATAACATAGACCAGGAGGATAATATGAATATTGATGATGACTTTAAAGAAATAATGGACTACGCGCACTTCTGGAATTGGTTACCTGATTGGGGGGTGGTTCAGGAAGTGTATCAAACAGTTCCAAATTCCTTTTCTGTTTTAACCCCATTCGCATATTCTTACTTAGAAGAATTGATAAGATCTACAACATCAGAATATGGAATTGAGATACTTGATAATTCAGGGAAACCCAAAAAGCGCAAAGTAGGTATCGGTCTAATAAATCTTGCTATTTCTGAAAATAGTAGCAATCCAGGTTACGTTGCACTTCTTGAAAAGACAAAGGCTTATTTTTCGTCTTCGAACCCTATAGATAAGGGAGATAATCGTAATAATGTTGTTCATGGTTATATGCATCCTAGATTTTGGGACAAAGAATCGTTTGAGAGCTTACTTCACGACATCGCCACACTTTCAAAATATTCAAAATTTTGAGATATGTCAGTTGCGCATTATGTTTATAACCAACTGACTGATCTAGTTCCAATTATTTATAAATATAATAATAGCAGGAAACTCTTGATATGTGTCTGTCAATCCGTAAGACTCGAATTATTGATCGTTATTGAAGGTGCAACCAGTGTAACTATTTAGGTCGAGAAAAACATGATTATGTGTATCAAAGTTATAATTTTAAAACAGTGAACGGGGTGATTGATAATGGATTACGAAGAATGGTTTGAACAAGTAAAGAGTCGTCTTGAGAGCAAACGACGAGACGGAGTACATCTTGCTATGTCTGTAATTGGCCAAACTCTATGCAAGGAAGATTTATATATTTTAAGTATTATAGATAAATGCCTGAGGCTAATAGACGGTTTTACAGCTATGTTGGAGCAGCGAAATTTGACTTGTGCTGGAATATTTTTGCGCGTCCAGATTGATAACTGCATGAGAACATATGCATTATATATAGCTGAAAATGTAAATGAGGTCATTGAAAGTGTTCTGGATAGTAATATTCAACTTAACAGACTAAAGGCGAAAGACGGTAGTCGTTTGACGGATCAATATCTCCGACAACAGCTTGAAAAAATTGATAAACGTTTTGGAACGGTATATAAATCAACATCTGGTTATATTCACCATTCTGAAAAATCATTTTTTCTCATATCATCTGCAAAGGAACCAAATATTTTGGACCTTGACTTGGGACACCCCCTTCCTGAAAAATTCAATCAATTATTTCAGGAATGTGCTGAAGCGTTTCTTTACTTTGTCCAATTCCAATATAAATTAACACAGCCTGTTGTAGAGTCTAAACAACGCCTTGATTCTGAAAGCTGAGCATACAATAGGTAAGAATATAGTCACTTTGAAATACGCTAACTAGGATAAGGAACGATGGATATTAATATTAATTTGTTTTGCTAAGATGTAGAGGTTCTTTTTATAAGTATAGATATAACACTTTACATATATGAGTTAATAATTTGCAATTAATTGAATTCGATTACTAACTACAGTATTGACAAAATTTCGTGAATTTTTGTTTATCCCATAAAAAATTCTTGTTACATTAAATTGCTTGAAAACCGCTATTTATATGGCTTTCCAATGAATTGTGTGAGATAATATGGTTGGCGAAAGCCATCAGGTTCCTTGACAATTAAATATATCAAGTGTTCTGTCTCTCACACAATATTTTATATGAGAGGACGGATACAAAATGGCTGAAAGAGTTTATTGTTTATACAGAGTTTCTACTACCAAGCAGGTAGACCATGATGATCAGAATCAGGCGGATATCCCAATGCAGAGGAAAGCCTGCCACGAATTTGCAGAGCCTATGGGTTGGACCATCATACATGAGGAACAAGAAACCGGTGTTTCCGGTTATAAAGTTAGCGCAGCTGATAGGGATAAAATTCAGCTGATCAGAGAACATGCCGAAAAAGGCAAATTCGACATCTTGCTGGTATTCATGTTTGACCGAATCGGAAGAAAGGCTGAAGAAACCCCGTTTGTGGTGGAATGGTTTGTAAAGAAGGGAATCAGAGTATGGAGTGTAAATGAAGGCGAACAGCGTTTCGAATCCCATACCGACCGTCTAACAAATTACATCCGTTTCTGGCAGGCTGACGGCGAAAGCCAGAAAACTTCCATAAGAACCAAGACTGCCCTGGGGCAAATGGTTCAGGATGGGCGCTTCCGTGGCGGCGTAGCTCCATATGGTTATCGCCTTGAAAAAAGTGGCATTATAAACAAACGCAAGCATGAGGTCAATAGATTGGTTATCGATGAAGAAGAAGCTGAAGTGGTTCGCATGATGTATAATTTATGTGTTTCATCCGGGTACGGCCGCTGGCGTATCTCTACATTTCTAAATGACAAAGGCATTAAAACTCGAAATGGAGCTAACTGGCATGAAGCATCAGTCGGTGCAATTCTTAAAAATGTGACGTACAAAGGTATACTACGAAGTGGAACCACTTATTCAAAACCATTTAAAGAATTACAGATTGTTGATCCATACACTTTTGATCTTGCACAGAAGCTGATGCTGGAACGTGTAAATGAGAAAAGGAATGAGAGAACTGTCCCGTTAAATACTTCAGGACAATCTCTTCTTTCCGGCAACGTATTTTGTGGTCATTGCGGTGGCCGATTGGTCTTAACAACCAATGGTAAAGTAGTAAAACTTGCAAGCGGAGAAAAGAAAGGTGTAAAACGGATACGGTACATTTGCTACGACAAAACAAGGCGCCGCAGTGATTGCAACGGGCAAACCGGATACACCATGCACTTACTTGATGACACAGTAACACAAGTATTGCATCAGATTTTTGACCGCATGTCAGCTGCTTCAGATAACCTAATAGTTGGCAGTGCACAAAATCGTCACATGGAAGAGCTTCGTGGAGAAATTAAAAGAGTCAAGGCTGAGAATACCAAAGCGAATACTGAGTATGAGTCATTAAAGGCAGAAGTTATCAAAGCGGTTCAGGGAAAAAGTAAGATGCCCACGGATGTCCTGTCGGAGCTAGTTAATGAAAGCCGTGAAAAAGTTCTTACAACTAGCGAACGTCTGACTGCACTGACC
The DNA here is from genome assembly GCF_057543815.1 of Lacrimispora sp. YZC11. Classification (NCBI taxonomy): domain Bacteria; kingdom Bacillati; phylum Bacillota; class Clostridia; order Lachnospirales; family Lachnospiraceae; genus Lacrimispora; species Lacrimispora sp. YZC11. The sequence goes on along the minus strand of NZ_BAAJYQ010000006.1, from coordinate 496,635 downwards.
GCTGAGCTTGAGCGAGGTAACGAAAGGGCCGTGGAAATGAAAGCTGAGATTTCACGTATCCGCACATGGTCAGAAATTTTTGATGACAGCGACATGGAAATCAAAAAGATGATCACTAATTACATCATCAAGCGAGTTAATGTTTATAAAGACTATAAGCTGGATATTGAATTAAACCTGAATATACAGCAATTCCTTAATGGACTCGATAGTGTCACAGAGCATGCCGCATCGTAAGATAATTTTAAAGACACATTAAACTCTCTACAGCTGAGATATATCCTTACATATAAAAGTCATTTTGTGGGGGTGCACACCCGACATATCGGGAGAGCGCTTGAATGGCATTCAAGAGGTCATGGGTTCGAATCCCACTATCTCCATTAAAACAATAAGCCGCAGGCATGAAAGCTTGTGGCTTAAATTATGACTTATAGAGACGGGACACTTGATAAAAATGAAAGACAAACAACGGTAGGTACATCCTCAACTGTGAGGAGTACCTACCGTTATTTAGTGAACGATTATACTTTTATCAAACAATTTAATCTATCATTTTGTAAAATGATATCCTTGCTATCAGTGAAACTTTAATATTATACTAGATTTATTAGTTAATGCAGAGGGGTATAGCTCAGTTGGGAAAGCTCTTGAATGGCATTCAAGAGGCCATGGATTTCACTATCTCCGCCAAAGCATTGTAATCCGAACTCACTGTTGCCGATTGGCGAGGGGGTCAGATTTGTACTTCTTATATGACGGCTATGCAAACAGTCGAGTTTTACACTCGACTGTTTTTCTGTTATAATCATCATATTAAACTGTTATTTGTATAGGAGGTGTTTAAATGAGCGATACAATTATTTTTATGAGTGCATATGATACAACACGATATTCTAAATCTAAACTACTACATTTCAATAAAAAGCAAGGGCTAGATGTATTGTTGGATAAACACCACCTAACTTATATGTTGCTTGGCGATAAACTCATCTCACCAAAAGGGGCATTAACATTAAGCACAGAGTATGATTATATTCAACAAAACACTGTCTTTTCGTTTGAGCCTGTTAAGGAAAAACATGATATTGAAAAATTTGAAGAACTAATTAGAAGTACAGAATTTTGTGTCAAATTACTTCACGCTCAATCTGTTTTAGCCGATTTCTCATATTTCAAAATAGATTACTTCATTAGCATGGAACCTTTCCTTGTTCATATTGGTAAGCATCTTTATCAAATTGACCCTATTATTTTTTCAATGAACAGAGTATTGATTATTACGTTTAAGGTTATTGATTTTGAAACAGGAATTCCCCTTAAAAAAGGTGATGTCTTTGGTAATATAGGTAATTACAATTTATTGACTGTCAACGAATATCAGTATTTTGGAGATGAAAGCACAACGACATACAATGGCAAGATTTCAGAAATAATATACGATAACATTAGTGACTTTTTCTTTGAGATGCTCGGTAAAAAATTTAAGGCTGAAGAGTATTCCTTTATACATAATACACTTGTATTATCAAATGAAATTGATGATATCACAAATTACTTCTGTGATTTAATAGGTATAAGAGAGCTGCCATCTCCTCTTGAAAATATAAGCACAACAGGAAATTATGAATATTATCCACAAGATGGGGCGAGTGTTATCAAAAACTATAATCCCGATGATGTTGATATTCCTTTGTATAATGGAATTATGCTTGAGTCCATTAAATTATATGTATACTTATTTCAAATCATCAATGTAGATATAACTGCAGATATGAACAAAGTTGTGCGTAATGATTTGTATTTAGAAAACTTGTTTTTTGCTCCCAAAATACCTATAGAAACCCATAATCTGCTTAGCTATATTTATAAAACAAAGTCGTTTCAGCATCGTAAAGAAGCCACCAAACTTAAGATTTCATATATGACAGCAGAAAACGAATCGAAGAAAAATAGAAATGCTGTTCTGCTTAATATTTTACTCTATATCATTTCTCTTCTTGGTGCAATTGGTACACTAGAAACGCTGGAAAATAAGTTAAATATACCGTTTCAATGTAGTTTTTGGACAGTGATTTCTGTATTCTCTGTATTTGGAATTATATGGGTAGTTACCGAATACAAACGGAATAAGCATTTTTAAACCCAGTATAGGACAAGGGATAGCCGAAAAGCTATCCCTTGTTTAATTTTGATAGTTTTTCATAGGTTAGCGGCGCACCGCCAATTTTCCGCATGGCTTCAGTGTTGGTACAATCTGTTATGGTTGGCGGTACAATGCCCTTGCTTCTGCGAAAAAGCCGAAAGACTTTCGGGTATAGCTTGAGCCTTGCGCCCTTTACAATCGCCTTAGATTGCTTTTTACCGTCTTTCTCAATCTCGGTAGTTCATACCTTCAGTTGGCACTGGACTGCGTCAGGAAAAGAATGTTTGTGGAACTGGAGCCAACGGCTGTAATGACTATCCGGGTTCAGCCCGAAAATATGGTAATGAGTATGTAATCAGGCATCGCTAATGCTGGGGTACCGAATATTTATCTGCCGGACTTTGTAAAGGAGGACAAATTGGAACGGGTCGAATACGGCGTATCCATACTTATATAATAGCTCAAAGTTCACCCGCCTACTTTACTGCTTTAGATACCTGAACCTATAAGCTTCTGCAGGAGCTTATAGGTCTTCAGAAGTTTTCTTATTTATTATGGAAAAAATGATTTTGAGATTTACATTTTTGATTAATCTTTCTTTTTACAAATTAGAAGCAATTCAATTATGGCTCGAGACGTTTGAGAATCGTTTCAAATAAAAAGAAAGAAGGATTTCATTATGGCAACAACAAAAGTGAGATATGCTAATTCTGGTGGCTCAAATGTTAGAAGCTCCGCTGCGGGCAGTGTGGTAACAACAGTAAATCAGGGGAATTTGATGTATGACATACCAGGAGAAAAAACGGTAACAAAAGCACTAAATGGAACTACGTATACATGGGTTCGGGTTTACTATTATAAGATTAATAGTGACAACTCAACAACGGAAGGAAACGGCTGGGTGGCTATGTCAACTACTACAGAAGTTTCAACAACCGTTCCTGGTAAATCTGCTATTATTTCCGCTGCTACAGCACTGGAGCAGAATCAAATGCTTACGAATGCCAGGTATATTTACAATTACCTTATTGGTAAAAAATGGAGTAAGAATGCGATTTGCGGTATGCTTGGAAATATGGAGATGGAAAGCACAATTAATCCAGGCCGTTGGCAGAATGGTAAAGTCAATACTGCTAATGGATATGGTTTGACTCAGTGGACACCATCAACTAAGTATACGAACTGGTTAGGCAGCGGTAAAACTTCAGGTGACATTGATAATCAGTTGGAACGGATATTGTATGAGGTTTCTCATGAATCAGAGCAATGGGTTTCCGGTAATTATAGTCCCTCTATGAGCTTTGCAGATTTCACTAAATCTACTAGCTCAACCACTGCATTGGCAGAATGTTTTCTTAAATGCTATGAACAGCCAGCAGATCAATCAAGCACAGTAATAAATAAGCGAAAAGCCAATGCTTCTAAGTGGAGTACATTAATAGGCTTCTTGGTATCGTAGATTGTTTGGAGGTGTAGACAGTTTTCTATAATTGGAAACTTCCATCATAATTGCAAAAATAATAATTGCCAGGGGAAGCAGGAAGATTTTTTAGTGCATTTCTCGAAAAACATGCTTTTAACATAAATAAAAAAAATAAAATTGTGCAAGGGCTTTGTGAAGCATACATCTTCATAAAGCCCTTGCTAATAGTGTTTTAAAGCCTATCTGCAAACATAATGGTTACTTCTCTGTAAATTTGGTCTAAATTATAATTTTTATAGTTCACTTGTGCTGCTGTTTATTGCTCAATCATAAAAATGATTGTCATAATAAAAGTTTATCAGGTAAAATGTTTGTTTAAACACCATGTCTCCCAATTCATAGTACCAAGATTGATCCACAATATCCTCCATACTATTAACATGATGATCATTTAAAAACCCAGAGAGTCTTTGATTAAAATTTTCTTGCCAACGCTGTTGTTCGGTGCTTAAAGCGTCCAGTTCGTCACCAGATAAGTTTTCTAAACACAATTGATAGATCTTATTCATCTCGTCATTACAACCTTTATAGTAATTTCGCGCATTGGAATTGATTTCTTCTTGGTTTTTAAGGCTGATGTTATAGTAAGCCCTAAGATCCATTAAATAAGCAAGGGAATCCAGATAGTTTTGCCTATCGGCAGCGGCTACCTTCGGCAACGCCGGTACTTCTGAAGAAACGGAACTATCTAAGAGCCATTGGTTTATCGCTTCTTTGGAATAATCATGCCATTCTACACCTGGTAAATCATCAAAAGAGACCAAACGTTTATCAAAAGTGTCTTTGTCAATTGGCATGTCATGGATAAAATACGAATCGGTAGGAACACCTCCCACTGATTTTATTTTGTCGTCCTCAAAGAAAGTATCGCCTATGAACAACATCTTGCCCACGGAATAATCACTTGCGCCGTTTGATGCCATAAATGAACCGTCCATTTTGAGATTATACATTGTCCTGTATGAAACAATAAAGCCATATACCTTACTCTCTTTATAACGCAAGATAACAAACCCGTTATAGTTTTCTATCGCCAACACGATCTCAGACACGCCATCCCCATCCAAATCAACCACAGCGAATTGTGGCGTTATCATTGGATTCGTATCATATGTTAGTTCGTTTAAGTAACCGTTCCATTGGTGGTCTGAGTTATTGTACGGAGATTTGTCCGTGCAGAAGAAAGTCGTTTCATTAAGAAGCACCGCTTTAAAAGTCTGCATAGGTGACAATACCTGCTTATCTGAAGGTAAAGGAGAAGATGTGAAATTTGGCGAACTAGAGTCATTCTCTGATTTAGTTGTACTGACCGAGCTAGGCGAAATTTGTACGTCGGTAGTTACTCCAATTGACGATGATGTACTGCAGGAGCTTAATGAAAACAATCCTAGAATAGATAAGATTAAAATTAGTTTTTTCATAATACTCTCCATTCCGCCGCCAAGTGGCGGCACAAATATTAATAATTTTGACGATCCCTACTTTCTTGATAATAATGAAAAATTATGCAGTTAAATATATTTAGATGTTGCCTTCAAAACATCTTACTTACATAATTTTTCGTTAACAACTATTATACTTCTCCTCAGTTACGATGGTACTATATAATCCTGTGGCACTCCAATTTTATGATTTATTTTGTGCAGAGCTGTCGTAATAGAGTTTTGATAGTGGAATCTACCATCTTCAACGGGCTAATAACTCATGCCGTATATCAATCAGAGGCACTGGATGATTGGATTTCCATAAAACATAAATTATCTCGAACTCGGAATCCTGTAATATCCCTGCAAGATTATTCATTATGCACCCCTAATATATTTAAGGTAATTTATGTTAAAAGTTTACCATTGTAATCTTGCTGTGTCAAACCCACAAATATATATTTGGGAATCTGCAAATGAGCTAAATGATTAAATTGTAGACGGATATCTTATGCGGATATTTCTGTCTGCCTTTTTGTGTGAACAAGAGCAATGGTCCCTTTCGCCGGATATCTCCTTCCCATCCAATATGAGGAAGGCATTATCAAGGAGCACATGGCAGTAAGGACAAAGGCAGGGCCAGGTGGATACGAGGCGGCAATTAGGCTGAAAAGCTAGGGCTGAAGACTGCCAGAATATAAATCCGGGAAGCCGGTGGTTCTGTCCTGCGTATATATTGATTCGGAAATCGGATGTGTCCTGACCCATGCCAACTGCAAATCAGTTATAACAAAGGAAGAACGGGGATTTGTTAAGGTTATAACGGATAAGGAATCCGGCGTAATCTTAGGCACCCAGATGAAGTACGCCAGTGACTGGCAGAACGAACATGATTGCATGTTCATCTGGCAGCCACTGCGGCAGCAAGCGAAAACCACGAAGTATATTTCATCTCGTTTATATATAAGTGAAGAACTTATCAATCGTAGGATTCTGGTTTTCTTTATACCGTGCAATCACGATTTCGCATAAATCAGAATCCTTGTTCAGTGGTATGGTGACAACCTTTCCTAAATTCCGGCTGGAAGCAAGGGCGTAGGACGGCACTATGGCAGCTCCCATACCGGAGGCCACCATTAGGGCTGTAATGTCAAAGTTGTCAGAATATATCGTATTAGGAGTGAAGCCGGAACGGATAAAATGAGCCATAGTGTTTCTGTAATGTCCGAAATCATTGTCTCTTTCTTTTGTGGCGGTAAAAATAAACGTGTTATTTTTCAAATCAGACAGATCCAGCTCACTTCTGGAGGCCAGCGGATGGGAGGGAGGAAGCATGACAATCAGTTTATAGACACCTAAGGTATGGCAGACGATGCCTTCTTCCTCCAATTCGCTCTTTGAGAAGCAGACATTGACAATGATGTCAAGAGTCCGATTCAGCAGTGAGGCGTACAGCGTTCCCGTGTCGGCTTCGCGAAAAGAAAGGGAAACATTGGGATAACCGGTATGGAAGGAGCGGAGTATATCGGGGAACCGCGGATTGTCATATCCTCCCGCGATTCCAATATTTAAGCTGCCTGTAAAACCGGTAGCTGCTTTTTTTGTTTTCGCAACGGCGTCTTCTGCGCGGGTTAAGATTGCCTTTGCTTCTGTATAAAAGACTGTACCCGCCGGAGTAAGCTCCACATGCCTCTTTGTCCGCCTCAGTAATTTCACGTCAAGATTATCTTCTAATGTCTTAATTTGCTGTGTTACGGCAGTCTGGGAAATGAAAAATTTTTCTGCTGTTTTTGTAAAACTTAAGCTTTCGGCTACGGAAACGAAATATTCTAACTGTCTGAGATTCATAAAAATCACTCCCCTTAAAATCAATCAATATATAACTAAAACTTATTATAATCCACAAAATTCGTTTTGAAAAGTCCCCAATCCTAATAATCGTACAAAGTGCACAAATATTAAAACATTATTTGAAAAATATTACCATATAAATAACTTTTTCTTATAAGAAACACTAAAAAATATTCTTGAAGTTGACAAAAAAACTCATTAATATACCAGTGGGGTAAGAAATAAAGCAAGATATCCCTTGCGGAAAGGACAGGAAATGAAAGGGAAATATAACAATTTCTTATTTATCGGTGAAGCAGGAAGCGGAAAAAGTGAGATTGCGGTGAATGCGGCAAGGAAGCTTTTAACCTCTGGTGATAAGAAAGTTCATTTTTTTGACATGGATATGACAAAGCCCTTATTCCGTTCCAGAGATCTCTGCGGGGATCTTTTCGACTTGGGGATGGAATTCCATTATGAGGAGCAGTTTATGGACGCGCCAACACTTGTGGGAGGCGTGAGCCGCTTTTTAAAGGATGAGGAAGCTTATACGGTTCTGGATGTGGGAGGCGATTACATTGGTGCACGATCCATCGGAGGTTTCGCCCCGTATATAAACAGGGAGGATACCATGGTCTACTATGTGATCAACCCTTACCGCCCATGGTCTTACGACTTAGAACACATTGACAAGGTTCTGGGCGAGGTCCTGGGAGTTTCCCATATAAGCGTTGACAAAGTTCATTTAATCAGTAATCCCAACATGGGTCCGGCCACCACGGCCGGGGAAGTCCTGGCGGGAAATAAAAAACTGGAAAAAATAGTGGCTCCTTATAAAGAACTGGATTTTTTATGTGTGAGAGAAGAGCTTTTTCCGGAGGTAAAGGACAGGCTATCCATTCCGGTAATGCCCATACATCTCTATCTTACCTATCCATGGGCTGATGCGGAAAAATAAAAAGGAGGAAGTGAATGACATGGGAGAAATTAGAGTAGTGACAGAACGCTGCAAAAGCTGCGGCTATTGTATCAAGTTCTGCCCTAAAGGTGTGCTGACAATCGGAGACAAAGTAAATTCCAAGGGTTACGAATATGTAACTCCATCAAATATGGAAGCTTGCATTAGCTGCTGCATATGCGGACGAATGTGCCCGGAGGGCGCCATTGAGATTTATAAGTAAGAGGAGGAAGAAAAAATGTCCAGAGTATTCATGAAAGGCTGTGAAGCAATCGCGGAAGCAGCCGTTAGAGCAGGATGCCGATTTTTTGCCGGGTATCCCATCACACCGCAAAACGAAATACCGGAATATTTTGCCAGAAGAATGCCGGAGGTTCACGGCAGCTTCGTTCAGGGAGAGTCTGAGGTGGCTTCCATAAATATGGTTTATGGTGCGGCAAGCGCCGGAGTCAGGGCCATGACCTCTTCCTCCAGCCCGGGAATTGCTTTAAAGAGCGAAGGAATTTCTTACTGCGCGTCAGCACGGATTCCTATGGTCTATGCCAATATTTCCAGAGGGGGCCCCGGCGTTGGTTCCATTCAGCCCGCCCAGATGGATTATTACCAGGCCACCAAGGCATCCGGAAACGGCGGCTTCAAGATGCTGGTATTTGCTCCGTTTACGGTACAGGAAGCTGTTGATATGACTTATGCGGCCTTTGATTATGCGGACCGTGACAGAAATCCGGTGCTTATTCTGGCCGACGGCGTGATCGGCACCATGATGGAGCCGGTAGTGCTTCCTGAGATGAAGTCAGATGAGGAAGTTGAAGCGATGAAGGAAGGAAAGAAGTCCTGGGCCTGCATCGGCCATCCTTTCGATCATGAGAAGCGTTCCTGGATTCAGCCGGGACACTGGAAGACCACTGATATGCAGAAGGCCAATGAAGATGCAGAGGCTCTTTATGCTTCCTGGGAAAAGGAAGCAAAGGCAGAAGAGTATCAGCTTGAGGATGCAGAGGTTGTAATCGCCGCTTACGGAATTTCCGCCAGAATCGCAAAGTCAGCGGTAGACATGCTCCGCAAGGAAGGCGTAAAAGCCGGACTGATCCGCCCTATAACCGTTTATCCTTTCCCATACTCTGCCTTCGATCACATTAACTATGATAAAGTTAAGGCCGTCCTGGATGTAGAGATGTCCATTCCGGCTCAGTTCGTGACTGATGTGGAAGCCGGCATTAAGGGACGCTGTCCCATAGAAACCTGTCTTTGCTCAGGCGGAAACATCATGAGCAGAGAGGCAGTTATAGAGGCAGTAAAAGAGATTGTCAAAAAATAGGAGGAGGAAAGATGGAAAAAATTTATTCAAGAACGAAGACAATCCAGGAAGACAAAGTTTCCGGATTTTGCCCGGGTTGTATGCACGGAACCGTGATGAAGCTAATCGGTGAGGTGTTAGATGAAATGAACTTAGCGGACAAGGCGGCCTGCGTACTTGGAATCGGCTGCTGTGGTCTTCAGATGGATTACATGGCTTATGACAACACAACCGCTCCTCATGGACGCGCCTGTGCCGTAGCAACCGGTATGAAAAAGGCAAATCCGGACAGCCTGGTATTCACTTATCAGGGCGACGGAGATTTCGCTTCCATCGGCCTGGCAGAATCCATGTCTGCAGCAAACCGGGGAGAGAACATTGCGGTTATTTTTGTCAACAATGGAATTTACGGCATGACAGGCGGACAGATGGCTCCAACCACGCTGCTGGGCATGAAGGCCTCCACCAGCCCCAAGGGACGTGATCCCAAGGAGCACGGCTATCCCATGCATATGTGCGAGATATTAAACCAGCTTACAGCCCCGGCTTACTTAGAACGGACCAGCTGCAATACCCCGCAGAATGTGATGAAAACCAAGAAAGCCATCAAAAAGGCATTCCAGAATCAGCTGGACGGCAAGGGCTTTTCCATGGTGGAAATCGTTACAAGCTGCCCGACCAACTGGGGCTTAGACCCAATCAAGTCCCTGGATTTTATAGAAGAAAAGATGCTGTCTGAGTTCCCCTTAGGCATCATCAGAGACAGGTAAGGAGGAAAAAAATGGAAACAAATTTATGTGTGGCCGGTTTCGGCGGCCAGGGAGTTATGACACTGGGGAAGTTCCTGGCTTCCGCCACCTGTGATTCGACGGATAAAAATGTTACGTTTTTCCCCTCTTACGGAGCTGAGCAGAGAGGCGGAACGGCCAACTGCTTCGTGGTGATTTCCGATGAGGCCATCGGTGCCCCATTAGGGGATGTGATGGATGATTTAATCATCATGAACGGCCCGTCCTTACAGAAGTTCCTGCCAACGTTAAAAAAGAACGGAACTCTTTTCATCAACAGTTCTATTGTAAACGGAGATATTGACCGGGACGATGTGACAATTGTAAAAGCCCCGGTTACGGAGCTTGCCTTAGAGCTTGGCAACGCCAGGGTCTTAAATGTCATCATGCTTGGTGTTTATGTGGGCTATACAGATGTCATTGATGCGGAAATTGTCTGGTCAGCCGTTGAGCACAAGCTTGGTTCCAAACCAAAGCTTCTTCCTCTTAACCGCCAGGCTTTTGAAAAGGGACTTGAAATAGGCAGAACGCAGAGATAAGGAGAGAGGAACAAATGGTTTATAAAAGCTTTGACGAACTGATTGAAAAGGTAAAGGGGTATTCTTCCATAAAGCGGATGGCCATCGCTGCCGCCGGAGAAAGACATACCTTAGAGGCTGCCTTCCATGCCAGAAAAGAAGGAGTTGCAAGACCTGTTCTGGTAGGAGATGAGGCGGAAATCCGCCGGATCATTAAGGAAATGGGGGAAGAGGTTCCAGACGAGGATATCTATCCCGCAGCAGATAATAAAGAGGCGGCAGAGCTTGCCGTTTCCCTGGTAAGAGAAGGAAAAGCAGATTTCCTCATGAAGGGTTATTTAGATACAGGCGTTATTTTAAAAGCGGTTGTGAACAAGGAGCAGGGACTGGGAAAAGGCGGCGTTATGTCTCATTTTACCATGTTTGACGTTCCTGGCTACCACAAGATTTTAGTTCCCGTAGACGGCGGCATGGTTACTTATCCGACTCTGGAGCAGAAAAAGGCCATCATTGAAAATACGGTGGATACCCTGATTGCCATGGGCTACGACTGTCCCAAGGTAGGCGTGCTGGCTTGCGTGGAAAAAGTCAATTCCAAGATGCCCGAGACAGTAGAGGCCGCAGAGCTGGCAAGCATGAACCGGGACGGGGAAATCAAAAACTGTATCGTGGAAGGTCCAATTTCCTATGACTGCGCCGTGGATGGGGAAATTGCCAAATTAAAGGGCTATGAGAGCCGGATCGCCGGGGATGTGGATGTCCTGGTAGCTCCCAATATCCATGCGGGAAATATCATGGGAAAGATGCTGACCTGCACCTGTAAGGCCAAGATGGCCGGTTTCGTGGTAGGAGCCAAATGTCCCGTTGTCCTGACCTCAAGAGGTTCTTCCGCAGAGGAAAAATTCCTTTCCATCGTCGTTTCTGCGGCAGCGTCTAATTAAAAGAGAAGGAGAGACTTTCATGAGTTATAAGATTTTAGCTGTTAATCCAGGCTCTACCTCTACAAAGATTGCCGTTTACGAGGATGAAAAGGAGCTTTTTTCAGAAAGCATCGTACATTCTGACGAAGAGTTAAAAAAGTACGAAAAGGTCACCGATGAATTCGACATGCGTAAGGAAACGATTCTAAACTCCATGAAACACCATGGCGTGGAAGAAAAAGACTTATCTGCCGTGGTTGGAAGAGGCGGACAGCTGGTGAAGATCCATGCGGGCGGATATTTGGTCACCCAGGATATGAAAGAAAAGCTTGTGGATCCGTCCACCATCGAACACGCTTCCAACTTAGGCGCTTTGATTGCAGATGCCATTGCCGCTCCTTTGGAAATTCCCTCTTACATTTACGATGCGGTGGGCTCCGATGAGATGAAGGATATTGCCAAAATCACCGGTATGCCTGAGATCGTAAGAGAGAGCTTCTGCCATGTTTTAAATTCCAAGGCCATGGCCCGGAAGTTGGCTGCAAAAGCCGGTAAGACCTACCAGGAGATGAACTTTATCGTAGCTCATTTGGGCGGCGGCATCTCCGTGAGCGCCCACGAAAAAGGCAGGATTGTGGATGCCATTCCATCGGATGGCGGCCCGTTTTCCCCTGAGAGATCCGGAAGTATTCCCTTAAACTACATAGTGGACATGTGCTGCAGCGGAAAATACAGCAAGCGGGAAATGACGAAAAAGATAACCGGAATGGGCGGCATTAAGGCTTATTTAGGAACGTCCAGCTGTTTAGAAGTGGAAAAGATGATTGCAGACGGAAACCAGCAGGCAAAAACCATCTTTGAGGCAGAGGCTTATCAGATTGCCAAGGGAATTGGAGAGATGTCTCCGGTGCTAAAAGGAGATGTTGACGCCATTATTTTAACAGGCGGCGTTGCCTATTCCCAGATGCTGACAGGCTGGATTACAGAGTATGTGAAATTCATTGCCCCGGTAATTGTTATGCCGGGAGAAAATGAGCTGGAATCATTAGCCGCCGGAGCTCTCCGGATACTTAAGGGAGAAGAAATGGCTGTCCCTTATAAGAAATAAGATGAATAAAAGGTGGCCGGATATATTCTTGCCAACCTCCTCCGGCCGCCTTTTTATCATATAAAACCATGTATTAACACAATTATTCAAAGAAAGGAAAAAACTTATGCAGGATACATTCTATGCAAAGGGAAAAGGGAACAGCGGTTTCCTTAAGAACCTGGAAGTCTGTTCCTTCAACAATTTGGACGGAAACTGCGGCATGTTCCAGATGGCCCTCTATAAGACTGAAGCAGGAAAGTACTATCTGTTCGGATGCTGCTTCGGGGGAAACCAAAACGGTGTCATGATCAGTGATGTGACAGATCCCTATAATCCGAAATTCGTAAAACATTTTGAACTTTTAGATCCCAGGGAATATCCGACAACTACCTGCCCAAAGCTTCAGATTGCCGATGATTTAATGATCGTGGCAATGAGCTGCGGAAGCGGCCCGGGAGAACTGGTAGACCAGCCAGGAAAAGATGAGGTGAAATGCGAGGCAGGTATCCGCATTTACAGCCTTAAAAATGATCCTGAAAATCCTGAATACTTAGGCGGCTGGGACTGCGGCTTAAAGCACGTGCTGGGCGTACACCGTTTTATGTACAACGGGGGAAGATATGTACATTTATCCAGTGACTGCGTAGGCTTTGAAGGTATGATTTACCGTATCGTCGATATTGAGGATCCCACTCATCCCGTAGAAGTAGGACGCTGGTGGAGACCTGACCAGTATGCGGACGGCTATCCGGACCGCGAATTTGATCCGGGTGCACCTCACGTTCCGGCTTTTATGGATAAGGGCTGGCTTCACGGACCGCCATTTGTACGTGACGGAATCGCATACTGCGGATGGGGCGGTGCAGGACTGGTTGTCCTGGATGTCCATGATGTAACCAGACCGAAATGCTTAGGCGAATTAAAGCTGATGCCTGCATTTTCCAGCGAACTGTCGGGAGCAAGAACCCATACGGCCCTTCCTCTTCCGGGCAGAGATTTAGTTGTCTGCCAGAACGAAGGCGAGCGCTTCCAGTTCTTTACACCGGATAAGATCAAACGCGCCCAGGCTTTAAACAATCTGCATATGATCGATGTAAGTGATCCAAAGCATCCTACCCTGATTGCAGAGTTCCCATATCCGGAAGTTCCTGAGGATTTCCCATATCAGAACTTTAACGTGGCAGGTCTTGGTGTACCGGGACCTTTCGGCCCTCACAACATCCATGAGCCTATGAGCAACAAGCCATGGCTGGAGCAGAGAGGCGACAGGCTTTACTGCTGCTATTTCCATGCGGGACTTCGGGTCTATGATGTATCCGACCCTTATTACATCAAGGAAATCGCTTACTTTATCCCGCCGAATCCAAACAAGAAGCCGGAAGAGTCCTATTTTCCAAACTTCCCTGGCCCCCGCCTTGCGGTGACGGAGGATCTTGTGGTGGATGACAGAGGCTATATCATCATCGACGCCTTAGACGATGGCTTTTACATTTTAAAAATGAAAGAAAATTAATATTCACATAATAAGGAGAATACAAAAATGAAGGTTTTAGGCATTTCTTTCGGGACCAAGAACGGGACCAATGATTCCATGTGTATGGAAGCTTTAATGGGAGCAAAGGAAGTCGGTGCCGATGTGGAATTTATCCAGATGTCTGCATTAAACATCAGACACTGCACCGGCTGCTGCGCCTGTGCAAAGACTCTTTTAAGCGGAAAAGGCAACATGTGCACCATTAAGGATGATGATTTCGAATGGCTTCTTGACAAGATGCTGGATGCTGATGGAATCATTATCAGCGATCCTATTTTTGAAGAGGGAGCTTCCGGCTTATTTCACACTGTTACAGACCGTTTCGGCCCGAGAACAGACAGAGGAAATAACGTCATCGGCACCAAGATCGCTCAGGAAACCGGCGGAAAGATCCCGGATCACCGTCTTTTAAAGGACAAGGTTATCTCCTACATCGGCGTGGGTGGTTCCGACTGGGGAACCAGAGTACAGTGCGAGCATGCCATGCACGCTTTGACTCCTATGTGGAAAGTCATTGACAATGCCTGGTATCCGTGGGCAAAGTCCATCCTCATGGAGGATGATAAGCTTGCTGAAGTTCACCAGCTTGGCCGCAACTTGGCGGAAGCTGCAAAGGACGTGGAAAAAGCCGAATATAAGGGCGAAGAGGGTGTATGTCCCCACTGCCATAACAAGCTGTTCTACTTAGAGCCGGATTCAACAAAAGCAATCTGCGGCCTGTGCGGAATGGTAGGGGAAATGGAGATTGAAGACGGAAAGACAAAATTTGTTTTCTCGGAGGAGCAGTTAGAGCATGCACATGAAACTCTGTCCGGAAAGTTCATCCACGGCGAAGATATCCGGAAAAACGAGGGGGCTTTTGCAGAGCTGCGCAAGACCGAGGAATTCAAGATCCGTAAGAAGAAATACACAGACTTTATCACTCCAACAACGGTAAGATAAACGGTCCCCCAGTCTTTCGGTGCTTCTGGGAAAGATTCCCGTGTGGATAGTTTTTGGAACGGAGAACAAATAGAATTTATGCATATTAACAAACAAATCTGTATCCTGGCTGCGGCCATTGCGGTCTTTCCGCCCTTATGGGCGGTGGCCGCGCCGTATCTGGGAATTAAAACAGGAGCAGTGGCTTTAATTTGTGCAGGTATCTATGCGGCAAACGGAAATAAGAGAGAAGACGCCTTAAAAATAACGGTCGGTTTTTGGTTCGGTGATTTTTGGGCGTGTCTTTCTCTTTTGATCATGGGGAATTTAATTCTGGGAGAAAACCTGGGATTATTTTTAACCCTGGCTGTTTTAGGTTTTGCGGCTGTACTCATCGCCTCTGCTTTAGAAAAATTCATATACCTGCCTGCCTGGCTCGGCGGCTGGGCCATTGGCTTAAGTTTGATGACACTAGAAACTTTAAGTTTTGATAAAACCATGCCTTTTCAGATCGGGGCAGCCATGGCAGTGGGAGTCTGGTATGTAGGGGCAGGAGTGGATTTTTTCTGTAAATTGATTGAAAAGAAATCACAGCCAAAAAAGGAGAAATAAAAATGGGAACAGAATTTGATCCTATGCGGAGCTTTATCTATGTAGATGTAATAAAGGAGGAGTACAGACATAAACTTCAACACTGGCTATATTTCCATCACATTCCGGAAAGTATTTCCCAATTTGAACCTTACTGCACCAAGTATGCTTTTTACAATGCACTTCCGGTTCCTGAGGGCGGAGAAAGATTTGGAACGGCCCGCATGCAGATTACAGAGCACAGCTGGCTTGTAAATATTATGGATCCGGCACTTAAGGTAAAGGCATTCCAGGAATATATGCCGATTGAAGCCTTAAAGTGGCAGGGAACCGTGCCGGAGACGGCAGGAGATGTGCTGATGTCGGGAGACGATGCCAGATGCACCGGCGGAAATAACGGCTGCATGCCATTCGTATTCGCTTTCTGTCCCATGTGGTGGGAAGAAGATGTAAAGGGCACCGGACGTACTCTGACAGAGGGCGCTAATTACCGCTGGAATTTTGCCCTGACTTACCCGGAAGGAATTTCCAAAGAAGAAGGAGATAAGTGGCTGTTTGAAGAAGTATTCCCTTATTTTGAAGCAAATAACTGCTGTACCCGTATTCTGACCAGCAAGGTAAGACAGGAAATCAATGGCTGTCCTATGTACAGAGTAGTGGAAATGTGGTTTACAGGTCCTACAGCATGGCATCATCTGGCTGTGGAAACCGCTGATAAGATTAAATCGCCGTCATGGGCAAAAGACGGAGATGTATTCCCATATCTGAAGTCCGGCTTTGAGATAAGGGGAGCATTTGTCACAGACTATCCGACCTGTGACGCCTACAGCCAGTACAGAGGCTATATACCCAGAAGATAAGGAGTAATATATAAATGAAGCGGAATCGTTGGTTTTATGCGTCAGTCGGCGTAATACTCATGTTGTTTGCGGGGCTTATCTATGCATGGAGCGTTCTTTCCAGGCCTCTTGCAGAATATTTTACGGAGTGGACCAGTGCCCAGTTATCCTTTACTTTTACTATCTGCATGACATTTTTCTGCCTGGGAGGTGTGCTGGCCGGTTTTCTCTCCGGCCGGATTAATGCAAAATTCAATTTAGTTGCATCAGCATTGCTTTTTCTTGCCGGTTTTTTCATTGCTGCTAATACCAGTTCTCTTGCCGGCCTTTACATCGGCTACGGGATTCTGGCGGGAACCGGGTCAGGCATTGCCTATAATACGGTTATGGGAACAGTTACAAAATATTTCCCGGATAAGCCGGGCCTGATTTCGGGAATTCTGCTTATGGGCTTTGGAATAGGAAGCTTCATCATCGGAAAAGTGTATCAGGCTTATACAGGGCCGGGAGAAGGATGGCGAACCTCCTTTGAAATCTTTGGGATTCTGCTTTTCGCCGTTATGATTTTATGTAGCTTCTTACTTAAGGCACCGAAGGCTAAAAAGGAGGATGGCCGTGAAAACGGGGAGGAAGTAGCCGTTGTGGAAGCATCTGAGATGAAATCATCCGGGCTGGAAGTCATTGAGATGGAACCGGCTGTAATGCTTAAAAGAAGCTCATTCTGGCTCTACTTCATCTGGGCGGTTCTCTTATGCGCCGCCGGGCTTGCGGTAATTTCACAGGCGGGAGGCATGGTGCTGGAGGTGAGCCCGGAGATTTCTTCCGGAACGGTTTCTACTGTAGTCGGTCTTATTTCCGTATTTAACGGAATCGGCCGGGTTCTGTTCGGCGGTTTGTTTGATAAGATCGGCCGGGTAAAAACCATGGTGTTTAATGAAATTCTGTTTTGCGCTGGTCTTGGTCTGCTGATTTTGTCCCTGATGACAGGCATCCTGCTTGCGCTGGTTGCAGGCTTTATGATCATGGGCCTTGCCTATGGCGGCGTGCCTACTACGAATTCAGCATTTGTAGGCACATTCTATGGGAAGAAGAACTATTCAGTGAACTTTTCCCTGCTGAATTTAAATCTGATATTTTCTTCCTTTGGAAGCACCATTGCTGGACTTCTCTACGATACAAGCGGTTCTTATTTCAGCACACTGATCTCCATGCTCGGTGCGGTTATAGTTGGAATTGTTATTGCCGTAATGATAAAAAAACCATAATATAGAACGGCCAAAAGACCGGAAAAGAAGGGGCTGCTTTAAAATGATACCTCTTCTTTTTCGCTTTTTTCTGTTTATTAAGAGACTATTGCGTTCTGCTTTGATATCAGTTATTCTACTCATATGAAAAAACTGAAGGTGTCTAATGACACTATGATAGTTTGGCTGCTAAACCGTGTAAAGCCTGCCCTCTTGCAAGAGGGCAGGCTTTTGCATCTTTTATCGGATATTTCACTACAATCTTCCTGTGGATAATGTAAGGCTTACGGCTTACTGTACTTAAGACAGAGCTTGAGCGGGGTAACGAAAAGGCTGCGGAAATGAAAAATGAGCTTTCACGTATCCGCATATTAGAATTAGCTGTCCTCTTTGTGTCTCGCTATATCAGAGTTCGGATTCCGCTAAAGTAGATATTTACTACCGATATTATGGATAGGCTGCGGCCAAAATGAAGAGAACTTTAATAATATATATCGGCGGTTCAGTGATACATGGAAAAGTACGGAAAAGTGTTTTGTAGCACTATATTGTTACTACACAACATAGTGAATATTTCATCTTTACATCCGTATCAGAAATATCGAGCCTTGGTCTGGTGTGCTTTCCAGTTCAATCTTCCCACCATGCATATCTACAATCCATTTGACAATCGACAGCCCAAGCCCGCTGCCGCTGCGATCACGGGACTTGTCGGCACGGTAGAACCGATCAAAGATCAAAGGCAATTCCTCCGGCATAATGCCGATACCATC
Organism: Lacrimispora sp. YZC11; assembly: GCF_057543815.1. Lineage (NCBI taxonomy): Bacteria > Bacillati > Bacillota > Clostridia > Lachnospirales > Lachnospiraceae > Lacrimispora > Lacrimispora sp. YZC11. The sequence continues at coordinate 478,279 of NZ_BAAJYQ010000006.1, read as the reverse complement.
ATCTGAAACAGTAATGAGACAGCCGTCACCCTCTCGCTCTGCTTTTACCCAAACATGACCGTCAGGTTTGCCGTATTTGATTGCGTTACCCACCAGATTCAGCATCATTTGGGTCAGGAGACTTTGATCGGCTTGTACCGTAACATCCGCCGTCTCGTTGACAAGCGTGATTACCTTGCTTGCGGCTTCCTCCTGAAGCTGTTCCAGTACGGCATCTGTCAAAACTGGCAGAGATACTTCTTCGAGTTGTATCTGGTATTTTCCCTCAATCCCTCTGGTAAGCATTAGAAGCTGAGAAATCACCGTGTTCATTCGATGGCTTTCCGCCAATATGGTATTGGCTGCAGTGGTGGGGTCAGCACCCGGTGTTGCGGCCAATATCGCTTCCGCATTTGCCATGATAATCGCTACCGGCGTCCGCAGTTCATGGGATGAGTCGGACGAAAAGCGTTTTTCCTTTTCAAAGGAATTTTCCAGCGAAGCCAGCATTTCATTGAAAGTGTTGGCCAGTTCGCCCACTTCATCCATGCTTTCTATTCCAGTGATTCGTTTCGACAAATCTCCATGTCCGATTTCACTCGCCAAATCGGTGATTTTGCTGATAGGGCGCAATGCCCGTTTTGCGATGAACAGCCCACCGATTATCGTAATTAATAAAAAAAGTGGGATTACAACTAACATAAGAAACAGCGTTCGGTTCAGGACAGCTTCCATCTTGTCAATAGAGCTGCAAATTCTGATTTTTACAACGTGATTATTCTCCTGAACCGTCTTGTCAAGCACCAACCAATCTTCATTGTTGTAATAAATCCGGTAAGGGTTTCCCTCCGTAAATTGAATTGTATAAAATAGGTTTTTCTGTGTATTTGCATAAATTACTTGACCGCTTTTGTCCCAAATAATAATGAATGTATTTGCAGGTGCTTTTAATTCATCCCCTATGGACAAGTGTCCGTTATCAAATTCGATGGAGGACTCAGCGATTGACATGGTAGCTCCAATGTTATTCTTTTCACTGTCGAGCAAGGTCGCAGCTATGGTGTGATATAATACCGGTAGAAAAACGGCTAATAGAATACCGGTGAGCAGGGTGTACCACAACATCATTTTTGTGCGAATTTTCAGCTTTTTCATTCCTCGCACCTTAACGAGTATCCAACTCCTCGCACTGTTTGGAGGAGCTTTCGTCCGTATGCCTTATCAATTTTATTTCTCAGGTAGCGGATATACACATCTACGATGTTGGAATCATATTCAAACTCGTTGTTCCACACATGATCGGAAAGCTGTGTCCGGGTAAGTACCCGCCCCTGATTGCGCATGAGATATTCCAGCAGGGCATATTCCTTGTAGGTCAGCTCAATTCGTTGTCCGGCTCGGGTAACGGTGTGTTCGCTCACATCCATCAACAAATCCTCCAGAACCAGCAAATTGTCCCGGCTCTCTCCCGTGCGGCGCATGATGGTGCGTATACGGGCGAGCAGTTCCTCAAACGCAAAAGGCTTGACCAAATAATCGTCAGCCCCGGCATTCAATCCCGCAACGCGGTCTTCAATGCTGTCCTTCGCGGTAAGCAAAAGAATATTCGATTTGTTTCCTTCTGAACGTAATCTTTTTAATACTTCATGCCCGCTTAATTTGGGTAGCATAATATCAAGAATCACACAGTCATATTCAAGCCCGGAGGCGTAATCATAGCCACTTTCGCCATCGGTGCAGGAATCCACCGAATAGCCCTCCGCTTTAAGCCTTTTTGCAATAATGTCCTGCAAAGAAGCATCGTCCTCAATCAATAAAAGACGCATTGTTACCAACCTCCATTCTACATATATATATTATAGCAAAAAAATGAAAATCTGATGAGAAAAATTCATTTCTCATCAGATTTTCATTTTTATAGAGTAGCCTAGTGAGGAAATCTAATGATTTACACGTGAACTGGAGGTAATATAATGAACGAGAAAACTAAATCAATGATAAGCAAGGTGCCTGCGGTAACCATTTTTTTCTGGATTATCAAGGTCTTGTGTACAACAGTTGGAGAAACCGCATCTGACTTTCTGAATGTTAATCTCGGGCTGGGGCTTGTTGGCACGTCCATTTTCATGGGAACTCTGTTTTTAATTGTACTGTTCCTGCAATTTCGGACAACAAAATATACGCCGAGTATTTACTGGCCTACTGTAGTTCTCATCAGTGTATTTGGAACTCTTGTAACGGATAACCTGACTGATGGTATGGGTGTCCCGCTTGAGTTTTCCACCATTTTATTCAGCGTTTGTCTGGCGCTGACTTTCGCCGCATGGTATTACAGTGAGAAAGATTTGTCCATCCACTCGATTTATACCATGCGTAGGGAAGCATTCTATTGGCTGGCCATTTTGTTTACATTCGCGCTAGGTACGGCTAGTGGGGACTTGATGGCGGAAGGGCTTGGACTTGGGTATTTGACAACGGGTCTTATCATCTGTGTGTGTATCATCTGTGTGGCGATTGCCTGGCGGGCAGGGCTTGACCCCGTGTTGAGCTTCTGGATGATTTATATCATGACAAGGCCCTTGGGTGCTTCGTTGGGTGATTTCTTATCACAATCCAAGGCAAATGGAGGGCTCGGTCTGGGTGCCACGTTTACAAGTGTTATTTTCCTTGCCGCTATCCTTGCAACGGTCGTTTTCCTAACCATTACGAAGAAAGATTTGTCACAAGAAGGGGCACAGCCGCAAACAGAACCCAAGCGGCACCGCGCAATGCTGCAAACAGTTGTTATCGTAGGATTCATCATCATACTATCGGGAACTGGCTATTCTATCCGTCACACAAGCCTCGTAAACAGTCAATCTGATCCATGGGCAGATTTGTCCAGCTTCCGAACAATTGAGGAGGATGTTCTGATGCTGGTGGAGAAAGGCGATTTAGTCGGAGGCAAGTCGCGTGTCAAGGATTTGGAAATTGCATGGGATAATGCGGCTGCCTCAATGAAAGCAGCGGATCAGGGAAGATGGAAAGAGGCGGATACCGGAATTGATGCTGTCCTTAGTGAATTACGAGCATCTAATCCGGATGCAGGGGCGTGTAAATCGGCGCTCGACGAATCTCTCACACAATTAAAGTGATGGTTATTATTTCATGATTTGTGTGAAATTTAATTTCGTGGAAATCTAATGTGTATTCTCATGAGATTTTAATTTTGGATAGATAGAATAAAGTTGTAACTGCAATGAGGAAAACAACAAATCAGTAATAACAGCAGGTGGGAGAGTTACACAGCTTTCCCATCTACTGTTATTAGGAGGTATGCTATGCTAAACGTAGAAAATTTAACAAAACAGTATAAGACATTTACTGCGGTTGACAAAGTCAGCTTCACAGTAAAACAGGGTGTGATTTTTGGTTTTTTAGGGCATAACGGAGCGGGCAAAACAACGACTCTCTCAATGCTTACAACTCTGCTGCTGCCCACATCAGGACGTGCGACCATTGATGGGCTGGATATTCAGAAAGACAATCTCAAAGTGCGGAACCTGATCGGGTATCTGCCGGAAAACGTCAGGCTGTACGGAGAGCTGACTGCACGGCAAAACTTACGCTTTTTTGGCGAATTGTCCGGCGTATCCAATGTTGACAAAAATATTAATGAGGTTTTGGAACTTTTGAACTTTACCGAATGGGCGGATCAAAAAGTAAAAACCCTATCAAAAGGAATGCGGCAGCGGGTTGGCATCGCACAGGCCATCCTTCATAAGCCCAAGCTCCTGTTTTTAGATGAACCGACCTCCGGGCTTGATCCGCAGGGAACACTTGATATTCGTAATATTCTGTTGAAAGTCAATGCCGAGTGGGGTGCTACTATTTTCATGAATACGCACCTATTATCAGAAGTGACAAAAGTATGTACCGATATAGGAATCATCAGCCACGGTAAGCTGTTGATTTCTGATACATTGCAAAATTTGGAGCAAAAATTCAGTGACTGCAAATCACTGGAGGAGATTTACTTCCGCATTGAGTCGGGAGGTGGTGTACATTGAGCAAGGCACTTATTATAGCCAAAAAGGAATTTACCGCAGTTTTCAAGGATAGAGTCCTTCTCTTGATGGTCATTCTTTTTCTTGCCATGTCCATTGTCTCGGCATATGTAGGCTCTACAACCAAAAATGCGGAGCTCAGGGCATATGGTGACATTGTTGGGGCAGCACACGCACAAGGAACGGAAGTCCCGGAAGCACCGTTGATTTTCCCGTTGGAAATCCTGCACAACATGACAGAGTATATCGTTATGATCGGGGCGGTGCTTGCGATTTTTTTAGGCTTTGATTCTTTTTCCGGCGAACGGGAGGGTGGAACGTTGCATGTAATCTTCACACGACCCATCTCCAGATTTGAATTTATTGCGGGCAAGCTTATTGGTGCGGGATTTATGATTGGAGCCTTACTTTTGGCTGCTTTTATATTTAATCTGCTTTTGTTCGCGGTATGTACTGGGCTGTTCCTTAACGCTAATGAAATTCTACGACTTGTTTTGTTTATGATAACCGCATTTCTATACATGATTGGTTTTTATATGTTTTCCTTTTTGGCCTCCATCAATTCTCGGAGTCGGACATTCAGTTTCCTTGTGATGATGGTGGCTTGGATCTGTATTAGCTTCGTTATTCCGCAACTTGCGGAGACGCAGCGCAACTATGAATTTGCAGTCAATAATATAGCCGGAACCATCAAGCAAATACCCAGTGATACAGCTATTTCAAAACTCATTGATTGGTTTTCACCCGCTGTCGAATTTAAATATATCGGAGACGATTTACTGCAAGTTCATTCCGAAAGTGCGTTAATGAGTGCGGGGACTGCTTTTGCAAAACAGATCGGAAGATTTCTGTATATCCTGAACATGGGAGTGATTCCCTTTTGCCTGTCAGCTCTGACGGTGAAGAAGGAGGGGGTGCTATGAGGAATAGACTTCGTATGATATGTGGGATTATCATTACTTTACTTCTATGCTCTGCCGATAGTGCTTTTGCTGCTGAGCCTGAAACCCCGCTTACCCTATCCTGTGAAGCAAATACGCTACGGGTGACGAATGGGAAATCTGTTTCCCTCACGGTCAAGGTGAAAAACACAGGGGTATCCTTACTTTCCGGTATTCGTCCTAAAGTTGATCTTCCATATAAATGGGTCGTAGAGAGTGTGAAACCGGAAAATCTGGATCTGCAATCAGGCGAATCAGGATCGTTTGTTTTAACATTGGCAGTACCTCCATCACAAAACGCCGGAACTCATGAAATAAAGCTGATTTGCCAGAATGGAACCTTAGAGAGCAATGCGCTTGTAATATCTGCTGCGGTTTCCACTGATATACGTTATTTGTGGTTTATTACAACCGGTGTTGTGGTTGCAGCAATGATTGCACTTGTATATTTCAAAAAGCAAGGAAGGAGGTAGGTTTATGTTGATACTGGCAAAAAAAGAAATGATAGACGCATTTCGCAACAAATTATTTATCACCTTATTGTCCATGCTGCTCCTTCTGATTATTGTGTCAGTGGTGTTAGGCTCATTTCAGATAAAAATCAACGTAGAAAGTTACAACCAGTCGGTTAGTATTTTGAAAAGTTTAGGAAAAACAGAATTACCGCCACCGCCATCTTTTAACCCACTTTCAGCTTCAAAGAATTTTGCGAATTATATCGGGCTTTTGGGTGCGTTGATGGCAATTGTGCTGGGGAATGCCTCAATCGTCAAGGAGCGGCGAGGGGGAACCATGCGCCTCATCCTTTCCCGTCAGATATATAGGGACGGATTTTTGAATGGTAAGGTGATTGGAAATCTTGTTCTGTTGATGCTTATATCCTTATTTTCATTTGTGATTACACTGTTGGCTGTCATTGTAATCAGTCATGCCCCTATTACAGTCGATGATATAGCAAGGCAAGGCTTGTTTTTCGTAATCTCTTTTCTATACATGGCATTTTTCCTCTTGCTCGGCCTCTTTATGGCGATACTCGTCCGGGACGGAAATAAGGCGCTATTGATTACCGTGCTGATTTGGCTGATTATTTCTTTCATCTTTCCGCAGATTGGCGATACGATGGATATGGATAATCAACTTCCCGGAGGCTTTTTCGCCTCTATGGGCATGAATAAGGCAGATTCTCAAAAGGTACTGGATCGCTTTAAGTTTTATGAAACGCTCCGGGATGGGATTGAGGAATGTTCGCCTACAAAGCATTACGAACGCGCCGGTTTTGCACTTTTAAATGTAAAGACGGGATTTGACAAGAATACAGCGTTGGGAGTTGTGGCTATCAAATGGTTTGATGTTGCCGCGCTTTTGGCTCCATGTATTATATTGTGGCTTTGCGCGGCTATGATACTTCTTAGGCGTGAAGATATATTTGAAGAATAAACAGGAGGATTCCCCATGAAAAAGAAATTCTATTTATTACCCTTGTGCATGCTTTGCACCATATTGGCTCTGGCCGGATGCAGCAAAAATTCACCAAACGCACAAAACACGACACCGCCCAAAAGCATACAAAATACGGCTCCATCCTCAACGGGAGACCAGATTGATACTGACGGCGACGGACTTCCGGATGCTGCAGAGAAAGTGCTTGGTACAAACCCCTATGCTTCGGACACCAACGGAAATGGAGTTAGTGACAAGGACGACTCGAATCCTCTCTTTGCCGAAAATCCAATAAGGGAAACCAACACAACCACTTTGCCAATTGAAATTAAAGATATACGGGTAGAGGATAATGTCGGCCCTGATAAAAAAGACGTATCGGATCATCTTGAAATTACTCTACAGAATACCGGCTCCAAACCGATTGACAAGTTTGAGATCTATTTTACGATTATCGATAAAAAAGAAACTAACAAAGTCGAAGGTTATTATGTAAAATTAGATAACTTAGCTATTGATGCCGGAGAAAAGAAAACCATTCATTTCGATAACAAGATTTCCGAGTCAGGACATTACCTTGGCAACCCGAACGGGCTTTATGGTACTTCATCAAATGGCTTGACATTTAAGCTCCAACTTCATGCCAATGGTTATAAGCCAATGGATTTCACGGTTGATAAGTCCGAAGGAACAGCCGAAGTTGCGGACTAATTGCAATTATCAATCTTGTTCGATGAAGAAGGTCTGCAAAATCATACAGAGTCTGCCCTTTCACAGTGGGGCAGACTCTTGTCATATGGCTCTGTAGGAACCAGATGAAAGAAGCACCATGATTCTGCGGAAAAAAGGAAAATACTACGAGCTGGTTCGGTAATTGGTCTGTTAAATTATTAATTTTTAAATATTTTGTCGAAATAAATAAAAAATTAACAAACTCAATACAAATATTTCAAGCATCTCAAGAGGAATATTGATAATATTGCAAAAATAAGATATAATTAGTCAAAATTCAAAAGGAGGAAAGTCTATGTATAATATTCTGATTGGTGGTGCTGCCGGGCAGGGCATTGATACCACGGTCGCAATTCTGGAAAAGCTGTTGAAGCGTTCCGGCTATTATATCTATACCACCAGAGATTTCATGTCCCGCGTGCGCGGCGGGCACAATTTTTCCCTGCTTCGCTTCGGGACGGAGGAAATAACTTCACACAGCGATGTTTTGGATGGGATCGTTGCCTTAAATGAGGAAACCATTGATTTGCATAAGCATAAACTGACGGCCAAAGGATTTATATTATGTGACAGCAGCTTTGCTTATCCGGATGAGGATTCCAGAGTCATTAAGCTTCCCATGAATAAAATAGCGAAAGAACTGGGGAATGTGAAGGCTTCTGGAAGCGTGGCGGTGGGCGCGGTATTGAAGCTCTTTGGCGAGCCATTTACATATGCGGGAGAAGTCATGGCCGGTGTCATGAAGAAAGAGATCCTTGAGGTCAATGTAAAGGCGGCTGAAGCAGGATACACAGCCGTTGAAGCGAAATTTAAGCATCTGGATGGCGGATATAAGGATTACATGCTCATTTCAGGCAGTAAGGCCCTGGGACTTGGTGCGGTGGCCGGAGGGCTAAAGTTTTATTCCGCTTACCCCATGTCTCCTTCCACGGCTGTTTTGGAATATCTGGCTTCTGTGGGACATGATGCGGGGATCGTGGTGGAGCAGGCGGAAGATGAGATCGCCGCGGTCAATATGGCATTGGGTGCTTCTTATGCGGGAGCAAGGGCCATGACCGGGACCAGCGGAGGCGGCTTCTGCTTAAAGGTGGAAGCACTGGGATTTTCCGGCATTGCGGAGATTCCACTGGTGGCCGTGGATGTGCAGAGGCCCGGCCCGGCGACCGGTCTCCCCACAAGAACAGAGCAAAGCGATTTAAAGTTCGTTATTTCTGCATCACAGGGGGAATTTCCCAGGCTGGTCATAGCCTTGAGAAATCATGAGGATGCTTTTTATCAGACCTTCCGGGCGCTGAACCTGGCGGAAAAATACCAGATTCCTGTCATACTGCTCAGTGATCAATATCTGGGAGATACAACGGCCTGTGTGAAGCCCTTTGACACATCCGGGCTGGAACTGATCAGCCATGCCAGAGAAGCGGAAGGGGAGTATCTGCGTTACAGGATAACGGAGGACGGTATCTCTCCCAGGCTTATCCCGGGACTGACCAGCCATCTTGTGGCCGCTGACAGTGATGAGCATGATGAAAGAGGCTGGATAACGGAATCGGCAGAAGTCAGGAATCAAATGGTGGATAAGAGGATGAGAAAATTAAAAGGCCTTATCCGGGAGCTGTCGGAGCCGGAGTTTATGGGAGAAGAGCAGTGTGAAACCCTTCTCCTGGGCTGGGGTTCTACCTATGGTCCCATCAGGGAAGCCGTATCCCTGCTGAATAAAAACGGGGATGGAAGCTATGGTGCTTTGGTGTTTGGAGATATTTATCCCCTTCCTCAGGAAAAACTGAACATCTATGCAAAGGACAGGACCTTAATCAACGTAGAACAGAATGCCACGGGACAGCTGGCCTCTCTCATAAGGGAGCAGACAGGCATAGAATGCCATAAGAGCATTTTGAAATATGACGGCAGACAGATATCAGGAGAAGAAATTGCAAAGCAGGTGTTGGAAGGAGGTTCCAAGTAGATGGATAAATTCACAACTTATGAAACAGCCTGGTGTCCGGGGTGCGGAAATTTTTCCATATTAAACAGCCTGAAAACGGCGTTAGAGGAGCTGGGCATAGAGCCAAATAAAGTGCTGATGGTGGCAGGTATCGGTCAGGCAGCGAAAACACCTCAGTATTTAAGCGCCAACAGCTTCTGCGGGCTTCACGGAAGGGCCCTTCCGGCTGCAGTTGCCGCTAAAATAGCCAATGAAAAGCTCACTGTCATAGTAAATTCCGGAGACGGGGATTCTTACGGCGAAGGAGGCAACCACTTTATTCACAACATAAGAAGGAATGTCAATATCGCACATTTTGTTCATGACAATCAGATATACGGCCTGACCAAGGGGCAGGCATCACCCACCAGCGGTGAAGGGCTCATTACGGGAGTTCAGACCGATGGCAACAGAAATACGCCCTTAAATCCGGTGCTCCTGGCCATTGCTTCGGGAGCAGGATTTGTTGCGAGAGGCTTCAGCGGTGATTCAAAGCAGCTGGTGAGCATCATGAAGGAGGCCATCCTTTATCCGGGGTATGCGTTTGTGGATATCCTGCAGCCCTGCATCACCTTCAACAAAATCAATACCTTTGCCTACTATAAAAATATGGCGGCGCCTCTTGGAGATGATTATGACCCGACGGATCGGCTGGAAGCCATTAAAATGTCGATGGAAGTCAGTGAAAAAATCCCCACCGGCATCCTCTATCGGGAAGAAAAAATGGAGTTCCACCGAAAAAACAGGCTTTTAAAAGACGGACTGCCGCTGATAGAACAAAAAACAGAGGAAAGCGTGCTCAAGGACCTGATTCACAGCTTTATATAATTCTATAAAATAAGCTTGCTGCATTATTTCCCATAACTGTATAATTTTAACAAAAATGAATATAATGTAATAATAAAATTTCTGGATAAAGCCAATGTTCTATAACAGTAATGGGAGAAAAATCAGCTCCTGCAATGAAGACAATGGTTTTGCGGAAAGGTATTTGAATCCATCTGATATCTATATCGTCGGAGGTTATCAGATAGAAGTATATATAAAAAATCTGAATTCTCCGATTGGGATGGTCTTTAATGAGAACGGGGAGATCCTGGTGGCTGATTCCGGTTTGGCTACCGGAAATCCCCGGATATTACAGATAATCAATGGTCAGTTTGAAACGATCGCAGATGATTTTGTTACCCCCATATCAGGGATTAATTATTTAAACGGCGTGATCTACGTATCTCACAGAGGATTTATCACAAAGATATACAAAGATGGTACAAGGCAGAATATCATTATGGGGTTGCCCAGCAACGGCGATAACTATAACAGTCCGGTCGCCTTTTCTCCGGATAATAAGATGTATTTCGGGCAGGGAACGGTGACTAACAGCGGTGTCGTTGGGAATGACAATGAGTGGGTGACCGTTTCTCCGCTTCTGTGTGATTACACAGGAGATTACGTCATGCTTCATGGACAAAACTACGCAACAAATAATATACTGACAGAAGGTTTACCGGATGATATCGCTTTAACGGGGGCTTTTTCTCCCTATGGCATTCAGAATACAGAGTACGAGATCAGAAAGCGGTATATCAAGGCATCGGGAAGCATTCTAAGGGCAAATCTGGACGGCTCCAATTTAGAACAGGTCGCATGGGGATTCAGAAATCCTTCTTACTTAAGATTTGACTTCAGCGGCCAGTTGTATGCGGTCAATAACGGTTATCAGGCAGTGGGAAGCAGGCCCATTGAGAATGCTACGGATGATTTTTATTATATTACACCTAATTTGTGGTATGGATGGCCGGATTATTCCGGAGGCGAACCCGTAAATTCGCCGCGTTTTACGCCTAGCGGAGGTGTACAGCCTTCTCTTCTCTTTAAAAATCAGCCAAATGTCCCCCCAAGGCCCTATGTGACATTTCCGCCCAATTCCTCCATAAGGGGATTTGAATTTAACTATAATCCCAAATTCGGTCCCTATGGGGATGTGTACATCGCTGAATATGGCAGCACCATACGCACCCAGGTCGGCGATACCATATCTTATGCGAATGCAGGACACAGAATATCCAAAATCGATATGAAATCCAGGACCATCAGCACGTTTGCCATCAATCGAACGGGGTTTCCGTCCTCTTTGTCAAACGGAGGAGGTCTTGAGAGACTGGCCCATCTGTCGTTCGGTCCTGACGGAGCAATGTATATCGTAGATACCGGACTGAATATTCAGGGGAACCCGGATGCGTTTATTCCGAATACGGGGGTCATCTGGAGAGTGACCAGGACGGATTTGTAGGAATAGAATAATCCCAGCTTATCCAACTATCTCCATTTATAGGCCGCAGGCATGAATGCTTGTGGCTTTAATTTTGTCTTATAGGACTGGATAAATCCGTCCTTTTAATTTCGAAACACATTCTATCAGTTCAAATCACCTCTGAAGAATATGAACAGCAAAGCCTCCGACTTCCTCTTCAAAATAGATTACAATCATTTTATTATTATTGAATTTTGCAGAAGCTTCATTGAACTTATAACCTGCTGTTTCAAAATAATTTTTTGCACGGACAATGGAGTTGGTAGCGATAGCGATATGACCTTTCGTACCGAAGTAAGGAGGTTTCATACATTCAATGGCAGAACCGGCGAATACAGAACCGGCTCCTGATTTTTTTTGAAATCCGAACATTTCCTCAAATATTCCCGCTGTTTTGTCTGCTTCCGCATCGGTACTGAGGTTTATCCCGATATGGGTGAATTCGAAACCCAGCATAGTCTGGATGGCCTTCGTTGTCAGATCGCGTATTTTTTCAAATTCCCCTGCTTGAATCAATTCCTGTTCCACCACCAAGCTGCAAGCCAGAATATTATCGAAAGCCAGATAGGAACTGCTGTTTTTCTCATTAATGCCGTCAGCCGGAATGAAGTTTATGTGTTTATAGGATGAATACATGGTCTGGCTCATATGGAGGCCCCTATCCTGTCCGGCAGAGGAAACGTTTACAGCGTCAAGCCCAAATGAGATTGCCGTTTCAACATCGTCCGGAGTGGAAACACCCGGTATTACTGGTATGGCCCTGTCGATACAATATTTTACAACAGATGATGAGAACTCCGGACTTATGATAAATTTTGCTCCTGCATTAACTGCGAGACTGGCCTGTTCGGCTGTCAGAATGTCGCCGGCTCCGATCAGCATTTGCGGAAACCGTTCTGTCATTATGCGAATGGATTCTTCGGCTGCGTCGGTGGAGAGGGAAATTTCTACACAGTGAATCCCCCCGCTGCAGAGAGCCTCTGCAAGAGGAACCGCGTTTTTTACATCATCAAGTACTGCAACCGGCATAATGCCGATTTTTTGAATTCTATTCAGAATTTCATTCATAGTTGAATTCTCCTTAATTGCAATAATTTATAGTGTTTTATCAATCCTGTTTATCTAAATTATACTCACATCTTTATAGTTGTCAACAAAAAGACATAAAAAACGCCGTATATGACAACCTTTTCATATACGAAATAAATATTAAAAAAAGTTTTTTTTGATATATTGACATAAATATAAAAAAGATGTATGATGTTTTTGGATTTAAAGAGTGGATATTTGAGCAATATAGCGAAATGTACTCTTTAAATTTTTTAAAAATCAGTATGAAAACGATAACATATTGAGGATTAGAAGGGAAATTGTCAAAGTATCACGAAAAAACGGAGGAAAGTATCTGAAAAGGGTGCTTATTCTTTCAAAAGAGAAAAGGAGAAGTTTATATGAAAAAAGCAATAGCAATTATTTTTGCGGGTCTGATGACATTCAATCTGGCGGCATGCGGGAGTTCCCAGACACCTTCAACCACCGCTGCAAATGCAGCATCAACAGGAACGGAAACCAAAGCGGGGGGAACGGCAACAGATGGAGAAATCTTAATCGGATGTCTCCAGGACATTACGGGCGCTACTTCCAGCCTAGGCCAGATGGTAGAGGCAGGAGCACAGTGGGCCGTGGATGAAATCAATGAGAATGGCGGAGTAAAAGGGAAAAAGCTTGTTATGAACACCTATGATACCAAGGCGGATGTAACAGAAGCTATTAATGCATATACAAAAGCGGTTACTTCTGACAAGGTTTCCCTTATCGTAGGACCGCCTGTTGCAAATATCGCTCTGGCTATTAAGGAAACCTCGGAGCAGTATGAAGTTCCGGTTATGGGCCTTGCCATGGATCCCAGCGCACAGCTTAAGGCGGATGGCACTCCATATAAGAACATGTTCTGTTTTCAGCCCAATGCGATCCAACAGGGAGCCATTATGGCAAAGTACGCTATGAAGAACGGCTTTAAGACCTTCGGCGTTATTTATAATGAAAGTAATGCCTACTCGCTTTCTTTGAAAGATCCTTTCATTTCCACAATTACTGAAAACGGCGGTACGGTTGATGGAAAACAGCAGGTTGCTTATAATGCAAACGATACAGACTTTAAAACCTTACTGTCCCCTATCGTGAATGCAAATGTTGATGCCATCTATGCACCAAACTACACCAAGGATCTTGTAAACATTGTTACGGCAGCACGTGCGCTGGGATATGAAGGCGCAATCATCTGCGGCCTGGATGCATGTCCGCCTTTCAACACTATGCTTGGCGGAAGCAGTGATGGCGTATACTGCATTAACAATGTGGATGACACGGAGCCGGAGCTTCAGAAAATGATTGCAGCGGTTAAAGAAAAAACAGGGATAGAAGCTACCAACAAGTTTTTCCTTGGATATGACATCGTTAAAATTGCCGCTAAGAGTCTGGAAGAAACAGGAACAGATGACCCTGCTGCTCTTCGTACTGCGATTGAAAATGTAAAGGATTTTAAAGGCCTTACCGGAAATATCTCCATTGATCCAAAGACTCATATGACTACCGGTCTTGATATGGTTATGTTTACCTATGAAGGAACAACACCAAAGATGTTGGAAAGATTCAGCGCAGATAACTAAAGCTTTTAAATGGATGGAGGCATATCATGTCACTGCAGATTATAATCAACGGCCTTGCGACGGGATCTGTCTACGCGCTGATTGCGACGGGCTTTTCATTGATATTTAATGTATTAAAGTTTTCAAATTTCTCTCATGGTGCTACCATGACGCTGTGTGCGTTTGTTGGATACTTTTTGGTAGCTTCCAAAGGACTGGGGTTGATTCCGACAATTCTGGTTGCGATAGTAACGGGCGGCTGCATTGCACTGATTGGAGAATTTGTGGCATTTCGCCGTATTATACAGCGTAACAGCTCTTCCGTATACTTTTTCGTTTCCTCTATTACATTAGGAACGCTGTATGAAGGACTTGTTACCGTGAAAGTTGGAGCAAATTTTTACAGCTATCCTCAGTTCTTTAAAAAGGCGGCAATTAAGTTTGGGTCGGTTGTTGTTTCTACATCAGATCTCCTGATGTTCTGCACCAGTGCTGTTGCACTCCTTGTACTGGCCTATATTATTCAGAAAACCAGAATCGGCAGGGCGCTCCGAAGCGTCAGCTTTGACAGGGATACTGCGAACCTGATGGGTATTGATGCTACACGGATTATTCAGTTTGCGTTTATTGTTTCAGGTGCTCTTGCCGGACTTGCAGGTGTATTTCTGGGCATTAACTACACATTGTATCCGACTCTGGGCGGTCTGGTAGTAAAAGGATTTATTGCTTCGGTAATCGGAGGTCTGGGAAGTCTGCCGGGTGCGATCATCGGAGCCGTGCTTCTCGGGCTGCTTGAGACACTATTAATCAGTACTGTGGGTTCGGGATACACCCCGGTATTTATTTTCCTTATTATGCTGGTGTTTTTGTTACTCCGCCCAAGCGGAATTGCCGGCAGCAATATTCAGGAAAAGGCATAGGGGGTACTCACAATGGTATTATACATGAATATTTTCACGCAGATATGTATTACGCTTGTTGCAGTTGCGGGCGTGTATGTTCTGACGGGACTTACGGGAATGTTCAGCCTTGGGCAGGCGGCATTCATGGCAGTTGGAGCTTATGTATCCGGTATTTTTGTCGTAAAACTGAACGTTCCGTTTCCTCTTGCCTGTATTGCGGCTGTTATAATCGCGGTTGGTATTGGCTTTGTGGTGGGTATTCCAACCGTGAGGTTAAGGAAGGATTACATATCCCTGGTTACACTTGGATTTGGAGAGGCGATTAACGCTCTGTTGAACAGAACGACTAAGCTTACAGGCGGCGCTTCCGGTTTCATCGGTATTCCGAAAAAAACCACAACGCTGATGGCATTCACGTTTGCAGTCATTGCAATCCTACTGGTAAACTGGTTTAAAAGCAGTAAATATGGACGTCAGTGCATTGCAATCCGGGGAGATGAGCTTGCGGCGAAGGCCATGGGAATCAATGTCCCAAAAATCAAAATCACATCGTTCCTATTGAGCGTTGGCCTTACCTCCTTCAGCGGCTGCCTGTATGCTTTCTATATTACATACGTAGATCCCAGCATTTTCGGCTGGAAGAAGAGCGCCGACTGGGTAATCATGGTATTCTTCGGAGGTGTGAACAGCCTGACAGGATCAATCCTGGGAGCAACAATCTTAAGCGGCCTCCCGGAGGTGTTAAGAGGGCTTGCAAATTACAGAAGCATTATTTATGCAATCCTGGTATTGTTAATTATCAACTTTAAACCTTCGGGACTTTTGGGCGAGTATGAGCTTGCAGATTTGTTAAGAAGAGGAAAAGGCCGGGTAAAGCTGCAGAAGGAGGAAGACTGATGAGCTTGCTGGAAGTTAAGAATATTTATAAAAGCTTTGGCGGTGTAAAGGCTATTCAGGATTTTTCTATCCGTGCAGATGCGGGAGAGATCCATGGAATTATCGGACCTAACGGAGCCGGGAAAACAACTATTTTCAATGTTATTTCCAATGTATACACGGCGGATCAGGGAACGGTGATGTTGGATGGGAAGGATGTAACCAGAAAAGAACAATATCTTGTTACGAGAGAAGGAATGGGACGCACCTTTCAGAATATCCGCTTATTTAAGGGACTTACCGTGCTGCAGAATGTTATGTGCGCATTTGATCCCCAGGCGAAGTATTCCATAATCGGAGGCCTTTTTCCAACACCGAAACGCAAAAGCGAGGAAAAGAGAGGAATTGAACTTTGTGAACATTACCTGGAAATGGTGGGAATGGCTGACTTTAAGAATGAACGGCCGGAAAACCTGGCTTATGGCATGCAGCGCCGTATTGAGATCGCAAGGGCGCTGACGTGTAATCCAAAGGTACTGCTCTTAGATGAGCCGGCTGCCGGACTGAATCCTACAGAGGTACAGGAATTGACGGAGCTGATTTCAAGACTTTCCAAAGATATTGGATTTGCAATTCTTTTGATAGAACATAGGCTGGAGCTGGTTATGACCATTTCACACATCATTCATGTCCAGAACTTCGGAAAGACGATTGCAGTGGGTACCCCTGCAGAAATACAGAGAAATCCAGAAGTAATTGAGGCGTATCTTGGAAAGGAGGAGGGATAACACATGGCAATGCTGAAAGTAATGGATTTAAGCGTCACCTATGGTCATGTCAGGGCACTGAAAAAGGTCCATGTGGAAGCGGATGAAGGGCAGATTGTCAGCATCATCGGTTCCAACGGAGCCGGAAAGACCTCCCTCCTGCGGACCATTTCCGGTCTGGTAAAGCCGGTAGAGGGAACCATTGAATTCCTGGGGGAGCCCATACCTTCCAAGTCAAGCAAAATCGTTGCGAAAGGAATTGTACACGTGCCGGAAGGACGTAAAACCTTCTCAGGCCTCACCATTCGTGATAACCTGCTGGTCGGCGGGTATTTACATCATAGAAAACAGCTGGAAAAAGATATCGAAGAGCAGTTTAAGCGTTTCCCTATTCTGAAAGAAAGAGAGCACCAGTTTGCCGGAACTCTCTCAGGCGGCGAGCAGCAGATGCTGGCTATCAGCAGAGGACTTATGGAGCACCCCAGGATTTTGCTGCTTGATGAACCCAGCCTTGGACTTGCGCCAATTATTGTAAACCAGGTATATGATTTAATTAAGGAGATCCGGGATTCCGGAATTACCGTGCTGCTCGTTGAGCAGAATGCGAGAAAAGCGCTTTCTATCTGTGACAAAGCATATGTTCTTGAAAACGGTATGGTAAACATCTGCGGAACAGGTGAAGAACTGATGAAGTCTGATGTTGTAAGGAAAGCTTATCTGGGAGGCTGATACAGCGTTGCCAGGTATCATTTTAGGGATAATGACAGGAGGATAAAGATGATACGTCAATGGAATGAAGAGTCTATGGATCATCGCAATACACTGCTTTATGCGATGGGAATATCGCCTGAGGATGCGGCCAGACCTATAATCGGCCTGATAAACTCATGGAATGAAATGAATCCGGGACATTTCCCCTTTAAAGATGTCATTGCAGAGATGAAGGAGGAAATCTATAAAGCAGGTGGACTTGCACTGGAACTTCCTATCACCGGTGTCTGTGACGGAATTTGCTCCAATACACCGGGTGACCGTTACACACTTCCGGCCAGAGATTTAGTATCGAGTGAAGTGGAGACGGTTGCAGAATTAAACATGCTGGAAGGCATGATTATCATGGCAACCTGTGACAAAGTTGTTCCGGGTATGATCATGGGCGCTTTGAGGGTGGATATTCCAACCGTTATGCTTACAGGCGGATACATGGCGGCAGGTCATTATAAGGGGAAAATGCTGACTCTGACCCATACAAAGCAGGCTTATGCAGCCTACATTGCGGGTGATATGAGCGAAGAGGATTACAAGGGAATCGTGAGAAATGCCTGCCCGACTCCGGGAGCCTGCCCCTTTATGGGAACGGCTAATACCATGTGCGCCATGGCCGAAGTTCTTGGTCTTTCTCCTCACGGTAACGCCAGTGTCCGCAGCCAGACCCCCCGGTGGCATGAGATGGCAAGGGAAGCGGCTGAAAAGGTTGTGGAGGCAGTAAAGGAAGAAAGACGGCCAAGTGATTTTATAGAACAAAAGAGCTTTGAGAACGTCGTACGCTATATGATGGCAACGGGAGGTTCTACCAACAGCTTGCTTCACATCCCGGCACTTGCACGTCAGGTAAAATGCGATATTGTCCCAGAAACCTTTGATAAAGTCAGCCGTGAAGTGCCGGTTATCAGCACCATTTATCCCAATCATCCAACTTATACAATGGAAGAATTTGATGCGGCCGGAGGGCTTGGGGCTGTTGTGAAGGAACTTGTCAAAGCAGGGAAAATCGATACGGCAGCAGGCGGTATGTTCGGCACCATCGGTGATAAGGCGAAACTTGCTGAAAATAAGGATATGAATGTGATTCATTCTGTGGAAAATCCCATCCATGAACAGGGTGGACTTGCCGTTCTTCACGGCAATATCGGAACGGACAGTGCGATTGTCAAATTCAGTGCGGTAGATCCGGCAGCATGGAAATTTTCAGGACCGGCCAAATGTTACGATTCTCAGGACGATGCCTGGAATGCGATTTTAAGGGATGAAATTGTGGCCGGCGATGTTGTAATTATCCGGTATGAAGGGCCAAAGGGCAGCCCGGGAATGCCCCATATGGAGACATTTATGGCAGCTGTTCTCGGAAAGGGACTTGGCAGCCGGCTTGCCCTTGTATCGGACGGCAGATTTTCGGGAGCAACCGGCGGTCTTGCAATCGGACATGTGAGTCCGGAGGCTTATGAAGGCGGAAACCTGGCTTTGATTAAAGACGGAGATATGATTTATATCGATGTTGAGGCGAGAATGCTGACGGTAGATGTGACAGAAGCGGAATTTGCTGACAGAAGAAAACGTTTCGAACCCGTTCATAAACCGGCTAAGGGATGGTTAAATCTTTACCGCAAGAATTGTACCTCAGCGCACCGTGGAGCAACTGTATTTTGGGACGACTGAATGCATTTAAACGACTATGCTGAAATCTCGTGTATATTCTGACAATGTGTGATAAAATTGGGAAAAAGGATCCATATTATGGAATTCACATATTGAGGTGATTGGAATGACAAATATTAAAGTGGTTGCAGAATTGGCAGGTGTTTCAGCTACAACCGTATCGAGAGTTTTAAGTGGAAAAAGTTATGTAAGTGATGACACTAGGATGCGTGTCATGGAGGCCATCCAGAAAACAGGCTACAGCCCCAACGTCATGGCGAAAGGTCTGAAAATGGGAAGGACCAATACCATAGTCCTTATGCTTCCGGATATCCAGAACCTTATTTTTCCCATGATTACACGGGGGGTCGAAGATGCGGCAAGACAAAAAAATTACACAGTAATTCTATGCAATACCGACGAGAATAGCGGTGTTGAAAAAGACTATATTTCCACTATGAAATCACGTCTTGTGGATGGGTTTATTGTAGGCTCCATGCTTCCAAACTCTATCCATATAAGAAACCTCCGCACAGAAGGATTCCCCCTTGTGCTTATAAACCGCTTTTATGCCAGGGACGAGGGAAAAATAGATATTGTTGCCATAGACAACTTTAAAGCGTCCTATAATGCAGTCCGGTACTTAATTGGTTCCGGATATAAAAAAATCGCTTTGGCCCTGGGGCGGGAGAACCTTTATTTGTATAATGAGCGTTATCGGGGCTACCGGGCGGCGCTTGAAGATCATAACATCCCTTATAATGAAAACCTGGTTATGAGGGAGGCGACAGGAAGCAGCAGCTTCTACAGCATGACACAGGCTTTGATGAACTCGGAAAACAGGCCGGATGTGATATTTGCAACCAGCGACCCGAAGGCATTTGTTATTCTTCATGCCCTTCATGAGATGGGGATCCGCATTCCGGAAGACGTCTCTGTACTCAGCTTTGATAATGTAACCCTTTCAGGGATGGTGGAGCCGCCACTTTCCACTGTGGCACAGCCATTTTATGATATAGGTGTAAGGGCGACCAATAATCTGATCCATCAAATCCAATATAAAGATGAGAAGGGAGCGCTTCCCCAGCCGTTAAAAGAGCTGTTGGAGACAGATTTAATTATACGGGCTTCAACAAGATAGGAGATATATATATGAGCAACCACTGGGGAATTAATCTTTGGAATTGGGTGAATGAACTGGGACTTGAATGTGTAGGATTGCCTGAAAAAGCATTTAAGATGGGATTTACGGCAGTGGAACTTCCCATGACTGTTCCTGAGATTCCGAAGAAACTTATGGATGAAATCCGTTCCCTGGATATGGAAGTGAGCCTTTGCGCCGCACTTGGAGCTGGGCGTGATCTTTCCAATTTTGATGAGACGATCCGGCAGAACACAATAAAATATATGACGGAATGTTTGAAATCGGCGGAAGCAGTTTCCGCAACAGTATTTGCCGGCCCTCTTTATACGGGGGGAGGAAAGAAACACCAGCTTTCTGAGGATGATGAAAAAAGAGAGTGGGAGCTTGCAGTAACTGGTATCCGTAAAGTTTCTGCCATAGCAAAAGAATGCGGTGTGCGGCTTGCTCTTGAACCTTTAAACCGGTATCGGACCAGCGTTGTCAATACAGCGGCTCAGGCGTTAAAGCTTGTTTCCGATATTGGAGAGGAAAACGTAGGGGTACATTTTGATACATATCACGCCGGAATTGAGGAAGACAGCATCACGGATGCGTTTGAAGCCGTGCTGAAGGAAGAAAAAATGTATCATTTTCATGCCTGCTCAAATAACAGAGGAGTTCCGGGTCAGGGATTCTTTCCGTGGAAGGACTTATGGGGGTTGATGCAAAGATACGATTATAAAGGGCATATCACAATGGAGACTTTTGCGCCCGGCGGCTTTGACGCCGGGTGGGTTCAGCCCCATAAGAGCGCGGATGAGATTGCCGAATCTGGAATCCTCTATATGAAGCAGCATGACTGGCATTAAAAATAAGGAGATGACTGAAGAATGGCGTCACATGAAAAGTTTAATTATAAGACATTGAATGAGGTTGTAGAAAAAGTAAATTCTCTTGGTGTAAATATAAAATTCAGCGAAGATTTATCTCCGCTTCGTGCCGAGGTAAAGGTAGGAAAACGGATTGCACCCAATGCAATTGCAATCCTTCCAATGGAAGGCTGCGATTCAAATCCCGATGGTTCTCCTTCTGAGCTTGTTGAAAGAAGATATAAGAGGTTTGCAGAAGGCGGAGCGGGATTACTTTGGTGGGAGGCTTGCGCGGTTGTCGCGGAAGGACGGGCCAATCCGCTCCAGATGATGCTGACCAAGGAGAATATGCCGCAGTTTAAGGCTGTTGTTGAACGGTGCAATCAGTCGGCAGTTGCCCGCAATGGTAAAAAACCACTGAATATTTTACAGTTAACACACTCCGGCCGCTATTCCAGACCGGAAGGTCATAAGGGAGCGCCTATTGTTCCCCAGCATGACCCTATTCTGGATCCGAGAGTCGGGCTTGCGGCAGAAGCACCTGTCGTGACCGATGAATATCTGGACAATTTAACGGCTCATTATGTGAAAAGTGCGGTTTTGGCGAAGGAAGCAGGTTTTGACGGTGTGGATATAAAGAATTGCCACCGGTATCTTTTGAGTGAGTTGATTGCCAGCCACACAAGAGAGGGAAAATACGGCGGAAGCTTTGAAAACAGGAGCCGGTTTCTTCGCCAGACAATCCGTGCCGTCCGGGAAGCTGTGGGCGATGACTTTATTATAGCCTGCCGTTTCAATGTATTTGACGCTCATCCTTATCCCTATGGCTTCGGCTGCGATCGGGAAGACATGTGGAAGTTTGATCCCACAGAGCCCATGGCTCTTGTACGGATGCTGGTGGAAGAGGGCGTTGACCTTTTAAGCAATTCTGCGGGAAATCCCTATTATATTTATCCTCAGGTAACAAGGCCTTTCGACTTATCCAGCATGGGAGTCCCCACTCCGGATGAACATCCCCTTGAAAGCATGGACCGGCTGTTTGAGTTTACACGGCAGATTCAGAAAGCAGCAGGTGATGTGCCTGTTGTGGGAAATGGTTATACCTGGCTGCGGCAGTTCCTTCCTTATGCGGGTGCAGCGAACCTGGCTGACGGAAGCTGTAAATTTGTGGGTATGGGACGTTCTGGCTTTGCATATCCGGATGCCCCCCGCGATATTCTGCTGAAAGGAGAAATGGATCCGAAGCAGTGCTGCGTCACCTGTTCAAAATGCACTCAGATTATGAGAGACCATGGAAGAACCGGCTGCGTCATCAAAGACAGCGAAATCTACGCGGGCTTTTATAAGGAGTACAGAGAGGAAGCTTCCATGCGTGAGAAAAGTTTCCAATGAAGGAGGACTTAAAAGTGAGTGTAAAAACCAGCAGAATTGGGAAAGTAACCGAGCCCATGAAAGCAATCATCGGGAAAAGGGATATTCAGTCTCCGAAAAAGGACCAGGTTCTGATTAAGATTAAATCAAGTGCCATTTGCGGCAGTGATATCCACATTTTTAAAGGGAAACATCCTTCGGCCCCCCTTCCGGTGACCATTGGGCATGAATTTTCGGGAGATGTGGTTGAGGTTGGAGAAGACGTTACCAATGTGTCTGTGGGAGACCGGGTAACGGTGGAACCTTGTATTGTCTGCGGAACATGCGATGCCTGTTGTCGTGGAGATTACGGATATTGTGAGAATATATCGTTTACATACAGAAATGGCGACGGAGCCATGGCAGACTATATTCTGATCAATGAGCCGTATGTGTATAAACTTCCTGAATACCTGACTTATGATACAGGTGCCCTGATTGAACCCTTGAGTGTGGCAACCCATGCGGTACGCCGCGCAGATATCCGCCTTGGAGAGACAGTTCTTGTTATCGGAGCAGGCGCGATAGGAATGTTGATTGCGTCCATATGCAAAAAGAGCGGAGCTGCTGAAGTCATTATTGCAGATTTTTCTGATGAAAGGCTTGCAGCAGCGAAAAAGCTTGGCGCCACCATAACGGTTAATTCGGGAAAAATAAATCTGGAAGATGAGATACGCCGAATTACAAATGGAAAGGGCGTTGATAAGAGTTTTGAATGTGTTGGCCTGGAAGCATCATTTTTACAGGCGATGATGACATTAAAGAAAAATGGCCTGGCCACTGTTATTGGAATCTTTGAGAATCCGCAGATCAATATTCCTGCAAGCAGATTTGTCACCCATGAAATTAAAATCCAGGGTGCTCAGGGATACTGCTGGGATTTTCCGATTGCACTTAAAGTTGCCAGAGAATTAGACCTTGAACTTCTGATCACCCATCATTTTCCTCTTGATGATATTCAGAAAGCTCTTGAAACTTGCCTTGATAGGAAATCGGGCAGTATTAAGGTCCTCTTACATCCTTAGAGACACGATTTAAGAGAAACACCCTGCGGGCATACCTTTACGCCCGATAAAGCGGGGCGAACAGATGAAAGGTGAAAGAGAAAGTGAAAAAAACAGCGATTGTAACAGGAGGAAGCCGCGGCATTGGATTTGCCATTGCTTATCAGTTGGGCCTTGACGGCTACAATGTGGTCATCATGGCTACTTCTGCCGAAGATAAAAATCAGGAAAATATGAACAGGCTTAAAGCTGACGGGATTGAATATACATATGTTCAGGGAAATCTTGAAGATTCCAAAGACAGAGAGAATCTTGTCAGAAAAACGGTGGAGAGATACGGTGCTGTCCACGTACTTGTCAATAATGCAGGTGTTGCCCCAAATGTAAGGGCGGATTTGCTGGAGATGTCAGAAGAAAGCTTTGATCGTGTTGTAGGTATCAATACAAAAGGAAATATGTTTCTGACACAGGCAGTTGCAAACCAGATGCTGAAACAGCCCGTAGAGGGGAAAAAGCGGGGAACCATCATCAATATTTCATCCTGCTCTGCCGTTGTATCCAGTACAAACCGCGGAGAGTACTGCGTTTCTAAAGCAGGCATATCTATGCTGACCACCCTTTATGCGGACCGTCTTGCAGGAGAAAGCATTTTTGTCCATGAGATCCGCCCGGGAGTTATTGCTACGGATATGACCAGTACGGTGCAGGGAAAGTATGACACCCTTATTGAGCGGGGCGCATTCCCGATTACCAGGTGGGGGATGCCGGAGGACGTGGCCAATGCGGTCAGCGTTTTCTGCAGTGATAAATTCCTCTATACAACCGGAAATTATATTGATGTAGATGGAGGCTTTCATATCCAGAGGTTATAATAAGCCAGATAAAACCATGTGAATGGGGCTGCTGCAGAATGTGAAATCGGCAGCAGCCCCATTAATTCTGTAAAGAAAGGCGGACCAGATGAAACTACAGATGTTTAAAAAAGTACAGTTGTATCAGATGAACACGGTTATCGTGGGAACCGGAGCAGCCGGATTCAATGCGGCAGATCAGCTGTGGGCTTTAGGCCAGAAAGATATTGCGATTGTGACCGATCATGTGGGAGCGGGAACCTCCCGCAACACCGGTTCTGATAAACAGACCTATTATAAGCTGACGCTTTGCGGAAATGATCCTGACAGCGTGGGAGATATGGCAGATACTCTGTTTAGCGGCCAGTGTATGGACGGCGACATTGCCTTGTGTGAAGCGGCATTATCTGCAAGATGTTTTCTTAAGCTTGTTAACCTCGGCGTGAACTTCCCCCAGAACAGGTGGGGGGAATTCGTTGGTTACAAGACGGACCACGATCCCAGGTGCCGTGCCACAAGTGTAGGTCCATACACTTCAAAACAGATGACAGAGTGCTTAGAACAGGCAGTCAGGGAAAAGAATATTAAGATTTTTGACAGGATGCAGGTAATTAAGATTCTTTCCGACGGAGAAAGAGTGTATGGACTGCTTTGTCTGGATTTGAGCTGCCCGGATGATGAAGAAAGACGTTTTGTACTTTTTTCCTGTAAAAATATTGTGTTTGCCACCGGCGGGCCGGCCGGGATGTATGCGGACAGCGTGTATCCGGCCGGACATTATGGATCCAGCGGTCTGGCATTTGAGGCGGGGGCGAAAGGGAAAAATCTGACAGAATGGCAGTATGGGATAGCGTCCATCCATCCGCGGTGGAACGTATCGGGAACCTATATGCAGGCGCTTCCCCGTTTCTTTTCTACGGATGAAAATGGAAATTATGAGCGTGAGTTTTTAACAGATTTCTTTGAAAACCGGGATGCTATGCTCAGCAGTATTTTTTTTAAAGGATATCAATGGCCTTTTGACGTAAGAAAGCTTTCAGGAGGAAGTTCGATCATTGATATTCTGGTATATATTGAAAGGAGCAGAGGCAGACGGATATTTCTTGATTTTCGCGAGAATCCCGGCAGAGAACCGGTGAACTTTGAAAATCTGGATCAGGAGGCCTTTGAATATTTAAGCCGGGCGGGCGCTTGTTATGGGACACCGATAGAGAGATTAAGCCATATGAATATGCCGGCGGTGGAATTTTATCTTGGAAGAGGAGTAGATTTAAGGACAAAGCCTCTTGAGATTGCAGTGTGTGCTCAGCACAATAATGGTGGTTTGGCGGCTGATGCATGGTGGCATACGGATGTGGAGGGACTGTTTGCAGCCGGCGAGGTCTGCGGAAGCCATGGTGTCTATCGCCCGGGCGGAAGCGCTTTGAATTCCGGCCAGGTCGGCTCAGCAAGAGCTGCGCAGTACATAGCAGCCAGGAGACAGGGAGAGCCTGATAATTCGGGCGAAAGTTTTGAAGAAATTGCCGGAAAAGCGGTATATGATGCGGAAAAGATGGTATCGCAGGTTACGGGTGAGAAAGAAGGGCGAATCGCAGTGAGAGAGCTTTGGAACCGTGCAACCGTCCGCATGAGCCGGTTCGGAGCGGCCATACGGAATCCCGAAAAGATTGAACTGGCCATAAAGGAGGTTCAAGAGGAACTTTCGCATTTGGGTGATTTCGCCTGGGTGGAAAACGGGAAGGAACTCTGGCGCGCCTTTCGGCTTAGAGATATGCTTATCAGCCAGTTTGTGTATCTCTCTGCTATGAAAGATTATGTTGACCATCAAGGAAGGAGCAGAGGCAGCGCTCTTTACACGGATCTTAGCGGACAAAAGCCAGATCCAAGGCTGCCGGAAGAATTTACATTCTGCCTTGATGACGGCAGCAGTGCAGATTTGATACAGGAAGTTTCTTATAGAAATGGGAAGGCTGAATTTGAATGGAGAAAGGTGAGAACGATTCCTGAAGATGATAACTTCTTTGAGAATGTGTGGAGGCAGTTCAGAGAAAATCAAAATATTTATTAGTAATATTTTACTATATTTCAGGTGCTTAGCCCTGTACAACCATTATTGGAAGGAAAATGCTCTGATAATGATGGTTGTACGGGGTTTTTCAACTGGGCACGAAATCGTAAGCAGTTTTAAGCAATAACTTAAGTCTGGCATCCCGGTGATCATTTCACAGTGTCCATTCCTTCTTTTAACATTTTTTGAATACTCTGATTATGGGCTCGACGTATTCTCTTTAGACTGTATAAAGTATCGGGATCATTATTTATCACATTTACCCCAAATTTACAAGTTATGGTCGCTTTAAAACCTAGTTTTTTAATGATGGTTTCTAATTTGTCGTTATATTTACCATATGGATAGATAAACGTATTTGGACTACTTCCTGTCACAGACATAATTTTTTCCTGCAGCGTATTTATATCATTCGATAAAAATTCTTCATAGTGCTCCAATGATTCATTAGCCATTTGACTGCATCCATAACGTTCTTTCGTAATTTTATGTAAATTATAGGAATGGCTTTGTATTTCAACCAGTCCAGATTGCTGCATTTCTTTTACCTCATCCCATGTTACGTGAGAATAATCAATATTTTCATCACATACTTTCGAAAAATCATCGACGCTTTTTCCAATTATAGATAAAACTATTTTCATATCATATTCTTTTAGTAGAGGATAAACATTTAAATAGGTACTAAGATATCCGTCATCAAAAGATAGAATGACTGGATTCTGGGGTAATTCCTTTTTA
Organism: Lacrimispora sp. YZC11; assembly: GCF_057543815.1. Classification (NCBI taxonomy): domain Bacteria; kingdom Bacillati; phylum Bacillota; class Clostridia; order Lachnospirales; family Lachnospiraceae; genus Lacrimispora; species Lacrimispora sp. YZC11. The sequence continues at coordinate 451,172 of NZ_BAAJYQ010000006.1, read as the reverse complement.
TCATGAACATAATCTATTAATTGCGTCATTGTTAAAGTATTGTAATGATTTTCTTTTAAATACTTTAAATCACTTTCAAATTCCTTGGGACTAATGACATCATTGCCAAAACCACTATTTTTTACTTGATGATACATTATGATCGGAACTAAAATTCCATCAGCAGGTTGTACGGAAGAGACCACATGGATTTTATATAGACTTTTAACTATGGAAATAGATAATAAGCTGAAAGTTATGATCAGTATTATATTTATTAGAATACTTCTATATTTTTTTATTCGATCCATAATTATGCCCTTATATGTTGTTATAACAATTGTATGACGAAAATGTGAATTAATACATATTTATTATACTTATCGTGCGCTAAATTTATAGTTGAACCATTCAATTAATAAAAGAGGTGAGTATAGAAAAATGAATATTGAGAGATTAGTAGGAGTGTTAAACAGACAATCTCAAGCTTATATAAATAATCTCGGGAGAGTGCTTAAATGGCATTCAAGAGGTCATAGGTCCGAATTCCGCTATCTTCACTTAGACAATAAGCCACAGGCATGAATGCTTGCGGCTTAAATTTAAACTTATAGGGACAGGACATTTGGTGAATCAAGGGCAGATATTGAAAGGCATGTTTTCAGAGATGAGAATGTGCTAATTAAAATATCTGATGCCCACCTTCCAAGGCCTCATCCAGTTGTTTATCGGTACACCTTCTAGCCGCCTCTGCATCACGCTCTTTGAGGCATTTATATAAACAAAGTACGCTATCGTACAGTGCCTCTTTCCCATAACGCAGACAAAAACGCTTCCAAAGCTGTGTTACAACAGGTTTAAAAGATATGTAAATTAAAGGTATAATACTGTTTCCACTGATAACGGAAAGTCTGTGATGAAAAGAAAAGGTGGCTGAGACCGTTTCTTCAATCGAAGTTGCATCTGCAACTTCCTCTAATAATCCTTCCAATCCAAGAATATCCTCATTCGATGAATTCTTTATAATCGAATCCGTTGCCAGATGTTCCAATGCCCGGCGTACTTCAAGTATTGAGTAAATCTCTGCTTGCCCAAGTGTATCTCCGTGATATTCCATAATGGCATTTAAGGTATTGATATTTCCGTTCCTGCCGTAATCCGCTACAAATACCCCCTGCCTTGGATGCACTTCCAAAAAGCCTTGTTTTTCAAGTTCTGCAAACCCACTGTTAACCACTGCACGGCTAACCTGCATCTGTCTCGCAATCTCCCTTTCAGGAGGTAATTTACTTCCAACAGGGATATGCCCTGATAAAATCATGTCACGAATCTGACAAATAAACATTTCTTTTAAGCTCAAAGCGCTAAGTTTCTGAAATTCCATATTTCCCCCCTTGTTCTGGCTCTGGTCATACCAGAAATCAATACTATTTTATCATACATTCTTACAAAAATTCAACAAATAAATAAGTAATAATGACAATTATTTTTTACATTATTGCTAGTTTTCATAGAATATTCTATAATAATATTGTTAAAAAATAAACTAAACGATTCATCTGGCTGAACCAGAACACTTATGAAAAATATTCTTGTATCTTGACGGTTGAAAGACCTTTGAAGAAAAGGAAAATGCCAAAAAGTGATTTTTCGTCCAGCAGATGACAGAAAAGAGAATGTAAAGAAAGGAGCGCGACACATGGAAGATTTTAAAGTTCTTGAGATAAAAACAAGTGTCTTTGCTGACAACAACATACAAGCCGGAAAGCTTCGTGAAGAATTAAAGGAAAAGAAGGTTTTTCTTCTTAATCTGATGTCCAGTCCCGGAGCCGGGAAGACCACGACTCTGACACGTACGATTAATGCCCTAAAGAACGACTTTAACATTGGTGTTATGGAAGCGGATATTGATTCTGACGTGGATGCCCGTACCATTCAGCAAACTGGTGCAAAGGCTATCCAGCTGCATACCGGTGGTATGTGCCATCTGGATGCGGAAATGACCCGCCAGGGATTAGAGGGACTTGATACAGAAGGACTTGACCTTGTAATATTAGAAAATGTAGGCAACCTGGTCTGTCCTGCAGAATTTGACACCGGTGCAGTAAAAAATGCGATGATCCTCTCCGTCCCGGAAGGAGATGATAAACCTCTTAAATATCCGCTGATGTTTTCTATTTGCGATGTGATACTGATTAACAAGATGGATGTAATGCCGTATTTTAATTTTGATATGGAAAAATGCAAAGCTAATATTAGACTTCGTAATCCCAACGCTGTGATCATACCCATCAGTGCCTTAAAAGATGAAGGTATAAAGGAATGGACCGACTGGTTAAGCAATGCAGTAAAATCCTGGTGTGAATAATAAAAGCATAACTATCATAAAAAGGTATTCATAAACTTCAAATGCGCAAGACAAGCGCGGGAAAGGAAATTATGAGTGAATTAAGACCTAAAATTGTAAGACTGGCGAAGATGGTAGGCGGTATAGCCGGAGCCATGAACAAAATCGATGAAAATTCTCCCGAATACTACGCTCTAAACTGTGTCGTAACAGATGACATGGCTGATATTGCTATGATTATCGGGCTGCGTAAACCCCGAACCTTCGAGTATGTTGCCAAGCGCTCCGGAAAGAGTAAAAAAGAGACAAAGGCGCTCCTAGAGCAGTTGGCCTACACAGGAGTCGCCAAAGTATGGAAGGATAAGGAAGATCATAAAGAGCGGTTTTTTGTGAATATCTTTGCCCCCGGTATGTTAGAAATGATGGTAAATAACCGTGAACAGCTTAACGAACATCCTGAAATCGGCAAAGCCTTCGAAGAATATACCAGACTGCGACTTGCGCCTATGGCAGCAAAATTCCCTCAAGGCATGGCAATGATGCGTGTCATTCCAGTCGAAGAGGCCATCAAGGATATCCCCGGTACAAAACCCTGGGAACATCTCTCTTATTACCTGGATAAATATGATACGTTCACGGTATCTGACTGCTCCTGCCGCCAGTCACGCCGTGTACTGGATGAGGGCTGCGGCCATCTGGAAAAAGACATCTGTATCCAGATGGGTGAAGGTGCCGAATATTACATAAGAACAGGCAGAGGCCGCCAGATTTCACGGGAAGAAGCAAAAGAAATTATTAAATTTGCAGAGAATAACGGCCTGATGCATGAAATGCCCCATACCGACGGACTCGGTGAATCAGCGGCAATCTGCAACTGCTGTGGCTGCTCCTGCTTCTCCTTGCGTCTTGCAACACTTTTTAATACTCCAGATTCCATACGTTCCAACTTCACTGCCAAGGTAAAAAAGGAAAACTGTGTAGCCTGCGGACAGTGTGTGGAAAATTGTCCGGTTAATGCTTTAAAACTTGGCCAGAAACTCTGTTCCAAAACACCTGTTGCCATAAAGTCAGAACCTACCGCACGTGACCATGTCTGGAAAGAAAGCAACTGGAATGTGGATTACCGCGAGAACCGTAAAGATGTTACAGAAGAAGGTACATCTCCTTGTAAAACTGCCTGTCCTGCACATATTTCCGTACAGGGTTACATAAAGCTTGCTGCTTCCGGCCGCTACCATGAAGCATTAGAGCTGATAAAGAAAGAAAATCCCTTCCCTGCTGTCTGCGGACGTATCTGTCCTCATGGCTGTGAAAGCGAATGCACCCGCGGAGATATTGATGAACCGGTTTCCATCGACGAAATCAAAAAATTTATTGCGGATAAAGAGCTGGATAGTTCTATCCGCTATATCCCGCCTATGCGTTATCACCTTGGAAATAAAATCGCAGTGGTCGGCTCCGGTCCTTCCGGTCTTTCATGTGCATATTACCTGGCAATTGATGGTTATCAGGTAACAGTATTTGAAAAGGAAGAAAAACTTGGCGGTATGCTTACCCTTGGTATTCCCTCCTTCCGCCTGGAAAAAGAGGTTCTTAATGCTGAAATAGACGTTCTGCGTGAAATGGGTGTTACCTTTAAAACCGGAATTGAAGTCGGAAAAGATATTACTCTTAATGGACTTCGGAAAGAAGGTTATGAAGCCTTCTATCTGGCAATAGGCGCACAGGGTGGCAGAAGCCTTGGCATTGAAGGGGAAGACGCTAAAGGTGTTATCTCCGGCGTTGATTTCCTTCGTGATGTAAACCTTGGAAGAAAGGCAGAGCTTTCCGGTAATGTAGTTGTGATCGGCGGCGGAAATGTAGCAATTGATGTAGCCCGTACAGGGGTAAGACAGGGGGCTGCTGCTGTTAATCTTTACTGTCTGGAAAGTCCCAGTGAAATGCCGGCATTACCGGATGAGATTGCAGAGGCAGAGGAAGATAAAGTTTCCTTTCATAATGGCTGGGGCCCTAAGCGCATCCTGACAGAAGATGGAAAGGTGACCGGTGTAGAATTTAAGCGCTGCATCAGTGTATTCGATGAAGGCCAGCATTTCGCTCCAAAGTACGATGAAAATGATACCATTACTGTGGAAGCTGATACCGTACTGCTTTCCATTGGCCAGACCATTGAGTGGGGCGGACTTCTCTCAGAAAGTAAGGTTGAGCTTGGACGCGGCGGTACTGCCAAAGCTGACAGCCTGACCTTACAGACTTCGGAACCGGACGTTTTTGTTGGCGGTGACTGCTTTACCGGACCCCAATTTGCGATCCATGCCATTGCAGCCGGAAAAGAAGGTGCAATCTCTATTCACCGTTATGTACAGCCGGGACAGTCTCTTGTATTTGGCCGTGACCGCCGGGAATACCATGCTTTTGATAAAAATAACGTTGCTATCGGATTACAGGATTTTGATAAGACTCCCCGCCAGAGACCAGGCCATTCTCCTGAGAAAAAGGGCAGCTTCTATGATGAACGTATGACCTTCACCGAGGAACAGTTAAAGAAAGAAACGGAACGCTGCCTTGGCTGCGGTGCGGTAGAAATCGACAGTTATATGTGTATTGGCTGCGGCATGTGTACTACCAAATGCAAATTTGATGCAATTCATTTAGAGCGCACCTATAACACGGTTCCCAATACCTATGAAAAGCTTCCTGTCAAGATTGCCGCCAACGCCATTGTTCGTACCGGAAAGATTGCTGCAACCACCCTCAAAGAAAGCGTTGGCAGAAGAAGCTAACAAGAAAAGGAGAGGCAACAATGCATGAGCTTGGTGTATTAAACTCTATGGTCCACACTATTGAGCGTATCGTAAAGGAGCAGAATATAACAGAGGTCCGCAAGCTTGTCATCGAAGTTGGCGAGCTTTCCGGTATCGTGCCCAGATACTTAGAGCAAAGCTGGCCTGCTGCCTCCTATAAGACTTTTATGGAAAAAACAGAACTGGAACTTATCGTCATTCCCGGTATTGTTAAATGTAAAGGCTGCGGCAGGGTATTTAATGCCGTTTACAGTGATTTAAATTGCCCTGGCTGCGGCAGTATGGATATGGAAATCCTGGAAGGCGACGACATGATAATTAAGGAAATCGTGTGTAACTAAAGGATTCTAACGATGAATTGGCGGAGGCTGTGGAAGAAGAAATCGTCATTTAAAAGAAAAGGTGAATGCCAGAACGTTCTCATGAATTTAATATTAAAGAAATAGAAGCGTATTAAACAAGGAGGAATGGGTATGTTTGTGTTTTCAGAAAGTGTTCCGACAATATTGGTTTTACTGGTATGGCTTGGGGTGTTTTTATCGTTGTTTGCTGCAAATGAATTGAGCCGTCGCTTTAAATGGGTGGGGTTTGGCTGCTTTGTTGTGCTTCCGGTTGTTTTAACAGTTTTATGGGTGACGACGTTAAAGGATACGTCTTATATGGACTGGTTTCATCTTGCAAAGGTTTACTCTTCTACGGCGGGGTGTATTGGTTTTTGGTGTATCCGTCATATCAAAAAGCTGCAGCATAATAAAATTGCGCTATGTTTCCCACCGTTAATTCTGGCTATCAATATCCTGGAAGCCTGTTTCCGTGATTTTGAAGTAAGCCAGTATGTGACACCGGTTATGGAGTATATGAACAATCAGGTTCAGTACTATATCGGCGGTTCATGGAATGTCATGAACGGGATTGCAGGTCTTTTAAATATTGTGACCATTACTGGCTGGTTTGGAATCTGTATTCGAAAGAAGACCAGTAAGGATAAAAGCCAGGATATGCTTTGGCCTGATATGATGTGGTTCTGGATTATCGCCTATGATTTATGGAATTTTGCTTATACCTATAACTGCCTTCCGACTCATGCCTGGTATTGCGGATTAGCACTTTTACTGGCCCCGACAATTTGTGCATTTACAGTGGGTAAGGGGGCATGGCTGCAGCATCGTGCCCAGACTCTTGCACTGTGGTGTATGTTTGCCCAGACGTTTCCGGTATTTCAGGATGCCAGCAGTTTTCTGGTGCATTCCCGATCCAGTAAGGCTATTGCAGAAGCAGCTATACGGGAAGGAATGCTTTCCCCTGATGGGTATACGGTATTGACCGGAACAGGAATCCAATCGGTGGCAGGTGTATCACCGGATACTACTTTTTTATTTGTCATGAGTTTGCTGGCTCTTCTTGCAAATATCGGAGTATTTGCCTATATGATTCACAGAATGTATAAGACAAAGAGAAATCCGTATACCGGAGAATTATATACGGATCATAAGAAGTATCTGGAAATTAAGACTTTGGCGGAGTAAATTTAATGTATGGAAGGGCTGTTGTGAAATCTAAATTTACAGCAGCCTTTTTCTATTTACAAAAAGTCGGACTATTACCTTATAATATACAAATGTTAACATGTTTCCATTTCTCTGTACGATACTGTACAAAAGAAATAATCCAGTTTATTGACCAGCCAATTGGAGCAGCATACCATATCATTGCAATTCCAAAACGGGGAGCAAGCGTGACAGCGAGTAATACACGGATAAAAAGGTTTGCTAAATTTGCAATCGTAAACATCTTCATATCCCCGGCTCCGCGCAGCAAACCATCCACTGCCATTTTGAAACCAATCAGGTAGAAGAACCAGCCCATAAACATCAGATAATCTTGTCCGGCGGATACGGCGACAGCCGTTCCTCCCGCACCGAGAAAGAGAGCGATAATCGGACGATGCAGAGTTTCCAGCACCAGACAAATCAGCAGTGCATAAACAAGTATCATCTTATGTGCCTCATGGTAGCCTTCAACCACGCGATCTTGCTTATGAGCACCAATGTTTTGCGCTGTATAGGAGGATACTGCATTTCCAATCCCGGCCAAAGACACAATACAGATCGCTTCAATCCGCATAGCGGTAGAGAAGCCGGCCAGCGTAGACCCTGCATGTAACAGTCTTTTCCCGTTCCGGCAGATAAAGCTGTAGGTTTTCTTGTTATAAGGCAGGTTTTCTATAAGATAATTTCCCAGTTCTTCTTTTTCTTTTCCCAATGAAATTCATCATATTTTACATAACTTCCAATATTCTTTTCTCCCATATACTCATAATGCTCCTGCTTCCATATCAAGCATCTGTCACTACGTTTTCTGTCAGTTCCCCTAACTTTCTCTACCTACGATATATCTGTTTTCTGTAAAATTAGTACATTATATCCAGGCTTGGGCTATCCGTTTAGCATGGCGTCTTCTTTCATACGAATAAATGTGGCATCGTGATCCACTTTAGAATAGCTGTTCCTACCTTCAAATGTTTCAAAAGCTCTTTCGTATTTCTCTTTCCTTGAAAGGATGTCTTTTTTGAATTCTCTGCAGATCCCAGCTAATATTTGTAATGTACCAAAAGAAGTATAATGTATTATCGTAGAATTTATATTTATGTATTAAAATTGCCTTTTAATGTATCCAACAGAGTTTGACAGAATAATTATTTGATTGATAAAATTATAGTATAACAGCAATTGGGAAATAAAAGAAAAAAAACCTTCCGGGAAAGGAAAAGTGGAGATGATGAAGAAGGAGGAACTATACGTCTGGTATCAAACGGAACTTAACCGTCTGGAAGAGGAGAGGGAAATCTATGAAAGGGAAGTAGCACTTGTTGAAAAGCACCTGCATATTCGGAAGGAAACGGCTTGCTGTGAGGAACAGTATGAAGAAGAACTGCGGAAATTTGTAGAGGAGGAATGCTGAATGGGTGTGAAGATTTATCCCAGACGTGTAATCGACCGGGCCAATGTGACAGACCGGGAGCTGGATTGTCTGGCTGGGCATGTGAGAGGAATCAGGGCCTCACTTGGAATGCTTGGAAATGTTGGGAGATTATCATTAAAAGGACAAGCTTGGGACAGTGCCAGAAGCTATGTGGAAGAAGTAGAGATGCCTTACATAAATACAAAGCTTCAATGGATCGAAGCTATGAAGAATGGAAATACCAGATTCCGAAGTGAGGCCCAGCGTCTTCCTGGGGTCAACTGTCTGGATAAGGATCTGCTGGAGGAGGAATTTGATTATTGGGAAGACCGGCTGGACCGCGAATATGACAGAGAGCATCCCAGAAGTTCGGTAATTAGCCGGTGCCGGAGAATGATCCGGGACATCAACAGCAAACTGGTGGCAATCGATATTTTCGTACAAGCCACAGGAGGAATCTATGATCGGGCAACAGGGATACAGAATATCCTGGACCGTGCGGATACGGAGATCAAAAAGGTAAGTTACAATCCGCAGACGAACGAGATCCAATTTACTTCCATCAGCGCTATATGCTTAAAGGGATTAGAGCAAGTAGATGTGATGGAAGCAGTAAAGGTCACGGGTTTGTCTGAAGAGCAGATTCAGGAAGCCATGGAATATGGCTTTACCGTACAGGAGGTCTGCTCAGCATGGACAGCGGTACAGAACTCTAAAAAAAAGAAATGGAGACATGATGTAGTCGAACTGCTTTATGTGGCAGGAAAGGCGGAACGACTTGAATCGGTTGATTGGAAAGAAGTTGTACATAGCAGCAAGGAAGATTTGCAGGAAATCTATGATTGGATCAGACAAGAGAAAGAGAATGAATTAATTCACCGGTGGTTAAGTCCTGGATATAAAATGAGTAATAAAGAGATTGACATTGCTAAAGATATGATAGAGGAGTTCAGGGGAGGAGAAGGACTTTTCTCTGACAATCCTGAATTATTAGAAGTTATTGTTAATAAATGGAATGATTTGAAGAATAAGGTTGATAGTACAAATCTTTTAACGGGCTTGATTTCTGTTGGGCAAGCGATGATTGAGACTAAAATAACTGATGAGGTAGTTGAGGCGTTCTCTGATTCTTTATTTTCATTTTTAAGATATAATACAACGGCATTTATGGATGAAGGTCTGGTTGCTGTTACGACATCAGGAGTGAATGTTGTTGTGAGCCAAACTCCGAGTTTATTAAAACAATTCGTTAGATTGGGTGCTACAAAGGGACTCCCCATCATAGGAGGCGTTTTTGATTATGTCATAATGAGTGCTCAAGGAGAAGAATTAGGAGATGCGGTGGTAAAAGCAACGGCTCATGCAGTTATTTCCGCTGGTGCTGGAGCAGCAGGTGCTAAAATAGGTTTAGCAGTAGGGGCAGCTATAGGAAGTATTATACCTGGAGCGGGTACTGCTGCTGGAGCGGCAATAGGCGGAGTAATAGGCGGAGGAATTGGTTTTGTTGGTGGTATATTCGGCTCAAAGGCTTTTGACGATGTTTGGGACAACAGAGAAGAACTTGGAGAAAAGGTATCAGAAGTAGCGGATACAATAAAAAACAAATTTGTGGAAGCGAGTGGAAATATTATTGAGTCATTGAAAGGCTTTGTAAGCGGATTTAACTGCTTAGGGTCAGTTTTTGGATAAGGAAATAGCAATTATTATTAAGGTTGAAGATCAAAAATTATATTTTTACAAAGAACAGAGTGTTTACTATTACCATTGTGACAATTTTGATCCTGTTAGTAGGAAGTCGTTGGTTTTTAACATTACAACCATAAGTATGGTTAGCGCTATAGTTGGTTCACTTTGTAACACGATTTTTGGCAATCAAATACTACAATTGATCATTTTTTCAAATAATCTTATGGCAAGATTTGCACTACTTATAGGTCTCGTAATATTGTTTTATTTTTTAGGGAATCGCTATATTCAAAAAAATACACGACTGCCAGAAGTTAATAATGCGGATGTATACTGGCAATCGGGGAATCATCTTGATGTGTTGCGATCAACATATAAAGCACATAACATTATTGATATTACGATGATATTTACTGGTATTTTTTGCATTATTTTCAGTATAACATTTCTGATTTCTGGAAATCTTATTGCCTTGGTCTTGAATTTAGTAGTATCATTTATTTTTATTCTGTTAGTTAGTGTTATAGGAGTTAAGTATGAGATTTCTGGAACAGACTTAGTTTTTGATTATCATATAACAAGAAAATTACTTAAAAAATTGAAAAAAGAAGGGATGTTTTAAATATGGAAAAACAATATATTCTTCCAATTGGTACGGTTGTCCAAACAAAAAATGGGAATGTGAAATTGATGATTGTAGGACGTGCGCAACTTTTTAATAATAATGGTGTGATTGGTTACTTTGATTATTCAGCCCTTATCTATCCGGAAGGCGTCACAAAGGAACAGGAGTTCGCCTTTTTTAACCATGAGGATATCAAGGAAATATATTTTGAAGGCTATCGTGATGATGTAGAGATAAAATTTGCTGAAAAATATGATGAGAATATTCAAAAATCACCATATCCTAAATTAAGGTTAGAATATGACATTTCTTCAAAAGAATAAAAGCACGAAATAAATAAATAAAGAGTAATTGATTACTGAAAAAATCTTGCGTATTTGAAATAAACGAAATGTTTTGAGGAAATGTATGGGGAAGATTTGTGCAGGAGGAATAAATCATGGGTGTGAAGATTTATCCCTGACGTGTAATCGACCGGGCCGATGTGACAGACCGGGAGCTGGACCATCTTGCAGAGCATGTGAGAGGAATCAGGACTTCACTTGGAATGCTTGGAAAGTTGGGAGATTAGCATTAAAAGGACAAGCTTGGGACAGTGCCAGAAGCTATGTGGTAGAAGTAGAGATGCCTTACTTAAATACAAAGCTTCAATGGATCGAAGCTATGAAGAATGGAAATACCAGATTCCGAAGTGAGGCCCAGCGTCTTCCTGGGGTCAACTATCTGGATAAGGATGCTGGAGGAGGAATCAAGCTGCTTTCCATTGCTGCAAAGCTTTGGGCTTTCATGGATTGCGGGTATCGTTTAAGTGTTTACTCATGCAGTGCATGCCTTGTTTTCTAATGCTGATAAAAAGAACAATTTACCGCGGCAGGTAAAATTGTTCTTTTTCTTTGTTGATGGGGCTCAGCGCACAAACGTATGATGTATACGGCTGGGTGATGGCGCAGGTTGAACTGGACAGACTCATGTCGCAAATGGAAACCGGAATACTCAATCTGGATGCCCTTAGTAATGCGGTAAATATAGCCATTGCACATACGCTAACCAACTATGATTTACATAACCCTTCTTATTGGAAGACTGCTAAGGGGAAAATCTGTCTTTTTACTGGATTTTGGAAGAATTTCCAGGGCTGAAGCGACGTGCCTTTTTTCCTTCTGCTTTAGGCAGAATTCCTCCGGATTAATGTAGTGGCAATTTCCAGTTTTACGGAGGTAGCATCCGGCTCTTCCAAGCGGCTAATGAGTCTGTTAGCAGCCATTTTTCCCATATAGTGCTTAGGTACGTGAATGGTAGTAAGGGCTGGATCCACAATGATTCCCGCAGGGATGTTGTCAAAGCCCACGATGGATATATCCTCCGGTATCCGGTAGCCATGCTGCTTAAATGCCTTAAGTGCGCCCAGAGCGATTAAATCATTGTCAGCAAAGTAGCAGGGAGCCAGAGGTTCCTGCCTTTTAAGGATTTCCAGTATATCCGCATAAGCGCCTTCAATAGAAGGAGTGACCGAGTGGACTATGCTGTTGGAGGCGGCCATTCCATAGGTGTGAATTGCCTTAAAGAAGCCGGAATATCGTTCTGCAAAATTTCCGATCGGGTATGAGGAATGGAGATAGCCAGGTTGTTTTTCGGTAGTTTTTATTAAGTAAGAGGCTGCAAGAAAAGCTCCCTGGATGTTGTTGATAATGATGCTGTCGCAGGGAACCGTTTCAAAATAGCTGTCCAGTAAGACGATTGGGATAGTTAGGGCCCGAAAAGGAAGAAAATCTTCAGGCGTCATTTCGGTTCCCAAAAGGATGATTCCTGTACAGCCGGAATAGAGCATATCCTTTAATCGATTTTCGATATTCCCTTCCTCTCCGTATAAATAACGGATTTCCATCTTGTAATTGTTTTTCTGACAACCGGCCGCAATTCCTTCGGAAAGCTCTTGAAAAAAGGGGTTGCTTCCAACGATAGCTCCGTGTTTTTTATAAATAATTAAGTAAATACTACTCACATCCCTTGGGCGAAATGTGTGACGCGTCAAATCATAGTCCAACTTCTGGGCTGTTTCAATGACCCTCCTTCTTGTTTCCGTGCTGACGCCTGGTTTGTTATTTAAAGCCATGGATACGGCGGCAGCTGAAAGGTCTAAAATTTTTGCCAGCTCTTTTGCAGTAATTCCCATAGATGTACCTCCTGATAGTTCTGATATTATTATGATCTATTAAGTGGAAAAAGGCAAGAATTAAGTTAAAAATTCATTAATAAAGACTGAATATCGTAATGAAATTAAGTTATATAGTCTGTATAATTTATACATATTAAAAGATTGTTCAGCAGAAAGGATGAATTTTATGGCGACTATAAAACTGGGGTTCGCCCCCACAAGAAGGAGCATTTTCAGCGCCCCGGATGCAATAAAGTATAGGAATTTGACGGCGGGGAGGCTTGAGGAACTGGGAGTTTCTTTCGTGGACATTACTGATATTAACGAAGAAGGGCTTCTCTACGATGACAGCCACGTAAAAATCATAGCTGAAAAGTTCAGGGCCGAAGGAATCGATGGCCTGTTTCTCCCTCATTGCAACTTCGGAACAGAATACGTTTGCGCAAGGCTGGCAAAGGAACTTGGGGTTCCGGTTCTGATTTGGGGGCCCAGGGACGAGAGGCCGGACGAGAATGGAATTCGCTTGCGGGACAGTCAATGCGGCCTCTTTGCCACAGGAAAGGTGCTGAGAAGATTTAAGGTACCCTTTACCTATATGACCAACTGCCGCCTGAAGGACCCGGAATTTGAGCGGGGAATCCGTGATTTTCTGGCGGTCTGTAACGTAGTAAAAGTATTTAAAAACACAAGAATCCTGCAGATAGCCCCCAGGCCTTTTGATTTCTGGACCACTATGTGCAACGAAGGCGAGTTACTGGAACGGTTCAACATACAACTGTCCCCTATTCCTATGCCTGAATTAACCTCCGAGATACGACAGGTGAAAGAGGAGAGGACAGAAGTTGAAAAGATAATAAAGGACTGCAAAGAGTCCATGAATATTAAAATCAGTGAAGAGGCACTGTTAAATGTCGCGGCATTAAAGGCTGCCATGAAAAATTTGGCGGTTAAGTACGGCTGCAATGCGATTGCAATTCAGTGCTGGAATGCCCTTCAGGGAGAAATCGGCATTATGCCATGCGGAGCCAATTCTCTGTTAAATGAAGAAGGAATTCCGGTGGTCTGTGAGACAGATATTCACGGGGCTATTACCGCAGTTATGGTAGAGGCGGCGGGCATGGATGAATGCAGAAGTTTTTTTGCGGACTGGACTGTAAGACATCCAGACAACGAAAATGGAGAATTGCTTCAGCACTGCGGTCCATGGCCTATTTCCGTTGCCAAAGAAAAACCGACCCTGGGCTACCCTCTGGCATTTAACCATCCGGGAGCTGTGGAGGCAGAGGCAAAGCATGGTGAGATGACCTTATGCCGGTTCGATGGGGATAACGGGGAATACTCTCTTTTACTTGGAAAGGCGAAGGGAATCGATGGTCCATATACGAAAGGCACTTACGTATGGGTAGAGGTAGCGAACTTAAAGAAGCTGGAAGCAAAGCTGGTGGAAGGGCCTTATATTCATCACTGTGTGGGTATCCACAAGGACATTGTACCGGTTTTATACGAAGCCTGCAAGTACATAGGCGTGAAGCCGGATTTATATGATGACAATGAGGAAGAGATCAGGGCCTATTTAAGAGGAGAATGATATGGATGGACTAAAGGCAAAGACCTATGAACTGAGAAAATCTGTGATAGATATGATTATGGAAGGGAAAGGGGGCCACATCGGCGGAGATATGAGCGTCATAGATATATTGGCCGTGTTATATTTCCGCCAGATGAACATAAGTCCGGAGCAGATGAAAGATGAGGATCGAGACCGATTTGTGCTTAGCAAGGGACATTCAGTGGAAGCTCTGTATGCAGTGCTTGCGGCAAAAGGTTTTTTTTCCATGGAAGAAGTCATAAAGAGTTTTTCAAAATTTGGCTCCAGGTTTATTGGGCATCCCAACAACAAGCTTCCGGGCATTGAGATGAATTCAGGCTCACTGGGCCACGGATTGCCTGTATGTGTAGGAATGGCTCTGGCAGGAAAGATGGACGGGAGGACCTACCGGGTCTATACGGTTATGGGCGACGGAGAGCTGGCGGAAGGATCTGTATGGGAAGGGGTCATGGCTGCCAGCCAGTTTAAGCTGGATAATCTCTGTGCCGTTGTGGACCGCAACCGCCTCCAGATTTCCGGGAATACAGAGGATGTCATGGGGCATGATGACCTTGGTGATCGTTTTAAAAGCTTTGGCTGGCATGTAATCGATGTGGCGGATGGAAACGATGTGGAGAAACTAAACGACGCATTTGAACAGGCAAAGACAGTAAAGGGAAGGCCCAGCGTTCTGATTGCCAACACGGTTAAGGGATGTGGTTCCCCGATTATGGAAAATAAGGCGGACTGGCATCATAAGGTGCCTACTGCAAAAGAGTATGAGGCCATTATGGCTGATTTGGAAATGAGAAGGGAGGCGGCAGTATGAATAAGATACCCAACAGGCAGGCGATATGCGAGACATTGTTAATGCAGGCAAAGGAAGATCCTGATATCATTGTCTTGTGCAGCGATTCCCGGGGAAGCGCATCCCTGGCCCCATTTGCCCAGGCATATCCACAGCAATTTGTGGAAACAGGAATTGCGGAGCAGAATCTGGTCAGCATTTCGGCCGGACTGGCAAAATGCGGGAAAAAGGCATTTGCTGCTTCTCCCGCTTGCTTCTTGTCTACCAGAAGTTATGAGCAGGCGAAGATAGACTGTGCCTATTCTGATACGAACGTGACTTTAATCGGAATCAGCGGCGGTGTCAGCTATGGAGCCCTGGGAATGAGCCATCATTCAGCTCAAGACATTGCGGCTATGGCCGCAATTCCCAATATGAGGGTTTATCTGCCCAGCGACAGGTTTCAGACAAAGCGGCTGATTGAGGAATTGTTAAAGGATCAGAAGCCTGCCTACATAAGGGTGGGAAGAAATGCGGTAGATGACATTTACACGGAGGAGAGCTGTCCCTTTGAGCTGAACCGGGCCAATGTACTTTCCCAGGGAACGGATATTGCGATCATTGCCTGTGGGGAGATGGTAAAGCCGGCGTTGGAGGCCGCAGAGATTTTAAAGAAAAGCGGAATTTCGGCATCCGTTACGGATATGTACTGTGTAAAGCCTTTGGACCAGGATGCTGTATTAAATGTGGCAGAACATGCTGGAGCAATCATAACCGTGGAGGAGCATTCCCCATATGGAGGACTGGGCTCCATGGTCAGCCAGATAGTCGCAGCCCACTGCCCAAAGAAGGTCATCAATTTGGCTCTTCCCGACTCTCCTGTCATCACAGGAACCTCAAAAGAAGTGTTCGAGTACTACGGACTTACTGCAGAAGGAATAGCAAAACAGGCAAGGGAGCTGATTTAATATGGCAAAATATATTCTGGCGGTGGACCAAAGTACTCAGGGAACGAAGGCTCTTCTTTTTGATGAGGATGGGAAACTGGTAAAAAGAGAGGATATGCCCCACAGGCAGATCGTAAGCGAAGAGGGTTACGTTTCCCATGACCCGGAGGAAATCTACCAAAACACGTTAAAAGTGGTACGAAAGCTCATGGAAACCTCCGGAGTTCCTAAAAATGAGATTGCCGGTCTGGGAATCAGCAATCAGCGGGAAACTGCCCTTGTGTGGGATAAGAAAACAAGTAAGCCACAAGCCTTAGCAATTGTATGGCAATGCGCCAGATCCTGGGACATCTGCAAAAGTATTGAAGAGACCGTTGATTCGGAAATCATACGGAATAAGACTGGATTGATCCTTTCCCCTTATTTTCCTGCTTCAAAATTTAAATGGCTTCTGGAACATGTTGATGGCCTAAAGGAACGGGCGGAGAAGGAGGAGCTGTGCTTCGGAACTGTGGATACGTGGCTGGTTTTCCGTTTGACAGGCGGGACTTCTTATAAAACAGATTATTCTAACGCTTCCAGGACGCAGCTTTTTAATATCAAGGATTTGGTTTGGGATCAGGAACTCTGCATAATATTCGGTTTAAAAAGCCGATGGCTGGCGGAGGTTTCGGATTCGGACTCATTCTTTGGAATGACGGACTTTGAGGGACTGTTTGACGCACCTATACCCATTCACAGCGTGATGGGAGATTCCCACGGCGCGTTGTTCAGCCAGGGTTGCTTAAAAAAAGGTATGACAAAGGCAACCTATGGAACCGGATCTTCTATCATGATGAATACGGGAAAAGAACCGGTGTTTAGCACCCATGGGGTAGTGACTTCCTTAGCCTGGTGCATGGGCGGAAAGGTGAACTACATTCTGGAAGGTAACATCAATTATACAGGTGCGGTAATTACCTGGCTGAAAGAGAAGATGAACATGATTTCCTCCCCGGAGGAGACGGAGCAGATTGCAGGAGCTGCCGACCAAAATGATAAGGTCTACTTAATCCCGGCTTTCACCGGCTTAGGAGCGCCATATTGGGACAGCCGTGCCACCGCTTCCATCAGCGGTATGACAAGGACCACTGGCCGGGCGGAAATCGTCAGGGCCGGACTGGAAAGCATTGGCTACCAGATTACCGACGTAATTCAGGCTATGTGTGAGGACATGAACTGCATCATACCAGAACTGCGGGTGGACGGAGGTCCCACGGAAAACCAGTACCTGATGCAGTTTCAAAGCGACATCCTGGGAACAAGTGTGCGTGTCTCTGAAATAAAAGAGCTCTCCGGAATGGGAGCCGCTTTCGCCGCAGGCCTTTCCCTCGGCATCTATCAGGAAGATATATTTGAAAAAATGAAAGCAAAGCAATATAATCCAAGTATGGGGCCAGGAGTGAGAGCTAAGAAATATGAAGGCTGGAGAGAAACGGTCAGGAAGATTCTGGCTTAAATACAGTGGACCGGACAACTATAACGTAGTGGGAGAGAAAGCATGCTGAAAGTATCGGAAATAACAATTGAATATTTGAGAAATCCGGTGGGTCTGGACGGCAGGCCGTGGTTTGGCTGGATTCTTTGCAGTGACAAAAAAAATGTAAACCAGGAAGCGTACAGGCTGGAGATTGCCGGGGATGATGACTTTGAAACCATATTTTATGAAAGCGGATGGGTTAAGAGCCGGGAGTCCGTCCATGTGGAGGCGGCCGGGTTTTGTCCTGCTTCCTGTAAAAAGTATTTTGTCCGTGTACAGGTGTACGATGGAGAGGAAGAAAGCAGATTCAGTGAACCGGCATTTTTTGTCACGGGGATCTTAAAACAAGACCAGTGGAAGGCAGAGTTCATTACTGCGGAAGGATCGGAGGATAAAGACTCCTCGGGAAGCACTTATCTGCGAAAGGAGATCGAGGTCAACGGTGAAGTGCTGGAAGCTTACGCATGCACTACGGCACTGGGGCTGTACCATTTCTATATAAACGGACTTAAGGTGGGCATGGACGAGATGACCCCTGGCTGGACCTCCTATAAGAAACATTTGTGCTATCAGACCTATGAAGTCACGGATCTGATAAAACAGGGGGCAAATGCGTTGGGAGCCATGGTTGGCGCCGGCTGGTATAAAGGAAAAATGGGATTTCTGCATTTGCGGAATAATTACGGAGATCAGGCGTCTTTTCTGATGCAGCTGGTGATCCGATACCGGGACGGAAGAGAGGAAACGTTTATCACGGATGAAAGCTGGCGCGGACATGAGGCTCCTGTGATTTTTTCTGAGATTTATGACGGGGAGCTGTACGATGCCAGTATGGAAATCCAGAACTGGAACTGTCCGGGCTTCCGCGCGGACGGCTGGAAAGGGGTGCACACGGTGGAGTTTCCCAGAAGCGCCTTGACCGCCCAGGCCGGTTCGAAGGTGAAGGTAATAGAGACTTTAGAGGCAAGGAGCATCTTTCAGACTCCACAGGGAGACTGGGTCATTGATTTCGGACAGAACCTGACAGGCTGGGTACGGTTTAAGTTGCGGGGAAGGACAGGAGAAGAGGTAAGATTTCAATGTTTTGAGACGCTGGATTCTTCAGGAAATGTTTATACAGCCAATCTAAGGTCGGCAAAAGAAGAAATCCGCTATATCTGCAGAGGGGAAGGCGAAGAAATCTATCAACCCCATTTCACCTTCCAGGGCTTTCGGTATGTTCATGTCCTGGATTGGCCGGGGGAACTGAAAGAAGAAGATGTGGCAGCCTGCGTCTTGCATTCGGACATGGAAGAAACCGGAGAATTTTCCTGTTCCAATCCTTTGGTAAACCAGCTTCACAGCAACATTAAGTGGAGCATGAAGGGGAATTTTCTGGATATCCCCACGGACTGCCCCCAGAGAGATGAGAGAATGGGCTGGACGGGAGATGCACAGATATTTTGCCGTACTTCCTGTTATCTGATGAATACCTATACTTTTTTCAGAAAATGGCTGAAAGATGTGGCCGCGGACCAGACGCCTGAAGGGGGAGTTCCCCATGTGGTGCCGGACATCATTAGCGGCAGGGAAAAAGACGATTGGCTGCTTTCACAGGGAACCCATTCCGCGGCAGCCTGGGCTGATGTGGCCGTGATCAACCCATGGACCCTTTATCTTATGTATGGGGATAAGGTCATATTGGAAGAGCAGTATGACAGCATGAAGCAATGGATTGGGTTCATGAGAACCCATGCCAGGGATCATATCTGGAATTATAAGCTACAGTTTGGCGATTGGGTGGCGCTTGATGCAGAGGAGGGCAGCTATTTCGGAGCAACCCCCAATGATCTGACCTGTACCGCATATTATGCTTACTCAACAGGACTGTTTGTGAAAATAGCGTTTATCCTGCAGCGGGAAGAGGATGCCAGAGAGTATGAGGCATTGTATGGAGAGATCGTAAAGAAGTTTCAGAGCACATTTTTTGAAAGTGACGGAAGCATGACGGCAATGACTCAGACAGCCCATATTCTGGCTCTGCATTTTAATCTTGTGCCGGAATCATATAGGAGGAAGACGGCTGAACAGCTGGTTAAACTGCTTGAGAAAGAGGGAGGGCATCTGGTGACGGGTTTTGTTGGCACACCCTATTTCCTGCATGCGCTAAGCGGAAATGGATATGCGGATAAGGCCTATGAGCTGCTTTTGAAAGAAGATTTTCCTTCCTGGCTGTATCAGGTTAAAAGGGGGGCGACCACTATTTGGGAGCATTGGGACGGGTTAAAGCCGGATGGAACCATGTGGAGTCCGGATATGAACTCTTTTAACCATTATGCCTATGGAGCGGTGGGGGAATGGCTGTATCGCTCTGTTCTGGGAATTGAAACGGATGAAGTTTTTTCCGGATACCAGCATATCATCATCAGCCCCCAGACAGGAGACGCCCTTGCATATGCAAAAGGATCTTATAAAAGTGCTCATGGAATGATCCGGGTCAGTTGGGAAAAAACGCAGACGCCGGGAGAACGGCGGCTTGCATTTACCGTACCGGCCAATGCAGCGGTTAAAATACGTCTGGAAAAAGGGGCGGTACCGTCTGAAACCGATGGTCTTACTTTTCAGCTTGAGGCTGGCTGTATGACGGCCGAATCAGGCTCCGGTAGCTTTGAAATATTTTACAAAAAATAGTGAGGAGGAGAACGATGCTGACAGATTTAAAAAGTTCACCCTTTGCCCGGGTTTGCGGTCTTCCCTTTCGAGCAGTGAAATGGACAGGCGGGTTATACAAGGAACGGCTTGACACCTGCATGAATTCTACGGTCCCCCATTTGCGAAAGATGTTTGAGAGTAAAGACATCAGCCATGTGACGGAAAATTTTAAGATAGCAGCGGGTGAATCAGACGGTGATTTTGACGGCACTGTTTTTGGAGACGGTGATTTTTATAAATGGATGGAATCCGCTGTTTATACGGCGGTCCTGGGAGATGACCGGCAGCTTTTGGAAGAACTAGAGGATTATGTTGAATTGATAGGCAGGGCACAGTTGCCTGACGGATATATTTCCACAAAACAGATTATCAGTGAGAAGAAGGGGAAGGCCGCAAGACTTGGCGATATTAACGATTTCGAAGTCTATAATTTCGGCCATCTGTTCACCGCGGCCTGTCTGTATCAACGTGTGACAGGCAGGGACAGCTTTCTTGCGATTGCCGAGAAAGCTGCCGGATATTTAAAGCATCTGTATGAAGAGGCCAGGAAGAGCAGGGAAGTACAGACCGCTGTATGCCCTTCCCATTACATGGGGCTGGCCGAATTGTACCGGACAACGGGAAAGCAGGAATATCTGGATTTGCTGAAAGTTGCAGTGGAGCTGCGGGACTGCGTAAAAGAAGGGCTGGATGACAACCAGGACAGACTTCCTCTTAAGAAGCATGAAAAAATCATCGGCCATGCGGTGAGAGCCAATTACCTATATGCAGGAGTGTCGGATCTGTGCCTGGAAGAGGAAAATCCGGAACTTACGGAGGTTCTTCATAAAGTATGGCACAGCCTTGTGACGCAGAAGCTTTACATAACCGGAGGATGCGGCGCTTTGTATAACGGTGCGTCGCCATATGGAAACTTTTTCACCCACCAGCTGGTCCATCAGGCTTATGGATATGAATACCAGCTCCCCAATGTGACGGCCTACAATGAGACCTGTGCCTCTGTTGGAGGCGTATATTGGGCATACCGCATGTTTTGCATGGAGAAAAAAGAGGAGTATGCAGAGGTTCTGGAACGGATGGTCTTAAATGTGAACCTGGCGGCAGTCAGCCTGGATGGGAAGAGATTCTTCTATGAGAACATGCTGCGCCGGGCCAAAAAACTCCCTTATGAGTTGATCTGGGGACAGGAGCGGACGGAATATATTTTGAGCTACTGCTGTCCGCCTAACTTGGCCAGGATGATTGCTCAGTTGAGTGAATACTCTTACACCGTAGACGATACCGGCATTTATCCGGTATTATACGGTGCCAGTCGGGCGGATATTAAACTCATGAATGGCTGTGAAGGTGTTTTGGTTCAAGAAACGGACTATCCATATGACGGAAAAATAAGCTTTCGCTTTGAACGCATGAAGAAGAATGTGCCGGTAAAGCTGCATTTAAGGATCCCGTCCTGGGTGCGCGGAGATAGCGGGGTTCAGAAGACTGATAATGGGCAGAAGTGTATATGGGAAAGGAAGCTTTCTGACGCGGACAGGGGCAGTTTTCTGACCGTGGAAATAGAGGATCCGGAAAATACTGTGGTCATTCTGGATTTAGGGATGAAGCCCCGTCTGACCTGTGCCCATGTTCTGGTGGAAGAAGACTGCAATCAGGTGGCTGTGGAGCGGGGGCCGCTGGTATACTGTCTGGAAGGTATTGACGCCCTGGCGGAAACCATTGACGATCTGTTTGTTCCGTCAGACGTACGGTTGGAGCCGGAGGAGATTGAGATAGATGGCCGGAGAATGACCGGGCTAGCGGCTACGTTTTTGAAGAAAATACATGGACCGGAATATGACAGAAATTCCCTTTACCAGGATTACTCTGAGGAAGGCTATGAACCGGTCCCGGTGCGCATGATTCCTTATTTTGCCTGGGATAACCGCGGGTTAAATGAGATGCGTATCTGGATGCCCGTAGTCAGAAACAGATTTGGCAGTGAAAAGCAAGGATGAGGAGGCAGGTCAATGTTATATGGAGTATCCTATTACCCGGAACATAAAAACAATGAAGAGCTTAAATGGGATTTAAAGCTGATAAAGGAAGCGGGAATCAATACGGTCCGAATGGGAGAATTTTCCTGGTGCCGGATGGAACCCGAGGAAGGAAGATATGACTTTTCCTGGCTGGACCCGGTGATTGAGGAACTGGGGCAGGCAGGCATCCGTACGATCGTAGGAACTCCTACGGCATGTCCCCCGGCGTGGATGGTGGAAGCCTGGCCGGATATGTTTTATCAGGATAACAGGAGGATTTGCCGTCCTTTCGGAGGCAGAAGACATGGATGCTATAATCATGAAAAGTACAGGAAGGCCTGTGCCGGCGTCGCAAAAGCCATAGGGAAGCATTATGGCAGGAATCCCTATGTGGCAGGGTTCCAGATTGACAATGAACTGGCCCAGGAAGGAACGGGCAGATGTACCTGCGAAAACTGCCGGAAGAAGTTTCAGGATTGGCTGGAGCAGAAATACGGAGGGATTGAAACCTTTAACAGGAAAAGCGGAGCCATCTTTTGGTCCCAGGAGTACCGGTCCTTTGAACAGATCAACCCACCGGTCAATGCCATTGAGCCGGGGGCGCAGATCCAGATACGGGACTTTTATGAAAACCCCACGGTCCGTCTGGAGTTCGAACGGTTTTCCAGTGAAAGCCAGATCGAGTTTCAAAACATTCAGGCTGATATCCTGAAGGCTTTTACTTCCTATCCGGTGACCACCAATGGAACGGGACTTGTGACCAACAGCATTGACTATTTTAAAGGCTTTGAAAATTTAGATTGCTATGCCTTTGATTATTATCCCAATCTGCGGGATGCCTGGGTGGATTCCTTCCCGTATGCATTTGGCAGAGGAGTGAAGCCTGACCTACCGTTCTGGGTCATGGAATTTATGTCCGGCGGTGGCCACAGGCTGAGCGGGACGGGACGGCTGCAGCCCGGACCCGGTGCATTGAAGCAGGCGGTGGTTCAGGCATTTGCCAATGGGGCCGATTTACTTTTACACTATCAGTTCCGCAGCTTTCCGGCGGGGGCAGAGCAGTTAAACTATGCGATCGTGGATTTAGACGGGATTCCAAGAAGGCGGTATTATGAAATGAAGGAAACAGCCAACCTGTTAAAGCAGCTGGAACCCTTAAAAGAAACCTCTTTCTGCTCGGAAGTAGGGATTCTGCTGGATTATGACAGCCATTGGGCCCTGAAAATAAAGCCGGTCAATGAGCCTGAATTTTCTTATATGGATTTTGCCGGGAAGCTGTATTATAATTTAGAACGTATTGGGATTCATTCCGATGTGATTTCCCTTGAACGTGATTTCCTGGTGTACAAGGCATTGGTGCTTCCGGCCTCCTTTGTTCTGAAAAAGGAGACGGCAAAGAGGCTCCGGGAATATGTAAAACAGGGCGGAATTTTGATCGCCACCTTTTTAACCGGTGTTAAAAATGAGGATAACCTGGGGTATACAATACCTCTTCCGGCCCATCTTGACGAAGTATTCGGAGTTACGGTGCAGGAGGTTGAGCCGGTATTTGACAGCAACAGGACTAAGTTAGGCATCCGTCTGGCATCTGAGGAAGATGAGGTGGAAACAAGGGACAAAGCATGGAGCGAGCTGCTGGCAGGGGATGCAAAACTCCTTGGGTCCTACAAGGAAACCTATAAGAAGGACTCTATGGTGATTTCCCAACATTCCTATGGGGACGGAACGGCTTATTATGTGGGAACGGATCTGGAAGATCCGGCATGGAGGGCATTTTTTAAGTCACAGTTAGGCCCTGTCTGCAAATGGAAGGATGAGATAGAAGCTCCGGAAGGAGTACAGGTAATAAGCCGGATCTGGCAGGGAAAACAGATCTATTTCCTGTTTAATTTTTCCGGACAGGAGAAAACTGTCTGCATTCCGGCAGGAAAATCGGATTTTCTGACAAAAGAGAAGCTTCAACAGGAGATCAACTTAGAGCAGAATGGTTTTAAGGTCATTGTGTAAGGATAGGCATTAGAAAAGAGAAATAAGGGAGCACCGGATTTATGGTTCTTCCTTATTTTTGCATAGCAAGCGGAGAGGGGAATTATGAAACGGTGGAAATTATGGTTGGAGGAAATGTGGAAAAAGAGAAGCATCAAGAATCAGATTTTGATTTCTATGCTGATTTGCTTAATCCTGGCAGTGGCTTTGGTTGGCTGCATAACCTTTACTTTTTCAAAAAGGACCATGGAGCGCAATTACCAGAATTCCCACAGGCACAATTTAGAAGTGTCCGGCAGCATCATTGACATTCAGCTGCAGAATCTGGTCGACCTTTCCAGGACCCTGCTTAACAATCAGAATTTTAAAAAAATTATGATGAAGAAACAAAAGAAAAGCACTTATTTTTCCAGCCGCGATGATGTTGTTTTAAATCATACGCTTAGTGATTTGGCTGAGCAGAATAAATACATTCAAAGTGCGGTAGCCATTCATAAAAAGGGAAATATCTATTTTTACAGCAAGCTGACCCTGCAGAACGGTAAGATGCTTAAGTATCATAAGGATGAAGACATTTTAGCTATGGACTGGGTTGCGGTGGCGGACCGGGAAATGGGGAAAGAAGTATTTTACGGGTACAATGTGCTGTTTGATGATAACAATGAAACATTTTCCATGGTGAAAGCCTTAAAAAATACGGAAAATGGGGAAGACATGGGGTATGTGGTCTTTAACATTAAAAAAAGCATGTTCCTTTCCGCGTTTGGAAAAGGGGATGAGGGATATGTGACCAACCGGTATATGATTTTTGATAAAAATGCGAGCCGGTCTGTAGGCAGGCCTGACTGGAATCTCGTCTACTTTCACGGAGGAACGGACGTGAAACAGGAGGTTCTGGAGAATTATATTTCAGGAGAGACGGGCAAATATTTATTCAGTGAAGTGCACAATGAAAAGGGTGACTGGGAAGTAGTCAATGTAATTGCCAGAGAGGAATTAAGCCGTGACAGCAATTATATCGCCTGGATTTCAGTGCTGGTATGTATGGCCATGCTGATTATCTGCTGCCTGTTTGTCAACGGGATTTCCAAGGTCATCACATTCCCTCTGGAACAGCTGAAAAAGAATATTGACGTGGTCAGTAAAGGAACATTCCGTATTGAAGAGGAGTTTGACGAAACGGAAATAGGAAAGATCGGCACCCAGTTTAAGAACACGGTAAACAATAATCTGGACCTGCATGAAAAACTCCTCCATTCTGAAATCAAGGAAAAGGAGGCGGAGCTTTTACTTCTGCAGTCGCAGATCAACCCTCATTTTTTGTACAACACCTTGGATTCCCTTTATTTTATGGCGGTAATTGAGCATGCGGATGAGATTGCAGATATGGTGCTTGCACTTTCGGATACGTTTAAGCTGAGTTTGAACAGAGGAGAAAAGCTGATTGAGGTCGGAGCTGAGATTGAAAAAATAAAAGCGTATATGAAGCTTCAGAACATGCGTTACCACAACCGTTTTGAACTGAAGATTGAGATAGAGGAATCCCTGATCAGCCGGAAAATCCTTACGTTTATTCTGCAGCCGGTAGTGGAAAATGCGGTGTATCACGGGTTGGAGCCGAAGCTTGGCGGTGGGTGCAGCATCCGCTTATCCGGCTGCCTTGATGGGGAAGTTATGGTATTTAAAATCAAGGATAATGGGGTGGGAATTGTGGACATGAACCTTTTGGATGAAGGCTACGGAGTAAAGAATATAAGGGAGAGGCTGTCTTTGTTCTATGGGGATAAGGCAGGTATCTGTTTTGAAAGTGAGGCGGGAGCGGGAACTGAGGTCACTGTAAGAGTACCGCTTCATGCAGAAAAAGAGGGGGAATAACAGATGTATCGAATGGTGGTTGCAGATGATGAATATATCGTGGTTGAGGGGATCAAAGCGATTCTGGAACGGCAGAAGCTGCAGTGCGAGGTGGTGGGATATGCCTACAATGGAATCGACGCTCTTGACGTCATACAGGAGCAGAAGCCGGACATTGTCATTACAGATATCAGGATGCCCGGGTTGGACGGGCTTTCCCTGATCGAAAGCTGCAAGGAATTTCTGCCGGAAGCCAGTTATGTGGTGATCAGCGGTTATACAGAATTTGAATATGCCAGGCGGGCCATTACCCTGGGCGTGGTGAATTATATTGATAAGCCGGTTACCATACAGAAAATTGAGGAAGTACTGCAGGAAGTGGAAAAAAGGAGCAATCCGCCCCAATATGCATATAACCGGATCATACGTGAGACAGACCGTGTTGTGGATATGGTGCTTATTGGAAAAGCGGAAGGGCTGGAAGAAGGAATGGAAGGAATCTTACGGGTGATGAGAGAGACGGTCCCTGATTTTGAGCAGTATAAACAGGAGATATATAAGATCATGTCCATGCTGGTCCAGATTTTTAAGGAAACAAACCCGGATGCTGTCTGCCAGATTACGCATCATGATGTGGAAAAACTCCATGGGGAGGAGGAATGCAGGCTGTATTGCCTGTCCCTCATCCGTAAGATGAGCGAGCTTTTTCTTGGAAAAAAGGTGGGAAGCAGTCACCGTGTCATTCAGAAGCTTCTGCAGTTTATCGATGAGAAATATGCGGATAACATCGGCTTAAATGAGCTGGCCATGCTGGTAAACATGAATCCGGCTTATTTAAGCATTTTATTCCGCAATGAAGTGGGCATGAGCTATGTTAAATATTTGACGGACCTAAGGATTAAAAAAGCAAAAGAGCTTCTGGATGAGGGCATGAAGGTGATGGACGTCAGTGAAAAGGTGGGATATTATAATTACCGGTATTTTTGTGAGATATTCAAGAAATATCAGGGTATAACGCCGAATGAATATAAGGGGCATACCAGAAGAAGGGATTAAATGCACAATAATAAAATAGCAAATTATAATTATTATATAAAAAGTGTACAAAAACAAAGAAATGACTGACTAGTATATGCGGAAGTTCCTTGTTAAAATGTATCTATCAAACAAGAAACTATGAAACATGTGGGAGGTAGAAAATGAAGAGAAAAGTTTTAGCAGGAATCCTGGCTGCAGCCATGATGACAACCTTATTGACCGGCTGCGGAAACAAACAGGCATCCGATGGCGGCGGACAGGCTGGGGCAGAAACGGAATCCGCAGCAAAAACGGAATCCGCAGCGGGAACAGAACCTGCTGCAGGGGCGGATTCAGTAAAACCCAGCGCAGCGGAAGACCCCAAGCTTACAAAGAATATGAAAATTTTATCGATCTGGGCGGAAGACAATGATAATGGCGTGCTGATCAAGGCTCTCTGTGAGAAATACCAGAAAGAGGTAAATCCTAACTTCACATGGGATTATGAAGTGGTGTCTTCCGATAACCTAAGACAGAAAGTGGCTACGCTGGTTGCTTCCAATGATCTGCCGGATATGTTCGTGTACGAATCAGGAAAACCGATCGTAGATCTGATCGAAGCAGGGAAGCTGGTAAATGTTTCAAAGGTGCTGAAGGATTTTAACTGTGAAGACTCATTGAATCCATCGGCAGTCTCTCTTTTGAAAAGTTTATCAGGAACGGATGATATTTATGATCTGCCTCTTGGAATGAATGTGGAAGGATTCTGGTATAACAAGGCTTTATTCGAACAGGCAGGCTGCCAGGTTCCGAAAACATGGGATGAGTTCGAGTCTGTGCTTGCAAAGCTGAAGGATGCGGGAATCCAGCCGATTGCATGCGGTGCGGCAGATAAATGGGGAGCAACCCGTCTTTTAAATTCTTATCTTGTGAGAATTGCCGGACCTGAGGCCATGGCAAAAGCAGACGAAGGAATTTCAAAATATACGGATGAAGATTATGTGAAAGCCGCCCAGAAAATGCAGGATTGGGCAAATGCAGGGTATTTTGGTGAAGGTGTCAATACCGTAGACATGAACACCGCGGGCTCCATGCTCATGACCGGACAGGCAGCCGTATTCTATAACGGTTCATGGTTTACAAGCAATTTAAATGATGCTTCCCAGAATTTGACCGGAGAAGATGGAATCGGATTCTTCAACGTGCCGGTTGTAGATCCTTACGTCAGCGATGAAGGCAGTTATTCTATGAACTGCGGCAATATCCTTTCCTTCAGCCAGAAGAATTATGATGAGGCAACCGGATGGTTTATAAAATATTTCGCAGAAAATATGGGTGATCTGGCCATGGAGCTGCAGGGGAGCGTAAAAGGATATAATTATACGGTTTCTGCAGAAGGTGCCAGTGGTTATACACAAATGGTCCTTGATACCATCAACAGTGCGGAAAGTGCTTTTACATGGTTTGAAGCAACCATGGGCAATGAAGTTCAGAATGTGGCAAAAGACGGAATCCAGACCTTGTTAACCGGTGAATTATCGGCAGAGGATTACATGAAGTCCATTCAGGAAGCCTGGGATATGAGCCAGTAGTAAGAATTTAACTTCTATAAGTCTGATGGACTGTTAAGCCGTAAGATGAGATGCGGGGTGCTGTGAAGTTCTGAAAAGGAATCCAGCACCCCGTTTTTTAACCGAATCCAGCAGCGAAGCGGATTGCTAAGATCTGCTTGATATGCGGGAGCGTCAAATGGAAAGGGATTGGAGGTTTTTCTATGAAAAAGGTATTGGAAAATAAAACGGCAATTGCAATTTTCGTATTACCTGCATTTATCGTCTATTCTGTCATAGTCATTCTGCCGGTAATATGGTCTTTGTATTATTCGTTTTATTCTGGATCTCCGGGGCTGAAATGGGAGTTCTGCGGGTTTGACAACTTCCTGCGTCTGTTCGGAGACAGCAATTTTAAAGCGTCTTTGGCTGTCAATTTGAAATACATATCCATTGTTATGCTTGGTCAGGTGGGAATGGGGCTTTTATTGGCTCTGCTGTTTTATTTCTGGCTGAAACGTTATAAGAATGTGATCCGTACTCTGGTATTTTTTCCGGTTGTGCTGCCCACGGTGGCAGTAGGCCAGCTGTTCCAGAAAATTTACGAGATACAGCCAAATTATGGACTGTTAAACAGCCTTTTAGATACCTTGGGACTGACCGGTCTGGTACAGCCCTGGATCGGCCAGGCTTCTACGGCCCTGGGTAGCTTATGCGTGATGGATATCTGGGTGGCCATGGGATTTTATGCCGTTATCTTCTATGGGGCGCTTTTGGATATTCCGGGAGACGTAATCGAAGCGGCAAAAATTGACGGAGCAGGCGGCCTGCAGCTGTTTCGTCATATTCTGGCCCCTTTGCTGCATGCAATGATCATCACCTGCCTGATCTTCAGTTTTTCAGGAACGGTGAAAATGTTTGAATCCGCGACCGCACTGACTAACGGAGGACCGGGAGCGGCCACAAGATCTCTGTCCATGTATATGTATAATGTTTCATTCACCTATAACAAGGTGGGATACGGAAGTGTGGTTGCGCTGTTCATATTCATGCTGTGCGTGCTTGGATCGTCCATCATCCGCAAGTTTGATGTAAAAGAATAGGAGGAAGGTCGAACATGAAAAAAGGATTTAAATCAATTGCAATTAAATTAGTCATTATTTGTCTTGTGGTAATCGAAGTATATCCGCTGTTCTGGATGCTGACCGCTTCCTTAAAACAGCAGAGCGAGTGGACAAGCAAGCCGGCATATGCGTTAAACTCGGGCTTCTATATCCAGAATTACATAGAGGCGTGGACAAGAGGAAATATGGACATTTTTTTTAAAAACAGCTTCATATGTACGGTGGTTTCCTTATTCTTTATTGTACTGTTTACGGTAACTGTCAGTTTTGCGGTGACAAAGATGAGATGGAAGCTTAAGGGATTCGTTGGAAAATATTTTGAATTTGGCATCATGATTCCGGTGGCAACTGCCCTGATTCCGTTATTCCAGATCTATTCCGGCATGGGTCTTTTAAACAGCAGGCTCTGCCTGATCATTACATACACAGCTTTCGGCTTGTCTCTGTCGACTCTGCTGACTACCGGTTATCTCCGGTCGTTTCCGGATGAGATTATGGAAGCGGCGGTGATTGATGGATGCGGAATCTACAAATTAATGTGGTATGTGGTTGTACCGCTGATGAAGAATGCCATTGTTACAGTTTTAGTATTGCAGTTCTTCTTTAAATGGAATGATCTGATTTTTTCCATGACATTTATCAGTGACCAAAAGCTGAAGACGGTTCAAACCGGTCTTCTGTATTTTCAGAATGAATTTGGAGCGAAAAACTGGGGAGCGATTTTTGCTTCCGTGTCTATGTGTGTGATCCCTATGCTGATCTTATATATGATTCTGAATAAAAGGGTAATTGAAGGGATGACAGCAGGAGCGGTGAAAGGATAAGCGGGATGATAGATCAGGAAAGCATGCGTTATGCGCAGGAGATAAAAGATTATGTGACAGGACATGTGAAAGGGCTTTTAAAAGAGCCTCATGCATTTATCCACCATCCCTTTATTGATCCGGGCAGTGTCTATGACGGAAATGTATGGGACTGGGATACCTACTGGTCGGTTTACGGATTATTCGGTATCATGGATTCTTTTTCTGAGGAGCTGCAGGAAAAGATTCTGGTCCATGCCAGAGGAAATGTGAGGAATTTTATGGATCATCAGCTGGAGGATGGCTATATTCCCATGATGATCGAGGTTGACCGGTGGCCGGAGCCCTATTTAAACATAAAGCATAAGGAAGGCGTGCTGATGAACATGCATAAGCCGTTTCTTTGCCAGCAGATGCGTCTGATCAGTGAATTCCAGGGTGACTATACCTGGACGAGGGAGTATTTAGACGGACTGAAAGCATATTTTGACTGCTATTACCGAAATTATTTCATGGAAGAAAAAGGGCTGTTTGTCTGGTGCGATGACATTATGATAGGAATGGACAATGATCCCGCTTCCTTCGGACGTCCGAAATTTTCCACAGCAAATATATATCTGAATTCATTTATGGTTCTGGAAATGCAGGCATACGGGTGTGTTCTGAAAAATGCCGGAATAAGCGGTGAGGCCCTGGAGTGGGAGAACCGGGCGAAAGCCCTGATACAGACCATACAGGAGGAGTGCTGGGATAAAAGGGACCGGTTCTTCTATTCTGTGGACGTGGATATCAGGACCAGAAAATTTGACTGGTTCCATGAAGGCCTTGGGGTGTTCTGGAAGACCCTTCCCATTAAAATAAGGGTATGGTCCGGATTTATTCCCATGTATGCCGGTTTTGCAACAGAGGAACAGGCGGAGAGCCTGGTCAGTCATTATCATGATGAGAATACATTTCACAGCAGTTTTGGAATCGCCACTTTAGCCAAGGATGAGAAGATGTTTAATCTTGAAGCGACCAATAATCCCTCCAATTGGCTTGGCCCCGTGTGGCTGGTAGCCAATTATGTGGTGTTTCAGGCCATGCTCTCTTATGGATACCGGGAAGAGGCAGAAGAAATCTGCCGTAATTCTTTAAAGCTTCTGGGCATGGATCTGGAAAAGACGGGATGTATGCATGAATATTACAATCCGATTAACGGAGAACCGGTGGTAAACGGTGGGTTTATAAACTGGAACCTCCTGGCGCTGAACATGTTGGCTGACTTGGAAAAGGAGAAAGAGCATGGATAAAAAACCCTGGGAGAGCGGGATACTGAGGGTGCATGAAAACAAACGGTATTTTACCAATGGGGACACGCCTTTTTTCTGGCTGGCCGATACCGCCTGGCTCATGTTTCAACGGCTGACCTTGGAGGAGACATACCGGTATTTGAGAAACCGAAAGGAAAAAGGATATAATGTGATTTTGGCAGACTTTCTGCATGCGGCAGACCAAAGGAATCTGGCGGGAGATACGGCGCTGATGGATGGGGACTTCTCCAAAATCAACACTTACGGAACCTTTTGGAGCCATATTGACCGGGTAATGGAAATGGCAGGAGAGCTGGGATTATATCTGGGAATTCTGCCGGTATGGGGAAGTAATATTGTAAAAGACGGATCCTTAAATATGGGGAACCTAAAGAGCTTCATGAAATTCGTGCTGGACCGTTATCACCACTGCCCAAATCTGATCTGGATCGTGGGCGGCGATGTGAGAGGCGATGTCAATCATGAGCTTTTCTGTACCATGGGAAAAATGATGAAAAAAGATGAGCCAGACCGTCTGGTTACTTATCATCCCTTCGGCAGAACGGATTCCTCCCAATGGTTCCACAAAGAAGCGTGGCTGGATTTTAATCTGTTCCAGTCAGGACACAGAAGATATGACCAGGATCAGTTAGGATCATGGGATGACAACCGGCCGTCAGAAACCTGTTTTGGTGAAGATTGCTGGCGTTATGTGGAAGGCGACTATGCCAGGCTGCCTGTGAAACCTGTTCTGGACGGTGAGCCTTCT
This sequence comes from Lacrimispora sp. YZC11, assembly GCF_057543815.1. NCBI lineage: Bacteria > Bacillati > Bacillota > Clostridia > Lachnospirales > Lachnospiraceae > Lacrimispora > Lacrimispora sp. YZC11. Next base: position 418,670 of record NZ_BAAJYQ010000006.1, on the reverse strand, counting down.
TATGAATGGATTCTGCAGGGACTTCATGATAAGGCCCAACCTTATTGGCAGGCTGCAGATGTCAGGCGTTATGCCTACTGGGATGTGTTTGCCGGGGCAGCAGGCCATACTTACGGGCATAATGCGGTGATGCAGTTTCAACGTGATTTATCGGAAGACGGCAGCTTTGGCGTAAACTTTTTATGGGAAGACGGCTTGCATCATTCCGGAAGCTCACAAATGAAGCATTTAAAAGATTTAATGGAGTCGGTCGGCTTCGTTCACGGGAAACCGCAGCAGCAGCTGCTCCGGTCCGAACAGGGAGAAAAGTACGGTCGGATCAGTGTGTTTGCCGGAGAAGACTTTTTGATGGCTTATTCTTATACGGGAAGGGAAATAAAGCTGTCCCTGGAAGATTATAAGGAAAAACGGATGATGGTATTCTGGTTTTGTCCGGCGACAGGAGTGAAGAGCTATATTAAGACCGTAAGCGGGCAGTCTGAAATTACGGAAACGCCGCCTGCCAGGGATGAGACAAAGGATATTGTGCTGCTGTTACAGGAAGAAAAAGATATGCATGGAGAAGTAGACGGATGGAAAAAAGAATAAGCAGTGAGATATTACAGTCATACCCCTGTTACGATAAGAGGAAGGTGGATGATCTGCTGGCAGCAGAAGCCGACGCTGATACCAGGAAAATTGTTGTTTTGGATGATGATCCAACAGGGATACAAACAGTCCATGGTGTATCCGTTTACACGGACTGGTCTCTGGAAAGCATAGGTCGTGGTTTTGAAGAAAAGAATAAATTATTTTTCATTCTGACCAATTCAAGGGGATTTACGGTAGAACAGACGGCAAAGGCCCATTGGGAAATTGGAAAGCGAGTAGACCGGACTGCAAAAGAGATGGGGCTGGAATATCTGATTGTAAGCCGCGGGGATTCCACTCTGCGCGGTCATTATCCATTGGAGACCGGAGTATTGAAGGAGGTTTTAGAAGAGCAGAACCCGTGGAAGGTGGACGGAGAAATTTTGTGTCCTTTTTTTGCAGAAGGAGGACGCTTTACCATTGATAATGTCCATTATGTTAAATATGGGTCTGAACTGGTTCCGGCCGGAGAAACGGAATTTGCCAGGGATAAGACGTTTGGATATCAGTCCTCCAACCTCTCCGAATATATCGAAGAGAAGACGGAGGGAAGGTTTCGGTCGGATTCCGTTGTCTGCATTTCATTGGAAGATTTAAGGGGAATGAAACTTGATAAAATCACAGAGCAGCTGCTTGCTGTAAAGGGTTTTCAGAAAATCATTGTGAATGCGGTGGATGAATATGATATTAAGGTTTTCTGCATTGCTTTTTACCGGGCCATGGGAAAGGGAAAGCATTACATTTTCCGTACGGCTGCGGCTTTTGTAAAGGCGTTTGGCAATATCAGCGACAAACCCCTTCTTACCAGAGATGAGATGATAACTGCGGCCGGAAGGGCGGCAGGAATTGTGGTGATTGGCTCTCATACGGAGAAAACCACCATGCAGCTGGAAGAATTAAAAAAGACGGATGGTCTTCAGTTTATTGAAATGGATTCTGATCTGGTGCTGGTGGCTGGAAGGCTGGAACGGGAGGCAGAACGGATACGGTCTGTGTGTGAAAATGCGGTCCGTGAAGGGAGAACCGTTGTCGTTTATACAAAGCGCCGCCTGCTTTCCATAGAAAATGATACAAAGGAAGCTGCGCTGCTTCGTTCGTTAAAGATATCGGAAGCGGTAATGTCCCTGGTTGAGAAGCTGGAAGTGACACCGGGATTTATCGTAGCAAAAGGCGGAATTACTTCCAGTGACATTGGAACCAAAGCTCTCCGGGTGAAATGTGCCCAGGTTCTGGGGCAGATCCGTCCGGGAGTTCCGGTATGGCGTATCGGAGAAGAAAGTAAATTTCCCCAATTACCATATGTTATTTTCCCGGGGAATGTGGGAGAGGTGACTACGCTCCGGGAGGCGGTAGAGCTGTTAATGATATAATAGAAAGGATTCATTATGAAAATTGGTTTGATTTATACCAGCACTACGCCGGAGCTGGTTGAAATTGTGGAAAAAGAAGTCATGGGACAGTTGGGCAGCGAAGCGGAGCTGATAAGCTTTCAGGACCCCACCATTCTGGCGGAGGTGAGAAAAGACGGTTATGTTACAGCGGCACCTGCAGCAAGGCTGATAGGGATGTATATGAAGGCAGTGGAGCAGGGAGCGGATGCAATTCTGAACCTATGCTCTTCCGTAGGCGAGGTTGCCGACTGCGTGCAGGATGCCGCCGGATATCTGGGAGTGCCCATAGTGAGAGTGGATGAAGAGATGTGCAGGGAAGCGGTCAGACTGGGCAGGAAAATCGCAGTGATGGCAACACTTCCTACCACACTGGAGCCTACCAAAAGAACTGTTTTACGGGTTGCAAGAGAAATGGGAAAGCATGTGGAGATGATAGAGGTGCTGGTAGATGGTGCTTTTGGTCTGGACCAGGAGCAGTTTAAGGTTTTGATGGCAGAGCATGCCGGAAAGGCAGCGAAAGAGGCGGATGTGATCCTGTTTGCCCAGGGCTCCATGGCGTATTGTGAAAGCTATATTGCTGACATGAATGGGAAAACCGTGCTTTCCAGCCCGGGATTTGGAGCAAAGGCACTGAAGGCAGCCCTTATTTCAAAAGGAACCTTATAACAAATGGCCCTATAACAAAGAAACAGGAGAGCTGTATGAAAAAAATAGTGATATCCGTTGCACCGGTGGCAGCGGATGATACTTTGATCGATCCCAGGAAGATCGCAGCGGATGTCATTGCCTGCAGCAGGGCAGGAGCCGGGATGGTGCATCTGCATGTAAGGGATGGGAATGGACGGCTGACACCGGATTTAACCCTGTTGGAGGAAACGGTCCGGTATATCCGTTCGGAATGCGATATTGTCATCCAGGTATCTACGGGAGGGGTATCGGATTTAACTATAAAAGAGCGCTGCACACCCGTATATGCGGACTGGGTGGAAGCTAACTCCCTGAATGTAGGCTCTGTGAATTTGGGAGATCAGGTTTATATCAATCCTATTAAAGATGTTTATTATTGCGTGGAGCAGATTCTTAATAATCATAAAACTCCGGAGATAGAAGTTTTTGAGATCGGCATGATTAAAACGGCAAAGGATTTGTCCATGAAGTATGAATTTGCAGACCCAATTCTGTTCAGCATTGTGCTGGGACATATGGGAGCGGCTCCGGCCACGGACCGTACCTTAAAGTCCATGCTGGTAGCATTGGATGAATTTTTTCCGGAGAAAGAGAAGATCCTGTGGGGAATTACCCATGCCCATCGGACAGATTTCCAGATTATAAAAACTGCGCTCGATCTGGGGGCCTCCACGGTGCGGATCGGATTTGAAGACAGCAGGTTTTTAAGCCGGGAAACCATAGCTGACACGAATCTTCAGTTGGTAGAGGCGGCAGTAGGTATTGTGAGAGAGAAGGAAATGCTGCCTGCCTCCCCTGATGAAATCAGGGCCATGCTGAATATTCGATCTCTTTAACAACAGGTCTGAGAAGCGGAGTTTGTGGGAGTAGTGGTATACGTTCCCTGATTTTAAAATTATAAGTACTTAATCATCTAACACGTGCTTTACTTTGGTTCCTTTGCTTTCCCCTGACGGGTATACGGTATTGACCGGAACAGGAATCCAACCGGTGGCAGGTGTATCACCGGATACTACTTTTTTATTTGTCATGAGTTTGCTGGCTCTTCTTGCAAATATCGGAGTATTTGCTTATATGATTCACAGAATACATAAGACGAAGAAAAATCCGTATTCCGGAGAATTATATACGGATCATAAGAAGTATCAGGAGATTAAGGCTTTGGCGGAGTAAATTTAACCGCATCAAGTAGGGTCGCGGATTGCGAATATTCGATTGACTGTATAAATGGACTGTTGTGAAATCTGAAATGCTCTCTTCTAGGTTGACAAGTGAAATAATAAAAGCTTGTCACTTAGGAGGGAGCATATTTTTGTGCATGTAGATAATTATACTCACTAAGGCAGGTGCTTTACATATTATAAGATAATTGATATGTTACTACATTACCACTAAATGAAAGGAGTTGTCTTAAACATGTTTCCTAATCTCCAGGAAATTCATCAATTCCCCTATCACGATGATAGGTTTATGCCTTATGATTATTATAATTCCCCTTATTCTGAAGGACGATGGCTTAGGAGCAATGGTGCCCTCGAATCGGATGAAAGATATCGTTTAACAGCACAGCAACGGCTTACTTTCGTACTTGTGCATGGCTCTTGGGCTGATGCTCACTTCTGGGATGGCGTAGCGACAGTGCTGTGTAGTCAAGGGCATACAGTATTTACGCCAGAATACGCAGGCCATGGCAAGGATTCGAATAAAGATGTTACTCATGAGATGATAACAAAGTCAGTCGTTGATTTTATAACAAAATGTAACCTGCGTAACTTCGTTCTGGTTGGGCACAGCTTCGGTGGAAGTGTCATCCAAAAGGTTGCAGAACAGGTACCAGATCGCATTAAGCGCCTCATATTCTGGGATGCATTCGTATTGAAAGATGGAGAGTCGGTTGCCGACGAGTTACCCCCCCAAACGCGACAGGGTTTCGAGCAACTCAGAGCTGAATCAAAGGATGATACGATTATGCTTCCATTTCCACTATTTCGAGATTTGTTTGTCAATACGGCCACCTTAGAAGAAGCCGGATGGCTGTATGCCCGCGTCACTCCGGAACCGGCCGGACCGCTTTTCGAAAAGCTGAACCTTAAAGCATTCTATGGGTTGTCTATATCCAAAAGCTATGTGTACTTTTTCCAAGATAATGCATTGCCGCAAGGTGAGGGCTACGGCTGGAATCCACACATGTCGACACGGCTTGGCCAGTTCCGCCTTATTGTCGGCGACGGGGACCACTTTACGGATACTCTCACAAGGCCGAACATGGTTGCGTGGAAGCTTTACGAGGCGGGGCGGGACTGATGTGATTAGGATATTACTACAAGCTTGCTGGAAAAATTGAAAGAGCCTGGGGGTGCTGATATAATAGAAATAAAATCAAATAGAAGAAAGGGAGTAGAAATATGAAAAAGCTTAAAATAACACTTGCCTGTGCTGGCGGTATTTCAAGCAGTATGTTGTGCAAGAAAATTATCACAGCATCAGAAAAGAAAGGCTATGCAGGTACAGAGTGCGAAGCCTATTCTGTTCATAGCTTGCAGTCGGCAGCACCGGGGAGTGATGTAATTTTGCTTGGGCCTCAGGTAGGATATATGAAGGAAACGATAGTGAAAAAATACCCGGATATTCCTGTTGAGGTTATTTATATGAAAGACTATGGGATGATGAACGGTGAAAAAATATTTAATGATATGGCAGAAAAGTTTGGTTGGTAAATTTGAATATAAAATGTTTAAAATTTATTGACTTGATGGATAATTGTGCTATAATCTAATTGTTAAACAATTATATTAATAAACTTATGAGCTTTAATAGTACATTGAATTCTGGAGGTCATATGAAGAAAGAAATAAAGATACTAGCACCCTGTGGAATCCTTGGTTACGGATATCCCAAGTCCTCTTTTCTAAAAGGAATGTCTTATAAACCGGATGCGATTGTTGTTGATGCGGGAAGTACGGATGCAGGACCGCATAAATTAGGTGCCGGAGTAGCGATTGTAAGTGAAAAAGCATGTAAAAAAGACTTGGAAATCATGATTATGGAGGGGGCAAAAGCTGGGATTCCGGTAATCATCGGGTCAGCCGGAGGAAGCGGGGGAAGAGTTCATGTTGAATGGACCTGGAATATTATAAAAGAAATTCTTAAGGAACAAGCATTGCAATCACAAAAAGTAGCAATCATATGGGCGGATATTCCTAAAGAAGTGATAAAAGAAAAATTACATAATGGCGAAGTACAGCCGTTGGGTCTTTCTGTAAAGGAATTGACGGAAGAACGATTGGAATTAACCAATGGTATTGTGGCTCAGATGGGGCATGAACCGATTGTAAAAGCATTAGAATCGGAAGCTGATATCATAATCTGCGGAAGGGCTTATGACCCATCTCCCTTTGCGGCAGTAGCCGTGTATCACGGATTTCCGCTGAGCTATGGATATCATGCTGGTAAGATTCTTGAATGTGCAGCCCTTTGTGCCGTACCGGGAACTACGAAAGATTGCATGCTTGGAACCATAACAGAGGAAGGATTTATGATTACACCATTATCTGATGAAAGAATTTGCACTCCTCTTTCCGTGGCAGCACATACATTCTATGAAAAAGATCATCCATATATCCTCCATGGTCCGGGAATAACCCTTAATTTAAAAGATTGTGAATTTAAACAGGTTGATGAAAAGAGCGTATTTGTAACCGGAAGCAGAATTGAACAATCAAATCCTTATTGTATTAAATTAGAAGGAGCCATGAAAGTTGCCTACAGAACCTTTGTGGTAGCTGGTGTAAGAGATTCTCTTATGATATCACGGTTAGAGGAAATAGAGAGACTTGCAGAAGAACAGGTTAGAACTTATTATTCGGATATACCGGAGGAAGATTATACGATTCACTTTATTAATTATGGAATGAATGGTGTAATGGGAGAGTTGGAACCTTCGAAAGAATTACCCCATGAAGTCGGAATCGTTTTTGAAGTAATTGCAAAGTCCCAGGAACTTGCCGATGCAGTATGCGGTTCGCTCCGATCCAGTTTACTTCATTATGGTTATATCGGAAGAAAATCAACTGCCGGAAATCTGGCTTTCCCATTTGCGCCAAGTGATATTCCATTTGGTGCAGTATATGAATTTTCCGTTTACCACTTAATGGAAGTGGAAGATAGTTGTCAGATGTTTCCCATTGAATACCCTGATATGTAATGGAAAGGAGGAGAGAAAAATGGCGGAATGCAGTTTATATGATTGTGCGAAAGTAATACGTTCAAAGAACAGTGGACCTTTTGAGATTACTCTGGATGTACTTTTTGATGATCCGGTAATATATCAAAAAATAAAAGACAGTAATATTATTAATAAAACTACGATTTGTAATCTATACCAGTTGACGGAGGATAAAATCACACAAATTGTATTTTATGATAAGGCGTTGGGGTTTAAAATTACATTTGCGAGAAAAATATCATCAGGTACTTGTTACGATACCGATGTTTATGGGGCACAACAACATGCACCTTTAAGCGAATTAATAGTTAGCATTTAGAAAAGGAGTGTACGGGTGATGGCAAAACGAAAAGCTGGGGGGGCACAATCAAAGTTAAAACGCATCTGGCGGGATAGGGTTTTATATCTTACCCTACTGCCCACTTTCATATATTTCTTTGTATTCCATGTTGTTCCGATCATTGGTATGAAATTGGCCTTTTATGATTACCGGATAAAGGGTGACAATGTATTTGTGGGATTTACATATTTTAAAAAATTATTTTCGACTCCGGTATTTTTACAGATACTGGAAAACACTTTGATTATCAGTGCGATGAAGATATTCTTGTTTTTTCCGCTGCCTATCTTGTTTGCAATTATGTTAAATGAATTCAAGGCAGGTCCTTTTCGAAAGGGTGTACAGGTAATCTCTTATCTGCCGCATTTCCTTTCCTGGGTTGTAATTGCGGGAATATGGTTTGAATTTTTATCCCCTTCTACCGGGATTTTAAACAGCGTTTTGACCAATTTTGGTTTTGATAAAGTAAATTTATTAACAAGCAAAAGTTCAATAAGATGGGTTCTGCTGGCATCAGAATCGTGGAGATCTATTGGGTGGGATTCCATTGTATATCTGACGGCAATTATGGGGATAGACCCAACTCTTTATGAAGCTGCAAAAATAGATGGGGCTAACCGCTTTCAGATTGTTGGAAGTATTGTACTGCCGGCTTTGGCTGTAACAATGGTTACCGTTTTAATTCTGAATATCGGTTTCTTTATGAATGCAGGTCTGGATCAGGTGCTGAACTTTACGAATGCTGCGGTTAATTCTAAGATTGATATCATAGACACCTATGTTTATCGGATTGGTCTGCAAAATTCCCAGTATTCCTTAGCAACAGCAGCGAATTTATTTAAAGGTGTAATAGGTACACTCTTAATTGTTACTACCCATCTGTTTTCGAAAAAGTTGACTGGTAAGGGTGCATGGTAGGAGGAAAAGTATGAAAAGAAGTAAGAAAATATCAATAGGTAAACTTCTATGTGGCTTTATTATGATACTTTTAGCTTTATGTATGTTAGTTCCATTATTGAATATCCTGGCAAGATCTCTTTCACAACCGGATTTAGTTCATGGCCTGAAAGGATATGATATACTGCCCAAAGGATTTTCTACGGTGAATTATCAGGTTATTTTAGGACAGCCTATTGTAATCAGAAGTATACTGAACTCATTATTTATTACGGTTGCCGGTGTGTTTTTAAATATTATATTGACTTCCAGTGCGGCTTATGTATTAACAAGGCCTGGTCTTGTTGGTAAAAAGGTCTTTATGTATTTCTTTATTATTATGATGATATTTGAGCCGGGTATTGTACAGGAATATTTTTTGATGAAAAATATTCATTTATTGGATAATCTGTTTTCCATGGTTATTTACAGAGGTGTAAATGTCTATTATCTAATTATATTAATGAGATTTATGGAAGAGGTTCCGGCTTCTATTCAAGAAGCTGCAAGAATTGATGGAGCTGGGCATTATAACATCTTATTTAAGATCATGATTCCTTTATGCAAAATCCCATTAATTACGGTAGGAATGTTTTATGCGGTGTTCCGCTGGAATGAATTTTTTAAATCCAGTATCTTTTTAACCAGCAAAAATCACACTGTTTTACAGGTGCTTTTAAGACAATTTGTTGTTAATTCAGATTCACAGGTAATTGTCGGTGCATCCAATATTTTAGCTAATAATAATATTGCACAACTGGATAACGCTTCCTTAAAAGCTGCAACCATTGTAGTGGCTGTTGTACCTATTTTATTATTATATCCAATTATTCTTAAATACTATACCAATGGTGTTATGTCAGGAGGTGTGAAGGAGTAGATAATCGTTTGCTTCGCGGGAAGGCATAGAAAAAATTATATAAATTATATGGAGGGCATGCAATGAAAAAAACAATTTCATATTTATTAGTTATGGGAATGGCAATACTGTCTCTGGCTGGCTGCGGAAAAAAGATTGATTCCGGTTCCAATGTACAGAGCACTCAGGATAGCACGAATGATTCATCATCTGTAACAATTAAGGCAGTAATAAAGGATATGTCAGCAGATGATGAAGTTTCCGTAAAATTTCTGGAGGCAGTAAGCAGCGGTGTATCAAAAGAGCTTGGCCGGGAAGTACATATTGAACTGGCGCCGATCTCTGATGGAACTTATTCAGAAAGTATGAGTCTATTGCTTCAAAGCGGTGAAATTCCGGATCTGATGTATTTCCAGGGCGGCGATTATCAATTTGCCATTACCCAGGAAATTTTGGAAGACTTGACCCAATATGTCGATAATTCAACGAATATTAAAGCTTTAATGCAGCCATATAACAAGGAAAGATTAGCGAACTATCCATATCTTTTATGGTTATCACCGGATAGAATAAAGGTTCCGGTTGTGAGACAAGACTGGTTTGACGCAGCAAAATCAAGTAAAACACTTTTGGACAATCCATCTACTGACAATTATAAAGCATTCTTTCAGGAATTAAAAGAGAACAACAATCTAAAAGCTGCATATACTGTCCCCGGAGATATAGCCGAGCTGGATACCGTATTTAATCTGGCCTTTGGGGTTAAGGCAACCTGGATAAAAGAAGGTGATAAATATGTTTACAGTAAAGTGACAAATGCAGAAAAAGAAAAATTGGCATTTTATGCAGGGCTTTATAAAGAGGGCTTATTGGATAATGAATGGTTAACAAAGAAATGGGACACAAAAGAAAGTGCCTTTTATAATGGCGAAGTTGGAGTTGTAAGCGGAACCCAAGGCAGTGTCGTTAATGTTTACAATAATAAGATGGTTACACAAAATGGTGAAAATGCAAAGTTAGTTATTCTTCCGCCGGCAAAAGGTGAAGCGCAAGGATATACTCCAGGTGATGTCAGTAAGGAATCCCGCGGCTGGGCGATCAGCAAATATTCGGATAATAAGGATGTTGCTTTTGCAGTCTTAGAGTATATGGCCGGTAAGGAAGGTCAGCTTCTTGATAAATTGGGTTACGAAGGTGAAGAATACAATATAGAGAATAATGAAATTGTATTAACAGATAAAATATCGGAATGGTGGCCTCGTTTCCATGAAACAATTGCGAACTTTGATGCGCCTATATCAAGTAAGACTCCGTATTTTAGCGAAGCAGCCCTAAAATCTTTAGATATGGTCAATACCTATTCTTCTTTTGACAATGCATTTGTTATACCGGATGAATATGCAACAAACTGGGATGCAAGTCAGGCACTTTACATAGAATTTGCAGCGGATGTAATAAGCGGTAACCGTTCCATTGATGAATTCGATCAATTTGTTGCAGATTGGAATGCATTAGGCGGAGCAGAAATTACTGAATACGCGAACACGATACTGAAATAATCAAAGGAAGAAAGGAACGTATGATGTTAACAAGAGAATATCTGATTAAAAATAAAGAAGTTACACTGGATAAAGCAATCGGTTCACTATGTGGTTTAGCGATCGGTGACTCCTTCGGTGATGCTGCAAGAAGCCCGGAAAACCAAAGAGATTATGGAATAACTACAGATTTTAATAAAGGTTCTTCCTGGAGTACGGATGATACGGAATTTGCCCTTTTGACGGCTGAAACTATGATTGAAGCCGGTGGTGACTTTACTTCAGAAGATGTAGTAAATATGTGGTTAAGACATGTGGCAACAGAAGATGAGCTGAAACGTGGCGGTGTCAGCGAAGTGGAAGCATGCAATAATCTGCGGAGGGGCATGCGACCGCCGGAATCAGGAAGATTCAATGCTTACTATTTAAGCGATGGAGCTGCTATGAGAAGCGGTCCAATTGGTATCCTATGCGCAGGTGATCCGGAAAGAGCAGCCAGACTGGCGGAAATTGATGCCAGCGTAAGCCATCATATGGATGGTGTCTGGGGAGCACAGTCCGTTGCCGTTGCAGTATCCCTGGCAATGGTTGATGCTGACATGGACGAAATATTAGATGCTGTTTTAAAAACAGCACCGGAAGAGTCCTGGTTTAAGGAAACATTATTACGTGCCTTTCAGATCGTAGATGATGCAAAAGGTGATATTGCAGATGCCTGGATGCCATTGCATTATGAATTATTCTCTACACACCGTTCTACGGTGGCGGAAGCGTTACCGGAAGTATTTGGATGCTTGAAATTAGAACATAGCAGTTTTAAGTCAGGTTTGATTCTCGCCGGCAATTTCGGACGGGATGCAGATACCATTGGAGCTGTGGCCGGAGCCGTTCTTGGAGCGAAATACGGTGCAAAAGGTATACCGGAGAAGTGGCTGCAAAAAACCAGATATCCATCCGGAACCTGTTTAAGCTTTACAAAAGGAATTGATATCTTTGACCGCGCAGCCAAATTAGCAGCCTTAATTAAATAATATCATATGGCCTGTCTGTCTGATTGACAGACAGGTCATAGTTATCAAAGGAGAATGAGAATATGATACCTGATAAATATTTGGAAAAGGTATATTCCGGATTTTTGGGGATGAATATTGGTATCCGTTTAGGGGCTCCTGTAGAGCCGACGATATGGACTTATGAACGTATTTTAAATACATACGGTGAAATCACGGATTATGTAAAAGACTTTAAAAACTTTGCTGCAGATGATGATGTGAATGGGCCGGTTTATTTTCTTCGGGCTTTATATGACGATGCAAAAGACGGTAATTTAAAACCCCAGGATGTTGCCAGGGCATGGCTGAATTATGCCCGTGAGGGTGTTGGCATGTTCTGGTGGGGCGGCTATGGCATCAGTACGGAGCATACTGCTTACTTAAACTTAAAGCATGGTATTCCTGCACCGCAATCCGGGTCTGTGAATCAAAATGGTCAATTGCTTGCAGAACAGATTGGAGGCCAGATATTTATTGATACCTGGGGACTGGTAAATCCATGCCAGCCGGACAAAGCCGCCGAATTCGGGCAGAGTGCCGCCAGTGTATCCCATGACGGAGAAGGAATTTATGGTGCCCGTTTCTTCTGTGCATGCATAGCCCATGCCTTCCGATGCCAGGATATCCATGAAATTATTCATGTAGGGCTATCACAAATCCCTGACCATAGCTTATATGCAAAGGTTGTAAATGCAGTGCTTGATTTTCACAAGGAAAATGATAATTGGCGGGATTGTTATAACATGCTGTTACGTGATTGGGGGTATGATAAATATGGCGGTGTCTGCCATATTATACCGAACGCAGGTGTATGTGCATTATCCATGGTATATGGGAATGGAGATTTTGCAAAGACAGTAGAAATTGCGACCATGTGCGGCTGGGATACAGACTGTAATGCAGGCAACGTAGGAACCGTGCTGGGTGTTATGTGCGGGATCGAAGGACTGCCGGAAAAGTATCGCAAGCCAATGAATGATGGCATTATTCTATCTGGAATTTCCGGTTATTTGAATAATCTGGATGTACCTACTTACGCGAAAGAGGTTGCTCTGCTGGGTTACAGACTGGCCGGGGAAGAAGCCCCGGTCTCCCTTCTTGATAGTATAAAAGAAGGAGAAGTTCATTTTGATTTTGAACTGCCGGGATCTACCCATAATATGCGGTTATCAAATTCATTTTATTGTACTGCAAGCCATTCCACCGATGTAGCATATAAAGGAAACGGTTCGCTAAAGATATTAGTCGATCGGATGACACGCGGAAATCAGTGTAAGCTGTACTATAAACCTTTTTACCGCCGGGATGAATTTTCTGATGAACGTTATATGCCAGTATTTACACCTACGGTATATCCGGGCCAGACAGTATCTATGAAGCTTTATCTGGATCAATGGAATGGCTGGGAAACACTTGGGATAGCGCCTTATGTTCGTTCCATGAGCGATAAGAAAGAGCATTTACAGGGATATATTAAATTAGTGCAGGGGGAATGGATTGACGTGACCTTTGCGATACCGGAGGTAGACGGGGATTTAATTGATGAAGTAGGTATTGTAATCGAAGGCTATTCCATTGCAAAAGCCAAAACCCTGGGATTTTTATACTTAGATGAATTTTCTATTACAGGTAAAAGCAAGTATACTGTTAAAATCGCAAAGCAGCGAAATGAATTTGGTACAATCACCCCATTTTCTGTTGATCATGGAGCCTGGGGGAAAGACGGAAATGCGCTGTCTCTAATGAGGTGTGAACCAGCCTTTGCCTATGCCGGTAATTATTTTTCAAAAGATGTAAGGGTGGCAGCGCCGGTTACTCCCATCAATGGGGAAAGCCACTTATTACAAATCCGTGCCCAAGGTGCAATGCGTGGATATATTGCCGGATTTTCAGAAGAAGGTAAAGCAGCAATTTATAAAAATGATTTTGGTTATAAAAAAATGATAGAAACTGATTTTGCCTGGAAACATGGAACTACTTATAAACTGACTCTGGAAGCAGTTGGTGATATGATTACCTTGTCCATAGATGATGAGAAAATATTAGAGATGAAAGATGACAGCTTCCGGTACGGTATGTTTGGCTGTGGTTCCATTGGCATGGGGAGAACATTATTCGGTGATTTTGAAATTATGGAGATTTAGTGGCCAGTTCCACTCCGGGCAAGATAGAGGTCGACGCAATTCGTTGACTTATCTATTAATTCAGGTATAATTAATGTGTCAGACCTTTTAAATGTTAAGTTAGAGATGAAGCGAGGTATCAATATGGGTTTTGCTCCAATTGAGAATGAAAGACTATCAGATAAAGTTGTACGGGTTATAATGGAACAGATAAAAGACGGTACTTTAAAACCTGGAGATAAATTACCAAATGAACTTGATTTGGCTGATGAATTCTGCGTAAGCAGAGGAATTCTAAGAGAAGCCCTGACGATATTACAAGCAAGAAATTATATCTGTAGAAAGCCGAAAGAGGGTACATTTGTTAATCCGAACATTTCAGAAATTTTGAATGTTTCTGCTGGAATTACACTAAAAGAAGGTACTTATAGCGATTTAATTGAAATGCGTATTTGCTTAGAACAAAGGACCGTGGAGAAAATCATTGAAACTGCATCGGATGAAGAGATTGTAGAATTATATGATTTGATTTCAGAAACAGACAAGAAAAAAGGAGCGCGTTCCATCGATCACTATTTTCACTATCGTCTTGCAGAGCTTTCCCATAATGCGATATTTATGAACTTTATTGATTCCTATTATGATATCATTGATGAGGTTGTTACCCATACAACTAAGAATACAAACCGCAGACAGGAGATATATAAAGAGCATTGTGAAATAATTCAAGCTCTTAAGGAAAGAGATAAAGAAAAGGCAAAAGCAGCAGTGGTAAGCCATCTTGAAAATGTATTACAAAATATTAAAAATGATTGAGAGTAAAATTCTGCTGCAAAAAATTAACGGGAGTCTTTCAAAGATTGTGTAAACCTCCAAGCTGATGAAAGGTAGAATTAGTGGCCTAAGATACAAAAAGTATAGTTTGTCTGGTTTCTGTAAGAAGCGCTGACTGTGATGTTGTGTGCAAAGAATACCCGGTGCCGGTGAAGAAATTAGGAATCCAGGATGTGTTCGGAGAGTCTGGACCGGCAAAGAAATTATTGCAGAAATATCAGTTGGATGAGATGGGAATATATCGGCAGGTGCCGGAATTTGTCAGAGGAGTTTAAAAATAAGAGCGGAAGAGAAACCGGATGGGTTTTCTTCCGCTTTTATCGTGGAAAGGGCAAAGAATCATTTTTAACCGTAATAGGCGAGTGATGTTCCTGGGGCGTGGGTGGGAAGGGGTATGGAATTTTAAATAAATAATTATAAACATTCAATGCTATATTTTATTTAAATATTTGCTATAATTAATAACATCGGAAATTGTTAAGCAAATTTTTTTAAGGAGGCAATCGGAGAATAAGAATGAAGAACAGAACCTATATCGCAATTGATTTGAAGTCCTTCTATGCTTCGGTCGAGTGTATGGAACGAGGGCTCGATCCATTGACTACTAACCTTGTTGTCGCTGATGCAAGCCGTACCGAAAAAACCATCTGTCTCGCCGTCTCTCCCTCCCTTAAAGCTTACGGCATTCCCGGTAGAGCAAGGCTGTTTGAGGTCGTGCAGAAGGTCAAGGAAGTAAATGCAGCACGACTACGCAAAGCACCAGGGCGAGCCTTTTCCGGTGTTTCTTTCAGTGATACTGAATTGAAATCCACACCTAGTTTTTCGCTGGACTATATTGTTGCTCCGCCGAGAATGGCGTATTATATAGAGTATAGCACGCGGATTTACAATATTTACATGAAGTACATTGCGCCCGAAGATATACATGTCTACTCCATTGACGAGGTATTCATTGATGCCACTGATTATCTGAACACCTACAATCTTTCTGCCCGTGAGCTTGCAACGAAAATGATTCTGGATGTTCTTAAATCGACAGGCGTTACAGCAACAGCGGGAATTGGCACAAACCTGTATCTTTGCAAGATCGCTATGGATATTCAGGCAAAACGCATTCCGGCGGATCAAAACGACGTGCAGATCGCTGAATTGGACGAAATAAGCTACCGTCACTTGCTGTGGTCACACCGGCCTCTAACAGACTTTTGGCGTGTTGGCAGAGGATATGCCACGAAGCTGGAAGAACAAGGCCTATTTACTATGGGAGATATTGCAAGATGCTCTCTCGGTAAGCCCACCGATTATTACAACGAGGATCTACTGTACAAGCTGTTCGGCATCAATGCAGAGCTGTTGATAGACCATGCGTGGGGGTGGGAGCCATGCACGATTGCCGATATTAAAGCGTATAAGCCAAGTACAAACAGTATTGGATCGGGGCAGGTACTGCAAAGTGCCTATACTTTTGATAAAGCGAAGCTGATCGTGTGGGAAATGACCGATCTGCTGGTACTTGATTTGGTGGATAAAAAGCTTGTGACCGACCAGCTTGTTTTGACAGTCGGATATGATATTGAAAATCTGACAAACCCGAAGATAAAGAAATCATACCACGGGGCAATCACCACTGACCACTACGGACGCAACCTTCCGAAATCTGCACATGGTACGGCAAATCTTGGCAGACAGACCTCCTCTACAAAATTGATCCTGGAGGCCATCACAGAGCTGTTTGAGCGTATTGTTGACAAAAATCTCCTGGTCAGGAGAGTCAACATCACAGCGAATCATGTTGTGGATGAGAAAAACGTTCAAAAGCCAGATGACTTTGAACAGCTTGATCTCTTTACGGATTACGCTGCTGAACAGGCGAAAAAAGAAGAGGAAGAAGCCGGGCTTGCTCGAGAGAAAAGTATGCAGAACGCAATGTTGGAGATAAAAAAGAAATATGGCAAGAACGCCATCTTAAAGGGTATAAATCTGGAGGAAGGCGCTACCACAGTAGATCGGAATAAGCAGATTGGAGGACACAAGGCATGACGAAAACATATGACGACATCATCCATCTACCGCATCATGTCTCTGCGGCACACCCTCATATGGCAGCCATTGACCGGGCAGCTCAGTTTTCCCCTTTTGCTGCACTGACCGGTTATGATGCCGCCATTAAAGAAACCGCAAGGCTGACTGATGAGAGAGTAGAATTGGACGAATCCATGAAGGACGCTTTGAGCAATAAGCTGCAAATCATAGCAGACCGGCTTAAAGAGCATCCCGAAATCGCAATCACCTATTTTCAGCCGGATGCGAAGAAGAAAGGCGGCACCTATGTTACTGCTATCAGTGCGGCTAAAAAGATAGACGAATATGAACGGATTGTCGTAATGACCGATGGCATAGTGATCCCCATTGATGAAATAATTAGCATAGACGGGCAGATATTCGAAACTTTGGTATTCCATTCGTGTGATGAATGATTAACGGATAAATAGGACTTTATCGAGTGGTTTTGAACCAAAGGTTAATTATAAAATCCTGTCTGAGAGTATAATTGTTTATAAGCACTAAGATTATTAACAAAATTAAGAAAGAGAATTTCATGAAACAGATTGCAATCTTATCCGATACTCATGGTCTATTACGAGAGCCTGTTATAGCTGAACTTGCTGAAGCTGATTGCTCCATTCATGCTGGTGATATCAACACACCATACATTGTCGAGTCCATACGACAGTTCGGAGAGACCTATGTGGTGCGTGGCAACAACGATAAAGAATGGGCAGAAGCCCTGCCAAAAAGCATTACCGTCACAATTGAAGGCGTGAGATTCTTCATCGTTCATAACAAGAAAGATATCCCAAAATACTTAATAAATGTTGACGTGGTGGTCTATGGTCACTCCCACAAATATTCTGCAGAAGTTATAAAGGGAGTACTGTTTCTCAATCCCGGTAGCTGCGGTAAACGGCGTTTTGATTTGGAAATTACAATGTGCCGTATGACTGTGGATGCAGGGCACTACCAGTACGAAAAAGTGATGATTCCCTTATGAGTAAGAATATAAAATGCTGTAACTTATATAAATTAAATTGTATTTTCGGAGGATTATCAGTGAAAAAGAAAATTGGATATTGCTATACTTTCTTTAGTAATAGTAATCGGTTTGCTGTTTCTAAGTACTGGAGGAAAAATAGCATGTGTGATGATATCTGATTACTCAATATCCGAAGAAGGTGATATAATGGCACTAAAAGTTGGGGTAGCAAGTAGTAAATCTTGCGATGAAATATATTTTTACAGTGGAATTGGTGAATACAAGTTGAAGTTGCAAAAAAATAGCGAAACAAATGAATAGGAAAGAGTTAAGTAGCAAAATTTACATTTCTGGAGGCATAGAGTGTTGAAATCTGATGGAACTAAGAATAATAAAATAGCCATTTTAACAGGATTATTACAAGGTATTTATTTATTGCTCTTTTTTACTGAACTGATAGGAAAGATAGGTCAAATCAATATTTATATTGCATTTGGAATATGTGCTATCATTTCTATTATCTGCTTTTTATTATCTATTTGGCTGCTGCTTCCCTTTTCAAAGTTCAAACATGGCATTAAATATTTGTTTGTATTTTTTGCTGTGATACAGATATTTTTGACAATTTTTATTTACTTATTTCCGGAAGCAGGAATACCAGCACCAATCCAGTTTTAGTAAGAGTATAAGATGATTTAAATACGACTCAAACAAGGCAGACTATAAAAATAGTACTATTCCAGAGATAGGGAATAATAAAGTTACAGTAACTGTCAGGATATGGGAAGGGGGCATAAGGAAGCGCCTTTCACAGATTGAAAAAGGAAACAGCTATATATATATAAACACATGCCTTTAAAATATACGGGTTACTTCTGGCCCATTTTCCATACGACACCGTTCTGGTTATCATGGGCGCGTTGGTTGCCCTCTATCATTTCATTACAAGCAGAACTGTGGCAGGGCGGCAGATTTATGCCTTGGGCGGCAATGCGAAAGCGGCGAAGCTTTCCGGCATCAATACGGGAAAAGTCTTTTTCTGGGTATATACCAATATGGGCATTCTTTGCGCCATTGCCGGAATCGTTCTCTCCGCCAGAAACGCTTCCGCAACTCCCAAGGCGGGAGATCAGTTTGAGATGGATGCCATCGCCTCCTGCTATATCGGAGGAGCCGCGACCACCGGAGGCGTGGGCACGATTATCGGAGCCGTTGTCGGCGCATTTATCATGGGTATTTTGTGCTGGTCCACCGATATCCAGAAAATCGTAAAAGGTGCTGTACTTTTGGGGGCAGTTACGATAGACTTATTATCAAAGAGAAAAAAATAGCTGAAAGAAATTTATGTCAAAGGAGAATACTAATGAGTGAGAAGAAAGGTTCCTCTAATCCGCCTCAGAGCACCCTGATCCTGCGGCTTGTGGGCGGCGGCTATCTGGTTTATCTTGGGTACCAAATGATAACGGAGCTTTCAATGTCTTCCGGGGTCCGAAATCTGGTTCAAGTGGCAGCTATGGTCATATTCCTTGTGGTTGGTACATTGCTTGTGGGATGGTCTGTGAAAAAGCTGCTTCGGAGGGAATATGTGCGTCCGGGGGAGGAAGAAACGGACAGGACAAAAGGAGACAATGAGGAAAATTGATAAATTTCCAAAAGGCAATAACCAGGATATAATATTTACAAAAGATAATTATGACTACAATGCGATGTGTAGCGAATTTTTATAATCCTTAGAAAACAAACCCTGCAAGAGCCTTTAGAACTGCTCTGGCGGGGTTTTTTATTTGATTTAGGAGATGCTGATAAAAATTTCACAACGGCAAATGCAATATATACTTGACATTGTGCAATATATGATGTACCCTATGACTATGAAAGGGGGCATTCTATGAAGAACAAGAGAATGAAAATCGCCCGAATGGAAGTTGATATGAAACAAGAGGACTTGGCAAAAGCCGTAGGCGTAACCCGACAAACTATCGGGCTGATAGAATCAGGGGAATATAACCCCACACTAAACCTTTGCATATCGATTTGTAAGGAGCTTGGCAAAACATTAAATGATTTATTTTGGGAGGAATCGAAATGAAAATACAAAATATGCAAGACGAAAGAGTTGTAGCACTACGCCGTAAAATAAATAGTGAAGCATACGGTATTTTAATGATAGTGCTTCTCGGTTCAATACTCGTTCAACAATACCTGTTTAACGCTCCGTTTAAACAATATGCCGTTGAGGTTATATGTTTTTTTGGTATGTCCTTATACATGACCATACGGTACATGACCTTGGGACTTGACATATACGGCGAAGGTAAACGGTCTAAAGTCATTCCCCTTGTGAACAGTATAGTAGCTGGAATTGTAGTAACTGTGATTAACGGTGTTTTAAACTATACACAGTACGCAGAAAAATATAAGGAAGATGGTATCGGTTATTTTATCGCCGTATTGGCAGTTACTTTTATCAGCGCGACCATTTCAACTTTTGTTGTAATGTCTTGCCTTAATTATCTGAACAAGAAAAGACAGGCAAAAATTCAAAAGCAGTTAGACGAAAAAGAACAGGACGAATACTTTGTAAAATCATCACAGAATAGTAAGAATGGATGAGAAAATGAAAAAACATAGATTAACTTTTGCTTTTGTTGTTTTATTTTTCATAATATTTTATGTGATTATATATAATAATAAAGCAGCAACAGAAAGGTCTGAAAGCAGTTTAGTATTAGAGGATTTTGGTGGAATAACTATGGCGGTGCAAAGTGTGGAAGGCACAAAAATCACAGTGAATATAAATTAATCTGCTGATGATCCGGCAATATTTGGTGCAGATTATATCCTTGAAATAAAGAAGGGTCAAAGATGGTATTCTTTACCTGTTAAGGACGGCATCATGTTTACTTCAATAGGGTATCAATTAAAAAAGGGGGATAGTTTACCGTGGAGTACTGATTTTGAGATATTATATGGTAAATTATCTGCCGGCCATTATCGAATAATAAAAAGTTTTAGAATTGAACCGCAACAGGAAACTTCTAAAGAATATTTTATTAGTGCAGAGTTTTTAATTTCATAGGTATTTAATCAGTACAGTTCTCCCGCTTCATCTTTCGGTTCGTATATTTATGTTGTATTAGCTCTAATGCATAGTATAATATGATTATGGCCCATCTGATCCTAAGGAGGAATGCAACTATGGTTATCGAAATTGAGGAGCTTGTCAATAAGAATTATCATAAACTGAAAGAAACTGACCTTATTATCTGGAAATACATTTCAACTCATCGAAAAGCTTGCTGTGATTACACCATCTATGAATTGGCTGACGCCTGTAATGTGTCACGCACAACGGTGCTGCGCTTCGCTCAGAAGCTCTCATTAAGCGGCTACGCAGAATTGAAGATCTTATTGAGGATGGATTATAAACAGAAGTCTACGAATTACATCAACGATCCGAAAGATCTGATTACACTCTATCACCAGATCGTTACCGAGATGCAAAACAAAGACTTTACCAAGATCAACCAGATGATTTACGGTGCTAAGCACATTTTCGCCTATGGCACGGGCAATATGCAAAACAACGTTCTTCGGGAAATGCGGCGATTGTTCCAGTGCAGCGGTGATTATATTATCAGCATACAGGGGGAGAGTGAATTATCGTTCCTGTTAAAAAACGTTACCCCCCAAGACCTGGTTTTTATCATTTCTTTCAGCGGCGAAACACCGACTGCATTAGACTTCGCTCGGAACCTTTGTGCAAGAAATGTTCCTGTGATTTCGATCACCCGCCTAAAGGACAATATGCTGTCCTCGATCTGCGATGAAAACATCTATGTACACACGATGGACTTTCAATTTTATTCAGAGTATCACGGCTATCGGACCGAGTCTGCCGTAGGATATTTTATTGCCATTGAAACATTGTTTTTACAGTATCAGCAGTATAAAGCCAATATGAGAACAGAACAAGAAAAAGCTCTACCGGAATCCACCAGCGTTCCCCAATTGGAGTAGTGATTGCCGCAGCGCAACCTCCGTCATTACTAACCACACGCTACGTAGCGCCTGGTCGATCGGAAAGATATCAATTCATAAAGCAGATCCTTCGGGGTATGCTTTTTTTTGATCCTCTTTCATTATCTAATGTTTCTGTGATAAATCACGAATAAAGGTATAAAGTCCGACTTTTGAGATAAGGAACAAGCTGGTCCCAAAGCGTTGCAGTGCACTGGTGAAAATTATATAATATTGTCAACAGAAACGCAAAAATATAGAGAGGAGATCCTAAATTTTGAAACAATATAAGACCATTGTAAATGGTGCGACTATGGCTGGGCTGGCAATAGCTTCATGTGATCCAGAGGGAACTCTGATTGTGGATCGGGGAAACCAGCTGGCAAGTGATTTTTTTGCAAGTATGCGAGCCGATCCCATGCCAGAAAGAACGATACAGGGAGAGTCCGCCCGTAAATTCTGGGCCGTCATGAAACAGTACCCATCAGTTGTTCAGGATGGACAACTGGCCATTACCGAAGGGATGCCCGCCCTGGGCAGATATGCAGAAAGCCAGAAATTACAGATCTTGTTCGATTTTTCGATCCTATCCAGTCAGCGAAATATGGATCACTTCACACTTACAGGCATCTGCCGGGATGAGATCTATCACGTACAGGCAGAAAATTATGTAGACACTACCGAAACATTTGTAAAGCAGGCCGTTGATGGAATGGTAACCGAAAGTCTGAACCTTCTGATCTGGAAAGCCGGCCAGGACCGGGTGATCTGCCCCCATGCCACTGTTCATGAGTTTCCAACTGGCGGATATTACATTCTGGAAATGCCGGTAGACGCGGAAATGTCATATCCGCAACTGCGAAAACAAGCCCTCGAGCTGTTTTCTTGCACGCAAACTGACAGTAACGATCTATTGCTGAAGGCAGCGGATCGGATATGCGTCAGAGGCAAGCAGTCATCTGTTCTTTCTGATTCAAATGGTTTCATTTTGTGTTCCTGCCTATCGGATGATCTACTGCATGCTATGGAACGTGGGGAACAATTCTGGAGGGATTACTTATGCTGATGTTTCAACAGATTCTCGAACATGGAGAAATAGCAAAAGAACAACGAGATAATATCTCTTTTTCTAAACATTATGATGCTGTCATTCTCGGGGGCGGTACCGCCGGAAGCATAGCGGCAATCTACCTTGCTAAAAAAGGACGGCACGTTCTGATCGTAGAAAAGCAGAATTTTCTGGGCGGTGTGCACAGCGGGGCCATGTTCCATTACTATCAGGGCTCTACCGGCGGGATCTATGAAACGTACGACGCACGGATCGAGCAACAAAAAAAGCAGTATCGTCTTCCGGATGTGTTTGGGTCTCATCCGCTGATACGTATGTATGTGTACGAACAAGAATTGGAGGATACAAACTGTCAAATCAGCTTTGATTCTGCTTTGACCGGCGTATATACGGATGGAAGAACAATCGCAGGCATTCAGTATCTCACCCCTTTCGGACTGAAAGAAGTCTCCGCCGATTACTTTATTGACGCCTCAGCAGAAGCGGCCCTGTGCCGAATGGCTGGATCAGCCAAAAAGAATGGCAGAGAATTCGATGGCCTGTCACAGCCATTTTCCAATGTACGGCAGTTTTTCGAAAAAGATACTTGCCGCATAAATTTTGATAACATAGATGCGGGCTATGTTCGCCAGGAGCGAGCAGAAGAATATGCCAGCCACATCATAGCATCGTTAAACAACCCCGTTTACAGCACCTGGAAGAAAGGTCAAATCACGATGGGGATGTCTCCTCTGCTAGGGATTCGCGAAGGATTTGCCATAAATGGGATCCGGCTGCTGCGCATGGATCAGGTGATACAAAACCAGGAAACTGCAGAGCCGTTATTTTATTCCAGTGCTAATATTGATAACCATGTGAAGGATATGGCCTTTGAAAGCCAGACTCTGTGCGATTGGGTCGTTGGACTTAGTATGTGGTCCACACTGGTTTCGGTACCAATTGATAAAGAAGTGATGATTCCAAAAGCACTGGACAACGTGATCGCAGCCGGGCGAATTTTATCGCTGGATCACGACATGGCTTCACATACGCGAATGATGCGCGATTGTCAAAAATCAGGTGAAGCGGCAGCAACAGTTGTGGAAGAGGCACTTTGCCTGGGGCTTCCGCTGCAGGATGTGCCGTACCAGGCATTGAAGGAGAGGCTTACTCAAACGGGCTGCCTTTCTTGGCAAAATCATTATGTATTAAAAGACAATCCCCCGCCTGAACGCGAACAGATCCCCTATTTTGATTTAACAACGGAACAGATCCGCAAGGGCCTGTTATCCGATAGTCCGGGTCTTGCGATGTTGGCTGCATGGAAGCTGCGGATCACAGAGGCATTAAAAAGCTGGCTGAGCCAAGACAATATCAATCTACAGGTAAACAGCGCATTGGTATTGGCTTTGTGTGAGGATGATTCAGGCCTTGCGATTTTGATCGAAACGGCACAGCGAAGAGATTGCTATCTGCCGCAAACCAGTAAATCGTACAATTCCTTAAGAGGAATCAGTGCCGTTTACGCATTGGGCAGGCTTCACAATGCCAAGGTAAGTGAACCACTGCTGCATATGTTGCAGCAAAACGAAACCTTTATAAACGACAGTGTACATTTTGATAAATTTATCGGTCACATGCAGGATTATCGATTCCAATATGTCAGCCATCTGGTTCGTGCCCTGCTTACAATTGCCGATTACCACCCGGACTTGCACCGGTGCATTTATCAAGAGGTAGAGGAAATCGTTTTGGCTCCCCAATTTACTGTATCTTGCACACTGAAGAGCAATCCTGACTGCTTACATGATATGACAGGAAGTTTACGAAACTATATACAATGGAGAAAAAATAAAGGAGAAAGAAAATTATGAGCAACACGATCAACATTACGGCAATTATCGAAGGCCTGGGCGGTATCGATAATATTGCGAAAGTAGGGAACTGCATGACCCGTCTGCGGCTGACTGTTCATGATGCGTCACTGGTAGACAGGAAGAAGCTGCAGGCAATCCAGAGCGTCATGGGACTGGCCGGAGATGACAGCAATCCCCAAGTGATCTTAGGCCCTGGAAAGGCGGAGGCGGCCTGCCAGGAGATCCATAAAATACAGGGTCGCGAATCTCAGGTGTCCATAGATCGTGTAGAGGAATTTAACCAGAAGAAAAAGGGCAGAAACGAAATCTTCACCATCATTTCTCAGATCTTTACGCCACTGATTCCTGCCTTTGCTGGTACGGGCCTTTTGTACGGCATTATGAAGCTGCTGCAGTATATTTATATCTATTTTGGTGTCCAGCTGTTTAATCCTGCAGGAATTGCAGATGGAGGTTCTGTTTTCATGGCAGCGCTCAGTGTGATCGCCGGTTCTTTCTTCTCTATCATGAACATCGCGGTTGCCGGGCAGGCCGCCAAGGTTCGCGGCGGCAACCTGTTTGTAGGTCTTGCGATTGGCGCAATCGTTACGAATGTCGGCGCCTTAAACGGCATTTCCATGGGCATCATGGATCTGCAATTCAAAAGCGGCCTGGGCGGAACATTTGCCGCACTGATTGGCGGTATGTTGGCTGCCAAAATTGAAAAACGCGCAAGAAAGGTACTTCCGAATTCGCTTCAGATACATTTCCCCGCTTTGTTTTCTGTTGTGATCACCGGCTTGGCATTGTTATTTATCATCCAGCCCATTTGTGGTATTGTAAGTGACGCCCTCAGCACTGCGATCCTGTGGCTGGTCTATAATGCTGGTGCACTTGGCGGCGCTATTATTTCCGGTACCTTCCTTTTCCTGGTTGCCATGGGTATTCATCATATTGTTACGCCGATCAACACTTTGCTGCTTCAAGAAGTTGGTTATACGTGCCTACAGGGCTTTACCTCTTTGGCAGGTGCAGGTCTGGCAGGTGTTGCGGTTGGACTGCTGATCCGTTTCCGCGACAAGAAAAAGTATGGCAAGCTGCGTTCTGCCGTACTCGGCAACATTCTTACCCAGCTGCTCGGTATCTCGGAACCTATGATCTACGGTATTTCTCTGCCGCTATGGAAACCGTTCCTGGCCGCCAACTTGGGCGGTGCCTGCGGCGGTTTTGTATTAGGCCTATTTAGAACTCAAGGCGCGGAAACAATGATGGTGTCCGGACTTTTGGGAGCCCTGGTCAACACCAAGCCTCTGGCCTATTTACTTGGATACGCTGCTGCGGTTATCGGCGCTGCCTTCTTTACCTGCGTGCTTGGCGTAAAGAACGAAAACATGGCCGTGTTCTTAGATGATGAAACGGAGAATGCCAATGCTTAAAAAAGATTTTTTATGGGGTGGTGCAATTGCAGCCAACCAGTGTGAAGGCGCTTATGAGGCAGACGGAAGAGGCCTGTCCAATGTAGATGTACTTCCTTATGGTGAAGATCGGTACGCGGTTGCTTCCGGTATGATGGAAATGCTTAGCCCTGATGCGCAGCATTTTTATCCAACGCATCAGGCAATCGACTTCTATCAAAACTATCCTGAGGATATACAGCTTTTATCCGAAATGGGCTTAAAATGCCTCCGCATTAGCATTGCCTGGAGCCGCATTTTCCCCACCGGTGAAGAGGATACGCCAAACGAAGCAGGGCTTCGTTACTACGAAAACGTATTTCTTGAATGCAAAAAGTATGGTATGGAGCCGGTGGTCACCATTAACCATTTCGACTGCCCGATCCATCTCATCCGTAAGTACGGCGGCTGGCGCAGCCGCCAAATGATTCCACTGTTTGCCCAATATGCCAAGTGCCTGTTTCAGCGGTTTCATGGGCTGGTCAAGTACTGGCTCACCTTCAATGAGATCAACATGATCCTTCACCTTCCGTTTTTAGGAGCCGGTCTGGTTTTCCACGAAGGCGATCAGAAAACACAGGTAAAGTATCAGGCCGCACACCATGAATTGGTGGCAAGCGCGCTGGTCACCAAAATCGCGCATGAAATAGACGCTGATATGAAAATCGGCTGTATGCTGGCATCCGGCAGCGTATATCCCTACAGCTGCCGCCCTGAAGATGTACTTTGTGCCCAGCAGAAATCGCAGGAGGCTTTCTTCTTTACGGATGTTCAGGTCAGGGGTTATTATCCGGAATATTCAATAAAGCGCCTGGAGCGCGAAGGTGTAAAGTTACAAATGGCCCATGAGGATGTAACGATCCTGCGTGAAAATCCTGTAGATTTTGTCTCCTTCTCCTATTATCAAAGCCATTGCGCCAAAGCGGATATGCCAGATATGAAAACCTTGAGCAATGTGGACGGTGATGCCAAAAATCCTTATCTGGAATGCAGTCAGTGGGGCTGGGGTATTGATCCCATCGGTTTAAGAATTACACTCAATGAACTGTATGACCGTTACCAGAAACCGCTGCTGATTGTTGAGAACGGCTTTGGTGCCAAGGATGAGATTTCGCCGGATGGGAAGATCCATGACCAGTACCGCATCGATTATCTGAAAGCGCATATCAAAGCAGCATTGGACGCAGTTGAATTGGATGGGGTAAATCTATTTGGCTATATTACTTGGGGGCCCATTGACCTGGTCAGCGCAACTACCGGAGAAATGAGCAAGCGCTATGGTTACATATTCGTGGACCGGGATGATTTTGGCCGAGGTACACTGAGACGAATGAAAAAAGACAGCTTTTATTGGTACAAAGAGGTAATTGCATCCAATGGTTTAAGCGTATAAGCAGCATGAAAGCTTATGGCATATCTTTTATTTACGTAATGCCATAGTTACTATTTAACTAATATTAGTTGAATACTTTCTTAAATGGATTACGTTGAGACGGTCTGTTTGCTGTCGGGAAAACCTTGATTCTATGCGGGGTTAAGGAACTTTATAGCGAAAATAAAGCTGTTTTTTGAAAATCCACTTAAATGAAGAGCAGACAAAATGAAATTACCTTTCAAACCTGAAATTTTGGAATCGAACTTGACATTATATTGAATTAGTGATATATTAGATATGTTAGCATTCTCTGGTTGTGAGTGCTAACAACATACAAATAAATAGAGCTAATAAAAGTCACTTTGTATAAAGTGGCTTTTTTTTATTTATATGGCAATCTTTTAATAAACCACCTGCTATGCAAGTATGACCACGGTAGCAATTGTGTATTACTATCACGATTTTAATAAATTAAATTTATCTAAAAAAATGAATAACGGGAAAAGAGGTGATTTTAAATGGGAGATAAAAATCCAAAGAAGTTGTTAAAGAAGAAAAAGGTTAAGGAGGTATCTGTACAGCCGGAAATTGCAGTAGAAACAGTCGCAGCAAAGAAATCGAAGAAAAAATAATAAAATAAAACGAAAGCGAGATACTTTATTTGAATAAAAAAAGAGTATTAGTTGGCAGCCCGGTTTATCAAAAAATAAATATTTTGAAGGAGTTTTTAAGATCGTTAAAAAATCTTAGGCGGAATACTATTTCGATTGACTATATGTTTGTTGATGACAATATTGATGATGAAGCCAGTCATCTGTTAGCTGGCTTTGAAAGAGAAGATTCGAAGGTTATTATCATTCGAGGTAATGGACCGGGAGAGTATGAGTGTAATGATGAATCCCACCTATGGAACGACAGCTTAATGTTAAAAGTAGCAAATTACAAAAATCATATCATTAATTATGCAATAGACAATAATTATGATTATCTGTTTTTTGTGGACTCCGATTTGGTTTTGCATCCTAACTTAATAGAGCATTTGAAAATTCAAGATAAGGATATAATTTCTGAAGTTTTTTGGTCTCAATGGCATAAAAATAGACCTTTCGAGCCGAATGTCTGGATGTTTGACGAATATGATTTAGTTCCTAAAATATTAGGCGAAGTCTTAAGTGATAAAGAGGCTGAAATACGACAAACTAAGTTTTTAAACCAGCTTAGGTTACCGGGCGTATATGAAGTGGGTGGGTTGGGAGCGTGCACATTGCTAAGCAGAGCCTCATTGGTGAAAGGCGTTAGTTTTAAGCCAATTAAAAACTTAACCATACATGGTGAAGACAGATTTTTCTGTATACGTGCAGTGGTACTCGGCATTGATCTATTTGTTGATACTACTTATCCGGCATATCATATTTACAGAGAACAGGATTTAGCAGGAGTTCAGGATTATGTAAAAGATTGCGAAGCTGACCTTGGCTTTGTACGTCAATATAAAGAAGAGGAAAATAAAATCACTCTTTCCATGATAGTGAAAAATGAAGCAGGGCGTTATCTGAAACAGGTATTAGAAAGTTTAAAGGGACATATTGATGAAGCTGTTATCATAGATGACGCAAGCTGTGATGATACAGTAAATATGTGCAGAGCAATACTAAAAGAAATTCCATTGCATATAATACAAAATGATAAATCTATGTTTGCAAGTGAGGCCCAACTTAGGAAAAAGCAATGGGAGGAAACTGTAAAAACAAATCCAGATTGGATTTTAAACCTTGATGCTGATGAAATATTAGAAAAGAATTTTTGGAAAAATGCACAGGAACTCATTAATAACCGGGACTATGATTTGTATTGCTTTAGACTATTTGATATGTGGAATAATACACAATATCGAGAAGATGAATATTGGAATGCACATAACGTTTATAGACCGTTTTTAATGAGATATCAACCTGATTTTAAATATAAATGGAATGAAGCAGCGCAACATTGCGGAAGATTTCCTATTAATACGTCCTCTTTCCCTAAGTCAGCATTGGAATTCAGAGTAAAGCATCTTGGCTGGTCAGCGCCGGTTGATCGAGTTGAAAAGTATAAAAGGTATCAGCTTTTAGATTCGGATGCTATATATGGAATTAAGGAACAATACGATTCCATCCTGGATACCGATCCCAATTTAGTAAAATGGGATGAGGATCAAATGAATGAAAATTAAAAAGAAGATAAACGTTGGCGTGGGTTTTGTAACAGGACGAAAAAATTTTAAAAATGTTGTAAAAACCTATGTTGACAACTGGAATGAATCCGGACTTGTTGATAATAAAAAAATTGCTGTTCATCTGTTTGTCGCGTATGACTTAAAGTATTACAGTACAAAAGTGAGCGATTACAAAATTACGGACGATGAGATATTGGCATTGGTAGATTCCGCTTATTATTTAGGTAATTCTGCAATAACAAATGAAATGCAATATCTGGTAGAAAATGATGTTATCACCTTAAAAGAGGCGAAACTTATTTTTGGTGAAGGATATGCGATGAAAAGAAATGCAGTATTATATTTTGCTTTAAAAAACAAAATGGACTATCTCATTTTCCTTGATGATGATGAATATCCAATAGCAACTATTAAAATCAACAACAGTCTTGTTTGGAAAGGTCAGGAAGTTTTATCGACGCATATTAACAATATTAAATATGCTGATATGACACATGGGTATCATTGCGGTTATATTTCTCCAATACCTCAGTTGGATTTTAACGAAAAGCTTTCAGAAGACGAATTTAGAATTTTCATTGAGTCAATAAGCAATGATATTATTAACTGGGATTCAATAAAAGAAAAAATGAAAGATGGCGGTGTTACATATGCCGACCTTGATATTATAAATAGCGATACAATTGAAATAGTTAAAGAAGTAAATGGAATGAAATTTATTTCGGGTGCTAATTTGGCCTTTAACCTCAAAAATCTTGATAAATTATTTCCGTTTTATAACCCGCCGGGAGCAAGAGGAGAAGATACTTTTTTAAGCACCTGCATTGGTGAATGTAGTATAAGAAAAGTTCCTTGCTACACCTTCCACGACGGGTTCTCAAATTATGAGCATTTGCTTCTGGGAGTTCTTCCTAATAAATTAAAAGCATTGAAAGCGGATTCAGGAGCTATTACAATAAGATTTTTAAAGGCTTCAATAGGCTGGATTAGATATAAACCGCTTTTGCTTTATATCACCCAAAGAGATAATTACGAAGCTGAAATTAAAAAAATGAAAGAAGACTTAACGATAGTTATTCCGAAGATCTGCAATTATTTTGGGAATGATCAATTTAACAATATATTAGATGAACTTGAATTTTATCACGCACATGTAGAACAGCACTATATAGATTTTGAAAATACAAAGTCAGCTTGGTTGAAGATAATCAAGTTTCTAAAGAATAACGAAAATATATTAAAAAAATAAAATCAAATTTAAAGTGACACATGATCTGACAATACAAAAGGAGGGAATGGCAGAATGAAAACAGTTATGCTGATCTTTGGTACACGCCCCGAGGCAATTAAGATGTGCACTTTGGTGAATGAATTGAAGAGTCGAAAAAATATAAAAACAATAGTCTGTGTATCTGGGCAGCATCGTCAAATGCTGGATCAAGTATTGACAACTTTTAATGTAATATCTGGTTATGATTTGTCAATTATGCAGGATCATCAGACACTATTTGATATAACAACCAACATTCTAAATCGTATTAAAAGTGTTTTAGAAGAAGTTAAACCTGATGTGGTATTAGTACATGGCGACACTTCTACCACTTTTGTAACTGCTCTGGCTTGCTACTACCTGCAAATTCCGGTCGGACATGTTGAGGCTGGACTTAGAACTTATAATATTTTCTCACCATATCCGGAAGAGTTTAATCGTCAGGCAGTCGGTATCATTGCACGGTTTCATTTTGCACCGACAGAATTATCTAAAAATAACTTAATTCATGAAGGGAAAGCCCCATCAACGATTTATGTGACTGGGAACACTGCGATTGATGCACTAAAAACTACGGTGAGAGAGGACTATACTCACGAGCAGCTTACATGGGCAGAAGGAAGCAGACTCATCATGCTGACGGCTCATCGCAGAGAAAATCTTGGAGAACCACTTAACAACATGTTCAGAGCGATAAAGAGAATTGTCGATGAGACGCCAGATATCAAGGTGCTCTATCCCATTCATATGAACCCGGTGGTAAGGGAAGCTGCCAATACAATCCTTGGCAAACATGATAGAATAAGAATAATTGAACCCGTCGATGTTTTGGATTTTCACAATTTTCTTTCAAGATGTTATTTGATATTGACTGATAGCGGTGGGATACAAGAAGAAGCTCCAAGTCTAGGAAAGCCTGTTCTGGTTATGCGTGATACAACAGAACGACCTGAGGGGATAGCTGCCGGCACTTTGAAATTGGTCGGAACAGATGAAAGCGTAATCTATAAAACATTTAGAAGGCTCCTTGATGATAAAGCTGAATATGAAAAAATGAGCCATGCCAGCAATCCATATGGTGATGGGCATGCAAGTGAAAGAATAGCTGATATATTGGAGAAATCATTTGGTTATTGAAAAGTTACAGCATCTTTTTTATCTTCTCAAGGTACGCTGAGTGTATAATAATAATGCAGAATTTTTTCAATCTTCTTTTATCAGTGTGGAAAAGCTGCTTGGATGCTCCAATTGATTTGCCAGTAGAAAGCAACTATGGTTTTGACTCCATGGTCAGAAACTTCAAGTGAAAAGGATTTAAAAAATTTTCTGCTATAAAAATATAGGCTGCGTTTTTCGGAATTGAAAAGCGCAGCCTTTTTATTGCCTTAAATTCGCAAAAATAGAATTATCTATACTACATAATTATGGAAGTACCGTAAGTATGACATTGAAAATCGTTCCAGGTGCTGTGAACAGAGGACTGTGGGAAAGTAACGCCTCCACTTTTCCGCGTCCAATATAATGTATAAAATTTCTTTTTCAAAAGTATTGACCATGACATCATGTCATAGTGTATTATAAAACCATACGGACAGGAGGTACATATAGAGATGAGAACAATTAAACAGGTTTCGGATTTAACGGGTATCAGTGTTCGTATGCTGCACTATTACGATAAGATTGGCCTGCTAAAGCCGAGCTCAGTAACAGAAGCGGGCTATAGGCTATACGGCGATAATTCACTAGAAACGTTGCAACAAATACTTTTTTTCAAAGAATTGGACATTCCATTAAAAAATATGAAAGAAATTTTAGAAAGTTCACAGTACGATAAAGTACAGATGCTCCATAAGCAAAAAGAGTTGCTTTCGCTGAAACGAGATAGGCTGAATGAGCTAATCGCACTTATTGAGAAAAAATTGAAAGGCGGCAGCGCAATGAGTTTTAAAGAATTTGATATGAGTGAATATTTTAATGTACTGGAAACATTTAAGCAGGAACATGAGAATGAAGTTGTCAAGTATTATGGCAGTATAGAGGAATTCGGCAAGATTATTGAAACAATGAAATCAAAAGAGCTTGAAGGAGCCAAAATGGCAATTAAGCAGTTTGGCAGTATCGAAAAATACACCGAAGCTATAAAAAACAACCTCAATAATCTGCCGCTGATTATGGAGGGGTTTCAGACAATCAAAGAGAATGCAGATGTTTATATGGCTCAAACGGATCAATTAATGGAACGCTTAACATCTGATTTAAGTAAAAATCATTCTTCGCCAGATATTCAGGAGATCGTAAAAGAAATGGATGATATGGTCAAGGGGCATAGTAAAATTGTCAAGATGGACATGGGAGAAAACTACTGGGGTATGATGGCAGACCTCTATTTAACAAAGTGCACG
Source organism: Lacrimispora sp. YZC11 (assembly GCF_057543815.1). Lineage (NCBI taxonomy): Bacteria > Bacillati > Bacillota > Clostridia > Lachnospirales > Lachnospiraceae > Lacrimispora > Lacrimispora sp. YZC11. Next base: position 385,378 of record NZ_BAAJYQ010000006.1, on the reverse strand, counting down.
AAAGTCCATGATAAAAAGTATGGTAAGGGCGCGACAAAATTTATAGGGGAAGCTCTCAAGTTCTATAGTGAGAACACTAAATAAAGCAGTCTAATTAAATATCAGGGATAGTTATTATAGCTATGAAGAATTAAAAGTAAATCGCATATATTTGTGCGGTACGGAAGTGTTCCTGTAGATCCGAAGAATGACCTTCCGGTTCCAGCCAGGGGGTAATAGGATTTAACGAGTTGAATATAAGTGGTTCCAAATAAAGACGATATTTTCCACGAACTGATTAGATTGTCTGAGTTTGTGAAAGAGAGACTATTCAGTAAATGGCAATGCACTTAGTAACTACGATAAGCGGGCTTGCTAAATATTTATTTGGGCCTAGATTATTAGGTTTTATATCACAAGCAATTAATTTATTTTAGATTGGAGCCAGTATATGAATATTTATAATAAACAGAACTATTTTACCAATAAGCAGTTGCTTAAGATATTAAACAGGCTGGGAGCAGATTATGAAATTAATAAATTATATATTATTGAAACTAGACACGATTTACTAAAGTATGGAGTAATCCGAATTAATCCATTTGGTTGGATAGAAATTATACGCGGAAAAATTGAAGGCAATTATTTGCCAACTAGCAAAACAGTTATAGTGTATGTATTTGCTCACGATGAATATAACGATTTTCATAGTTCCCAGTTGTATTCTATTCATGCATTATTACATGAATTGCGACACGCTTATCATAATAATAAAAATATTAAAGGAAGCGAAGAAGATTGCGATGAATTTGCAACCAGATATCTTGACGAGAATAGTAATTTCTTCTCAAGAGTAATGAAATGGGAAGACGAATGGGAAGTAGAAGAAGAGGATTAATGTTTCAAGCAAAATCGTAGTGAAACAGTGTGGAGAGACGAAGTGAGGATATCAGTTTACGTTTGAAGATTTCTTCGACCTCCTCTTCCTTCATGCCAAAAAGTGATTCTAAGTATTCAAGGCTTTATCTAAATCAATAATTTCTTAAGGCACTTTTGAAAGCTGAAAGTAGTATTTTCTGACTATCTAAGATAGTTCCATCTACATCTAATAAAATAGTATTATACATCAATTTTCCTCCTTAAATAATATATACTTCGGGGATATCATAACCTTAAGTATAATTCGATTAAAGATTAGATGGTAAACTAATGTTTAAAAAATCGGTAGTAATAAAAAGTCATATTTCCCAAATTAGCTATAATAAATAGGAACTTTATTAAAAGAGTATGATAATTGAAAGATAAATAATTTTATAAAAAAATAAACAAAAGTTTAAATTGTAAATATTTGTTGTAACGAAAGAAGGCTTGACATATAATACACCTATAAAGTACAGGAGGTGAAAAATGGAAACCAAGAAATATATAGTAGTTATCGGGGGGATGAATTTAGACTTGGCCGGATTATCTGGAGATGTTTATAGACCAAGGGATTCCAATATTGGTGAAATTGAAATGACAGTTGGCGGAGTCGGACAGAACATAGCACAGAATTTAACCAGACTTAATGTACCCACATATCTGATTACAGTATATGGAAATGATCATTTTGGTAATATTCTTACTCAAGAATGCGGAAAAAATAGTATTTATTTGGATTATTCAGAGTGTATTATTGGAAAAAAAAGTTCAACATATCTTTATGTGGCAGATAACAAAGGAGACATGGTAGCTGCGGTCAATGATATGAGTATTACAGAAAATATGACTCCAAAATTCCTGCAGGAAAGAATTGACTTTATTAATGGAGCAACATTGTGTGTAATTGATGGAAATGTATCGGCAAAATCAATAAGATGGTTGGCAGATCATTGTACAGTTCCGATTTTTGCGGATCCGGTATCAACTGCCAAGGCGTCAAGGTTTCAAGATATTTTGGAAAAGATAGATACATTTAAACCAAATGAACTGGAAGCAGAACTTCTGACAGGTATTAAGATTACAGACGAAGAAACAGCAAATAGAGCAGCAGGTTTATTAAATAAAATGGGAGTGAAAAATGTTTTTATTTCTCTTGGTGCAAAAGGAATTCTATGTTCCGGTAATGGAGAAACTATTTTAGTTCCTATTATTCCATCTAATATTACAAGTGTAAATGGTGCAGGTGATTGCAGCATGGCTACAATTGTATGGGCCAGATTCTTCTATAAGGAAAGTGTTTCCTTACGTAGAGTTGGAGAATTGGCACAGGCGGCAGCAAGTTTAACTGTTGAAGTAGCTGAATCTGTATCTACAAAACTCAGTGTAGAAGCTGTGCTCAAGAGAGCAAACACATTTAAAACTCAGTAAGAAGGAGAAAGTTATGATAAAACAAATTTATTCTTTAGTAAACTACAACGAGAGTGTGGCAACAATGGATGCGGGTGCTGACCATATTGGTTTAGTACCGATGCAAAGTGGTGGGGTTCCGGCTCATAGAGTACCGTTTGATGTAGTAGATAAAATTTTTAATGAAGCTAAAAAACGTGGCGTAAAATGTGTTGCAATTATGTTGCAGAAAGACCCAGATGAAATGATCTTTATTACAAAGCGTGTAAAGCCGGATATTCTTCATGTAGCAGGAATGGAGTATACTGCAGATGCGGCATTCGCAGAGAGGCTACATAAAGAGTGTCCTGGAGTTAAGCTGATGCAGGCGGTACTGGTAGATGGACCGAAAGCGATTGAAAAGGCAAAAGAATATGCAAAGTTCTGTGATTTTATTTTAACGGATTCCGGACTTGCAGCAGATACTGGAATCGGAGCAAGTGGATTAACACATGATTGGAATATTGATGCAGAAATCGTAAAAGCTGTAGACATCCCAGTAATTATTGCGGGAGGACTTGGCCCGGATAATGTAGAAGCGTGTATTAAGCAGGTAAAACCATATGGTGTAGATTCATTAACAAAGACGAGTTACAAATACAATGATGGTATTATGGAAAAAGATATTCCCAAAGTAGTGGATTTCTGTAAAAGAGCTGATAAGGCAGCCGCCGAACTGACTGTATAGTTGGCTTTGGAGGTGGAAGTGCCATTGACACTTCTCGAGGAATAAATGTAGTCCGGACTTTAGAAGGAAGTACAACTAAACTTCATGAATCGTTGTAAAGGCAAGAGAATTGACCTTGACCTATACAGCGATTCATGGAGATTGTAAAATCATGTAGTGATCGATATCATAAATATCCTTTTGACGTTTCTTTACGACTTGCGGTTCAAAAGTAGATTTTCGATCCTAAGACCCCAAGCAGGTCTTTAGTTCATTGAATGTCCTGGGCCGAATCAATATCATACTCGTCCAGCAGTTGCTAAATGATGCTTCGTTTTCCTTCGGGCATATTCTCTTATCATAATAAAGCCTTGGTGACCAGTCCACTTTTTATGATATAATGCTTTAAAAAGTTATACCTTGTTGAAAATACTGCTGTTTTTTTTCAAATAAAGCATCATTTGATAAAAAGGGATTAACTGATTCTTTTTCTTCCATAGTCATGCAAGCAGCAGTATATGCATATTTCAATGTATCTTCTAATTTGATATTCTTTTGCAGTCCCCATACAAGAGCACCAGTAAGTGTGGAACCTGCTCCAACAGGATTGACAATTATATGCTGCCCGGTGTTAAAGATATATTTTGTATTTGCACTTTTGTAAAATAATCCTTTACGCATTGAAAATACAATAATATTTTCCAACCCCTGATTTAATAACGTATCAGCGGCAGTATCTAGATTTGTATAAGGTTTTTTTAGTTCAGAAACCATTTGAGCTAATTCATTTTGAGAAGTAATGAGAAACTTAATTTTATCAAGATTATGGATAAAACGATGATTTTTATTCATGGATACGGTTTTTACAATCAATGGGACAGTTACCTTCTTACAGATGTAATCAATAGTTTCTTTTGGAAGATTTGTGTCAATGATGCAATATTCGGAATGATTAATTCGTTCTAAATTTTTTTCAATAAATGCAGGTGTCATCTGTTGATAAATATCCATGTCATCAATTCCCATAATTCTACTTCCATCAGAATCATCTATATATAGAAAGGAGGATGTTGCGATACCAGTAATCCTTTCACAGTACTGAATATCCATATTATGTTCGTTTGAATCCTCCACAAACTTATCTCCATTTATGTCATCTCCAAAAACAGAAATGAAATAATTTGGTACATCAAGCTTAGTCAGTGTTAATGAAATGTTTCTTCCAGCACCGCCCAGCAGATTATAAATTTTGCCCGGATTTGAGTTGTCACGAATGAGACGGCTCTTGGAAACTCCCATAATATCAATATTGATCCCGCCTACAACAGTAACAAAGCGAGGTTCACTTAATACATACCCCTTTCCTTTAATATAGCCCTTCTTTATTAAATTGTGGATATGTGCGGCAGCACCTGAACGTGTGATACAGAGTGCATAGGCAAGCTCATTTTGAGAAATCATAGGATTCTGTTTAATTATTTTTAGAATTTCAAGTTCACGTTCTGTCATAATTATCTCCAATCTGAAAAGGATATTGTGTTGATATGTTATTTAATAGAATAAATTCAAGTCTATATTACTAAACATTATAAGGAAAGGAAAAGGAAAAAGTCAATGATAAAGAAATGAGTTTACTGAGGATGATTTTTATAAAAATGGTGATATTAAAAACTCAACTATTAAATATGAATACATAAGTTTCGTTTCCAATGTTTCTGTAAGGGTGCAAAATTGATAGATATTTTAATTCTGCGGACATACCCGATACAGTCCAGAAGGTTGCGGGCGGCTTGGTCAGATAATCATCTGTACCGGCATTATCCCTATCCTCACTGCGGGCACTGATTACAATGATTGGAATATTTGACCATGTTCGCCCTCTTTTAATAACGTTAATACCGTCCATATACGGCAAACCCAAATCCGGCAAACCCAAATCCAAAATCATCATATCCGGCTGTTTTGCAACTTCCTCAAAATATTGGGGATAGTAGCATGATTTGACTGTCTGAATCTATTTGCAACATTGACATTGTAGCAACAATGTTATAATATTAAAGTGTACATACACGATGCGTGCCACATATTCTAGATGACGAGGATAATATGGATAAAATAATTACAGCACAAAAAAACGATATTATCTGTAATTGCTTAAAATTACGTAGAGCTTCTCAGGCAATTACAAAAGTTTATGATAAATATCTTGAGTCCAGCGGAATCAAAATAAGCCAATACCTCATATTAAAAACAATATCCCGTACGCAGCCGGTAAATGTTAGTGACCTTGCTGCTAATGTTAGATTAGATAGGACTACACTGGTTCGGAGCCTAAAGCCTCTTGAACAAAGGGAGTTGATCTCGGATATTGCAAAAGAAGGTACTCGAAATCGACAGCTCGTATTATCAGAATACGGAAAGGAAACTTTGGCTAAAGCTACCGCTCTATGGATGGAAGCACAAGATTACATTGAGCAGTATCTTGGAAAAGAAGATTTGTCTGAATTAAATCTACTGCTTCGTAAAATAGAGGAACTTGAATCGTAAATTTTTTACCCTTTTAGTGTATATACACGAAATGTATTGCTGATTCAATTACTGACTTGGATCAGTCGCAATTACGTCGCTTCATAATGATATTAAGCAATGTTCCCTGTAATTTGCTGGATCGTAGGATATACGGTGTGGTTCGATCCATTCAAACTAAATACAAATAAGCTCACATTGAAAGAGCCAAAGGAAAGTGAGAAAAATCAATTTTGAATAGTACAGAGAAGATGATTCAAAACAAAGCCTATGAGTTAGGTTATGAAAAGTGTGGTATCATTCCCATTCAGGCAATGGAGGGTTATAGGGAGAAAGTTGAGGAACGCATTCAGAAAGCGCCAGCGTCTGAACAATTCTATCGAAAAAAACACGGATGGCTTGCCGATCTTCAAGAAGATTATCCGTGGGCCAAATCTATCATTGTAGTAGTATCAAGGTATGGGAAATATAGAATACCTGAATCGGTAAAGAATCATATTGGAAAACATTATTTGACTGACACACGAATTGATGTCAATACAAAAGAATATCAGAGCAAATTGGATATGGATCAATATTTACAGGAACTCGGTATTAGAATTGATTCAGATTCAAAATTTGGATTGGTTGGCCTGCGATGGGCAGCTATGCAGGCAGGATTGGGTATTGTCCGGCGAAACAATTTTTTTTATACGGAGTCTGGTTCATGGGTGTACCTCGGAGCGTGGTTAACAGACAGGGAAATGAATTTACGTGAAACAACAAATTTGCCACCATGCCCGAAAAACTGTAACCGCTGTATTGCAGCATGTCCTACCCACTCACTTTCTGAGCCTTACACAATGCTGCCAAATTCATGCGTTTCCTTTTTGACAACATTTGGAGGGCGTGACCTGGTACAAGATCCCCTTTCCAGAAATTTTAAAAGCTTTATTTACGGCTGTGATATTTGTCAGGATGTATGCCCTATGAACAAGGGAAAATGGCAGGAGTACGAGGAATTTCCCGGACTGTCCGAGCTGGCTCCTTCACTTACACTGGAAAACATTTTAAATATGGACGAAAGCCTCTACAAAGAAAAGATACAGCCAAAGTTTTTTTATTTAACGCCAGAAGATAGCTGGAAATGGAAAGTGAATGTACTATGCTTTATGCGCAATAACTATCAGGAAAAATATAAACCAGCTATTCTTGCTGCCTGTAAAAACGAAAACAGCAAAGTCAGAGAAATGGCTCAATCTGTCTGTGATGAGATGGGACTAAGTTAAAATAATTTAAATTTGTTTCAAAAAGTGAGCCAGAAACTAACTTCTTGTTAGTTTCTGGCTCATTTTAAAAGTATATTTTGTTCTTGTATCAACATGGCTATAGATAAACCGTAAGTGACAGATTGCAAATGTTATTCTGTGAGATCATATAGCATTCAAATCAGATTTTAGTATGTGGTGGCTTGTCCGGTTCTCCCAGAATGCTCATGAGGATAATGCTGCCCTCAAAAAGGTGTTTTTCTCGCTTGTGCTATATAAAAAGCGGTCAGAGCTCTTTGATGGCCGTGTTAGATGGATAAAGGTGCCGTCAGTTTGTCCAGGACGAATAACAGATCCTTTTCTGCCTGTTTCATCAGATCGTAGGAATAATCGTTGAGACACCAGTCGATAATCACACCCCGGTTGATTCGGATCAGAAAGGATGTGAGCTCATGCACCGTCATATCGGTATGAATCATACCTTTCTCTAACGCTTTTCCCACCAGTTCTTCTACTGTCTGATAGTATTTTCTTACCGGCTTTACGGAATATTTTACATCCGTTGATAACTGAGCGATATACAGCTCTTTTGTTAAGTTGGCCGACTCTTCCATAACAAATTTTGTCTGGTGAAGTAATATATATTTTATATCTTCTACAGGATCATGGAATTCATAGTGCTGCAGCAGAAGATCCAAAGCATCGTCATACAGGGCAAAGCCCTTGTTGATCATCTCTTCCTTGGAACTGAAATGATGGTAAAACGCTCCGGTAGAGATACCGGCTTCCTGGCATAGCTGCCGGATGCTCATGTTGTGATACCCTTTTTTTTGAATTAAATTTAAGGCGACCCGTATGATGTTATTTTTTGTCTGGGCAGCCTGCTCGACTCTTTTCTTTCTTGCCATAAATGATTATGCTCCAATTAAGTACAGTTTTATTAATCATAATCTTTTTTCAAAAAAAAAGCAAGGTGAACTCATTAGACCGGATTGACAAAAGAATAACAAAGTGCTAATATTGACATAACAACGTTCGGTTAAAAATGTTCGTTGGAAACTATATAAATGAAAGGAGAAGATTATGAGGTTAACAAACGAAGAGCAGGATATTCTCAATGGCAAACACGGAGATATTCTGCAAAAAACAATGGAGACTCTTGTAAGGTACGGGGACATGTATGACGCAGAATGCCTTGTACCTCTGGATGGACCTGTGCATCTTGTGTGTTCCTTTGGAATGCCGGCCTTAAAGCCTCTGTCAAGAATTATGAAAGAGATGATTGATGCCGGAATCAGGACCAAGCTGCCTTTCACGGCGGATCCGCAGCCTCTTGATTACGAGAATGTACCGGTTAACCAGCAGGAGCAGGAGATGTATCAACTGTTATACGGCACCCAGAAGGAATATGAGGGCATGCTGGTAAAGCTGGGAATGAAGGATGAAAATGCCTATACCTGTGCCTGTTATTTCGATGAGGTGGGCAACACTCCAAATTTCGGAGACAATCTGGCTTGGGCGGAATCCTCGGCGGTGGTTTATGCAAACTCTGTACTGGGAGCCCGGACAAACAGGACATCCGGCGTAATGGAATTCTTCAGCGGGATTATCGGAAAGACGCCGAAATTCGGTTTCCTGACTGACGAAGGAAGAAATGCTGACTGGATCATAGAGCTGAAAACAACCAAAATTCCTCGTCCTCAGATTCTGGGAAGCGCTATCGGAATGAAGGTGGTGGAAAAGGTACCATACATAAAAGGTCTGGATCAGTTTCTCGGAACTGAATTGACTCCGGCGGTAAAGGACTTCTTAAAGGATATGGGAGCTGCAACTGCATCAAACGGTGCGGTAGCGCTTTACCATGCTGAAAACCTGACACCGGAGGCGAAAAAATACGGGGAAGAACTGATCAGAGAGAATGCGTCCGTTTATGTCATCGATGATGCGGAGCTTGAGAGAGTGGTAAGCTCCTATCCGATCCTTTGGGCGGATTTGAACGCGAAACCTGAAAGGGCATTTATCGGATGTCCCCATGCATCCTTCAACCAGCTGAAAGAATGGACCGAAATCTTTGAACAGGCCTTAAAGGAGAGCGGACAGGACAAAATTGTGGTGGATACCATCATAACCAGTGCACCGGACGTCATCGCAAGATTCAGAGAGACAGAGTACTATGACCGGCTTCTGAAAACAGGAGTGAAGGTGTCTCACATCTGCCCTCTGATGTATATGTCAAATCCGCTTTGTGCAAAAAAACCTATTATTACAAATTCAAATAAGCTGAGAACTTATTCTTCAGCACGGTACGTAGACGACCAGGAACTTGTAAATCTTGTAGTAAAGGGAGGTTTTTAGCAATGGATAAATTTCAGGGAAGAGCAGTCATACCGGGACAGGTCAAGGGAAGCGCTATGGTGTCCAAAAAGGGATTCAATGTGCTTTCATCCTATATGGGCGCGCTGGTATCCAACGGCAAACAGACACTGTGTACTGACCAGAACAATCCGGACCTGTTTCAGAAGGATCTCTCCGGAGCCATCCTGTGTATTCCTCAGGTAATCGGTTCCACTACGGCGGGTATGCTGATTCAGACCGTCGCAGCCATGGGTATTCAGCCGAAAGCAATGCTGTTTTCGGCAACTGCCGAATCCCTGGCGATTTCGGGAGTACTGCTGGCGGATATTTGGGAAAACACAAAGATCGTTACGGTTGATGGACTGGGTGAACGCTTCCTGGAGTCGGTTCAGGAGGGGCAGACGGTGGAAGTCACGGAAAATGGCGCTGTAACATTATTTTAATGGAGAGAAATGGAGGTAACACATGAGTACAAAATACAAAGAGCTTTTTGAGCCTGCCTATATCGGGAAAGTACAAATAAAGAACAAATTGTCCATGGCCCCAATGGGGCCTGTCGGATATGCCGATGCACTGGGAGCTATGAACCAAAGGCTGCAGGAGTATTATGTGGAACGGGCAAAGGGTGGAATCGGATTGATTATTACTGGAATCTGCAGTGTGGATCTGGATATTGAAGGTATGGTCAGACCGGGCCTCCCATGTCCGACTCAGAACCCTCTGGCTTTTATTCATGAAGCGTATCAGATGAATGAAAGAATCCACGCATACGGCACAAAGATTTTTCTTCAGCTCACCGGAGGTCTTGGGAGAAGCGCTCTGCCCGGATTTGCTACCAAGTTTATCGCTCCGTCGGAGAATGAAAACAGATTTGATCCCCGCATCAAGCACCGGGAAATGACAATAGAAGAAATTAAGAACATGATTCAGAAATTTGTCATGTCCGCAGTGGTTGCGAAAAAAGCTGGCTTTGACGGCGTAGAGATCCATGCGGTTCATGAAGGATATCTCCTGGATCAGTTTGCCATCGCCCTTTTCAACCGCAGAACGGACGAGTACGGCGGCTCGTTGGAAAACCGGCTGAGGGTTGCAACAGACATTGTGAAAGGTGTCAAAGCGGCCTGTGGACCTGACTTCCCTGTCAGCCTTCGCTACAGCCTGAAAAGCTGCATGAAGGGAATCCGCCGCGGCGGACTGCCGGGCGAAGATTATGAAGAAGCCGGAAAGGATATCGAAGAAGGAATCGAAGCGGCTAAAATTCTGGTGGCAGCAGGCTATGACGCATTGAACGTGGATGCGGGAACCTACGATTCCTGGTATTGGAATCATCCGCCGATGTATTTTGAAGATGGAATGTACCGTGAATTCGGCAGACTTGTAAAGCAGAACGTAGATGTCCCTGTTATTCTGGCCGGGAGAATGGAAAATCCGGAGATGGCAATAGAAGCCCTCGGCGATTCCTGTGATATTATCGGACTTGGAAGACAGCTTTTGACCGATCCGTATTATCCGGAAAAGGTGAGAACCGGAAGGCTTGATGAAATCAGACCGTGCCTCGGCTGCCATGAAGGCTGCCTGGGCAGAATTGCAAACGCCCCTGTGAGCTGTGCCGTAAATCCGGCCTGCGGCAGAGAAAAAATTTACGGCCTCGTACCGGCCAATAAGAAGAAGCATGTTCTTGTTATTGGAGGCGGCATAGCAGGAATGGAAGCGGCGAGAGTGCTGGCTGAAAGGGGACACCGCGTTACTCTATGTGAAAAGAGCGACAGCCTTGGAGGAAATTTGATTCCGGGAAGTGTTCCTCATTTCAAACGCTATGACAGAGCACTGGTCAAGTGGTATCAGAGACAGCTTGAGCTTCTGAATGTGGAAGTCGAGATGAACTGTGAGATCACTGCGGATAATATCTCCAATTACAAGCCGGATGAAATCATTACGGCAACCGGTTCGAAGCCGATTCAGAGCAAGTTTGGATCGGAGACTTTTGTGACTACCGCAGATGATATCCTTCTTGGAAAAGCAGAGGCAGGAAAAAATGTCGTAGTGATCGGCGGTGGACTGGTTGGATGCGAAACTGCTCTATGGCTTGCACAGAACGGTTCCAAGGTTACAGTCATCGAAATGCTGAAAGACATTTTGGGCGGTCACGGCGCACTACCGCATATGAATCATGATATGCTTGTGGATCTGCTTGCATTCCAGAAGGTGGATATCTATACAAGCAGCACTGTAAAGAGTATTGAGGGGGGCAAGGTGACAGCGGAAACTCCGGAAGGAGAATGTTCATTCACGGCGGATACGGTTATTTCAGCTATCGGCTACCGCGAGAATCATGCATTGTTTAATGAACTGAAGGATATGGATATACCTGTCCACAATATTGGAGATTCTCAGAAGGTACATAATATCATGTATTCCATCTGGAATTCATACGAGCTTGCCAGAGAGCTGTAACTCTTAAAATATTTGCAGAAAATTAATGAAGTAAAAGTGTCGCAATGCTAGAGTGCGTGAATGATGTTTTTTTCGGTTAACATGCACTTAATGTGCTTTGCGGCACTTTTTGTTGAAAAAAAAAGTGGAATTTATATCTTGACAACAAGAGGCTTTGACACTTGGTAAAAATGAAGGACAAATAATGAAGGTACATTTTCAATTATGAGGATGTACTTTTATTTATAGTTTCCCTTTCATATCTACTTTGATAGAGCTAAACATTTCCACGAGAATTTTCGTTATAAGCTTCTGATTAATGCAGAACGGACAAGCGGTTTTATATAAAAGTGTATGAATAGCATTTCTATGTAATCAACTTGACAGATAGCTGCATGTCTGATATATTAAAGATACTTTATAAAGTGTATTTAATAAAGGAGAGCAGTATGGCTGTAGGGAATGTCAATTTAATGAAACAAATCAATTTAGACACGGTTAGAAGGGTGATAAAAGAAAATAAAAAAGCAACAAAACCGCAGTTGGCAAATTTGACGGGATTAAGCGTGGTAACAATTAATTCACTTGTTGAAGTGCTTTTGGGAAATGGAGAGATTCTTGTTGATGAGCTAGAAGTGTCCAGTGGTGGCAGGCCAGCAGCTATCTATTCCTTTAATGAGGAATACAGTATGGCGTTAGTCATTTATACAAATGAGTATGAAATGAAGGATTTAACCCATGTTTCGGTTATCAATCTATACGGGGAAGTGATTGAAGGTAACGAGATTGTCTTAGATGAAATAACAGAACATAGTTTCGATTTAACAATCGAGAAAATGCTGAAAAAATATCCTAACATTAAATTGATAGGCATTGGTATGCCAGGACAGGAAATCAGAGGAAAGATGGAGATCAGTGATTATATATCTCTTGAAGGGAAATCCCTTGTAGAACATTTGAGAAATCAATTTCAAATACCTGTAATCTTTGAAAATGACGTTAACGCAGCTGTATTGGGATATTGTACTTCTAATCAATGCGACGATAAAAGCGTGGTAGGCATTTATATACCAGAGAAATATCCTTTAGGTGCAGGTATTTTTATCAACGGTGATATGTACAAAGGAAAAGATGGCTTTGCAGGTGAAGCTAAATTTCTTCCAGATGGATTTGATTGGAAGAATCCAGCATATGTTTCGGAAAATATTTCAGTGGCACTTAAGAAATTAATCATCACGTTTACCTGTCTTTTAAATCCAGATATCCTCGTCATTTACAGAGAAAATCTTACCGAAGCAGCGATTGATCCCATTATTGAAGATTGTAAAAAAACGATCAAGTCAGAAGTGATGCCTGACATTATTGTATTAAGTGACTTTGGCGAAGATTTTGCAGAGGGTATTAAACAAATCTCATTAAAACCATTGGAACCAAAATGGCAACGATAAGAAAAGAGATACCATGACGGCATTATCTATATTGAATTTATCAGGGCAGATCCCATATTCATCATGGTGTTACTCATAGTGATGTTTGTGAGCAGTAAGAAAATTAATAAAATCGTAGCAAGGAGGGATTGAAATGGTTAATCAGTTAGATTTACATATGCATTCAAATATTAGTAACGATGGTGAGTACACGCCCTCACAACTCATGCGGCTGTGTAAACAACATGGTTTAAAGACAGTTGCATTAGCTGACCATAATTCCGTACGAGGGATAGCAAAGGCTCAGAAATCAGCAAATGAATTAGGTATTGAATTTATTTGTGCTATTGAGCTTGATTGTCAATTTGAAGGAGTTAATCTGCATCTTTTAGGATATGGAATTGATCCAACATTACCTGAATTTGAAAAAAATGAAATGGATATCTTAAAGAAAGAACAAGATGCTTCTTCAAAACTTATAAACCTAGTACTTGATTTAGGAATTCATTTTGATATAGAGAAAGTTTTAGATTTTGCCATAGAAGGTGTAGTGACGGGTGAAATGATTGCTGAAGCCGCTCTTGAGGATAAAAGAAATCAAAACAATCCCCTTCTGGAACCATATAGAAATAACGGGAAGCGTAGTGATAATCCTTATGTAAATTTTTATTGGGACTTTTGCTCCCAAGGGAAGCCAGCTTATGTACCTGTTCAGTTTATTGGACTGAACGAAGCCATACGATTGATTAGAAAAGCAAGAGGCTTAGCTGTTCTTGCTCATCCAGGGATTAATATCGGGCAGAATCAGAAGATACTGGAAGGCATTGTTGCTTGTGGTGTTGATGGGATGGAAGTATACAGTAGTTATCATGATGAAAACATGGTTGCTTTTTATAATGAGCAGGCGGAAAAATTTCATTTACTGAAAACGATGGGTAGTGATTTTCATGGAAAAACAAAGCCAGCCATCAAACTGGGCAGTATGAGCTGCCATGAAGAAATAGATATTTATCATCAATTCAAGAAAAAACTTTATGAAGTGGCGCCATGAAATTAATTAGGAAGTAATTGACCTGGGAATATGAACCAAAGTAGTACGGAATCAAAGATGACTTTTATTCAAGACATATGAACCGTTCCCTGCCTAATAGACAGTTGAAAAAATAAAATATTGGGCACTACCCCATGTCTTGAAAGTTTTTTTGTCAGGCCTCCAATGGTTATGTAGCGAAAAATAATATGCGAGAAAGCAGAAGCCTGTAATTTCCGGATATGCCTTATCCTGTTCGACTCATTCGGTGAGGTTACTATATTATTCTGCATTGAGTAATGTTTTGTTCCTCATGGACAAATTTAATAAGAAATGAAGCTTGACGGTTAAACGAACAGGTGCTAAAATGTGAATGAATAAAAAAATATTCATTCACATTTTGCTGATCAGGAGGAGGTCTCAAATGAAAAGGGTTACCGCGTTTATTGGAAGTGCACGGAAGCAAGCAACTTATGAAGCAGTCCGTGAATTTGAGAGAAATATAAATTCGTACACAGAAATCGAATTTGAGTATGTTTTCTTAAAGGACCATCAGCTTGAGTATTGCAGGGGCTGCAAGCTATGTTTCGATAAAGGAGAAGAACTCTGCCCCTTACGGGACGATCGGGATTTACTGCTTGATAAGATGAACCATTCCGACGGTGTTATATTTGCCACACCTAATTATTCTTTTCATATTTCAGCTCCTATGAAGAATCTATTGGACCGGCTGGCCTTTATTTTTCATCGGCCATGTTTTTTCGGCAAGGCTTTCACCTCCATTGTTACTCAGGGTATTTTCGGAGGAAATTCTATTGTGAGGTACCTTAGCAATATGGGAGAAAATTTCGGATATAGTGTTGCGAAAGGCTGTGTATTAAAGACTCTGGAGCCGATCACAAAAGCCGCACAGGTAAAGAACTCGCGTGAAATCAAAAAGGCCGCTGCAAGATTTTACCGAATACTTATGCGCCCGTCTCCTCCAGACCCTTCTTTTTTCAGATTGATGACGTTCCGTATGTCCCGGACAATGATGAAAGAAATGCTCAGCGATGAATATTGTGACTATCGGCATTTCAAAGCCAAGGGATGGTTTGAATCGGATTATTATTACGATGTCTCTTTAAACCCAATCAAAAAGCTGGCGGGCCGGATTTTTGATTTTATGGGGCGCCGGATGTCGAGACAGAGTTAGCGATTCAGCGCTGTTTGATAAACAGAACATACGGGAGGGGTATATATGAAAGATACGAAAACAGATTTATTTAATTGCGGAAAGGAACTGTTCAGCCGGAAAGGCTTTAAGGATACCAATGTATCCGATATCACAAAATCCGTGGGAATAGGGACAGGTACGTTTTATAATTACTATTCCTCAAAAGAGGAACTGTTCATGGCCATATACATAGAAGAAAACGAGAAGCTAAAGAAAAAGATACTGAAATCTATTGATTTGGATCAGGACCCGCGGAGTTTAGTCAAAGAACTGATGTTATTGAATTTAAAAGGCATGAAGTCAAATCCTATTCTTAAAGAGTGGTATAACAAGGACGTGTTCGACAAAATAGAGCAACATTTCCGTGAAGATAAAGGGATGGAACGTCTAGACTTCATGTATAACGATTTTTCGGAGATCATAAAAAAATGGCAGGCAGACGGGAAAATGAGGAACGATATTGACAGTGGGATGATCATGGCCATTTTCACGGCAATCGTTACCATTGAGACCCATAAAGAGGAAATTGGGCTTCAGTATTTTCCGCAGATTTTGGATTATCTCACGGAGTTTACGATGAATGGCTTAGCCGGCGGCGGAACACAAAGCGGTGATTAATAAATTGCATATGCAACCAAATACGGTGGAATTCGCAAAGAGGATCATTATCGCCTGCGGGATACCATTACATGCTGACAGGGGAAATGGCCGGCAAGCACAATGACTGTGAATTTATCAGAGAGTTGTATAAGGATTGTCAGATCGGATCTGTTACCAGTCTTAGCATTTTGGGGTTTACAAAATAGTAACGAATAGCATTGGAATTGCCGCAAATGGCTGAATAAAAATCAGCTGTTTGCGGCAGTTTTTTATTCCGTCCAAATCAATGTGAGGAAATAGTTTATAGTGAATCATGATGGTGAACCTCTCACCCTAAAAAATTTCAATGATAGAAGAACGAGTTTAAGTTTCAAGTAGAATTCCAGATGCTGGGAAACAAATCATTCGTAAGACCATTGTTAATACACATGCATTAGCTTTTATCGCTGCCAGGTATTAATGTGAATCGTAAAGAAGTAAAATGAATCGATATGAATCAAAATGATTGACAATAAATCAAAATGGTGCTATAGTTTAATTATTGAATACGGCGGGGAAGTGGCACCTAAAATAGGGCAAAGGAGGTATGAACAGCAGTATTGAATGGGTGGAGCCGGAACATGATACATAGAAAGATACGAAACCGCAGAATATTATTATAATCAGGAGGATTCAAAATGGGGGATATAACAAAGTTTCTCTCGCCTAAGCTGATCAAAGTTGATATGCAGGCAGAGGATAAAAATGCGGCTATAGAGGAGTTAGCGGAACTTCTCTATAAGGAACATGTACTTAAGGATAAAGGCAGTTATATTCGGAATGTATTGGAACGAGAGGCACAAGTGCCCACAAATCTAGAGAACGGGGTGGCATTGCCTCACGGAAAATCAGATGCAGTACTGAGACCGGCGGTGGCAATCGGAACATCCAAACGGGGAATCCGGTTTGAAGAGGGGAGCCCGGTCAGCCATATCATCTTTCTCATCGCTATGCCAAACAATGCGGACGACACGCATATCACACTGCTAAGCGGTATTACTTCCCGCTTGCTGGATTGTGATTGCCTGGATTATCTAAAGGAGGCAAAACGGCCGGAAGATATTCTGGCGGCACTAAGCACAGAGGAGGTACGGACAGAGAGCAAAGGGTCAGAACGGTTTTTAATCGGGGTGACCGGCTGTGCGGTTGGAGTAGCACATACGTATCTGGCGGCGAAAGCCTTGGCAAAAGCTGCAGGGGAGATGGGCGTATCCATAAAGGTGGAAACAAACGGTTCCATCGGTACGGAAAATGTTCCCACCAGGGAAGAGATTGAAAGAGCCGAGGGAATCATCATTGCCAGCGACAAGGAGACGGACATGGAACGTTTCCGGGGAAAACAGGTAGTGACTACCACTGTGAAGGAAGGAATCGACCATCCGGCGGAGCTGATCAGAAAGGTTCTGGATGGAAAGGCCCCGATTTTTGGTGGGAGCTCCACAGAGCGTGTTCAGCAGGCAGCCAGGGGGAAGGCAGAGGAGCCTGCCGGTACGCTTAGTGGAAAGATGCTGTACAAGGCGTTGATGAACGGCGTTTCATTTATGATCCCGTTTGTGGTAATCGGTGGCCTTCTGATTGCGGTCGCACTGGCAGTGGGAGGAAAACCCACACCCCAGGGTCTTGTGATCCCCGAAGGCAGCTTCTGGAATCAGATTTCTGCAGTGGGAAGCGCCGGATTTACACTGATGATCCCGATTCTGGCCGGCTACATAGCATTTGCTATCGGTGACAGGGCGGCCCTGGCTCCTGGCATGATTGGCGGCTGGATAGCCAACAATGGTTCCTTTTACGGAGCTTCAGCCGGAACAGGCTTTATCGGTGCCATTGTGGCTGGTTTTCTGACCGGTTACTTTGTAAGGTGGCTGAAGAAATTTCAATGGCCTGAGATGATCAAACCGTTGGTTCCGATCATGATCATTCCTATTATTGGATCTCTGTTTATCGCATTTATATTTATATTTATTATCGGAGCTCCCATCGCATCCCTGATGACGGCTCTTTACGCCATGCTGGAAAGCATGTCTGCCGGAAGTATGATTTTACTTGGCATTACAATCGGTCTGATGCAGGGCTTTGACATGGGCGGTCCCTTTGGCAAGGTAGCATTCATGTTCTCGGTTGGTTTAATTGCTGAAGGACAGCCTCAGTTCATGGGAGCACAGGCTATGGCGATTCCGGTTGCACCGCTAGGTATGGCGCTGGCTACATTCTTAGACCGTAAGCACCAGCTGTTTCTTCCCGAGGAGACTGCCAACGGCAAGGCGGCTCTGGCTATGGGACTGGTGGGGATTTCCGAGGGAGCTATCCCGTTTGCAGCGGGAGACCCGCTGGCCGTTATTCCGGCCAATATGATTGGATCCGTAGTGGCCTGTACGATGGGATTCTTATTCGGCATTACAGATTCTGTTGCTCATGGCGGCCCTATTGTGCTGATCCTGGGTGCAGTGAACAAGCCGTTTATGGGACTGATCTGTATGGCTGCTGGAACTGTGGTGACCGCAATTGTCTGTATGACTTTAAAGCGTCTTAGATTAAAACAAAGATAAGTGTATCAACTGTGGCAAGGATAACCGGACAGAGGCATTGCACCGGTTAGGATCGATCGGAAGAATGATAGATTGACATATGATTTCCTCCTCTGATATGATAATGGCGAAGGAGGTGACGTTATGCTATCACAGCAAAGGCTTTATCATATCATGAGTATCGTAAAAGAACAGTCTTTTGTAACCATAAAGGAACTGATGGAACAGTTAAATGTGTCAAAATCCACCGTGACTCGGGATTTAATTGAACTGGAGGAACAGGGGCTGGTCAGCAGGGAGCGGGGTGGAGCTATGTGCAGAGAGGTTTCTTCTACACTGACGGTATTCAACGAAGTTCCTACCGTGAACAAGGAGAGCTTATGTGCGGAGGCAAAGGAGATTGTCTGCCAGCGGGCTGTCACGAATGTAAAGGACGGGGACTGCGTTTATGTGGACTCCGGCACTACTCCTGTGTACCTGCTGCCGCAGCTGCTTACGCACCATGTAAAAATTGTAACTCCAAGCATTTACTTGATCAAGAAGATTCCCATTACGTACAAGGGGGATATCTATCTGCTGGGTGGTCGTTTTTCACCAGATTATGATCTGAGTACAGGGTCCATGGCTGTGGATATGATTCGGAATTTTAATTTTGACCATGCTTTTTTCAGTACCAATGGAGTTAATATGGAAAGCGGCGAGGTTTACATTTTCGACATGGAAATTGGGACGATGAAAAAGGAGATCATGAAGAAGAGCCAGAACAATCATCTCCTGATCGATGACTCCAAGTATCATATTAAGGCAATGTTCTCATGGGCAAGTCTGGAGGATTTTACAAACGTGTATGTCAATCGTCTCCCTGACACAGGTGAGGCACCGGATAATTTTACCGTTTGTCTCAGTTAGAATACATTGGAAGAAAAGGGGACGCAGTTAAGCGCCCTCTTTTTTTCACTAAAAGTGCAGGACCGGAACAGGACTGCAGAACGGGGCAGTAAAAGGAAAGCTAAGGAACATAAGTGATTTTTCAAGTAATATTCGATAGAGGAGGAGACTCTGCAGTGAAAAAGAAAATTAACATTGACGGCGCTCAGAACGTAGAGGTGTCAATCCCAATCCCCTGTGAAAAAACACCTCGGGAGCAGTTGTCTATTATGGAAGCCTATACAGAGGCGCATAGAAACAGTGAGGGGCTGGATAAAGCGAGAAGAGAGATTAATTGCCTGAAAACAATATATCCGGTTCTGTTCCGTTCGATTGAAAGTGATGATCTGCTGGCAGGCAGACTAGATTTTTTACCCATTGGCTTTGGCAGTGTGACAAGTATCGGAGGCGTAGGCCATTACTGCGTATTCCATAAGCTGAGGGCATTTAAAGAAACGCTGTCAACCGAAGAGGAAAGAGCAAGAGTTGATACGCTTTACGATTACTGGCAGGATCATGATACGAAAGCAATTTTCTGTCAGGAGGTATTGACAGAGGATACAGTCGGAAGGTTTATTGATTGCTCCTATCCTTTGATGGCAACAGCCAGGTTGTCAGGAATGATGCTGAATTATAAAAAGCTGATGGAATATGGAGTGGAAGGCTTAAAAGAACTGATCTTTTTAAAAGAGCAGAATGAATTCCTGGAATGCAGTTATGAAAGCCTTAGTCTTTTGCAGGAGGTAATGGAACGTCAGATAGAATTGGTGAGAGAAGCAAAAAACGGTGCAGACCAGTCACGTTTAAAAGATTTGGAACTAATGGAGAATGACTTGCGGTATATTAAGAAAAACAAACCGCACACGTTCCATCAGGCTTTGCAGTTGTTGTGGATTTACGCCCTTTGTGCCGGAGTTATTAACTATGGGCGGCTGGATGACGTGTTGGGACCATTTTTACAGCATGATTTGGATCATGGCATTATTGACGAAGAAGAATCTTACCGGTATTTAAAATCCTTGTGGAAGATGATTGAGAACAGGCGTACCACTGTTAACGGACGTATCATTGTAGGCGGTGTAGGACGGGAACATCCGAAAGAAGCTGATACGTTTGCCCGTATCTGTATGAGGGTGTGCAAGGACACACGTTATGTAGAACCTCAGTTTACACTGCGCTTTAGCAAAGATACCCCGGAATACATGATGGATATGGCCTATGATTGTATCGGAAGCGGTGCTACCTACCCTACTTTATACAATGATGATGTGAATGTCCCTGCAGTTATGTATTCCATGCGTGTGAAACGGGAAATCGCAGAACAGTACGTACCATTTGGGTGCGGTGAATTTGTCATTCAGGGTAAGAGCGTAGGGACACCGAATATTTTGCTGAACCTTTTAAAAATCCTGAATATCACCTTAAACGGCGGAATAGACCCTATGGACGGGAAAAGAAAAAACGGACCCGTGGAGATTCCGGAATGCTCCCGATTCAAAACCTTTGATGAACTGTTTGATAAATATAAGGAATTGTTGAATTATTACTTTGATTTAAGTATACAGGCTCAATACCGTTCTTATGAGATCATGAATGAAAACGTATCCTTTCTGTTTACCTCTGTTTTGATGGATGATTGTATCAATAGAGGGAAGGCAGTGCTGGACGGAGGAGTGGAAATCCTTGGCGGAACCAATGAAACATACGGAAACATCAATTCCAGCGATGCGCTCTGGGCAATTAAAAAGCTGGTATATATAGATGAAAAATATAGTCTCGCTGAATTGCACCAGGCACAGCTTGCCAATTTTGAAGGATATGAGAGGATTCAAAAAGATTTAGTGGATCAGGATAAATACGGAAATGACAAAACGGAATGCGATAATCTCGCAAATGATTTATTTGAATTTGTAGCTCAAGGTATCCGCCAGAAGGGAATTGACTATGGCATGGGATATTTTCTGATTGTTATTTCAAATAACCAGACAAATACAGATTGGGGTCATGAGACATTTGCCAGCCTGGACGGAAGGAAAACAGGTGTTTACTTAAATCCAGCTAATAATCCCCAGGGCGGAGCGGCAAAAAACGGACCTACCGCCTGCTTAAATTCCCTGGTTAAGTTCCAGGCAAAATATCACGGCGGAAGCGTGCAAAACATTAAATTTACGCCCCGTATGTTCAATAAAGACAGAAAAAAAATTAAGATGTTGTTTGATACATATTTTAAGAAAGGAGGCTGCCAGCTCATGGTAACGGTCGTGGATTATGGCGTTCTTGAGGATGCCCAAAAGAATCCAGATAATTACCCGGATTTAATAGTACGGGTGGCCGGTTACAGTGCGGTCTTTGTCAATCTGACAAAGGATATCCAGGAAGAATTGCTGAGCAGGGCATTGTATGATTAAAGTGACCAATATTGAACGCTTTGCGACCCATGACGGGCCGGGAATCCGAACCACCGTTTTCTTAAAAGGGTGCCCCCTGTACTGCCCATGGTGCGCCAATCCTGAGACACAGACATCTTATCCGGAACTGTTATACAACGAGTCTAAGTGTATCGGGTGCCGTTCATGCGAAAAGGGTTGCAGGACTAAGGCAATTACCTTTGATGACAACGGGAAATTCAATTATAACAGGACCTTGTGTACTGATTGCCTGGCTTGTGAGAAAAATTGTATGCAGGATGCACTTGAATTTTATGGAAAAGATATGGACCTGGATTTCATCATGGAAGAAGTGATGAAGGATAAGGATTACTATGATAATTCCAATGGCGGGGGAATCACGGTCAGCGGAGGGGAGCCCTTTGTACAGCTGGAGGGGTTGATCGCCATCCTCAAAGCAAGTAAAGAAAGAGGATTGAATACGGCGGTAGAAACTACGGGAAATTATTCTTTAAAAACCTTGCAGGCTGCTGTGGCCTATATCGACCATTTTCTATATGATTTTAAACATCTGGATGACGAAGTGCTTAGAAGGGTTACAGGAGGGAATGGGAGACAGATTAAAGAAAACCTGATATATCTGGTAGAGATGGAACCAGATAAATTAACTGTGCGCATGCCGATTATCCCCGGATTCAACTTTGATTCCGTATTAATAAAAAAGACTTTACGATACTTACAGCAGCTGGGAGTTAAAAAAGTAAACCTTCTTCCTTATCATACACTTGGAAAAGCGAAATACGAGAAATTGGGAAGAGTTTACCAGATGACGGGTAAAATGCTTCATGAAGAAGATTTAGAGGAATATCACCAATATGCGTTGAAGATTGGGCTGGAATCCAGAATCGGAGGATAGAAGTAGTAAACAGGAAGGAACGTGATATGAGGTCCTTCCTGTTTTTTATGGTATGCCCAGTATGGGCGTAGTCGCAATGGCCTGACAGGATATACCATGCACTTATGGCAGAACTTCGAACAGAAATAATGATATATTTTTCCTCCAGGTTTTGGTATAATTAAGAAATCTGAATTTAGAGGTGGAAGTCATGAATGTAAATCCAAAGATTGTTATCCTAAGGGGTAATTCTGGGAGTGGCAAAACAACCATTGCAAGAAATCTGCAAAGATATTATGGAAGAGGCACGTTACTTATTTCACAAGATGTAGTCCGACGAGAAATGCTGTACGTAAAGGATGGTTCAGAAACACAAGCGATTGATTTAATGATTGAGCTTGTTAGATATGGAAAAGAAAATATAAAACAAAACCGAATGCCGGGGAATTTGGAGAAGCGGATATGAAACGTTGGTGGAGAGAAAAAGATTATCTGGAAATTTTCCCTGAGTATATGATAAACCAAGATATGACAACAGACACAATTGTTAATTTGATAATAGAGCAAACCAATATTTAAATTGGAATTTGAAAGAGTTATAAATCAAATCGTAATACTATTTTAGAAATTTGGTGTTAGTATATAAGTGTGGACACGAAACGTCTAACACGATAAAATATCAATATGAAAAGTGTGTGTTAAACAATGATCCAAAACGGTAATTATAAGGGGGTAGCAGCATGAAAAAAAAGGTGATTTTATTTGCAGCGGCATTGCTGTGTGGAGGCTTATTAGCAGGCTGCCAGAAATCAAAAGGTGACCAGTTGAATCCGAATACTGTAACTTCAGAAGGGAGTCAGATAAAAGTTGAATCATCCAATGAAAATAATGCCGGAACTTCTCAAACAGAAATATCTCTGGACGAAAAACGAATCATACCGGATCAATCCTTTGATGTTGAATTGAATGACTGGGGAGATGTAAGGTTTATTTCATATGGTCCGGAAGCCGGTGCTGATTTTGAAGATGTTTCATTTTACCTGATGAAAGACAATAAGGTTGTATATTCATTCCCTTACTATGGTGAAAATAACAAAACGGATACTTATGCAGGTCTTTTTGACAGTGTGGAGTCTGTAGGATTCCGCGATGTGAATCATGACAATTTAAAAGATATAATCGTCATAATAAACTACATTACAGGTGCGGGTCCTCAAGGTATGGTTCCTCGCCCCAGAGCCAGAATTTTCCTGGCAGATAAAAAGGAATTTCATCTGGCAAAGGATTTAATAGATGACATAACCGAAAATATGGATGAAAAAGATATAAACATTGATAACATATGTGAATATCTGAAAAATAAGTAATTAATATTACTTTTGATTTATTCGTAAAAACGGCTCCAGGTGCATTTCAATATCACCTGGGGCCGCATTGTTATCCTTTATGATGATTATGCTTTTGCGTAATCGGCTGCATTTTTCTTTAACTTAGGACCGTAGGTGTCACCGTCTCCATTGTAAATTTTCCCCATGCTGGTGAAATTACGTGACTGGCAAGCTTTTAATAATGAGCCGTTGTCGTATTTTGCAACAAAGGTGCAGAAACCTGCCATCTGCTTGTCCTCACTGATGCTGAAATCCTTAAACATGTCTGCCGGAGAGTCATAACCGGTAACTTTAAAGTTAAAGCCCATAATCTGGGGGAGTCCCATACTGATAGAATAATAAGCATAATATTCATTGATACCTTTTCCCAGGTTAAAGGCTTCATATTCACTGGCCTGCTTTCCGGTATGAGTCTGATTCCATTTGCCGTTTTTGTAGTAATAATGTACTTTATTTTCAACCTTAAAGGTGGAGGAAGCGTTGGAAACATTTTTTAAGAAAATATGGTTTTCAAACCGGATCAATAACTTTCCGTCGGTAAATCCTGATCCAGACGATTCTGTCAGGATAAATCCTCCTAAAACGTCCTCGTCAATGGAATATTTCGATGCAAATGAAGAAATAATGGATCCGAACTTCTTCTTTAGGTTTTTCGCTGCTGCACTGGCGCCGGAACCACCGCCGGTTGCTGCCTTATCAAGTGCAATAAGGGTATTTTTACCGGCTTTCCCATCTTCGGTAAGACCGTTGGCTCTCTGAAAACTTCTTACTGCAGTATCACTATTGTTGCCGAATTTGCCATCCGGAGTACCGCATTTGTGCCCTGCGGTATTTAATTTCACTTGCATGGTTTCTACACCTGCACTGTAACGAAGCTTGTCATCCTTCATGTAATAGCCGGTGCCTGCAAGTACCTGGGCATATGTATATCTTGAATTATCGTAATCTGCCATAATATTATCTCCTTTTCTATTTTTGTTGAATTTGCAAATTCAATAAATAGAAAGAAGATTTTCATCTGTTTGTAAACCATGAAATGACCCAATGATGCACTTGGGTGGCTGCGGAGCTGTTGTTATAACCAGCCAATGCTATTTTCCTGCATTCAATCCTGCGAAAGCGTAAGAAATCATTTGTTCCACAAAAGCAGAATCTACCTTTTCTCCGGTTATTAACAGCCGATAGAAAAGGGGGGCAAAAATTAAATCTATGCTTAGTTCGATGTCCAGATCCTTTTTCAATTCCCCTCGTTCCATTCCTCTTTCCAGAATATGCTGTGAAATAAGACGGCGGGGATTGAAATAACGGTTACGGTATTCTTTCGCTACATTCTCATCCGATTGCCCCTCTGCAATCAGTTCTGTGATTACCTTCCCCTTGGAACTGGTAAGAAAGGCGGCAAGGTTGCTTGCCTGAACCAAAAGATCTTCTTTTGCTGACCCGGTATCCGGCACTTCAAGCATTGATTCTGTAGCAGCAAAAAAACCGTCTAAGACAACAGCGGCCTTATTGGGCCACCATTTATATATGGTTGCTTTGCTGACCCCGGCCCTCTCAGCGATACCTTCAACAGTTATGGAATGAAAGCCATTTAAAAGCAGCAGGTCATACGAAGCAGTGAGTATGGCTTGCCTTGTTTTTTCGCTGCGAGGACGTCCTATCTTCTTATCCATGTGATTCCCCCTATTATTTTTCTCTGAAACAATTTAAAAACGCTGCGTTTATTATACCACATCTAATTTAAAAAAAACAGGGTTGACAAAACAAAACGGTGCGTTTATTATATATTTATAAACGATACGTTTAGTATATAAAAACGGAGGATAACACACATGAAAACTGAAATGATGGAAGAAAAAAAGATTTCCCGTTGGCTGGTATTTCTACTGGCAAGTGCCTGCGGACTGATTGTTGCAAACCTGTATTATTCCCAACCGCTGGTAGGTCCTATCAGCCAGGATACGGGAATCTCTGCCGGTTTATCCGGACTGATTGTTACGATGACCCAGCTGGGGTATGCCGCAGGACTTTTGTTTCTGGTTCCTTTGAGTGATTTACTGGAAAACAGACGACTGGCAGTAACAACACTGATTGTTGCTATATTAGGGCTGGTTGCAGCACCCTTAGCAACGAATTTCTATATGTTTTCCGCTTCTGCCATATTGATTGGAGTAGGGTCAGTCGCAGCTCAGATACTGGTTCCCCTTTCAGCTCATTTAGCACCTGCAAACGAGAGAGGGAAAATCGTTGGAAATGTAATGAGCGGACTGCTTCTAGGAATTATGCTTGCAAGACCGACTGCAAGTCTCATTACCGGTTTCTTTGGCTGGAAGGCAGTGTTTTTCCTGTCTGCGGCCATTATGGGAATCCTTTTGATTTTGCTGAGTTTTCTGCTTCCGAAAAGAAATCCGGAGCCAAATGACAGTTACCCTGCTATTGTAAGATCCTTGTGGTATCTCTTTAGAAAGACCCCTGTTTTACGACGCAGAGCATTATACCAGGCTGCTTTATTTGGAAGCTTCAGTTTATTTTGGACAGTAGTACCACTGTATTTATCCCAGCACTTTCAGTTGACGCAAAAAGAAATCGCAATATTTGGTTTCGCAGGTGTGGCCGGAGCTGTTGCAGCACCGATCGCGGGAAGAATGGCAGACCGGGGCTGGACAAAAAAACTTACAGGAGCGGCCTTTGTGATCGCAGCATTCTCCTTTGCTCTCACCCATGTGTTGCAAAGCAATCTTACGGTCTCTTTGTTCTTGTTTTGTATTGCCGCAATTCTTCTTGATATGTCTGTTTCCGGTAACCTTGTTCTAGGGCAGCAGGCAATCTATGGTTTAGGTGATGAAATACGTGGGAGGGTAAATGGATTATTTATGGCGGTATTCTTTGTCGGCGGAGCGGCAGGGTCTGCTCTGGGAGGCTGGTCATACGCTCATGGAAATTGGGATGCAGCATCAATGATCGGGTTTATCCTGCCGGTATTTGCTTTTGTTTATTTTCTTACGGAAAAAAATATCCCTGTTTCAAAATAATCTCAGTAGAGACGATCCGTCACGGATTCTGACCCTGCTTTCTGGGAAGCTTAAGGGTTACGGTGGTGCCTTTTCCATACGCGCTATCAATGGAAAGGGTGCCCCCATGAAGGGTCATGATCTTTCGGGAGATGGCAAGCCCCAGGCCTTCTCCTACGGATTTTTTATCCGCTTTATAAAAGGATCGGGTGAGGTGTTTTAAATGCTCTGCTTTAACTCCGATCCCTGTATCCCGTATGACCAGGCGGACACAGTGGTCTTCCATGGTCTGGGTGATAACGATGTCGCTGTTTTTTTGTGAAAATTTAATGGCATTATCCAGTACATTTAATACCACCTGCTTTAATTTATTCCAGTCGGCTTCTATGACAGTTGGAATGGTTTCCGTAATCAGATGTATATTCTTTTTTTCTGCTTTTTTTAAAAGTTCAAAAGTCACTTTTTCTATCAGCTCATCAAAGGGAACTAAAGAGAGAGATAAAACCATCCGGTCAGACTGGTATCTTGAAAAATCAAGCAGGCTTTCCACCAGGCTGATCAGCCGCTCGGTTTCTTCGTCTATGATCTTCAGACCGAACTTCATTTCGTCCTCCGTAAGGTCTTCAGGGTCTCTCATGGTTTCCGCCCAGCCTTTGATTCCAGTGAGCGGAGTCCGTAGTTCATGGGATATGGAAGAGATGAAGTCATTTTTCATATGGTCTGCTTTTGTGATCTCATCAGCCATATAATTAAGCATATCTACCAGTTCTCCTGCTTCATAGGGGTAGGATTTTTCGATTTTTTCTTTATAATTTCCCTCTGCCATTCGTTTCGTCAGCATGATAATGTTTTTTAAGGGGTTTACAATGGAATTGCCCAGGCGAAAACTGACCAGGAATACAAGAAATGCAACCAGCAGGCATACACCCAATCCCCAGGACAAAAGCTTATAGATTCTGGCATCGGTATCGGTCAGGGACACATCGTATTTTAAAATTCCTGCAGTCTGGCCTTCATATAGAAGAGGAGTATAGACAGCCATGATTTTTTCGCCGCCATTTTCTGGTTTTTCTATGTGATAAATTGTATGGAAACGAAGGACCTCAGGATCAATGGAATCGGTTTTTTCCGCCAGATATCCGGTGGAGGACTGGATCAGCTGTCCGTTTCTTGTCAGCAGGGAGAGGTTTGCGTCATCCATACGATAGGCTTTGATGATGGCATCGCTTGCGTCTGCCAGGTGCAAGCTGGTAAAGTCTCCCTGCTGTATCCAAACAGGTAAAACTGCTTCTGCATGATTTTTTACGGTATCGGAGATTTCCTGATAAAAGTACCGTTTCATCCCAATGCCAAAAGAGACCATAACAAGAGTCAGGGTTAGAACGATCAAAAACATAAAATAAAGAACAACCTTCCGCTTCATGTTTTACTCCTTCCATAAATATCCGTAACCCCATTCCGTACATAAGTATTTAGGGGAAGAAGGATCCGGTTCTATTTTTCGGCGGATCCGCCGGATGTTTACATCCACCACCTTTGGATCGCCGGAATAATGGGTTCCCCAGACTTCATCAAGGATCTGATCTCTGGTAAATCCCTGGTTTTTGTTGTTCATAAAAAATTGAAGCAGGCAGCTTTCCGTAGGAGTGATCCTGATCTCAAGACCGGAACAGGATAATTTGTTACGGATGCCGTCAAGGGCAAAGGGGCCTGATCGGAGGACTGTGGGAGAAGTACTTACCATCTTATAATCCAGGCGGCGCAGCAGGGATAAGATTCTGGCTTCCAGTTCCTTCATATGAAACGGTTTTGTCAGGTAATCATCAGCACCCAGGATAAGGCCCTTGACCTTATCCTCATCCTGAGACCGGGCGGTCAGCATGATGATACCTGCCGCCGGATCCATGTTTCTTATTTCATCACAAACGGTAAATCCGTCTATACCGGGAAGCATAAGATCCAGGATTACCACATCGATCTTCTGGCTCTTAAAAAGCATAAGTGCTTCTTCTCCGGTTTCTGCTTCCAGGACATGATATTCTTTTTTCTTTAAGTTCAGGCAGACAAAACTGCGGATTGACAGTTCGTCTTCCACCACCAAAATTGTTTTCATGTGCGTATTACCTCAGTTTATTTCTTCTTCCATCAGATGGAAGGCACTTGCCGGGATTTTCGTCTCTTCCTTCCATTCCGAGTAAAAGGCCATATCTTTTGTGGTTCCAAGAAGAGTGCCGTTAGCAGGAACGGCATCCTTTTGCGCCCATTTCACCTCGAATAAAACCTTGTCTCCTACGGTAGAAATCAGGTGGATTCCGTTGTCCAGCCGTTTGATTGTTACGTTCTCATGAAGCTCTGTCGGTATGGTAATATAAAAGTGGCGGCCGCTGTCAGAATAACGTTCCTCTACTGTCTGAAAGGAGCCATCGGAATGATAATCCTTATAAGTATAAAGGAAAGGAATATCTGCCATAGCAGCGTCTTCATAACCTTTTGGGCTGTACATTCCTCCAACCTCTACGATCCCATCTCCATTTATATCTCTGCTGTAGAGCGGATAGGGCTTCATAAGAATGCTGTCAGAAGGATCGCCTACCTTTTTTAGATTACCGTTTTCATAAACAATGATCTCTGTCAGCATGGAATGTGCGCCTATTCCGCTGTCTGCAAACAAAGCTTTCTTTCCATCGGCCAAGGTTCCAAAGGCAACATGCTCTAACGTTCCTTCCGGATCCAGATCGATCTCAGAGATGGATCTTAAACTTCCATCTGCATAGGAATAGAGCCCGGCGGTCTGCATTTCGCTCTCTTTTTTCGATATTATCATAAGGTCAGGCATCTGGTCATCATTAAAATCAGAGATTTGAAGTGTATCGTAAGATATATCCGCTTTCTTTTCCAGAGTGCCGTTTTGCAGTTCGTAAATATAAAGCTGGTTATCATGGCTGGAAACGGACAATCCACCTCCTACGGTGACTTCCTGCGTTCCATTGCCATCTAAGTCTACTAGATCAAATGTATCGATGTCAGTAAATCCGGTTTCCATGTCCGCTTTTTTCTGCCATGCTCCGTTTTCTTTTACCAGAAACATCATATGGGCCTGACGGTTGTCTTTTGGGTCCCTGTATAAGAGAAAGGCTTCCTGGTTCCCATCCTTGTTTAGGTCTTCCATGTAAATGCTCTGTTTTTTCTCCGCTTTTTTGGGCGTCAGAAGTTCTGCGCCAGCAGGAAGAAATTCTCCTAATGCTGCTACATCATCAATTGGCTTTGTCGGGGTGCTGTCCTGTTTGGGCACTTTCTGACAACCGGCTAACAGGACTGTGCCAGCCATCAGGATTGATATCATTGCAGTTTGTTTTTTATTCATTTTTGTGCTCCTTTTTCTTTCGGTTACGTATTCCTGGCTGATATCCTTGTTAGGGTTAGCAGAGGGAGATTATAGCTGTAATGAATGCTACTGTATTATAACTGACTTTTTCCATGATTGGGTTACAAAAAAGTTACAGCGTTGTGCGAGAAGAGATTACCACTAATGAAAGGGGAGAAACATCATCTGATTCAAGCCAGATCCTCTGCCAGATTTGCGTGTTTTCCTTCTTTCAGTGATTTCTAGACGATAATAGAGCCCCGGCTGGCTTTATATAAGTCTTCGCTGTCATCAAAACCAAGGTCCGTACTATATGTGACGACAAACCATAGTATGCCCGCGCACACAATCCCAGTAAATGAAGTGATTATTACCGGTACGATGATCATCAGAATATTGGTAATAACAAGTCGTTTTTTTTATTGTTATATTTTTATTAAGTATTGCTTTTATTTTCATATAAAACTCCACCTTGTAAACAATATTATAAAGTATAACATAATTTTTTTGGTTAGACTTATACCCTTTATAAACAATTTGAAACATAATTTCGCTATTTTTTATATTTCATAAAAAATAGCGAAATAGCTTTTATCGCTTAGGAGAGTGTTGGCATTATATGGGGCATTTGGCGCGCTGTGGATACTGCACAGTTGTTTGAAAAACCAGGATAGAATTACTAAAAAAGTGGGAGAAATGATATTTTATTTGGGGTATTTGTTGTAAAAAACACAGCACAAGGATGACCTTTACATTAAAATTGCTATCCTATATTATAAGATTAACTAGTGGTTATTAAAAGAATGGAGTTTAGCTATGTTTCAAATCGGAAAGCGTGAAATCGAACTTCTTTATTTGGTAAATTCATCGAAAGATGGGTTTATTTACAGAGAGTTAATAGAGAGATTTGGATATACGGAACGTTCTTTTAAATATGCTGTCGACTTAATCAATAGTTTTCTGAAAGAAAACTCCCAACAGGCCTGTTTCGTACTTGGTAACAAAAGATGTTATCTAA
This sequence comes from Lacrimispora sp. YZC11, assembly GCF_057543815.1. NCBI lineage: Bacteria > Bacillati > Bacillota > Clostridia > Lachnospirales > Lachnospiraceae > Lacrimispora > Lacrimispora sp. YZC11. The sequence continues at coordinate 353,977 of NZ_BAAJYQ010000006.1, read as the reverse complement.
AAAATGCCCCTCTTTCCATGAAGTTTACTATGGATCATATCACAAAAGAACTGTATTACCTTTCGATGGAAGACCGCAGTGAAACCATCTTTTTCCGGTATCTGGCTGACTTACACTATACAATTGATGAAATTACAGACTATCTGGATGTGAGTAAGTCTACGGTAAAGAAATCCCTTGCAGTTGTTAAGGAAAAATGCGGGGAATATGGTCTGGAACTTGTAAACCATAAGAGAATGGGAATTGAGTTAAATGGAAATGAAACGGTGATCCGTTCAGCACTCATGGATGTACTTTATAAATACTGCGGTCTTTCAAACCAGGACAGTAAACACAGGAAGCTTGCACTTCGCAACTGCAATCCTTATTTAAGAGAATGGATCGCAGCGGTTTTTAACCAGTTTCAAGCAGAACAGAAAGCGGAGGTTTTATTATCCTCCATATGGGAATATCTGCCGGCTATTCAGAATGATGAAATCTATATACTGGCTGTTCTGAATCTGATTCTGGTATTTTACAGAACTGGAAGCGGGTATTACGTTTCAGCAGATGCAAAAGAATACGTTGGATTGGAAGGGAGAAAGCTGGCAGAAGTCATCAGCAGTTCTTGTGAGAAACATTTAAAGATCAAACTGCCCTGTGAAGAATTTTTTAAATTTGTCATTGTATTAAACAAAGGTTATTCCATAGAAAGCAATGAAAAAGACCAGTATCTGCTGATTGGAAGTATGATCTGGATCCATCGCCTGGTTTCTGATTTGCTGCTGAAATACACCAACCAGTCCTTGCAATCATTGACGAATGAATACAGCTTAAACGAAGCACTGGACATGCTCTACAACCATTTCTACGCAGCGGTTGAGAGAGTAAGGCGAAACATTTATATTCAGAATCCAATTCTTCAGGACATAAAAGAAGAATACGGGGAGGCGTTTCATGATGTTGAGAGCAGCTTAGAAGGGCTCGAAAATTATCTGGAAAAGAAATTTTCACAGGATGATATCGGATATTTCACTTTGCTGATTGAAAATATCATTTCCCAGGTCCGCAAACAGAAGAAAAGAGTCCGCAGGATTGTTCTTATCTGTGGTTTGGGCTATGGAACCGCTCAAATGGTGAAGAATAAAATTATGCAGAAGTTTGATGTGTTGATCGAAGATGTGATTCCTTATTACAGGCTGGATACTTATGCGGATAATAAGAATATCGATTTATTCGTATCAACAGTCCCTGTAAAAATAAATACAATCAGCAATGTGGTGGAGGTGAATCCGCTGCTTACAGAGCAGGATGCAGAAGCTTTGATAAAAGCAGGGATGGTCCGAACAAGCAATGATTTATCCACTCTGATGCAGCTGATAGAGCAGAATGCTGTGATAACCAATCGTCCCCGTTTAGAAAAAAAATTGAAGGAATTACATGGAATCAGAGATTTGGAACATTCTAAATATGAGATATTATTGAAGTATCTGCCTGAATGCAGGATCCTTGTCAATCAGACCTATAAAAACTGGCAGGAAGCCATTTGTGCGGCAGGCGGTCTTCTGGTAGAGACGGATTGTGTCTTGCAGTCCTATGTGGAAGATATGATCAATAATATTAAGGAGTTCGGCTCTTATATCACCATTGGCAACGGAATTGCCCTGCCTCACGCCAGAAATAAGAATAATGTGAAAAAGACCGCATTCAGCCTGATTACATTAAAAGAGCCGGTAGTATTTGAAAATGGGAAAAAGATTGATACGGTTATCAGCTTCTGCAATGTTGCAGGCAATGATTATACAACAGCATTGACGGCTCTCATGGAATTAAGTGAGAACCAGTCTTTCCTGGATTATAAAAAAGAGGTGGAAACGCCAAACCAGCTATTGGATTATATAAAAAAAATAAAGTAGGTGAATGGTATGAGTATTATCAATGAAACATGTATTGCTTTAAGGCTTGATGCCTCTGACGCACAGGAAGGGATTGCAAAAGCCGGAAAAGTGCTCCTTCATGAGGGGTATATCAGGCAGGAGTATATTGATGCAATGCTGAAAAACTTCGAAAAGAACGGCCCTTATTTTGCCATTGCACCCGGTTTTGCAATGCCTCATGCAAGGCCGGAGGATGGGGTCATTCAATCCGGAATATCCTTAATTACCCTTGAAAAACCGGTTTCTTTTGGAAGCAGCAATGATCCGGTGAAGCTGATTATGGCACTTGCAACCAGCAGCGATAATGAACATCTTGAGTTTATGACGAAAATAGCCGGACTTTTAGGAAAGGAACATGTGATAGACAGGTTGTATCAGTGCGTGACAGCTGATGAGGTCATGTCAATCATAAACAATAATTAAGCAAAGGAGACGAAAATGATGAAAGTGTTAGCAGTTTGTGGATTAGGTATGGGATCCTCCCTTATCCTTCGGATGAATATTGAGGATGTGTTTAAGGCAGAGGGAGTGAAAGCGGAGGTGGAACACAGTGATGCTTCTGCAGCAAGCGGCGAAGCGTGTGATTTCATTGTTACAACAAAAGAAATTGCACAGTCCCTTCAAAACCCGAGGGGAAAAGTAATTATTCTTGATAATTTTATCGACAAAGAAGAAATTAAAAGAGTGTTAAAGGAGAACCATGTTTTCTAATTACAAACGGAGGAGGTTTAGTTATGGCAGTAGTAAATTGGATTGCAACTAATATTTTTGGGAATGCCGGCTTTTTATTAGGAATTATCGTTATGTTGGGGTTGATTCTCCAAAAGAAGTCATCCAGCCAGACGGTTCAGGGAACGATTAAAGCGATCATCGGTTTCCAGATTATCGGAATTGGTTCTGGAATTGTGGTTTCCTCTTTGAATGTTTTCCAGCCTATGTGGGCTGAGGTTTTTGGACTGGAAGCCCAGAGTCTTGGCAAATATATGGGACAGAATGACTTTGTTCAAAGATTCGGTACCGTTGTTACCCTTTCTATGACATTCGGATTTCTGATCAATGTGCTCCTGGCACGTATCACAAAATTTAAGTATATCTATTTAACCGGTCATATGATGTTCTGGACTTCTCTTATTTTTGCAGGAATCATTTTTGATCAGAATATCAATGCAAATACATTTGCAGTAACAGCATTTTTATCAATTGTACTGGGCATTTATTGGACATTACAGCCTGCATTGACACAGCCTTTCTTAAGAAAGATCACGGGAAATAACAGTGTGGCGCTGGGACATACATCAGCTTCTGTTGCATTTTTAGGTGCAGTGGCAGGCAAATTTGTAGGGAATAAGGACAAGAGTACAGAAGATCTGGTTATCTCCGAAAAATGGGGATTTTTAAGGGATTCCAATATTGTTACCGGAATTACTATGGCAGTTTTGTTCATCATTGGTACCATTCTTCTTATGATTAAAAATACAGAGGGTGCCAGAGAAATTCTTGCATCCTCAGGAGATACAAGCTTTATCATATACTCCATATTAACCAGTTTACAATTTGCAGGCGGTATTGCAGTGGTGCTTTTCGGAGTCCGCATGTTTATTGGTGAAATGGTACCTGCTTTTAAAGGAATTGCTACGATCATTGTTCCAGGTGCGATACCTGCCCTTGATGCACCCATTGTTTATCCCTATGCGCCCAATGCGGTTATTATCGGATTCCTGGGAGCATTTGTAGCAAGCTTAATCTGGCTTGTAGTTTTAGGTAATACCGTTGGCTATGTGTTTGTTCCCACTATGATTGCTATTTTCTTCCATGCAGGAACAGCAGGAGTTTTTGGCAATAAAACAGGAGGAATCAGAGGTGCGCTGTTTGCAGGTGTGATCACGGCAACTGTCATTGCAATTGGTCAGTATGTCATGGTTACATTCCTGGCTCCATCGACTGTTCCTGATGTGGTAATGTGGGCTGCTGATTCCGATATGTTTATCATTGGACCGATTATCCGGTTCATTGCCGGCTTCTTATTCTAAAAAAATATGATTTTTACTTGTATAGCCGGGGTTTTTCATAAAACTTTCGGCTATGCTTTCCCGTAGAATTCATGGACAGACAGGAGGAATTATCATGAGTTTTGTAAGAACGATTTTCGGTGATATTTCACCGGAGGAAATGGGTATTACTTATTCCCATGAACATTTGTTGTGCGTACCGCCTTATTGGAAGGAGAGAAATGCAGATGACCTGCTTCTTGATGATCCTGAAAAGACAAAAGGGGATATGCTGGATTTTAAAAATTTAGGCGGCCGTACCATTGTGGACGCTACAGCCATTGACTATGGAAGAAATGTTTCCGGAGTTGCAGAACTGGCAAAAGAGCTGGATATTCAAATCATTGCAACAGCAGGGTTTAACAAGTCCTTTTTATGGGATGCAAAGCTGCCGGAGTATTTAATTCCCATTGTAGGAAATTATCATACTTACCAGGAGTGGATGGAACAGGCAACCGTTGACCAGCTAACGGATCACGTAATCCGTGAAGTTGAAGTAGGGCTGGAAGGAACACCTTACAAAGCAGGGCAGGTAAAAACCGGTACAGGCTATAACAGCATTAATCCCTTAGAGGTCAAGACCATTGTTGCTATCGCAGCAGCCCATCATGAGACAAAGGCCCCTGTTCATCTTCATACAGAGGCAGGAACCATGGCGCTGGAGCAGATTGAGATTCTGGAGAGGGAAAAGGTGGACATCAGCCGCGTTTCCTTTGGACATATGGACCGAAACTTAGATTTATATTATTATGAGAAAATCTTATCCCACGGAGGATTTTTAAGCTTTGACGGACTTGGTAAAATAAAATATGCACCGGAATCTGCAAGGATTCACGTAATTTTGGAGCTGTGTAAAAGAGGATATGAAGATCACCTTTTAATCAGCCATGATCTTGCCAGAAAATCCTATTACAGGAATTACAGCTACGGAATCGGTTTGAAATTTATATTAGACAAGTGGATTCCCAGATTCATAGAGGAAGCATATGCAGCAGGTTTAGACGGAAGGACTCTGGCAGATAAATTCCTGATAGACAACCCCAAACGATGCTTTTCCTTTCGATAGGAGGGGAGAAAATGAGCAATAAAATGAATGAACTGGATGGGATATCGATCAGAGACTTAATTCCAACCCATGATATCGCGCTGCTCCCCTTGGGAGCCGTGGAAGTCCATGGCCCCCACCTGCCCATAGGTACTGATTCCTTTCTTGCTGAAAAGCTGTGTGAAAAGCTTTCTGAGCGTGTCCCTTCCCTGATTCTTCCTGTGATTCATTACACCCAGGTCTGGAGTCTGGGAGAAATGAAAGGATCAGTCAGTATCAGCAATGAGCTGCTAACACAGCTGCTCTGTGAAATCCTGTTGGAAACAGAGCGTAACGGATTCCGTATGGCTGTTATGATCAATACCCATCTGGGAAATAACGGTGCCATAAAAGAAGCAGCCAGAAAAGTACTGAAAGAAAGACCGGACTTTAAGATCCTGTATTTTACCTATCCCGGTGCAGGAGAAATTCTGGGAGAAGTAATGGGAGGAAGTAATTTTCACGGTGGATTTTTCCATGCAGATGAAATTGAAACTTCTTATATGCTGTATTTGTGTAAGGAACATGTGGACATGTCTAAAGCTGTCAATGAAGCCCCGCCGGTACCTGAACTCATAGACGTAACGCCCATCCGGTGGAGTGAATTTACTGAGACCGCGGTTATGGGGAATGCAAAAGATGCGACAGAAGAGAAAGGCCGTAAAGTCATCGAATATGTATTGGACCGAATGGTTTCTCTTATCGAAAAAGCAAAGGAGAGGTAATTCATGAACGGCATTAAGGCTTATTTTAAAAATATTGAACGGATTCTGGATTCTGTACAGGAAAGCCAGGGGGAGGCCATGGAGGCTGCCGCAAAGTGCCTTGCGGATGCAATCGGGCAAAAGCGTTCCATCTATGTGTTTGGCTGCTCCCATGGAGCTATTTTATCAGAGGAAATGTTTTACCGTGCCGGTGGCCTGGCAGTGATCAATCCTCTGTTTAATCCATCTCTTATGCTCAATGTCCGCCCGGTTACTCTGACAAGCAGATTTGAAAGGCTGGAAGGCCAGTCAAAGGCCCTTCTTGAAGAGTCCAGTGCAAAAGATGGGGATGTGATTCTCATTCATTCTGTTTCCGGAAGGAATGCGGGAATTGTGGAAATGGCTCTGGAAGCCAAAGCCATGAATATGACCGTGATCGGAATTACCAATCTGGCATATTCTGAGAAGAATACTTCCCGCCACAGCAGCGGAAAAAGACTTTTCGAGCTGTGTGACATCTGCATAGACAATGGAGGAGAGTTTGGGGACGGCTGTGTTGAAATCAAAGGAATCCACGAAAAGGCAGGAGCCACATCCACGGTAATCGGAGCATCCATTGTCAATGGCATTTCCGTCAGGGCTGCTGAAATTCTGGCTGAAAGAGGAATTCAGCCGCCTGTCCTTCATAGTGCAAATGCGGATGGGGGAGATGAGATCAACAAGAAGATTTTTGAAGAATACAAAGACTGTATCCATTATTTATAAAGGGAGTAATTTAAGATAGAGTGAACTGCTGCGGGTTGATTTGTTTATGCCTGCAGCAGTTTTTATTGGGAAAATAGAAAGAAAAACGATTATTTGACGTTTGTTAAAAAAACATGATATAATATGATAAGCTGACAGAAACTATATCTGATGCATATTATAGAGCGGCGAGGAAGACGGAAATGAATCAGAACCGGGGTATTAACCAGGACGTGACACAGGAGATGAATCGGTCTCTCCTTTTGAAAAGTTTAAGAAGAGAAGGCGTATGCTCCAGAGCACATCTTGCGGCACTTACGGGGCTTAAACAGGCGACTGTGACCAATATCATGAAGGATTTTCTAAACTGGGGAATCGTAAAGGAGGTTGGTTTCTTAAATGGCAGCAAAGGGCGCCGGTCCATTGGAGTCTCCATTAATCCTGACGGCTACCGGGTCATCGGCGTGCGGCTTGCGAGAAAGCATTACAGTGTGGGACTATTTGATCTGACAGGCAAACAGATTGTGAAGGAGCGGGTGGATTTTGAGCCGGAAAAGCAGCCCGGTGCAGAAGAAATCTTAAATCAGATTGCGGGGCGGATGCGCCTGTTGATTCAGCAGTATGGAAAGGACTCTGTGCTGGCTGCGGGGCTTGCAGTGCCAGGTCCATTTATAGCGAAAAAGAGCCGTATTGCGTTGATAACGGGTGCGGATATATGGAAAGATATTGAGTTGAAGGCGTTTTTTGACCGGGAGATGGATATCCCGGTGTTCCTGGAACACAACGCCAATGCCGGAGCCTATGCCCATATGTGGGATTTGAAGGAGGCCTATCATGATGACATTCTTGTTTACATTGCCGCCGGTCAGGGGATTGGCGCAGGAATTGTGATGAATGGCAGAATCTACGAAGGAGCGCTGGGGACGGCAGGTGAGATCGGACATATGACGATAGACAGAAACGGGAGACCATGTGCCTGCGGAAACAGGGGCTGCCTGGAACGCTATGCCTCCTCACTGGAACTTGTAAAAGCAGTGTATGGGGAGCGTGCCGGTATGGAAGGCTGTAATTTTGAGGATTTGGAGCAGCGAATAAGAAACGGTGATACAACCGATACAGAGCATTACCGCAGGGCATGCGAGAGCCTTGGCATCGGGATCATAAACATTATCAATGTGATCAACCCGGACCGGATTATTATCGGTGATGATATGGCACGTCCGAATCCGGAATTAATGGAACAGACTGTGCGGGAGACGGTGCAAAAGGGAATCCTGCCGGATGTCTGGGACGAGCTTACGCTTTCCATCAGTGCCTACCAGGGGGACCCCATCCTGACCGGTGCGGCGATCGTGGCGATTGACAGGGTTTTTGACAGTCCGGGACAGTTTATATAGAACTGAATATTGAATTATGCTGAAGCAGCATTAAGGTCATGGAACGTTTAATGACTTTTGTGCTGTTTTTTTGTTTGCTGATTCAGAAAGAAAAGATAGGAAAACACAAATAACCTATTGACATTTTTTTAAAAAATGTTATTGTTTAATAGAATATATTAATTAAATGAATTAATACATAAAATGAAAATAATATTAAGACCAATGAAAGGGGAAAGAAAATGAAATTTTTTGTTGACACAGCGAAGGTAGAGGATATCAAAAAGGCAAATGATATGGGGATTATCTGCGGGGTAACGACGAACCCGTCACTGATTGCAAAGGAAGGCAGAGACTTTGTGGAAGTTATCAAGGAGATCACTTCAATTGTAGACGGACCAATCAGCGGAGAAGTGAAAGCTACAACGACAGATGCCAAAGGTATGATCGAAGAAGGACGTGAAATTGCGGCAATCCATCCGAACATGGTTGTTAAAATACCAATGACTGTCGAAGGCTTAAAAGCGGTGAAGGTTTTGACTGCAGAGGGAATCAAAACCAATGTGACTCTGATATTCAGTGCGAACCAGGCACTTTTAGCAGCACGCGCGGGTGCTACTTATGTATCCCCATTTCTGGGGCGTCTCGATGATATCTCTCAGCCAGGAATGGACTTAATCAGGATGATTGCTGATATATTCCGTATCTCAGGGATTGAAACGGAGATTATTGCCGCCAGTGTGAGGAATCCGATTCATGTGATTGACTGTGCACTTGCAGGGGCGGATATCGCCACGGTTCCATACGGTGTATTGGAGCAGATGACAAAACATCCGCTGACTGATCAGGGAATTGAAAAATTCCAGGCGGATTATCGTGCTGTCTTTGGAGAGTAAACTGGGAGGAGAGAGAAGATGGGGAATTATCTGGAGTTAGAAAAAACGGCAAATGAAATCCGCAAAGGGATTGTGACGGCAGTACATAGCGCAAAATCCGGTCATCCCGGCGGCTCGCTGTCAGCAGCAGATCTATTCACCTGGCTCTATTTTAAGGAGATGAATATTGACCCGGAACATCCGGCAAAAGAAGACCGGGACCGGTTTGTGCTGTCCAAAGGCCATGTGGCGCCGGGATATTATTCAACCTTGGCGAACCGGGGATTTTTTCCGGTGGAGGATTTGAAGACCCTGCGCCATACCGGCTCCTATTTACAGGGGCATCCGGACAGAAAGCATATTCCGGGTGTGGATATGTCCAGCGGCTCTTTGGGACAGGGAATCTCGGCGGCGGTGGGGATGGCGCTTTCTGCAAAGCTCAGCAAAGAACCATTCCGCGTGTATACGCTTCTTGGCGACGGGGAGATAGAAGAGGGCCAGGTCTGGGAGGCTGCAATGTTTGCTGGTCATAGAAAACTGGATAATCTGGTGGTTATTATCGATAATAATGGGCTTCAGATTGATGGTCCCATTAATGAAGTCTGCTCTCCCTATCCGATTGACAAAAAGTTTGAGGCATTTAATTTCCATGTCATCAATATTGACGGGCATGATTTTGCACAGATAGAACGCGCGTTTGAGGAAGCAAAGCAGACGAAAGGGATGCCGACAGCCATTGTTGCGAAAACCATAAAAGGCAAGGGTGTTTCTTTCATGGAAGGCTCTGTGGCATGGCATGGTACGGCGCCCGATGACGCTCAGTATGAAATTGCCATGGCAGATTTGGAGAAAGCAGGTGAAGCGCTATGCCGGTGATAAAGGAAATGACTGCAAAGAAGATCGCCACCAGGGAAAGCTATGGCAACGCCCTGGTGGAACTGGGACAGATAAATGACAAAATTATCGTATTGGATGCAGACCTTGCAGCTGCGACAAAGACCGGAGTCTTTAAAAAGGCATTTCCGGAGCGCCATGTGGACTGCGGGATTGCAGAGTGCAATATGATGGGAATTGCCGCAGGTCTGGCCGCCACGGGCAAGATACCGTTTACAAGCACCTTTGCCATGTTTGCGGCAGGCAGGGCGTTTGAGCAGGTCAGGAATTCCATCGGTTATCCCCACCTGAATGTGAAAATTGGAGCTACCCATGCAGGTATCTCTGTCGGTGAGGATGGGGCCACCCATCAGTGCAATGAGGATATTGCCTTGATGAGGACGATTCCGGGGATGGTTGTGCTCTGCCCGTCGGATGACATTGAGACGAAAGCAGCGGTAAGGGCAGCGGTGGAATATGAAGGACCGGTTTATATGCGGTTTGGACGTCTGGCGGTTCCTGTAATCAACGATACGCCGGATTATACGTTTGAACTGGGAAAAGGCGTTGTGCTGCGTGAGGGAACGGATGTGACCCTGATTGCCACCGGGCTTGAAGTGTCGGAAACGCTTGCTGCAGCAAAAAGGCTGGAATCCGATGGGATTTCAGCGAGAGTCATCAATATCCATACCATCAAGCCATTGGATGAGGAGCTTGTCTGCAGGGCAGCGAAGGAGACCGGGAAGATTGTCACGGTTGAAGAGCATTCAGTTGTTGGCGGACTGGGAAGCGCTGTCTGTGATGCTGTATGCAAAGAATACCCGGTGCCGGTGAAGAAAATAGGAATCCAGGATGTGTTCGGTGAGTCTGGACCGGCAAAGGAATTATTGCAGAAATATCAGTTGGATGAGATGGGAATATACCGTCAGGTGCTGGAGTTTGTCAAAGGAATTTAAAAATAAAAGCGGAAGAGAAACCGGATGGGTTTTCTTCCGCTTTTAAAATTCACTTGCCCGTATTTTTGAGATACGACTCATAGAGGGATATCATCGCTTCATTTGGTACAAAGGCAGAACCAAATCCGTCCATGTCAGAACGCAATCCGCTTAGCGCATTTTCCCTATTCTCGATTGTCCTCTGCAGTTTCTGCATTTCTTGGGGGAAGATCAAGGTATCTCCATAACGTATGATTGAGAGCAAATCGTTTGCTTCGCCATCCATACAGAAAAAGTTTTCACCAAAATCGTTAACTAAATCCGTTTCGGCACAGTCTGTATTATATTCTATGCCAACCTCACCGCCGACGAATAAATTATGATGAATCTGATTGCGGGCACTGCGCTGTACAACAATCTGCACGGGATTATCCACAAAGGTATTATTGCGGAAAATGCAGTCCTCAGTCCGACCAAGATCGGCATCATAACCGCCAAATGCCAGCCCGCAATATCCCTGACAGTTTGCTATGATGTTATCGTGTACCTCTACACCCGACACGTGAAACAATGGATTGTCCTTGGGGCTATGTTCCGTTGCAACTTCAATGCCAATGTCGCAGCTGAAGATGAAGTTATTGTAAATTTCGATGTTCTGGCCTCCATCCACATAGATGCCACCGGCACAGAGGCTATAACCCGTACCTTCCCGATAGGCGTTATTTCCAAAAGTGCTGATTGCATAAACCACATTACCGTAGCACTTGCCGTTACGGGCAAAATCCACATCATAGGGATTGCCTTTATAGTCATCTCTGTGCCTGGCAGTACCCTCAAATCCGATCATGTCAATGCCGATATTATTGTTATTGTGAATCTGATTGTTGCGGATTGTGAAACCGTCTATGTTACCGTTGAAAACAGTGGACTCGCTGGAATCGCAGCGGCAGTCAAAAACCTCGCAGTTTTCCATTGTAATGTTTTTGACCGGCGCCTTGTAGTTGGCGGCATAAACACAGATTCCGTGGGTGCCGTTTATGTCATGCACTACGCAATTTTGAATCATGATATTTTCAAGTGTTTTTTCACCCTGATCCGGTGTACTTTCATAATAGATCCCATGGGTACCCCCAACAACCTCCAGACCGGAAATTACGAGATTGTCAACGTTTATCAAATGAATGCCAATATCATTCGTGCTCTGAATGACAGGTTTCTCTCCTTCGGCTGCGCGGATGGTTACCGGAGCCTTCTCTGTCCCCGAGCACTGGGCATTCACCTCAAACGGTTGATACGTACCTGCGTGGATGGAAATTGTCATACCGGGCTTTACTGCTGCAAGCGCGTCCGGAATGGTGGTAAAAGGGTGTATATCACTGCCGTCGGCGGTTTTATCATCGCCATCGGTTGAAACGTGCAGCACACTATCTGCAGGAACAATGCCTGGCGATGCATAGGGTTTACCTTCCGCGGGATCACATCCAATTAGACATATACCGCAGAGAACCGAAAGTGCTATATTCTTTACATATTTCATAGATATTATCTTACTCCTTCAAATGATCGCGTGCCTGAGTGTTGGTAAAATAATCCAAAGCCATAGGAAGATAGAAATTATCTTCCTATGGCTTTTTAATTAGCAGAATCCCATGATAATGCAGTATTCCCATAGGGCGTTCAGGTAGAGTTGCGGAGAATCAGGCTGGTAGGAAGAATTACTTTCCTGGGTAGAAGCTGATACCCGTTAATCCTCGCCAAGAGCAGATCGACTGCAACCATGCCGATTTCCTTTGTAGGAATTTCAATTGTGGTCAGAGGAGGATTGGAATATTTGGATATTTCGATATTGGACAACCCGATAACTGCTACTTTGTCCGGTACGGATATTCCCATATTATACAGGCTGCTTAAGGCGGCCATGGCCATTAAATCACTGGCTACAAAAAAAGCAGTGGGAGAATCTTTTTTCTGATAGAGCTGGCTGACCTTCTCCATGCAGAGGTTCTCATCCCAGGCACAATCAATAATCCAGTCAGAATTTACCGGCAGGCCGGCAGCATGCAGAGAGGCGTAATAGCCCCGGTACCTCTGGCTGGATTTTATATTGCCGCTCATGCCGCTGCCGCCGATAAAGCCTATCTTTTTATGCCCCTTGTCAATTAAGTGCTGCACTGCCACACTGGCTACCCTGTAATGGTCATAACCTACATTGTCGATATCCTCCCACCAGGTATCGATTCCGACGATGTTTGGAACCTGATTTCGTATGAACTGGTAGATTTCACTGTTGAGTGATTCCATCAGAATCAGACCAGAGACAGGATTGCCAAAGGCGCTGTATAAGGCCTTTTTATCCTCCAGCTCGGCACCGGTCTTAATAAAGGTAAGTTCATATCCGTTGTTTTGAAGCTGTTCCTCTACACCGGACAGGATGGACATAAAATATGGGTCGTTATATTTGTTTTTTGTTACGCTTAGGACACAGCCTATTTTTACAAGCGCATTGCCTGGATGGGCTTTATTGTCACCTGAGGAAGGGTTTGCGGGGGATTTCACTGTATAGTTCAATTCTGTAACAGCCTTCCATACCCGGGACCGGGTTTCGTCGGTCATTTTGTATTGGGTATCGTTATTTAATACCCGCGATACAGTAGCTATTGACACCTTTGCCAGATTGGCTACATCTCTGATTGTGCTCAAATTAGTTTGCCCCCTTAATCACAGCTTGTGGATTTTTTGTTTAGTGTGTTTACGTAAAACGTGCATATTACATACAGTTAAATTATAATGATATTTTACTGATTTTGTCAATACTTAATTTTCTTACCACCGAGCGGTATTTCTGGAAAAATCACCCCGATTAGAGGATTTTTATTATAGAATACCGGAATATTTCCGTATGAACTTATGAAATGAAAGGTTTAAGTAAAACAAACCTTTTAATGATAAGCAAAGTTATTTGTAAAATTTTTTACAATAATTTTTATAATAATTTTAAAAATAGTATTTACACAGGGCAGGGCAAATGTTATAATCCAGCTATAAGGTTTAGTAAACAAACGTAACAAAAAGTAACAAAAATGAAGGCAATAATAAAAAGAACCTGACTAGTTTTAACAGAAATATCTATGCAGAGCAGCAAAACAGAAGGGGAGTGTTGGGATGAAAAGTGTCCATTGCCATAAGTGTGCAAAGGAATTAAGCAATAACGAGATTGCTCTTAACCTTAAGCTGTTAGGAAAGCATATCGGGACGTTGCACTGTTATCAATGTTTATCGGAGTACCTCTGCTGTGATACTGTCAGACTGCAGGAGCTGGCAGAACAGTATAAAAGCAGCGGCTGCCTCTTATTTCAAACAAATTATACAGCCTAAGGAGATAAGCCTATGAGTGATACCTATGTAATATATCCTAAAATAATTGACGCACTCCTTGAAAATCCGGGGATTGGCTTTATTGCAGCTCCGGGTTTGATGGAACCGGCAGGGCCAATACATGATAACCGGGGCAATCCGGTGGATAAATACAAATTTACCGATAGCAGCAGAACCTGGAATCATCCCGACAGCAGGATTACCTACTGTGGAGTCCGGTGGAGAGATTTGGAGGTTGAAAAGGGCAGATACCGGTGGGATATCCTTGAGAAAAAGCTGGAGGAGGCAAAAGCATCAGGCTGTACGGCAATTGTACGCTGCTCTCCCTATGCATTGGCTAAAGAGGACGATATCCCGGATTGGTTTCGCAGGGAATGCCAGGAGGAACCGGAATTTCCCTTTTGGAGAGTTGATCCCCTGCATTCTCCCTATGTTACATACTGGTCTAAGTTTATTGCGGAATTTGCAGAACATTTTGACGGCCATCCGGTAATAAGCTCAGTGGATATGGCACTGGTAGGGGCCTGGGGCGAAGGCGGAGGTACCGAGTTTCTTGAAGAGGAGAGCATCAGGCAGATGGTAGGTGCTTATATCGACAATTTTAAAATAACCCCGCTGCAGGCTCTTCTGCATGATCCAAAGTCGGTAAAGATTATTCGGGAAAGAAGGGAAAATATAGGCTTTCGGGTGGATTGCCTGGGAGATATGGGAGGTTTCCATCAGGAAGAATGGTCCCATATGCTGGATTTTTATCCGGAAAATATTTTCAACTTTGAAATGGAGGATGCATGGAAAAAGGCACCGGTGGTATTTGAAGCCTGCTGGCACATGAATGACTGGTACCTCCAGGGCTGGGATATCGATTATATTATAGAGGAATCCTTAAAGTGGCATATCTCCTCCTTTAACAGCAAGGGCACTACCGTCCCTGAGGAATGGAAGGAGAGTGTTAAAAGGTGGCTCAATAAAATGGGATACCGCTTTGAATTAAGAAAGCTCACGTATAATCCGGTGGTAAAAAAAGGAGAAGGCTTCCGAATCAGAGGATTGTGGGCCAATACCGGTGTTGCTCCTATTTATCACAGGTATCCTCTGGTAGTCCGCCTGAAAAATGAGAAGGAAGTCATCAGCCTTACCAGTAAAACGGATATCAGAAACTGGCTGCCGGATATGGATATCCTTTGGGAAGAAGAGTTCGCCCTGGAAGGAAAGGCCGGTGAGTATTCTCTGGAAATAGGAATCGAAACCGGGATACCGGAACTTGGAAATATAAAGCTGGCAATTGAAGGCTTAAAAGACGGTTACTATTGTTTCGGTAAAATAATCGTAGAATAGAGGGAAGAGCATGGGACGTTTATCGTATGGATTCAAAGAATGTGTGGATTACTGCGGCTTTGACAATCTGCCTGAGGGGCTGGAGCAATTCTATGCCGGTTACCCAGGGGAAGATGACAGCCATTTTATAGAAAGGAGATTTTTAAAGGAAGTGTTTGAGAAATTCAACCTTCCGGAGAAGAAGCAACAGCTGTTGATAAAAGCGGCAGAAGCAGTGGAAGGGGACCCAAGACTGTTTCATTTCTCTAAATTCCTGGTATGGGATATGTGCTCTGCCAGAAACCGCTGTGACGTGGATAACTATAAAAATATGACTCCTGTGTGCATGGCAGAGTACGGAGAGCTTTATTCTTTCCTTCTTCTGCTGGCCTGTGTGGTTCCTTCCATAAAGCTTTTAAAGGAACGGGGCGTTCCGGAGCATTATTATCGGGATATTCCTTTCCAGCCCATAAAATCCCAATTAGAGAAACTGGTTCGGGATGATGTAAGCGTAAGTGATTTTCCCTGGGATATGAACTTTTATACCTGTTCCATCTTTCTTATGGACCGGTTCCTGTTTATTCCTTGCCGCTTTGGCGATACATTTACCATGTACCGGAATAATGTTTCCGGGAAGGTAACGGCCCTAAAGCATGGCGGAGAGGAATTCCGCAGAGACGGGCAGTTAAATGGAATAAACGGAGTTTATGATAAGGCAGGAGCCTTTACCTCCCTCTGGCAGGAGACGGAGGAGGAGATTACCGCAAATCCCATCAATCCCATGGGCTTTGTGGAGAGGGATCCCGTAACACTGTTAAAGAAAGAATGGGACGAAGCCTTAAGCCAGGGGGATATGCTTCTGGCGCTCCATGTGCCTTCCGGACCGGGATATAACCCTGAGAGACTTAAGAATTCCATGGTGCTGGCGCTGGAGTTTTACAAGACTTATTTTCCGGAACTGCCGGTCAAAGGCTTTTGGAGTGAAAGCTGGCTGTATGATTCAAGACTGTCGCTGGTGCTTGATCATGATACCAGCAATATTATAAAGGTCCAGCGTCAATTTTATCTATATCCGATCCAGGAGGGAGATGCCATGCTTCGGTATGAGGTATTTGGTGATTGGAAAGCCGATGAAACAAAGGTGGAGCTTAAGAGCTCCCTGCAAAAAGCGGCTGCTGCTTATATGGCAACAGGAGCGCGTTTTAATAACCTGAGTATGGTGGTTCTAAAGGAAGAAGCGGATCAAACGGATCAAATGCCTTATATCACACAGGAAGACATTGCACGCTTTTTACAGATTGCTGACAGCCATTTAAAATAAGGAGGAGTTGCCCATGGGTAAATATGCACTGGAACATTACAGTCCCTATGAGACTTATAAAATACGGCCGATGCCCCTTTCTAAGGCAACAGTTAATCCTGGCAGAGGGCAGTACCAGATAGTAGAACTCACCTGGGAGGAGCTGGAACCTCATCGGGGTAAATATGACCTAAACCGGTTAAAAGAAGCTCTTGCAGAGGTACATAATCCGGTCCTTACCATAAAGCAGGTACTTCCTTCCTGGTTAAAGAAGGACTCAGAGGAAGGTTTTATACACTTAATCAGGAGAGTTGCAAGCGCCCTGAATAATAAAAAGCTTATTGGTGTTGCGGTTTCCACGGAAGATAGCAGCCAGGGAATCTGGAATGCTTATCTGGAAGCCTTTGAGGGCCTCCCATTACTGGTTAGCCTTGAGCAGGAGGCCTTGCTGAGGTATCTAAAGGATCATGAATACCCTTTTGGCCTTATTGTAAATTGCTGCGAAGATAACTGGATCAGCTGCTGTGAAAAATTTGCCGGGTACCGGCTTCAAAATACCTGGCAGCAGATGCCGGTACTGCTTCAAATAGAAGAGGAGAGCCCTGGAGAGAATGTCCGCCGGGAAAGCTTGCGCTGGCATGCCGGTCTCTCAAACCGTCTCATGGATATGGGTTATGACTTTACCATAAGAAGATTGACCTATCCAAAGAAGATCGCATCAAAGGGAGCTCTCCCCCTCCGATTTTGGTTTGTAAATAGGGGCAGTGCGCCCTGTTACCTTGATTACAGCTTAAGGCTTCGTCTGGAAATGGAAGGGGAGCAGCAGGAATTTGTCTTAAACATTGACAAAGGTGCCTGGAAGGTTGGGGATATTACCCACAATGAGATTCTTTCCTTACCGATACTGTCCCTTGGTGAATACGGTTTGTCAGTTGGGATTTTCTTTGCTGATGAAAGCCCCATGGAGCTGGATATCCAGTTGGAGGAAAAGGACGGTTATTACAGGCTGGGAACGGTGGAGGTGTGTAAAGACACGGCAGTGGATTTGGCACATGCATGGGATGATTTCTATCCCGATGGATATTATCCGCTGGAGGACCCGCAGCTTCCCGATTGATTGGATGGACGACAGAAAATGATAGCAGGAGGAAAGAAAATTGAAAATAGCATTAGTTGGTGCAGGACAGCGGGGAATGATTTATTCCAAGCACGCCTATGAAACAAAAAAGGCAGATATTGTTGCGGTGGTGGAGCCGGAGGATGAAAGAAGGGCAGCCGCGGCGGAAAAATTCGGTATTCCGTCTGAAATGCAGTTTGAAAATATAGAGGATTTTTACCGAAAGGGCAGGATTGCCGATGCCGTTATCATTGCATCCATGGACCAGGACCATTACCAACAGGTTCTGGCAGCTCTGGAGCTGGGATATGATATTCTTCTTGAAAAGCCCATATCTCCCAATCCAAAGGAATGTCTTATGATTCAGGATAAGGCAAATCAGAAGGGCTGCAAGGTTATTGTGTGCCATGTGCTCAGATATACGAATTTTTTTGCGGCAATTAAAGAGATCATCGACAGCGGCGAGTTGGGGAAGGTAATTACCATCCAGCATAATGAGAATGTTGGAAATTACCACATTGCCCATTCCTTTGTCAGAGGAAATTGGAGAAGAAGTGATTTATCCAGCCCCCTGGTGATGCAAAAATCCTGCCATGACATGGATATCCTTGCCTGGCTGGTGGGCAGTGAGGTGAAAAAAATAGTTTCCTTTGGTAGTTTAAAATACTTTAAAGAAGAAAGTGCACCAAAGGGCAGCTCCGATCGCTGCCTGACCTGTAAGGCTGCCGGAGACTGCCGCTTTGATGCCCGCAAGGCTTACTTACCGATCGTGGGAAGCTGGCCGGCTGCGGTACTTACCCAGGACCAGACGGAAGAAGGGATAAACAAAGCTTTGGCTGAAGGCCCCTATGGACGTTGTGTATACCGCTGCGACAACGACGTATGCGACAACCAGGTGGTATTAATCGAATTTAAGAATGATGTAACGGTCAGCTTTAATTTAAGCGGTTTTACGAATAAAATTAGCCGGACAATCAAGGTTATGTGCGAAAATGGGGAAATCAGAGGAGATGACAGTCTGAACCAGATTGAGGTTACAAAATTTGCCTCCAATGCAACTGATGCTTTTGAGCAGAGAATCCTCCATACTGGTCAGCCCCAGGGAGGCCATGGAGGAGGAGATGTGGCCCTGATGGATGATTTTATCAGTCAGATGGAAGCACACAGCAATAACAGCAGATCCTCTATAACCCAATCAGTAGAAAGCCATGTGATGGCTTATGCGGCGGAGCAGTCCAGAATTACCGGCGAAATAATTGATGTGGATGCATTAAAAAGCCGGCTGCGAAACTCTTAAAAAACGGAAAAGAGTGGTGAAGAGTGATGAAATCAAAAAGAATCCAAAAGGAAGCACCGGGGCCTAAAGAAGACCGGAAAAAAGAATTCCTGCGTGAAATAAAAAGAAACAAGGGCCTGTATCTTATGTGTATGCCTGCTCTGATTGTACTGGTTATGTTTTGCTACATTCCTTTTGCAGGAACCTGGATGGCATTTACCGACTTCAATGTAATGGATGGTATCTTTGGAAGCAAGTTTGTAGGCTTGAATAACTTTAAGTATTTCTTTTCCGAGAGCAGCATGGGCTGGCGGGTAACTTATAACACACTGTTTATCAATTTCTTTGGAATCATACTGGGTCTGATTGTTCCAATCAGTATTTCCATATTTTTCAATGAAATCAGGAGCAATGTCTTTAAGAAACTGACACAAAGCTTTATGTTTTTTCCGTATTTCCTTTCCTGGGTCGTAGTAGGTACGATTATCTACGGATTCTTTTCCACCGACGTTGGCGTTATCAACAATATGCTGCGATCATTGGGAATGGATCCGGTGAAGTGGTATGCGGAACCCAAGTACTGGAAGGGCATCATAATTACTGCCAGCATGTGGAAGTGGAGCGGATACAGCTCCATCATTTACATGGCAGCCATGGCGACTTTCGACGGTTCCTTATACGAGGCTGCAAAAGTGGATGGTGCAAACAAGTTCCAGAGAATTTTGTATCTCACCATTCCGATGCTGAAACCGACGGCCGTTGTACTGACCCTTATGAGTATCGGACGTATTTTCTACGGTGATTTCGGCATGATCTACGGTATTGTAGGCAACAATCCGGTATTGATTGATGCGGTAACCGTAATTGATACTTATGTATATCAGAGTATGAGAACCCTGGGCTTTTCCTATGCAACCGCAATTGGACTGTTCCAGTCGGTGATGGGACTGATCCTGGTATCCGTTGCCAACCGGTTAGCAAAAAAATATAATGACGGGGAGGGATTATTTTAATGAGAAAAAGCAAATCATTCGGCGATCATCTGGTAACGATCCTTGCTTATTTGTTTATTGGCTTATTCGGGCTGCTTTGTCTGTATCCACTTGTTCTTACCTTAGGTGTGTCCCTCTCCTCGGAACATGAAATTGTCATGCATGGTTATTCTGCTATTCCGCAGAAATTTACCCTTAATACATACATTTATATTTTTGCAAACAGTGGCATGAGGATTTTAAAGTCTTACGGAGTCACCATTTTTGTTACGGTTGCCGGAACCCTTGGAGCTATGATCATTACCAGTATGATTGCCTTCGCGTTATCGATTAAGAGTTTAAAGTACCGTAATGTCATTGCCTTTTTATGTAACTTCACCATTGTATTTTCCGCGGGCCTCATTCCCTGGTATGTGGTTTGTGTGAATTACTACGGATTAAAGAATAACATTCTGGCACTGATACTTCCTTCTATTTTCAGTGTCTGGAACATGTTCCTTATGAGAACCTACTTTTCAAGCATTTCGCCTTCCTTATACGAGGCAGCTAAAATTGACGGAGCAAGTTATATGCTTATTTATTGGCGGATTGCACTTCCCCTCAGTAAAACGGCAGTGCTTACCGTAGGCCTTATGTATGCCCTGCAGTACTGGAATGACTGGTGGAATGCCCTGATTTTTATTAATGACAAGGATTTGTTTCCTCTCCAGTATTACCTCTACACAATTCTTTCAAATGTAAATGCCATTAGTTCGGGGCGTATTCCTTCCGGCGCTGCCGCAGGAATCACACTGCCCTCTGAAACGATGAAAATGGCAGTTACGGTTATAACCATAGGCCCGATTATCTTCTTATATCCCTTTGTACAAAAATATTTCGTACAGGGTATTATGACAGGTGCAGTCAAGGAATAAGCCCTGTAGTAAAAATCATTGGTAG
This sequence comes from Lacrimispora sp. YZC11, assembly GCF_057543815.1. Lineage (NCBI taxonomy): Bacteria > Bacillati > Bacillota > Clostridia > Lachnospirales > Lachnospiraceae > Lacrimispora > Lacrimispora sp. YZC11. The sequence goes on along the minus strand of NZ_BAAJYQ010000006.1, from coordinate 333,109 downwards.
GCCAGGAGAAAGGCTTAACATAAACCAAAAGGAGGGTATTGCAATGAAAAGACTATTGATACTGACGGCTGCCGTGATAATGGCAACCGGTTTGCTTGGGGGATGCAGCAGCAAGGGAGAATCGAAAGAAGGCACTAAAACCCAAACCGTAACGATTCTTTATCCCGGTGATGAGAGTGATAGAATGTCAGAATTTATGAGTAATGAGTTTGCCGAGAAAATGAAAGAGGATTTAGGCATTAAGGTGGAAATGGTTTATACTCCATGGGACCAGTATTGGGAACAAAAAGATATTATGCTGGCAGCCCAGGAGCCAATCGACCTGTATTGGGACGGACTTCCCGATCTTGCTACCATTGTAAATAAGAAACAGGCTGCTGTGCTGAATGACTTAATTGACAAATATGGCCAGAATTTGTTAAAGGTGCTTCCCGAAGAGCAATTAAAGGGTGCTACCATTAACGGAGAGGTTTATGGCATACCCTCCGCTTATGCACCTTCCTCCGGAATGTTCCAGATGGTCTGCGTCCGCCAGGATATTCTGGAAGCCTGCGGTATGACGGAGATTAAAACGACAGAGGATTTGAAATTATTTGCAGAAAAGGCAAAAAAATTGTATCCGGAAATGAAAGGGCCGGCAGACCCCATCTTTAAGCCCCTGACCAGATATTTTGCCGATGAGCAGCTTACCTGGTGCGCCAATGAAGATGCCGTTGTATATGGTGATACCACAAATAAGGTTTATGATTACTATGAAACCGATGCTTTCAAGAAGGTTGCACAGTATAACCGCCAGATGTATAACGAAGGCTTATATTCCGATGATCTGACTACCAAATACAATGAGAGGGATTCCCGTATGCAGACCGGGCTGTACCTGTGGGTAGAGGGCTCTCTCGGCAAAGAAAATGAGGTTATCAGCAGTGTAAAAGCAAATGCTCCAGATGCCAGGTTAAAGAGCTATATCCTGAAACCGGAGGAACCCCGCTATATTATAGCTACCGGCGGTGAAGTCCTTTGCATACCACAGACGGCACCCAATCCGGAAGGAGCAATGAAATTCATTGACTGGCTCTACTCTTCACAGGATAATTACCTGATGGCTTTATACGGCGTGAAGGGGAAGGATTATGATATCGTTGACGGTAGAATTAAAAAGCTGGTAAATGATGAGTTCTTCTATGAATGGATGTTCCGTAACAAGAATTATCAGTTATTTGCACCCGATATCGACCAGAGCTACATAGATACCTATGAAAGCTGGGACGATAAGGCAGTCACCTCCAATATGCTTGGCTTCCGTTTCAATAACGAAAAGGTAAAGGTAATTGAAACTGCAATTAAAGAGGTGGCAGGAAAGCAGATGGCACCGATTCTCTACGGATTCGTAGATTTTGACACAGAGTATCCCAAGGCTTTGGAGGCACTGAAAAAAGCAGGCATTGATGAATACGTGGCAGAGGTGCAGAAGCAGATGGATGAGTTTCGGGCTTCAAAGAATAAATAAACATGCCACAGCATTCAAAGAGGGCGAAGCATTCATTGCTTTCGCCCTCTTGATTATCCATTAGGCAGGGGCAGACGGTACGGTCAATGGCGGGTGTAGCCTGTTCATTTCACCATTGACGGAGACGATTGGCCCTGCTGCTCCTTACGGTTAGTTTGTTCATCATCATCTTTGCTCAATAATGCGGCTATTTTATCGCTCTAACGTTTGCCTTAGTTTTTGCCGCACCATTTCCAAATCATCATCGCAAAGTACCGGCATGAAATCAAACAATTTTTCTGGTTCAAAGTCCCACCATTGAAGTTTAAGCAGCAATTCAATGAGTTCATCGTCAAAACGCCTTTTAATAGGCTTGGCTGGGTTGCCGCCCGCTACGGTATAGGGTTCTATGTCTTTCACCACCACGGAATAAGCAGCAATAATCGCCCCGTCACCAATTTTCACGCCGGGCATGATGACACTATCCCGCCCTATCCACACATCGTTGCCGATCACGGTGTTTCCCTTAAAAGGAAGTTGGGAGAGGTGGGGCGGGGTATTTTCCGCCCATGCACCGCCAAAAACATTGAATGGATAAGTGCTGATACTGCTTATACGATGATTGGCACTGCCCATGATAAATTGCACTCCGCTGGCAATTGAACAAAACTTGCCGATATATAAGCTGTCTCCAAATTCCGGCCAGTTAAACAGTACATTGCTGCGTTCAAACGCAGTCGGGTCAACCGGGTCATCATAATAAGTGTAATCCCCAACAAAAATATTGGGGGCAGTAATCACGTTTTTTAAGAAACATGATGTTTTGTATTCATTTGGAAAAACCACATTTGGGTTTGGTATATTGTTCATAAAAAGCTCCTATTCTATTTATTATCACCTCCGAACGTATTTTGCGGTTCCGTGGCTATCGCTCTTTTTTTACGCATTTCTTTCATTGCATATTCTCCTTACTTGCAGTGACGAATCTATTCATTATTTGCCATTACGTACTGCATAAACTAAAAACAATGTTATTGTTTTCGGTGGTTAAATTGTATCATAATATGATTTATTTTTCCACCTCATTCCGTGGCTATACATGGATCATCATTTTCAAAAAATTGAGTGATTGGGAAAAAAATGTCCTCACTGTTTTTAGAACAGTGAGGACATTTTTTTATTATAAAATATTTTCATCTAGGAGTATGAGATAAAATTATGTTGCTGCCCATATTTCAATTTCTAATTTTATCTCTTCTAACCCTAAGGCATTTACATAAGCAACAGTCATCGAAGGGAAAGGCTTACCAAAAAAATCTTCATATATTTTATCAAAGTATTCCCAGTCAATATTTTCTGTTGACCATATATTAACCTTAATAACGTTATCTGGTGTTAAATCTATACTCTTTAATAGATTTGAAATATTTGTAAATGTATTGTTTACTTGTTGATTAAATTCTATAGGAAAATTACCGTCTATATCTGCTCCGACTTGACCAGAAAATGTGTAAAATGTTGCATTAGGCTCTATTTTTGTTATGTGAGTATAATTACCTACTGCCTTACTTTCTCTTGAAGAATCTAATCTACTAACTACATTATTATTCATTTTATTTAAACCTTTCTGTCTTGGGATAAAATAATTTCTACCACTATATATTGTTTATAATAAATAGTTATCCATTGATAGAAATTTATTTATCAAAGACAGAGATGGAATATCTATTGTTTTCAATGCTTCTAGTATATAAAAAATTTTCCATTCCAACACCTCCTCTATAAAAGTGTATATGTTAAAGAGAATTTTGTCAATGGAAGTTATGTGGTTATAGAAGGCTGTTTGAGTATTCTTAATAAATGGGAAAAATTGGTGGAAATAGCACAAGCGGAGTGGACTTGTGTTATAAAAAACTAAACAAATACTAAGAGATTAGAATTTGTTTATAAAGTGCATATTTATAATGACAAAAGCAAAGAATATCATGTGTGTTGTGTTTTCATTATGAAATGAGGGGCTATATGAATATATTAGAAAGAAAGATATTTGAATCAGTACCAGGTAAACAAGTGACATTAGCACATATTATAGCAAATCCAGATGATCGAATCTTTGAGAAATTAGGCTTGAATGAAGATAAGTATCATGCAATTGGTATTTTAACCATAACCCCACCAGAGGTTTCAATCATCGCCGTAGATATAGCCAAAAAGACTGCACCTATTAAAATAGGATTTGTTGATAGGTTCAGTGGGTCTGTATTTATCCTAGGGGATGTAGCCGCTGTACAATCTGCTATAGAACAGGTTGTTATTTATTTAAGTGAATTTATGCAGTTTTCTGTCCCCAAAATAACAAGAACATAATAGGTAGGTATAGAAAATGAAGAAAATCATGTTAATTGGATCAGTTGGAAGTGGGAAAACCACCCTTTGCCAAAGGATTCAAGGAGAGATCCTTAAATATAAAAAAACGCAATCAGTTGAATTCTATTCTCAGATGATTGACACACCGGGTGAGTTTGTATTGCATAGAAGATTCTATAGCGCTCTACAAATGATGGCTGCTAGTTCAGATATCATTGGATTCGTTTGTAACGTGACAGAACAAAGCCAGACATTTTCACCCTATTTTGCACAAAATTTTACAAAGCCTTGTATAGGAATTATTACAAAGATAGATTTAGCATCAAACGAAGAAGCCATTATAAATGCGGAGAAAAGATTAGAATTAGCAGGTGTTGAGAAAATTTTTCGACTCTCTGCTGTTGAAGATAAAGGAGTGGCAGAGTTGATTGCCTATCTTTCTAAGGAGGAATAATAAATTTGCAAATTTATACTAGAACAGGTGATAAAGGATATACTAGGATAATCGGCGGTATTCAATTAGCAAAAGATAGTGAACGTATTAAAGCATATGGAACTATTGACGAATTAAATAGTTTTGTAGGTTATGCTATTACACTTATAAAAAACAATGATTCTTTGAAAAAGGAATTAACACAGATCCAACAGTGTTTATTTGATTGTGGCAATGATTTAGCAACGCCAAAAGGAAAAGGAACATACCGGGTTACACCTGCTTTAACGGAGTGGATTGAAAAATGTATTGATGCCCATGTAGATATTACTCCGGAAGTGGAATCTTTTATTTTGCCAGGCGGTTCACAAGCAGCGAGTATTTTGCATATTTGCAGAACAATTGCCAGGAGAGCAGAAAGAGAGATCGTAACGTTCCAATGGACGAATGATATGAATGAAGAAGTTTTGATTTTTGTTAACCGCTTATCTGATTACCTTTTTTCCGTAGCGCGTGTTGCTAATGTAAATGAAGGCATAAAAGATGTGCTTTATGAAAGAAGTGGGAAAGTATTCCATATAGATTTGAAAAAAGAGGATTTATAAAATTAATCATACATTTTTTCTGAATTAAGTGACTATTTTTTAATGAATTTTTTTATTAGGAAGGAGGAGAAGTATGCTATGCAAGAAATAAGATTTGGAACAACATTGTACGTTGGTGACGAAAGCTTGAAACGATTATCAGATTTCAAGAATGAAAAGATTTTGATAGTAACAGATTCTTTTATTGCTTCATCAGAGTTACTTTCACATATTAAAAGTTATATTGATAGCAGCACTGAAACAATGGTGTTTTCTGAAGTCATTCCAGATCCCCCAATTGATAACATTGTTGCCGGGTTAGAATCCAGCAAAGGTTTTTCGGCCACAATTTTATTAGCAATAGGCGGTGGCTCTGCTATCGATGCAGCAAAAGCTATGCTCTATTTTGGTAAATTGACTGATCGATTTCGTGGGATACGATTTGTCACGATTCCTACAACTAGTGGAACGGGTTCAGAGGTTACGAATTTTTCGATTATCACTGATGATGAAAAGGGAACAAAATATCCTTTGATTACGGATCAAATATTGCCAGATGAAGCAATTATAGATTCTGGTCTTGTTGCAGGTTTACCACCTAAGCAAACTGCTGATACGGGCATTGATGTTCTTACTCATGCGATAGAAGCTTATGTTTCCACTAGTGCCAATGATATCTCTGATGCCTTAAGTGAAAAAGCAATATGTTATGTATTCACTTATTTAGAGCGGGCTTATAAAGATGGAAATGATAAAGTAGCACGTGAAAAAATGCATATGGCATCAACAATGGCTGGAATGGCCTTTAACACAGCCTCATTAGGGCTAAATCATGGTATAGCACATGCAGCAGGAGCACGTTGGCATATACCGCATGGAAGAATAAATGGTATCTTATTACCAAATATTATTCGTTATAATGCAGGAATTATTGAAGGAGATTACCGTAAAAATAATTCCCCTGTTGCAAATCGTTATGCTGAAATAGCTAAATTCTTAGGATTAAATGCAGGAAATGCACAAATGGGTGTACGAAGTTTAGTGAACGCAATCCTTGCACTTGAAAAGACACTTTCCATTCCAAAGAGTCTTTCTGAATGGGGAGTGAACAAGGAACAATTTGAATCAGATAAAAATGTAATAGCAGAAGCTGCTCTTGCAGATCGTTGTACAGCAACAAACCCTATTGTTCCAACGAAAGAGGATATAATTAGTGTTCTAGGGAAATCATTTAAATAAATTATGATTAAATGAGGTGATTACTTGGATGTAAATGAGAGAATTATACAGGAATATGTTCCTGGTAAACAAATCACCGTTGCACATGTTATTGCAAAACCTGATTCAGAACTATATCAAAAGGTTGGAATAGCACAATCTGGAAATGAAGCATTCGGTATTTTATCTATAACACCGAGTGAAGCATCAATTATTGTTGTAGATATAGCAACAAAAGCCGCTGAAATTGAAATTGGTTTTGTTGACAGATTTTCTGGTGCAGTGGTTATAATAGGGGATGTTTCCTCGGTTAAGATTGCTTTAGAAAACATTTTAGAAATCATGGAAAGTCTTTTGGATTTTACTGTCGTACCTTTATCCAGCACTTAATGAAACATATTCAAAGGGAGTAGATAAGATGACTGAAACTTTATTAAGCGTTGGTATTGATATTGGAACATCAACAACACAATTAATTTTATCAGAACTTTCAATTGAAAATATAGCATCAGTTTTTACAATTCCAAGGGTTTCCATTAAGGATAAAAAGGTGATATTTAAGAGTGATATTATCTTTACTCCTATATTAGAAAACAATTTAATAGATTCCGATGGTATAAAGGCATTTGTAGAGCAGCAATACAAAAAAGCAGGTATTACAAAATCAGATATCCAGACTGGGGCAGTCATTATAACTGGGGAAACAGTTCGAAAGGAGAATGCCCAGGCAGTTGCTAAAGCTTTAAGTGGCTTTGCCGGAGATTTTGTTGTGGCAACGGCTGGTCCTGATTTAGAGAGTATTATCGCCGGGAAAGGAGCAGGAACTTATTCCTATTCTGAAAGCCAATACACAACAGCGGTAAACTTTGATATAGGAGGCGGGACAACAAATCTGGCAGTATTTAACAATGGAGATGTTGAGGATACGGCTTGCTTTGACATTGGAGGCCGCTTGATAAAGGTGGATACAAGTGAAATCATTCGTTATATATCACCCAAAGTGAAGGAAATCATTAAAAGAGAAGCTTTAGAAATTCATCTAAATGAAAAGATAAATCTAAAGGAATTAGATAAACTTTTAGATATATTTGTACTAGTACTGGAAAATAGCATTGGATTAGGGAATAAGAGTCCTTATTTTGACTTGTTGATAACCAACAAACCATTGAACACAAAGCTTCAAATTAAATGTATATCATTTTCTGGTGGCGTAGCAGATGGTATTACAAAAGAAAATTTACAAAATCCGTTTAAATATGGTGATATTGGACTTTTGTTAGGTAAGAAAATAAGTGGTTCCCTTCTTATGACTGCCCTTAAGTTGATTCCAACTGTAGAAACCATTCGTGCAACAGTAGTTGGAGCAGGATCACACACCACTGATGTTTCCGGGAGTACAATCACCTATAAAGAGGATATACTTCCACTTAAGAATATCCCCATATTACAGTTATCTAAAGATGATGAAAGTGCCGATAATAGTGGGAATTTAGGGAGTATTATTGAAGAAAAAGTAAAATGGTTTATGGTAGATGGAGAAGTACAAACGATTGGATTAGGGATAGAAGGTGCACATAGCCCTTCCTTCCAGTTTATTCAAGGCCTGGCAAAAGAAATGATAAAAGGTTTAGATTTGTTGATTAAGGAGAAATTGCCACTTGTTATTATAGTAAAAGAAGACATGGCAAAGGCATTAGGACATAGCCTTTATGCACATCTTCCAAAAGATTATCCTTTTGTATGTATTGATAGTGTTCATGTACGAAATGGAGATTATATCGATATCGGAATGCCGATTGCAGAAGGCTCTGTTTTACCAGTAATCGTAAAGACATTAGTATTTAATTAATGATAAAAGGAGTTGCACAATGATTTTAAAAACAAAACTTTTTGGCAAAACCTATCAATTTTCGTCTGTAATGGAAGTTATGGGGAAGGCAAATGAAGAAAAATCAGGGGATAAATTAGCTGGAGTTGCAGCAGGCAGCGCGGAAGAAAGAGTTGCAGCTAAAGTTGTTTTATCACACTTAACGCTTTCAGATTTATTTAACAACCCTGCTGTGCCATATGAAAAGGATGAGGTAACACGCATTATTATTGATCATGTGAATCTTAGAACTTATGAAAAGATTAAAAATTGGACAGTGGCTGAATTAAGAGAATGGATTTTAGATTGCAATACGACCAACTATGACATTCATCGTATATCAAATGGTTTAACTTCTGAAATGGTTGCAGCAGTTGCCAAAATTATGTCCAACTTAGATTTAATAGTAGGTGCTCAGAAGATTATAGTAACTAAGACTGCTAATACGACAATTGGTATCCCGGGAACTTTTTCAACTCGTCTGCAGCCAAATCATACGACTGACAATGTGGACGGTATCATGGCTTCCGTTATGGAAGGTCTATCTATGGGATCTGGTGATGCAGTCATAGGTCTAAACCCAGTAGACGACACAACAGAAAGTGTAAAGCGTATTCTTCATAAATTCAATGATTTTATTAATGAGTGGGAAATACCAACACAACATGTTGTTTTAGCTCACGTAGCGACTCAGATGGAAGCAATGGAACAAGGAGCACCAACAGGATTGGTATTCCAATCGATTGCAGGATCTGAAAAAGGAAATACAGCTTTTGGGATTACGGCTAAGATGCTTTCAGAAGCAAAGGACATGGCTTTGAAGCTAGGTACGGCAGTTGGTCCAAATGTTATGTACTTTGAGACAGGACAAGGTTCTGAGCTTTCTTCCGATGCTCATAATGGTGTAGATCAGTTGACTATGGAAGCCAGATGTTATGGATTTGCAAAATATTTTGATCCATTCCTTGTTAATACAGTTGTTGGATTTATTGGACCAGAGTATTTGTATGACTCCAAGCAAGTGATCCGTGCAGGTCTGGAGGATCATTTTATGGGTAAATTAACTGGTATTTCTATGGGGTGCGATGTTTGTTACACGAACCATATGAAGGCAGATCAAAATGATGCTGAAAACTTAACAGTTTTACTTGCAACAGCTGGTGTAAACTTTATTATGTCTATTCCAAATGGTGATGATATTATGTTAAATTATCAAACCACAGGGTACCAGGAGGGTGCTTCCATTAGAGAATTATTAAACAAACGAACAATAAAAGAATTTGACCAATGGTTAGAAAAAATGGGGTTCAGCGAAAATGGACATTTAACTTCTAAAGCTGGCGATGCATCTGTATTTTTGAAGCAGAGGAGGGATAACTAATGGACGAATTAAACTTAAAAGAAATGATTAAATCGATTTTAAATGAAATGGTAAATGAAGTACCGCCAGTTATAAATGCTCCATCAAAAGAAGCAGCTGTAAGCACCAAGCAATCTGCTAAGTCCTGCGAAGTTGAAGAGGGATTTATACCAGATATTACAGAAGTGGACATACGCAAGCAATTTTTAGTTCCAAATGCAGCAGATAAAGAAGGTTATTTAAAAATGAAATCCTATACACCAGCTCGCTTGGGATTGTGGAGGACAGGTACAAGGTATCTGACGGAGCCTAGCCTTCGATTCCGTGCTGACCATGCTGCAGCCCAAGATGCTGTATTCTCCTATGTTAGTGAAGATTTAATTAAAGAGATGGGATTTGTAGAGGTTGCTACAGAATGCAAGGATAAAGACGAATATGTTACACGTCCGGACTTAGGCCGTAAGTTTTCAAATGAAGCAATAAATACAATAAAAAATGCGGTGAAACCAAATCAGAAAGTTCAAGTTATCGTTGGTGATGGTTTAAGTTCAGCAGCAATAGAGGCAAATATCAGAGATGTTTTACCTTCTTTACAACAAGGACTCAAGATGTTTGGACTTGACTTTGGACAGGTTGTTTTTATAAAACATTGCCGCGTCCCGGCTATGGATCCAATAGGTGAAGCAACAGGAGCTGAAGTCGTCTGTCTTTTTATCGGAGAAAGACCAGGCCTTGTTACAGCAGAATCTATGAGTGCATATATCGCTTATAAACCAACCATTGGTATGCCAGAAGCCAGAAGGACAGTAGTTTCCAATATTCACAGACAAGGAACCCCGGCAGTAGAAGCAGGAGCATATATTGCTGAAATTATCAAGAGAATGTTAGATAAAAAAGTGTCCGGATTAGATTTGAAAGAAAAATAAAAAACCGTTTGATTTAAAAAGGAGGTTTCCTAATGAAAAACGAACGATTAGGTGCAAATGTTCTATGTGTAAAAATAATTCCAAATGTGGATGATGGATTGGCAAAGGAATTAAAATTAGCATCAAATCAAAAAAGTCTAGGGATTATTACTTCTGATTCTGATGATGTAACCTATGTGGCATTAGATGAAGCAACGAAGGCATCTGATGTAGCAGTTGTATATGCAAGAAGTATGTATGCCGGAGCTGCTAATGCTTCTACAAAATTAGCAGGAGAAGTTATCGGTATTTTAGCTGGTCCTAGTCCAGCAGAGGTACGAAGTGGCCTGGATCGAGCGATTGAGGTAATAAATAATGAAGCCAGTTTTTATAGTGCGAATGATGATAACTCAATCGTTTATTTTGCCCATTGTGTATCGAGAACTGGTTCTTATCTTTCGAAAGGAGCAAATGTGAAAGAAGGAGAAGCCATTGCTTATTTAATAGCACCACCGCTTGAAGCAATGGTAGCGATTGATTCGGCTTTGAAAGCTGCTGATGTAAAAATGAGTGTATTTTATGGGCCGCCATCTGAAACAAATTTTGCAGGAGCATTACTAACAGGGTCTCAATCTGCTTGTAGATCAGCATGTGAATCATTTGCTAAAGCTGTAGAAGCTGTTGCTGACAACCCAACTAATTATTAGGCGGCGTTAATATGGCTAAAGCTTTAGGTTTAATTGAAGTACGTGGAAAATTAGGAGCAATCCTGGCAGCAGATGCAGCTGTAAAGGAGGCAGATGTAATTCTACTTGGAAGTGAAACAATCCGTGGAGGATTGACAACAATTCATATTATTGGAGATATTGCGGCAGTAAAAGCAGCGATTAAGGCAGGTGAAGTTGCTGTGGCAAATAAGAATTGTCTAATCAGCAGTCATGTTATCCCACGCTTGGATGGCCAAGTTGAGCAGATGTTGATGAAATCATTTGGCAAAAAGGAAGATAATCCTTCGGATTCAAATGAATCAAATCAACCTATTGTAGAAGAAATAGAGAAAGATGTGAATTCATCCTTTGATAAAGAACAGCTGGAAAAAATGAGAGTGACCGATTTACGTTCACTTGCTTATAAATCAAGTCTTTCTACCATAAAGAAGTCAGAAATTAAATCTGCTAACAAAGCAGTGCTTATTGAAACATTGCTGGATAAAGGAGTTAAGCATAATGGGATTGATTGATAAAGATCTTGTTTCAGTTCAAGAAACCAGGGATTTACTGAAGAAAGCAAAAGAAGCGCAAATAGAAATAGCCAAGTTATCCCAAGAAGAAATCGACACCATCTGTAAGGCTATGGCAAAAGCAGCTTTTAACAATCGTGTGAAGCTGGCTAAAATGGCACAAGAAGAAACCGGGTTTGGAAAATGGCAGGACAAAGTCCTTAAAAATGCCTTTGCATCAAGAGATTTATTAAACTCGATGAAAGATATGAAGACAGTAGGTATAATCACAAACAATATAGACGCAAAATATATGGAAGTAGCTGTTCCTGTTGGAGTCGTTGCAGGCCTTATTCCTTCAACGAATCCGACATCAACCGTTATCTACAAGGCACTAATCAGCATTAAGGCAGGAAATGCTATTGTATTTTCCCCTCATCCAAGTGCATTAAATTGTATCAAGGAAACAGTCCGCATCATAAATGAAGCAGGAAAAAGCGTTGGTTTACCGGATGGTGCTATTAGTGTAATTACAACAGTTACAACACAGGCAACAAATGAATTAATGAAAAATGAAAATACAAATTTGATTCTTGCTACTGGCGGCTCTGCAATGGTTCGTGCAGCATATTCCTCTGGAACACCGGCAATTGGAGTTGGACCGGGGAATGGACCTGCATTTATAGAGCGCAGTGCAGATATCCCGAAAGCAGTTGAGCTAATTCTTGAATCTAAGACATTTGATAATGGTACAATTTGCGCTTCGGAACAGTCTATCATTGTTGAAGAAATCAGTAGAGAAAACGTGATTTCGGAATTCAAGAAACAAGGTGGTTATTTCTTATCAAAAAATGATGCACTAAAACTTGAAAAGTATATTCTACGGCCAAACGGTACAATGAATCCTAAGATCGTTGGAAGGACGGCACAGGCTGTTGCTGAATTAGCCGGTATTTCTGTACCAGAAGATGCAAAAGTTCTTATTGCCGAAGAAACACGTGTTGGTGATCTTGCACCTTATTCAAGAGAAAAATTATCACCGATTTTAGCCTTCTATACGGTAAATACCTGGGAAGAAGCCCGCGATTTAAGTATCAAGATTTTAAACTTTGAAGGCGCAGGACACACGATGGTTATTCACACAGCAAACAATAAAATTGCAGAAGATTTTGCCTTAAAAGTACCGGTTTCGCGACTACTTATAAACTGTTCGGCTACATTAGGCGGAATCGGAGCAACGACTAACCTTAGACCTGCCTTGACACTGGGGTGTGGAGCTGTAGGAGGAAGTTCTACTTCTGACAATGTTGGCCCACAGAATTTATTTAATCTGCGCAGGGTCGTATATGGCGTCAGGACATTAGATGAAATACGTGGAGAAGATAAATTTGATGATGTTAGCGGGAAAGCTGTTGAAGACTTGGGTCTTAATAAGGATCAATTAATCGATTTACTCGTTGAACGTGTTCTGCAAAAGCTAAAATAAGCAAAGAGCAACTCAATCATTGATAACAAAATAAAAAATATTATCTAGGAGGAAGATACAATGGCTAATACAAACGCATTAGGAATGATTGAAACAAAAGGATTGGTAGCTGCAGTAGAGGCAGCAGATGCAATGGTTAAAGCAGCAAATGTAACGTTAATTGGAAAAGAACAAGTAGGTGGCGGACTGGTAACCGTTATGGTTCGTGGAGATGTAGGTGCGGTTAAAGCTGCAACAGATGCTGGAGCGGCAGCGGCAGAAGCAGTTGGTGAATTAATATCTGTTCATGTAATACCACGTCCACATGCGGAAGTAGATGTAATCCTGCCAAAATACGATTCGCAGGCTTCGAACTCATGATGAATGCTTAAAGTTGCAAGATAAAAAGTGAGGCTAGGCATAATAAAAGCTTATGCCCAGCCTTTTCTTTATCGAGGGGATGTGAGTACTAATGGCCATTTTAACGGAAAGTAAAATAAAAAGACTGCTGCGTACGACGAACTTAAAAGAAACAAAATTCTTAGTTTTAGAACCTGGGACTGTAATTACACCTTCTGCAAAAGAGTATTTAAAGGATATTACGATCGAATATATGAAAACACCAGAAGCATCTGAAACTAAGACTCTGGAAGCAGCCTTCCCAATGACCCAGTTGAACGTAATTGAACCCCAAAATGTAAAAAATATCCAGGATGTTTTAATATATACCAATGGAAATGGACAAGTTATGTGGAAAAGTCACTTAACTTATCAATTTGGAATTAAAATAAATATTACAATAAGCCGTATAGTGGGGTTACAAAAGAAAAGTCACTGTATAGGAAATACGGAGCTGGCAGAGGCTTTAAATACGATCCTAATGGCAGTCAAGACAATCACAATGGAGACTTTAGCTTCGTACCGGTTAGATCTGGTACAGGAAATTGAAAAGTTGTTGGAAGACAAAAAGCCATACATTGACAGCATATATCCAGAAGGTTCCTTTATTCCAACCTATAAAGATGAAGAATGTGTCATTGCTTTATTTGAGTTACATGCATATTTACAAGAATTAGAACATTTTATTGCGAAAGAAATGAAGGAAGGCCTGAGATTTGAGGATTATATAAAATGCATTTCCATAGCAACTACGTTGAAGGATTATTGTTGGTTTTTGATGGTGCAGATGATAGAAAATTCAGTAAAACAGGGGTGATAATATGACTGATTATAACATTGATACAATTGTAGATACAGTTGTCTCTCGTATACAGGAAGTAATGGATCAATCTTTTGAAATAGAAGCAAGCGGACGCCATATTCATCTGACTCGGGAGGCTATCGATACCCTCTTTGGTGTGGGTTATCAATTACACCCAACGAAGTATTTATCACAGCCAGGCGAATTTGCATCAGAAGAACGAGTGAGTATTGAAGGACCGAAAGGCACGATTAACGATGTTATCATTCTTGGACCAGAGCGGAAAAACTGTCAAGTGGAGGTCTCATTAACAGATGCACGTTCACTAGGTGTAAATGCGCCAGTTCAATTAAGCGGAAATATTGATAACACTCCAGGGATTATTGTGCGGAATGGCTCTAAGTCTATTGTTTTAGATAGAGGAGTCATAGTTGCAAAACGCCATATTCATGTAAAAGATACAGATGCTGAAAAGTTAGGTGTTAAAGATCAAGAGAGAGTATCTGTTCAAGTGTTTAGTAAAAGACCACTTATATTTGAGGATGTTATGGTGAGAATAAGTCCCAAGTTTGAAACTTATATGCACATTGATTACGATGAAGCAAATGCTTGCGGCCATAGTAAAGGCGTACGTGGGTGTATTGTTAAGAGGTGATATGGATGGATAATATTGAAATAGCAGTGCAAAAGATCACAGATATTATCATACAACGTTTGCAGAAGGAAGAAAATAGAAAAAACGTTGCATTTTTAGGGAAAGAATATTCAAGTATTCGGACTTACTATGAAAATAGAGGCTATAAAATAGCGTCAGGAAAAGATAAATCTGATACGGATATAGTAATCGTTACTGAACTTGCTATTTTAAATATGAATCGAATTGCACTGGGACTTCCTCAAACAGAAGATGAAGTAATTATTTTTCAACATTTATTAAATAAGAAAAAAGTCTTTTTTTTAGAAGAAGGAATGGAACTTCATGCAAGTCAGAATTTTGCCCCACGAGCATTGCTGCAAGTCCTTGAGAATTATAAAAACCAATTGGTAAGATATGGTGCATCTATACTTCCGTTAAAGCATTTTGAAACGATTAATGAAACAATCAATCAGGAAGTAAAAGATATAACTCATGAAAGTGATAGGAAAGAGCTTCTTACCATAGCAAAAGTGCGAAAACTGAACTTACATGCAGGAGACATCTTTGAAACAGATAAGAACATCATTGTTACAGCATTGGCCAGGGATTATTTGCGTGATTTAGGTGTTGAGATCGTATAGAAAGGAGCATGCTATGTTCATTGGCAAAGTTGTTGGCAGCTTATGGGCTACTCGCAAGGATGAAAAGTTAAATGGTTTAAAGTTCATGCTTATTGAAAAACAACGAAACGAACATGAGGCTGATCCTGCTCTGGTTGTTGCAGTTGATCATGTAGGCGCGGGCATTGGAGAATCTGTACTGATTACGACCGGCAGCTCTGGTCGTCTATCTTTTGATGGTAAAAGTATTCCTGTTGATATGGTTATTGTCGGTATTATAGACACTGTGGACTATCCAAAGGAATGATAAAAACTGAATGGAGTGAAATGTATGAGTATAAATGAAATCATAATTTGGCTTATGGTAATTATAATGGTCATAGGTGCAATCGACCGTTCCCTGGGCAATAAAACCGGTTTAGGTAAACAATTTGAAGAAGGTATACTGGCAATGGGTTCCTTAGCACTTTCAATGGCTGGTATCATCGTTTTAGCACCGAAGTTATCAGATTGGCTAAGTCCTATCATTGTTCCTTTATATAAATTGTTAGGAGCAGATCCGGCAATGTTTGCAGGAACTCTATTAGCAAATGATATGGGTGGGTTTTTCTTAGCACAACAAATGACTTCTGACCCTTCAATTGTACTTTTCTCAGGTGGTATTTTAGGTGCCATGATGGGAGCAACACTTGTATTTACAATCCCGGTTGGATTGGGTCTTATCAGTAACGAAGATACAAAGTATCTGGCACAAGGAGTATTATGTGGGATTGTGACAATTCCAATTGGAGCATTAGTTTCAGGAATCATGATGGGTATGCCAATCATTAAAGTCTTTATGAATTTAATACCAATCATAGTTGTGGCGATTTTAATTTCAATTGGACTATTTAAAATCCCTGAAGGAATGATTAAAGGGTTCAATGTATTTGGGAAAATCATAGTGGCTGTTGGAGCCATTGGGTTGGCAATTGGAGGGTTAGACTTACTATTAGGTATCAAAGTATTTGAAAATCAAGATACACTTGAAGTCGGATTCCAAACAGTTGGTGGTATTGCCATTACTTTAGCTGGTGCTTATGGATTGGTGTTCTTGATCACAAAGATATTCAAGAAACCATTGATGAAACTAGGCCATCTGTTAGGAATGAATGATATTGCAGCAGCAGGTCTTATTGCATCTCTTGCAAACAATATTGCCATGTTCCAAACGGTAAAAGATATGGATAAACGTGGAAAGGTGATTAATATCGCTTTTGCAGTTTCAGCATCTTTTACATTTGGTGACCATTTAGGATTTACAGCCGGTGTTGCCCCAGAGTTAATTACTCCAATGATTATTGGCAAGCTAGTCGGTGGTATTTCTGCTATTTTTGTTGCCATATTTTTATCTAAACGTGTATTTAGGATTGAATAAAGCGAATACGATAGAGATTTATGTACGGATGGAGGTAAGATGTTGAATATAGACAGATCAGAAATTGAAAAGCTAGTTCGTAGTATTATAATGGAAGAATACAGCAATAAGTTAAATGATTCTTCAAAGAGGCATGTTGACTCTAGTGGTGTAATGTCCATTTCGCTGCCATTGTTTTCTGTAAATGAAGAAGATCGGTTGGACACAGGCAATCCTAATCATAAAGTCTATACGAAGGATTTAGTTTCACTTACTGAAAGTCCCAGACTGGGTTGTGGACTAATGGTAATGGAAGATACTACCTTTGATTGGACTTTAGGGTATGATGAAATTGATTATATCATTGAAGGAACTCTAACGATTATCATAGATGGCCGTCGTATAACTGCCAATGCAGGAGAATTGATTTTGATTCCAAGTGGCTCAAGTATTCAGTTCTCAGTGGAAGGAAAGGCAAGATTTATCTATGTGACTTATCCCGCTGATTGGCAACATAAATAAAAAGGCAAGGCGTTATTACAAGATAAAGAAGTTAAGTGGCATTAGCATAAACCATTAAATAGTTTCAAAAACGAAACTACTTGATGGTTTTCTTTATTGGTGATATAATAGTTTTGTATTTGAAACTATTATAACTGGAGGCATTCTGTGAAAGAAGCATTTGAGCGATTCATGCGGGCTATCGATATGGATCAATATAACGAAATGAAAAATAGCGATTGGGGCAAAGAAACCAGTTATATCAATATTCTGCATTTGTTTATCATTGGACACAGCGAAAGAACGACGGTCAGCGAACTGGCAGAAAAATTAGGACTTTCCCGTCCTGCCGTGACTCAAAAGGTAAATGAGTTGGAAGAGCTGGGGCTTATTCAAAAAGTCCAGTCTACACAAGATAAGCGGTTCTTTTACATCTCATTATCCGATAAAGTAAAGGAAGGCAGCCAAAGTACAAAAACGGACTCTGTACTGAATGCAGTAGAGAATGCATTTTCCGAGGATAAAAAAGCTGTTTTCACGGAAGTACTAAATTTTATGGCAGACTATATAAATGGAAGTGAAGAATAATATTTACAGGATTATATTGCTGTCTTCCTGTGGCTAGACCCGGTTCTGTACCCACCACGCCAACACACGATGCAAAAGGAGTAGATACAATGAATGGAAAAATTATTATGAACTTAGCCATCAGCATTGACGGATATATTGCTGATGAAAACGGAGGCTTTGATTGGATTGTTGGACAAGGCGATACCTCTATTGATACAGCCGAAAAAAGTGAGTTTGAAGAGTTTCTTGCGGGTATTGATATGGTCGTTATGGGCAAAAACTGCTATGATCAGGGTTTTGCTAAAGAGTATTCAACAAAAACGGTTTATGTAGCTACAAGTGAAGAGAAAGAAGATGAGGGTAATATCCGTTTTATCCGAGGCGATATTGTCAGCATATTTGAAAAAGAAAAGGACAGTGGTAAAAATATATTCCTGTTTGGCGGCGGCGGTCTGGTAGATCACTTTGTTAAGGCCAATGCTATTGACGAATATATTGTGGGTATTATTCCGACGATACTTGGAAAGGGCCGTCCGCTGTTTTTGGGAAACAATCCAATGATACAGCTTCATCTAGACAAATACACTATTAGTGATGGAATTGCTGTGTTTTATTACTCAAAACGATAAAAGGAAACCGGCGTAATAAAATGCTGTATTCAAGATTTTAAAATTAGCCCGGTGGCAGTTTGGGCTTAAAGGAGTGATAGGATTATGGACATTTGGGAAGAAATGTATCAGAAAGCGAGAAGGGTTCAAAATGGAAGGGAGATTTCTCCATTCATAGAAGCCGGCGGTGTTGCCGCAGCAATTTTAACTAAAAAAGGTAATATTTATGTTGGTGTTTGCATTGACACCGCAAGTACCCTGGGAATGTGTGCGGAGAGAAATGCGATTGCTAACATGATTACAAATGGAGAAAGTCAAATAGATAAAGTCGTAGCAGTCATGCCCGATGGTAAAGTTGGGTCCCCCTGTGGTGCCTGCAGAGAATATATGATGCAGTTAGACCGTGAAAGCGGCGAGATTAAAATTTTACTTGATCTTGAAACAAAAAAAGCGGTTAAACTAAAAGAACTTATTCCGGATTGGTGGGGAAAGGAAAGATTTTCGTAAACGTTATCTATCAAGGTAAGTTGAAAATCGAACCATATCTTCCAGTGTGTTAACAAGGCGACTCGGGAGTTTGTCATGAATATGTAACGACACTGCTTGTCTCCCTTTTACATAGATGACTCAGACTTTCAAAAAAGTCGGCAAGATGCCGGCTTTTTTGGTATAATAGAATCAAAGATGCTATTATTTGCCTGAGGTGTTTTTGCATGAATGGAAAAAAGGTGATGATGAGATGATAAGTTATGAATACATAGTATCGGACAAGCAGGGGCTTCATGCCATCAATGCTATGAGGCTGAGCAGGGCGGCAGCGGAATATGAGAGCCGTATAACCCTTAAGAGCAGGAAAGGCACAGCGGACTGCAAGAATGTGCTCTCACTTATTGGCATGGGTGCACGCCAGGGAGAATGCCTGGAGCTTATCGTAGAGGGGCCGGATGAGAACAAGGCATTCGGTTTCCTTAAGGAGTTTCTTCGGACCAATTTGTAGCAGAACCAAGATTATTTCCTAGCAATTAGGAAACAGATTTACCTCCAAACTCTTTCTTGACGGACTATAGTTAATGTCAAAGAACCATCGGGCACGTAAGTACCGACCGGTCAAATATAAGAGAGGGGTTAATCATATGGCAAGATTGGGCATTTCCGTTTATCCGGAACATTCTACCGAAGAAAAGGACATGGAATATATCAAAAAGGCAGGGAGATTGGGGTATAAGAGAATCTTTACCTGCCTCTTAAGCGTGGAGGAGAGCAGGGAAGAGGTGATCAGCCGTTTCCGGAGACTGGCGGATGAAGCTCATGCCTGCGGTATGGAGATCATACCGGATGTGAGCCCTGCCGTATTCTCCCGGCTGGGAATCTCCTACGAGAACTTATCCATATTTCAGGAAATGCATGTGGATGGCATCCGTCTGGACGAAGGCTTTGACGGCATGAAAGAAAGCCTTATGACTTACAATCCCCAGGGGCTTAAAGTAGAGCTCAATGCCAGCACCAAGCTGGCATATGTGGAGAATGTCATAGACCACCATCCGGACCGTGACAAGCTGATTACCTGCCACAATTTTTATCCGCAGAAGTATACGGGATTAGGCCTTGAACATTTTAATGCCTGCAATGATAAGATGAGATCACTGGGGCTTAAGGTTGCTGCCTTTGTGTCCAGCAATGCGCCCGGAGCATACGGCCCATGGCCCGTGAATGAGGGACTGTGTACGCTGGAGCTGCATCGTGGCCTTCCCCTTGATTTTCAGGTACGTCATCTGTTTGCCACCGGCATGGTAGATGACGTGCTTATCGCCAATGCCTATGCCACTGATGAGGAACTTAAGGCTTGTGCAGACCTTAATTCAAGCATCCTGACCTTTGGTATCCAGATGGAGAAAGAACTGACTCAGACTGAGAACCAGATCTTAAATTATGAGTTCCATCATGTGGTACGGGGTGATTTGAGTGACTATATGATCCGTTCCTCCGGCCCCAGAATCACATTTGCGGACCGGTCTATTCCTGCTGCCAATACCAGGGACTTAAAGCCCGGCGATGTGGTCATCTTAAATGACGGTTATCCTAAATATAAGGGAGAACTGCAAATTATCACCAAAGACATGCCAAATGACGGCCGCAAGAACGTGATCGGTCATCTTCCTGAGTATGAACACGTTCTGATAGATTACGCAAAACCATGGACGGTGTTTAAATTCTGCATCCTCTAAACAGGGGATTTTGCAGAAGAACACAGCAAGAAAAGGAGTATTTAGACATGCAGAATCAAAGACAGGAGCAGCTGCTTGCCATATTATCAGAGCGGGAAGACTGGATAACCAGCCGGCGCCTGGCCGTTCTTCTGCAGGTGTCGGACCGTACCATACGTTCCGATGTAGAATCCATCAACAGACACATGACCCCGCCTCCCATAGAGTCTAATGTGCGGCGGGGCTACCGCATCTGTGAAAAGGCCAGACTATCGCCTTTGCCACCGAAAGAATCCCGGGGAGGGGATATTCCCCAGACTCCAGGTGCCCGCTGCGCATACATGATTCAGAAGCTGTTATTCGAAGTTAAGGAACTGAACCTTACCCTTCTCCAGAGCCAGATCTATGTCAGCGGAGCCTCCATTGACAATGACTTAAAGCGTATACGGAAGATGCTGGAACCCTATCCTGGTTTAAGGCTGGTCCGCAATAAGGAATGCATATCCTTAAAGGGGGATGAGGCCGGAAAACGGCGGTTTTACAGGGATCTGCTGATGGCTGAGGTACAGGAGAATTTTCTTAACTTAAATATGCTGGCCAATTTATACAAAAGCTTCAACTTAATCGAGGTAAAGGACATATTCGTGGATGTACTGAAGGAATATGATTATTCCATACATGAATCTATGTTTCCCATGCTTATTCTGCACGCTGGTACCAGCATTGAGAGGATGAACTGCGCCAACTACATCAGTATGGAAGAGGGGATGCAGGGGTTGGAGGATACCATCGAGTACCAGATTTCCAAGGACTTCTTTGACCGCATTTCCAAACGCCTGCACATAAAGATCCATGAAGGAGAAGTAGGTATGTTCGCCCTGGTCGTCATGGGGAGAAAGGCCTCCAATTATACCGACGATTACGTGAATTTCGGCGGCAGGTGGCTGAGTACCAGGAAACTGGTAGGCGAGGCCCTGGAGCAGATACACACTCTGTTCGGGCTGGATTTCCGTCAGGATGAGGACCTTATCGCCGGTCTTAAGATGCATATCCACGGACTGGTTGAGCGTGTCAGGAACCAGGTCCGGATGGAGGATGTGTTTGTGGAAGAGATCAAGCGCAAATACCCTCTGGTCTTTGAGATGGGCATCTACGTGGTGGAATTTCTGGAAGAAAGGCTTAAGACTTCCATATCCGATGCAGAAAGCTGCTATATCGCCCTACATTTAGGAGCTGCCAGTGAGCGTATGAAAACAGAAAGAAAGTATCATGCCGTAATGATCCTGCCCCATAACCAGTCTTTTTCTGATATGTGCGTAAAGAAAATTTCCGATATGTTTCGTGAGAGGATGGAAGTGGTAAAGGTCTTTGGTTATTTTGAAGAAGAGGTAGTATCTTCTCTGGATCCGGATCTGCTGCTCAGTACATTTCCACTGGAACATGGGCTGAATGTGGAGACCGTCTCCATTAACTTATTCGTGGATTCCGAGACAGAGTCCAGGATTCTCCAGGCCATCAACCGGCTGGATAAGAAAGGATTCCGGCTGGAATTTTCCTCCCATATCGGCAGCTTAATCCGCCGGGAGCACTACCACACAGAAGTGAACTGCACATGCCCGGAGGAAATCATCCGCATGCTGTGCGCAGGTCTGGTGCAGGAGGGGGTTGTGGAGCCGGAATTTACAGATGTGGTATTAAAGAGGGAGCAGATGTCCCCCACCTCCTTTGTGAATACATTTGCGATTCCCCATGCGTTCGGAGCCTTTGTCAGTAATTCCACCATTGCGGTGGCCCAGCTTAAGAATCCTGTGAAATGGGGTGCCTTTGAGGTGCGGCTTGTGATGCTGTTTGCCATCAATAAAGGGGACGCCAGGATGATTAAAATCTTTTTTGACTGGATATCCAACATAGTGAATCAGCCTGAGGAACTGGCAAAATTGGCGGCTCCCTGCGGATATGAAGAGTTTATCGACCGGATCATGGAGTGAATTTCCTAAGAGCTAGGAAATTCCTTTAAGGAAAAAAGTGAATAAGAGCCTTATAATTATAATTAATTAAGGCAGCTTAAGTTAAGATGCAGCAAACAAACGGTTTTGCTGCATTTTACATTTCATTAATGCATTCAGGAGGCAGCAATATGTTAGAGGGTTTAGAGACGATTTGCTTTAAAATCATATCCAATGTAGGCGGTGCAAGGTCCAGCTACATTGAGGCGATTAAGAAAGCAAAGCATGGGGATTTTGGCGGTGCCTGGGAATGCATGAAAGCCGGTCAGGAGATGTTCCTGGCAGGACATGAGGCTCACTTTGAACTGATCCAGAAAGAGGCCCAGGGTGAGCCGGTGGGCAGTTCCCTGATTCTGATCCATGCGGAAGACCAGCTTATGAGCGCGGAAGGATTCAAAATCATCGCAGAGGAGATGATCGCCAGCTATGAGAGGATATCAGAGCTGGAAGAGAAGGTGGGGAGTAAATGATGGAAATAAAAAAATGCAAATAGTAAGGAGGATTTTACAATGAAACGAGTGTATTTATTCTGCAGTGCAGGAATGTCAACCAGTATGCTGGCAAGCAAGATGCAGAGCGTAGCCAACGAGCATAACCTTCCCATTGAAGTGGAGGCTTTCCCGGATGGCAAGATCGGACAGATCATCGATGAAAAGCATCCGGATGTGATCCTTTTGGGACCCCAGGTCAAATACCGTTACGGTGAGATTGTGGAAAAGTTCGGAAGCAAAGGAATCCCGATCCAGGTCATAGACCAGACCGATTACGGTATGATGAACGGTGAGAAGGTCCTTAAATCAGCAATCAAACTTTTAAAAGCTTCCAAATAAGGCTATAAAAGCAGAACTTCCATAATAGCAAAAACAAATAAAAACGGGGGAATACAATATGTTAAGTAAATTAGAGTCAATACTCATGCCTTTGGCAGAGAGAATCGGAAAGAACAAGTATCTCATTTCAATTCGTGACGGCTTCCTGCTGTCCATGCCGCTGTTAATCGTGGGTTCCTTTTTCCTGCTCATTGCCAATTTCCCGATTCCTGGGTGGACTAATTTCTGGGCAAGGTTCTTTGGGGAACACTGGGATGCCTACTTCGCCAAGCCAACCGATGCTACGTTCTCAATCATGGCAATGCTGGCAGTAATTGGAATCGGCTATTCTTTTTCCGAACAGATGAAGGTAGATAAACTGTTCGGCGCTGCCGTATCACTGGTATGCTGGTTCTTAATCATGCCTTATAAGATCCTGGTAAATGATACTGCTGTGTCCGGCATTCCGCTGGGCTGGGTGGGTTCCAAGGGAATCTTCGTAGGAATTATTGTGGCGTTCCTGTCTGTGCACATCTATGCATGGGTCAATAAAAAGGGGTGGATCATCAAGATGCCTGACGGTGTACCACCTACAGTGGCAAAGTCCTTCTCTGCCCTGATTCCTGCCGGAATTTCCGTGCTGGTGTTCTTCATTATAAACATTGTTTTTGCCATGACCCCATATGACAACGCATTTAACTTTGTGTTCACGATCCTGCAGACTCCTCTCCTTAAGCTGGGCAACACCCTACCGGCTATGGTAATCGCTTATATCTTTCTCCATCTCTTCTGGTTCTTCGGAGTAAACGGCGGTTCCGTGGTGGGCGCGGTATTCAATCCCATCCTTCAGACCCTGTCTGCCGAGAATCTGGCTGCATTCCAGGCAGGTCAGCCGCTGCCTAATATTATATCCCAGCAGTTTCAGGATCTGTTCGCCACTTTCGGCGGATGCGGCTCCACCTTGTCGCTGTTAATCGCAATGCTTTTTTTCTGCCGCTCCAAGCGTATCAAAGAGTTAGGTAAACTGGCATTTATCCCTGGTTTGTTCGGTATCAATGAACCCATTGTGTTCGGCCTTCCCATCTTACTGAACCCAATGATACTCATTCCTTTCATGCTGGTGCCCACCATCAACATTGTGATTTCCTACTTCTGCATGAGCATCGGCCTGGTTCCTCTGTGCTCTGGTGTAGCAATCCCGTGGACCATGCCTGTTATCCTCTCCGGATTCCTGGCAACCGGCTGGCAGGGAGCCGTGCTTCAGATGCTTCTTCTTGTGCTGGGGGTATTCATCTATATGCCGTTTATCAAAATGATGGATAAACAGTACATGGAAGAAGAGACCAAGGCGGCGGAGAAATCCGATGATGACGATATTGATCTTAACGATCTTTCTTTTGATGATCTGTAAAATGAGGGAAACTGTGATGAAACTTATTATGATATACGACCAGATTCAGTCAGGACTTGGGACCAAGGACGACACCATGGTTCCCCTTACAGGGAAAAAGGAGCCCATTGGCCCGGCAATCATGATGGAACCTTTCTTAAAGCAGGTGGACGGACACGTCATGGCCTGCCTGTGCTGCGGCAACGGTACATACCTTGCCGATCCGGAAGAGGTAAGCCGCAAGCTTTGTGCCATGGTGAACAAGCTGCAGCCGGATGTGGTAATGTGCGGACCGGCCTTTAACTATGCGGATTACGCACAGATGTGCGCCAAAGTTGCTTGTGATATCAACGCTACCACCGGAGCAAAGGCATTTGCAGCCATGTCTGTGGAGAATGCAGATACCATTGCAGCTTATAAGGATAAAGTAGCGATTGTGGAAACGCCGAAAAAGGGCGGTCTGGGCCTTAATGACGCATTAAGGAATATGTGTGCACTGGCCAGGGCGCTGGCTGACGGTGCGGACACTTCAGAGCTGATCCATGAATTCTGTTTTAAATAAAAGGAGGCCTTTGCAATGTGGGGTATGATAGCAACCTGGCGTATGGCCGTAGAAGGGATTACAAAGGGAGCTGAGATGCTGAAAGAAAGGGTTGACGCGGGAGATGCCATTGAGGCAGCCATCTGTCTGGTAGAGGACTTCCCTTACTATAAATCCGTGGGCTATGGCGGACTGCCTAACGAGGAAATGGAAGTGGAAATGGACGCGGCCTATATGGACGGCAGCACACTGGATATAGGAGCGGTGGCTGCCATCAGGGACTTTGCCAATCCGGTGTCGGTTGCCAGGCGTCTGAGCCAGGAGAAAGTCAACAGCATGCTGGTGGCTGAGGGAGCCGAAAAATTCGCCCACAAGGAAGGCTTTGAGCGCAAAAATATGCTGACAGACCGGGCAAAGGCACATTACAGGAAGCGGATAAAAGAGATGGCGGCCCAGGCGGCCACTAAGGAGCTTAAGCCTTATTCCGGTCATGATACCGTGGGTATGGTCTGCCTGGATGGAAAGGGCAAGATGACGGCAGCCACCTCAACCAGCGGCCTGTTCATGAAGAAAAAAGGCAGAGTAGGTGATTCTCCCATATCCGGTTCCGGCTTCTATGCCGACAGCAAGAAAGGAGCCGCCAGTGCCACCGGCTTAGGAGAGGATCTGATGAAAGGCTGTATTTCTTATGAGATCGTCCGCCTTATGGGAGAGGGAATGCATCCTCAGGAAGCCTGTGAGACAGCGGTGAACCGTCTGGATGGAGAACTTCGGGAACGCCGGGGCGAAGCTGGTGACATATCCCTTATTGCCATGAATCCTAAGGGAGAGTGGGGGGCTGCCACAAATATAGAGGGATTTTCATTTGCAGTGGTCACGGAGGAGCTGGAACCTACGGTTTACCTGGTAACCCGCGGGGAGGACGGCCGCTGCACTTATGAAAAAGCCTCTGAAGAATGGATGGAAACTTACATGAAGACGCGCATGGCGCCCATAGAGGAATAAGATATGGGATATGGAAAGATTGAAAATGAATCAGATAAGAAGATACTTGACTGCGTGGACCGGTTAAAGGACCGGTTCATCAGCAGTGTCCTGGAGCTGGTGCGCATTGACAGTGTGGAAGGGGAGGCTTATGTGGGGGCTCCCTTTGGCACTGGTGTGAAGTGCGCACTGGAATTTGCCCTGGATATCAGCGGACAGCTGGGATTTGATACCGTGAACCTGGATCATTATATCGGATATGCCCAGTATGGAATGGGAGAAGACTATGTCTGTGCCATCGGTCATGTGGATGTAGTTCCGTCGGGAGAAGGCTGGAAACACCCGCCTTTCAGCGGCTATATGGAGAACGGGTTCATCTACAGCAGGGGAGTGCTGGACAATAAAGGACCAGTCATGGCATGCCTCTTTGGACTGGCCGCCATTAAAGAGGCCGGACTAATTCTTAAGAATCCGGTGCGCATTATCTTCGGATGTGATGAAGAATCCGGATTTGAGGATCTGAAGTATTATCTCTCAAAGGAGAGGCCTCCCCTCTATGGATTCACACCGGACTGCAAGTACCCGGTAGTGTTCAGCGAGCGGGGCAGGGCTATGGTACGGATTACAGGCAGTCTTGAACAGTTGGAGACATTTTTTGACTTTGTAAACAAATATTTTATTGGAGCCAGGAATACAGGCGACCGGTTGGGGATTGACTTCTGCCACAAGGAATATGGCATGATGGAGATGCGCGGATATAAGCTGAGTGTGGTTCCTGACAGTCTCTGCGGCCGGAGGCAGGCAGCCTTTGATGTGACGTTAAGCTATCCGGGAGGCGTCACCATAGATGAAATCATGAAGCGCATCTGCGGTAAGGCCGGGGCAGAGGGGCTTAAGGCCGAACTCATACAGAACTTTGATCCGGTAGTATTCCCAAAGGACACACCCATGGTTAAGGCCATGCAGGAGAGCTATGAACTGGTCACAGGGATGGACGGTACCCCTGTAACCACAACAGGCGGCACTTATGCCAAGGCCATGCCGGGAATTGTCCCCTTTGGACCAAGTTTCCCGGGCCAGAAAGGCATCAGCCACAATCCCAATGAGTGGATGAGCGTGGATGACTTGATGGCCAATGCAAAGATCTATGCACTGGCACTGTACCGTCTGGGACAATTATAACATATGCCGGCCGCCGCTCCGGCCCGGTTTGTCCGCTTCCAGAATAGCGAAAGCAGCATAATGGAAGCGAAGGTAGTTACAAAACCTGCCCATGTAAAGGATACGATAGTAAAAATAAGACCTCTAAAGCCGCCCTATTTCAATTGCGACAAAAAATCTCTCGTAAATATATTTTCTGCAAGCTCATTTGTCTTGTTTTCTCCCTCAAAAAGCTCGGGATATTTTGATTTTAATTCCTGCTTATCGCTGTCCACCTTCATTACATGCTCACGGACGGCTTTTTTTAGTGCGGCTTTGTCTTTTTTCTGAAAGAGCTCAACCATGGCCTTGTGCTCCAGGATAGAACTGCTCACCACCCGGTTTTCCGTGCAGGTGAGCAGGCGAAGCCGGTTGTAATGACCGATGTTATTTTGTAAAAGATTGAAGGAAAACTCTTTATCCGTACGCAGATAGAGGTATTTGTGAAATTCGTCATCCTGCTTTAAGAAAATTCGTACATCTTCATCCATTGATCCCTTTTCCTGGATTTTAATATATGCTTTGAGCTTGGAAATATCATCTGCATTGCATAAATCCGAAAACAGGGAATAGATTTCCTCTTCAACAGTGATACGGAGGAAGCATTCTTCATTGGCCTGCTTTAAGTTTATTTTTGAGACCAGAGTGCCCTTATGGGGCATGGAGGTGATCAGTCCCTCATTTTCCAGGCGGATCACAGCATCCCGAAGGGGGGATCTGCTTACCTTTAAATGCTCGGAAAGCTCCTCAAGATTTAGGGGCTGGCCGGGCTTTAGCTTCATGCCTATGATACTGTCTCGCAGAAAATCATAGGCTATGTTTGCTGCTGATTTTTCCGTAGTGCGGGTGCGGTTAGCCATTTCATTTCTCCTTTTGTATGTAGATTTTCTTATAGATTCCCTTAATTTTAAATATTAGCATGAAATAATATGAAAAAATATATTAAACATGCACAAGAAGTGTGTAAAATAATTGTAAAAATTAACACTTGCAACAGTTAATATATTAAGCGTAATATATTAATGTAAAATATTACCATATTACATGAAAGGGGAATCATATGAGGAAAAAGAACTGGATTTTGGGTATGATGACAGCTTGTATTTTGGGAGCGGTTTTGACAGCATGCAGTGGCAGTCAATCCGCGGAGAGCAAGTCTGCAGAAAGCAAAACAGCGGCAGGGGGCACGGATGACAAGGAAGTGAGCATTACCTTGGGCGACACATGGGCAGAGACACATCCCATGGCGCGGGCGATGGACGAGGTTTTTAAAAAACAGGTAGAAGAGAAATCGGGCGGAAAGATCACCGTAAATATTTCCCACAATGGACTTCTTGGCAACGAAGCGGATTTATGGAGCGGTGTGCGATCAGGAACCATCGATATGGCAGTGGTTGGTACCGTTATGAATCAGGAATATACAAAAATGCTGATTGCGGACTGGCCCTTCCTTTACCGGGATTTGAACCACGCAAAATCTGTATGGACGGGCGAAATCGGCAATGAGGTGGCCGCAGAGTTTCATGAAAAATTTCCTACCACCTATTTGCTGGGCTGGGGACCAAACTCAGCGCGTACGTTCAGCTCCAGCAAAAAGCTGGAAACAGTGGAGGATTTCAACGGCTTGAAGCTCCGTATGCCGAACAATCCTATACATATCGGCATAGCGGAAAATCTGGGGGCCAGCTCACAGACGATTCCCCTCGGAGACTTATATTCGGCTTTGGAGACCGGCGTAGTGGATGGTCAGGACAACGGAATGGTGACTATACTCAGCCAGAAGTTTGAAGAGGTACAAAAATGGGTCTATGAGACGAACCATATCATAGCCACACTTCAAATCGTCATAAGCGCCGATTGCTTAGACGGCTTAAGTGAAAATCAGCAAAACATCATAAAGGAAGCATCAAAGGAAGCCTCCGCATGGGCTTGGGACGAATACATCAAGAGTGTAGACGAAGACCGGGAGACCTTAAAGGCGGCCGGCGTGACCGTGACGCCACTCACCCCGGAGAATCAGGCAAAAATAATAGAAAAAATCAAACCTGTCTATGACAAGCTCTACTCTGAAAATGACTGGGCGGAGGATTTGGTAAAAAAGATCCAGGCAGTAAAGTAGGAGGTGGCGGAATTGAAAAAAACGATCGATGCCATATTTAAGGGCATAGAGGTACTGATTTCTGTATGCCTTGCAATCATGATAGTATTGGTTTTTTTAAATGTTGTCCTGCGTCAGTTTCATATGGGTTCGGCTCTGACGGAGGAGATAGCCAGACTTTGTTTTATTTATCTCGTATATATGGGTTCGATCCTGGCAATGCGGGATAATAAGCATCTGCTCATCGAGAGCCTTCTGGTGCGTCTGCCAGAGCACGCTGCAAAGGCTGTATTTGTAGTATTGCAGGTCATCATCTTCTGGCTCATGTACATTGTAGCCAGAGGCACCTTTGATTATATGTGGCTGATGAAGGCGGACAAGCTGGTTGCTACAGGCACACCCATGTGGATCATGTATCTGCCGGGGCTGATCATGGGAATATCCATCATGATTTTGTCAGTGGTAAATATATATAAGGCAGTGTTTACGAACGCTACACTTACGGAGCTGCTCATGCCCCACGACGAAGACGAAGCGGAACAAACCGCAAAGGAGGCTTAGGATGTTTGCAGGACTCGCACTTTTTGGCTCTGCCAAAATTACTATCATAGTAGTATTTTTTGCAATATTGCTCATAGCCCTTGCTTTTGGGCTGCCCATATCGTTTTCCCTTATTTTATGCGCTGCAGGCACCGGTTATCTGCTTCTCGGCGGTGGAAATGCAAAGCCTCTGCTTTATGCACAGCAGCTCATGCGCGGAACGGACAGCGTGACCATGATGGCTCTGCCTTTCTTTGTAGTAGCAGGCGAGTTAATGAATCGGGGCGGTCTGACGGACCGCATTATCAAATTCTGTAATATTTTCGTCGGACGGATTCCAGGCGGTCTTGGCTATGTGACGATTCTGGCATGCCTTTTATTTGCTGCCTTAGTCGGCTCCGCGGTGGCTTCTACTGCGGCGCTTGGAGCGATTCTCATTCCGATGATGGCGAAATCCGGTTATGACCGGGCGAAATCAGCCGCACTGGTGGCCAGCGCGAATCTGGTGGCTCCCATCATGCCGCCTTCAATCCCGTTTATCATCTATGCGATATCGGCGAAGGTATCAGTGAAATCTATGTTCATGGGAGGTATCGCTCCTGCTATCTATTTGACGGTACTGATGTCTGCCTGCTGGTTTTTCATTTCCCGAAAGGACTGCCCGCCGGTGGACGGTATACCGAAGATGACCTTCAAGGAGATCGTAAGGACATTTACCTCCGGGCTTTGGGCGCTCCTGCTTCCCGGGATCATACTCTTCGGCCTTAGGGGCGGAGTGTTTACCGCTACCGAGGCAGGCGTAATCGCTGTGGTCTATGCTCTCATTGTAGGCGCTTTTGTGTATAAGGAGCTCAAATTTAAGGATTTTATTTCAGCCATGGTATCCAGTGCAAAAATGTCTGCGGTCGTCATGTTTTTGGCAGCTACAGCTCAGTTGGCCGCTTATACCATGACGGTGGCACATATACCGGAGATGATGACAGAGGGGCTTTCAGGACTGGTAGCACATCCGATTCTACTGAATTTTACGTTGATGCTGATCGTGATTGTCGTAGGACTGGCTATGGATGTGGTACCATGTATTCTTATTCTCACACCTATCTTTTTGCCGCTGGTGATTGAGGCAGGCCTGGATCCGGTCGCGTTCGGAGTGCTTTTCTGTCTGGCAAATGTACTGGGCCTCACCTCTCCGCCGGTAGGGCCGGTGCTGAATGTGGCATGTGCCACGGGTAAGGTGACTATGGAGGAGATCATACCGCCGACAATGCCCTATTTTATTGCGCAGTGTGCCCTTCTGCTGGTATTGTCGCTTTGTCCGGCCCTGATAGAAGTGCCACTTCATTGGTTGGGAGGATGATGTCATGAAGGTAAGTTTAATAGAAAAGCCGGGAGCCTTAGCTTTGGCGGACCGAAGCGAGCCGCAAATCATGAATCCCACGGATGTAAAGATGAAGGTAAAATGTGTGGGAATATGCGGAAGTGACATGCACATCCTGCACGGGACCAACGCATTTGCCGTATATCCCCTGGTCTGGGGGCATGAGGCCGTCGGAGAAGTGTTAGAGGTGGGGAGTGCCGTCACGAAGGTGAAGCCAGGTGATCACATCGCCGCAGAGCCGATTCGGTACTGCGGTACCTGCTACGCCTGTAAAAAGGGCAGGCACAACGCCTGCCACAATTTAAAGGTGATGGGAGCCCATATAGACGGAGCGGCACAGGAATATTTCGTATTGCCGGAGGAAAACTCCTTTCTGATACCAAGTGAAATTCCGTATGAGCATGCAGTGCTCATAGAGCCCTTCACCATAGGAGCGCAAGCCTGTCTGCGCGGCGGTGTGGAAGCAGGAGACACGGTGTTTATCATGGGAGCGGGGACCATTGGCCTTACCATTTTGGTCAATGCAAAGC
Source organism: Lacrimispora sp. YZC11 (assembly GCF_057543815.1). NCBI lineage: Bacteria > Bacillati > Bacillota > Clostridia > Lachnospirales > Lachnospiraceae > Lacrimispora > Lacrimispora sp. YZC11. The sequence continues at coordinate 300,992 of NZ_BAAJYQ010000006.1, read as the reverse complement.
TGCTTGGCGCCAAGGTAATCATTTCAGATATATTTGACGAAAAGCTAGATTTTGCAAGGGGGCTGGGGGCAGATGTCTGCCTGAATGCAAAGAAACAGGACGTGATAGAGGAAGTAAAGAATATTACGGACGGATATGGTGCCAATGTAGTGGTCGATGCAGTCTGCACGGTTTCCAGTTTTGAGCAGGCCATCGATGCGGCTGGTGCGGCCGGCAGGATCGTGGAGATGAGCTTCAATACAAAGCCATCGGAGATTGCTCCCGTGAAGCTGGCGGCGAAAGAGCTGACTGTTTTAGGTTCCAGACACCAGACAAACCGGTTTTTACCGGTTATCGAATACTTAAAGGCTGGGAAGCTTCCTGTGGAGGACTTTGTCACAAGGAAATATCCATTATCAGAAGTAAACGAAGCGTTTCATTACGCGGATAAACATGCTGCTTTGGTTCGGAAAATCATTGTGGAGATGGAATGATCCGTAGCTTTCTTCATTTGGTACCGGGTCAAGGTTGGAGCGGGATTTGATTGAATCCTGCTCCAGCCTTGTATATCGAGCCGTTTCAGTCGGTTGGAGTACAGTTATCAACTTTATTAATGTTTTCAATTTCTGTTTTCCTTGGGCAATAAGCTTTAGCCTCTTGACAATATCCCGACAGTCGGATAACGTATAATTAATTTCTCAATATCCACAGCATTAAATGCAAAAAGATAAGTGATGAATCGCCAAAACGACAGCCCAGAGAAAAAATGTGCCCCAAGAGAAGCAATAACAGATGTATATTAAAGGTAAACGTAAAACTGAAAATGTCACTGAAGGAAAGATTTCCTCATGATAAAGATGGATATATAGACACGAAAGGTGAATTTATCAGGCGGTATACCGGTAAATATCAAATCCAGGCATTTTGTTCAGAATTAAAGCACAGCAGCTGGCGAAGGCATAGGAATGTGCATAAGGAGTGTTTATGGTTAAAATCGATTGTTTGGGTGATATGTGCCCGGTACCTGTTATGAGATTAAAATTGGTCATTGATTCCTTAAAAAACGGTGAGGAATGTATGGTAGTTACGGATCATAGCTGTACAATTTCTAATATTAAAGCTTTTTGTAAGGCAAATAATTTAAATTATGATACGGAAGAAGTCATTAACGGTGTATGGGAAGTCACCGTTTCCGCTAACAAATAGTCTCTTTTAGTATTGCTTCAATGTACTTAATGAGTTTTGACGATTCACAATTGAGAGGAACACTGGCTGCATTTTTTATGGAATAATATTCATTATCAAATTCCAGGCAAGGACATTCAATGATTCGAAGCTGTTTATTGTAGATTTCCTTCTTGATTGCCATATATGGAAGAAAAGCAAGTCCGAAGCCGTTAATAGCGGACAGTTTAATGGATTCCGTGGATTCAAGAGAGTAAGGAATATGCAGCTGATTGATGCGGATCCCGTTTTTGTTCAGCATTTTATCCAGTACCTGTCTTGTTTTTTGGGCTTTTACCAGCATCAGAAGAGGATACTGATAAAGATCCTGGCAGTCTAACTGGGAAGGAACCTTCATTTTTTCCCCTGCAACCAGAAAAACACGGTCAGAAAACACTTTTTTGGCACATAGATTTTTATCCTTGGGCTTATCTATGATAATTCCCATATCAGCAAAGCCTTTTGATACTTTCTCTTCTATGATTTTGCTGGACATCATTTCCATATTAAGTGTAAATTCAGGGTACTTGTTTTTCACATGGTAAAAAGTGCATGGCAGGGCATAAGAATATACACAGGGAGAAGCAAGGATGTGTATTGCTTTATTTTGGTTCTGCGCATTGGATATATCAAGGAGCATTCTGTCATAGGACGATAATATCTCAAGAGCTCGGTTGTAAACAATCATACCAATGGTAGTTGGAATCACGCCCTGATAGTTCCGTTCGAAAAGCCGTGCACTGAATTCCTGTTCCATGACCCGCAGCTGCTGGCTTAGTGCGGACTGGCTGATATTCATCAGTTCCGCAGTTTTTGAGATGCTGCCGGATTCCACTATCTTTATAAACATTTTCAGGTTATGAATGTTCATGTTACCCCGCCTTTCTGAATTTAACTCAAAACCAGTTGATTGAACTGTTAAAAACTTAACAGTTCTTTTTTTGTTCTTTCATTATAACAAATATAATTCCATGTGGCTAGTGTGATAAAATAATAGGTTATAAGTAAATCTTATGACATATCGGATTCTTGATTAACTGAATTTCTATAAGTATGGTATAATTTGAACTGTGATTTTGTTATTATATTAACAAATACTATTTCAAGAAAGGGGGATTTACGTGTCAGAGGTTAACACAAGTATAAGTGGGGGAAGAGTGCGTAAACCAAGAAAGCCCAAAAAGAGCCAGATTCCATTTGCAATTTTGCTCACAATCCTGATTATTGCTTTTGGATCTTATTTGGCAGGAGGGAACAATAAGCTGCCTGTTTATTGGGGATTCGGAATTGCATTCGGGTATATCCTGCAGCGTTCTCGTTTCTGCTTTACGGCAGCATTCCGTGACCCATGTATAACAGGAAGCACATCCGTAACAAGAGCCGTATTGGTGGCAGTTGCAGTTGCAAGCGTTGGTTTCTGGGCAATCAAGTATGCCAGTATCATGGCAAATGCGGATTCCAATCTCAACATGATTGGCGTAGCGCCCATCGGTTTGCCCTTGGCTGTCGGTGCGGTTCTGTTTGGTATCGGAATGGTCATTGCCGGTGGCTGCGCATCCGGAACCTTGATGCGCGTTGGAGAGGGCTTTACCATGCAAATGCTGTCTTTGGTATTTTTCATAGCAGGTTCTTTCTGGGGTGCCCACGATATGAACTTCTGGAGCAGATTTAATGAAAATGCTCCGAAGATCTTTTTACCGAATGTGTTTGGCTGGTTTGGTGCAATCGTTGTACAGGGATTGATCATTGTCCTTTTATACATAGCAGCAGTCAAATGGCAGGAAAAGAAAATGGGAAGTGCGGAATAAAATTAAAAAATAAAGGAGATATAAAAATGGCTGAATTTACATTAGATTGTCTGGGAGAGGCTTGTCCTGTCCCGCTTATGAAAACTGAGAAGAAAATGAATGAGATATCCGTAGGAGACGTTTTAGCCGTATCCATCGATCATAGCTGTGCAATGAAGAATATTCCTGAGTGGGCAAGAAAACAGGGACATAACGTAGAGATTGAAGAAGTGGATGATGGTGAGTGGGAAATTGTCATTGAAAAGACGAAGTAAATTACTTCTGTGAAAGCAGGTGAATAAATTTGAAACAATTTTTTATTAAGCTTGGCGATCATCCGATTTACAAAAAGCTGCTAAAAGAACCCTTAACATATGTGGCCGGAGCCGTTTTGCTAGCCGTTTTCCAAATCGCCCATTTTGCAGCCCTGGGCAGCGGCTGGGGAGTGACAAGCGCATTTGCCAACTGGGGTACTTGGGTCTACAAAGCACTTGGCGGTGACGCAAGCGGCTGGGTATATTATGCCTCTGAAAAAATGCAGAAGGAGCTAAATACCAGCTTTCTGGCAGACGGTGCCTCCATCCGGAATTTGGGCATTGTACTGGGAGCCTTTGCAGCAACGTTATTTGCATCACAGTTTAAGATCAAGAAGATCAAGTCGCTTCGGCAGGTAGTGGCGGCAATTCTTGGCGGTTTATTAATGGGCTATGGAGCAAGGCTGGCTAATGGCTGTAATATAGGAGCGTTATTTACCGCAATTGCATCTTTTTCCTTATCCGGATGGGTCTTCGGGGCATTTCTGCTTGTAGGCGCTTTTCTGGGAAGCAAATTATTGGCCAAATATTTTATGTGATTTATAATCATGGGGCGATCATATTTGATTGCCCCTATAAAATATGAATCCCCGGTCATGGGAAAAGAGAAAAACGGCTGTGGAGGCTCAAAAAAGAGCATTCAGAAAGGAACGGGTTATAATGACTAAGAAAACAGAATCATATGATGTTGTAATTATAGGGGGCGGAGCAGCCGGCTTAACAGCGGGAATATATTGCGGCAGAGCCAAACTTAAAACCTTGATCATAGAAAAAACCCTGGTAGGCGGGCTTGCTACATATACCAATGAAATAGAAAACTATCCCGGTTTTCCGGATGGTGCGACAGGGCTTGGACTGATGGAATTATTTCATAAACAGGCTAAAAAGTTTGGTGTGGAGTTTAAATTGACTGATGTAAAATCCGTATCTCTGGCAGGGGATATAAAGCAGGTAGAAACATTTCGTACCATTTACCAGGCTAAAGTTGTCATTATCGGAAGCGGCGGAAAACCCCGTCTGACCGGTGCCAAAAACGAGGAATTATATCTTTATGATAAAGGGATTTCTTTCTGTGCCACCTGTGATGCAGCGGCGAATACAGGTAAAACCGTTATGGTAATAGGAAGCGGAGATGCAGCCATTGAAGAAGGGATATTTTTAACCAAATTTGCAGACAAGGTTATGGTATCTGTTATGCATGAGAATGGCAAAATGGACTGCAACGAGATTGCAAAAGCGCAGGCTCTTTCAAATCCGAAAATGGAATTTATCTGGAATACGGTTGCAGACAGTTTTGAAGGAGACGAAAGACTGCATAGGGTTGTGTTAAAAAATGTGAAAACAGAGGAAAAAATTCCTGTTCAAGTGGACAGTTGTTTCCTGTTTATCGGTTACCTGCCAAATACAGAATTATTCCGTGATATTCTGGACATGAATAGGGGAGGTTATCTGATAACAAACGAACGGATGGAAACAAACATACCCGGAGTATTTGCGGTTGGAGATGTACGTGACAAATACTTAAAGCAGGTAGCGACAGCGGTGGGAGATGGAGCCGTTGCCGGATACGGCGCGGAAAAATATGTATCGGAAAGTGAAATTTTTGATAAGCAGATTATGAATGAAGGGAACCCTTCCCTGGTGTATATTTATAATGCAATTGATCCCCAGGCAAGAGAACTGCTGCCGGTTTTCAAAGAGTTTGAACAGGATCATTGCGACATCCGGGTATCCTGCATCGATATTTATAAATCAGATGGAATTGCAAAACGCCTTGATGTTGAGAATGCTCCCTGTATCGCCTGGATCAAGAAAGGTCAGATTATGGAGAAGTATTATGGTGAAATAACTCCGGAGCGCATAAACAGCATTTGCAAATAGGAAAAATACAATTGATCCGGTTATTATCTCAACGTCCTGCGGCCAGGCCTGGCCCAGGGCGTATTTTTTTTGTTCCGGTTAACGGTGTTAGTACAGATGTGCATAAAAAAACTTCTTGACAAAGCTTGTCGAACAGTATACACTATTAACAGTGTTAAATATAAACACGAATATTTGTTTGAAAAATGGGGTGAATAGATTGAGCGGTATAGAAGAACTGGTCGGTTCATTGGAGAAACTGATGTCGCGCGGAAAAGTTATGGATGAATATAATCGTTCTGGTAAAGGTGAAATTTTTATTTTAAAATATCTCTATATGAAAGAATCACCGGCGTCACCGTCTGAATTAAGCGAAGCGCTGAACAGCAGTACAGCCAGAATCTCTGCGGCCCTCGGTACCCTTGAAAAGAAGGGGCAGATTCACCGTGAAATTGACACCACAAACCGGCGTTTTGTTTTGGTTACAATTACGGAAGATGGCCGTGAACGGATTCGTGCAAACATTGATCGAATGCGAAGTCATTTAATTCAGGTATTTACCGAAATGGGGGAAGAGGATGCAAGAGAATTTGTACGTCTCTCCAAGCGTTTCTTTGAGGTTGCCCAACGCTCTAGGCCTGATATTTGCGAATAGGGCAATTGATAACCTGGTGATTAAAAGACAGTAAGATAAAAATGCAGACCTTATACGGTCTGCATTAAAAAAACTAGATAGCTAACATCGTTTAATATGAACACTGATAACAAGGAGGATTTTTATGATTAGAATTTTCAAGTATCTCAACCCTAAAGAATGGCTGATGGCTGTATTTAGCCTGATTTTTGTGGTGGCCCAGGTCTGGCTGGATTTAAAATCGCCGGATTACATGTCAGAAATCACCATGCTGGTTCAGACGCCTGGCAGTGCCATGAGCGATATCTGGCTTGCCGGGGGTAAAATGCTTCTCTGCACACTTGGCAGCCTGGCAGCCGCTGTTATCGTCGGTTTCCTTGCCGCACGGATTGCTGCCTCATTTTCCAAACGTCTGCGCAGTCTGCTCTTCCATAAGGTGGAATCCTTTTCCATGGAGGAAATCAACCGCTTTTCGACCGACAGTCTGATTACCCGGTCTACGAACGACATTACCCAGATTCAGATGCTGGTTACAATGGGATTAATGCTGATTATCAAAGCTCCGATTATGGCCGTTTGGGCGATTACCAAAATAGCCGGAAAGGGATTTGAATGGACACTTGCCACAGGTGCGGCGGTTGCGCTTTTGGTTCTTATGATAGGCATTATCATGATTTTTGTTATGCCGAAATTTAAGAAAATGCAGGAACTGACGGATAACATGAACCGGGTTACCCGTGAAAATCTGACCGGGCTTCGGGTAGTAAGAGCTTATAATGCCGAGGATTATCAGGAAAAGAAGTTTGAGAAAGCGAATGAGGAATTAACCGGCACCCAGTTATATACAGGCCGGGCTATGGCAATCATGATGCCGGTCATGACCATGATTATGAGCGGGCTTTCCCTTTCAATTTACTGGATTGGCGCTTATTTAATTAATGTGGCACAGATGACGGATAAACTGACGCTATTTTCTAATATGGTGGTTTTTTCCAGCTATGCGATGCAGATAGTCATGTCATTTTTGATGCTGGTCATGATTTTCATCATGCTTCCCCGTGCCAGCGTTTCTGCCAAACGAATCAATGAAGTGCTGGACACCGAACCTACAATACTTGATGGCAGCAGGACAGAGGGAGTTCCCGGTTTGAAGGGTGAGGTTACGTTTAAGCATGTGGGTTTCAAATACCCGGATGCAGCGGATTACGTGTTGGAGGATGTAAACTTTACGGTAAAGCAGGGGGAAACGATTGCTTTTATCGGTTCCACAGGCAGTGGAAAATCAACGCTGATAAATCTTGTGCCGCGCTTTTTTGATGCGACAGAGGGAGAAATCTTGATTGACGGAGTGAATATCAGGGAGTACACACAGGAAGCAGTGCACAATAAAATTGGTTATGTGCCGCAAAAAGCGGTAATGTTCAAGGGGTCAGTTTCGTCCAACGTGGCTTATGGAGATAACGGCGGCAATGGTTTTTCTGAGCAAGAAATTAAGAGAGCCGTCGCAATCGCACAGGGAACTGACTTTGTTGAGCGCATGGATGGCGGCTATGAAGCAGATATTGCCCAAGGCGGTACGAATGTTTCCGGCGGGCAGAAACAGCGGCTTGCAATTGCCCGCGCAGTCTGCCGTAAGCCAGAAATCTATATATTTGATGATTCCTTTTCGGCACTTGATTATAAGACTGACCGGATTTTGCGTAATATACTGAAAAAAGAAACTGCCGGCGTGACCAGTATGATTGTGGCACAGCGTATTGGCACCATAATGGATGCTGACCAGATTATCGTGCTTGACGAAGGCAGAGTTGTGGGCAAAGGCAGACACAAAGACTTGCTGCAAAATTGCGAGGTATACAGGCAAATCGCCATAAGCCAATTAAGTGAGGAGGAACTTGTATCATGAGTGAAGTAAGATCGAACAAAAGGCCGGTGGCTGGAGGTCCGATGGGACCGGGTGTTACCGAAACACCAAAAGATTTTAAGGGAACATGGGGCAAGCTGATTGCCTATTGTAAAAATTATATGCCTGCGGTGATTGTCGCTCTTGTTATGGCAGCGATCGGAACAGCACTGCAAATTATCGGTCCGGATAAGTTAAAGGACATGACCAACGAGATCATGAAAGGACTGCCTGCGTTGATAGATGGCGTTCCTACTGCCGGGGCGATTAACTTAGATGTGGTAAAAAGCATTGCGTTTCTGTTGGTAGTATTTTATGCAGGTTCAGCGTTCCTCAATTTTATTCAAAGCTTTATGATGACAACGATAACACAAAAAATCAGCAGAAATATGCGTGCCGATATATCACATAAAATCAACAGGCTGCCATTAAAATATTTTGACAGGGTAAGCTATGGTGATGTCCTAAGCAGAGTAACCAATGACGTGGATACCATCGGGCAGACCATGAACCAAAGCATTGGAAATCTGGTTACATCCATCACCATGCTTGTGGGTTCAGCAATAATGATGTTCTATAATAACTGGATTATGGCGTTGACTGCCGTCGGAGCGAGTGTTTTTGGATTTATTATCATGGGTGTTATCATGGCAAAATCACAGAAATATTTCGTTCAGCAACAAGAAGATCTGGGTATTGCCAATGGCCATGTTGAAGAAGTTTATTCCGGTCATAATGTAGTGAAGGCTTATAACGGCGGCAAAGAAGCGAGACGGTTTTTTGAGAATGTGAACGAGAGCCTGTATAACAGCGGCTGGAAGAGTCAGTTTATGTCCGGACTGATGATGCCGCTTATGACGTTTATCGGTAACTTCGGTTATGTGGCCGTCTGTGTGGTAGGTGCGGCACTGGCTATGAACGGAACCATCAGCTTCGGTGTGATTGTTGCCTTTATGATGTATATCCGTTTGTTTACCCAACCGCTTTCGCAAATTGCTCAGGCATTCCAGAATCTGCAGAGAACCGCAGCCGCCAGTGAGCGCGTATTTGAGTTCCTTGATGCAAAAGAGCTGTCTGATGAGAGCCAAAAAGCAAAGAAGCTTACCAGTGTGAAAGGTCATGTGGAATTCCGTCATGTGAAGTTTGGATATACCCCGGATAAAATGATTATCAATGATTTTTCAGCCCAAATTAAAGCCGGACAGAAGATAGCCATTGTGGGGCCGACCGGTGCAGGAAAAACAACAGTGGTTAACCTGTTGATGCGTTTTTATGAACTGAATGGCGGAGAAATCCTGTTGGATGGCATCCCGGTCAGCCAGGTACCAAGAGAGAATGTCCATGAACAGTTTTGTATGGTATTGCAGGATACATGGCTTTTTGAAGGCACCATAAAGGAAAACATTATTTATAGCAAGCAGGGAGTGACAGATGAGCAGGTGGTTGCCGCATGCAAAGCAGTAGGGCTTCATCACTTTATCAGAACTTTACCGCAAGGGTATGACACATTGCTAAATGACAGGGCTAATCTCTCTCAGGGTCAGAAACAGCTTGTCACCATTGCCAGAGCGATGATTCAAAATGCCCCCATGTTAATTTTGGACGAAGCAACAAGTTCTGTTGATACGCGCACTGAAATTTTGATTCAGGAGGCTATGGATAAGCTGACGGCAGGACGCACTTCCTTTGTCATCGCCCATAGGCTGTCTACCATTAAAAATGCAGATTTGATTCTGGTCATGAAGGAGGGGGATATTATCGAAAGCGGTAATCATAAGGAACTGCTGGAAAAGGGTGGCTTCTACGCCGAACTATACAACAGCCAGTTTGAATCCGCTGCATAGACCAGTTCAGTTACCATTAATATTGTGGGCGTGTATCCCCACATATCGGGAGAGCGCTTGAATGACATTCAAGAGATCATGGGTTCGAACCCCGCTATCTCCGGTCAAAATAATAAGCTGCAGGCAGGAAAGCCTGTAGCTTAATTTTATATAGGGAAGAAATGGGCTTAATTTCCTCTCATTTCTCTGCAAAATTGATGTTTTTAAAAGATTGATTTGACATATTTAATTTTAAAATTAATTATATTAACATTATAATTAATATCATTGATTTTTATATTGACATATTTAATCTATAGTTGTATATTATAATCAAATAATACATCAGGGTGGTGAAAACAATGAAATACAAAGCTCCGGGTAAATGCCCCGTATGCGGTGAGAAACTTTCCATAACCAAGCTTGGCTGTCCCAAGTGCTCCACAGTTATTGAAGGAGATTTCCAGCCTTGTGAATTCTGCCGACTACCAGAAGAAGATCTTGAGTTTGTCAAGGTATTCATAAGATGCCGCGGTAATATCAAGGATGTTGAGAAAGAACTGGGTATTTCTTATCCCACGGTCCGCGGTAAACTGGATTCGGTCATAAGAGGTCTTGGATATGAAGTGTCATCAAAAGAAGTGATTAAAGAAAATGAAGATAAAACAACCGCCAGGAATGAAATTCTTGACCAATTATCAAAGGGTGAAATTTCCCCGAAAGAAGCAACGGAACGGATTAAAAACATATAATTAATAGGAGGGTCAGACCATGAGTGAACAACAAAAAATACTGGAAATGATAGAAAAAGGGCAGATTACCGCTGCCGAAGGTATGGAGCTATTGGAGGCTTTGAAAACGACTAAGGAAACAGAAACGATTCAGGTGGTTGAAACTGAAACAACTGCAAGGAGAAACTATAAGTTCTTTAAGGTCAAGGTCACGTCAGATAACAATGCCGTTAATGTTAACGTAAATATACCGATACGTCTGCTGACCACGATCAGTGAAATCGCTGATAAGATGACTAATATGGTTCCTGCGGATGCCAGAAGGGAGATGGAGGCGAAAGGTATCGATATTTCCAGCATTGATTTTGCAAAGATCATCGAGGAGGTCATAAACGGTACCTTGGATGACCCGAATATTGTGGATGTGGAAGCCTGGGATGAAAGCCATAACGCAATGGTAAAGGTGAGAGTATATGTCGATTAGGAGCTGTCATTTATTGTGGATCAGGCTCCAGATTGAGAATAGAAGGTTCATAAATATTCCCTTTCCAATCCCCTTGTATATCTTTCAGGAATTATTGGACTGTTTTCAGGACTTACTGACAGCCGCATGCTATTTTGCACCGAAAGTGCCTGATCCGAGTTCATCCTCCCGAATTAACATTTATTCAGTGAAAGTACTCGTATTCATGGTCATGAAACTGCTGGATTCTTTAACCGGGGATGCACCCTATGATCTTGTTGATGTTACAACCGACAAAGTCAAAGTATTAATTAAAATCAGGTAAAGCATGTCTATTGGAGGTAAAAATGACGAAACTGTTCTTAAAATATATATCTATCATATTAACGATATATCTGCTGTCACTTGTTTCGCAAACGATTTATATTGGCAGTATCCCGGCACTTCTTATCATGGGATTGGTGCTTTTAGTAGTAAACTTTATATTAAAGCCGATTCTGCTGTTGATTACATTACCGGTCAGTTTGCTGACCTTAGGATTATTCAGCTTTATTGTGAATGCATGGACGATCATGATTGCAGATTATTTTGTAACAGATATAAGTATGGGTGGCTTTCTTAATTCGCTGCTTGCCGCTTTCATCATCGTTATCTTTAATCACCTGTTCAAGGATATGAATAAGGTGTCATATTAATAGGTTACAAATATTAGATGTACTAGGTAATATCATAATCGCAGAAAATAAGAGGAAGAGGGTAGTCCAGATATATTTTGGAGTGCCCTTTTAAGCATTCTGATCTGTGCAGGCTATGCCTGAACGCCGGAGATCTTTAAAGTCAATGGACTCTTCTAATAAAAAATGGACTTTTGCAGACAATAAATGTATGTGATCGCCTTCATTATTACGTGTTACCAGGAAATTTAACAGATCAATCTGTCGAGTGTAGTCCTTGGCTGAGAATCCAGTTACTTAAGACAGGCCTTCGGCTTGTATGCAGTATACAGCAATGCTCTGCATGTTCTTTCAATCGCCAGTTTCACACTTTCCCAAGTAACACTGATGCTGCGCTGGCAGATTAAATTATAATGGCAGTGACATTTGATTCTTGTTTTTATGATATATTATAACCAGGTAAAAATTTTGAAGGCATTGAAGGGAGAGAATAATATGACTGGATTATGCAATGAAAAGCTTGTTTATGGAAACTTAATCAATGGAAGATGGGTGGAATCAGCATCGGGTAATGTCATTACCATAACATCCCCTGTAGACGGTTCTTTAATCGGAGAGATACAGGCAATCAGCAAAGAAGAGGTCAATGAGGTTATCCGGTATTCGAAAGAAAGTCTCTCTTTGTGGACCGGTATACCAATATTTGAAAGGGCCCGGATATTATACAAAGCGGCAGAGCTTTTGGAGGAAAGGGCAGAAGAAATATCAAATATCCTGATGATGGAGATTGCAAAAGATAAGAAATCTTCCATATCAGAAGTGAAGAGAACCGCAGATTTCCTCCGTTTTACTGCAGATGCAGGAAAAAGTCTGGAAGGAATAGCAGTAAGCGGTGAAAATTTCCCAGGTGGCTCCCGCAATAAGATATCCTATGTAAAAAGAATTCCTCTTGGTACCGTATTAGCCATATCACCTTTTAATTACCCAATTAATTTATCAGCTTCCAAGATAGCACCGGCGTTGATCGGGGGCAACACGGTTATATTAAAACCGGCGACACAGGGAGCTATCAGCGCTCTTCACCTTGTAAACGCATTACAGGATGCCGGATTGCCGGAAGGAGTGCTGCAAACCGTTACCGGTAAAGGCAGTGAGATTGGTGATTATATTGTAACGCATGAAAGCATTGACTTTATTAATTTTACAGGCAGTACGGAGGTTGGCAGGCATTTATCCAAGATTTCCTGTATGACCCCTTTATTACTGGAACTTGGCGGTAAGGATGCGGCCCTTGTACTGGAAGATGCTGATCTGGAATACGCGGCAAAAAATATTGTAGAGGGTGCATTTTCTTATTCCGGACAGCGTTGCACGGCTGTGAAGCGTATTATTACTACTGATAAAGTAGCAGACCAGCTGGTAGACAAACTGAAAACGGGAATTGAAAAATTATCTGTGGGAGATCCCCGGGATAGTGTAGTAGTCACTCCTTTGATTGATCAGAAAGCTGCTGATTTTGCCGAATTCTTAATTCAGGATGCCATTGAAAAGGGTGCAGAACTTATTGTCGGAAATAAGAGAGAAGGTAATTTAGTCTATCCTACTTTGCTGGATAAAGTAACCGTGGATATGGAGATTGCATGGAAAGAACCGTTTTCACCAATTCTTCCTATTATCCGGGTGAAAAATATGGATGAAGCGGTAGAGATAGCTAACCGCTCAGAATATGGCTTACAGTCTTCCGTATTTACCAATGATATTAACAAGGCTTTTCGAATTGCTGAAAAATTAGAAGTTGGAACCGTACAGATTAATAACAAAACGGAAAGAGGCCCGGACCATTTTCCGTTTTTGGGAGTAAAAGCCTCCGGTATGGGTACCCAGGGTGTAAAGTACTCCATAGAAGCAATGACAAGACCAAAAGCTATCACCATAAATTTGATAGAATAAAAGGAATCTCAAACAAAAACTGCCATGCAAACCCATGATTACGTATGCTTCATCCATTGATTTTAATTATTAAACGATAAAATGCCCGTGGAAATGGGAAATGCAGCCTGCTTTTCCCTTAAAACAATATTAGAATCACACATTATACATTCAATTTTAGCTTTATATATATATTTAAAAGTTAGTTTCGAAATGATACCGCTTATTTAATGCTTCATCTTGTTATTCTTATATAGAATCACCTAATTGCATTTGATTACAAAAAAAGTCATATAAATAGGAAACGGAAATGTTATGTTTGACACATCAGTCCTAATACACCTGGGGTTCTCTGCTCGTTGTCAGAATCATTTCAAAAGGTTGTGCAAAAAATCATTGACAGTGCAAAAATACTCTGATAATATCAATTATAAATAACGGATGATGAATACGAGAGAGAGCACAATCTGTGCCGCCGAAGGGGAATGCAGAAACTCTCAGGCAAAAGGATCGGATTCGGACGTAACTCTGGAGAACATTTATGTACCGAAGAAGTCAATCTTTCAGGTAAAAGGACAGAGGCAGACAGGAATATTTCATACGAATATTTCTTTCTGCCTTTTTTTGTGCATATAAACGGATGATGTTCCTATATTATCATATAAATTATCTAAGGAGGATTAAGACATGGAGCTAAAAACACCGCTTTATGAGATGCATCTGAAGTATCACGGCAAAATAGTCCCTTTTGCCGGGTATCTGCTTCCCATCCAATATGAAGAGGGGATCATAAAAGAGCATATGGCAGTAAGAACAAGGGCAGGGCTTTTTGATGTTTCCCATATGGGGGAAATAATCTGTAAGGGAAAAGACGCACTTGATAATCTGCACCGGCTGCTGACCAATGATTTCACTGATATGGAGGTCGGACAGGCAAGATACAGCCCCATGTGCAATGAGCACGGGGGAACGGTGGACGATCTGATTGTTTATAAGAAAAAAGAAGAGGAGTACTTTATCGTTGTTAATGCTTCCAATAAAGAAAAGGATTACCAATGGATGCTGGAACATAAATTAGGAGAAGTGGTGTTTGAAGACATTTCTGATAAAATCACGCAAATCGCCCTGCAGGGTCCCAGATCACAGGAAATACTTATGAAACTTACCACAGATATTCCTGAAAAATACTATCATGCAGTTTTTGATGGAAAAGTGGCCGGAATCACATGTATGGTATCCAGAACCGGTTATACAGGGGAAGATGGTTTTGAGCTTTATCTAGACAATGCACATGCTGAGACAATGTGGGAAACGCTCATGGAGGCAGGCAGGGAATATGGACTGATCCCCTGCGGGCTGGGGGCCAGAGACACTCTGAGGCTGGAGGCCGGCATGCCGCTGTACGGACATGAAATGAACGATGATATAAATCCAGTGGAAATCGGTCTTGGGTTTGCTGTTAAAATGCAGAAGGAGGATTTTATCGGTAAAAGCTATTTGCCGGATAAGGATTCCCTCATAAGAAAACGTGTAGGCTTAAGAGTAACAGGGCGGGGAATCATACGGGAACAGGAAGATGTACTTGTAAACGGGAAGAAAGCAGGCTTTACAACATCGGGAACCCATTGCCCCTATTTAGGTTACCCTGCAGCCATGGCTATTTTGGAAAAGGAATATACGAAAGCAGGTACAAAAGTATCGGTAATCGTCCGGGGAAGAGAAGTAGAAGCAGAAGTGGTAGCCCTGCCATTTTATAAAAAATCAAAATAAACCATTAAGGTAACACCCTTTGGGTGCATCTGCATGCCCGGATAACGTGGGCAATAACAAGGAAAAGGAGAAGGAAATATGAAGGTATTAGAAAATCTGGTTTACACAAAAACACATGAATGGGTGAGGTTTGAGGATGAAACAACCGCTTTGGTCGGACTTACGGATCACGCCCAGCAGTCATTGGGAGAGCTTGTTTTCGTCAATCTTCCGGAAGAAGGTGACGAGACGACAGCCGGTGAAGTTTTTGCCGATGTGGAATCCGTAAAAGCTGTTTCGGATGTATATTGCCCGGTAACCGGAGTTGTATCAGAAGTCAATGAAGAACTTCTGGACGCACCGGAAAAGATCAATGAGGCTCCTTATGAGGCCTGGTTTGTGAAGATAACTGATATTACGGATAAAGAAGAATTCTTAAGTCCTGAGGAATACGGAGAATTTGTAAAAAAAGAAATGGAATAAAGGAGATCTGCATATGGGTTCATTTGTACCGGCAACCGACCATGACAGAAAAGAAATGCTGTCAGCGATCGGAATTGAGAGCATAGAAGACCTTTTTGGGCAGCTTCCCCAGGAAGTTTTATTAAAGGAAGGATTGAATCTTCCCAGCGGAATGTCTGAAATGGAAGTAAGTATTAAGATGGAAGGCATTGCAGCAAAAAATACGGTGTTTCCGGTCATATTCAGAGGAGCAGGTGCTTACAGGCATTACATTCCATCCATTGTGAAAAGTGTGTTATCCAAGGAAACTCTGTACACTGCCTATACCCCGTATCAGGCGGAAATCAGCCAGGGAATCTTACAATCCATATATGAATACCAGACAATGATCTGTGAAATTACAGGAATGGATACGGCCAATGCCTCCGTATATGACGGTGCGGCTGCAGCGGCAGAAGCGGTAGCTATGTGCCGGGACAGAAAGAAAAACAGGGCATTTGTTTCCGCAGCGGTTCATCCTCAGGCAATGGAGACCATAAAGACTTATTGTTTTGGAAATGGGATGGAACTGACAGTTATTCCTGAGAAAGACGGTGTAACGGATTTAGATTTTCTGAAAGAACATCTGGATAGTCAGGCCGCATGTGTTTATATTCAGAATCCCAATTATTACGGAAGTCTGGAACCGGCTGATGAAATCGGATACATAGCAAAGGAAACCGGTGCACGGTATATTATGGGCGTGAATCCCATTTCCCTGGGGATCATAAAGACGCCGGCAGAATACGGCGCTGATATTGCAGTGGGAGAGGGACAGCCTCTTGGACTACCCCTGTCATTCGGCGGACCATATATCGGCTTTATGGCATGTACGAAAGAACTGATCAGAAAGCTGCCGGGAAGGATCGTCGGAGAAACCGTTGATTCCAACGGAAAAACAGGATACGTCCTGACCCTTCAGGCAAGGGAACAGCATATCCGGAGAGAAAAGGCGTTAAGCAACATCTGCTCAAACCAGGCGCTTTGTGCATTGGCAGTGTCAGTTTATTTATCGGCAATGGGGGCTGAAGGACTAAAGCAAACAGCCATACAGTGTATGTCAAAGGCCCATTATATGGCGGAGCAATTGGAAGCAATCGGGTATTCAGTTGTAAACCGCGGGGAATTCTTCCACGAATTTGTGACCATTTCAAAAATCCCGGCTGAACAGGTGATGGGGATACTGGAGGAACATGGAATTCTTGGCGGCTATCCCTTAACCGGTGAAAGAGCCGGACAGATCTTGTGGTGCTGTACGGAAATGAATGCAAAGGATGACATAGACCGTGTCATTCGCATTCTGAAGGAGGTGTAAGGTTATGCTGATATTTGAAAAGGGACAGGAAGGAAGAAAGATGAGCATTCTGCCGGAATGTGATGTGCCGGTGAGCCTGCCGGAAGAAGGCAGCTTAAGAAAAAAGAGCCTGCACCTTCCCCAAATGTCTGAAAATGATATAAGCAGGCATTATACAGAAGCAGCGAAAAAAGCATATGGTGTCAATGACGGCTTTTATCCTTTGGGTTCCTGTACCATGAAATATAATCCCAAGATCAATGAAGACATAGCGGGTCTTCCTGGCTTTAAGCAGATTCATCCGCTGCAGCCGGAGCATACGGTACAGGGCTGTATGGAGGTATTGAAAACAGCAGAGCAATACTTATGTGAGATCACTGGAATGAACCGGATGACCTTCCAGCCGGCAGCAGGAGCCCACGGTGAATTTACCGGACTTTTGCTGATAAAGGCTTATCATGAGAGCCGCGGTGACAAAAAAAGAACAAAGATCATAGTACCGGATTCCGCCCATGGTACCAATCCTGCAAGTGCGACAATGGTGGGATTTTCGGTAATCAGTATCCCGTCTGCAGAAGACGGCGGAGTGGATTTGGAGGAACTAAGAAAAGCGGTCGGGGAAGATACGGCAGGACTGATGCTGACCAATCCCAATACATTAGGACTTTTTGATAAAAACATACTGGAGATTACAAAAATCGTTCATGAAGCCGGAGGACTGAATTACTATGATGGGGCGAATTTAAACGCCGTTATGGGAATGATAAGACCGGGTGACATGGGATTTGATGTGGTCCATTTAAATCTCCATAAGACATTTTCTACTCCTCACGGAGGCGGAGGCCCGGGCAGCGGACCAGTGGGCTGCAAGGATCTCCTGGCTGAATTTTTACCGGGCAGCATGGTGGAGGAAGATAAGGGATATACGTTTCATCGTCCTGCCAGTACCATCGGACAGGTGAAAAGCTTTTATGGTAACTTTTTAATTGTGGTCAGAGCCATGACGTATTTATTTATGCTTGGAAAGGAAGGCGTTCCGGAAGCCTCAAAGCATGCCGTATTAAACGCCAATTATATGATGGCGCAATTAAAGGATGTATATGATATGGCATACCAGGGACCCTGCATGCACGAATTTGTCATGAGCCTGGCAAGGCTTAAAAAAGAAACTGGTGTATCAGCCATGGACATAGCAAAAGGACTTTTGGACCATGGAATCCATCCGCCGACCATGTATTTTCCGCTGATCGTACCAGAAGCCTTAATGGCAGAACCTACGGAAACGGAGTCAAAAGAAACTTTGGATGAAGTGATTTCTGTATTGCGCAGCCTCCATGAAACAGCAATGTCACATCCGGAAGCTCTTCATCACGCACCCATCCATACACCAGTCACAAGACTTGATGAAGTAAGGGCAGCCAGAAATCCAAAGTTAAAGTACGACTTCTTAAATAAGGAAACAGATAAAGATGATACAGGAAATTAAATATATAGACGGAAGCAGCCATGACCCGTATCTGAATCTTGCGATTGAGGAGTATTTATTGGAAACAGCAGGGCGGGATACTTCTATCCTATACCTTTGGCAGAATGAAAATACTGTTGTGATCGGTAAAAACCAGAATCCATGGAAGGAATGCAGGATCCGGGAACTGGAGCAGGATGGCGGCCACCTGGTGAGAAGGCTTTCAGGAGGCGGCGCCGTATTCCATGACCTTGGCAATTTAAATTTTACGTTTCTTGTTAACAAGAATCATTATGATCTGGATAAACAGCTTGAGGTCATTTTAAGCGGGGTCAAAAAACTGGGAATTCATGCAGAAAAATCCGGACGAAATGATATCACCGTATCGGACAGGAAGTTTTCCGGCAATGCCTTTTATAACAGAGGGGAGAAATGCTATCATCATGGGACCCTGCTGGTTCATGCAGATATGGAGAAGCTTTCTAAATACCTGCAGGTTTCAAAGGATAAACTGGCATTAAAAGGAGTGGACTCCGTTAAATCCAGGGTAACCAATCTTTCGGAATACCGGGCTGGTTTAACCATTGATATGCTAAAGGAAAAACTTCTTGAGGCATTTGAAGAAACTTATGGACGTAAGGCGGTTTTCTGCAGGCAGGAGGATTTAGACCAGGAAGCATTGTCAGAGGGAAGGAAGAAATTTTCTTCCTGGGATTGGCTGTACGGGCGTAACATGGATTTTCAGTACGAACTGTCAAAGCGCTTTGTTTGGGGAAATGTAATCTGGCAGTTTCAGGTGAACAGCGGGATCATACAGGATCTGCAATTGTATTCCGATTCCATGGAACCGGATCTTATGGACCGGATCCCCGGGCATATAAAGGGAAGCAGATATGAGAATGAAGATATCTGCAATAAGCTGGATCAGGTGCCTGCAGATACCCAGGCCCAGTCGGCCATGATAAAAGACTTAAAAGAGTTTTTTGCTGCTGCAGAATTATAGAGACCAGGGAGGGATAGGATGGAAGAACGATATGATCTGCTTGTTATTGGTGCAGGCCCCGGAGGATATGTAGCAGCGATTAAGGCTGCAAAGCTGGGAATGAAGACGGCTGTGATCGAAAACCGGGAAGCAGGAGGTACCTGCTTAAACCGTGGCTGCGTTCCTGCAAAGGCCATGCTGCATGCAGCCAAATTATATCAGGAGGTCCTGACAGGAGAGAGATTCGGAATCATCTCAAAAGAGGTGAGCTGTGATTATGGAAAAGTGATGTCCTATAAAAATGAAACATCCGAAAGTCTCAGACTGGGTGTGGAACAGCTTCTTAAGGGAAATAAAATTGATCGGATACACGGAACTGGGATGCTGACCAAGGATGGAACGGTCAGGGTCAAGACAGAGGAAGGGGAAGAACTCCTTCAGGCGAAACATATCCTGCTGGCAACAGGATCAAAGCCAGCCATTTTGCCCATAGAAGGTATCCGTCTTTCCGGAGTCATGACCAGCGATGAGTTGTTTCAGCTTGATCATATACCGGAAAGCCTGATTATTATAGGCGGAGGAGTCATTGGGGTGGAGTTTGCCACCGTATTCGCTTCCTTTGGCTCCAAGGTCACCTTACTGGAGGCGGAAGAAAGACTTTTACCCGGTCTGGATAAAGAAATCTCACAGAATTTAAAGCTGATTTTGAAAAAGAAAGGCGTTGACATTCATACCAAAGCATTTGTCCGGAAAATTGAAAAACAGGGCAGTGATTTTATCTGTACCTATGGGGAGATGGCAAAAGACAAAGAAAAGATTGAAGTCTTAAAGACGCCATACCTGCTTTCCGCCACCGGACGTATACCCAATACGGACGGATTGCTGGAGGAAGAGAAATTACTTGAAATGGACCGGGGCAGGATTGTGGTGAAGGAAAACTTTGAAACAAGTATGCCGGGCGTGTTTGCGATCGGAGATGTGATCGGAGGCATCCAGCTGGCCCATGCTGCAAGCTCTCAGGGCATCTGTGCTGTGGAACTTATGAACGGGAGAGAGCCGTCCATCGATTTATCAGTAATTCCGTCATGTGTTTATACGGATCCTGAAATTGCATGTGTCGGAATAACAGAAGAGGAAGCAAAAGGGAAAGGGATTGAGACCGTTATCGGGAAAACCTTAACCCATGCCAACTGTAAATCATTTATAACAAAGGAAGAGAGAGGCTTTGTTAAAGTTGTAACAGATAAGGAAACGGGCGCATTGCTGGGAGCGCAGATGATGTGCGCCAGAGCTACGGACATGATTGGAGAGATGGGAACAGCCATCACCAATAAACTTACTGCAGAACAGCTTTTAAAAGCCATGCGGGCTCATCCTACCTATAATGAATCTGTAGCGGAAGCGTTGGAGGATTGTATTGGCGGAGCGATTCATACCCTGCCCCGCAGATAACCGCGATATCACGCTTGAATGTTATTTAAGAGGTTAGGGGTTCAACTCCCGTTTCTCCATATCACAATAAGCTGCAGGCATAAAAGCCTGCGGCTTTAATTTTGTTGATAGGGTTGGAATACTTGATAAAATTAAGGATAGGTAATGAATGGTACATCTTCAACTAAGAGGATGTACTTTTTTTGATGATATAGTTCGGTCTCTTTTTATTAACAGGCTGGCGCTGCGGATACAAGTCTAATCGGTAATTTCTGTGACGTTAGCTTGTTCGAAAAAGGAAGGAAATTGTTCGAAACATGTTTCTTAAAAGTAAATTATTGTAAGTATTGTCAATAGCAGAAAATGAACTGGACATATTAGAATAGTTATATATTATAGAAAGCGCTTTCTTAATTAAAAATACATGAAAAAGCAGGAGGATAAGAAACGAAATATATTAAAAATAAATCAATAATATCAAAATAAAGGCATATATTTCACTGCATTTTACTGCGTAAAGAAAGCGCTGTAAATGAAGGAGTAATTGAAATATGGCTACAATATACGATGTTTCAAGAGAATCTGGGTTTTCCGTTTCTACGGTTTCCAAAGTAATAAACAATTACAGTGGCGTCAATAAGGAAACCAGTGCGCTTGTGAAACAAAAGATAAAGGAACTGGGATTTGTGCCAAATAATACGGCAAGAACACTGGCGACTCAGAAATCCTGGCTGATAGGGATCGTTTTTGCAGAGGAACAGGGGATGGGGATCATGCATCCGCATTACAGCGGCATTCTGCAGGGATTTAAAAAGGTGGCCGGAGGTTATGGCTACGACATTGTTTTTATCAACAATTTCCTGGGAGAAAAAAAGATATCCTTTCTGGAACACTGCAAATACCGGAATGTGGACGGAGTCTTGCTGGCGTTAAATAACAGTTTCCTGGAGCAGTTTAAGGATTTACTTGATGCTCCCCTGCCAAAAGTATCGGTGGAGGGAATATTTGCAGGGGTTCCGTCAGTCATTTCCGATAATGCCATGGCCGCAAATCAGAGCTTAAAGCACCTTTATATGCTAGGTCACAGGAAAATAGCGATTCTGGCTGGTCCTCAGGACACAGTTTCCGGCAGCGTAAGGTTTAAGGAATACAGGCGGTTCATAAAAGAGAATAATCTGGAATGGAATCCAAAGTACTGTGTGGAAGCATCCAAATATTCAAGAGAAGCCGGATTGGAAGCTGTGAATATTCTTTTTCAGCAATGCTGGGATGAATTTCCTACTGCCATTTATGCCACTTATGATGAATATGCCAGTGCGGCCATAGAGATCTTGAGGAAGAGAGGCTTTCGGATTCCGGAAGATGTATCTGTAATCGGAAATGATGATTTGCCTGTAGCTTCCTATGTCACACCGGGAATTACGACGATTCGCCAGGACCGGGAGCAGATCGGAGCACAGGCAGCAAAGCTGCTGGTGGAAATAATGGAAAAGAAAACAGAGAGTACGGAAACAATAAGAATTCCCACAAAGCTGATTGTAAGGGAAAGCACTTTCCGGATGCCGTAAAAGTACTGAGAAAGGCGGCTTCAAAATGAAACAGAAAAATGATAGGAACAAACGACTATGACTTTAATTCATAATCCTATTTTAAGAGGATTTAATCCCGACCCTTCGATCCTGAGAGTCGGACAGAATTATTACATTGCTACTTCGACTTTTGAGTGGTTTCCGGGAATAAGACTTTATCATTCCACTGATCTGGTGAACTGGGATCTCATCGGTTATCCGCTTGATTCAACAGATAAAATCAATATGCTGGGAGAAGATAATTCCTGCGGAGTATGGGCTCCGTGTCTGTCCTGCAGTGAAGGGATCTTTTATCTGGTATATACCGATGTGAAGTCCTTTCGGGGCAGTTTTAAGGATACTCATAATTATCTGATTACGGCAGAAAACATCTGCGGACCGTGGAGCGAACCGGTTTATTTAAACTCCAGCGGATTTGATCCGTCCCTGTTCCATGACGAAAACGGAAAAAAATACTTTTTAAACATGCAGATGGATTACCGTTCGTATCATTCCAAATTCGGCGGAATTGTTCTTCAGGAATACGATTGCCGTAAGAAAAAGCTGGTTGGAGAGCAGAAGCTGATTTTTAAGGGCTCCCACATCGGGTATACGGAAGGACCCCATCTGTACCAAAGGAACGGGTACTATTATCTGGTCACTGCAGAAGGTATGACAGGCTTTGAGCATGCCGTTACAGTGGCCAGGAGCCGGACACTTTTTGGGCCTTATGAGACGGCGCCTAATACGCCGCTTCTTACGGCACACCATCTGCCGGAATGCGGACTTCAAAAAGCAGGACATGCCAGTATTGTAAGTACGCCGGATGGGGAATGGTATCTGGCACACTTATGCAGCAGACCGGTTGGCGAAGACAGAAGGTGCATACTGGGAAGAGAAACTGGACTGCAGCGGGTTATATGGCGTAATGACTGGCTGTATATGGAGAACGGAACCATAGGGCCGGATATGGTGCTCCAGGTAGGAATGGGAGAAAAGGAGATTCCGGTTAACCCTGTGAAGCTGTTTGAGGATTTTAACGGCAGAACATGGGACAAGAATCTGCAGACACTGAGGCTCCCCCTTGGTGAAAGAGGGGATTTAAAGGCAAGAGAAGGCTGGCTGAGGCTGTATGGGGCAGAATCCTTAAATTCAAAATACAGGCAGTCTCTGCTGGCACACCGGCAGCAGGAATTTTATGTGGAAGCAGTTACGAAGATTGATTTTGAACCTCAAAGCTTCCAGCAGATGGCCGGACTGACGTATTTTTATAATACGGACTGTTACTATTACCTGTATCTTTCAAGAGACGAATATGAGGGAAAGACACTTTCCATTCTTCAATGTGATTTGGGGAAAGGGAGCCATCCCATAGGCATGGGAGTTTCCATCCCAGAGCATAGGGAGCTGTTTCTCCGGCTGAAGACGTCAAAGGAAAAAGCACAGTTTTCCTATTCCCTCGATGGGGAGACTTATTTAAATATCGGAGATGCCATGGATGCGACTAAGCTTTCCGATGATTATTTCCAAAAAACCGGTCATGTTATGTTTACAGGAGCTTTTATTGGCATATGCTGTCAGGATTTATCCGGTGTGGGAGGGTATGCGGATTTTGATTTCTTTTCCTATAAGGAAGAGTAGGTTTTGGGAGGGATATTAATGAAGGGTTTCGAGTATGTCTGGAAAAAGAAGTGGTCTTATCTGATGCTTCTTTTTCCTGTGCTGTATTATATCATTTTTAAGTACATTCCCATGGGAGGCCTGGTAATGGCTTTTCAGGACTACAATATCTTCCGTGGAGTGTTTGATAGCAAATTTGTAGGATTTTCGGTATTTGAAAAAATTTTTAGAGATAAACAGTTTTGGAATGTTGTCAGAAACAC
Source organism: Lacrimispora sp. YZC11 (assembly GCF_057543815.1). Taxonomy (NCBI): domain Bacteria; kingdom Bacillati; phylum Bacillota; class Clostridia; order Lachnospirales; family Lachnospiraceae; genus Lacrimispora; species Lacrimispora sp. YZC11. The sequence goes on along the minus strand of NZ_BAAJYQ010000006.1, from coordinate 276,798 downwards.
TCTTATGCTGAACCTGCTTACCCTGGTAATGAATTTTCCTCTTACTATCGGTTTGGCGCTGCTGCTCAATGAGGTTACCAATGCGCGTTTCAAAAAGCTGTCACAGTCTCTGCTGTATTTGCCTCACTTTATCTCCTGGGTGGTTGTAGCAGGAATCGCGATGAACCTTTTTTCAGTTACATCAGGAACTTTTAATCATATGATCAAAGCAGCAGGAGGAGATCCTATTCCGTTTTTAAGCAGCAACGGCTGGTGGATATTTACCTATGTGGTCTGTAATGTGTGGAAAGAGATCGGCTGGGGTACGGTGATTTATTTAGCAGCACTGACCGGAGTGGATGAAAGCCTTTATGAGGCTGCTTATCTGGACGGAGCTTCCAAGATAAAACGGATTATACATATTACCATTCCCATGATTAAGCCTGTGATCATCACCATGCTGATTCTATCAGTCAGCAAAATGATGTCCATTGGACTGGATGCGCCTCTTCTTCTCGGCAATACAAAGGTCATGGGGGTATCTGAAGTGATCAGTACTTATATCTACAGGATCGGTATTGAAAAAGCACAGTATTCCCAGTCAACAGCGGTCGGACTGTTCCAGTCAGTTGTCAATATCATCGTTTTGCTTGCGGCTGATAAGTTTGCAAAGAAGATCGGGGAAGAAGGGATCATATAGCCGAATGAAAAGAACAGGAGGATATGTAAATATGAAGGGGGATACCTACGGGAAAAAGAAAGGGATAAAAATCGGAGCAGTGGCGCTCTACGGGGTACTGACAGTTACAGTGATCGCCTGCATCTATCCTTTTTTAAATGTATTGGCTTACTCTTTAAGCGGAAATGCGCCTGTACTGTCAGGAAGAGTCACATTCTATCCCATAGATTTTACTTTAAATGCCTATAAAGAAATTCTGGTAAAGCAGACGCAGATCTGGAGTGCGATGTATATTTCCGTCATCGTAACCATCCTAGGAGCCGGACTTGGGCTGTTTCTAACCGTTGCGGCAGCCTATGCATTGTCTGATCCCACCTTAAAGGGAGGGAAATACTTAACTGGAATCATCCTTTTTACCATGTATTTTAACGGAGGAATCATACCTACCTTTTTGATCGTGAAGGGAATTGGACTTTATGACAGTATCGCCGGTCTGGTGATCCCGTCCGCCATGAATGTATTTAATTTTATTGTCATGAGAACCTTTTTCCGGGGAATGTCCAAGGAATTAAAGGAAGCGGCCTATATTGACGGCGCAAGTGAGATGCAGGTATTGTTTCGGATTGTCCTGCCTTTATCCGCCCCCATTATTGCGACCATCGGATTGTTTTATGCAGTTTCCTACTGGAATGATTATTTCAGTGCCCTGCTGTATATTCAGACACCGAATAAATATACGTTGCAGCTGCGGCTCAGACAGCTTTTGTTTGCAGGACAGTTGAGCCAGGTATCCGCTTCATCCGACAATCTTGGAACTGCCGTTATGCCGGAGTCCTTAAAAATGGCCAGTGTCATAGTTTCAACCATCCCGATCATTCTGGTATATCCATGGCTGCAGAAATATTTTGTAAAGGGTGTCATGGTAGGTTCGGTTAAGGGATAATTCGTTTCAAAATCATTAAATAAATAAACTATAAAATGGGAGGAAATGCAAATGAAAGGAAGAACAGCAATTTGCCTGGCAGCTATCATGCTGCTGAGCGGCTGCAATGGAACTGCAGGCAGCAGTAAGCCGGGACAGGCAGCAGCAGAATCCGTTGCATCAGAAAACGGTTATGTTACCACCTATGGAGAGAAAACATTTGATAATGTGACGATTACGGTGGAGCTTTTTGACCGGAGTACGGCACCAGCCGGTTCTACGATTACGGAAAACCGATGGACCAATTACATAAAAGAGGAAATGAATAAGGTCGGCATTAACGTAGAGTTTATCGCTGTTCCGAGAAATGAAGAAACGACAAAGATTCAGACCATGATGGCCAGTGGCACGGCGCCGGACGTGATCATGACCTATGACCCCACCCTGGCAGAAAGCTATTACGTTCAGGGAGGCACCTTTGATTTAAGCCCTTATATTGACGGAGACAATCAGGCGAAAAATTTAAAGGCATATGTGACGGATCAGGTGCTTGATCTGGGAAGAAATACAGAAGGCGAATTATGGGCGATTCCTGCCAGACGCTCGATTACGGCACGACAGAATGTATTTATCCGGAAAGACTGGCTGGACAAGCTGGGAATGGAGATTCCTACCACAACAGATGAACTGTACAACGTATTAAAAGCTTTCAAAAACAATAATCCGGATGGAAGGACGGATGTAGTTCCGTTTTATTCCACCTACATGAAGTCGGACTGGACGACATGGCTGTCGTCGGCGTTCATGCAGACACTGGGGGATGGGGCCAAAGCAGGCGTTTCCTATAAGATGTCGGCCTACTTAGATCCGGGATATAAGGACTATCTGCAGTATATGAACAAATTATATAACGAAGACCTTCTGGATCCTGAATTTTATACCAGTACCGACCAGGATGGGACTCTTAAGGAAAAATTCGTAAATGGACAGCTTGGAGTCGGAGAATACAGTGCAAACGGAAATGTGGATGCTTTAAGAGGAGGGCTTTTACAGAATCTAAGAGCCCTGGAGCCAGAGGCCGAAATGGTTTCCATTCCACCTTTAAAGAATGTGAAGGACGGCAAACAATATAATCCTCAGTATTCCCTGTGCGGAGCTTATAACATTGTTCCGAAAACCTGCAAAAATCCGGAAGCCGTAGTGACTTATCTGGATTGGCTGAGTACCAGGGAAGGCGGTTTTGCCATTTTCCATGGATTTGAGGGAGAGCATTACAACCTGGCAGACGGGGTTCCTGTGGTCATCAATTCGGATTTTAATGCCAAGGATAAGGACTGGATCCGTCATGACCTGTTCCTTGTGGGAAATCAGGGATATTATGCTACGGAAGAAGATTTTATGAAGGCTACTTCAAAAGAGATCCCCGGTTATGAGGAGTATGTCATGGACAATTACGAGAATGCCATTGCAGGAGAGCTTGTGTATGATCCCGCGTATACTTCCCCTACGCAATCGGAAAACAGTGCAAAGATCCTGCTTGCAGATGACGAGTATCTTGTGAAATGTATGACTTGTGCTCCTGAAGACTTTGACAAAATCTATGATGAATATATGGAAGCACTGAAGGAAGCCGGAGCGGAAGAAGTCAAAACGGAAAGAGAAGAATATTTCCGGAATAAGTGATGCGGCGCATGGGTTTGGTTTTGGGGCGGATTGTTTTCCGTCTCAAGACCATGAGCTGATGGAAAGGAAGATGATAGAATATGATTCAAGTAGCGGTCGTAGGTTTGGGAAATATATCGGGCAGCCATTTGAAAGGGCTTCTGGCCTTTCAGGAACGGTGCAGGATCGTCGCCCTTTGCGATATTTATCCGGAAAAGGCACAGGCGGCAAAAGAGCGCTTCGGCCTTACAGAGGCAAGGATTTTTGCCGATCATAAGGAGATGCTGGACTCCGGACTGGAAATTGATTTAGTCCATGTGTGTACCCCCCCGTCCAGCCATGGGGAAATTGCCATAAACTGCATGAATGCCGGAAAAAACGTATTGGTAGAAAAGCCGATGGCACCCAGCCTGAAGGAATGCGATGAAATGATCGAGGCGGAAAGGAAAAATGGAGTGGTCATGGCCTGCATTGCACAGAACCGCTTCCGGAATATCATCTGGAAGCTGAAAAAGCTGGCGGACAGCGGTTTGGCGGGAAAGATCCGCTGTGCCCATATTGATTCCCTCTGGTGGAGAGGGCATTGCTATTATGATTTGTGGTGGCGGGGAACCTGGGAAAAAGAAGGCGGCGGTCCTACCCTCAATCATGCGGTGCATCAGATCGACATGCTGAACTGGATTAAAGGGTCTCTGCCGGCAGAAGTATCTTCCTTGCTTGCCAATGTGATGCATGATAATTCAGAGGTAGAGGATCTGTCCTTTGCGGCGCTTCGATATGAAGATGGTTCTGTGGCAGAGGTGACAAGCTCCGTCGTGCATCACGGTGGTGAGCAGGGAATTACGCTTCAGTGCGAGTATGCAAAAATAGCCGCCCCCTGGTCCTGTGCGGCTGAAATTACACAGGAAAACGGATTTCCGGTACCGGAAAAGAATACGGAACTTATGGGGAAACTGGAACAGGCATATAAAGACATGGAAGATCTGGAATATGAAGGCCACACCGGAGAGATCGATGATGTTCTTTGCGCCCTCGAGTGTGGGACCAGGCCATTGATTACAGGGCTTGATGGAAGGAAGACCGTGGAACTGATTACGGCAATCTATAAGGCTGGATTTGAGAAACGGACCGTGTCCCTCCCGATTAGGCCGGATGATGAGTACTATATGGCAGATGGAATCGGCAGGCATGCCATCCGGTTCTATGAAAAGGCTGCGAGCATAGAAAATTTTGTGGCGGCGGATATATCCGTCGGAAATTATGGGGAGAAAAAGTAATGAAGGTAAATCAAAAAGACGGGATGAATTATGCCCCCAAAGGAAAACCGGATCCGGTTGTAAAGAAAGGGGAATTTATCATAGCAGCCATGGGGCTGGACCACGGGCATATTTATGGAATGACCAACGGACTGTTGGAAGCCGGAGCTACATTAAAATGGGTGTATGATCCGGACCCGGAAAAGGTAGAAAAATTTTTGTATGCCTACCGGGAAGATGGAGTTATGGCAGCAGAAAGTGAAAACCAGATACTTTCAGACCCGGAGATAAGCCTGGTAGCGTCGGCGTGCATCACCTCAGAGCGTGCGGCACTGGGGGTAAGAGTCATGGAAGCCGGTAAGGACTGCTTTGTGGATAAAGCACCCCTGACCACTCTGGAGCAGCTGGAGATGATAAAGGCCGCAGTAAAGAGGACCGGCAGAAAATATATGGTAAGCTACAGTGAAAGGCTGCATGTGGAAAGTGCAGTGTATGCAGGGGAACTGATCCGTGAAGGAGCAATCGGAAAGGTTATTCAGGTACTGGGGCTTGGCCCGCACAGATTAAATCCCACTTCCAGGCCGGATTGGTTTTTTGAAAAAGAAAAATATGGGGGCATCCTGTGCGACATCGGAAGCCATCAGATTGAACAGTTTTTGTATTATACTGGTGCGAAAGACGCAACGGTGGTAAACAGTGAGATCGGAAATTACAATCACCCGGAATACCCGGAGCTTGATGATTTCGGTGACGCCACCCTGGTAGGTGACAACGGAGCCATGGGATACTTCCGGGTGGATTGGTTTACGCCTGACGGCTTGTCTGTCTGGGGAGACGGAAGGACCTTTATCCTGGGAACGGAAGGTTATATTGAGCTTAGGAAATATGTAGATATCGACAGGGAAGGTGCGGGTGATTTTGTGCTCTGGGCGGATAAGGCCGGAGAGTATTCCGTCAATGTCCGGGGCCGTGTAGGTTTTCCGTTTTTTGGACAATTGATCCTGGACTGTATCAACCGTACCGAACATGCCATGACCCAGGAACATGCCTTAAAAGCGGCGGAGTTGTGCGTAAAGGCGCAGATGCTGGCCAGAAAAGTAAAATGAGAGGATGAAAAGCATATGCTTAGAATCGGGATTGCAGGACTTGGTGTTATATCGGAAATTCACAGGAAAGTTATTGGCTCTCTCCAGGGGGAAGCAAAAGTAACTGCAGTTTGCGACTGTGATATCCGGAAAAAAGAGAAAGCCCTGGATGCTGTATTTTATACGGACCTGGCACAGATGCTTAAAATTGAAAAGCTGGACTGCCTGCATATCTGCCTGCCCCATCATCTGCATGTGCCTGCGGCAAAGCTGGCAGCTTCTATGGGAGTTTCTGTTTTTATGGAAAAACCGGCTGGACTGAATACAGAGGACATTGACTCCCTGCTTCCGTTTGAGGAGGCCGGCCGCATTCATCTGGGTGTATGCCTCCAGCACCGTTATGATGCTTCTGTCCGGAAGATGCTTAAGATTCTGGAGGAAGGAAGCTATGGGAAACTGAAAGGCTGTAAAGCTGTGGTCACATGGAACCGAACCGGGGATTATTATAACAGAGATTCCTGGCGCGGTAAAACAGCGGAGGCCGGCGGCGGTGTGATGTTAAGCCAGGCAATTCATATCATGGATTTAATGGAGTTGTTTTGCGGAAAGCCTGTTTGGACAAAAGGAATGACAGGGAATCTTTTTTTGGAGGACATAGAGGTAGAAGATACGGCATGCAGCTTTACGATGTTTGAACATGATGTCCATGGAGTATTCTACGGTACGGTTACCCATTGCAGGAATTCCAGTACCGAACTTGAGATCACAACGGAAAAAGGAATCTTTTTTCTGAGGAACGACAAATTGACTGTTTTAGAGGATGGTCAGGAAACCGTCTTAGCAGAGGAACGTGAAGAAAGCAAGGGAAAGGATTATTACGGTTACAGCCATTCCCGCGCTATCCGGGAATTTTATCATATGCTGGCTGGCAACGGAGGATCTTTTATCAGTCTTGAGGAAGCAAGAAAAGTCAGCGTTCTGATTGATAAGATTTGGGAATCAGCGGAAACTGGAAAACGGGTATATTGGTGAGGCTTTGATTATGAGACAAAAAAGTGAAAGAGAACGCAGGCTTTGGGCTCAGTTTGATGCCCTGCAGCTGGGAAGCGGATGGGCAGAGGAAGATATCGAAAAGCCCCAGATCCTGATTGAAGATGTATATGGAGATTCCCATCCGGGAAGTGTTCATTTAGACCGGCTGTCAGATCAGGTTAAATGGGGGGTACTTTCCGCCGGCGGATATGGCGCACAGTATCATGTGACAGATATCTGTGACGGCTGTGCACAGGGACATGATGGAATGAATCTGGTATTGGCATCAAGAGAAGCCATCTGCGATATGGTGGAAGTTCATGCCGGTGCAGTGCCTTGGGATGGGATGGTTCTTTCAAGCTCCTGTGATAAATCGGTTCCGGCCCATTTAAAAGCAGCAGCGAGGATGGATATTCCAACGGTTTTTCTACCGGGAGGAAGCATGAGGCCGGGGCCTGACATGACTACTTCCCTGGTGGCAGGAGATATATCCTTAAGGGAAAAAAGGAAGAATGAAATAACAAAGGAGGAGATCCGGGAATACAAATTGACCGGCTGTCCTTCTGTGGGGGCATGTACCTTTTTGGGAACGGCCTCTACCATGCAGTGTATGGCAGAAGCTTTGGGAATGGCTCTTCCGGGCAGTGCCCTGGTGCCGGCCACCATGCGCGATCTTTTGGAGTATGCAAGGCGGGCGGGAAAGGCGGTCATGAATCTGGCCCGGAATGATTTAAAGCCTTCCGGGATCATGACTAAGGAGGCGTTTCAAAATGCAATCATCATACATAGTGCCATCGGCGGTTCTACCAATGCCACCCTGCATTTGCCATCCATTGCATCGGAACTAGGAATTGAACTGCCTATGGAATGGTTTGATGAAATCAATCATGAAATCCCTCATTTATGCAATCTTACACCCAGTGGAACCCAATTGACGGAAAGCTTCTGGTTTGCAGGCGGAATCCCTATGGTTCAGATGCTGTTAAAGAATTATTTAAACCTGGATGTTATGACTGTGACCGGAAAAACCCTGGGAGAAAATTTAGAGGATATCCGTGGAGAACGCTTTTTTGAACGGAACCTTGGATATCTGCATAATTACGGATTGAAACGGCAGGATGTCATCCGGGAGCCGGAAGATGCGGAAGAAAAAGGCTCCATTGCAATTCTGAAAGGGAATTTGGCTCCCGAAGGATCGGTCATCAAATATTCTGCCTGCGCCGAGGAAATGCGCTCCCACACTGGAACAGCAAAAGTGTTTGACTGTGAGGAGGATGCTTTTTCTGCGGTAGTCAGTCATGAGATAAAGCAGGGAGATATTCTCGTGATCCGTTACGAGGGGCCTAGAGGAAGCGGAATGCCGGAGATGCTTATGACAACGGAAGCCATTGTTTGTGATAAGGACTTAAACGATAAGGTTTCTCTTGTGACAGATGGAAGGTTTTCCGGTGCAACGAGAGGTGCGGCCATCGGTCACGTATCTCCTGAGGCCGCCAGGGGCGGACCGTTAGCTTTTATAAGGTCAGGGGACTTAATTCATTATGATGTGGAAAAAAGAAGTCTGGATATCGTAGGGATCGCCGGAGAAAAGATGACACCGGAAAAAATTGCTGAGGAAATGGAACGTAGAAAATCAGAGGAAGATCCAAAGCTGCCGGCAGGAAGAAAAGGGCTTTTTGGCAGGTATACCAGGCATGCCCTGTCTGCGATGCAGGGGGCAGGTTATTAAGGAAGGAAGAATATGAAGAAAGCAAATTTTTACACACCTGCAGTCACTGTTTTTGACGAAAAAGAAAAGCCGGACAGCAACGGAAACCGGAAAATATGGGAGCACCTGATACGAGGTGGTATTAGCGGTCTGGTCATTATGGGAAGTATAGGGGAATTTTTTGCCCTTGATTACGAGGAAAAGCGTCGTTTGATATGTGATGTAACGGACTATGCAAAAGGAAGGACCAGGCTTTTGATTGGAACCGGGGGCATGAATGCGGAGGAAACCATCTTGCTTTCCAATTATGCTCTGTCAAAGGGAGCGGATGCCGTGCTGGTTATAAGTCCGTATTATTTTTCCCTGTCTGAAAGGGAGATTCACCATTATTATGAAACGGTATGCAAAAAAATCAAGGGGAAGGTTTATCTGTATAATTTTCCGGCCAGGACTGGCTATGACATAAGCCCCCGGACTACTCTTGAGCTTCTGCACAGCCATGGGAATATCGCAGGATATAAGGATACTGTGGCAGAAATGGGACATACCCGTGCCCTGATCCAGACAGTGTCAGAAGAATTTCCTGATTTTGAGGTTTTCTCCGGTTTTGACGAATTCATGCTTCATAATATGCTATCAGGAGGAAGTGGCTGCATAGGCGGATTGTCAAATATTTATCCGGAATTGGCTTCCGCCTGGATCCATGCTGTGGATGAAAGGAACCTTGAGGCATGTGAAAACATTCAGGGAATTTTTGATCAGCTCATGGAAATTTATTCAGTGGCAGACATCTTTGTACCAGTCATAAAGGAAGGGGTCAGGAACCGGGGGATTGAGATAAGTACGGAGTGCCGGAACCCGTTGACTCCTTTGACGGAAAAACAGAAAATGCATCTGGCAAATATTATGGCTGCTTGCGAAGACCGGATGAGGGAATGCCATATTTTGTGACATGAAAACTGGAAGTTGGATTGTGTCAGGGAACGAAAGGAAGCTGAAAGGAGGAATGGCTGCAATGAAAAGAAACGTGGATCTATTTTTATTTATGGGTCAGTCTAATATGGCCGGCAGAGGAATTCCGGATGGAGAAAACGGAGAGAAAGCTCCGGTAATTTTGCCGGGTGCAGGCTATGAATACCGGGCAGTCAGTGCGCCGGACCACCTTTTTTTTATGGAAGAACCTTTTGGGAAGGAAGAAAACCGGAAAGACGGGATCGACGATGGGGACAAAAAGACCGGCTCCCTGGCTACTGCCTTTATCAATGCCTATTATCTATGTACGAGAATTCCGGTTATTGCAATTTCAGCCTCCAAGGGCGGTTCCTCCATTCTGGAGTGGCAGGCAGGAGGAAGCTTTCTTGAGGATGCGAAGAAGCGTTTGCGGTCTGGCAGGAAGTACTTGCTGGAGCAAGGCTTTTATATCCGCCATATTTTTATGCTTTGGTGTCAAGGGGAAACCGATGGAGACCGCGGAATGGAGCCTGAGGAATACCGGCTGTATTTTGAGCGGATGCTGGCGGAAATGAAGGAGACAGGCACGGAAAAATGCTTTCTGATCCGGATCGGAGAATATAACGGAGAGGAAGCGGCAAATTATGATAAGATAATAGAAGTGCAGACCCAGATTCCGAAGGAAAATCCGGATGTCGTTTTGGTTTCTACCGATTTTGCAGAAATGAAAAAGCGAGGCGGAATGAAGGACTGGTATCATTATTATCAGTGGGCATATAATGAGGCAGGGTTAAAGGCCGGAATGAATGCCGGTATTTATGTCAATACCGGCAGGGAGCCGGTCCTGTATGATCCTTACTATAAAAATTTGTATTTTAGTAGTTACGATGTGCCAGATCTGGCGTGAGGTCAGCTTTGCGGTCCGGAAATGAAAACACCGCCTCTTTCCCGCCGCATCAAACTCCCTTGCCATTTATAGCGGCTACAGTATTTTCGCGACAACGTTGACAGAGCATATAACGCACGATACTTTGCGAAGCAAGGTATCGTGCGTTATATGCTCTTACTGATGGAAAGAATGAAAATTATCACCCTAATCTTAATTGTATTTGATTTTCTAATGCTGTGATTCACAGCTGCCCTGTGTTGCAGTGGATCTGGTAAACATAAGCACCAGCCAGACACTTGGGCGTTCTATTAATACCTCCCTGGCGACAGGGCTTTGCGTACTGATTATCATGGTAGCTTCCATTTACTTCCAGATTGAATCCATCATTGAATTCTCTCTGCCGATGCTGTTTGGTGTGATTACAGGTTGCTATTCATCCATTTGTGTGGCCGGAAACTTATGGGCATATTGGGAAAAAAGAAAAGAAAAATAATTGTTAATTAAAAAACCGAAACGTACCCTTAGGGCGTTTCGGTTTTTTTATGCAGAGCTATTAATTTACGAATCATCTTTGTCTGAAGCTGCATTTTTCACCATAAAACAGGGACTTTTTCGCAATTATATGCGTATCGGGAAGGAGAGTGGTCGAAAATGTTTTAAAATTTCTACATTTTTCGACTTTTTTATTGCATATATTACAATAGAAAATCGAAGATGATAAAATATATATACAATCTTAACATGAATAAAGTTGAAATATACAGAAATAGTGCTAAAATATACAATGGAACAATTTTTTTATATTTAAGAAAGTAGGAGGTTATGGTGTTATGGGTAATTTAAGCTTATTTCTAATCATTTCCATTCTCGTTTCTGTTATTGCGTTTGCTTTTGCGGTGTGGTTGTACCGCTGGGTTTCTGCGCAGCCATCTTCAAATCAACGGGTGAAGGAGGTTGGAAGCTATATCAGACAAGGTGCAAACACATTTTTAAAAAAGGAATACCTTGTTTTATCAAAGTTTTGTGCGGGAGCAGCGCTTTTGATATTTTTGTTTCTTCCGGCTCCGATATGGAGCGGAGGCTCGGTTTTAAATAACCTTACCATTGTTTTGGCATACATATGCGGAACTGTTTTTTCTGCCATAGCAGGTAAAATAGGAATACAGGTAGCTACCATAGCCAATATCAAGACTGCAGAAGCAGCACAAAAAGGCGGTTTAAAGCCATCTTTTCTGTCAGCCTTCCGCGGCGGTGCAGTTATGGGGATGGCAGTAGTGGGAAGCTCACTTTTAGGAGTGACTCTTGTTATGATGATTACCGGAGATTCCGTTGCCCTATTGGGCTTCAGCTTTGGTGCCAGTTCCCTGGCTTTATTTGCCAAAGCAGGCGGCGGTATTTTTACAAAGACTGCGGATATCAGTGCAGACCTTGTTGGAAAAGTAGAACTTGGAATCCCTGAGGATGATCCCAGAAATCCGGCGGTAATTGCCGATAATGTGGGAGATAATGTAGGAGATGTTGCCGGAATGGGCGCAGATCTCTTTGATTCTAATGTGGCTTCCACAGTATCCGCCCTGGTTATGGCTATTGCTCTGAGCAAAAAAATAGGAGTCGACTATGCAGCCATGGTGTTCTGTTATGCTTCTCTGGGACTTTTATCTTCTATCATAGGAGTTATGGCAGCCCGTATGGGAAAGAAAGGCGATCCTACCATGGCTCTTAATATGAGTACCTATCTTACCACGGGCATATTTGCCGTACTTACTGCTGCGGCAACCGTAGTGTTTCAGTTTGACTGGCGTATCTGGGGAGCAACGGCGGTAGGCTTATTTGTTGGTGTCATTATAGGAATTACCAGTGATTACTTTACAAACGATAATAAAAAACCTGTACGTAATGTTGCAAAGGCTTCTGAGTCAGGACCTGCATTTACCATTCTTTCCGGTATTTCCTATGGTTTTTTAAGCGTACTGCCTGCCATGGTGGGAATCGGTATCTCTGCTATGATTTCCTATAATCTTTGCGCTTCCATCGCTCCTGAGGATCCTACTGCAGGAATGTTTGGAATTTCTATGGCCGCAGTTGGAATGCTTTCCATCGTCGGCATGATCATATCCAATGATGCTTACGGTCCAATTGCCGATAACGCCAGAGGACTTGTTGAGATGGGTGATCTGGGAGATGAAGCACTTGAAATCACAGACTCACTTGACAGTGCAGGAAATACAGTAAAGGCGGTAACAAAAGGATTTGCCATTGCGGCAGCAGGATTGACCATTATCTCCCTGCTTGGTGCGTTTATGAGTGAGGTAAACGATGCGGCTGGCACTATAGTACTGACCGGATTCGATATTATCAATCCCAAGGTATTTTTCGGAATGCTGGTAGGAGCTTCTGTTCCGGCTATTTTCTCCGCTATGCTGATGCTTGGGGTAGACCGCAATGCACAGAGAATGGTGTCAGAAATCCACCGTCAGTTCAGGGAAATTAAGGGACTTAAGGAGGGCAAGCCGGGAGTGGTACCGGAATATGACAAATGCATAGATATTGCTACCAATGGTGCATTAAAGGAACTGATTCCTGCTGGACTCGTCAGCATTCTCGTGACCATTGTGGTCGGGTTTGTAGGCGGCGTAGAATCCGTAGGAGGATACCTTGCAGGCAACATTATCAGCGGTCTTTTGCTTGCGCTGTTTATGAGCAATTCCGGAGGGCTGTGGGATAATGCAAAGAAATACATTGAGGCCGGAGGGAACGGAGGAAAAGGAAGTGAAGCTCATAAGGCAGCTGTAGTAGGAGATACGGTGGGCGATCCCTTCAAGGATACGGCTGGCCCGTCCATCAATACACAGATAACGGTGGTTTCTCTGGTGGCTTCTTTGATGTCTTCTTTGTTTTTGGCATTTTCCCTGTTTTGATTTATAGAGACAGGACTTAATAAGATAACGGCAGCCTGACTGGTACAGGCTATAGAAAATCGGTGTTAGGACATGGGTCCTGGCACCGATTTTCTATGCTCTTCTTCCGCCTTATTCAATATATTCACTATGCAGCATCAGTCATCCCGGGTTATTGAAACAGAATGAGTTTTTTCGGATGTCTTCCATGACAGAATTCGATCAATCCGAAATAAATGATCAGCATTTAGTTCAATGTAAAAAGCCGGCATGTACCTAAATCCATTATGGCGGTATATTACGATCGGCACGATAAAATGCAAAGAATTTCTTTATAGATAAGGCTTTGTATTTTTATATCCAGTTGTTGACATTAAAGAATTGCTATGTGAAAATATATTACAGGACATGGTATTGCTTTTTTAGCAATAGTAAATATAATGAAGGATAGACATGCTTATATTTATAGGGGAAAGAATGCAATAATTTTATTAGATGATATAATATACAGAAACACTATGTAATGTAGAGCTAAGAATTGAAGGATGAATTTAGATGAAAAACCAAGAAAAAGGTGATTTGATCGCTCAAGAAACATCCTTTAAGAAAAAATGATTTGATTAAACGGAACAATACGTCGGATTATTTATGGAGGGGAACATGCGGTTGGAGGAATTGTTCAGTGCACACTATGAAAGCCTGAATGCAAGTGACAAGCATATTTGGAATTACGTAGGTAATAACAAGGCTCTTTGTTCCGGGCTTTCCATCGAGGAAGTAGCAGAGCGGTGTAATGTTTCAAGAAGCACCATTATGCGTTTTGCCCAGAAACTGGGACTGACCGGCTACAGTGAGTTAAAGACTTACCTGCGCTGGGAGACCACGGAATTTGCCAGGGATCCTGCAGATTATCTGCAGACCATCTGTGACAAGACCATCAAGGCCATTGAACGGTTCCGGGATATGGACATGACCCAGATCTGCAGGCTGTTCCACGGGGCCAACCGGGTGTTCGTCTATGGCACGGGAAGCATTCAGCGGGCGGCGGCCGGTGAGTTTAAGCGGATGTTTCTCTCCCTGGATATTTTGGTAGAGAATATCACGGGGGAAGGGGAATTTCAGCGGGAACTGTCCTTTATGGGACGGAATGATGTGGTGTTAATTATCTCCAAGAAAGGCAACTCCAATTTTATTAAGGACATTGTGATCCAGCTAAAAAGCAAGGGTGTCAGGGTGATTTCCCTCACCTTTTCCGGGGACAACACCCTGGCAAATATGAGTGATTACCAGTTGTTTTTGTCGCCGGAGACTGTTTCCATCAAGGACGATATGTTGTTTGAGTCTTTGAGCCTAATCTTTTCGGTCATCGAAATTTTGTGTATTAAATGTATTCAGTATATGGGCGATATTTACCTGTGACATACTCCCACCACTTAGTCAAAAACATTCACTGGATGTTTTTGACTTGAAGTGGGGGCTTCTCGCTCAAGCCAAGTATTCTTGGCAGTATCAACGAGCTAACCCCGTGTGTCCCACGGTTCATCGTTATTTTTACGCCATTCCCAGAATTCTCATTCCTTCCTTGCGTATGTTTATAGCGGCATTTACATCCCTGTCCAAGATGTTTCCACACTCACAGACGTATACCCTTTCAGAAAGTTCCAGGTCATCCTTTTTTCTGCCGCATACAGAGCAGGTCTTGCTGGACGGGAACCATTTGTCCACCTTTACGAGCTTTTTCCCTGCTTCTTCCAGCTTGTAGCCAAGGAATGCCACGAACATCCCCCAGCCGTTGTCTGCCACGGTTTTCCCGAAATTTAGTGCCTGTGACATCGCTTTCATATTTAAGTCTTCTATGCACACCGCATCATAGGCATTGGTTATCTGCCTGCTCTGCTTATGCAGAAAGTCCTTTCTCTGATTTGCCACTTTCCTGTGGATTTTTGCCACTTTCACTCTCTGCTTGTAGTAATTATTGCTTTTCCTCTTGCACTTTGATAGCTTCCGTTGTTCCCTGGCTAGCTTCTCTTGTGCCTTCCTGTATGGTTTTGGATATTCCGGCGAATTCCCAAGGCTATCTATGTATAGTTCTTTCATGGAAAAATCCAGGCCTGTGGCGCTTTCTGCCTTATGCTCTGGGATTTGATCTTCATATTCATAAAGGACTGAAACGTAATACTTCCTATCTGGGGTTCTTGCTACCGTACATGATTTCAGCCTGTAGCCGTCCGGGATCTCCCTGTGCTGCTTTATTTTCACCCTGCCTACTTTGGGCAGCCTTATCCACCCGTCAGCGACCGCTATATTGCCATTCACACAGTTTGTCGTGTAAGAATCCTTGTCCCTGTGCTTGCTTTTGAACTTCGGGAATCCTATTTTGCCCTTGCCGCGGTAGAAATTTCCGTATGCTGTCTCCAGGTTCATCTGCCCGTTCGCCAGCGCAAGGCTATCCACTTCCTTTAGGAATGGGAACTCTTCCTTGTACTTTGCCGGAGTGGTCTTTCGGTTTTTACCTGTTTTCTGGTAATGATCGATCCTGTCCTCTAACATCTTATTATATACGAATCTCACGCACCCAAATGTTTTTGCAAACATGGTTTTCTGCTCGTCATCTGGATACATCCTGAACTGGAATGCCTTGTTTCCCTTCATCTATGTTTTTCCCCCTGGCTTTCGATATACTGCTTCAGCACCGATAGCGGTGTACCTCCTGCCGTTATAAGGCAGAAACTCTGTGACCAGAAATATTCTTTCCACAGCTTTTTCCTTATCTCTGGGTATTCTTTTTTTAGAAGCCGACTGCTTGCACTTTTATACGCATTGATGAATTTGCTTATTTCCGTTTTTGGATGTGCCCGAAACAGGATGTGGACATGATCCATGTCATGATTCCATTCCATCAACGTGATTTTGTAGCTTGGCGATATGTACTCAAATATCTCCTTCGCCCTGTCAGACATGGCATCGTCAAAAACCTTCCTTCGGTATTTCACCACTAGCACAAGATGATAATGTAACAAAAATACTGAATGAGCATTGTTATCTAATTCCATTGTAATCAACCACCTTTTGCAATTCGACTGATTATAGTATATAGCTGTTTTTATCCCTATGCAACCTTTATCTTTTAGTAGTTACAAGGTGATTTTGCTTTGCATAACCACCTCTCACATCCAATGCAAATTCATCCCCCGCCTAAGAGGACGGGGGAATTCCTGGCAAAAATCTGTTAAAAAGAGCAGAAGCTGCTCTTTTTTCTTTTTGAAGAATTTTCCGGATTATATTGTGTAAAACATGTGGAATCAGGCTGTGAAATTTCACATTCCCTGTGACAGTTCACAACTTCTGGTATTGGTAGCAATTGCACAAAAATGTATTGTATTTAAAAATAAATATAGTTATTATGTATTTCGTAAGGCGGTGCACACGCAAAACATGAAAGATAAGGAGTATAAGAATTATGAAGGCTCATAATGTTGTAATCGTTGGCGGAGGCAGCATTCGTAATCCGGAATTAATGGCAATGCTGGCTTCCCAGAAAGAGAAATTTCCAATTAAACGCCTTGTGTTATATGATATTGAAGCAGACCGTCAGGAGATTGTCGGAAAGTACGGTGAGATTCTGATGCGGGAATATTATCCGGAACTTGAAACCTTTTTGTATACCACAGACCCGGCGGTGGCATTTGAGGGTGTGGATTTTGCGCTGGTGCAGATTCGTGCAGGAAAGATCGCCATGCGGGAGAAGGATGAGAAGATTCCGTTAAAACACGGCTGTGTGGGACAGGAGACCTGTGGTGCCGGCGGTTTTGCATACGGACTGCGGAGCGTTCCGGCCATTATTGATCTGGTAAAGACCATCCGCAAATACTCCCCGGAAGCGTGGATTTTGAATTACTCCAACCCGGCGGCAATTGTTGCCGAGGCGACCAAGCGGGTATTCCCGGCCGATCACCGGATTCTCAATATCTGTGATATGCCGATTGCGATCATGGATCGGTATGGAGAGTTAATGGGATGTACTCGTCTGGATTTTGAACCGAGATACTTTGGCCTTAACCACTTTGGCTGGTTTACCCATGTGTATGACAAGAAGACGGGCGTGGACTTAGCACCGGCGATTAAGGAAAAACTTCTTTCCGGCCATATGTTCGGCAAGGGCAATGAGGAGCATGTGATGGAGCAGTCCTGGCTGGAGACCTACAATTTTATGGCCCAGATGTTAAGGGATTACCCGGAATATCTTCCAAATACGTACTTAAAATATTATCTCTATCCGGACCATGTGGTGGAAACTTCGGATCCCAACTATACCCGCGCCAACGAGATTATGGACGGCAAGGAGAAGAAGGTATATTCCATGCTGAATGAGGTCATTAAGCTGGGTAAGATCAAGGGAACGCCATATGAACTGGGAAGCGAGAGAAATGTTCATGCCAGCTATATTGTGGAACTGGCAATCAGCATTTTAAACAATGAGAACAACATCTTCCTGATCATTGTGAAGAACAACGGAATTATTCCGAATATTGATCCTGATATGATGGTAGAGGTTGCCTGCCGGGTGGGTAGCAACGGTGCGGAAGCCCTGGCCATGGAGCCGGTTGGTACATTCTACAAGGGGATGATGGAGAACCAGTATGCTTATGAGAAACTGACAGTGGATGGCTTATTGGAAAAGGATAAGACGAAACTGCTCCAGGCATTGGCCCTAAACCGGACTGTCGTGGATACGGATACGGCAAAAAAGATTTTAGATGATTTAATTGAAGCAAATGTTGATTTTTGGGGGTCTGAATTTACTACTGGAAAAAATAACTAACGAATAGGAGGGGGTCCTATGTTTCAAAAAGCAATGGAAAAAGTCCAGCGGTTTGGCGGGGCAATGTATACGCCGGTGCTTTTACTAACGTTTGCTGGTATTATGGTAGGCTTTTCAACAGTTTTTCAAAATCCAATGATTATGGGGAGTTTGGCGGAGCCTGGCACTAACTGGCTCAAGTTCTGGGTTACCATCCGGGCCGGTGCGGATGCGGTGATGAAGCAGTTGCCGTTTCTGTTTCTGATTGGATTGCCTATTGGACTGGCTAAGAAGGAGAATGCCAGGTGCTGTCTGGAAGCATTCGTGCTGTATATGACTTTTAATCTGTTTATCGGAAGCATCCTCACCAACTGGGGAGATGTGTTTGGTGTGGATTTTTCCGCCCAGGTTGGCGGTGTCAGCGGTCTGGCTATGATTGGCGGGATTAAGACTCTGGATACCGGCATGGTAGGAGCCTTAATTGTATCGGGAATCGTGGTGTGGCTGCACAATCGTTATTTTGATACAAGCCTGCCGGAATGGCTGGGAGTGTTCCGGGGATCCAGCTTTATCTGTGCCATTGGATTCTTTATGATGCTTGTAGTGTCCTTTGTGTTCTGTATGATTTGGCCGCAGATTCAGCATGTGATTGCGACCTTCCAGTATTTTATGAAGGAAACCGGAAGTCTTGGGGTCGGTGTGTATGCCTTCTGTGAGCGTATTTTGATTCCCACCGGCCTGCATCACTTTATTTACTCGCCGTTTTTGTATGATGCGGCGGCAGTGGAAGGCGGAATCCGGGCATACTGGGCTGACCATTTGATTGAATTTTCTCAAGTAACGGTTCCATTGAAGGATGTCTTTCCGGGAGGCGGATTCTCGCTGTTTGGTATGACTAAGGTGTTTGCTCCCATCGGAATTGCGCTGGCATTTTATACCACGGCCAAACCTGAAAAGAAAAAAGATGTTATGGCACTGATGATCCCGGCGGTGCTGACCGGTATGTTTGCCGGTATTACGGAGCCGCTGGAGTTTACCTTCCTGTTTATTGCACCGCCTTTGTTTTTGGTACATGCCCTGTTGGCGGCGGTTATGAATGCGGTGACTTACTCGGTTGGTGTTGTTGGGGAGTTTAGTTCCGGGCTGTTAAACTGGCTGCCGCTGAACTGGCTGCCGCTGGGAGCCCACCAGTGGCCAATGTATGTGAAGCAGGTAATTGTTGGTCTGATCTTCTCCGGTTTGTGGTTTATCACTTTCCGGACCTTGATTCTGAAGTTTGATTTTAAGACGCCGGGGCGCGAGGATGAGGATAAAGTAAAGCTGATCAGTAAGAGAGAGTATAAGGCTTTGAAAGGGCAGAAGAACGCTTTTTCAGTGGATCAGCAGAAAGCGGCCGCTTTTCTTAAAGGTCTGGGGGGAGCGGACAATGTACTGGAAGTCAATAACTGTGCGACCAGGCTAAGGGTATCGGTGAAGAATGCCAGGCTTGTCGCTGACGATGGTTATTTTTCCGGTGCCGGAGCACATGGTGTGGTGCGCCGTGGGACGGCTCTTCAGGTGGTTGTAGGACTTTCGGTTCCCCAGGTGCGGAGCGCATTTGAGGAGTATATCAGGGATGGGCTTCCTGCGGGGATCCTGGGACAGGAGATGGAAAAGAATGCTGGCGGAGAAGCCGTGACAGGTGAGAAGGGGAGGATTTTCAGTCCTCAGACCGGCCGGGTGGTTTCCATTGAAGAGGTGCCGGATGAAGTGTTTTCTAAGAAGCATCTTGGGGATGGGATTGCCGTTATTCCCGATGGGGATTTGGTAGTGTCCCCGGTGGATGGGGAAGTGATGTTTGTCGCTGAGACCTGTCATGCCTATGCCATTCGTACGGATGGCGGGGCGGAATTAATTGTTCATATTGGACTGGATACGGTTCATTTGAAGGGGAGCGGATTCCGGCCAATGGTGCAGCAGGGAGAACGGGTGAAGGTTGGGACCCCGTTGTGCCAGGTGGATCGTCAGGTGGTGAATCCGGATGGCGGGACGTTTTATACCCCGGTGGTGATTACAAATTCTAAGGCGCTGCGGTTTATGAAGGTGTATACCGGGGATGCAGTGGCGGGAGAGACTTGTGTTGTGGAGTATGAGATCTAAGGGGCAGCAGAAGGGGATACAGGATCGGACGCATCTGGCATAGGAGTATATCTCCTGGTCACCGGCACTGCTGTTTCCAAGATTTCCGAAAGGGGATTGTGTAGGATGAATCCGGCCTTGTGGGCAAGATTTTATCCCGCGCAATCCCCTTTCGCCAGCCTAAGAGAGAAAAGGAAAATGTATGGAGGCCGATATGGATTTTGTATTAAAAATTGCAGCCCTGATCCTTATTTTACTGGGCGGAGTTTTTTTGAGGAGGAAAGGTTTTTTTGAGGAAGGGGATTATCGGGTGATTAGCCGGATTGTAGTTAATATGACACTTCCGGCGGCGGTGGTTCATGCGTTTTCTGATTTTGAGAAGAGTGGGGAGATGCTGTTTGTGGTTCTGGCAGGGATAGTTTTTAGCTCTCTTCCAGGGATGATTAGTTTACTGTTTAAAAAACGGAAGGATAAGGGGGTGCGGGCATTTTTTGCGCTGGGAGCCTCGGGGTATAGTATTGGGAGCTTTGCCATGCCGTTAATACAGACGTTTTATGAATCCTCGAGTGCGATTGTCTGTATGTTTGATATTGGAAATGCGGTTGTGGTGACGGGAGGGGCCTATGCGCTTACCTCCGCAGTGCTTCAGACCGGAACAGAGGGGCGGGAGACGCCGGGGAGTATTTTAAAGAAGCTGTGTTCCTCTGTTCCATTTGATACTTATGTTCTGATGTTTCTTTTGGTCTGTTTAAATGTCCGGGTGTCAGATGTAGTTTTGAAGCTGACGGCCCCGGTTGCCGCGGCAAATAAATTTCTTGCTATGCTGATGATTGGGATGATGATCAAGCCGGTTTCATTTCGATCTGGACTGAAAGAGGTGATTTGGTTGGTGATTTATCGCGCTTTGCTGGGAATCTTGTTTGCTGTGGTGATTTTTTTTGCTGCACCCTTTTCCCTTGAGATTCGGAAGATCTTGACGGTCCTTGTGTTTGCTCCTATAAGTATCTTTGCTCCTGTTTATACGGAAAAGGCCGGCGGAGACGGAGGTTTAGCTGGGGTGGCCAGTTCGGTTTCAGTATTTACCGGATTGGTTTTTATGCTTGTTGTTATGTTCCTTGAGACGTTGCTGGCCGGACAGTAAGGCACCGTTATAATAATCGTAAATAGGATGTATGCTGAGTGATCTGCCTGGTGGTGTAAGAGGCGGTAGGAGAACGAAACATCTACCGCCTGTTTGATTGCGTAATTCAAGATGTCATAGGCTGGTAGTTCCTATTTATGATATTTTCCAGTACATTCTATGATATCAATCTCAATTAAAGCAGTCCCCTTAATCATGTTATCAGGAAGCTCTTTTCCGGCAAATTGCGGCGTATATTTCTCAACCAGTTTATTTAGCACTTCACGTTTATAAGCCAAGTCCGTAATCAACGAAGCATTTCCGGTAATCACAACACTGTTGTACTCAGCCTCAGTGTCACAGGCATTCTCTATATTGTCAGTCAAGAGACCAAACAACTCATCAACCTCAAAGCATACTTTGGAATTTCGATTTATATTATCGATTTTCTGCCCCTTTGGAAGACCATGCATATAAATTTTGTCATTGTAGTAAACGAAATGCATGGCAATGACATATGGATAACCATTCTCATTGACGGTAGCGAATCGCCCAGTATCTGCACGATGAAGCAACTCGTTAATCTGTTCCAGTGTTAATTGAAATTTCTTCATTCTGTATTGCATAATTTCCTCAACCTCCTAATTGTGTAAATATGATTTTTATTCAAGATATATAATCTTGATGGACAATCAAACGTATTATATCACACAAGTGTACCTGTAAAAAGATACACTTGTGTGATATAATATAGGATACACTTTACTATAAGGATGGTTAAAATTCGATGATTTATATTCAGGAAAATTCAGATGAGCCAATGTATCTTCAGATCTACCGTCAGATCAAAGAAGATATTATACAAGGAAACATTGCAAATGGAGAACGTCTTCCAGGTATTCGAACACTTGCCGGAACATTGGGGATTGCGCTTAATACTGTCAGCCGGGCTTATGCCCAGCTGGCTGTGGAGGGATATATTCACGCGAAACATGGTTCGGGATTTTTCGTTATAGATACCTCAAATAAGGTTACGGAGAGGAATTATATACTACAGGATACAAACGCTTTATCTGTCGAAAGATCAGAACTGAAGCAGCCTGTTTGTCTATATGATTTTCAGTACGGCGGGCTTCCTTATGAACAATTTCCTTTTAAGCTATGGCGAAAATATACTTCCCAAATTCTCTTATCACCACAAAAAGATGTAGTTAATCAATATCCGGATAAGCAGGGGGATCTCTTATTAAGACAAGAAATCAAAAAATATCTGCACAGGTCAAGAGGGATCGTATGTTGTGAGGAACAGATTATCGTAGGCTCTGGACTGCACTATTCACTGGATATTTTGTGCAAAATTTTGCGTAAACAAAACAATGTGATTGCCATGGAAAACCCTGGTTATAATGGGGCACGTGATGTATTTATTAACAACAATTATAATCTTTATCCGATTCCGGCTGGTAAAGATGGACTTAACCTCTCATCCATTCACCATTCAGGCGCATGTGCAGCCTATGTAACACCTTCACATCAATTCCCTTACGGAACCGTGATGCCAATATTTCAGCGTAAGGAACTCCTCAATTGGGCAATTGCTAACGATGCGTATGTCATTGAGGATGATTATGACAGTGAACTAAGATATGATGCCAATCCGGTGCCGGCGCTCCATTCACTGGACATTGACGACCGTACCATCTATATCGGAACTTTTTCAAAATCCCTTTCTCCTTCTATGCGGGTGAATTATATGGTGCTGCCAGTACGATTGCTTTCAAGATATTATAGTCTGTTCCGTTCCTACAATTCTCCTGTATCTTGGTTGACGCAACGTGTATTAGCCGCATATATGAGGGATGGAAACTATGAGCGTCATGTACGAAAGATGTGCCTCACTTATAAAAGACGGCATGATGTGTTAGTGCAGGAGGCAACGAAAATGTTTGGCAGCAAAGTAATCTTATATGGCCGTGGGGCAGGGTTGCATTTTATTTTAGAGTTCCCGGATGGTGAAGAACAGGAATGGCTTATTAAACAGGCAGAAAAAGCCGGAGTTAAAGTATACCCCATGATTCCATTCTGGAATGAGAGGAAGGACTGTCCCCAAAACCTTATATTTATAGGATACAGCTTACTGGGTGAACAACAGATACGAAAAGGCATTGCGTTGCTGCAATCCGCATGGTTCAGCACTGGTCCGTGACAAAGCTCACTGAATTACAATAAAAAATTCATATTTTACTTGACAACAGCGTCCTGCAAGTATAATCTTATTAAAGACTACATTTGTAGGAAGGTGGTAATGAATTGAAAAACAGCAATTGTAAAATATCCAATGCAGAATGGCTGGTTATGAAGGTACTGTGGAATGAATCTCCCCAAACAACCACACGTATTATAGAAGCCTTAAGCGAGGAAGCAGACTGGAAGTCCAAAACAATCCACACGCTGATTGCCAGGCTGGTAAAAAAAGGTGCCCTGGGTGTTGATAAGAATTCCGGCCAGCATACCTTTTATCCTCTTATTACCAGAGAAGAATGCATTCAGGAAGAAACCGGCTCTTTCGTTCAAAAAATATATGAAGGTTCCATCTATAATTTGGTGGCAAATTTTATTCATGATGAAAAGATGTCCGTAAAAGAGATGGAAGATTTAAAAAAGCTTTTGGATGATAAATTGAATTAAGGAAAGCAGGTGGCCAAGATCAATCTCAATACCATATTTAAGGGTGTCGTTTTACTGTCAATGATGGGAACTCTTCCGGCAATCGGAATCCTTCTTTTTAAGGGGATATTAAAAGACAGACTCAGCGCCAGACTGCAATATTATATCTGGTTCCTTCTGATACTGCGGCTCATCATTCCCTTTACCATTGAGAGCCCATTCCATTTCTTTACAAATGAACCAGTACCTGAACATGCAATCATTAGCGCTCAACTGCCGGAGTCCTCAAACGATAAGACTAATGTGAAAAAGAATCCCGGTAACGATACTGCTCATACTTTTTCAGTCCCGTTACCAGATTTTAATAAAGTCAGCTCTGTTTTTACACCAGAACACTTTGCATCTATTTGGCTGATCGTTATGATAGGTATTTATATTTACATAATGCTTGTGAATGCCGTGTTTGCCCTCAGGCTGCGCCAATGTATTCCCTGCACGCAACCTGAAATTCATGCCATTGTAAACCGCTGTAAAAACAAGCTGCACATAACAGGTAAAGTAACGATTCTTTCCGGCAGCCGCATAAAATCTCCTATGGTTTGGGGCATCTTTCACCCCAGAATCATTATTCCCGGGAACATGATTCCGGGCCTTACGCAGGAAGAGCTCAGCTATATCCTGTTACATGAGCTTGCCCATGTCAAACGAAAGGATTTGTGCATTCATATCATAACAATGGTTATACAGGGAATTTACTGGTTTAACCCGGTAATATGGTATTCCATGTATAGAATGAAAGAGGATTGCGAGCTGTCCTGCGATGCTTCCGTCCTTAGCATACTTGCGGAAGAAGAATACAAAAAATACGGCTTAACCATATTGAGTGTTATGAAAAAAGCAAATGATCCACAACCGGTTCCGGGAACCGCAGGATTTGCAGTCAGAAAGAATAAAAGGAGAATTATTATGATTACACAATACAAAAAAACATCTGCTAAATGGGCTGTAATAACTTTGCTTTGCCTTATCTTGTTAACAGGCTGTTCAAGTTTGTCCGGTTCTGCCCCCGGCACGAATCCGCAAAATACAACCGAAACGGAAAATGATTCAAAGGACGGTCCGGATTCTGCCACGCCTTCTTCGGATACCGAAGCCATCTCTTTTGAAACATATTTTGATTTATTGGGTTCAAGTAAACAGGATCTGACAAATGGTATAAGTGAGAAGCCGGAATCAGTCGATGAAGGTGGTTTGGAATTTAAAGAGACTGGAATTCGAGTGTGGTTTAATACGGATACCGGTATTGTCAACCAGATATTTACCCAGCGGGATGATTTGGATTTCAAAGGTGCTAAAATCGGTGATAAAACAGAAAGCTTTCATAATGCTTTTGGGAAGCCGGTCAGTGATAAAAACGGTGACATGCATTTTAAATATGAAAACGGGTACATATCGGTTATTTATGATACACAGACCGGCATCACCTATGCCGTATATCTGTTGAGTGAAGATTTTTAGGATAATGCCATTATTACATAACGTCAGGCATGACATTAAGCGGAAAGAAATAACAAGATTAAATTGTTTATTCAGCCTTATAAAAGGCTTTAATAGAAAGGAGAAATTAAAATGAATGATTTTATGGATTTATGCCTTCGCAGGCAAAGCTGCAGAAATTTTAAAGATCAATCGGTAGATCATGAAAAGCTGGTCAAATGTGTTGAGGCGGCCCACCTGGCACCTTCCGGCTGTAATGGTCAGCCCTGGAGTTTTGTGGTAGTCGAGAATCCAGAACTTATGGAAAAGGTAGCAGAATCTGCACAGCAGCTTGGATCAAATGGGTTTGCTTCCAAAGCACGGGCATTTTTTGTTGTAGTTGAAGAACACGCAAATTTAATGCCCCATGTTAAAAGCCTTGTAGACAGCCAGTATTTTGCTCCCGGCGATATTGGAGCGGCAATTGCCTATCTTTGCCTGGAAGCCGAATCACAGGGAATCGGTACTTGCATATTGGGAATGTTTGATAGAGAAAAGGTTGCTGCGCTTTTGAATATCCCGAAGGAAAAGCATATATGCGGGTTAATTGCAGCCGGATATCCAGCAGATCAGACGGTACGGAAGAAATCCCGTAAATCAATGGAGGAAATTGTCCGGTTTGTTTAAACAACCAGTGCCTTAGCAGAACAGGAGAATTCCTCTGCACCAATATAACTTCATATAAAGGATCATAAAAGTCGGTATTTTGCCAGTGGCACTGTACTGGCTTTTTTTTTTACAAAGGAATCAGAGAGACCTTTCTTAGGGAAGTTTTTCAGATCCTCTTATTTTCTTAACATCTTCTTTATGCGTATTTCTTTTATAATTAATACAAATGTATAAATTAATGATAAAAAAGGAGAAATATATGTTAGAAAATTGTGCTTTTACAATCAATTCCCAAAGAAAAATGTCCATTTCTTATGAATCAAAACTATTGAATATAAAATATGTAGAGAAAACCCAATACCAGATATAATTGTTAATTCAAATGGCTGCATAATAGAGTAACAATACAAATTTTAGGAGATGATCGTTATTAATTACATAACTAACATAATAAGCAACATAACAATATCGGAAATAGTAATGATAATTTTAGCACTTGCCCTTGCTTATATGGCTGTGGAAAAAAGGTATGAGCCCTTGCTTCTTCTTCCATTGGCATTTGGAATGCTTATTGCTAATATATCAAATGCGGGTCTATCCTCTTATGATGAAGGTGGACTGATTTATTATTTATATAAGGGCATTGAGCTTGGGATCTATCCTCCCATGATTTTTATCTGTATTGGTGCAATGACAGATTTCAGTCCCTTAATATCATCACCTAAGACAGCATTAATTGGTCTTGGAGGTCAGGTTGGTATTTTTGCGGCGATGTTTGGGGCATTAGGTTTAGGACATGTAATTTCCTGTTTTATTCCCGATTTTGTAAACTTCACCATGCAGGAAGCGGCAGCAATCGGAGTAATAGGAAGTTCAGACGGTCCTACTTCCATTTATATCACAAAGCAGCTGGCAAGTCATCTGCTTCCGACGATTACGATCGCAGCGTATTCCTATATGGCTTTGGTTCCTCTCATTCAGCCGCCGATCATGAGAGCACTTACTACCCATAATGAAAGAATGGTAATTATGCCTATTCCGAAAGAGGTGTCCAGGAGAAAGAAACTTCTTTTTCCTATTGTAACTACTTTGTTAGTTCTTATCTTCGTACCTTCAGCTGCAACGCTGATAGCAATGCTGATGCTTGGTAATCTTATCAGAGAGAGCGGCGTGGCAGAAAGGTTAGTCAGAATGCTTGAGGGGGATTTGCTGAATCTGCTTACCTTATTAATTGGTTTATCCATTGGAGGAAGCGCAACGGCTGAGAGGGTATTAAATATTAAAACACTTTTTATTATTATCTTAGGCCTATTTGCATTTATAATGGGAACGGCCGGAGGGGTATTGGTAGCAAAAATTTTATGCAAATTGACAGGAGGAAAGGTGAACCCCCTCATTGGAAATGCAGGAGTATCTGCGATGCCAATGGCTGCCAGAATATCTCAAAGATTAGGTCATGAATACAATCCGTCAAACCATCTTTTAATGCATGCAATGGGACCTATTGTTGCTAGTACCATAGGTTCAGCAATTATAGCAGGAATTTTTATTTCCATGTTTGGATAATGAAATATTTATAGCAGGTACAGCTAAAATAATGATATAATAATAATTGCATGAAGATGAAAGATGATTCTGCGCATTGAATAAATAATATACGAAGAAGTGTAGGGTGAGTTGAGTTGAATAAGAAAAGGGTTAAAAATATTATTTTCTCTTTCTGTATTCTTTGCGGTACATTGCTTATCTGCGAAGTTCTTTACCGTAATAATTTTGGATATCAAAATATAAATATTGTGATGGCAATGGCAATATTTATTATTACAGCTGTTACAGAAGGATATATTTATGGGGTTTCTTCAGCAATAATAGGAGTATTTACTTATGATTTTCTGATAACTTCACCAAGATTTGGTTTTAGTTTTACTGTAAACTTTCCAGTGACTCTTATTGTACTGCTGCTTGTTGTTTTCACCAGCAGTATTATTACTACCAGCATTAAGGCACAGGCAGAACAAGCCAGGCAGAAGTGTCAGCATGCGGAATTGCTATACAGTATTAACAGGAAGCTTCTTTCTACAAGGGATCTGCACACGATTATAAGATACTCTATGGACTACTTAAAGGATGGGCTAATGCATTCTGTAGCCTTTTTTGAGGACATCAAGCCAGATGGAAAGTTGAATCCTTATTTCGTATATGTAAAAGATGATGTAGGGATTGAATATTTTATAAAAGAGGAAATTTTTTACTTCGTAAGGCTTGCTGCGGATAAACAGAAAGCTTTGGGTGATAAAGATTATGGCTACTTTTTGCCCATAATGACTCAGAACGTAACATATGGAGTATTTGCTTTTTCTTTTAAAGAAAAGGATTTGAGCAAGAAGCAAAGAATGTTTTTGGAATTAATAGCGGAGCAAACGGCTCAGGCATTTAGAATGTACCGTCTTGTGGCAGAACAGCAAGAGACTAAAGTGATGATGGAAACGGAAAAAGTGAAGAACAGCTTTTTAAGAAGTATATCTCACGATTTGAGAACACCGCTTACAAGTATTATAGGTGCCAGTTCTACCTTATTGGAAGAAGGAAATAAGATTCCTTATGAGGTACAGGCAAAACTGGCAGAGGGTATTCAAAATGATTCCCAATGGCTTTTAAATATGATTGAAAACATATTGTCCATTACAAAGGTTCAGAATAATGGTATGGTGATTGATAAATCAGAAGAAATCGTTGAAGAGGTTATAGAAGGGGTCATCTTAACTTTCCGCAAGCGCTTTCCTAATACCAAAATCACGGTAAATCAGCCTGATAATGTAATTTTACTTCCCATAGATATTATGCTGATCTCTCAAGTCCTTACGAATATTCTGGAAAATACTCAAAGACATGCTGGGGGCCAAAGGTCGGATGTGACAATAGAAGTAAAAGAAGAGGATGATTTTGTGAGATTTTTAATAGCAGATACAGGCCCGGGAATAGATCCAAAGATTCTTCCTATGCTATTTAAGTTTACGGTTACGCCGGAGAACCCCTATAAAGATTCAACGCGGAATTTGGGAATCGGACTCTCCATTTGTAAAACCATAATCAGAGCTCATGGAGGAGAGATATATGCAAATAACAGGCCGGAAGGCGGAGCACAATTTATGTTTACAATACCGCTTTGCAGTGAGAAATGATTTTTAAGATTGTTTGCGCCTGCGGCTCAGAGGATAGCTTACTAGAAAGGTGTTGCTATGGAAAATAAGCACGTTATAATGATAGTAGAGGATGAAGACGCAATCATCGAATTCGTTTCTGTTAAATTGGAATTACAAGGTTATAGGACATTGAAAGCCGTCAATGGGCAAGAAGCTATTTCCTTTGCCT
The DNA here is from genome assembly GCF_057543815.1 of Lacrimispora sp. YZC11. NCBI lineage: Bacteria > Bacillati > Bacillota > Clostridia > Lachnospirales > Lachnospiraceae > Lacrimispora > Lacrimispora sp. YZC11. Next base: position 247,515 of record NZ_BAAJYQ010000006.1, on the reverse strand, counting down.
CATCCCATTGTCCGGATTTAATTTTGTTGGATTTGGGGCTGCCGGATATGGATGGCATGGAAGTACTTAAGTCTATCAGAAGCTGGAGTATGGTTCCTGTGATTATTATATCGGCAAGGAATGAAGAGAAGTTCATTGTATCGGCTCTCGACAGCGGTGCAGATGACTATATTACAAAACCTTTTAACAATGCGATTCTAGTGGCAAGAATCGGAACGGCCTTGCGAAGAGGACATATATCGAAAATAAAGAGCAGCAAGGTGAACCAGCCCTTCCGTCTGGCAGATTTATATATTGATTATGATAAGAGAATCGTAACGGTAGACGGGAATACAGTGCATTTAACCCCAATTGAATACCGGATCATCGTCCTGCTCTCTCTGAATGCAGGGACTGTATTGACCCATGAATTTCTTTGCCGTGAACTTTGGGGGCCTTATGTGAACAAAAGCAAAGCCCTTCGGGTTAATGTTGCAAACCTGAGGAGGAAAATTGAAAAAGATACGGCTGATCCTCAATACATTTTAACAGAAATAGGAGTGGGGTACAGGCTGTTAGAAGACATATGACAGGCTGCAATTATCATATTCATTTGGGTACGACTTTGGTGTGAAGAAACGATAAAAGATATCTGAGGATGCAGGATCATAAAGCAACTAAAAAGTTAAAAAAGTAATTGCCGGTCATTTCAAGATTTTTTCTGCATAGTTTCCGGGGAAATACAAAAACTATCGACAGATAGGAGGTATCATTATGGCAAAAGCAGGTATGAGAAGACCGAGTCCTTATGATTCAAACAATCATGGAACGGAGAATCATGAGAAAATGCATCGTCCAAAGAATGAGCAGGCCCAGGTGCCGGAAATCCAGGGCGCTGCAAAAAATGGAAATGACAAAGCCGGTCCGATCAATGCTCCAAACTGGGCTAGAGATGATTACAAAACTGGAAATAAGCATGACGGTGTTTAATAAAAAGGGTGCCGCTTCGCAGCTATGGATTAGCTGTGAAGCGGCACCCCGCTTATTATGGAGTTTTAAACAGCTATTTTCTTAAGTAATCGATAACTCCCTGCCAGAGCATGCTTCCTGAGGGGTGATATTCTGCGTCGCACTGGGTTTTCGCTTTCTCACTCATTTCTGTTATGTTATAGCCGTCTTTTAAAACGGAAAACTTTAAAACTCCCGGAGAAAGGGCATTATGCGGACAATCATAGATGCATTTCAAACACCACATACAATTGGATCCAAACTTTGGGACGCCGTTTTGGAGTCTAATGTTTTTAGCTGGACATTTTCTTTCGCATAGACCACATTGGGTACATGCTTTTGAGGCGCGGATAGATAAGCCGAAGATCTTTGCGCCAAAGTGCTCTGCTTTGCCAATAAATGCAAAAAATCGATCAGGAACCCGTGGCCTTGTAAGGTATATCTTTCCTGATAAAATCTCTGTGACGGTCTGGGTTACTTTCTGCGGAATGGCATTAAGCAACTGGAGATTTAATTGGTATTCCGCTTGAGAGGCAAAATTAGACGGCATCACAAACATTTTTTCATAGATCAGTTGATACCCTTTTTTTACCAGCAAACGCTTACAGTGAACGCGGCAGGCAGTGTTGGGTGAAGTTTCGCCTCCGCCGGAAACTGAGATAACTGCGGCAGGTGTATTCTGGGTCTTGGGCAGATTCTTTGTCCAGTGTTCCATGATAGAAGCCAGCCTGAAGGCGTATACAGGAGAGAAGATGATCAACAGATCCGGTGCTTTTTCCTCATGATATGTATTGCAGCAGGATATATCAATCACATTTACATGGATTCCTGATTTTACAAACTGTGTTTCAAAGCAGGATACAATGGCTTTTGTGCCTCCAGTTCCGGAGAAATATGCTAATGTAACGGTTTTAACGGTGAGCTTTCTATCATTCATAAAAGTCTCCTGTGAAATGAAATCATGTACATGCGTCATTGTTGATTTTTAATTTGCTAGATTTACATTGTACCGGGAAAGCGTATTTCTTAAATGCTCATAATCTTGGGGTCCGCATTTTGACCAGTTGAAGAAATCTTTCCTGTGATGGGTAAGAATTTTGCAGCTCTTTGTATGGAAAACTTTTGTCAAATTCTTTTGCTTTAGCTTCGTCAATATCAAATATTGGGTCTTCAAAGAAACGGCCGGAACAATCAGACAATGCCCCCTCAGTCAGTTCAAGAGCCTGTAATGGAGCGGCATACATATTGTCCGGTGTACCAATTTTGTATGTCTCTGCCGCAGTAAAACCAAATCTACTGTAATAGGAGGGGTCACCATAAATTAGAATTGCCTTGTAGCCCAAATCCTTTGCAAGCTTTTTGGTATGTTCGATGAGCAAGGTTCCGATCCCTTGCCCTTGAAACCCAGGCAAAACTGAAATTGGACCAAAGCTGATAACCGGACATTTCTCCCCGTTATCACACCGTATATTTGCCTTTGTATACATGATGTTTCCGACAAGTGTTTCATTTTCAGTGGCAACGATGTCCAGTTCTTTTATAAATGACTCTGATTCCCGCATCATGTGCACCAGATAGTGCTCATTACAGCCGGGTACATAATGATTCCAGAACGCTTCACGTGTCAATTCTTCAACGATCCGGTAATCGGATGCTCTTTCCGGGCGTAACTGAATATTCTCCCTATGCAAGATTTTTCCCTCCAAACACTCATATCATATTTCGATATATTGTATATCTGCAAAGTAAATTTGTAAAGGAATATTTGATCCCTTTGGGACCAATTCGTGTAAACAAGCATTCGTTCTTCATGACATTCTCCTGTTTATAAACAGCAAGCCGCTTTTCGTTAGAAAAAGCGGCAGCCAGAATCTCTGTATTAATTCTCTATTTATGTGGGATCTCATTCAGCGGCAGTTTTGTTTTTTGCAAAAGCACAGCGCCAAATGCCATGATAACAAAAAATACAATCAGATAAGCAACCGCAGCAATCCCATGAGCAAACCAGGCGGCAGTGATCATAAATATACAGCCTGCAAGGGATATGCAGGGCATAAGTATCCGGTTGAAAAAATTAAGCTCTTTCCCTTTTACCATGAACATAATAAAAATGGGGATGTACAGGGCATAAATTGTGATGATGGGCAATTCCGAAGAATCAAAGCTGAAGAACCCAAACCAATTGTCGGTTAAGTTTGCCCCGTAAAAATAAAATAACCAGACGCCGCAAAGAAACAACCCCATAATTGCGGAGTTAACAGGCATATTAGTCGCTGGATCCACCTGGCTGAAAATCCGGGGCTTAGGGCCAAGACCTCTTGCGGCAATGGAATAGATTCCCCGTGTACAGCCAAGCATCAGCCCGTTTAAGGTACCCAGGCATGAAATGATGACAAACACAAACAAGAGGGAACCGCCTGCCGATGTGAAAACTGTTTGGAATGCCAGCTTGGCGCCGGTTTCTCCGCCAGCCATCATCACTTCATTTTTAATCGTTCCGGCCAAACCAATGTAATACAGGATATAAACGGACATGGTAATAAATGTACCGGCAATCAAAGCCAGGGGGAGATTTCTCTTAGCATTTTTTAATTCTGCATTAATGCAGGTTGCAATGATCCAGCCTTCGTAGGCAAAGCTGGCGGCGACAACTGCCGTGAATAATCCGTTGGAAGTGCGTTGGGACACGTAATGGGTGAAATTATACATGGTCATACCACTTCGAAGCCCTACAAACGATCCGATAACTGCCATTAAAAATAGGGGGATCAGTTTAATGACTGTGGTGCTTACCTGGAATTTCCCTGCCAAAACAGGAGATAAAGCATTCATTGTAAAGCTTGAAATAAGGTAAAGGCAGGCAATGGTCATACATTCTCCGCCTGTAATGGAGAAGCCAAAAATGACGCAGGTGTACCGGGCGGAGACCCATGCAAGAACCGAGGTGATTGTAGGATAATAAATTACCGCCATAAACCAGCCGACATAATAGGCATATTTTTTACCCATTGTAGCTTCCGCGTAATCCACCACCCCATTGATGTACTGGTATTTGGTAGCCATGACAGAAAAAGTGTAAGCACAGGAAATCATGATGATGCCGCCGATCACCCATGCCAGGATGCCCTCCTTTAAATTGCCTCCTGTTGCCGTAAGGATCTTTTCCGCCTTAAAAAACACGCCGCTTCCGATGACGATTCCTACAACCATTGCAATGGCTGTAAAAAGACCGTATTTCTTTTCTAATTTCGGTTCCATAATCTGACCAGTCCTATTCTTCTATAGGATTCCTTTTTCGTTATTCTTTCATCATCAAAGAAAATAGTTGCCATAAAGCCGGATTTGGTATTGTTATGGCAACTATTTCTCGATGAAGAAACTTTTTTCATTCTATCATAAAGTTAGATATAATTCAGCAAGATTTTTCTTTTTTGGAAATTAATTTTGGTATATATAAATATTTGCAAACAGCTTCAATATGGCGGCCAGTGGAATATTCTAAGTTGGAAATTTCAAGCAATAATTAACCGTATTACAGACAGCAGCGGGGATTGACAGCAATGCCGGAGATAATGTATGATAAGTATCAAACATGGGGTCCGGGAAGCGATGGATCCCAATCCCCCAAGGCTGAACCAGCAAAGCCTTTGAGTGCCAGGGGAGCAAAAAAGGGTGAAAGGAGAGGAGCGTCATGGCTAAAATAAAAGAGTTTACTCTGGAAAATATTAAGGAAATCTGTGAATTTGGCAAGGCGATCTCGTCGCCTGTCCGGCTGGAGATCATAAAGCTGTTATACCAGGATAATTTTTCCATAAGCCAGATTGCGGAAACCCTCGATCTTCCCCAGTCCAGCGCCGCTTTTCATTTAAAGCTTCTTGAGGCAGCGGATTTGATCCGTATGGAAGAACAGCCGGGAAGCCATGGGACCATGAAGGTATGCAGCCGGAAACAGGATTATGCCAATCTCTGTTTTTTGCCAAGAAGCAGCCAGATTAATGAGGTATTAAGCGTTGAAATGCCTGTGGGCGCATTTGTAGACTGCAGCATTTTTCCCACCTGCGGCCTATACACGCCTTTTGGTGTGGTAGGAATGGAGGACAAGGTATACAGCTTTTATCTGCCGGAGCGGATGGATGCGGGTCTTTTATGGACATCCAAAGGGCATGTGGAATACCGGTTTCCCAATCAGCTTCCTTCAGGGAAACGGCCGGTGCGGGTATCTTTCTGCATGGAGCTGTGTTCAGAAGCGCCCGGGTACGCGGAGGATTGGAAGTCCGACATCACTATGTGGGTAAACGGCGTAGAATGCGCGACCTGGTGCTGTCCCGGGGACTTCGGGTCCAGAAGAGGAAGATTAACGCCTTCCTTATGGCCCAATGGATCTACCCAATACGGTCTTTTGGTAAAATGGGAGATCAAGGGAGACGGAAGCTATATAAACGGAGAGAGGACTTCCAAGGTCTCGATCAATGACATCGGGCTATCGGAGAACCCCTTTATAAGCATGACCATTGGGAATAAAAAGAATGCGAAATATGAGGGCGGCTTTAATCTTTTTGGAAAGACCTTCGGGGATTATGCCCAGGATATTATTATGGAAATCGAATATTGATGATATATGACGAAAGGGTAAACAACTGTTTGGAGAATATGCATATTTTCCGGACAGTTGTTTTTTCGTTGCCTTGCGCCTTAAAGGGGAAGGGCTTGTATTATAACAGGGATTCTATTTTTCTAAATGAAAGAAAGAAATAATAAAACAGTAATACTGTTGTAAATAGAAAAAATATACAAATTATTATATAAATTGGAGAATAATATATTGACTTACACAACGAAAAGGTGTATTGTTGTTGTATTGAAACAGTATTACTGTTATTAGACGAGCCTTTATCAGGCAAAATACGACAGGCTGTTTTATGGTTTGCTCGGTAAATCAAACAAAACAAGGAGGTAATTATGAGAAAGGGCAAAAAATGGATGGCTGCATTAGGTGCAGCAGCACTGGTTATGGCGGCAATGTCAGGTTGTGGAAGCAGCACATCAACGCAGACAACTGCGGGCACCCAGGCAACGCAGGGAGCCCAGGAGAGCAAGGAGACTTCCGCTGGAGAAACGTCAGCAGCAGCGACGGAAGAAACAAAGAATGTCAATGACGACGGAACGGTCAATAATCCGGAGCAGGTGGCGGTAGACGCCAACAAGCTGGTTATGTGGTCTCTGTTCAGCGGCGGTGACGGCGGTTTTATGAATAAAATGATTGAGAATTATAACGGCACAAGCCCGACCAAGCAGGTTCAGTCCATCATGCTGGTATGGGCGGATTATTATACAAAGCTCCAGACAGCCGTTGCTGCCGGAAAAGGGCCGGATATCGGTATTTCCCATGCATCCTCTCTGCCGCAGTTGGTGGAAGACGGTGTGGTGCAGCCGATCACTTCTTATCTTGACGAGCTGGGAATCGATTTAAGCCAGATTTATTCACAGGCCTCCATTGATGCCGTAACTTTTGACGGAGAGGTCTATGCAGTGCCCCTGGACACTCATGCGGAGATCATGTATTTCAACAAAGAGATTTTAGAGAAGGCCGGCGTGACCTTAAATGCGGCGGGATCGGTTGATATTAAGAGCGTGGATGATTTTTATGCAGTTTGTGATAAGATCAAGGCTGTAATCCCGGAAGACGGCTCCACCATTGCCATTACCAACAATGGAGATGATCCTTACCGTCTGTGGTGGGCAACCTATTTCCAGATGGGAGGAACTCCTATCGTCAGCGATGACGGCAAGAAGGTCACTCTTGATAAGGAAAAGGCAGTAAAAGCAGCGGAATTTGTAAAGGGACTGTATGACAAAGGCTACGTTGCAGAAGGTATTGATGACCACCAGAAGTTCTTCCAGAGCGGAAAAGCAGGGATCTGCATCGGCGGGACCTGGGCAGTAGGCGCTTTCGAGCAGACAGATAACTTAAGCTTTGTACCCATGGCATTCCCCAAGCTTTTTGATACAGATAACTGCTGGGCTGATTCCCATACCTTCATTCTTCCTACAAAGAATTCCAGGAACGAAGCTGACAGCAAGGCAGCGGTGGAATTTATGCTTGCGGCATCCATGAAAGGCGGCGTAACCTGGGCCAGCTCCGGCCAGATTCCGGCATGCAAGGAGGTTCTTGCAAGCGACGAATATAAGGCTCTTCCATATAGAAGCAGCTACATGTCTGAGGTGGAAAAAGCAGTCCTTCCGGCAAAGGTATCTACTTTTAACGGAATGAAGAAAGGGATGATCGACAGCCTGGATACCATCTGGACAGGAAAGGGAGATGCTGCGTCCGGTATTGATGCCCTTTATGATGAGCTTGAGTCAAACCTTCCGTAACTTTTAATGAAACAGAGGGGGGAATATTTCTCCCCTCTTTATAAAAAGGATTGCATGGCTAGGGAGGACAGTAATTTGAGCAGAAGCAGAAAAATAAGAGATATGGCTACGGGCCTGGGATTGTGCCTTCCTTTTTTGGCCTTATACACGGTTTTTACGATATGGCCGGTCATTCAGGGGCTGTATGTGAGCCTGCATAAGTGGTCCTTAATGGGCAAGGTAAAATTTGTAGGACTGGATAATTATATTAAATTTTTATCGGATCAGAAGTTTGTTGACGCACTGGAACATACGATCATCTTTGTCTTCCTTTCCGTACCCTTTCTGGTGATCATGGCCTTGATACTGGCTCTGTTTGCCAACAGGCCGGTGAAGATCAAGCGGGGATTAAGGATTGCATATTATCTTCCCAGCATCATATCCGTTTCTGTTGCGTCCTTTATTGCAAAATATATGTTTGCGCCCTATATGGGCTTTGTAAACGGAATGCTGCATCTGACCGGGATTTTAAGTCCCGGGTCGGAAATCCAATGGCTTATTGACACAAATCATGCATGGGCGGTGGTTACCATGATGACCGTATGGTGGACCGTAGGATTTTCCATGCTTTTATATTTATCGGCTCTGCAGGATATTTCCCCGGAGATTTATGAGGCGGCGGAGATCGACGGAGCGGCGCAATGGCAGCAGTTGTTTTCCATTGTCCTGCCCCTGTTAAAGCCCACCACCTATTTAATCGTCATGCTGCAGGTCATCGCCAGCTTTAAGGTGTTCGGCCAGATCCAGTTAATAACGGCAGGAGGACCGGCAGGTAGTACAAAGCCTTTGATCCAGTACATTTATGAGACGGGATTTACGAAGAACAATATGGGTTATGCCGCAGCCATGTCCTATGTGCTGTTTGCCATTCTGGTAGTATGTACGCTCATCCAGAAGGCGGTTCAGAGGAAGGGGGAAAAGCTAGATGAAGCGTAAGAAAGTAAAGGCAGGGAGCGTTGCTTTGACTGTTTTATCCGCGGGGCTGGCCGTTATTTTTCTGGCACCTGTGATCTGGGCCTTTTTCGTTTCCCTGCAGTATGAGGGGAAGCAGATCAAAAGCGTGGTCAGCTGGTTTTCTCCTCCCTACACATTTCGGAATTATCTGGACTTAATTATCGGTTCCGATGTTGCCAAATGGCTGCTGAATTCTGTGATCGTTGCGGTAATCGTTACCGTTTTAACTATCCTCTTTTCCGCCATGGCAGCCTATGCTCTGGCAAAAATGAAATTTATGGGAAGAAATAAGCTTTTTATTTACTTCTTGCTGGGACTTATGGTACCGGGAGAAGCAACAATTGTGCCGTTGTTTATCACCGCCAACGGATTAAAGCTGATTGATACTTATGCGGGATTGCTTTTACCCTCCGTGGCAGTGTCCATGAATCTGATCATCATGGTGACGTTTTTTAAAGGGATTCCGGATTCCCTCATAGAAGCAGCCAGGATCGACGGAGCCGGAGAGCTTACGATTTTCGCCAGGATCATCATGCCCTTATCAAAGGCAGTTGTTTCCACCATCAGCATTTTTGCATTTATCGGAAGCTGGAATAATTATCTGTGGCCTCTGCTTTGCGCCATGGACAGCAGTAAATTTACATTGCCTGTAGGCATTCCCATTTTTGCCGGAACCTATACCGTGGATTATGTGAAGCCGATGACTGCCAATATGATCGCTTCCATTCCCGCTATTATCATTTATCTCATATTTGAAAAGCAGATCGTGCAGGGAATCACCATGTCCGGCGTTAAGGGCTGATTTAAGTAAAAACAACACTTTACAGGTATACCTTAATGCCAAAGAGCAGGCGGGAGAGGAAAGGAGAATTATTACATGCTGTGCTATCAAAAGGACTATCCAAGGCCCCAGTTTGTCCGTAGGGACTGGATCAATTTGAACGGTATTTGGGACTTCGATTTTGACGATGAAAATAAAGGAGAAGTTCAGTGTTGGTACGAAGGCCTGCATACGGAAAAAGAGATATGCGTGCCCTTTACCTATGAAACGAAAAAAAGCAATATCCATGACGAAGGGGTACATCATTTTGTTTGGTATGGCCGCAAATTCCAGGCGGAGAAGGAGAAATTATCGGGAAATAAGCTGTTTCTGCATTTTGAGGGAAGTGACTTCCTGACAAAGGTGTGGATCAACGGGCAATTTGCCGGTATGCATGAAGGGGGCTATTCCCGCTTTTCCTTTGATATCACAAACCTTATAAAGGAAGGGGAAAACCTTGTGGTCGTGAAAGCGGAGGATTTTATGGATCCTCAGCAGCCAAGGGGAAAACAGCGTTGGGTTTCTGAAAATTTTGGCTGCTGGTATGTGCAGACGACGGGGATCTGGAAGACCGTATGGATGGAGTATGTACCGGAAGTCAGCTTAAAATCGGTGAAAATGACTCCCAATTTACCAAAAGGAAGGCTTGAACTGGATTATACCGTGGACTGCCCCGATTCCCCGGATGGGAGAAGGCTGGAGGTAGAGGCGGTTGTAAGCTTTGGAGGCAGATTCGTGGCAAGGACTCTGACCGGCATAGGGAAAAACCCCACAAAGGCTTTCCTTGATCTGGAGGCAGCCGAGGCAGACAATCCTTGGGGGATACGTACATGGACCCCGGCGGAACCCCTGCTTTATGATATCAGCTTCCGTACCCGGTACGATGGAGAGGTGTGTGATGAGATTGGTTCATACTTTGGTATGCGCGAGATCCGGATCGATGGTCCAAACATACTTATGAATGGGGCACCGCTGTATCAGAGGCTGATCCTTGACCAGGGATATTGGGAAGAAACCCATTTGACGCCGCCGGATGAGGACGCGCTGATCGAAGATATTGATAAAATTCATGCTCTTGGGTATAACGGTTTGAGAAAACATCAGAAGGTAGAGGATGAAAGATTCCTTTACTGGTGTGACGTTAAGGGGATGCTGGTATGGAGTGAGGCGCCTGCCGCTTATGTTTATTCCGACCGGGCGGTGGAGCTGTTTACAAGGGAATGGCTGGATATTGTAAAGCAGAATTATAATCATCCTTCCATTATTACATGGACGCCGATCAATGAATCCTGGGGGGTTCCTCAGGTTGAGACCAACAGGAGCCAGCAGCATTTTACGGAGGGGATTTATCACCTGACGAAAAGCATTGACAAGTACCGGCCTGTGATCGTAAATGACGGCTGGGAGCATACGGTTTCAGATATTATCACCCTTCACGACTATGAAGAGAAGGGGGAAGTGCTTAAGAAACGTTATACAGAATACAAGAATGAGATACTGGCGGGAGAGGTTTACCATTCCACCTCTAAATCAGCCATTGCCAATGGATTTTCATACAAGGGCCAGCCGGTGATGATCAGTGAGTTTGGCGGAATTGCATTTGACAGTGACAAAGAAGGCTGGGGGTATGGAAACAAGGTCAATACAAAAGAGGACTTTTTAAAGAGGTTTGAGAGCATTACCACAGCCATTAAGGAAATTCCCTATGTATGCGGCTATTGCTATACCCAGGTTACGGATGTGCAGCAGGAAGTCAATGGATTAATGGATATCAGGAGAAACTTCAAGGTGGATCCGGAGAAAATAAAAGAAATAAATGAGAAGAGAGTGGCATTCTGGAGGGATGAACTCCGGTAGCACACGGCTCTAAAAAACAGTCACTCTTGTAAAGGGCATATGCCCTTTTAACGGAGTGACTGTTTATTAATTGGAGAATCCATCAGGCTTCTTTTATTTTGGCGCCACGAAAGACTGAACATAGGCAAGCATTTCTTCTTTTGACTGTACCGATTGAGTATGATCGATAATTTGCTGCTGTGCCTGCGTTGGTAAGGAGAAAAAATAATCCATTGCTTTATATTCTTCAAGGGCCAAACCAAGTCCTACCGGCAATTCCGCACCGCTTGTATATTTTCCCATCTGTAAACCTCTTTATGATCTTTCCATTATCTGTTTTTCCTGTTCTTCAATCATCTTTTTAACCATATAACCATATTGATAAGATGTCATTTTACTATAATCATTGCTTTTTATAGGGAAGCCGGTTTCTTCAGCGATTTCTAACTTAAAACGGTCAAGAGCTTCCTTTGCTTCCGGAATTACATTGCTTTTTGGCATATAGAATCACCTCAATTCGTTTTATAAGTATTATTAAGTTTTTCAGGAAAAATATTCAGAAGCCTAAGTAAATATAAATGATTTATCCGGCAGTTAATGACTGTTATGCCAGCTGACAATTATAATATGGGAAAGAGCGTATGAAAAGTGGAATTATAATAAGAAGTAATCTGGATTAAATAAGATCCCAGGAAGAGGGTACAGCAGAGGTATTATACGTTCTTCCCGGCAGTCGGTGCCAGGAAGAACGTCAGAGAAAAAGCTATATAATAAACCACCAGACAAGAACTGAAAGACCAGCGCCGACTATGCAGCAGATTGCATCATTCATCGTATCCACAAGACCGGCAGGCTGAAGTGCTTTTTCAGATACATGGTTATGAGAAGCGTGTACCTTTTGCCACCGCTGTGCATTTCCGTGAGATATGCAATCGCTTATATATTCAAGCACTTCCCAAAACACGTGAAGTGTTAAGGAAAAGGTAAAGCCAAAGAACAGGATCACCAATTTTATCGTGCCGGAGCCTGCACTCGCAAATGCAATTCCAAAGCCCGTAAATCCAACGCCGGACAGGAAATGTATCGCCCGGTCCCACCATTTATATTTATCATAAAAGCGGTGGGAGCCGCCTAAGTATAATGCCATGAATATGATGATAAAATATACGATGATGCTGAAGGCATCAATTCTTATCTGAAATATGGCATTTAATATTTGCGGCAAAAATGACAATGCAAATACTAAGATAACGGATTTCATTAACTTAAATTCCCGTTTGTAAACATGATAAACTGCCAACGCAAATAAAGCACACCGAAAAATAATCTCGCAGAGACTCAAAAGCTTCATATTATCACCTCAAGAGTTGAGTATGCACAGCGGCTGAAATTATTATGCGTTGTGATTCCTTAAAGATTTAATCGTTCCCAGTTCCTTCAAATATTAAAAATTGAATTCCTGCCCAACCAGTTTTTCCGCATATTCTTCCACGGCTTTCTCAATTCTCCGATAAGTCTCAAGGACTTCTTTGCCTTTTTCAGTTAAACGGGTCCCTCCGCGTTCGTTTCCGCCTTTTTCAGAAATAACAACAGGAAATCCCAATTCTTCTTCCAGGGTCCGGACCATCCGGATGGCCTTTGGATAAGAAATTCCCGTATATTCCGTTGCTTTCTTTATAGACTTATGAAGTTCAATGGCATCCAGCATTTCTTTTACGCCTTTACCAATGAAAATCCTATCTTTACCGATCCTTACTCTTGTAATTACGCGCATCATTCATCACCTCAAATTTACTATACAAAGATTTTTGATTTGTGGCAAGGGGAATATAAATAAAAAATCAAAATTTTTGTTAGCTTGATTTTTTAAAACCGATATATTAATATATTTATATCGAAAATAAAGAGAAAATCATTCCTGTTCTTTAGGCGGTTTGTACAAATTGGCCGATGGTTGTTAAAATTTTACCTAAAAAAATTTGTTAATCATAATAAAATCAGGATGAAAAAAAGAAAGGAATCACTTACCATGCGGAGAATATTCAAAAAGAAAGGTATTTATCTATCAGGATTGCTCTTATGCATCACACTTGCATTAGGTGCCTGCAAAGGAACTGGAGCAACTGCCGGTTCATCAGCACAAGAAACACAGACGGCAGCAGAAAGCAGTACAGTTAAGACAGAGGAGGCGGCACAGAACGATTCCTCAGTCCAGGAGGTTACAGACCATGCCGGGCGCAAGCTGGAGCTGCCTGCAACTATCAGCAGTGTATATTCCACCAGTCCCGTAGGAACCATGCTCATGTATACCTTTGATGACAAAATGGTAGCCGGTGTAAATGTGAACATATCCGATGCAGAAAAAACCTATTTGACGGAGTATTATACAGCTCTTCCTAATCTGGGCGGCTGGTATGGCAAAGGAAATCAGGGAAATATCGAAGAAATCATCAAAGCGGCACCGGATGTGGTACTTTCCAGCGGAACGGATCAGGGAAGCATCGATCAGGCGGAACAGCTGCAGAAACAGCTGGGCATACCGGTAGTATTGGTGAAAAGTGATTTGACGGATCTGCCGGAAACCTACCGCTTTTTAGGCAAGCTTTTCGGCAGGGAAGAACGGGGAGAAGAATTGGCTTCCTATACCCAGAAAACATTGGATCTTGCAAAAGAGATCACGGACAAAATTCCTGAGGATAAAAAGATCCGTGTTTACTATGCAGAAGAGCAGGACGGTCTTCATACCGACCCATCAGGTTCCTCTCATTCCCAGTTAATTGACCTGTGCGGCGGAATCAATGTAGCAGATTGTGATATTACGCCGGGATACGGCCGCACTGCTGTTTCCATTGAACAGGTCATGAAATGGAATCCGGAACTGATTATCTGCAGCGTGGACAACGGATTTGCAGATTCCAGCAGCTATAACACCATTATGAACGATGGAAAATGGTCAGTCATCCCAGCGGTTAAAAACGGTCTGGTGTTTGAGACCCCCATGCAGCCTCAGAATTGGTTTGACAGGCCGCCTTCTGTAAATACGATAATCGGGATCAAATGGGTCCATTCCATTTTGTATCCGGAATACGTGGATTATGATATGAAGGAAGAAACAAAAGAATTCTATAAGCTGTTTTATCACGTGGAACTAAGCGATAAAGATGTGGAAAACATCACAAAGAACGCTTTGCGGAAGTGAATCAAATCATGATAACAAAGGAATTATTGACAGATAACATTGCTATGGTCTTAGAAACCTATCCCTATGCCGGCGACTTTTTTGCAGCCTCCGGCATAGAAGGCTTTTCTGAGCAGTCTCATTTAAGCGTCCGGCAGTATATTGATGGGATTCCTGAATACTTATTGGAGGATACCGGTGCTTCCCCTTCCCAGTTGGCAGATCATTTTATCCTGTTTTTAAACCGTATGGAGTCTTTGAAGCAGAAAAAGAAATCCATAGAAAAGATCACCATTATAGGAGGACAGAACAAATTGGGAGAAGGAGAGAATCTTTCTTTTTCCATAGGAAAGGGCGAAATCATCACGGTCATGGGACCCACGGGATCCGGAAAAAGCTGCTTATTGGCAGACATTGAGTGCCTGGCCCAGGGGGATACCCAGACAAAACGGAACATTTTAATTGATGACCGCATCCCCAATGACAGGGAGCGATTTCAGATCGAAAACAAACTGATCGCCCAGCTTTCCCAGAACATGAATTTTGTCATGGATCTTCCTGTTATGGATTTTCTGCGCCTACATGGTGAGAGTCGGATGATCGAATCCCTTGACAGCGTTATTGAGAAAATATTTGATGTTGCCAATGATCTGGCAGGTGAACGGTTTTCCAGGGAAACGCCATTAACAGAGCTGAGCGGAGGCCAGTCCCGCGCCCTGATGATAGCAGACACCGCTTTTTTAAGCACTTCCCCCATTGTGTTGATCGATGAAATCGAGAATGCGGGAGTGGACCGGAAAAAAGCGCTGCGTCTGCTGGCTCAGGAGCAAAAAATCGTGCTCATGTCAACCCATGACCCCATCCTTGCTTTGATGGGGGATAAGCGCATCATTATTGAAAATGGAGGCATAAAGTCGGTTCTGGATACCAGTGATATGGAAAAGAGAAATTTAAAGGAACTGGAAGATATGGACAGAAAAACAACAAGGCTGTTACAGATGCTCCGCGGGGGAGAACGGGTGGAGATATCAGTTTCAATGCTTTAGTCAGGAGGTTTATTGTGATAACAGGAACGATGAGGCTCAAAGAGATCCTGGAACAGTATCCGGAAAGTTTTGAAGTGTTCCGGTCCAATGGCTTTGATTATGATAAGCCGGAGTATTTTTTAGAAGAGGCAGGCCCGGATACCATGCTAAAGACCCTGCTTCATGTAAGGGGTCTGAATCAGGAGCTTTTTTTATACTATCTGGACAATGCTGTCTTAAAGGCAGAAGCAGAGCGCCAGTATCTGCTTGAGGACTTTTCCCCGGGGGAAAAGCTGGATTTTTACGGCAATACCATTTGTCCTTTAAAATTCACCTTCCGGGATGCCCTGGAAGATTTAGAGAGGAAACATATAAAACACCATGGGGTTTCAAGGAAGTGCTATCTGGAGTTCGGGAAAATGACAAACGATACCTGCGAGGAATCCTGGGCAGACCCGGATCCAAAGCGTTTTCCCGGATTGCTGTTTTCGAAAGAGTTTAATGAATACCTGGGACTGGATTTCCAGAAGAAAATGGCTGGTATGTTTGCCGGCGGCTTCTACCAGGACGTGAATCCCGCATTAAAGGCAGCAGGCTTATGGGATCCGGAGGATATTTATACCGTTTATGGTGTAATGGCAGAAATGTTTATGATCGATAAAAAACGGCTGGGCAGTCTTCCGGTTCCCAGGACCCTTGAGGATCTCCTTGATCCAGTCTATGAGAATAACATCATTATCTTTGGAAAAGACCGTGATACTATATCCAATGCCATGTTTTTATACTTATATAAACTGTATGGCGAAGAAGGGATCCGGAAATTTGCCAAAAACGTAAAGCACGCTCTTCATGGCAGCGTGATGTCAAAAACAGCCGGAAGCAACCGGCCGGAAGGCGGGGCCATATATCTGGTCTCCTGGTTTTTCGCCCAGACCTGTGTGCGGGATGAGGTTGAGATTATATGGCCTGATGACGGAGCCATTACCCTGCCCATGTATATGCTTGTGAGAAAGGATGAGGCAGAGAAGGTAAAAGATATTACGGATTATATCATTGGAGATGACTTCGCCCAGGCTTGTATGAAGGCATATACACCGCCTATGAACGGGGAGGTGGATACAAAGCTTCCCCCTGGCGCTGCTTTTCAGTGGCTGGGCTGGGATTTCATCCGCGAGCATGATATTCCCTCTCTGGCGGAACACTGCCTTGATGTCTTTTTTCAGGAATGGCAGAGGCTTCATCCCGGAGGTGTATTATGCCCATGAAATTGATTACGGTTTCCGGGCCGCCTTCTGCGGGTAAAACCTCTGTTCTGATCCGGATCATTGAGCAGTTGGGAAAGGACAAGGCAGGAGTGGCAAAATTTGACTGCCTGTCCACCTCGGACGCAGATCGGTTCGGAGAACATCAGATCCATTCTGTTGTAGGGCTTTCAGGAAACCTGTGTCCGGATCATTTTTTTGTCAGTAACATAGAAGAGTGTGTGGCCTGGGGATTAAAAAATAGTTTTGAATATCTTGTAATCGAAAGTGCAGGGCTGTGCAATCGATGCTCTCCTCATTTGCGTGAATTTTTAGCGGTGTGCGTGATCGATAATTTATCAGGCATCAATACCCCTCATAAAATCGGGCCCATGCTTCGATATGCCGACCTTATTGTAATTACAAAAGGGGATATCGTGTCTCAGGCGGAACGGGAAGTCTTTGCATTTAAAGTGAAAATGGCAAACCCCAAGGCGGATATATTATTCCTTAACGGAATCACCGGACAGGGCTCTTTTGATGCTGCGGAATATTTCCGAAAAGGGAAAAGCCTTCTATCAAGCAATATGCAAGACTGCCGTCTCCGGTTTACCATGCCAGCGGCCCTTTGCTCCTATTGCCTGGGAGAGACCCGGGTAGGGGAAAATTTTCAAAAAGGAAATATTAAAAAAATGAAGATAGGATGATCAGAAGTGGATCAAACAAAAAACAAAATACCGCCGGTGCAGATGCTGTGGATGCTTGCAGTTCTTTTGCTGGTCTCCGTATTACTGTCCTTACTGGCAGGACGCTTCCCCATATCATTGACAGACATCATAAAGACGCTGGCAGGGCATCCTGAAGACCAGCAGATCGCGCATATCATTTATCAGGTCCGTCTGCCCCGGATTTTTGCTGCCATCCAGGTGGGGGGAGCGCTGGCGGTCAGCGGTGCGGCGTATCAGGGGATGTTTAAAAATCCTCTGGTATCGCCTGATTTACTCGGAGCGTCTTCGGGCGCTTCTTTTGGTGCTGTGATGGGAATTGTTATGTCAGTTGGCATTGCAGGCATAAAGATGATGGCCTTTGCATTTGGCCTGCTGGCTGTTATGTTGGCATGGTTTATTGCCGCCCGGATCGGAAAAGGAAATAATACGGTGTTTCTATTGGTTCTTGGAGGTATCCTTGTCAGTGGCCTGTTTCAATCATTGATCACTTTGATGAAATACACTGCGGATACGGAAAACAAGCTGCCGGAAATTACTTTTTGGCTGATGGGGAGCTTAAACAAGGCCACCTATCAGGATGCCTTGGGCATGATGGCGCCTTTCTCCATATGCATAGCAGTTTTGGTATTTTGCAGCAATAAAATCAACATTCTTTCTTTAGGTGAGGATGAGGCAAAGGCATTGGGTGTGAATACCCGGTGGCTGCAAGCCGTCATTACCATTACAGCTACTGTTTTAACGGCATATTCCATATCAGTGACCGGGACCATCGGGTGGATTGGGCTAATCGTTCCCCATTTGGCAAGAATGCTCATGGGGCCTAATTTTAAATATGTGATCCCCGGCTCCCTGCTATTAGGGGCCGTTTATCTTTTGGTAATGGATGACTTGTGCCGCAGCTTAATGACCATTGAGATTCCTCTTGGGATCACCACGTCCCTGGTTGGAATCCCTTTCCTCATATTTCTGATGAGCAGAAGAGAAAGCGGTTGGTGAAGCAAATGAAGATGGAAATGAAAAATTTAAGCTGTGGCTATCATGGCCATGCAGTGATCGAAAATATCAATATCACCATCGGAACAAAGGAAATGTGGTGTGTGCTGGGGGCAAACGGGGTGGGAAAAACAACGTTTTTTAAGACGGCCCTCCGCTTGCTGGAACCCATAAACGGCCATCTCCTGTTAAATGATATCCCTCTTGAAAGCTGGAACCGGAAGGAGCTGGCAAAGCAGATCGCCTATGTTCCTCAAAACCATGTTCCGCCCTTTGCCTTTACGGTTAAGGAGGTCATTGCCATGGGAAGGAATCCACATCAACAGGGAATGGGAAAGCTTGGGGGAGAGGACCGGAGAGCAGTGGAAGAGGCTATGGAGCTGCTGGGGATCGAATATCTTTGCAATAAGGATTATACCCAGATCAGCGGAGGAGAGAGACAGCTTACCCTGATTGCCCGTGCCATTGCCCAGCAAACGCCCATATTGGTGATGGACGAACCAGTTTCCAACTTAGATTTCGGCAAACAGGCCAGGATTATTTCCCATATCAGCGGTCTGGTGGAAAAACTTGGCAGGACAGTAATTATGACGACTCATTTTCCGGACCATGGTTTTTTGGCGGATGCAAATGTATTGATGCTTTATAAAGACAAAAGGCATTGCGCGGGAAAAGGAAAGGATGTCATTACGGAACAGGCTGTAAAAGAGTTATATGATATTGAAAATCGGATCCTTTATTTAGATTCCTGTAAAAAAACGATTTGCGTGTCATTGTGAAAAAGGATGGAAAGGATGAGTTTCTTGTGTGAGCTTTCTCCGCGACTCCCGCATGGCTGGAAATCATTGACAGTCAAATTATTTATTGATATAATTCATATGTAACATATATGAATGGTATGCTATTGATTGCGGTTTAAAAACTGCTAGGGAGGACGTATGACTTTAGAAGAAAAAAATGAAAAGCTGAAAACATATCTTTCTCAGTTGGGGAGCGTTGCTGTTGCTTTTTCGTCCGGCGTGGATTCCACTTTCCTGTTAAAGACAGCTAAAAACGTACTGGGAGACCGGGCTATTGCCGTAACCGCCCGTTCCTGTTCCTTTCCGGAGAGGGAATTAAAAGAAGCAAAGGAATTTTGCGAAACAGAAGGGATCCGGCATTTTATTGTGGACAGCGAAGAACTGGATATAGAGGGCTTCAGCAGTAATCCGAAAAACCGCTGCTACTTATGCAAGCATGAGCTATTTGAAAAAATTGCCGTCATAGCGGACGAATACGGCATGGAGCAGATTGCGGAAGGGTCCAATGTGGATGATGATGGAGACTACCGCCCCGGCTTAAAGGCCGTGGCGGAATTAAATGTCCGCAGTCCTCTGCGGCATGCGGGCCTTTCCAAGGCCGATATCCGCGAACTCTCCAGGCGGATGGGATTAAAGACCTGGAACAAACAATCTTTTGCCTGCTTATCCAGCCGCTTTGTCTATGGTGAGACTATTACAAGGGACAAGCTGTCCATGGTGAACAGGGCCGAGCAGCAGCTACTGGATATGGGATTCCACCAGGTAAGGGTCCGAATCCATGGAACCATGGCCCGCATTGAAGTGTTGCCTGGTCAGTTGTCTGGATTGATTGCGGAACCCAAACGGCAGGAAATTCTTACCGCTTTTCATCAGCTTGGCTTTTCCTACGTCACCATAGATCTGGATGGCTACCGGACGGGAAGCATGAATTTAACCCTTGGTGAAAATACTGGTTTGGACTGATGTTTTATGGCGGATATTGATTTTTTTGTGAAATTAAATAAATTTAGTATTTTGCTGAAACAGACATCCGATTGCGCGATTGATCCCCACAATACCCGATATATGTAAATAATCCTATATATAAAACAGGAATAAGTATTGCTGTCGAAATAGAATAAGTATTTGCAGATAGTCCCAACAAAGCGGCAAAATGATAGCTGGGGAAAAAGTATGCTATGATTAGAAATCTATCATTACTGGCTACGGCTGCGGCTATCCCTGATTCTAACATAGTATACAGCAAGCATGAGATAATAAGTAGTGCTTTACGTTTTATGAATACATACATTAAATTAAAACAGCCGTATATGAAAGCAGCAACAAAACCTGAATAAGAAATAGAGCCAAATATTGTAATGGTCTTATTGTTCCGACGTTAAAACTAAAGGACAGACCAATCGTGTTGATAAAAAGTGTCAACAATATAAAAACAATCATGCCTTTTGCACTCGATAACAACGTTGAAATATAAGTTTTTCCCCACTTTTTGATTTTGTTTTTCCCCCTGAATCCTGTGAGTGCTGGAGCAATATATTGAAAGTGGTGTAAAGTAATAATATGCCTCCCACGATTCGGATATGAAGCCACGGTATAACGAATAAAAATCCGGCTACAGCTATAAATATCAGCTTAAAAGCCAAAGACGTACCAATACCGATCCGACGGGCCTTTGTTGCTTTATTCGGAGACATCCCATTTGTCGCTAACGCCAGTACTCCAATATTCTCACATGCGATCATAAAGTTCAAGAATAGTACCTGTAAAAGTAACGCCAATACAGCCCCCCTCCCTTCTCCCTAAAAAATGATACTTTGCCATTTATAAATATATGGCTTGTTCATTTTTACTATGACAACATTCTGTCATGTAATAAAGGTCAAAAAAAGCTCCATTTAGAACAAGAGTACGGTGAGATAATTGGATCGGTTCGTGCTCATGCTGGCCAAAGGTATTGTGACACTGTTGCTGAGAACCGTGGAATTTGTGCAGTAAATGCTTCTGCTTCCGTCAGGCTCTATTGCAATGAAATGAGCGTGTTCTTTGTTAAAAGGTAAACCACAGCTTTGACACATTGCGTTTTTTATGGATTCCTATTTACCTGCCGTTCAGACTTTGATAGCAAGTTGTTAAGATGATGTTAAGATTATCTTTTTTCTATTCCTTTTTTTGGCAATTTTTACTAAGATAAAAGCAGTAAAGGAGGAGTGATATATGAATGCTATTATTATTTTATTGATTGTTGTTTATGCAATCATAGGTGGGTTGTCCACTTTGTATCTGTTTTTAAGTATGCCAGCAGTTATTATATGGAAGATTTACCGTAAGTTTAAATATCACATATCCTTAATGAATTGAACTCCGCATAAAATCCAAATTTTAAAGGGTGTCCTTATACTATGATTTTCATAGGAGGGGACACCCTTACGCGTATCCAACTGCCGGACTTTGCGTTGGCTTATGCTGTGACTCTGGATCCAGGGACTTATGCCGGTCCTGACAGACAGATTATACATTGGTAAGCCTTCGGAACAGATTGTTTACATCCAGCTGGCCATATCCCCATATGTTGTTTGGAAAAACATTAGCTCCTTCCCGCCTGGCGCCTCTTATCAGAAGGCGGTTCACATCGTATCCGGTCATGGAAGTATAATTTCCTCTGGAAATGGCCCACTCCAGGATCATGGCAATAGCGCCGGCCGTATGAGCGGCGGCTGCCCCTGTTCCGGTAATGGTTCCATACTGATTCCTCGGGATGGCACAGGGAAGCTGATAGCCTGGAGCTGCAATGTCTGGTTTGACCAGTCCGCTTCTTGTATAACCCCTGCTTGACTCTATGAGTATGCTGTCATTAAACTGGTTATAGGCAGTAACCGTTAACTGGTGAAGGCCATTGCCGGGAGAGGTTATGGTGGTATCCGGATTAGGGTTAAGAAAAAAGGTATCATTTGAAATAAGATTTCCGGAAGGCAACCAGGAGTGAAAGGATATAGGCTCATTTTCAACACTCTGGATCCGGATGCTCCAGACTCCGGGCAGGGCATTCTGAAATCGCAGCAATATGAGCTGGTCTCCGGTTTCCTCCTCAAATATAAAGTTATTTATCCAAAGCACACTTGGGGTAAAAATGAAGTTGAACATTCTGCAGGAGCCAATGGTGGGATAAATCAACTGTGTGGATTCCCTGTTTGGCGTGGAAACGTCAATGGCGAACCGTCCAAGGGCATAAGGCCATATTTCCATGGAAAACAATTTATCCTGTTCCCCGACTCTTAATTCAAAGTCATTGTAAAAGGGGGGTTCCGTAGTGTTGTTAAAGTAATGCCTCCGATCATTTCCTTCATTTCCGGCAGAAACGGAAAGGCCGATCCCGGGAAGCCGCCCCAGATAGTTTAGGTAATTGCTGAGGGCGCCGCTGCCGTCATGCCCTTCCTGGCTGCTTCCCAGGGCGATGCATATGACCACGGGGCGGCTTATGCTTTGTGCATAGGAAATCAAATAACGTATTGCTAGGATAATATCAGATTCCTGAAAGCAAAGAACATCTTCTGGTACAAAAAAGATTTCTTTGAGGTTTTGCTTTGCCTCTTTCAGCTTTACGACCACCAGTTCGGATTCCGGAACAATGCCGGAAAAGGTACCCTCTGAATTTGGCTTACCGGCGATTACGCTTGCAATAGATGTGCCATGGCCGTTGGTGTCAACGGAAGGTACAATGGATAAGGGATTATCTGATCTCAAAGCAAGATTGATAAGCTCCCTTCTATATTCGGTACCAAAAGTGAACCCTTCAGGAGCAGGACCGTTCTGGATGGATTGGTCCCAGATAGCGAGGATTCTGGTGGTGTTATCGTTATAAAGAAATGCCTGGTGCTGGTATTCAATTCCGGTATCTATGACGCCAACGATGATTCCCCGCCCAAAAAGGCCTAAAAAAGGATTTCTCTGTACGGTGCCAATTCCTGATTTTTCAATGCTGACGGTGGAAGTCGGCACATAGAGAGTCGGAAAGCTGTGATAAGGATACACGCCCAGGTTGCAGGGGTCCGAGTTTGTCTTAAGGACATGAAGCAGTGAGTGCCTGAAATTCAGCGTAGTAATGTTATCCTCGGAAGCATACATGGGGATTGAAACATTATTAATAATAAGGTCATAGTAGTTATTGTCCAGAATCTTTTCCAAATTTCAGCCTCCAGGTCTGATTCAAAAGGAGCATTTGTTTTATATTATGCAGAAGGAGTGCTATTATGAGCAGCATAGAGGTTTGTTTTAGTTAGATCTGTGAAAGATTTTGACACTGTGGCTGTCTGATCCTGCTGATTGCTGATGGCAAAAATTTGCACGGCATTCCGTGAATAACAAAAGCACCGGAACCCAGGAGCCTGTTTGCCAGAGACCCTTAATCCGCTAAAATTATAAAGTAACAGGCTAAAATGTCTTTTATGGATTGACAAACATGGAATAGCAGGTAATATAATATTTATCAGGAATGAAAAATCATTCTTTTAATCTAGGAGGTATATATTTATGAAGCTGTTTCGATGTACAGTTTGTGGCTATGTTTATGAAGGAGAGACCGCACCGGAGAAATGTCCAAAATGTAAAATGGGTGCAGAGAAATTTGAAGAGCTCAGTGACGAAGATACGGAGAAAATCTATCGTTCTGACCGTACCAATGCCATTCATATGGAAATTATCACGTTAGCAGAAAAGATTATTGCATTAAGTAAGGAAGGAATTGAAGATAATTTAGATCCTAAATGTGTATCCGCTTTTACTCAGGCAAAGGATGAAGCATGGGTAATCAAACAAAGATCAAAAACAGAACTTGCAGGACATATGAAACTGGGAAAATATTAATTGCGAAAATAATGTTTTTTGAAAAATCAAAACACCGGAACCCTGGCAGGAGCAAGGATTTCCGGTGTTTTTGCTGTATATGGGTATAAGAACGTTATAGTTTCACTGTACAAAAGCTGCCAACGATCAATAATTAGTTGGTAGTTTTTATTGCAATAAGTAAGGCAATCAAAGATTTGTATGATAAAAGAGAGGGAGCCGGCAAGATCGGGGGAGATCCTGCCGGCTGTTATGAAAAAAAGTACTACTTTTAAGGTTATTGGCCTCTTTGCAATTTATAATATACCGGAAATTTGTGACGGGATTTTGATAAAACTGTGAAGAGTTTGTGAAAGCATGAATAGAACATTGGAAACTCAATATTGATAGTTCGCAGTTTTTGGGATAAAATAATACATAAATAGTAATTCAAGGGGGATCGTTATGGAAAGTATAGAAAACAAGCTGACAGTGCTGTCACGTATTGCGAAAGAATTAAATCAGAAAGATGTCTCATGGGCCATTGGAGCGTCTTTACTGTTATACTTCAAAGGAATCACATCTGAATTTCATGATATAGATATTATTGCGGATGAAGCAGACGTGGAAATAATAAAAGATGTTTTGTTATCTTTTGGAAACATTCAACAGACTAATCCAAATGTTAAATACAAATCAAAAAGTTTTATGGAATTCATTGTTGATGGCGTTGATATTGATGTAATGGCAGGTTTTGCTATTATCTACAATGATAAGGAATATCATTTTCCTTTAAAAAAGGAAAAGATTAATGATTACGCAGAAGTAAATGGTATTCGGATTCCTTTACATTCCATTGAAGAATGGCGCAATTACTATGAGCTGATGGGACGAGATGAAAAAGTAAATATGATCGATGCATATCAGTAAATTTCTAATTTTATAAATTAAATAACTTCTAACTATCAGCATAAAGCTGGTAGTTTTTTGAATTGTAAAAATCGAAAAGTAATGCACGTTATCCTATAGGAAAATTAAGTTGGCCTTCTTTGTGTATAATTAATGACAGTAAACCTGTAATAATTTGCGGTTTTATGTCGTATTTTCAGACATTAACAATCAATCCACAATTATTTCCACATTATTGTGGATAAGTGTCACTTGAATGTCAAAAAAGAGAGGGGGTTGCCCCTCTCTTTGCCGCTTTGTTTCCCTATGGGCATTGATCGCTTCATTTTTCAATGCTCGCTTGCAAAAACCGTTAAAGCCACAGCAGATTTTTGGGTTTTCAGTTTGGTTTAATCTTCTTTACCCATTTCATAAATAACACTTTTATAGTTCATTTATCGTATCAGTTATGGCCATCTTTCGAATCCGTTTTGATGGAACATAAACCGCAGCGACAGCGGCAACGAAAACGAACAAAATTATTATCATTATGGGAATAACAGGGACGCTCCAAGTGGCGTAGTTGAAGTGGGTAGTAATAAGAATGTCATATAACAACTTGCTAAACAAAAGACCGGCAACACAGCCAACTGCACACCCGAATAAGGCATAGGTAAATGCTTCGGCAGCAATCATTTTTGTTAGCTGATGTTTGTCCATACCGACCGCACGCATTGCTCCATATTGCTTTATTCTTGCAGATACACTCATGGAAATACTGTTCATAATATTTAATACTGTAACCAAAGTAATGATTGCCAAAAATCCATATACGAACAACAGAAAAGCAATATACGTACTGGTGGTACGCTGGTCGCGCCTGTCACCAAACGTACAATTTTCATCTAAGGCATTGTGGATTGCTTCCACATCTTCGTCTGTTGCATCCTTCGTTGTCTGTATCATAACAAGAGAATAATCGGTTACACCAGTCAGACGTGTAAAGGTTTCTCCGGAGGTGACGAGCGTTATTTTTCCGTTTGTGCTACCGTCACTGATGAAGGGGTCAAATTTTAGCATACCTGCAATTTCAAGTTCTTCATTGCCTGCCTGTATTTTATCGCCTATCGCTAAGGGACTATCTTTGTCCCAAGTTGTAAGGACATAATTGCTATCCCCATACACTTTTGAAATATCGCTGCCTTTTCTGAGTTCCTTATCTTTTGTAAGACAGTCCAAATCATAATCATCATAGGAAATCATATCAATCGTATCAGGCAGTCGAGTATCTCCATTTATTTCTGCCGGAATATCAAAACAACTCCTACGACCATAAACACATTTTACACCATCCATACCTCTAAGCTTAGCGAGCAACGCACTGTCTATCGAATTTAAACTGTCGTTACTTGAAATATTGATGTCAGAAGTATTCGACGACTGGGGCATAAGGTAGCCGATAAACTCTATGAAAACGGAAAAACTTAAAAAAAGGATAATACTAAGTGCAAAAGAGCTTGTCATAAGTATCAAGTTTTTCTTTACTGATATTGCATGGTGAATACCAAGGGAGGTTTCAATTTTAAAAAAACGGCTATTCATTGCATGCTGAATATTATTTGTGTTTTCTGAATTGCCCGATACTGCCGTTACAGGCGATACCTTAGCAGCTCGTTTTGCCGGAGAACTGGCGGCAATGAGAACCGTAACAACACCCACAATTATTCCGCTGATCATGCCGATTGGGCTGATTCCCCAAAGGGGCATATTAGAAAACTCTCCACCGACAAGGAACCGTAACGAAGCACATAAACCCCATGTGATTACAATTCCAAATATAACACCTATCGGAACCGCAGTTTTGCACCAGTTAAGAGCTTCCAGCCGTACAAAACGGATAATTTGCTGTCTGCTCATTCCAATACAGCGCATCATTCCGAAAAATTTTGTCCGTTGGGCGACATTGCTGTTTATGCTGCTTGAAATCATCAATACTCCTGCAATCAGTATCAGAATAAACAATACTACCGCCACGGAAAATAATGTCTGCACAGTTGCATTGTTGCTCAATCCCTGAAGTGCCAGACTGCCATGCTTATTCAGTAATCTTGTTTCCTCCATTCTAACACCCATTTCTGCCATACTGAAAACAGCAGTTACCAAAAATACGGCAAATATGATACACAGAAGCGTCATGCGGTTCTGCCGTCTGTGTACTTTTGCAGAAATCGGAATTAGGCTAAGATAGCTTTTCATTCGCGGCACCTCCCAAAGTCGGTCAGTGCGCCATCGGATACTTGCAGTACCCGGTCTGCGGTTTGTGCGATACTTCGATTGTGAGTAATCATAACAATAGTCTGTTCATACTTCTTGACAGCTTCTTTCAGTAAAGCGATTACCTCGCTGCTATTTTGTGTATCCAAATTACCCGTTGGCTCATCCGCAAGGATAAGCGACGGTCGCGTAATTAGCGCACGGCCTATTGTTACACGCTGTTGCTGTCCGCCTGATAATTGACTGGGTAAATGGTGGCGGCGTTCTTTCAAATTAAGCACCGTAAGTAGTTCCTCAAGATACTTTTTATCGGGCTTTTGATAATCAAGCAGTACAGGAAATATGATGTTTTGCTCAACATTCAATTCTGGTATTAGATTAAAACTCTGAAAAATGAATCCAATATTTCTACGCCGAAAAATCGTCAAGCTGCTATCTTTCATTGAAAAAATATCGTTACCGTCAATAAATACCTTGCCGGAAGTGGGCGTATCAAGCGCACCTACCATATTCAAAAGTGTACTCTTGCCGGAGCCAGATTCCCCGACAATTGCGACAAATTCGCCTTTCGGAACGGAAAAGCTGACATCTTTTAATGCGTGTACGGCAGCTTCGCCGCTGCCATAGGTTTTAGAAATTGATTTAACTTCCAATAAATTCATAGGTTATCCACCTCTTTCTGCCTTTGTAGAAAGATTATCACATTAAGCTTACTGCAATATGACACTCACCCTACAAATTTGTAGGAATTAAAAAACTGATTGTAAACGTAGTGCCAATACCCAATTCGCTGTCAACCTCGATGGTTCCGCTGTGTGCTTCAAAAATAGCTTTCGCAAGCGGTAAACCAAGTCCGATACCTTGTGTATCTTTGGAAAAACGACTGCGATAAAATCTTTTGAAAATATGGTGTAAATCCTCTGGATGAATACCGCTTCCGTTGTCTTTTATGATAATCTGGACAACAGACGCAAACTGCTTCCATTCAATACGGATAGCATTGCCTTTCTGTGTATGGTCAAAAGCGTTTTTAACAATATTGCTGATTGCTTCAATCAGCCAGTTACGGTCACACAATAAGGTAACGGTATGATCACCAGACAGATATATATTCTTTTCCTCTTGCTCGGCACGATATGAAAAGTGACTTTCTATACAGTCCATCATTTCAGATACATTCTCTATAGCTTTTTCTATCATAATTGTTCCAGCGTCAAGCTTTGTGATTTTCAAAAGATTTTGTACCAGCATTTCTATTCTGTCAAGTTCCTGTTCTGAAAGAACAGTAAATTCTTTGATTGTCGGTAAGTTCTTTGCTTCTTCTTGCATAATACCGTTATAGACATTAAGCGCAGCAAGAGGGGTTTTTAACTGGTGAGAAATATCGGATATGGTATTTTTCAAAAACTTTTTAGCTTTCTCCTCATTTTCAGCATGGGCGTTCAAAATGGAAACTAAGGAATTTACTTCATGAAATAATCTGTATAGCTCGCCCTCATCATTACACTCGATACGTGCGTTTTGATTTCCAGAAATATAATCTTTGATTTGTGTTACGGCATTTTCCATGATTTTATTTTGTTTTTTGAAGTATCTGAAACCCATTGCCAATATCGAGATGCTCATGCACAAAGAACATGCCAATATACATAGTGCTGCGTTTTCAAATTTCAAACCTATGAAAGCAGCAGAAAGAAATGTAAATGCTAATATGAACAGCAGTACCCAACTAAATAGTAATTTGATTTTTTTGTTTGTCAGTATTTTCATCGTACACCTCAATCCATAGTATTCCATTTATATCCCATACGCCGAACCGTCACTATTTTTTGGGGTTCGCCCGGATTTTCCTCAATTTTAGTACGCAGTCTGCGGATATATACAGTAAGGGTATTGTTATCTATATAGTTTTCGTCACGATCCCATAGTTTGCTTAAAATCTGTTCCGGCGAAAGTACAATGTCCGGATTTTCCATAAACAGGCATAGCAATTTATACTCACTTGCTGTTAAGTCAAGCTGTTCTTCATTTTTATAGACTTCTCTTTTTAGCAGTTGTACTTTTATACTATTAGAGTTTAATTCGGTATCTGCCTGATTAAAATTATCACTTCTGCGAAGCAGAGCATTTATTCTTGATAGAAACACCGCTAGTTTGAAAGGCTTTGTAATATAATCGTCGCCGCCTATATCCAGTCCCATTATGATGTCTGTTTCCTCATCAGCCGCAGTAAGAAATATAATCGGTATCTTTGATGTTTTACGAATTTTTTTGCATAAATCATAGCCAGAGCCGTCGGGTAGTGACACGTCCAAAATCACTAAATCATATTTCCCATTTATCCATAATGTTTCTGCTTCAAGACTTGTACGGGCAATATCTATTTCGTATCCTTGCTTTTTGATAACATAAGATAAACCACTAATTAAACTCAAATCATCTTCAATAAAGAAAATATGTTTCATTCGTTTTCACCGTCCTTGAAAATTTTATTAACTTAGCTAATATTAAGCGGCAGAAGCCCCCAGAGTATATATCTGGACTTTAATAAATTCGTGTTGCATTTAATGGCAAAACACATATTTTAGCGGCACTTGTTTGCTATTTAATACAAAATAGAAACACCGGTAAACCTCGTATGTACAAAGGCTTCCGGTGTTTTCGCAGTTCATATGATACTGGAAGTAATGGGGCTCGAACCCATGACCTTTCGCGTGTGAGGCGAACGCTCGTCCCAGCTGAGCTATACTTCCATTTCATGGAGATAGCGAGACTCGAACTCGTGACCTATGCGTTGCGAACGCATCGCTCTCCCAGCTGAGCTATATCCCCATGTCTAAATTATAGCACGAAGATTCTGAATTACAAGTATTTTTTATACAAATGAAACAAAAAAATTCTTATCTTTAATCCGGCTTCTTTTTTAAAGAATGATGTTTGACTGACAGCCTTCCATCCAGCTTTTAATGTTGTCAAAGACGATTTTTGCCCGGGCCTCCATGGATTGCACCGAGGCAAAGGCCACGTGAGGGGTAACAATGGTATTCTTGCTTTTAAGAAGTGGATGTTCCGGATCAAGGGGAGGCTCTGTCTCAAAGACATCGATTCCAGCGCCGGAAAGATAGCCATTATTTAATGATTCGGCCAAAGCATTAGAATCCACCACAGGCCCTCTTGCGGCATTGATTAAGTATGCGCCCTTTTTCATTTTAGCAATGGTGTCCCGGTTGATTAAATGGCGGGAGTCATCGTTTAAAGGACAATGGAGGCTTACAATGTCAGAACGGGATAACAGCTCGTCAAGGGATACGAATTCCATAAATGAAGGCTCGCTTCCGGTCAGACGCCGTTTGTATCCCAGAACTTTACAGCCAAAGGCGGAACAGAGTTTTGCAGTCCTTGTCCCAATAGCGCCGGCGCCTATGATACCCACGGTTTTTCCCATAATCTCGCAGCCTATCAGGCCGTCCTTGGTTTTTCCTTCCCTGCACCGGGCTTCCACCTGAGATACGTTGCGAAGAAGAGAGAGCATCATGCAGATCGTAAGCTCTGCCACGGCTTCGGTGGAATATCCGGCTGCATTGCTGACTTTGATTCCTCTTGATCTTGCTGCTTCCAGGTCTACATGATCAACTCCTGTAAATGCAACGTCTATGAATTTTAAATGCTCACAGGCGGATATTACCTGACCGGACAGCGGCATATTGGCAATCATGATGACATCTGCCTGCCTAGCCCGTTGAATCTGGACTTCTTGGTCCGTATCCTTTGGATAGGCGGCGAAGCAGTGGCCGGCATCCGTCAGCGGCTTTGCGTATTCATTTAAAAGGCTGTCCGGGATGCCCAGGGATTCTAATAATACGATGTTCATAGGTTTCACTCCAATCTTTGCATAAAATTACAGGACCGCAGTAAATGCGGCCCTGCAATTCTTATTATAGCACTGATTGAAAGATTAAAAAAGATGGGATTTATAAGTCTGAAGGTTCCCTTCCTGCAGGAAATGCGGTTTAAGGCCGTTCCCACGATTGCGGTTCCATAAATTTATATGTTATCCTGCGATCTCAGCCAGCCTCTTTATGATGGGCAGATGCTGTGTACAGAGCTTCTCACATTTGCCGCACTTAATACAGGTTCCGGCTGAGTCATTTGATATCTGCCAGTGACCTTTCAGGCGTTCAAACATATCATTTCCCAGCAGCTTCATGTTGTAGGCATCCATGAATTTTGGAATGTCAATGTCTTTGGGACAGTGCTTGCAGTATGCGCAGCCGGTACAGAGGTCGTTGATGATCATGCCTTTGTTTTCGTATTCCTCATAGATTTCAGCAGCCGGACGCTCAGTTAAGTTTTCCACGGCTTTTACGGCATCGTCTACGTGCTCTTTCGTGGTGCAGCCCGCGAGAGTGATTGTTATCTCTTTGTGGGAAGCCACGAAGTTTAAGGCAGCCTGTGCTACATTTAAGTCTGTTCCTTCCGTCAGATAGCGGAAGGTGTCCGGATTTCCCGGTATAAGGCCGCCTCCCAGGGGATTCATGACTACAACTCCCATGCCATTGTCATAGGCGGCCTTAATGCCTGTCTGGCGGAAACGGTAGTTGAGCGCATTGTAACCAATGAGCATTCCCTTAAATAGATTTGATGCTACGGCAGACTCAAGCTCGTCGCCCTGCATGTGGGATGAAAATACGATATTGCGAATCAGCCCTTCTGATTTGGCTTTCTCAAAAAAGGAATAAAGGATTTCCACCTGTTTGGAAAAGGAATCCAGATTCAATATGCACCACAGATGATAAAAGTCCAGATAATCCACTTTTAGCCGGCTTAAAGTAGTTTCAAGTCTCCTGCGGTAATCTGATTCCGTGTAGGTGCCGCCTACAGTGCCTAAGTTGGTTTTTGAGGAAATATAGTAACTGTCTCTGGGAAGCTGTGAAAGGGCTATACCTGTGATGGTCTCGCTTTTATCATCGCAGTAAAAAGGAGCGGTATCAAAGTAGTTGATGCCTTTTTCATGGGCATACAACGCAACTTCCGCACATTTTTCCAGATTACCTGATTTGACATCGTCTGAGTCATACCTCATACAGCCCATGCCGATGGCGGAGACTTTTATACCGGTGTTTCCATATTGTTTATAATACATATAATACCTCCAAGATTTATTAGTGGTTCAAAATGACTTTTAGAGATACCCCAGTGATTTTAAGTGTTTTTTTAATCCTGTCTCAAGGGGCGTATCCGGCAGACGCACTCCCGCTTCCCGTAAGGCGGACAGATCATAGATCCGATGACACAGATGCCCGCTGTACTCCGGGTGTTCTTCAAAATAGCCTGTCAGCGGTATCTCCTTTATGTTCACTTCCCTGTCAAGCAGCAGCCCGATGATCTCATAATATGTGCGGTTCTCCACTGCCTTCGGTCCTCCGATACAGAAAATGCGGTTATAAGTTCCTTGCCTGTCTGCGCAGTCGAGCATGGAGTTTGCCAGATCGTCCACAAATATGGGCTGGGTGAGATAGATTCCGCCGCCCACGAGAGATATGGGTTCTTTGTCCAGGATGAGTTGGGGCAGTTCTTTCTGCCTGCTGTGCTCTGGGTAACACCCTATGAGAAAACCAGGTCCGTAGATATGGCCGGGGCGGAATAGTGTGACCGCCAAAGAGGTACCGCTGAAGCTGTCCATAAACACATGTTCCATGCGGCGTTTGTTGCCTGCATACGTGAGTGCTTCGGGTTCGCCGTTCTCCTCGACGAAATATCCGTCTTCTTTCTGCGGCGTGTCCTTTCTGAGGGGATCATACACAGAATCCGTGGAAATTACTACCAGACGCTTCGTTACCCCGGGAAATACATCTAAATCCTGCAAAGCGTGTCTTTCATTCATACATATGCAGTCAAAGACAATGTCCCAGGTGGTATCGGCTTCTAAAATCGTTTTCCGAAAATTATCAGGTTCGTTTCTGTCGGCCTTCAGAAGATGGATCCCGTCACCTAAGGGCCGCTGCCCTCTGGTAACCGCCCAAACTTCATATTCTTCTTTTGCCAGTGCAGCCAGACGGCTGCTCAGCCCTCCGCTTCCTCCGATGATGAGCGCTTTTTTCTTCATACGGAACCTCCTTTCTATTTGAATGCCTCTGTATTTTTCTTTCTCTCCAGCGGGAGCAGCTTTGAAGGCGGGATTCCTTTTTTTTCTTTAAATAGTTTTGAAAAATAATAAATATCGGAAAATCCGCTTTGAAGAGCCGCATCGCCCACATTGCCCTCACCGCTCCTCAGCATGTTTTCCGCGTGATTCAGACGAAGTGAGATCAGGTACTGTTTAAATGTCATGCCTAACGCCTTTTTAAACAGATTTCCATAGTATACAGGATGTATATGGAACAGACTTGCCATAGTATCGATACTTACATCCTCTGCAAAATGAGTGCTCATATAACGGATGCTGTTGATGATTCGGATGTCTTTGCTGCTGATCCGGTTTTCATTGAAAAGGAGGTCCAGTATGTGATAGAGAATCAGGCACATGCTGGACCGCACCTTTAGTTTGTAACCGAATTCACGCTTCAGCCACTCTTCGTGGATCTCATGGAAGCAAGAAATGAGCTGGGGGATATTGCCTATATGGCTGATGAGGTCAAGGGGCAGGGACATATCGCTGCCTGTCTGATCTCTGAGGAAAAGGTTTGTGGAGTAACATTCCATAAGATCCTCCGGGACACTGACCGCCGCCCTGTGAGTGCCTTTGGGTATGCAGATCAGATCGCCTTTCCGGACGATATATTCCGTTCCGTTTATGAAATATCTGGCTTTTCCCGCTATGACATATGTGATGTCAATGAAAGATATGTAATCCGGGTCTATCTTCCAACTCGCAGTACATTTTCTGTGAATGTAGTAGTGCAGTTCGGGAACCATGTTATCAAAATTTCCTTCCATAAGCTGCGCCTCCCATTATTTTTTTGTTACTATTTTAGAAAAAATACAGTGGCTGTTTCTGATGTAGGATTTTTTAGTACATTTAGTATATCTTGTCCGGTAAAAATGTGCAATAGAGAATACAAAGTAAAAAATATATTTAAAAATTACAAATGGTATTTTAATATTACATTCACATAATTGGAGGATATGGCTAAAATATAAAGCATAATAAACGTTTATTTAATCAAAATGCTGACAGACCCAGTAAAACTGTTTAAAGAAAGGAATTATTATGGTAGGTATCATCGGAACGGGCGTTATTGCGGAAGCACATCTTAAGGCATACCTTGCACTTCCGGACAGATGCCAGGTAGTTGCGCTGTGTGATATCTTTCCCGAGAAAGCACAGAGGCTGAAAGAGAAATATGGTCTGGATGCAGCGGAGGTTTATGGGGATTATGACGAGATGCTTAAAAGGCCGGATATAAGTCTTGTAAGTGTGTGTACCCCGCCTTTCACACATTTACCTGCTTCCACAGCATGTATGCGGGCAGGGAAGCATGTACTGGTGGAAAAACCCATGGCCTTGTCTTTGGCGGAATGCGACGAAATGATAGCAGTCCAAAAGGAGACCAACACCTATCTGGGAGTTGTCTGCCAGAACCGTTTCACGAGAGAAAATCAGATACTAAAGGCACTTATAGATAGTAAAACCGCAGGCAGAGTGCTCTTCGGCCAGGTGGAGTCATTCTGGTATCGCGGTCACAGTTATTATGATCTTTGGTGGAGAGGCACCTGGGAGAAGGAAGGCGGAGGCTGTACCATTAATCATGGCGTACACCAGATAGACTTGCTTAACTGGATCATGGGTCCTCCTGAGACTGTAACGGCTGTCCTGGCAAATGCTGCACATGATAATGCCGAAACAGAAGATTTATCGGCGGCAATACTCACCTATAAAAGCGGGGCGGTAGTGACCCTTGCGGTGAATTTAGTGACACATGGCCAGTATCAAAGGCTTGCCTTCCAGTGTGAAAAGGCGGGTATCTCATCCCCCTATCAGGTCAGGAGCAGCCGTTCTACCGACACAGGATTTCCGGTTGACGATCCGGAAACCGTCGCAGAGCTGGAGAAAGTGCGGGAATCAATTCCAAGACTGGAGAGAGAAAGTCATGAGGCGCAGATAGAGCGGGTTATCAGCTTTATGGAAAAAGGGGAAATCCATTCGGAAGACAGCGCAGATGGCCGCGTGGCTCTTGAAGTTATTACGGCTATCTATCAATCCGGATTTACGAAATCGACGGTCCGTTTGCCTTTGGGTAAGGACAGTCTTTTGTATGATAAAAACGGAATAAATGAAAACGGAAAGAATTTTTACGCAGCGAATCGGAACGTTGGCAGCGGAAATCAGGAGGAACTTAAGTGATGTCAAAAACAAGGGATCTGTGCTGGCTGAAAAAGAAAGTACATCAGCCGGATATATCCGGTTATCATATCAAAGATAAAAGAGACAGTGTTGTAATGAAAACCATAGAAAGAGAGTTGCCCCTGTTATTTGAAGGC
The DNA here is from genome assembly GCF_057543815.1 of Lacrimispora sp. YZC11. Taxonomy (NCBI): domain Bacteria; kingdom Bacillati; phylum Bacillota; class Clostridia; order Lachnospirales; family Lachnospiraceae; genus Lacrimispora; species Lacrimispora sp. YZC11. The sequence goes on along the minus strand of NZ_BAAJYQ010000006.1, from coordinate 212,078 downwards.
GTGGAGCCGTCGGATGATCCGGGATCTTCTTTGGTGTTATCCATGGCAGGTGCCGGCGGCAGCGACGGTTACGAGATAAAGAAGACAGAGACAGGCTATGATATAACTGCTTCTACTGAAAACGGGCTTCTCTATGGAGTATTCGGTCTGCACCGCATTCTGGCCGCGAAAGGTACGCTTCCTTTTAAGAGTGAACCGGATCAGAACATCCGCATGGTAAACCATTGGGATAATTTCGACGGTTCCATTGAGCGCGGTTATGCGGGAGAGTCAATCTATTATGATAAAGATAAATTCAGAGGAGATATGGAGATCGTCCGCTCTTATGCGAGACTACTTACAAGTACGGGCATCAATGCCATATCCATCAACAATGTTAATGTGCACAAAAAAGAGACGTACTTCATAAAAGGCGATAATCTGAAAGAAATCAGAAAGATAGCCGATGTGTTCAGCGAATACGGAATCAGGACTTTTCTCGCTATCAACTTCGCCGCTCCCTTAGCGGTAGGCGGGCTTGACACGGCGGATCCCCTTGCACCGGAAGTCGCCGCATGGTGGGAGAACGTGACAGCTGACATATACAAAGAGATTCCTCAGTTTGGCGGTTTCATCGTGAAAGCGGACTCCGAGGGGGAGCCGGGCCCATTTACATATAACAGGACCCATGAAGATGGTGCGAATATGCTGGCCCGGGCGGTCAAGCCTTTTGGAGGCATCGTTATCTGGAGGTGTTTTGTTTATAACTGTACACAGGACTGGAGAGACAGATCCCTTGACCGCGCCAGGGCAGCTTATGATATATTTATGGCTCATGACGGCAAGTTCGAGAACAATGTCATCCTTCAGATCAAAAATGGTCCCATTGATTTTCAGATCAGAGAACCTAATTCCCCGCTTTTTGGGGCACTTAAAAAGACAAATCAGATACTGGAATTTCAAATCACCCAGGAGTACACAGGGCATCAGGTCGATATTTGCTATCTGATCCCCATGTGGAAGGAAACTTTGGATTTCGACACCCGCTACGGGAAAGATACTTTTATTAAGAGCGAGATCAAAAAGAACTCACCGGATCCCAGACGGTCAGGAATAGCGGCGGTGGGAAGTGTAGGCATGGACGCAAACTGGACAGGCAATAAACTCGCTCAGGCAAATCTTTACGGATATGGCAGGCTTGTATGGGACAATTCACTCAGCGCTGAAGCGATAGCAAGGGAATGGGTAAACTTGACTTTTGAACTTCCCGAAGACGGAGCTGCAAAAGTCGTGGAGATCCTTACAACTTCAAGAGGTGTTTATGAAGACTATACCTGCCCTCTGGCAGTGGGATTTATGTGCAAACCGAGTGTTCATTACGGAGTGGACATCGACGGATACGAATATGACAAATGGGGTACTTATCATTATGCGGACCGCAACGGCGTAGGCAGAGAACGCTCGGCCGCAAGAGGTACCGGATATACGAGGCAGTATTCAGATGCCAGATTCAGAGAATATGAAGATTTATCTTCCTGTCCCGATGAACTTCTGCTGTTTTTCCATCATGTACCCTATACCCATGTCCTCCGCTCAGGGAAGACTGTCATACAGCATATATACGACACACATTTTGCGGGAGTGGAGAAAGTAGAGCAGTACGAAAAGATGTGGGAGGCTCTGGAGCCTTTCTTAGATGAGGAAAGCTACAGGAATGTGAGAGACCGTTTAAAAAAACAAAAGGAAAATGCGATCAATTGGCGGGATCAGATCAATACTTACTTCTACCGAAAATCGGGAATCCCTGATGTCCGTGCTAGAAAGATCTATGACTAAAAATTGTCAGTTTAAATGGTTTTAATGACCGCACATTGTAATTTCTGGCGGTTTTGGGTTTTGCAGACCCTGCAAATAAAAAAGAAAAGGAAGGAAAAAGTATTATGAAAAAATGGAAGAGAAGTTCAGCTGTACTAGCAGCAGTTTTAACCGCAACAGTCAGCTTCACCGGATGCGGAAGCAATGGAGGAGGTTCGGCAACGGCTACTACGGTGTCATCGGGGAATGGCGGGGAGGCAAAGTCAGATGCGGCAACCTCCGGTGAGCTGGCCAAGATCAGCTTTTCCTGGTGGGGAAATGACGACCGCCATCAGGCTACCCAGGAAGCCATTGACGCATTTAATGCGGCTCATGCGGGCGCAATCGAAGTGACAGGCGAGCCTTCCGGCTTCGGTAACCTGGAAGAGACTTTTGCCACTCGTTACGCAGGCGGTACGGAGGCTGATATCATGACTGTCAATTATCCGTGGCTCATCAAATACAGTCCTGACGGCACTGGTTTCTATGATTTGAAGCAGGTTGAGGATATATTTGATTTCTCACAGTATGACGCAGGATTTTTAGAGACAGGAAAGACAGCCGGTGTGATGCAGGCCGTCCCATACGGCCAGAACACTCTGGGCGTTTATTTGAACAAATCCGCATTTGACAGAGCGGGCATTAAAGAAATCCCGTCCACATTCGAAGAGTACAAGGAAGCGGCCAAAGTCATTACAGCGCAGAATCCCGGCTCTTACCTGATTGTAAGCCCGACTTTCCGTTTTGCGGCTATTTATTATCTGCAGCAGAAGACTGGTAAGGGTGAATTCGATGAAAATCTGAATATGAATTACACGGTAGAAGATTACAAAGAAGCTATGACCTGGTATAAGGAGCTGGCAGACCTTCATGTTTTCTGCTCCAGGCAGGATTATCTTGAAAATGTAGGAAATGACCCTGTATCCATCGCTCAAAACGCAAAATTTATTGACGGCGGATATTTGGGAGTACTTGAGTGGACAGGCGGTATCGCTTCCAATGCACAGACACTTGCAGATAAAGGAGATGAGCTTATCGTAGCACCCCTTCCGACAATCGATGGAGCAGTATTTAAAGGAACCATGGCAAAACCGTCATTGACATTTGCTATCTCCAAAAACTCCAAGCACCCCAGAGAAGCAGCAGAATTTTTGCAGTATATCTTAAATGATCCGGAAGGCACGAAGCTTATGGGTTCAAAGAGAGGCATGGTGGCATCTAAGTCCGCAAAAGCTGCCCTTGAAGCCGACGGACAGATTACGGGAGCAGTAAAGCAGGCTTATGACTTTACGGATCAAGCAGAAGTTATCAATAACTCCCCTATTTTTGAAGATGCCGTATTTACAAGTTCCTTTGAGAGTAATTATGAGAAATATGAATTGGGCGCAAGTACTGTAGACGAAGCTGCACAGGCATTCTTTGACGAAGCAGCCGATCAGGTTGCAAAGCTGAAAGCTGAATACGGGAAATAAAAAGAAATAATAACTGCCGGTTGGGAAATCAGCTGTTGTCTCACTGGTCATTGCGGGTCCGCCTGCGGCGGACCGCAATGACAAACCGGAACTCCGGTTATAAGACTTACAGCTAATGATGGCACCTGATGAAGGAAGAACCCTTTCTTATGTTATCTGATATAGGAACTTATTAACCATATAGCATCGCGGCTATATCATTATTGGCTAGGAGGAATTTTTTTGAAAAACAGCAAGATCGGGCTTTTGTATATTCTCCCCTGGATAATCGGAATGGTCTTTCTTACATTGTATCCGTTTATCAATGCACTTTTTATAAGCTTTACGGATTACAACCTGGTCAGAGAGCCGAACTTTATAGGATTTGCCAACTATGCAAAGCTATTTAAAGATAAAGATTTTATAGGCACGCTGAGACAGACACTTAAATATACAGTAATCACAGTGCCTTTGCAGCTTGCATTTGCACTTTTTATTGCATTTATTTTAAATTTTAAACTAAAGGCTATAAACTTCTACCGGACGGCTTACTATGTACCCTCCCTTCTGGGCGGAAATGTGGCGGTTGCCGTACTATGGCGCTTTTTATTCCAACAAGATGGATTTGTCAATCATTTTCTTGGCATATTCGGTGTGGGACCTGTAAAATGGTTGTCTTCCGCTTCCGGAGCCATGGCTGTCATAGTACTTTTAAAAGTCTGGCAGTTCGGTTCAGCCATGCTGATATTCCTGGCGGCTCTTAAAGATGTGCCTCAGGATCTCTACGAAGCTGCAAGCGTGGACGGAGCTACGAAGTCTTATTCGTTTTTCAAAATCACGATTCCTCTGATCACACCGACGATTTTCTTCAATTTGGTCATGCAGCTGGTCAATGCTTTCCAGGAATTCAACGGTCCCTACCTTATTACGAAGAAAGGCCCTTTAAATTCTACTTACCTAACCTCTATGTTCATATATGACAATGCTTTCCAGCTTTTCAATATGGGTTATGCAAGCGCTGCCAGCTGGGTACTGTTTGTTATCATCGTATCTGTAACGGTAGTATTATTTGCTACCCAGGATCGCTGGGTATTTTATTCGGATAAGGGGGAATAACATGGCACGGACAATTTTGATCAGCGAAGTTGAAAGACGCAGAAGAAGAAAGAACATTATAAATGCTGTTTTCAGATATACCATACTTACGGTAGTAGCTCTGGTTATGATTTATCCCATCATCTGGCTTGTGGGAGCTACCTTTAAGACGAACAATGAGATATTTACATCAGTAAATTTCATACCCAGCAAAATCGACTTTACGCCTTATGTCAATGGATGGAAAACCAGAACGAAATTTACGTTCACCACGTTCTTTTTGAACACATTCAGTTTTGTTATACCTAAGATCCTTTTTTGCCTGATCACCAGCTCCCTGGTGGCCTACGGATTTGCCAGATTCAATTTTCCGCTTAAAAAGTTATTTTTCTCCATACTTATGGCAACCATGTTTTTACCGTCGGTCGTAACCAGGATTCCGCTTTACATTTTATGGAAAAATTTGGGACTTTTAAATACTTATGTACCTTTGGTGGCTCCAACCTTGTTTGCCAACGAGCCGTTTTTTGTATTTATGCTGATCCAGTTCATGCGTTCCATACCGACGTATTTGGATGAGGCTGCTACCATAGACGGCTGCAATTCATTTGGGATTTTAACGATGATACTGCTCCCTGCATTGAAGCCGGCACTGATAAGCTGTACGATCTTTCAGTTCGTATGGAGTTTCAATGATTTCTTAGGCCCCCTGATCTATGTGACGAGTCTTTCGAAATATCCTGTGTCACTGGCACTTAAGATGTCAATAGACCAAAGCAGCGGTATCGTGGAATGGAACCAGATCCTGGCGATGTCATTCCTGGCACTGCTGCCTGCTCTGATCCTGTTCTTCTGCTGCCAGAAGTATTTTGTAGAGGGAGTGACCAGTTCGGGAGTGAAAGGATGAGCAGCCTTAACGTAACCCCATATATTTCAGATCATGCGGTTCTGCAGAGAAATGAATTTATACCCATTAGAGGCACAGCAGATGGGGGAGGACGGGTAGAGGCCATACTCTCTAATGAAGCTGGAGGAGTCGAATTCAGAGAAGAGGCCTTGACGGAAGAAGACGGAAATTGGAAACTTGTGTTTATGCCTATGCAGGCAGGAGGTCCCTATTCTATCTCTATTACATGCGCAGGTGAGAGAAAGGAATTTTCCGATATCTATATAGGGGATGTCTGGCTCATGTCCGGTCAGTCGAATATGCAGTTGCCCATGAACAGGGTAAAGTATCGTTTCCCCAGGGAGTATCGTGAAGACGGGGATCCCCTTATCCGCCAGTTCACCGTCCCGATTAAGTGGGATTTTAAGGCGCCTGCAGATGAACTGTCGGGCGGGAAATGGGAAAGCTATTCCTTGGAGTGCGCTTCTTATTTTTCCGCAGCCGGTTATTTCTTTGGTGCAAAATTACGGGAAAGATACTCTGTACCCATAGGCCTTATCCTTACTGCAGTAGGCGGCACACCGATAGAGGCGTGGATGAGCAGAAAAGCGCTTACAGTCTTTTCCGGCAAAGCAAAAACAGCCGACGAGTGCAAATCAGATGAATATGTCAGGGGTATACAGAAAGAAGACGAAGAGAGGACTTTGTCGTGGTATAAGAAATTGGACGAAGCTGATCGTGGGATATTAGAAGATTGGCTAAATACCGATTTGCAGGACTTATGGAAAACGGTCAGCCTGACCGATGATTTCTATATAAATGAAGATTTTGAAAAACCAGGTTCTGTTTGGTTTAAAAAGACTGTGACGATCCCGCCTGAACTTTCTGGCAAGCCGCTCCGGCTTTCCCTGGGAACCATCAAAGATGCGGACGATACTTACGTAGACGGGCAATGCATCGGAAATATCACATATAGATACCCGCCAAGGGAATATCACTTGGAGGGCCTGGCCGAAGGGGATCATGAAATCATGATACGTGTGATCGCTGTGTCCGGGCGGATCGTATTCACTAAAGGGAAGTCCCATCAAATGATTTTTGAAACAGGAGAGACGTTGTCCATCTCTGAAGGTTGGAAGTATAAGAGAGGCGCATCTTTGGAAGCTCTTACTTCCCCAACCTTTTTTGAGAGAAAGCCCATGGGTATGTACCAGTCTATGATAGCGCCTCTTCATGATTTTCCTATCTGCGGCATGTGCTGGTATCAGGGAGAGAGTAATGCAGACGACGACCGTTCTTATCCCCAGTATTTTAAGCGTATGATAGAGGATTACAGACGAAAGTGGCACATGGGAAAGTTTCCCGTTATTTATGTACAGTTACCCAATTATGATCTTGAAGATGCAGGAAACTGGGTACGTTTCCGGAATATGCAGCAGAGCCTTGCAAAGCTGCCGAACTGTGCCATGGTGGTCACTATAGATTGCGGTGAATACAATGACCTTCACCCAACGGATAAAAAGACGGTAGGAGAGAGAATGGCCATGGCGGCGTTTAAGATTGCATATCATGAGCCGGGGGAGTGGCTGTCCCCTATATTCTCCCGTGCTGAAAGGAACGGTGATGAGATCATACTCTACTTTGATCATGGAGAGAAAGGATTCTCTGTATCAGGCGGTGAAACGGGAGGATTTGAAGTCTGCATATCAGAAAGATGGATTTCAGATCGCATAGAAGTCCGGACCCAGGGGGGTACGGTGATTTTGAGCGCCCAAAAAAGAGAGGCAATTACCAGAGTACGTTATGCCTGGTCAAACAATCCGGAGAATGCCAATCTGCGTTCTGCATCGGGACTGCCGGTAACGCCGTTTGAGACAGTGATCGTATGACTGATTAAAGGGAAAGGGTATGGGTGTTCCTATGTGTCATTTCAATTATGGTATAAAGATACAGGACCGAGAATGTGTGCGGTCCTGTATCTTTTTTCCATTAGCTTCCCGACTCCCACGGCGGGATGGAATATGAGGCGGGAGAGTATTGATACTGGTCAGCCAGTGCCTTGTCAAATAGGAAAGGATCCAATTCCTGTTCTCCCACGGCGGCGGCAGTACAGTCTATATAGGAAGTCTGGTTGCCCAGTTTAACAGCATTCCAACTGTGTTCGATCCCCTTTTTTGTGCCGGTTATGACCCAACAGGGAATTCCCAGCTGGTCACATATTCCCTTCAGTGCTCTGGAGTAGCCGGTGCAGACTGTGTTTTTGGTAACCAGAGCGCCATAGGCAGTACGGTCAAAGTGCATGGATTCCGCCATGCGGCCGGTACCGGAAAGGGAGGCAAGGGCGTAATCGTAGGAAGCATTGCCGGATATCTTCTGGAAGGCTGTGTTAAGAAGATCCTGAGGCAGATTCGATGGGGCAGTACGGCGTACGTCTTCCGCCATCTGGATCATCGCAAAAGAAAGGCTGTCTGCCGCTGTTTTAAGCGAACCTTCAGAAGCCTGCATGGATAACCGGATTTCATAGGTGCGAAAATCCCCGTTCTCCGACAAGGGTGTAAAGCTTAGGTCAGTGGCTTCACAGGGAAAGGAAGCGCAGTTTATCTCGTAGTTGTCAATGAGATTGAAAATGGAATCATCAGACAATCCTTTGGGCAGCTGTATCACAGCAACTGGAGAAGGAAAAGTATCTTCCCATTGGGGAATCAGGCCGGAACTTTTCTGGGTTGCGGCTGTGGGTTCGGAAGCTGGGGCTGTGAGAATCAGGGAAGCTAAAATGGGCAGGAAAGATAAAAAATGAACATTCATGCAAAGTGCTCCTTATAAAAAAATTATGGTTGATTTTTAAATATAATGCTGTTATAGTGAAAATGAACAAAAAAAGTTAGGTGACCTAAAAAAAATTGTACCTAACTTTTATTATACCACCGTTATTCTCATTTGAGAATAGCGAATTGCTGCTTTTTTGACATTTATATTTACATAAATTAGATAATTGGAGCCTAGCGGTGTCTATAAGCTTTCAAAAGGAGCCGGGTATCCTCCTGCGGGGCGTAAGGCTTTAAAAGTACCCAGTTAGAAAGTCCGTAGTCAGCAATTCTGACCGCATCTACTTTGCCGGTCTTAACCTTACGGACAGAGCTGTTATCGCAGCCATGGATAAGCTAGCATGGACTGCGCTGACATAAGAACCAGAATCAGTGGGATATACGTCCTAAGGGGGGTTAGTATTTACCGATGTACTCCACAATGATTCAAGTCTCATCGTCCAAGCTTTTGAGAGAGCAGGCCAGCTCTTTTGGTTCACTTGCGGTGCGGCGGATTTCAAAAGGTTATTCCACGGTTTTACCTAAGAGTCCTATGACGGTGATCATGCATTTGCTTTTGGAGACATACTTCAATCAGTGATGACAGATAGTGGGGAATTATCGATGGCTCATTGCTGATTCAATTTGTCTGGTGATGTGACGCTCTGGCAATTAGTGGTCTAACCTATTAAAACGAACGCTGAAATAAGAAGGAAGGCTGATAATCATCTTATTGCAGCCCAGGCACAAATGGAAAAACATAACAGGATGTTATGTTTGGATCCAAATATTATAAGTAAAGGAGAGGTAGAGAAAAATGAGAAGAAAACATGTGAGGGGCAAGGGAGTATGGAGAGCAGCGGCCTCCATAATGGCGGCAGTAGTCCTTACAACTGCGATCCCTTTAAACCTGCCTGTTTATGGGGAGGAACTGGTAAAGGAACAGGAAAGTCAGGAGCCTGACGAAGGGGTTACTGATGCAGGTGACGACAGTAACGGAGAGAAGCTGGTAGAGGAAAAGGAAACTCAAGAGTCCGAAGAAACGGTTGTTGATTCAGAGAACGACAGTAAGGAAGAGAATCAGGAAACGGACGAGAAAGACCACAGCGAGCCGGTGGATGACAAGACGGAAGAAAGTCAGGCGGAGGAAAGTCAGGCGGAAGAAAACCAAACGGAAGAAAGCCAGACGGAAAAAGAGAAATCGGACGAAAATCAGCGAAATGAGAATGAAACAAAGCCGCAAAATGAAAGCCCGGTGGCAGATGACGCTCTGATAGGAAATGTGGATGGAGAACAGAATAAGCCGCTGGACCAGGCTGTATCAACAAAAACGGCACGGGTTGCTGTATCGGGCGATGATTTTGAGATCAACAAAAAAGGAGTGATCACCGGGTACAATGGAAATGATACGGATGTGGAAATACCGTCAGAGATTGATGGGGTAATCGTGACGGGGATTGAAAGTAGCGTTTTTGAGTATTCCGATATTGAAAAAGTATCCATACCTGATACGATTAAAACAATAGGAGACGATGCATTTTCATGCAGTTTTTATCTGGAATCGGTTTCTTTTTATGGCAATGTGCCTTCCATTGGGAATGCTGCGTTTTATCAATGTGGTGAGGCAACAGACGGCCTTACGTTCCACTGCCCAAGCAATTTAGAGAGTGAATATATTGAGGCATTAGCAGAGTGGGTATATGGCGGGAGTGGTAATAATGCACTTGAAAGCGACCTTGCTCCATATGAAGGCGATATACCTTCCGTACCAAAGCCGGAGGATTATCTGGATGCAGTGGATGATTCATCATCCGGCGGAGTCATTATCAAAGGGGTAAAATCCGGAAGCAAGGAAACTTCTATCACGATTCCGGAAACCTTCAATGGAAAGACTGTTACACAGATTAAGGCCGGAGCATTTAAAAATAGTACAAAGATTAAAACGGTAACCATAGAAGCGGGAATAACCTCCATTGGAGATGGGACATTTAATGGATGCAGCAGCCTGGAGACAATCACATTCCCCGATACGCTGTCCAGTATCGGCAGTGAGGCTTTTTATAACTGTCAGAAGCTGTCCGGTGTAACTTTCCCTGGAAGTTTAAGAGTGATCGGAAGCAATGCTTTCTATCAGTGTCTTGCTCTTGAACGTGCTGACTTAAGTCAGACGGAAATGACGGTTATAGCCCCAAATACATTTGAAAACTGCCAAGTTTTATCAGAGGTGGAATTGCCGGAAGGTTTGGAGACAATCGAACAGTATGCTTTTTTCAAATGTAATGCTATTACAGAAATTATCCTGCCGCAGAGTCTTAAGAAAATTGGCCAGGGAGCATTCCAGTATGCCCATTTGACAAAGGTGGAGATCCCCGCAGGTGTAGGGCTGATTGGGGACAAAGAATTTGCTGCCGAGGCATTCTGGTGTGACGGACTTAAAGAAATAAATGTAAGTGAAGATAATCCGTCCTATGCGGATGTGGATGGCGTGCTTTACTCCAAGGATAAGAAAACATTGCTTTATTATCCCAATGGAAGGGAAGATACGGTATATGAAATCCCGAAGGGCGCAGAGGAAATTTGCGGATACGCATTTAAGGTTCCTGCAGGGCAGAGACCGGCCAACTGGGATCTGGCCAAAGGTAACAATTTAAAGACAATCGTATTTCCTGCTACCCTTAAGAAGGTTGGAAACGGAGCATTCGCCCAGAGGACATTAGATAGTATAACTATTACGCCAAATATAGAATGGGGAACTTATGTGCTTGACAACTGTAAGGTAAAGACCATTGAAATTGCTGAAGGCGTAACGGAAATCCCAGATAACTTTTTTTATGGTGCAACCGGATTTCAGGAGCTTAACCTTCCCTCATCTTTAAAGAGGATTGGAAACAGTGCCTTTGACAGGTTCCCGTTGGAGAGCATTGAACTGCCGGATGGTCTGGAAGAAATCGGGGTGGAGGCATTTGAATGCAGCAAACTGACCGGCATAAAAATTCCAAAAACAGCAAAAACCATTGGAGACCGTGCATTTTACCTGAATAAAAATCTTAAAGATGTGGTATTTGAAGAGGGTTCTGCTCTAAAGAATACAGGGGCATTTACGTTCAACTCCTGTTCAAAGCTGGAAACCATAACGCTGCCTTACGGGGTAGAAGTCATAGACAACGGCTGTTTCAGTAGCTGCGATTCTCTGGAGTATGTGGGAATTCCATCTACGGTAACGACACTGGGAGATTTTGTTTTCTCAGGAAGTGGCATCCGGACTATGGAATTGACAGATAGCATCCGGTATATGGGAACCGGCGTTTTCCGCAACAGTTTATTAGAGTATGTAAAGCTGCCGGCATCGCTGGAGTCCATGGGCACCTGTACTTTTGAATGGTGCCGGGATTTAGAAAAGGTGATCTTCCCGGATAATATGAAGTTAAAAGATCTTCCTTCTGATACATTTTTCTACTGTATAAATCTTACCGGCCTTACCTTACCGGCCAGCATTGCCAGGACGGAGCCTTGCTCCCTGTCTTACTGTGACAGTCTGGAAAAAGTGGAGTATAAAAACAAAAATTTACAAAGGTCGGTTTTTGATTGCTTTGCAATTAATTTAAACAGTTATTTCGGATATGGAGAGTGGGATGAAGGCACAAACTATGATTTATACATTCCTGCAGATACTACCATTTCTACGAAAAACGGATTTACAGTTAATACAAATATTACAACCCCAGAGGCAGATAAAACGGAGGATCTCTACAATGAGGCCATGAATTATGCAAATGGGTCCGACAGCACAAAGACCAGAAGTGCATCTGCTGCTACGGCGAACTGCGGGTGCGCAGGCGGAAACGGTGTTTTCAAGTATACAGCGACCATAAGCCCTAAATTCAACTATATTGTTACCCAGGGTCAGGATTCGGGCGGTAAAGACGAGAACCAGAATCCTACAAATCCTAAGGATAATGAAAACGGGACGAATCCTGGTGATACGCCTTCTGGAAATACACCTTCTGGAAATACACCTTCTGAAAGCTCATCTTCTAAAGATACGGTTTCAAGAACAGGAGCATATGCAAGCAGCCCTGTTGACGTAACCGGTGGACCTAGCACCACACATTCAGATGGAAAGACTCCGGCGGCAGGTACCTGGGCAAAGGATGGGAAGGGGTGGAAGTTTAACTATACAACTGACCGGACCAGTGCCTTGGGTTGGGAATATGTTACCTGGAATGGCGTCTCCGGTTGGTATTATTTTAACAAAGAAGGCTATATGCTGATCGGCTGGATAGAAGATAATGGAAGAAAATATTATCTTGACCAGCCAGGAGAAACCGTTCTGGGACGGATGGCCGAAGGCTGGAATCTGCTGGACGGAAAATGGTACTATTTTAATGCGGTTTCAGACGGAGCCAGAGGTGCCTTGCTTACGAATACATTGACTCCTGATGGATACAGAGTGGGGGCGGATGGTTCCTGGAATGGCTTATAATAATGGGCAGATCTTACCTTCGCATCTGGAATACTGCCTATTATCAGTAAATAACCAGAATCATGCCAGGAGTTCCTCCTGAAAATAGTTATGAGAAAAAGGACTGAATCTAACAAGATTTACTTTGTTAGATTCAGTCCTTAACTATGTATTTTCTTTATTTGTTTTATATACACTGTAAACTAAAATTCTTTTCCGTATCCGTTTAACCATGCTCTATCTTCAAATGTTTTTTTTGTCACACCAGGATTTACTTCATCTGGTATTCCCAAAGGCATATAGATAACTACCGTTAAATCTTCCGGTACGCCAAGAAGATCCCCCATTTTTTTTGCTTTTTCTCCCTCAATCTGTCCCTCAACCCAGGTAGTTGAATATCCCTTTGCATTTATAGCCAATAGAATATTCTCAGCTGCGGCGGAGTAATCATGTATATGGTAGGAATTACCCTTATAGGAAATCGTCTCTTTTGTCAACAGAAGGATTGCTGCAGGTGCGGTAAGTGCCCATGAAGCACCATAAATAGTAGCTAGATTGTACACCGTCTTCTGATCATTTACTGCGATAAAACAAGTTGTCTGCTGATTGCAGCCAGAAGGAGCAGCCGCGCCGGCTTCCAGAATCTCTTTTAAATCGGTATCTGGTACATGATCCGGTTTGAATGTTTTACGATAACTCTTTCTTGTGAGGATTGCTTCCATTAAGTCCATTCTATCATGTCCTTTCCATCTTCCTGTTTTGATTGTGCTTCTTTGTAAAAGTATATCATATATTCCTATGTTTCGCGAGTATATTGTTCTTCTTATTTGACGCATTGTGCCATAGATGAACAGAACCGGGTTCCGCTTATGATAGGAAAGTACCTGGTTATGGAAGAAAAGGAGTAAACGATACTCTGATAGTTAGACACGGCCTCTTTTTCTGTGTCTACTATCAGGGTATCGTTTATTTTTATTATATAACTGATTGTAAGATATAAAAGATGGGATTTATTTTGCAGCCTTTTCCGAATAAACTGTGGTCACAAGGTTTTCATAGGGAACCCGTTCCTTCAATTGTCCGGACTCCTCCAGAATATTTTCCAGAAGCTCAAAGCTCTCTTTTTCAAACACGGTATCCTTTTTCCAGGTATCCTGTGCTTTATAGCGGTCAACGATTGCTGCTATGGTGGCTACGTCGGTTTCCTTAAATTGAGGCTGAATCACTTTTGCGATTTCTTCCGATGAATGGGAATTCACGTATTCCAGACCTTTTTGAATGGCATTGGTGAATTTCTGTATAATTTCCGGATTTTTTTCCAGATAGCTTTTCTTTGCACTGTAGGCAGTGTAAGGAATATAACCGGAATCAACGCCAAGAGAAGCCACAACGTGTCCGCTGCCTTCTTTTTCAAGCCCTGTGGCAAATGGTTCAAACTCCACGGTATAGTCCGCGTCATTGCTGGTAAATGCCGCAGCAGTCAGGCCAAAGTTTATGCTCTGGTCAATGGATAAGTCCGTGACAGGGTCGATGCCATTTTTTTTCAGGATATACTCAAAGACCATTTGCGGCATTCCCCCGGCTCTTCCGCCCAGTACCTTTTTGCCTTTTAGATCCGTCCATTTAAAGTCAGGCTGAGTGTTTCTTCCTACAAGAAAGTTTCCGGCTCTCTGGGTCAGCTGTGCGAAGTTGACGGCATAGTCTTTAGAGCCGTTTGCGTAAGTATAGATGCTGGCCTCAGAACCCATAAATCCGATATCGGCATCGCCTGATATCAGAGCAGTCATAACCTTGTCGGCGCCGGCCCCGTTGACTAAGGTTAAGTTAATGCCTTCATCCTCAAAATATCCCAGTTCAATGGCTGAATACTGGGGAGCGTAGAAGATGGAATGGGCAACTTCATTTAGTGTGACCGGAGTTAATTCAGATGCCTTTGCTTTTGAACCGCAGGCAGTCAGGCTAAGTAAAGAAGCTCCGGTGAGTATGGCCGCCAGAAAAAAGTGATAGGCTTTTCTCATAAAATCCTCCTTTGGGAAATCTTAATACTACATTTTATTATAAGAATATGGGAAGGTACTTTGTCTTACAAAATTTTTTATAATACCGTGGCACTGGCAGATATATGATAAAAAAGCGGTCTTATATGTTTTCTGGCCGTGGTTCTGCAGCTTGTCAGGGAGACAGCCAGCATGAATGCAACCAGGAATAAGGCGATTGTCTTTTTCATATCATTCTCCCTTTCTTAGTTTCTCCTAGTGGCATTGTATGAGGGGGGTCAGGCTGCCGTTCCGTCCATTTATATATTTCTGTATTTTAGGATGGAATAAGAAGAGAAACTGTGTTATACTGCTATAGTAAAATTTACAAAGCAGGAGAAATTCAATGGACTATCGGATGATTGTGCTGGATTTGGATGGGACGCTGACCAACGGTCATAAGGTAATCACACCCAGGACCAAAGAGGCACTTTTTGAATTAAAACAACAGGGCGGAATCATTGTACTAGCTTCCGGACGGCCTACTTACGGGGTGATGCCCCTTGCCAGAGAATTAAAGCTTCATGAGTCAGGAGGATACATTCTGTCCTTTAACGGAGGCCGCATTATTGATTGCAAAACCGGGGAAACGGTTTTTGCAAGGGAATTGCCTGTGTCCTCAAATTCCAGAATCATCCGCATGGCAAAGGAACATGGAGTGAACATCCTTACCTATGAGGATGATTTAATCATCACTCCCAATGCCGGGGATGAATATGTAGAAAAGGAATCAACCATCAACAAGCTGAAAGTAAAAGAAATCCAGGATATGGAGACTTATGTACAGTTTCCGGTAGTAAAATTCCTGATGCTTGATGAAGGTAACTACCTTGCCATGGTGGAACCAAAGGTAAAGGCAGCGTTAGGGCGTGATTACAGCGTTTACCGTTCGGAACCCTATTTTTTGGAGATACTTCCTAAAGGAGTTGACAAGGCGGCAAGCCTGGAGCGTCTGCTCATGAAGCTTGGCATGAGCAAGGATGAGATGATTGCCTGCGGAGACGGCTACAACGATTTGTCCATGATCCAGTATGCAGGCCTTGGCGTTGCTATGGAAAATGCAGTTCTCCCGGTGAAGCTGGCAGCCGATTATGTGACCCTTTCCAACAACGATGACGGAGTGGCTCATGTTATAGAAAAATTTATGCTTTCATGATGTCTCCGAAGGGTGGACTTTACAACTTTAGTATGTTAAAATGCAGCTAAGGGCAAAAACAAGAAAAAGGGGATTGATCGATATTATGAATAAAAAGATTAAGACAGATGCGGTAGACCATCTGTTTGAAGCCATTTTAACCTTAAAATCTTCAGAGGAGTGCTATACTTTTTTTGAAGATGTATGCACAGTCAATGAACTGTTAAGCCTATCCCAAAGGTATGAAGTGGCAAAGATGCTGAGGGAGGGCCGTACTTATCTGGAGATCGCAGAAAAGACTGGGGCGTCCACTGCAACTATCAGCCGTGTGAACCGCTCCTTAAATTATGGAAACGATGGATATGATATGGTGTTCAAGCGTTTAGAGGAAGAAAAAAGAGAAGGCTGAATAAAACAGGGGACAAGCCGTGATCCGGTGCTCGCCCCTGTTTTTTATATATCATTTTTTCTTCTTTATGTTTACGGGCTCTGTTTCTCTTAAATCATCAATGATCTGCTCAATAATCTGCTTCTTTAAATATACATCAAAGGAAAGCTCACAGATCCAGGAAAAGAGACGGAGATATTCCAGGTCATCTTTCTGGAGTCCTTTATCTTCAAAGGCCTTGCCGGCGTGCTCGTATTTTTGGATGATATCCTCCTTGATACGGCCGATTTCGCCTTCTACCTGAGAAAAAACTTCCCTGTAGATATCCTCCAAAGGGATCCCTTCCGAAGAATTAAAATGCTTTTCCGTAATGGGTCGGAAGAGCTGCTCAATGTCATGAAAAGAGAGAAGATTTTTAAAGTAATATATAAATATAAGCAGCAGAATGTGTTCTCTGGAATATTTCTTTTTATTAGGAGCCGGAAGGAGATTGTTCTTAGCATAATTATTGATCATGGTCTTGGTCAGGACCTTGTCCTCAGGATAGCGTTTCGTGTCCTTTAAGTGCTCATCCATGAAGGTAGTGACCTGATCCATGTACAGATCTATATTTGGAATGGTTTCCGGCCTGATGTGGTCTAAGGATTCCAGATGCTTCAGGATTTCCTGCATTCTTTCGTCGTTGGTCTTCATATGATTTCCTCTTTCCTGCCCATGCCTTTTGGGCATAAGGTATGCCCGCAGGGCGCCGACCTTCTGTACGGCGGCTGCCGCACATGAGGGATGGTCCCTTTGTCATATCATATTATATAGTATTCAATACCAGATGACAAGGGGGAAAAAGATATAATAGGCTAAATTTTTTTAAGAATACCTGAAAAAGTTTCTTGACTTTTGCGGAATGTGTGCTAATCTAGAATTATCAGAGAAATGAACGAAAGGAGACCCATCATTATGAAAAAAGTATTAGCAACAGAAAAAGCGCCGGCAGCAATCGGCCCATATTCTCAGGGCGTGCGTGGAGGCGATTACGTATTTATATCTGGACAGCTTCCCATTGACCCTGCCACCGGTGAATTTGCAGGTGACGATATCGTATCCCAGACAAAACAGTCATTGACAAACATCAAATCTATTCTGGAAAGCGAAGGCTTATCCATGGCTGACGTGGTTAAGACAACCGTTTTATTAAAGAATATCAGTGAGTTTGGAGCAATGAACGAAGTTTATGCATCCTTCTTTGAAGGAGAATGCCCGGCTAGAGCCGCATATGAAGTGGCAGCTCTTCCAAAGAACGCTCTGGTTGAAATCGAGGCAATCGCTTATTTCAGCAAATAATGAGCCAGGCGCAGGAATGAAGGTATTCCAGGGAGTACAGCACTTTGAAATGCTTGACAGTGTTTCAGAGGGCTTTGCTCTCTTTTTGTATTTCTGTAAACATAAGGCGTATTTCAAAGGCAGTTGTAGAAATAAAGGGCTTTTTGCGAAAGAAATTGGTTGCATATTGACGGACTTATATTATAATAAATTAGATAGTCCGTTTTTTTTCTTTGGCTCATCGGACTGCCGGTTTTCTGGAACCAGGCTGCATCCGGTTTGTGTTCATTATGAAAATCAGGCTTGAAATTACATATGGAAGCTGGTACTCTAACGATGAAGATTGACGAAACGGCAGAAGAATATCTGGGCCGGATTCCTATGTGGACCAGAAAGAAGAACTCTCTGGAAGATATCCGGAAATTCCTTTGTGAAATGGGGGAACCGGATGAAGGGATGAAAATTTTTCATGTGGCAGGTACCAATGGAAAAGGGTCGGTATGTGCATTTCTACAGTCTATTTTAAAGAAAGCAGGCTGCAGGGTGGGAACATTTACCTCCCCTCATCTGATTGAAATCAGAGAACGTTTCTGCATAAATGGAGAGATGGTATCGGAAAAGGTTTATGAAGAAAGCTATCAGACCGTGCGAATGCTTTCTGAGAATATGATGGAGAAAGGATATTGCCATCCGTCTTATTTTGAGTTTCTGTTTTATATGGCAATGGACATGTTCCATAAGACAGAAGTAGATATTGTAATTCTGGAAACCGGTCTTGGAGGAAGGTTGGACACGACCAATGTCATTAAGTCTCCTCTGGTGTCGGTGATTACCTCTATCAGCCTGGACCATACGGAATATTTGGGAGATACCATTGAAAAAATCGCATGGGAAAAGGCTGGAATTATAAAAAAAGGGGTGACCGTAGTTTTTGACGGAAACGACGGACAGGCTTCCCGGGTTATCCGCTGCAGAGCAGAGGAGCTTGGCTCTCCATTCTGTGAGGTGGACAGGCTGGGATATGAGATAACCGGATATGAAGATAAAGGCTGCAAGGCCAGATTTTTTAAAGCAGAAGGAGATTTTATTGAAGTCACCGTTCCGACCGTTGCGGAATATCAGGTGATGAATGCCTTCCTTTCGTTTAAAGCTCTTGAGGCGGCAGGGCTTAAGGAGGTCATGGGCCTGGAGATATTTAAAGAGCAGGTGAAAGAAGGAATTGCTAGCATGTACTGGCCGGGAAGAATGGAAGAAGTGCTTCCGGGAGTATATCTGGACGGAGCCCATAATCCGGGCGGTATCCAGGCTTTTGTCAGGGCAGCAGCCGGTTTGTGCGAAGCAGGGAAGAAACGGGCTGATCTTTTGTTCTCGTCAGTAACTGATAAGGATCACGATAAAATGATAAAGGAAATTGCAGGAACACTGCCTCTTGATCTAGTGGCGGTGACTCATATTCATTCGGAAAGAGGACTTGAAACGGATGTCCTGCTAAAAGAGTTTCAAAATGCCTGCGGCTGTAGTGTGGAAGGTTTTCAGACAGTGGAAGAGGCTGTTTTATACATGCTTCATAAAAAGGATGAAGGGCATCTGTTGTTTTGTGTGGGTTCTCTTTACTTGATGGGGGAGATAAAAGCGGTATTAAGGAGGAACGGATATGATTGATTTTGAAGCTGAGATTGACAGTTACAGGCCAAGCCTGGAGGTTGATGCAATTGAAGATGCCATTGTAAGAAGTGATTTGACGGATATGAATGACTTAATGATGGATCTTATAAAAGAAATCAACAAGGAATAGGCGGTTAAAATATGGATTATGAAAGAAAAACCCGGGTAATCGCAAACAGCTATTACAACATGGGGCTGGAACGGGCAAAGCTCAGGGATTTGTCAGGAGCTTCCGAATGCCTGAAAAAAAGCCTCCATTTTAACAAGTACAAGACAGAAGCAAGGAACCTTTTGGGGCTGATTTATTATGAGGTCGGAGAAGTGGGCGAGGCTCTTGTACAATGGGTAATCAGCATGAACTTACAGCCCGAAGGAAACCGTGCGGATGAATACCTCGGTGAGATACAGAGAAAATCAGGCTCCATGGAGACAGAGCGGCGCGCAGTCAGAAGATTCAACCAGGCCCTGGTCTACGCCCAGAGCGGCAGTGAGGATCTGGCGATCCTGCAGCTTAGCAAGGTTGTGGAAAGCAAGCCTAACTATGTGAAGGCCCAGCTTTTGCTGGCACTCCTTTGTATAGCCAGAGAGGATTATCAGAAGGCTGGTAAAGCCGTTTATAAGGTATTACAGATCGACCGCAATCATCCAAAGGCACTCTATTACAAGTCCCTGGTCAAGGATACGGCCGGGAATGGAAAAAGTGAGCGTGAACCGGAAAAAAGGAAGCTGAAAAATGTGCTTTCCCACAGGCAGATGGAAGATGACGATGTGATCATCCCCCCAAGCTATCGGGAGAACACCAAGGATCAGGCGGTGGGGAACATTCTTGCCGGACTTTTGCTGGGAGCGGCTGTAGTCTTTTTTCTGGTAATGCCGGCCAATACAAAATCCATTAATGAACTACATAATCAGGAAATATTAAAATACAGCGAACAGTTAAGCCAGGCCAACCAAAAAGCTGACAGCCTGACGGCACAGCTTGGATCCCTGGAAACAGAAAAAAAGACTGCAGAGGCTTCCTTAGCTTCTCTTACCAGTGATTCAGACAGTGTTCTGGCCCAGTATCAGGCCGTGATTGGAATCCTTCAGGCATATAAGAAAGATGACTTTCCGGCTTCTGTGAAGATTTATGCCGGGTTAAATCCGGATCTTATCACTTCCCCCGATGTCCAGGCAATCGTAGGTGAGATAAGAAAGGATATGGTGGAGAATGGCTGTCCGATTCTGGAGGGTCTTGGGGACAAGGCGATGGAGGCAGGGGATGCCCAAACTGCACTTGCTTACTACTTGAAATGCCTTGATTTAAAGCCGGCCAGCTGGCAGGCAAAATACAAGACGGCAGTCATTTATAAGGGAATGGACCAGAAAGAGCAGGCCAATGGGTTGTTCTCCGACATCATAAATAACAGCAAAGATGAAGAGCTATCTGCTAAGGCAAAATCAGAACGTGGTTTTTGACATAATTTACTTTGTGAAGGCAAGCAATGCGCAGCCTGAGCTTAGTAAATTAGTCGTTCGATGAACGAAAGTGAATCGAACTTCCTTAATTTTAGCTATTGAAAGACACTACAGAAGAGTAATTTTTTTTGTGGTGTCTTTTTTTCATTTTTCCGGGCCGTTTCCGGCGGCCGGGTGACGCTCTTTTTTGGTATTACGGACAGACAATAAGGAATGGAGGAGTATTGCATATGAATCAACCATACTTTACATATGAAGCAGAGGGGCAGACACTGATTGTCCATCTGCCGGAGGAGTTGGATCATCATAACTGTTCAGGGCTTAAATACGAAACCGATTTAATCCTTTCCGAGAACTATATCAGGCGCATTGTTTTTGATTTTTCAATGACCAGGTTCATGGATTCCTCGGGAATCGGTATCTTGCTGAACAGGTATAAGCAGATGGCTTTAAGCGGGGGAACCATAGCCATCTACGGTGCAGGACCCCAGGCTCTCCGCATTCTAAAAATAGGGGGGATATTAAAATTAATGAAATTATATGACTCTAAGGAAGCAGCAGTCACAGGTTGAGGAGGAACGTATGTCAGAACAGAATAAACCAGAAATTCTGAAAATGGAATTGGAAGCCCTGTCAAAGAATGAAGAATTTGCCAGAGTGGCAGTGGCAGTTTTTATGGCAAGATTGAATCCCACCCTGGAAGAGGTGGATGATGTAAAAACAGCCGTGTCGGAGGCAGTTACAAATGCAGTCATCCATGGATATCAGGGGAATGGAGGAATCATTTACCTGGAAGTGGGGATAGACGGCCAGGAAATTGCAGTAACCGTTCGGGATACGGGTATCGGAATTCCCGATATCAAGCTGGCCATGGAGCCTATGTATACCACAGATCCGGATGGAGAGCGGTCAGGCATGGGATTTTCCTTTATGGAAGCGTTTATGGATCAGGTGGAAGTAAAATCGGCGACCGGAGAGGGTACCGCCGTAACCATGAAAAAGAAGATTAACAGGTGAGCCTTATGGATGAGACCATGAGATTGATAGAAATGGCTCACGAAGGAGATAAAGCGGCAAGAGACCGGCTTGTGACCGACAACTTCGGGCTGGTTTGGAGCATTGTGCGCAGATTTACAGGGCGTGGTTATGAACCTGAGGATTTGTTTCAAATCGGCAGCATTGGCTTAATGAAAGCCATTGATAAATTCGACTTATCCTATGAGGTGAAATTTTCCACTTATGCGGTGCCCATGATAACAGGAGAGATCAAACGTTTTTTAAGAGACGACGGTATGATTAAGGTCAGCCGCTCCATAAAGGAAATGGGGCTTAAGGTGAAAAATGTCAGGGAAGAATTGGTATATCGTCTGGGAAGAGAGCCCACGGTGGAAGAAATTGCCGGAGAAATAGGGGCCAGCAAAGAAGAAGTGGCAGCTTCCATTGAGGCGGGAGCGGAAGTGGAATCCTTATACCGTTCCGTCAACAAAAATGACGAAAACAGCATTTTACTCATTGATAAAATTGAAGAAGAAAATTCTGCCCAGGAAGAACTATTAAACCGCATGGTACTTAGAGAACTTTTAACCGCGCTTTCCGACAAGGACCGGGAAATTATTATCAGGCGTTATTATTATAATGAGACTCAAAGTCAAATTGCGGCAAAGCTTGGAATATCCCAGGTTCAGGTTTCCAGACTGGAAAAAAAGATTTTAAAACAGATGCGGGAAAAAATGTAGAATAAAATAATTTTATACGGCTCATACTAGCTTTGAAAACCAGAGAAAAGGATGTGAGCACGTATGGAATCCATAAAACATAAGCTTGTCATGGCGCTTCTTGTATTATGCCTGATTGCAGTAGCCGCTGCTATCTGGTATATGATTGCGGTCATGCCGGATGGAACAGAAAAAGAAGGGACGCTGGTAGAAGCCATTCCGGGATGGGAGATGATGGTTTCATGAGCAAGACCGTTTATTTGAATATCAGCCAGATTACAGAGGTGCGGCACAAGGATATCCAGTTAAAGGATGTGGCGGATGTTTATTGCGACGATACGGCCATTATGAATAAGTGTAAAGCCCTTCGGATCAAAACCATCCATTTAGACCGCAACAAGCGGTATATAGAAAAAACTTTGGATGTAATCAAGAAACTGATGGAAATGGATTCGACTCTTCAGATCAATAACGTGGGAGAGGTAGACTTTATCATAGATTACCATAAGCCCAAATCTCCCATGTGGGTCTGGCAGTGGACCAAAACCATTTTTGTCTGTATCGTATGTTTCTGTGGTGCCTCCTTTGCCATAATGACCTTTAATAATGACGCCAGCGTTAAGGATGTTTTTAAGGAAATTTACCGGATCATCATGAAGCAGGAGTCCAGCGGATTCACGATTTTGGAGGTCAGTTATTCCATAGGACTGACTCTTGGAATTGTGGGATTCTTCAATCATTTCGCAAAATACAAGATCAATACCGATCCAACTCCGCTGGAGGTGGAAATGCGGCTTTATGAAGACAATATCAGTAAGACTCTGATCCAGAATGATGGAAGAAAGGAGACGGATATTGATGTTTCTTAGAGAAGTATTTCTTGTTTTTATTGGGCTCAGCGCTGGCGGCATAATAGCAGCCGGCGTTTTTGCATTTTTGGTAATTATTGGCATATTTCCAAGGCTGATCGGAGTGACCCACACAAAGAAGCATATTTTGCTCTTTGAGTCAGTTATCATTCTTGGCGGTGTCCTTGGGAATGTATGGGATATTTATGAAATTCCTATAGGGTTCGGCGGAAATCTGGCTCTTGGTATATATGGGCTTTCCGTAGGAATCTTTGTGGGCATTCTTGTCATGTCCCTTGCGGAGACTTTAAAAGCCCTGCCTGTAATCGGCCGTAGAATTCATCTGGCTGTTGGTCTGCAATATTTGATCCTTTCCCTGGGGCTTGGTAAATTGATCGGCTCTCTGATCTATTTTACAGCGAATTTTGGACAGTAGCATCAGGAAAGGATTTGCAGAATGTAGAAATGCCCAAAGGGCATACCTATATTGCCCGGAAAGCACGGGCGCAAAGGAGGAAAATAATGGAAGTAAACAAAAAAGCATATGAGGCTTATGTAAAACAGGTGACTCCGGTGCACAAAAGGTGGCCGGGGCTTATAAAGGCTTTTTTTGTGGGGGGAATTATATGTACCCTGGGACAGCTTGCTACAACTTTATTCATGAATGCAGGTCTGGAAAAGGAAGCGGCCTCTGCCTGGACCACTTTGGTACTGATTGCAGCCAGTGTTATCCTGACAGGATTTAACATTTACCCCAAGATTGTAAAATTTGGCGGAGCAGGAGCCCTGGTGCCGATCACGGGATTTGCCAATTCCGTTGTGGCTCCGGCTGTGGAATTTAAGGCAGAAGGCCAGGTGTTTGGTATCGGCTGTAAAATCTTTACCATTGCCGGTCCTGTTATATTATACGGGATATTAAGCTCCTGGATCCTTGGAATCATCGCCTATGTATTAAAGGCCTTTCAAATGCTGTAGGAATGAACCGGTCAGAGAAATGGAGAGAGAAAATGCAGATAGGAAAAGCAAGTGTTAAATTTGAAGAACCCCCGATTATTGAAAGCATGGCTTCCATAGTCGGTAAAAAAGAAGGTCAGGGTCCCCTGGGAAGTTTGTTCGATGTGGTAGAGCAGGATGACATGTTTGGAGCGGACAATTGGGAAAAGGCGGAGAGTGCCCTTCAGAAGCAGACGGCTGATCTGGCCATTGAAAAGGGGGATATCCGGAAAAAGGACCTCCGTTATTTGTTTGCAGGAGACTTACTGGGACAGCTGATCGCCACTTCCTTTGGAACGGTAGATTTGGAGATCCCCCTATTCGGTCTGTTCGGAGCCTGTTCTACTATGGGAGAAGCTCTTAATCTGGGAGCTATGACCGTGGCAGGAGGCTATGCGGATAAGGTCATGGCAATGGCTTCCAGCCATTTTGCAACGGCTGAAAAGCAATTTCGATTCCCTCTGGGATATGGAAGCCAGAGGCCGTTTTCTTCCTCATGGACTGTTACAGGCTGCGGTGCTGTGATACTCACCAAGCACAGGAAAGAAGGAATTGCTGCCATCACCGGAATCACCACCGGACGCATGGTGGATATGGGAATTAAGGATTCCATGAACATGGGAGCAGCCATGGCCCCTGCCGCCTTCCACACCATTCAGCAGAATTTTGATGATTTTCATGTGGATGAATCCTATTATGACAAAATTATCACAGGAGATTTAGGCCAGGTCGGCCGGACAATCCTGCTTGATTTTATGAAAAATAAAGGACATGATCTGGAAAAACTGCATACGGATTGCGGGATCGAGATATTTAACAGCGAAGACCAGGATACTCATGCAGGAGGAAGCGGCTGCGGATGTGCGGCTTCCACCCTTTGTTCTTATATACTTCCTAAGGTACAAAGCGGTACATGGAAACGGGTCCTGTTCGTGCCTACCGGAGCCCTCCTTTCCACAGTGAGCTTTAACGAAGGTGAAACGATCCCTGGAATTGCCCATGCAGTTGTGATCGAAAATATAGGAAACCTATAGCCCGCATTCATAATTTGGCGAAGAATTTCCGCCTAATTATGAATGGCATGGCGAACACAAGGAAAGTAAAAAGAAAGGAGACAGCCATGGATTACGTGAAAGCATTTTTAGTCGGAGGAGCGATCTGTGCCCTGGTGCAGATATTAATGGATAATACAAAACTGATGCCTGGCCGCATCATGGTTCTTCTGGTGGTAACCGGAAGCATCCTGGGCGCTATTGGTATCTACCAGCCCTTTTCCGACTGGGCAGGAGCCGGGGCTACGGTTCCCCTTCTGGGCTTTGGAAACACCTTATGGAAAGGCGTATGGAAGAGCATGGGAGAGGATGGATTTTTAGGGATTTTTAAAGGTGGATTTACTGCAAGCGCAGTAGGAATCTCCGGAGCGTTGATTTTCGGATACCTGGGATCTGTTATATTTAAGCCCAAGATGAAGAGCTGATATTACCAGGATGAAACGAAGTCCTGATACAAAAAGGGTGCCTCAAAAGCCGGTTTGGTTTTTGAGGCACCCTTTTTGTTTTAATACCAGGGAGGAATCTGCGTTGAGTTGCCAGGATTCTGGGGTACATATCCAGGTCCATACTGCTGTGGAATTCCGCCGGATGAATCTGAATTATCTCCCGGAGGAAGGATAATTGAGTTGGCAGAATGGATGGTGCAATAACCTGGCATTGCGTATTTGGAGTCATCCGTTGTCCCTTCTTCTCCCGCGGGAATTGCCATAAAGATTGCGGTGGTCCGTTCCGGACAATAAGGAGTTGGCAGACGGTGGGATACAGAGCAGACCGTTGCGCGTACATGATTGTTGCATACATCGGTTGGGACTGTACCTTTTGCAAAATACTCGGTGTATACCGCATTGCCTCTGGGGTCGTTGTTGCAGACGCCGGAGACTGCCAGCTTGCCGGATTTGCGGCAGATCTGAGCGGTTTCTATGCTGTCAGGCACTGGAAAGCCAGGATCGGACATTCCTTCATGGACCCTGGTCATGATCTTCCGCCAGATGGCTTTGTGGAAGGAGGCTCCTCCATTTTGTTTCGTAAGTTTCTGGTTATCGTCGCAGCCGGCCCAGATACCAGCGGTATAATAGGGAGTAAAGCCTACGAACCAGATATCATTGTTTGCGGAGGTGGTACCACTTTTTCCTGCTCCTGACATGCCGGGAATGTTAGCAGAGGCGCTGGTGGAACTTGGTCCCGAGCTTGAGAATTTTCTGCTGCTTTCCATGGAACCGGCCATGGCATCGGTTAAAAGGAATGCGGTGGAATCCTTTAATACCCGGTGAGTTTCCGGTGTATTGTCAATTAACACCTTTCCGTCATGATCCAGTATTCTGCTAAAGAATATAGGCTTTTTATAAACGCCTCCGTTTGCTATGGTGGCAAAGGAGCCGGTCAGTTCTAAGTTGGAAACGCCGGTGGTGATTCCTCCCAGGGCCAGGGCCGCATTATAATCGGTATCGGTTAAGGAGGTAATTCCGAAATTCTTGGCGTATTCCACACCGAGCTGTGGCGTTACAGTTTCCATCAGGCAGCGGACAGCCACGATGTTCATGGAATAGATAATTCCGTCACGTATGCTGGAGTAGCCTTGATAGCCGGAGCTGTACCAGTTGGAGAAGGTCTTATTGCCCACCGTATAGACGGAATCGTAATAAACAGATCCCAGGGTGGCTCCGCAGGTGTCCATGGCCGGTGCAAAGGCCGTCAGAATCTTAAAGGTGGAGCCTGGCTGACGGTATGTGTTGCTGGCCCGGTTTAAAGTTAAGCTGGCTGTTTTCTGCCCACGCCCGCCGCTTATGGCTTTTACTTCCCCGGTTTTCTGGTCCATGAGGACAAAGGAAGCCTGGGGCTGCAGCGTCTTATGAAGGCTTTCTCCCAGAATGGTATCCCCTTCTTTTAAAAGATAAGTCTTGTATCCGTCAATATCAGCCTGGATCGCCTCTTCGGTATTATATAAGCCGTCAAATCCAGTATCCCCGTTTTCCTTGTGATAACGTTTTATATTTTCCTCAGAGTAATGGGTGGTCGTTCCATCCTTATGGGTTACGGACAGCCGGTATTCTATGGAATATCTGGCAGCGGAATAGTTCTCAGGACTGTTGATTTCATCGTCCACAATGGACTGGATCTTAGGGTCCTGGGTGGTATAGATAGACAGGCCGCCGCTGTAAAGCATGTTGTGGGCCTGGGTGTCTGTGTATCCTAACTGGTCCTTCATGGCTTTTTTGACCTGCTCTACCAGTTCATCCGTAAAATAGCTGTAAGGGGTGGAAGTCTCCTTGGTAGCGGTATCTACGTTCTGGATCCTGGAATAGACGTCATCGGACAGCGCCTGATCCTCTTCCTGCTTTGTGATATATCCCTGGTCATGCATATATTGAAGAATTACCTTCTGCTTGTCCGAATTGGCTTTTTGCCCTGCGATCGGGTTAAACTTTGAGGGGTTCTGGGTGATCCCTGCAAGGACCGCACATTCTGATAATGTCAAGTCCGTTACGCTCTTATTGAAATATCTTCTGGCAGCCACCTTAACTCCCAGGGAATTGTTGCCCAGGTTAATGGTATTTAGATAATTGGTTATGATCTGCTCTTTGGACATGGCATTATCCAGCTCGACGGCTAAAAACCATTCCTGCAGCTTTCGTTCCAGCCGTTCCCCAAAGCTCTTTTCCATGCCGCCTCCAAAGACGCTGTTTTTAATCAGCTGCTGGGTAATGGTGCTTCCCCCGCCTGCGGAGGAATCCCCTGTCAGCACGCCTTTAACGGCACGGAGAATGGAACGTAAATCGATTCCATTGTGCTCCCAGAACCGGGAATCTTCATAGGAAACAAAAGCATTAACGAGATTCTTCGGAAGTTCCTCATAACTGGCTTCCTCCCGGTTGGAACCTGCGGTTACCAAGGTTTCAGTGACGTTGCCGGCACTGTCATAGACTGTTGATGCATATTCGTTAGGAACAATGGTTGCAATATCCACGTCAGGAGCATTGTCTATGATTCCTTTTACCATGCCAAAACAGATGCTGGCAGCAACAATACTGCCAAATAAGCATAGTACAAATAGACTCTTAAAAAAGGCAAGAAAGACCTTTGTGGTATATTTCCTTGCTTTTGAATTGGCAGATCTGATCTTTTTCTCTGTTGATTGTTTGCCGTAATTCATAGGAAATCTCCTTTCCACTTTACTGTCCATGTTTTTTGGGCATAAAGGTATACCCGCAGGGTGTTTCCACTTTATTACCCATATTTTTGGGCATAAAGGTATGCCTGCAAGGTGTTACCGGTACATTATACCAAAAATTGTCGTGCAATTCAACACCTACCATTTTTGGAGATAATCGGGCAAAATATACATGAAAGCTTGCCTGGTTCTGTACTTTTGGGTATAATAGGGGTGGTCGGTTAAAAAGTAGAAATGAGGAAATTTATGAGAAAGGCCTATAGAATTTTGTATCAGGGCGGCACAGGGGAAATTATGGAGAAAAAGTCCCGGTTCATTGCTAATTTAAAGCCTGTGGAAACAGAGGGAGAAGCGCTGGCTTTTATAGAGGAAACCAGAAAAAAATATTGGGATGCAAGACATAACTGCTATGCCTGGATTCTGGGAAAAGGCGGGGAAGAGAGGCGTTTAAGTGATGACGGGGAGCCCAGCCAGACAGCTGGAAAACCAATGATGGATGTTCTGGAAGGTGAAAAGCTTGTAAACCTCTGCGCGGTGGTGACCCGTTACTTTGGAGGGACTCTTCTTGGAACTGGAGGCCTGGTAAGAGCTTATTCAAAAGCGGTGCAGGAGGGGCTAAAGTCCTGTACGGCTTTAACTGTGGAACCGGCGGTGAAGCTTTCCGTTACTACGGATTATAACGGCATTGGAAAGATCCAGTATCTTCTGGGACAGCGGGAGATCACGACCCTTGGCACCGAATATACGGACCGGGTAGAGCTTACTGCCCTGGTTCCTGATGAGACCCTGGATAAGCTTCGGTCTGACATCACAGAGATGACAGGCGGGAGAGCAGGACTCCTTTTATCAGGAGAGGTCTACTACGGCATTTTTAATAAAGAAGTGGTTTTGTTTCCAGGGTGAGAACTGGATGGCAATCATATGAAACTCTAAAAATTGTCGAAAAACAGGAAAAAATCTTGCAATATGAAATATTGGATGTTATACTGAATAATTGTGATAATGTTAATGAGACTAAGGGCGTATCAGGTCCTTAGTTTTTTATGCTTTGTTTAAAGAAGAGAAAGAAGAGTACAGTTTATGAAAATGAAAAGAGAAGACGTCAGAAATGTGGCGATTATTGCCCACGTCGATCATGGTAAAACAACGCTGGTGGACGCACTGCTTAAGCAAAGCGGAATATTCCGTGAGAATCAGGAAGTCATGGAGCGTGTAATGGATTCCAATGATATTGAAAGAGAGCGGGGAATCACCATTTTATCCAAGAATACAGCCGTTCATTACAACGGAACCAAGATCAATATCATTGATACCCCTGGCCATGCGGATTTCGGTGGCGAAGTGGAGCGTGTTTTAAAGATGGTAAACGGTGTAATCCTGGTTGTGGATGCCTATGAAGGGGTTATGCCTCAGACGAAGTTCGTACTTCGGAAGGCACTTGAACTGGGGCTGTCTGTGGTAACCTGCATCAATAAGATTGACCGTCCGGAAGCAAGACCCATGGAGGTAGAGGAAGAAGTATTGGAGCTCCTTATGGACCTTGATGCCAGTGAAGAACAGCTTGACTGCCCTTTTGTCTTTGCTTCTGCAAAAGCCGGATTTGCCAAAAAAGAGCTTGATGATACGGAAACTGACATGGCTCCCTTGTTTACGACCATCATCGATCATATACCGGCTCCGGAAGGAGACCCGGATGCATCTACCCAGCTCCTTATCAGCACCATTGACTACAATGAATACGTCGGACGTATCGGCGTGGGCAAGGTAGATAACGGTCGTATCAGAGTGAACCAGGAGTGTGTGATTGTAAACCACCATGATCCGGATAAATTCCGTAAGGTAAAGGTGGGTAAGCTGTATGAATACGAAGGCCTTAACAAGGTAGAGGTACAGGAAGCCACCATCGGTGCCATTGTTGCCATTTCCGGGATTGCGGATATCCACATTGGTGACACCCTTTGCTCTCCGGAAAATCCGGAGGCAATTCCGTTCCAGAAGATCTCAGAGCCTACGATTGCCATGAATTTCATGGTAAATGACAGCCCTCTTGCCGGACAGGAAGGAAAATACATTACATCCCGCCATATCAGGGAACGTTTATTCAGGGAATTGAATACGGATGTCAGCCTCCGGGTGGAGGAGACCGATTCTCCGGACTGCTTTAAAGTTTCCGGCCGCGGGGAGCTTCATCTGTCTGTTTTGATCGAGAACATGAGAAGAGAAGGCTTTGAATTCGCGGTCAGCAAGGCAGAGGTTTTGTATCATTTTGATGAGAGGAACCACAAGCTGGAGCCCATGGAGATCGCCTATGTTGACGTACCGGAGGAATTTACCGGAGCTGTTATCCAAAAGCTTACAAGCCGTAAGGGAGAGCTTCAGGGCATGAGTCCTGCCAATGGAGGCTATACAAGGCTGGAGTTTGCAATTCCTTCCAGAGGCTTAATCGGTTATCGTGGAGAATTCATGACGGATACAAAAGGAAACGGAATCATGAATACCTCATTCGACGGCTATGCGTCCTATAAAGGAGAATTATCCTACCGTAAGACAGGATCCCTGATCGCTTATGAGTCAGGTGAATCCATTACCTACGGCCTGTTTGGCGCTCAGGAAAGGGGAAGCCTGTTTATCGGGCCTGGAGTTAAGGTTTATTCAGGCATGGTTATAGGACAGAATCCAAAGGCAGAAGATATCGAAATTAATGTGTGTAAGACGAAAAAGCTGACCAACACCCGTTCCTCCAGTGCGGATGAGTCTCTTAAGCTGACTACCCCAAGAGAGATGAGCCTGGAGCAGTGCCTTGACTTTATTGATATCGATGAGCTGCTGGAAATCACCCCTGCAAACCTTCGGGTCAGAAAGAAAATTTTAGATCCTACCATGAGAAAAAGGTCTTCTCTTAATAAAAAATCATTGACGTAATTTGTAGTATAAAGGAGGATGTTGCCTGCATAAGCCGAAAATTCGGCAAAGATGCGGCAACCTCCTTTTTTTTCGGCGTTTTCTGCCCTGATCTGTCGATATTTTTGGATTGCTTTCTGGCATTTTACAGGATTCTATCACATAAATTTAATATTAGCTGTGAAGCATATTAGCAAATAAGTGAAAGAAGAGGGGAAATACAATGTCAGAAAAAATGATTGAAAACAACAAAGTGAGCGTCATCGGAGAGATCGTCTCCGGCTTCACCTTCAGCCATGAAGTATTTGGAGAAGGATTCTATATGGTGGATGTTGCGGTAAATCGTCTTAGCGAACAGGCAGATATCATACCGCTCATGATTTCAGAACGCCTTATTGACGTAGAAGGGGATTACTCAGGCTTAACTATCGAATCCATAGGCCAGTTCCGTTCCTATAACCGTCATGAAGGTACAAAGAACCGGCTGGTGCTTTCTGTCTTTGTGAGAGAAGTTCATTTTATAGAAGAATTTACGGATTATACAAAGACCAATCAAATTTTTCTGGATGGATACATATGCAAAGCTCCCATTTACAGAAAAACGCCTTTGGGAAGGGAAATTGCGGACCTGCTTCTTGCGGTTAACCGCCCATATGGAAAATCAGATTACATACCCTGCATCGCATGGGGGAGAAATGCCAGATATGCTTCCGGATTCACAGTAGGAACAAGAGTAAAAGTATGGGGAAGGGTCCAGAGTAGGGAATACACCAAAAAGTTAAGTGAGACAGAGTGTGAAAAAAGAGTGGCTTATGAGGTATCGGTCAGCAAACTGGAGTGTGCGGAATAGAAGCTGTTATTTATAAATGTAAGGAACGCCTTTCAGGCATATTTATATGCCTGGAAAGTATAAGTAATAATTAAGGAAATGGTAAGAAAACTTGCAAAAAAATTAAAATTATGATACGATAAGCAGGTTCTAACATAATATGTAAATAATTGCTTTTTAGCTGTTATGAGGTGCTGAAGGATGAATAGAGGTGCAATACAGGTTATATGCGGGGAAGGAAAAGGAAAGACTGCGGCCGCGATGGGTATGGGAATCGGTGCTCTGACCAAGAACAGAACTGTAATCATGATACAGTTTTTAAAGGGCTGCTCCGGCCGGGATTCATTTGATATTATGAAACGCCTGGAGCCTGAGATGAAAATATTCCGGTTTGAAAAGTCCGATGGTTTTTTTGAAAGCCTCTCCAGAGAACAGCAGGAAGAGGAGCGGATGAATATCCGCAACGGCCTGAATTTTGCCAGAAAGGTCGTATCAACGGGAGAATGCGATATGCTGATCCTGGATGAGATCCTTGGACTCCTGGACCAGAAAATCATAGAAGCAGAGGAGCTTTCAAAGCTGCTTCAGTCCAAAGTTGATGATATGGAGGTCATATTAACCGGTAAGGTATTTCAAAAGGAAATAGAACCTTATGTAGATAGTATTCTGGAAATCAACCATGTTAAAGTTGACAATATAAAATAATAATGATAGTATGGTAACATACATATTAGAGTAGAGGTTGCGTAGCTTATAAGTACTCTGTCCGATGTATCAGGTACAGACGAGGGCAGGGGGAAGGAAGAGACGCCGAAGAAGGGTATGGCCTGAGCATACTATTCTGGGCATATGGTTAAGAGCCATATGACTGTCATCCTTTTGGATGGGGAGCTACTTAAAGAAAGATGAGATTACCAGATTCTGAACTTTAAGAGCTGACCCTGTTGTCAGCTCTATTTTTAATTCATAGGAGATTACTTCCTTCGAATTAAAAAATGCTCCGATATGGATGTGCACGACCAACAAATGCAGTATGGCTGCTGAATCAGCTGCGCTCCGGCGTGAGAGCCTGCTTTTTAAGCTCAGTGTTTAGCGGCATAGACAACTGCGGGCCGGATGAAAATTTACTGTGTATGAAGAAAAAGAATCAGGAGGATGATATCATGGCAATTTTTGAGGGAGCAGGTGTAGCGCTTGTCACACCATTCAAGGAAAACAGAGATGTAAACTATGAGAAGCTGGAGGAGTTGGTAGAAGAACAGGTCGCTTTGGGAACGGACTCTATCATTGTATGCGGTACAACGGGCGAGGCGTCCACCATGACCCATGAAGAGCATTTGGACGTGATCAAATACGTTTGCCAGATAACGAAAAAGCGGATTCCGGTCATTGCAGGAACCGGTTCTAATTGTACGGACACGGCGCTTTACCTGTCTGAAGAAGCAGAAAAGCACGGTGCGGACGGGCTTCTTCTTGTGTCTCCCTACTATAATAAGGCTACTCAGAATGGTCTGAAGGCTCACTTTAAGGCGATTGCTGATGCGGTGAGGATTCCCATTCTTCTGTATAATATTCCGGCAAGAACCGGGGTAAACATTGCGGCTGAAACCATAGCGGATTTGTGCTTAAATGTCTCCAACATTGTAGGGGTAAAGGAAGCCAGCGGCAATTTTTCAGCCATTGCGGACTTAATGAACCTTACGGACGGCCGTGTGGATTTATATTCCGGCAATGACGATCAGATCGTCCCCATGCTGTCCCTGGGAGGAAAAGGTGTTATTTCCGTTCTTTCCAACATTGCACCCGCCCAGACTCACGAAATCTGTGAGACTTATTTTAAGGGAGATGTAAAACGGAGCGCAGCACTTCAACTGGCTGCCATTCCTCTCATCAATGCCTTGTTCTGCGAGGTCAATCCGATTCCGGTTAAGGCTGCCTTAAATCTTATGGGAAAGAATGCAGGGCCTATGCGTCTGCCCCTTACTGAGATGGAACCTAAGAACCAGGACCGCTTAAAACAAGCCATGATAGAGTATGGAATTTTGTAATCGGTAAACGATATGCCTATGGAGGAAACACTCTGCGAGTATACCTTTATGTCCAAAAAGCGTGGGCAGGAAAGAGGAAATATGATTAGGATGATAATGCACGGCTGTAACGGGGCCATGGGTCAGGTGGTATCCCAAATTGCGGCAGAGGAGACAAATATAACCATTGTTGCGGGAATCGATCCCCATGATACCAGGCAGAATCCGTATCCGGTATTTCCGTCACTGGAAGCCTGCAGTGAAGAGGCGGATGTGATCGTGGATTTTACCTCCTCTAAAGCAGTGGATGGCCTTCTTGATTACAGCATAAGGAAAAAAGTACCTGTGGTAGTATGTACCACCGGCCTTTCGGACGAGCAGATGAAAATGCTTGAGGAGGCTTCCAACCATGTTGCGGTCCTTAAGTCCGCCAATATGTCTCTTGGAGTCAACCTGCTCATGAAGCTGGTAAAAGAGGCAGCACAGGTGCTAGCTGCCGCAGGATTTGATATTGAAATATTGGAAAAGCACCACAATAAAAAACTGGATTCCCCAAGCGGAACAGCCCTTGCTCTGGCAGATTCCATCAATGAGGCCATGGAGCAGGAATATCATTATGTTTATGACAGAAGCCAGGTAAGAAAAGCCAGAGACAATAAAGAGATCGGGATCCAGTCTGTCCGCGGAGGAACGATTGTCGGAGAACATGATGTGATATTTGCCGGAAAGGATGAGATCGTCACCTTCCATCACACCGCATATTCCAAAGCGATTTTTGCAAAAGGCGCGGTTTCTGCGGCAAAATTCCTGGCAGGAAAAGCTCCGGGATTATATTCGATGAAAGACGTTATAAAATCATAAATTTTCCATTATCTTCCACCATAATTCGTTCTTCCTTTACACATACTAATCGTAGAAAATGAAAGGAGAATGTATTATGAAGAGAATAAAACCTTATGCAATTACCCTTATTGTCATTATGACAGTAATGTGTCTGACTGCTTGCGGAACCACGAAAGGTAACAATGGTACCTCGGCAGGAACCACAGGTGCAACAACCCAGACGACTGCAGCAACAACCACCAAAGCTACTACTGAATCTACTACTATGAAAGAAACAACAGGCACAGGCGCAAATGAGAGCACTGGTGTGGTTAATGGTGTTGTTAATGATGTAGAAAAAGGGGTTGACAAAATTACAGGGGAAAGCAATGGCCAGCCAACTTCAGGAGCCACAAAAGCACCATAATAAAAAAGATTTACAATAAAAAAGCTTCAGGCATGGAATCTATGCTTGAAGCTTTTTTTATTATAAGATATAATATTGTCGAAACATATCTTAATGTATTTTATAAGCGGTTCTATTTTATTTATCAGAAAGACCATGTTCTGGCCAAATATCCAGAGACAATGCCATAATAACTAAAGCCTACCCGGCAGAGAGGCAAAACGTCCATGAAAAGGAAATTTGATTATTTTAAATTTCAGCGGTATAATGATAAAAGGAAAAAGCCGTGGAGAAGTCTTAAGCAGGCGATTCCTTATAAGGAAGACCTAAAGATCCGTCTGAGAAAATCCTTACTGGTTCTCATCCTTTTGGAGGCGGCGGTATTTTTCCTGCCGTATGGAGTAACAATTGCAGGCAATGCTCATGAATTCCTGCCTGTAAACAGAGAAGCGGAAGCTGAAAAGGAACCGTTAGTTGAAGCTTTTTGGGGCCGGAAAACCGGGGAGACCAAGGAACAGGGGTTTTCCGTTGACTGGAAGGAAGGCAGGGTTAAGTTCTGGCAAAAGGTAGAGCGTGTAATCCTACAAGGTCCTGATTGAGAAACAAAATCATAAAAGGGTCATAAGTATTTATAATAATAAAACCAGTTGCAATCCCATTTTTACTGTATTATAATTTCTA
The DNA here is from genome assembly GCF_057543815.1 of Lacrimispora sp. YZC11. Classification (NCBI taxonomy): domain Bacteria; kingdom Bacillati; phylum Bacillota; class Clostridia; order Lachnospirales; family Lachnospiraceae; genus Lacrimispora; species Lacrimispora sp. YZC11. The sequence goes on along the minus strand of NZ_BAAJYQ010000006.1, from coordinate 176,105 downwards.
CTGAAACACCATAGTTTTATTTGAAAAACTTATAAATTAATTCAGAAAAGGACAGGTGGATACCGTGGAAAAAAGAGAAATGCTGTATGAGGGAAAAGCGAAAAAGGTTTATACGACGGAAGATCCGGATGTATTGGTTGTTTCATACAAAGACGATGCCACAGCATTTAATGGCCTTAAAAAGGGCACCATTGCTGGAAAAGGCGCAGTCAACAACCGAATGACCAACTTTATTTTCAAAAAGCTGGAAGCCAAAGGCGTTCCCACTCATCTGGTGGAAGAATTGAGTGACCGTGAGACTGCAGTGAAGAAAGTGGAGATCATTCCCCTTGAAGTGATCATCAGAAACTATTCCGCAGGAAGCTTCGCCAAGAAGATGGGGATGGAAGAAGGCGTGAAGTTCGCCTGTCCGACACTTGAATTCAGTTATAAAAATGATGACCTGGGCGATCCGTTTATCAACAACTACTATGCATTGGCCCTCAATCTGGCAACCCAGGAAGAGATCGACAAGATTACGGAATATGCCTTTAAGGTAAATGAAGTGCTGAAAGAATATTTTGACGGTTTAAACATTGATTTGATCGATTTTAAAATTGAGTTCGGCCGTTATCATGGAAAAGTCATTCTGGCTGATGAGATTTCTCCTGACACATGCAGGCTTTGGGATAAGGATACCCATGAAAAGCTGGATAAGGATCGTTTCCGCAGGGATTTAGGAGGCGTGGAGGACGCTTACGAGGAAGTGTTCCGCCGTCTTGGCATCCGGTAAACAGCATAGAGAGAAATACCTGCGGGTATATCTTTATGCCCAATAAAAACGGGCAGAAAAGAGGAAAAGACATCAAATGAATAACGAATTGAATTTCAATTTTGAGGATGAGCTGCATGAGGAATGCGGCGTATTCGGAATGTACGATTTTGACGGCGGCGACGTTGCTTCCACCATTTATTATGGATTGCTTGCATTGCAGCACAGAGGCCAGGAGAGCTGCGGAATTGCGGTCAGCGATACCGGCAGTTCTAAGGCAAAGGTAAGCGCCCATAAGGGAATGGGGTTATGTAATGAGGTCTTTACACCGGAAATTTTAGAAGGCCTCCGCGGCGACATCGGCGTAGGTCATGTTCGTTATTCTACTGCAGGCAGCAGCACATGGGAGAATGCCCAGCCCCTTGTACTCAATTATCTGAAAGGAACATTGGCAATGGCTCATAACGGCAATCTGGTCAATGCACCGGAGTTAAGACGTGAGCTTGAGTATAACGGGGCCATATTCCAGACGACGATTGATTCAGAGGTGATCGCTTACCACATTGCAAGGGAGAGAGTGAAAGCTGCTACCGTTGAGGCTGCTGTAGTAAATGCCATGAAAAAGCTTAAAGGGGCTTATTCCCTAGTCATAATGAGTCCCCGTAAGATAATCGGAGCCAGGGATCCTTATGGATTTAAACCTCTGTGTATTGGAAAACGTGATAACGCCTATATCCTGGTATCGGAAAGCTGCGCCCTTGATACTCTTGGTGCAGAGTTTGTCCGGGACGTTTGCCCCGGGGAAGTGGTGACCATTACTAAGGAGGGAATCGTTTCGGATACAAGTCTCTGCCTTGTGGATAAGTCAAAGGAAGCCAGATGTATTTTTGAATATATTTATTTTGCCAGGCCGGACAGCGTGTTTGACGGTGTCAGCGTCTATCATTCCAGGATGTGCGCCGGCCGTGCATTAGCTATGGATTCTCCGGTGGAGGCGGACCTTGTGGTCGGAGTACCGGAATCAGGCAACGCCGCCGCACTGGGATATTCCCTTCAGTCAGGAATCCCTTATGGGACCGCTTTTGTAAAGAATTCTTATGTTGGCAGGACATTTATAAAGCCAAAGCAGAGCAACCGGGAATCCTCGGTCAGAATCAAGCTTAACGTGTTAAAGGAAGCGGTAATGGGGAAGCGGGTCATCATGATCGACGATTCCATAGTCCGTGGAACTACCAGCGCCCTCATTGTAAACATGCTGCGGGAGTCAGGGGCAAAGGAGGTCCATATCCGGATCAGTTCCCCGCCATTTCTCCACCCCTGTTATTTCGGAACCGATATACCTAACGAGGATCAGCTGATGGCACATAACAGAACCATTGAAGAAATCCGGGATCTTCTGGGAGCGGATTCTCTGTCTTACTTAAAGATTGAACGGTTGAATGAAATGGCAGAAGGACTTCCGATCTGTACCGCATGCTTTAGCGGAGATTATCCCATTGAGCCGCCTAAGGAAGACATTCGGGGAGAATACGCGGAGTAAAAATAGATATTAATAGAGACGGGGACCGCCGTGCTGACTGGGTTTATCCAGCCGGAGGGTCCCCGGTTTCTCTTCCCATCAAATAAAAAATATGTTACTATGAATGTAAATGAAGCCCAAGGAGGAATATAAGAACCATGACAGATAGATACCAAAGCCCGCTGTCTGAGCGCTATGCAAGTAAGGAGATGCAGTATATCTTTTCACCGGACAGGAAATTTAAGACATGGAGAAAGCTGTGGGTTGCCCTGGCGGAGGTGGAAAGGGAACTGGGACTTCCCATAACAGAAGAGCAGATAGAGGAATTAAAAGCCCATCAGGATGATATCAATTACGATGTGGCAATACAGAGGGAAAAAGAGGTCCGTCATGATGTAATGTCTCATGTGTATGCATATGGCGTCCAGTGCCCTAAGGCAAAAGGAATCATCCATCTGGGAGCCACCTCCTGTTATGTGGGGGACAATACCGATTTAATAGTCATGACAGAAGCGTTAAAGCTGGTCCGCAGGAAACTCATTAATGTTATTGATGAAATGACTCGGTTCGCCGACGAATATAAGGACTTACCTACCCTGGCTTTCACTCATTTCCAGCCGGCTCAGCCTACAACCGTAGGTAAAAGAGCGACACTCTGGCTTCACGATCTGACCATGGATTTAGAAGATCTGGACTATATCCTGGGTTCTATACGGCTTCTTGGCTCCAAGGGCACCACAGGGACACAGGCCAGCTTCCTGGAGCTGTTTGACGGCGATATGGACAAGGTGAGAAGGGCGGATTCCATGATTGCGGAAAAGCTGGGATTTGCCGGCTGCTATCCGGTTTCCGGCCAGACCTATTCCAGAAAGGTGGACAGCCGTGTGGTCAATGTTTTGGCTGGCATAGCCCAGAGCGCCCATAAGTTTTCCAATGATATCCGACTTTTGCAGCATTTAAAGGAAGTAGAAGAGCCTTTTGAAAAGAGTCAGATCGGTTCTTCCGCCATGGCCTATAAGCGCAATCCCATGAGAAGCGAGCGGATGGCTTCCCTGTCCAATTATGTGATGGCAGATGTGATGAACCCAATGCTGGTTTCTTCTACCCAGTGGTTTGAGAGAACTCTTGATGATTCTGCTAATAAAAGATTAAGCATTCCGGAAGGTTTTTTGGCAGTTGACGGAATTCTGGATCTTTACTTAAATGTTGTGGATGGGCTTGTGGTATATCCAAAGGTGATCGGGAAACATATGATGGCAGAGCTTCCATTTATGGCTACGGAAAACATCATGATGGACGCGGTAAAGGCCGGAGGGGACAGACAGGAGCTTCACGAGCGGATCAGGGAACTGTCTATGGAAGCAGGCAGAAATGTGAAGGTGAATGGTCTTGATAACAATTTGCTGGAGCTGATTGCAGCAGATCCTTCCTTTAACCTTTCTTTGGAGGATTTAAAGAAAAGCATGGATCCCAAAAGATATGTGGGCTGTGCTCCGGCCCAGGTGACTGCTTATCTGGAAGAGGTGGTCAAGCCCCTTCTTTTAGAAAACAGGGAACTTCTTGGGATGAAAGCAGAGATTCACGTATAGAGACTTGCAGGCAGACGTCAGGGTGTATGGGAAATCAAGAAAAACTCCAAAGCGTGTTTACTTGATTACTCATATCAGGAGGAAGTCATGAGCAGCAATTTGGAATATTACAAGGTGTTTTATTATGTGGCCCAGCTTAAAAGCATTACCCAGGCGGCGGAGAAGCTGTGTATCTCACAGCCGGCCGTGAGCCAGGCGGTACGGCAGCTGGAAAAGGCCCTGGACAGCCAGCTTTTCCTGCGGACTTCCAAGGGGGTTCGACTGACCCGGGAAGGGGAATTTTTCTACGGATATGTAAAATCCGGTTTAGAAAACATCTGGCATGGAGAAAGTATGTTAAACAGGCTAAAAGATCTGGATACGGGTGAGGTGCGGATCGGAGCCAGTGATATGACGCTTCAGTTTTATTTACTTCCTTATCTGGAGAAATTCCATGAACTGTATCCTGGTATTAAGGTAAGTGTTTCTAACGGGCCTACGCCTGAGACGCTCCGGTATTTATATGACGGCAAGATTGACTTCGGCGTGGTCAGTACTCCCTTTGAAGCAAAGAGCGAGGTCAGACGGACCGATGTAAAGGAAATCAGGAATGTGTTTGTGGCCGGGGATAAATTCCGTTATTTAAAGGACCAGGAACTGGATTACCATATCCTGAAGGAACTGCCCTGCATTTTTCTCGAAAAAAATACCAGCACAAGAACATTTATGGATGAATATTTAGCAGCCCACGGGATAGCGGTAGAACCGGAGTTTGAGCTTTCCACCAGTGACATGATCGTTCAGTTTGCCATGCGGAATCTTGGGATAGGTTGCGTGATGTCAGGATTTGCACAGATGGAGCTGGAAAAGGGAAATCTTGTGGAGCTAAAGTTCCGGGATGAAATGCCAGAACGCCATTTTACCATTGTCACTGACGACAAAACCCCCGTATCTCCAGCAGGGAAGCGCCTTTTACAGCTGATGACAGGAAACATAATTTGAAATTATGGAAAACATAAATAATATTAATTTTACTTATGCGTAGCCATGCGTTATCATAAGTAAGTAAAAGGTATTTTTTCACTCGAAGGAGGAACAATCGAATGGTAAGAGCAATCGTAGGCGCCAACTGGGGCGACGAAGGAAAAGGTAAGATCACGGATATGCTGGCAAAGGAATCAGATATCATCATCCGGTATCAGGGAGGCAGCAATGCCGGGCACACGATCATCAACAACTATGGTAAATTCGCCCTGCACCTTCTGCCCTCAGGCGTATTCTATAATCATACTACCAGCGTCATAGGCAATGGTGTGGCGCTCAATATCCCGTTCCTGGTAAAGGAAATTGAGGATCTCGTAAGCAAGGGTGTTCCAAAGCCTGATATCCTGGTTTCAGACCGTGCACAGATCCTGATGCCATACCACATTCTGTTTGACCAGTATGAGGAGGAACGCCTGGGCAAGAAGTCCTTTGGTTCCACAAAATCAGGGATTGCTCCATTTTATTCAGATAAATATGCAAAGATCGGATTCCAGGTCAGCGAGCTTTTTGACGAAGAATCCTTAAAGGAAAAGGTTGACCGGGTTTGTGAAACAAAGAATGTTTTAATGGAGCATCTCTATCACAAGCCGGCTATGGACCCGCAGGAACTGTTTGAAACTCTTCTGGAATACCGGGAGATGGTGAAGCCTTATGTATGTGATGTATCCAAATACCTTCATGAGGCCATCAAAGCAGGCAAGAGGCTCCTTCTGGAAGGCCAGCTTGGGTCTTTAAAGGATCCTGACCATGGAATTTATCCTATGGTTACATCTTCCTCAACTCTTGCGGCCTACGGCGCCATTGGCGCAGGCATTCCGCCCTATGAAATTAAGAATATTACCACTGTGGTAAAAGCTTATTCCAGTGCAGTAGGTGCAGGAGCGTTTGTCAGCGAGTTATTCGGGGATGAGGCTGATGAGCTGAGACGGCGCGGAGGTGACGGCGGCGAATACGGCGCAACCACCGGAAGGCCAAGACGTATGGGCTGGTTTGATGCTGTTGCATCCAGATACGGCTGCCGGATCCAGGGTTCTACAGAGGTTGCCCTTACGGTTCTTGATGTGTTGGGATATCTTGACGAGCTTCACATATGTGTTGGTTATGAAATCGACGGAAAGGTTACAAAGGATTTCCCAACAACCGTAGAGCTTAACAAAGCAAAACCAATATACACCACACTTCCGGGCTGGAAATGTGAGATCCGGGGAATTAAAAATTACGAGGATCTTCCGGAGAACTGCAGGAATTATATTGAATTCATTGAGAAAGAACTTGAAACGCCCATTACCATGGTTTCCAATGGACCGGGAAGAGACGAAATTATCTTTCGCAAATGATCAGACAGGAATAAATAAAAATTTTTGACAAAAGCCGCAGGGTTCACTTCATTTAAACCCTGCGGCTTTTTATTTTGTTAAAAGAACACATGCGTTTCCTGTTTTCATAATTTTACTTTTTGTTTTTCCCGGCCGAATCAGGTTCATCCTTATTCTGCCTGATCACCCGGGCGACCAGCTGAGCGGCATAAAGAAAAATGGGGATGACGACAGAAGAAAAAATAGCTGCCATCAGCCAGTTTTTTGCTTCCGGATTATGGGAAAAGGCGGATATTATAGCTATGATGTACATGGAAAGAATGAGCACTACTCCGGCCATAGCCAGAAAACGTTTCCATTTCACAAGTATCACCTCCCTCTGAACATTTACTTTTTTATCATTATAGCCTATAAAAGAGAAAATAGAAAGAAGGGCTTTTCATTGTTCATAAAAACTTTAAATTTGAAACCTGTACTTTTCCCTGGAAATATAGTAATATTTTAATTATAAAAAGATGGAAGACCCTGGAAGGAGTGCAAAACCCTTGAGGAAACGATGGATAGCAGCGGTAAGTATCATTCTCACCATGGGAAGCATGATGACTTCCGTAGCAGCGGAAGAGACGATACAGGGAGAGAGCGAAAGCCTACAGGCAGCAGTATCGGACTGGCAGTGGCAGGAGGACTCAGGCGGCTGGAAATATGTCAACGCCGCGGGAGAATTCAAAAAGAACCGTTGGGAAGAGATCAACGGATATTGGTACTACTTTGACTATGAAGGGTACATGGTTTCTGATTGGACAAGGATCGGCGGATTGAACTACTGCTTTTCTGAGACAGGGGAGCTCCAGCTTGGCTGGTGTTATGACGACGAGGAAGAGAAGTGGCATTATTATAATGAAGACGGTACGGCTCAAAAGGGCTGGTATCAGGATGAAAGCGGTAGCTGGTACTGGTTTTCCACAAAGGGAGAGATGGCTTCCTCCGGCTATAAAAGCGTGGCGGGAAAACGGTTTTATTTCTTTGATAATGGACAGATGGCTGCAAACCAGTATGTAGGCCTTTTCTTTATGGACGAAAATGGCCAGAGAAATAAGGACTTCGATATCAGCATTGATGGGAAGAAAACTTCTGCATCTGCGTCTTCTGAGGTGAAAGACGCCTTTACAGAGGCTACAAAGAACATTCCCAGAGATTGGATCAGGAAGTTTAAGGATCAGGGGTGGGAGATTATTTATTATCCCGGGAAAAGGTATTTTTCTGCACCTATGACAGAAAGCGGCATTTATTATGTATGCCATAAACTTGATACTAATTATAAGAAAATCAAGATATGCCAACCGGAAGACTTAACGGCAGCTTTTGGGGAGTACATCGGTTATGTCTCCGGCTGTGATGGCAATGCCAGCCAGGATGGGACGGATCTGTTCATGAGCAGGGATTCGGTGGAGGAATTCGTGTACATCCCGGATTATTTTTCCGATGATATGAGGTTCTATTTTGGAAAGCTGGTGGCGGCTTATGTGGGAAGCTCCTATACCAGAGGAGAGATGGAAGAAGAGGCACCCCGGGTGACGGAAATATTAAAAAGGATATTGTATACATAGTAACCAGGATTAGAAAAAGGAAAGCAACAAAAAGCTGCTTTCCTTTTTTATTCTTTATTCCGCCAGATCTTCCCACAGCTCATACAGCTCTTCCAGCCGCAGCCGGATAGTTTCTTTTTCGTTATTAAGCTCCATTAGCTTTGGAACATCGGTAAAAATCCCCTCGTTACCAAGCAGCTCGTCAATTTCTCCGTCTCTGGTTTCTAATTGATGGATCTCATCCTCGGTTTTCTTTAAATCACTCTGGCGTTTGCGAAGGCGGGCCTGTTCTTCCTTTTGCGCCTTCCAGTCCAGCTTAGTCTCAGAGATTTCTTCAGGGGAAACATCCTTTGCAGCAGGTGCGGCAGCATACAAGCTGGTCATGATCTCTTTCTTTTCCAGATAGTAGTCGTAATTGCCGATGTAATTGACCAGGGTCTGATTGGTTAAATCCAGGATTCTGGTAGCGGTTTTATTGATGAAATAGCGGTCATGAGACACGTAAAGAATGGTTCCAGTATAATTGACCAGAGCATCCTCCAAAATTTCTTTTGATGTAATATCCAAATGGTTGGTAGGCTCGTCCAGAATGAGGAAGTTGGCTTCGGAAAGCATCAGCTTAGCCAGGGATACCCGGCCCCGCTCGCCGCCGCTTAGGTCTTTTACCCGCTTGAACACATCGTCTCCGGTAAAAAGAAAAGCAGCAAGGATGTTCCGGATCTGGGTATTGTTCATGGAAGGATAAGTGTCCTGCAGTTCATCAAATAGGTTCTTATCCATATTCAGCACTTGATGCTCCTGGTCATAATAACCGATATGTACCTTGGAGCCTAAGGAAATTTCCCCTTCATCCGGTTCTATAATGCCATTTAATATTTTAAGGATGGTGGTTTTTCCGGTTCCGTTGCCGCCGATGACCGCTACCCGTTCTCCCCGCTTGATTTCAAAATTGACGTTATCAAAGAGCCGGTTCTGATGGAAGGCCTTCCTCAGACTGCGGACGGTGAGAACATCGTTTCCGCTGATGATATTGGGCTCCAGCCGGATCCGCATCTCATCGTTAATTTCCATCGGTTTTTCCAGAACTTCGATTTTATCCAGCATCTTTTCCCGGCTTTCTGCCCGCTTGATGGATTTCTCCCGGTTAAAAGATTTTAATTTGGCAATGACCTCTTCCTGGTGCTTGATTTCCTGCTGCTGGTTTAAATACGCTTTCATCTGGGCATCCCGGATCATAGCCCGCTTTCCGCTGTAATCGGTGTAATTCCCCTGAAATACGGACATAAGGCCGTTATCCAGTTCCATGATCTTTGTAACCACCCGGTCAAGGAAATAGCGGTCATGGGCCACGATGATGACGCTGCCGTCATAATTGATCAGATATCCTTCCAGCCAGGCAATGGATTCCATATCCAGGTGGTTGGTAGGCTCGTCAAGGAGAATGATGTCCGGCTTGGTGAGTAGGAGCCGGCCTAAGGATACCCGGGTTTTCTGTCCGCCTGATAACGCCTTGACAGGCTTATGAAAGTCCTCTTCAATAAAACCAAGCCCTTTCAATACTCCTGTTACTTCGCTTTGATAGGCATAGCCGTTTAACAGCTCAAATTCGTGGTTCAGACGGCTGTAGGAGGTGAGCATGGCTTCCAGCTCTTCCCCGGTTGCGTGCTTCATATCCATTTCCAGTTGTCGGATTTTTGCTTCCATTTCCATGACAGGCCGCTTGGTTTCTAAGACTTCCTCATAAACAGTCCGGTCTCCGGATAAATCCTGGTGCTGTGCCAGGTAGCCGATGGATTTTCCCTTGGAAACCACCACATCTCCTTCGTCGGCAGGAAGCTCTCCGATGATGATCTTTAAAAGAGTAGATTTCCCGGCGCCGTTGATCCCAACGATTGCCGCCTTTTCATGGTCTTCTATATGAAAGGAAGCATGTTTGATCACCTGATTGCTTCCAAATGCTTTGCTTATATTATTGCATGACAGAATCATGTTTCGTTTCCTCTTTCCTACCCGTTTATCAGGGCACATAGATATACCCGAAGGGTATTTTCCTCCTAAATGAATGTAAGGCAATAGAACTAGTATAATATAGGTCCTTCCTTTTTTCAAGGATACAATGATAAAACCCGTTTGACATTATTTTGTCATGCAGTTATAATAATGTTAGTTTGATTCTAAGTTAAAGAAGGTGAAGAAGTGTCAGAGAAAGAAATTTCCAAAGCAGTGATTACCAGGCTTCCGAGGTATTATCGGTATCTGGGCGAATTAATGGAGGATGGTGTGGAACGTATTTCCTCCAATGACCTAAGTGTACGAATGAAAGTGACCGCTTCTCAAATCCGCCAGGATTTGAATAATTTCGGCGGATTCGGCCAGCAGGGCTATGGCTATAATGTAAAATATTTATATGCAGAGATCGGGAAGATACTGGGGATAGACAGGCAGCATAATATCATTATCATAGGCGCTGGAAATTTAGGACAGGCAATTGCCAACTATGCAAATTTTGAAAAACGGGGCTTTCTCATTAAAGGAATGTTTGATATCAATCCGCGTCTGATCGGCCTTGTGGTCCGTGGGATAGAGATCCGCAGCGTAGATGATCTGGAGCAATTCGTAAAAGACAATGATGTCCAGATTGCGGCTCTGACAATTCCAAAGACAAAAGCGCCAGAGATTGCAGACCGCCTTGTGAAGGCAGGGATCAAGGCGATCTGGAATTTTGCCCATACAGATTTAAGCGTACCGGAAGATGTGGTTGTAGAAAATGTCCACCTATCGGAAAGCCTGATGCGTTTATCTTACCGGGTCTGCAGCATGCAGGACAAAACCGAGGAAGAAAGAAACAGACAATCTGAAGAACTGGAGTAACAAACCTGCCGGCAGGCGAAGGGAAATCTCTTCGCTGCCGGTAGTTTTTCTATAGACAGGGTTCGAGGAGGGGAATATATGAGATATCTGGTAACAGGAGGACAGATGAAACAGGTTGACCGTCACACCATAGAGAATATAGGGATTCCATCTCTGGTGCTTATGGAACGGGCCGCCCTGGCAGTTACGGAAGAAGTGATGAAGCATGGGCAAAAGACGGACCGGATATGGGTCTTATGCGGAAACGGCAATAATGGGGCGGATGGAGTCGCGGTTGCCAGAATGCTGCATTTGAAAGGATATACGGTGTCTGCCTTTCTTGCAGCCGGAAGGGAAAAGGGAAGCAGCGAATATTTGACTCAGGTTTCCATTGCAAACCATACGGGTGTCAATCTGGCAGACGTTTCTGATCTCATTCCTGGTACCTGTGATATTCTCGTTGACGCGCTTTTCGGCGTGGGGCTGGACCGGGAGATCTTTGGCAGATACCGGGAAATCCTGGAGACAGTCCTCCGCTGCGGACCCAAATTTACGGTTGCCTTAGACATTCCTTCGGGCATTCATTCCGATACGGGACAGATTATGGGAATTGCTTTAAAGGCGGATGTAACCGTCACATTCGGCTATGAAAAGCTGGGGACCATGCTGTATCCCGGTAAGGATTACGGCGGTAAGGTGCTTGTGGCTGATATCGGTTTTCCGGGGGAGAGCTTAGAACGCCTTAAAACAGAATATTTTACTCTGGATCCGGGAGATGAGGATCAGCTTCCAAAACGCCAGGCCTATTCCAACAAAGGCAGCTTTGGAAAGGTTCTTGTTGTGGCCGGATCTAAAAATATGAGCGGAGCCGCCTATTTAAGCGCTCTGGCCGCATACCGGACAGGAGCCGGCCTGGTAAAAATTTTTACTGTGGAGGAAAACCGGATGATTCTTCAGACCGGACTTGCGGAAGCCATCATTACCACCTATGACGCTGGGGAGGCAGAAGCAGGGACAGAGGAATTTAAAAAGCTGCTGGTAAAGCAGTGTGAGTGGGCCACTGCCATTGTTCTGGGACCGGGGCTTGGGCAGGAAGCCTATGTAAGGAACCTGGTGGAAGAGGTCCTTGCCAATGCTTATGTGCCAATTGTTCTGGATGCAGATGGGTTGAATACGATAGCATCAAATCCGGAGCTGACCAGCTATTTTACGGAAAACATCATTGTGACTCCTCATCTGGGAGAGATGGCAAGGCTTACGGGTAGCGACATAAAGACAATACAAAAACAACTGATTGCTGCGGCCAGGGAATATGCGGACCGGTTCGGCATCACCTGCGTATTAAAGGATGCGGTGACCATTGGGGCCTTAAAGGACCAGAGGACCTATATCAATGGAAGCGGCAACAGCGCCATGGCAAAGGCCGGGTCCGGAGATGTGCTGACCGGGATCATAGCCGGACTTCTGGCCCAGGGTCTGGAAGAGTCGGATGCAGCGGCTTTCGGTGTATGGCTTCATGGCCGTGCAGGAGACATGATAAAAGAGAAACAGGGAGATCACAGCCTTCTTGCAAGGGAACTGGCGGAAGAGATCCATTCCATACGGTAGGGGTCAAATACCCCGTAGCTTGCTACGGGGTATTTGACCCTCGCAGCATTCGTCAGATAAAGGTGGCAGGCATACCTTCATCTGGCTCATTGCCTGCAAAAATAAACGAGGTGACAGAATGATGAAATTATACAGCAGGGTTTATGAAACAATAGATTTAGATGCCATCCGGCACAACATGGAGGCCATGAAGGCGAATCTGAAGGAAGGGACCAAGATGATCGGCGTTGTGAAATCTGACGGATACGGCCACGGAGCGGTTCCGGTTGCCTGGGCCATAGATTCCTATGTGTGGGGATATGCGGTGGCCACCGTAGAAGAAGGCGTGATTTTAAGAAAACACGGAATCAGAAAGCCCATCCTGGTCCTGGGTGTCGTGCCCTATGATGGATACAGTCTTCTGGTGGAATATGGGATCAGTTCCTCGATATTTCAGCTTAAACGGGCGGAACGCCTATCTGCTCTGGCCGAAAAGGCGGGGAAAAAGGCAGTGGTGCACTTAGTGCTGGATACGGGCATGAGCAGGATCGGATATCCGGTCACAGAGGAAGCGGCAGAGGAAGCGGCGAAAATTTGCGGCCTGCCTGGTATTGAAGTGGAAGGGATGTTCACTCATTTTGCAAAGGCGGATGAAAAGGACAAGGCAGCCAGTGATAAACAGATAGAAAAGTACCAGAGGTTCGTAACCATGCTTTCTGACCGGGGGATCACCATCCCTGTCCTTCACTGCTCAAACAGTGCCGGAATCCTGGATTTACAGCGGGCCAATTTTCATGCGGTACGGGCCGGAATATCCATTTACGGCATTTATCCGTCAGGAGAGGTTGACAGGGACACGGTAAGACTTAAACCTGCCATGGAATTGAAAAGCTTTATTTCCTATGTGAAAAAAATTGAGCCTGGAACTTCTGTAAGCTACGGAGGAACTTATACCGCTGACCGGGAGATGACTATCGCCACGATTCCCGTAGGATATGGCGACGGCTATCCAAGGAATCTTTCCGGGAAGGGGGAAGTGCTTATAAGGGGACAGCGTGCCAGGATATTAGGGCGTGTGTGCATGGACCAGTTTATGGTGGATGTGACCGGAATAAAGGCCGCAGAAGAAGAGGATGAGGTAGTTCTGATCGGCAGGCAGGGAAAAGAAGAGATTACGGTAGAAGAACTTGCCGGGGCCGGGGGCGGCTTCCATTATGAGATCGTCTGCGACATAGGCAAACGGGTCCCACGTGTCTATCTGGAAAACGGCCGGGTCATTGGCACGAAAGATTATTTCAATGATTGTTACGAAGGGTTTTGCAAGGGCTGATAACATACTCCATGTCCAAAACATATGATAAGGTATGCGGCGGAAAAACTTAAGTGAATACTCGAGTCAAAGAAGGTCAATACTAGACTTAGGCATAATTTGACGAATGAAGGAAAGGGTTGTACCGCCTGAATTTGGCAAATAAGCCGTTCGGTGAGCCTTTAAGCGAATCGGACTTCCTAAATAATTGACGGAGTGTGAGAGTGTGATAATCAGACGTGGAGACATTTATTATGCCGATCTAAGACCGGTGGTCGGTTCTGAGCAGGGCGGGATCCGTCCGGTTCTTATTATACAGAACGACATAGGCAATAAGCACAGCCCTACTGTAATCTGTGCGGCAATTACATCAAGAATGAATAAGGCAAAGCTTCCCACCCATGTGGAGCTGGATACCAAAAAATGCGATATGATCAAGGATTCAGTAATCCTATTAGAACAGCTTCGTACCATTGATAAGCAGAGGCTGAAGGAAAAGATCTGCCATATCGATGACGAGCTGCAGCAGGAAGTGGACTGTGCATTAAGGGTGAGCCTGGAACTGGATACATAGTTCACCAGAATCGAACTTCCTTGACGGATTACTGAGAAAATGGTATATTTCTAAATAGTTACATGAAAAAATACGAATGATAATGGACAAAAGGAGTAGATTTTTAGAATGGACGATGGCAATCCGCTTATAAGCGTGATTATTTTTATTGCTTTTATCGTGTTGGACGCAATATTCTATGGATTTGGATCAGCTATCCAAAACGTGAATACAGGCGAACTGGAGCATCAGATGGAAGAGGGTAGTAAAAAGGCCGCGAAGCTGTTACATATTGTAAACAGGCCGACCAGGTTTGTAAATACTATCCAGATCACCACAAATTTAATCGGTATGGTAACCGGGGCTTTTGTTTTGGAGCAGCTTGGAGCAAGGCTTGGGACTGTCCTGACAAGAGGTGGGGCTTATCCCAGCAAGTGGATATCCCTTATCAGCCTGTTGCTGGTTTCTGTTGTACTGGTCGTACTTTTGATCAGCTTTGGAATCATTATTCCAAAACGCTGTGCAGCGGAAAACCCTGAAAGATGGGGGTATCGGATGCTGTCTGCAGTATCCATCATTATGATACCTGTTATCCCCTTTACCTGGCTGGCAAATGTGGTGGCTCACTTTGTCTTAAAGCTGCTGGGAATCGATATGGCATCAGATAATGAGAACGTTACAGAAGAGGACATCATGTCCATGGTGAACGAAGGCCATGAACAGGGCGTTTTAGAGGCCAGAGAAGCGGAGATGATTACAAACATCTTCGAACTGAATGATAAGGAAGCCGGGGATATTATGACCCACCGGAAGAATCTTGTCGCTTTGGATGGCGACATCACTCTTCGGGAGGCTGTGAATTTTATACTGAAAGAGGGATTTAATTCCCGTTATCCGATTTATAAAAAGGATGTAGATGATATTATCGGGGTCCTTCATATGAAGGATGCTCTTATTGCTGTGGAAAATAAAAGGAATGCGTCCCGCCAGTTGTGGGAGATCGAAGGGCTTCTCAGAGAGGCTCATTTCATTCCGGAAACCAGGAATATCGATACCTTATTTAAGGAAATGCAGACCAGAAAGATCCATATGGTAATCGTTGTGGATGAGTATGGGCAGACGGCGGGTATCGTGACAATGGAAGATATTCTGGAAGAGATCGTGGGCAATATCATGGACGAATATGATGTAGATGAAGAATACATTGTCCCCTCAGACGACGGTTCCTATGTAATCAATGGCATGACTCCTCTGGAAGAAGTGGAAAGAGCCTTGAACATTGAGTTTGATGAGGAGGATTATGACTCCTATGATACCATAAACGGCTTGTTGATTTCCAGGCTGGACCGGATTCCCCAGGAAGGGGAAGAGACGGAGGTATCCATTCTGGGATATTGTTTCAAAATTCTTCGTGTGGAAAATAAGATCATTCACACGATCCGGGTTCGGAAAGAGGAACCGGAAGAGAAGCAGGAGGAAGACCCGGAGTTTAGAAAATTGGAGATCCGCATGGAATCCTCAGAGGAAAAAATGTAAAACGGCACAGCTGTCATTTGTACCCGGATTAATGGGGAATCGGCGGCTGTGCGTTATTTTTCTTGCAAGATGAAAAAATTAGTGCTAAAATGGAAAAGATGTTGACTTTTTAGAGATTATAAGGACGAAGTAGAGAAAGAAAAGGAGTGTTGGAACAATGTCAGGACATTCAAAGTTCGCGAATATTAAACACAAAAAAGAGAAAAACGATGCTGCAAAAGGCAAGGTTTTCACTATCATTGGAAGAGAATTGGCGGTAGCGGTGAAAGAAGGCGGACCTGACCCTGCAAACAATAGTAAGCTCCGTGATATTATCGCAAAGGCGAAGACCAGTAATATGCCCAACGATACCATTGACCGCGGAATTAAAAAAGCAGCCGGCGATGCAGGTTCTGTCAATTATGAAACCATTACATACGAAGGATACGGCCCAAATGGGGTTGCAATCATCGTAGATACACTGACAGATAATAAGAACCGGACTGCAGCAAACGTAAGAAATGCATTTACCAAAGGCGGCGGCAATGTAGGAACTCCCGGCTGTGTATCCTTTATGTTTGATAAAAAAGGCCAGATCATCATTGATAAAGAAGAATGTGATATGGATCCTGATGAGCTGATGATGATTTCTCTTGAAGCAGGAGCAGAAGATTTCTCTGAGGAAGAGGACAGCTTTGAGGTAATTACCGGACCGGAGGAATTCAGCGGAGTGCGTGAAGCATTGGAAGCTGCAGGCATTCCTATGGTGGAAGCGAGCGTTACCATGATTCCTCAGACATGGGTGGAACTGACGGATGAAGATTCCATTAAGAAGATGAACCGGCTTATGGATCTTCTTGATGTAGAAGATGACGTCCAGGCCACTTATCATAACTGGGATGAATAATGTTTATATACAAAATGAAAAAGTGAGGAAAAGCTTTATAGCAGGCTTTCCTCACTTTTTATATCTTAGTCGATTTCCGTTAAGTTCCTTACGGAATTTCCGATCTCTCCAACAAGCTCATGGATCCTTTGATAGACAGATCCGGAGCTTTTTGATATGTCTCCAAACTCTCTGGCCACTACGGCAAAGCCTACCCCTGCTTCTCCCGCTCTGGCGGCTTCGATGGAGGCGTTGATGGAGAGGATGCTTTCCATGGAGGCAACCTTTTGGAGATCACGGGTCCGATCTGTCACCTCGCTTAAGGATCTTTGTATGTTTCCTATTTCAGAATCAAGAACGTCGTTTCTTTTTTGCGTGATAGCCCTCATATACTCAAGATTGACCAATTGGTTTACGATGTTTCCCAACATTTGGGCGGAAGCCCGGATCATCTGTTCGGACCGGACCGGAATCTTTTTCAGTGCTTCCACGTAGGAGCTTTCGCTCACGCCGATCTCCTTTGCGATGCTTCGGAATTTTTCTTCCTCAGGTTCTTTCGGGAGCACCTGTCCTCCCAGGATGGCGCCCACTTTTTCGCCGTTTATGATGATGTCGGTGGAAAAGTCCATAAGGCCTGCATGGCAGAAATAGGATCCGCTGCCTTCCGCATCGCATTTTTGGCACCGACGGAGGCCTTCCTGGCTCCCTCTGGTGTATTTCATGCAAAAATCTGAAAAATTACTTGCCTTTGTTATGTAATTGCCTTCTGCGTCTACCGCAATGGCTGCCAGGCCGGTGGAGTCGGAAAATTGATCCTGGATTTTCTGCAAAGCATTTAGATCAATAAATTTTTTGATGTCAATCATACTCTTTTTGCCGCCCTTTCTGTAGTAAAGTGCTGTACAACTTTTATATATTATATTATATAATATTGGAGGGGGAATTACAAGCAACGAATCAAGCAAAAGAAAAAGAGAAATGGATGCACGCCACGGAAAATGGTACGAAGTTTAAAGGAAATGGAAGAGGTTTGAGATTATGGATAGCGACCGATTGTACCGGGTAAAAAAAGAAGATGTGGAGAAATTAAAGGAACTGCTGACAGAATGCTTTGCCGGAGATCCGCTTTATTGCAGGCTGATCCCTGACGGGAAGACCAGGAGCCGTCTGCTCCCGGAATTATTTGAATGCGATATGGAGGAATTTTTAGAAACCTGTGAAATATATGCCGACAGCCCGGAAATTAACGGGATCCTTGTGGTGGATGATGAATCCCAGCCTTATAATGCCTTTCATTACTATCTGGCAGAAGCAGCCGCCCTTTTAAAAACGGACGGTTATCTGATCAAGGAAGACCCTACTTTAAAAACATTCTGGAATTTTCTCCAGGGAAGGGATTATTTAAATTCCAGCTGGACGGACCGCCTTAACCAGGAGAAACGGCTGCATATTATTTATCTGGCTGTGCGGCCTGCCATGCAGCACCATGGGATATCCTCACTCCTGTTAAGGGAAGCCATTGACTACGCAGACAAAAATAAGCTCATGATTTCCCTGGAAACACATAATAAAAGCAATGTGCAGTTTTATGAACATTTCGATTTCAAGGTTTTCAGTATTGTGGAAAAGCATTTTCATCTAAAACAGTACTGCATGGTCCGGGAAATAAAATAATGTTCAATATATATAATAGGACAGGCTTTCTGTAATTTGAAAGCCTGCTTTTCTATACAAGGCCATGGCAGGGAGATTTTGGCCGGACACCTGAAGAGAAATCTTTTTGAGTTTTTCAGAGCCGGGCCTGGTAAAACAGGTTTCCAAAAGCAGGTAAAGGCAGGCGTTCCCAAGCCCCTGGTTCCGTAAGCTTTCTGCGATTTCAAACCCATATAAATAGGCCGACTGTCCCCGGAAATCCAGATAGCAGGAACCCACAGGGCTGTCCTTTGTCAGAAAGGTACATAAGGAAGGTCCTTCTTTGTCATCAGTAACCATGGAGAACGTAAGAGACGCAGAAAAAAGGTTGTTTTTTACCAAACCGGTTTTCAAAAAGGCGGAAGAGGAAAGCTCCATCATATGCTCCTGATACCAAAGGGAGGCTTCTAAGGCATTAAGGGTTTGGACAGTATCCTCACAGGTTTCCTCCACAGGAAAGACCAGGTCACTGTCGTCCGTTTCCTTCATCAGCTCTTCTAAAAGCATCATGAAATATCCCTGCTGCCTGTTTGACGGAAGGGTATAAGCGCAGCATTCATAGTCCCCGTTTTCATTAAAAAAAGTGGAAAGGGCGGATAAGAGGCTGTCTTCGTCGTATAATAAGTAAAAGATACAGCCCTCATCCATAGGAAAGGTGAGAGAAATATGGTCATGTTTTCTGCAGGCTTCCTGCAGTCGGTGTAAGTCACTGATTTGCGTTTTACTAGGGTTTTTCGTTCGTATCATAATCATGGCTGGACTCCTGGTTCGTTTTCGTATAGTATAGTTGATCTGAACTTGCAACGCAAGTGAAGATAAAAGGGCTGCCTTTAGCCCGTCCATCCGATTATCGGAAGCGTTATTTGCTTCCGATAATAAAAACAATAAAAAAATGTCAAAATTCAATAAAATATTTTCCATATTGCTGATTGTCTCTTTGAAATATGGGTGATAGAATAAACACAAGTGAAGGAGTGGGAGGGATTTATTTGAAAAAGAGAGAAGAAATACCGGTTTGCGATACCTGGAACCTTGCGGACATACTACCGTCTGAGAGTGCATGGGAGGATCTGTTCCGTGAAACAGAACGCTCGCTTTCAGGTTATAAAAGATATGAAGGACATCTGGCGGATTCTGGCGAGGTGCTTTTTTCCTGTCTGAAGTTTGATGAGGAAATATCCCTGAAAATAGAAACATTATTCGTATACGGAAAGCAGAAATCCGATGAAAATACGGGCAATGCCAGATATCAGGAATTTTCCTCAAGGGCAAGGTCCCTTTCCTATGAAGCGGCCGGGCTGTCATCATTTTTGATACCGGAAATCCTGGAAATACCGGGGGAAACCCTTGGCCGGTACCGGAAGAACACACCGGAGCTTAAGCGTTATGAAAGAACCTTTGAAATTATTTTAAAGAAGAAGGCCCATACGCTATCAGCCCCTATGGAAGCCCTGCTGGCAAAATCCTTGGAGGCAACATCCGCCCCTTCTGAGATCTTCAATATGTTTAACAATGCGGATGTAAAATTTCCTGAAATAATGGATGAAAAGAATCAGCCTGTTAAGATAACCCATGGAAATTATGTTGCCCTTATGGAAAAGCAGGACAGAAGGGTGAGAATGTCTGCGTTTGAGGCTTTGTACAGCGTCTATGGACAGTTTGGCAATACCCTGGCTGCAACTTTTTCTTCCAATGTGAAACAGGCAGCTTTTTACGCCAAAGCAAGAAATTATTCCTCTGCCAGAGCCCATTCTCTTGGGGAGAATGAGATTCCGGAGGAAGTGTATGATAATCTCATAAAAGCAGTTCATGAGGGTCTGCCCAGTCTCCATGGATATGTCTCCATCAGAAAGAAGGCCCTTGGGGTAGATGAACTGCATATGTATGACCTATATGTACCCATGGTTTCAAGGGAAGAGCGAAAAATCACCTTTGAGGAAGCAAAGGCCATGGTGCTGGAGGGCTTAAAGCCGCTGGGAGAGGAATATTTGTCTCTTTTAAGAGAAGGCTTCAGCAACCGGTGGATTGATGTGTATGAAAATGAAGGAAAGCGGAGCGGTGCCTATTCCTGGGGAGTTTACGGGATCCATCCCTATGTGCTGTTAAACTTTAACGGAACCCTTGACAGTGTTTTCACTCTGGCCCATGAGATGGGGCATGCACTCCATAGTTGGTTTTCCGATAAAAACCAGACCTATATTGACGCAGGATATAAGATTTTTGTGGCGGAGGTGGCTTCTACCTGCAATGAGGCACTGCTTATCCGTCATTTATTGGAAACCACGTCAGATAAAAAGGAACGGGCATACCTTGTTAATCATTTTATGGACAGTTTCCGTGGGACTCTTTACCGGCAGGCCATGTTTGCGGAGTTTGAAGCAGAAACCCATCGCCGGGCAGGGGAAGGAGAGGTGCTCACTGCGGAGGTCCTTTGCAGGATATATCACCGGCTGAATGAGGAGTACTTTGGCCCTGATATGGTGGTTGATCAGGAAATTGATTATGAATGGTCCAGAATCCCGCATTTTTATACACCGTTTTACGTATACCAGTATGCCACAGGGTTTTCGGCTGCCATCGCCATCAGCAGCAGGATTCTTAAGGGAGATGAGAAAGCGGTCAAGGGATATTATGAATTTTTAAGCGGCGGAAATTCCATGACTCCCATAGACTTATTAAAGCTTTGCGGCGTAGACATGGGGACTGCTGAGCCGGTGAAGGATGCACTCCAGGTGTTTGCCGGGCTTTTGGAAGAAATGAGCCGGCTTATTTAAGTCCGGTTGTTGGATAGAGGAGAGGGGAGCAGGTATGAATCTGTATCAGATGATATTTAAAAGAAGATCGATCAGGAAATTTAAAAAGGAAGAAGTCCCGGAGCAGCTGTTAAAGGACATTCTTTATTTTGGGGTTAACATTCCAAGACTGCACGGGGATATTCAGATTAAGCTGGAAATAAGTGAAAATATGGAAGACCATGTGCCTGCTAAAGGGCTGTGGAAGGTGGAGGCGCCTTATTATCTGGTTTTTTACTCCGAGGAGAAGGAGGGATATCTGGCAAACGCGGGATATGTACTGGAGCATGTTCTTTTATATATGACAGGAAAAGGGCTTGGAACCTGTTATCTGGGGAGTACCAAGGTTCCGGAGTCTGGGTCGGCAGGGTTAAAGCAGGTGATCGTCGTTGCCTTTGGCTATCCCAAAACCCTGCTTTACCGTGACCCTGCAACGGCGAAGCGGCTTCCTTTAAAGGAATTATGCGTGTTTAAGGAAGAAGCAGGAGAATCCTTAAAGAATATATTAAAAGCTGTCCGCCTCGCTCCGTCGGCCATGAATACCCAGCCCTGGCGTTTTATCGTCTATCATGACAGAATCTATGTGTTTTCCTGCAGGGAATTCCTGCCGTCATCTTCTCTTGTGTCCATGCGGGAGATCGGTACAGGGATCATGCTTGCTCACTTGACCATTGCTGCGGAAGAAATGTGGATGAATGTAAAGCTGGAAGCAGAGGAAGCCATGGAGAAAAAGTCTTATAAAAGCGGGGCATATGTAACTACTGCATTTTTAAAAGAGTATAAATGCTGATAAGATCGTTCGACTGGTACAGATAGAAAGGGAAGGCCCTGAATGGGGGCCTTCCCTTTTTGCCTATTCCGGATTATTTTACTCAATGGTGATATAGTGATTCTCTTCGATCTGCTTTGGAGATTCTTTTGGAACAACCAGCTTCAGGATGCCGTTTTCAAAGGAAGCCTTGACATCTTCCTGTTTTAAGCCGGAACCTACATAAAAGCTTCTTTTCACAGAACCGCTGTAACGCTCCCTGCGGATAAAATTTTTCTGGTCCTTCTCTTCATTTTCGGAAACAGTTTCCGCGTAAATGGTCAGATAACCTTCTTTTAATTCGGCACGCACTTCCTCTTTTTTATAACCTGGAAGCTCGATTTCAATGACATAGTCGTTTCCGCTGTCTTCGATGTCGGTTTTCATCAGGGCCTGTTTGCTTTGATATGCATCCGAAAAAAACGGATCATTGAAAAATTCATCAAATAAGTTATTTCTTCTGGTTAATAACATGAAGAGTTCCTCCTTTTTTGGTAATATATTTGTCACCGGCTTTCCGGTGCATTGCTATTTGTTATACATGTAATATAACACACACTATCAGCACTGTCAAGAGGTGAGTGCTAATTGATTTGTGAAAAATTTGTGAAACCCTGGATTTATGACTTCATATAGAACAGTGCTGATTTTAATAAAGAAATGAATCTGCCATTGAATGTATTGGCCGGAAATGGTAGAATAACCATGTTTGTTAAAAAGAAAGTTGAGGAAGATTATTCATGAAACGGGAAATCGATTGGAAAGAGATCTCAGATGGAAAAATATATGGCTTAAACGATATGGTAAAGGCGGACTGCGGTGATTGCAAGGGCTGTTTTGCCTGCTGCCAGGGGATGGGGCAGTCGGTTATCCTGGACCCCCTCGACTGTTTCCGGCTGACGGAAAATCTCCATTGTACTCTGGAGGAGCTGCTGGCAGATAAGCTGGAACTAAATGTGGTGGATGGAATCGTGCTTCCCAACTTAAAAATGGGAGGAGAAGGGGAAAAGTGCGGCTTTTTAAACCAGGAAGGACGATGCGGGATCCATAGCTTCCGCCCTGGAATCTGCCGTTTGTTCCCATTGGGGCGGATCTATGATGAAAAGGGGTTTCAGTATTTTCTCCAGGTGCATGAGTGCAGGAGAGAAAACAGGTCAAAGGTCAAGGTGCGCAAATGGATTGATACCCCTGACGTAAAGCGGCATGAAAAATTCGTGTTTGACTGGCATTTCTTCTTAAAACGGCTGGAGCAAAGAATGGAAGAAGATGGGGATCAGGCATTGGCAAATAAGGTCAGCATGTATGTTTTAAAGCAGTTTTATCTTACTCCCTATGACAGGGACCAGGATTTTTTCGATCAGTTTGGCAAAAGGCTTGAAGCCAGTTCTTTCTTATGATAGAATTGGTAAGAATAGAGAAAAATAAGGGCGAAGAGATCCAAGGAGGAAGCTATGATCAGGCAGTTAATAGACAAAATTCAAAAAACAAAGGCCCCAATCTGCGTAGGTTTGGACCCCATGTTAAACTATATACCAGAGCAGGTTACGAAGAAGGCATTTGAAGAATTCGGTGAATCCTTAGAAGGTGCTGCGGAAGCTATTTGGCAGTTCAATAAAGAAATCATTGATCATGTATATGATCTAATCCCATCCGTTAAGCCTCAGATTGCCATGTACGAACAGTTTGGCATCGAAGGCCTGAAAGCGTATACAAAGACTGTGAATTATTGCCAGGAAAAGGGGCTTTTCGTCATTGGAGATGCTAAGAGAGGAGATATTGGTTCCACATCAGCCGCTTATGCTACGGCACACATCGGTCAGGTGAAGGTTGGAAACAAAAGCTTTTCTGCTTTCGGTACAGATTTCCTTACGGTCAATCCATATTTGGGGACCGATGGCGTGAAGCCCTTTGTGGATGTATGCAAGAAAGAAGACAAGGGTCTTTTCGTTCTGGTGAAAACCTCCAATCCTTCCAGCGGTGAATTCCAGGATCAGCTGATTGACGGAAGGCCGCTGTATGAACTGGTTGCAGATAAGGTCGTTGAATGGGGAGCAGACTGCATGGATGGCGCTTACAGCAATGTGGGAGCTGTTGTGGGGGCTACCTATCCTGAGATGAGCAGGATTCTCCGAAAGCTGATGCCAAACACCTATTTCCTGGTACCAGGATACGGTGCCCAGGGAGGTACGGCAGAGGATTTAAAGGCTTGTTTTAACGAGGACGGCCTGGGAGCCATTGTAAACTCCTCCAGGGGAATTATTGCAGCCTATAAATCTGAAAGCTACGCCCGGTTTGGCGGAGAGCATTTTGGTGAAGCCTCCAGACAGGCGGTTATTGACATGGTTTCCGATATCAACAGGGTATTATAGGGGGATCGCATGGCAAAGGTAAAGGAAATTGCAGTGGTTGCCAGCCAGACACGGCTTGGAGACGATGTATACAGCATGTGGATTAAGACAAAGGAAATCACTGCCCAGGCAGAGCCGGGACAGTTTGTTGACCTATATACAAAGGATGGGGCAAAGCTCTTGCCCCGACCCATCAGCATTTGCGAGACAGATAAGGACAAGGGGCTTTTAAGGCTGGTGTACAGGGTAGTAGGAGGAGGAACGGAAGAATTCTCCCATTACAAAGAAGGAGATTCCGTTGAAGTCTTGGGACCTTTGGGCAATGGATTTCCTCTTGAAGCCGGCGGAAAAGAGAAAAAGGCATTTTTGATTGGCGGGGGAATCGGAATTCCTCCCATGCTGGAGCTGGCAAAGCATTTGCCTTGTGAGAAGCAGGTGGTGCTTGGATACCGGGATTCCCTGTTTTTAAATGAAGAATTTCACCCGTATGGGGATACTTATGTCGCCACGGAGGACGGGAGCTCTGGGACCAAGGGCAATGTGTTAGATGCCATCCGGGAACACGGCTTAAAAGGCGATGTGATTTTTGCCTGCGGCCCCACCCCCATGCTGAAGGCTCTTAAGGCCTATGCCTTTGAAAATGAAATGGAGTGTTATCTTTCCCTGGAAGAAAAGATGGCTTGCGGCATAGGAGCCTGTCTTGCCTGTGTATGCAAAAGTAAGTCAGTGGACGAGCATTCCATGGTTCACAATAAGCGTATCTGCAAGGATGGTCCGGTATTTAAGGCTGAGGAGGTAGAATTTTAGATGAATACGAAAGTGAATCTGGCCGGAGTGGAGCTTAAGAATCCGGTTATGACTGCTTCCGGCACCTTTGGTTCCGGTGAGGAATACAGCGAGATGATTGATTTAAATCATTTGGGCGCTGTGGTTACGAAAGGTGTGGCCAATGTGCCTTGGCCAGGTAATCCTACACCCAGAATCGCAGAAACCTACGGAGGTATGATCAATGCCATCGGCCTTCAGAATCCGGGAATGGAAGTTTTTATTAAGAGAGACATTCCATTTTTAAAGAAGTACGATACGAAAATCATTGTCAATGTATGCGGAAAGACCACAGAAGATTATATTGAAGTTGTGGAGCGGCTGGCGGATGAGCCGGTGGATATGCTGGAGATCAACATTTCCTGTCCTAATGTAAAAGAGGGAGGAATCGCCTTTGGGCAGGATCCCAAAGCGGTAGAGGCCATAACAAGGGAAGTTAAAAAATATGCAAAGCAGCCGGTCATCATGAAGCTGAGTCCCAACGTGACGGACATTGGGGTAATGGCAAGGGCCGCTGAGGCCGGAGGAGCAGATGTGCTCTCTCTAATTAACACCTTAACCGGTATGAAAATCGATATTAACCGCCGCTCCTTTGCTGTTGCCAATAAAACGGGAGGCTTATCAGGCCCGGCCATTAAGCCTATTGCGGTGCGCATGGTATATCAGGCTGCCAATACGGTGAAGCTTCCTATTATCGGCATGGGCGGAATCATGAATGCCGAGGATGCCATAGAATTCATTCTTGCAGGAGCCACGGCTGTTTCCGTGGGTACGGCCAATTTCCGGAATCCTTATGCAGCGGAAGAGGTAGTCAGGGGCATAGAGGATTATATGAAGAAATATCATGTAGAAGATATCAGGGAACTGGTAGGAGCGGTACGGTAACACGTACTATTTTGAATAGAGAGGATAAAAAGATGGAACAGTATAAGCAGGAATTTATTGAATTTATGGTAGACAGCAGTGTCCTTAAATTTGGCGACTTCACACTGAAAAGCGGAAGAAAGTCCCCATTTTTTATGAATGCAGGCTCCTATGTGACAGGAGCGCAGCTTAAAAAGCTGGGAGAATACTATGCAAAGGCCATCCACGATAATTTCGGGGATGATTTTGATGTTCTGTTTGGGCCTGCTTATAAGGGAATCCCTTTGAGCGTAACAACTGCCATCGCTTTTCATGAGTTGTACGGAAAGGAAATCAAGTACTGTTCAAACAGAAAAGAGGAGAAGGATCACGGCGGCGACGCAGGAATTCTCCTTGGAAGCCCCATAAAGGATGGAGACCGGGTGGTGATCATTGAGGATGTAACGACCTCCGGAAAATCCATTGAAGAGACCTTCCCCATTATTAAGGCCCAGGGAAATGTGGAGATTTTAGGCCTTATGGTTTCCTTAAACCGCATGGAAAAGGGAAAAGGGGACAAGGGAGCTTTGGATGAAATCCAGGAGAAGTATGGATTTAAAGCGGCAGCCATTGTATCCATGGCAGAAGTCATTGAATATCTGCATAACAGGGAGTATAATGGAAAAGTTATTATTGATGATGGTATAAAAGAGGCCATTGACGCTTATTACGAAGTCTATGGCATAAAATAATCCCTTCCAGGGATAACTTTATGCCCAACACCCTACGGGTATACCTTTATGCCCAAAGAGCATGGGCAGAGAGAGGAAACACCCTGCGGGTATACCTTTATGCCCAAAGAGCGCGGGCGGAGAAGTGGAAAGGAGAGTTTGGTATGGAAAGAGTTTATAAAACTATGAGAAATATAGGAGCTTTAAGCATTGGTGTTGGAATTGTAGTGACCGTTATCGGTATTGCCGCCGGAACCATATCAATTATAAACGGAGCTTTTTTGCTAAAAAGAAAATCTGAAATTACATTTTAACTGATATAATAAGAGAGGATGCTGATGGAAGGGTGTGGCTTTTAAGCAGCATCTCTCTTTTTCCGCATATAGATGGAGCTGTTATGATTAGAAATGCGACAAAACGGCAGAAAATGGGTTGGGTGATCTTTATCGTTTACCTGATCTTTTTGACATACTTTTTATTTTTTTCCGATTATTTTGGAAGGGGGAGCCATATTCAGCAGGAATATGCATACAACTTAACCCCGTTTAAGGAAATACGGCGTTTTATTATTTACCGCCATGTGGTCGGACTGGAATCCTTTCTGCTGAATATTGTGGGAAACATTGTGGGCTTTATGCCCTGTGGTTTCTTTCTTCCGATCATCAGCCGCAGGAGCCGCCACTGGTTTAATACGGTGCTGTTAAGCTTTCTGTTCAGCTTAAGCATCGAGACCATCCAGCTTGTTTTCAAAGTAGGCAGCTTTGATGTGGATGACATGATACTGAATACGCTGGGAGGTATCCTTGGATACATCCTGTATAAAATCGTTCAGCACATAAGAGTAAGGATAAGGAGGAAAAGGAGTGCAAAAGCAGAAAAGAGTGTCCTACATTAGAAAGCCCTTTGCAAAGAGAAGCTTTCTATCCCTGGGACTTGCGGTCGGGGCACTTGTACTTGGAATCATTGGAATTATCAGCTCTGTAATGGCTGAAGGTCAGGCACAGCTTAATGTTGCAGCTGTCTGCTTCTGCAGCCTGCTGATTTCAATTTTTTCACTGGTTTATGGTGTCCTTTCTTTCTTTGAAAGGGAAAAAAAATACATACTGTCCAAAATAGGAATGGGGATCAGTTTGGGCCTTATCATTCTTTGGGCAGTTCTTATCATTATAGGAGTAAAGGGGTAAGGATTATGGATAATCAAGTAATGTTTCAGCAGGAAAATGAGAATATTAAGGAGCGCTTTGAACTGTCTATGGAGCGGATCGGCCAGATGGCAGCGGAACAAACCGTGCCGGAACCATACCGGGATTATTTCGCCAGGACAGCGTCCTTTGTCACCATGATGGGGGAGTATCTACGGTTCATTGAGTCCGGAGACCAGAAAACGGCTCCTGTAGATGTTTTAAAGGAATGGAACCAGAAGCTTTACCAGGATATTTTACCCGGCCATTATGAGGAGAGCTATGCGAACCCGGCGTATGCGGTATCAAAGCTGGGAGAGGGCTATGGCCAGCTTCTTTCGTATCTGTATAAAGAGATCCGGGGTGACATTGTCTTTGTTCATGAGTGGAGGCTTACGGATCTTACTATTTTAAATGAAACGCTTATTGAGATTTACAACAGGTTTGAGGAGGAAATCCCAGAGGTTTCTCAAATAAAGGAAGTAATCTACTGGTTTGTCAGCGATTATACGGATCATACGGTTACCTTCCGGGTCCGGGAAGGGCTTGATCCGACGCTTTCCTTTGCAGCGGATATCATCCGGGAGAATGATTTAGGGGATCTTAAGTATTTGTATTACTTTGGTGAATACATTTCCGAATCAGAATTAAAAACCGCTGGATTCTTAAATTCCCTGCCAGAAGAAACGGTACGCCTTATGGCGGATACCTACACGGAAGGATACCGCAAAGGCTTTGAGGTAATGGGAAGGGATTTAAAGAAAAAGGGAGCGGTACAGATCCGCTATGAGCTGGGCTTTGAGCGCATGGTAAAGTATGCCATGGAGAATTTTGAAAAACTGGGCCTAAAGGTGATCCTTTGCCGTGCAGCTGTATGGACAGTCAATACCAATGCTGGCCGGAAGTCCGGTTACTACAGCACCTCTCCAAACAGGCAGTATGATTATGATCACCGTTACGACGATGCCCTTTATTTAAATAAGGCGTTTAAAGATCGGAAAGCAGCAGTTTTAAAGGTCGCTTATGAAACCTACAAAGAGCAGGCGGCAGCCTTTGCCGGTCCTGCGGTGCTTGAAACCTTTGGAAAAGAAGGCTTTGAGCCGGTGAATAAGCCGGAAGCCAACCGTCTGGATGCCAGACAGGAAAAGCTATCAGCGGAAATGTCGAATGAAACCTCAAGAATTCTCAATCAATACGTGCCTGGAGATGAGACCAGCTTTACCATCATTGCTTTCCCGGTACCGGAAATCGGGGAGGATTTTGAGAAGATCTTTGAAGAGACCATTGCCATCAACACCCTTGATTATGAGAAATATAAGGCAATCCAGCAGGCGGTTATCGATGTTCTGGATGAGGCAGATTACGTGGAGGTAACTGGAAAAGGAAATAACAGGACCCACCTTAAAGTGGCTCTTCACCCGCTGGCAGACAAGAATAAGGAAACAAAATTTGAAAACTGTGTGGCTGATGTGAATATTCCCCTTGGAGAAGTGTTCACGTCCCCAAGGCTTATGGGAACGGAAGGAACTTTGGCAGTCAGTACGGTGTATATTACGGACTTCCAGTTTAAAGACCTTGTCATGACCTTTGAAAATGGTATGATAAAGGATTATTCCTGCAGCAATTTTGAGAATCCGGAAGAAGGAAAGGCCCTTGTGAAACAGGTGATCTTAAAGAATCACGACACCCTTCCCATGGGAGAATTTGCCATTGGTACCAATACTACGGCTTATGCTATGGCCCGTAAGTTCGGAATTCTCGATAAACTGCCTATCCTCATTGTGGAAAAGATGGGCCCCCATTTTGCGGTGGGTGACACCTGTTACAGCTGGGCGGAGGAAAGTCCTGTTTACAACCCCAATGGTAAGGAGATCATTGCCAGAGATAATGAAGTTTCCGTCCTTAGGAAAGAAGATGTATCAAAGGCCTATTTCAGTTGCCATACGGATATAACCATACCTTATGCAGAACTGGATAAGATAGAAGCGGTTACGGCTTTGGGAGAACGGGTTCTGATTATTGATGACGGCAGATTTGTATTAAAGGGTACGGAGGAATTAAATGTTCCCTTATCAGGACTTTAATTGCAAAAAATAAATAAAAAAACCAGAAATATCCAATTATTTAACAAATTATATTAAAATGCTTATAAAACAGCAGGACTTGCCGATAAGATATACAAAGGTTAAGGTTGAAAGATATTTTTCTTTCAACCTTGCGTTAATGGGCAACCGGATATGCGAGCATATCCCTTGATTCATTCGTATATGAAAATAGGATAGATAAAGTGAATGGAGGACAAAGGTGAAGAATTTAAAGATTGGTAAAAGAATTGGACTTGCTTTTGGAGCTATCCTCGTGCTGTTTTTAATCGTTTCCACAATTTCCGTGGTAAGCTTAAGGCAAAACAACGGTAAGTTTGTAGATTTCTTTAAGAACGGACACCAGATCGATGTACAGACTCTTGAGATGAGACGTGATATTCAGTCCGCGGCTAAAAATGTAGGATATGCAACCATGAGCCTTGATTTAAAGACTACCGGGGAATATATTGATGCTGCAGAAGCGGATCTGGAAGAGTTCCACAACAGAATACAGTTTTTAAGGGAAAACTATCAGGGAGACCAATCCCTGGTTGACAGCATCGAGAATACCTTAAATGAGGCTCAGCCTTTCAAGGATCAGGTGTTTGGCCTGGCAAGAGAAAATAAGACCAGACAGGCAGCAGATATATTCTTTGAATCATTAGACCCGTATTTCACCAAGGTTCAGGAGGATCTGGTAAAGATCAGTGACTTCGCCAATGAAAAAGCCGATGCCAATTATGAAAATGCCCAGCAGATGGCGGGAATCACTCAGACGGTAGTGGTCGCTTTGCAGGTCCTGGCAGTATTAGCTACATTGGGCTTTTCGATTTTCACTACTAAGAGCATCGTGGTGCCAGTGAAAGAGATTGAGAAGGCGGCAGGGGAAATGTCAAAGGGAAGCCTTCATATCCTGTTAAATTACCAGTCAAAGGATGAACTGGGCGTTCTGGCCGACAGCATGCGGACCACCATTTCCAATATCGGAAACATGATTGACGATATCAGCAGCTTGCTGACATCATTGGCAATCGGTGATTTCCGGGTCAGCTCCAAGCACCAGGAACAATATGTCCAGGATTATGAGCCTATTTTTATGGCCATGTACGGAATCAGGAATAATTTAAGCGAAGCCCTTTTCCGCATTAACCAGTCGGCGGATCTGGTAGCCAATGGTTCGGAGCAGGTATCTTCCGGAGCCCAGGCATTGTCCCAGGGAGCTACGGAACAGGCTTCTTCCATTCAGGAGCTTGCAGCAGCCATAAGCGATATATCAAACCAGATAAACATCAATGCCCAAAATGCTAAAGAGGCGCGTTCTACATCAGAAGAAGCAACCAGTAATGTGGCAAAGAGCAGTGAAAAAATGTCTGAAATGAACCAGGCTATGACGGAGATCAGTAACAAGTCCAATGAAATTGGAAAGATTATAAAGACCATTGAGGATATCGCATTCCAGACCAATATCCTGGCATTGAATGCGGCTGTTGAAGCAGCCCGCGCCGGAGAAGCCGGAAAGGGCTTTGCAGTTGTGGCGGATGAAGTGCGCAACCTGGCAAGCAAATCAGGAGAAGCAGCAAAGAACACCACTCTGCTCATTGAGGAAAGCATGCAGGCTGTGGATAACGGAACCAGGATCACCGCTGAGACAGCGAAGGCTATGCAGGCGGTTGTGGAAGGAAGCCGGCGTATCAATTCGATTATTGAGGAGATCGCATTGGCTTCTGACAAGCAGGCAGTGGCGGTTGATCAGGTGGCACAGGGAATCGACCAGATTTCCTGCGTTGTTCAGACGAACTCCGCGACGGCGGAGCAAAGTGCCGCGGCAAGCGAAGAACTGTCAGGTCAGGCCCAGATTATGAAGGGACTTGTTGAAGGCTTTGACCTTTATGAAGGCGAGGGAGAAGAGGCGAATTCCCAGAAAAAGACAGGATCAAATTCAGGGGATATCCGGCCGGAAAAACCGGTTTATGGAGACCAGGAAACCCCGGTCCTAACCATTGATCCGGTTTATTTTGAGGAGCCATCCAAATTTGGAGGCGGAAAATATTAACCATACATAATCAGGCGGGAGGCCGGAGAGAGTAATATATCTTTCCGGTTCTCCCGCCCTTCTTGTATCCCCCATGGGCTATGGTCAAATTTTTAAGAAAACCATTGACGAAGCAGAAAAAAGCTTGTATTATATTGATAAGTAAAGGTTGATTAATAAGTGATAATTATTAATTGTACTAATAAAATGTATTACTGCAAATAATGAATCTTCACATCAAACAAAATATAAAGGAGAATGTACTATGGCAAATGTATCAATTGTTATGGGAAGTGATTCTGATATGCCTGTTATGGCTCAGGCTGCAGATGTTTTGAAAAAATTGGGAGTGGAGTTTGAGATGACGGTGATCTCCGCCCACAGGGAACCGGATATATTTTTCGAATATGCTAAAACGGCAGAAGCAAGAGGCATAAAGGTCATTATTGCCGGCGCGGGTAAAGCAGCCCACCTTCCTGGAATGTGTGCGGCTCTGTTCCCAATGCCGGTGATCGGCATTCCCATGAAAACTTCAGACCTTGGCGGAGTGGATTCTCTTTATTCTATCGTACAGATGCCTTCCGGAGTTCCGGTTGCCACCGTTGCGATAGGCGGAGGAACTAACGCAGGAATCCTTGCAGCCAAGATTTTAGCGGTCAGTGACAGGGAGCTGTTAGGAAAGCTGAAGGAATACTCGGAAAACTTAAAAAATGAGGTGGCTGAAAAGGCGGAGAAACTGGACCATATCGGCTATCAGGAATATTTATCCCAGATGAAGAAGTGAGAAAATCGGAGGCGAGGAGAAAAAATGGATTATAAGAATGCAGGAGTGGACATTGAAGCCGGTTATAAATCGGTTGAATTAATGAAAAAGCATGTGCAGGAAACCATGAGACCGGAGGTTCTTGGAGGGCTCGGGGGATTTTCAGGGGCATTTTCCATGTCAGCCTTTAAAAACATGGAAAAGCCGACTCTGGTATCAGGAACCGATGGGGTGGGCACAAAGCTGAAGCTTGCATTTTTAATGGACAGGCATGATACCGTTGGAATCGACTGTGTGGCAATGTGTGTCAATGACATCGCCTGTGCAGGCGGAGAGCCTTTGTTCTTCCTGGATTATATTGCATGCGGCAGGAATTACCCGGAAAAAATCGCAGAAATCGTCAGCGGGGTTGCTAATGGCTGCAAACAGGCCAATGCAGCTTTGATCGGCGGTGAGACAGCGGAGATGCCGGGTTTTTATCCTGAGGACGAATACGATCTGGCCGGTTTTGCTGTAGGCGTGGTAGATGAGAAGGATCTTATTACCGGGATTCATGTCAAAGAGGGAGATGTGCTCATTGGAATCGCCTCTTCCGGCATTCACAGCAATGGCTTTTCTCTGGTACGCAAGGTGTTTGACATGACAAAAGAAAGCCTGGACACCTATTATGAGGAACTGGGAAAAACTCTTGGCGAAGCGCTGATCACTCCTACCAAAATATATGTTAATACATTAAAAAGCGTAAAAGACAGCGGAGCAGTGATCAAAGCCTGCAGCCACATCACCGGAGGCGGTTTTTATGAAAACATTCCCCGTATGCTTCCTGAGGGTATCCGGGCGGTGGTTGAAAAGAGCAGCTATCAGGTGCCTGCCATCTTTGGCCTGCTGGCGGATAAAGGCGGTATTGAGGAAGAGATCATGTACAATACCTATAATATGGGAATCGGAATGATTCTTGCCGTGAGCCCGGCGGATGTGGATACGGCTATGGAAGCGATCCGAGGGGCTGGAGAGGTTCCCTATGTGATCGGCCATACGGAAAGAGGAGAGAAGGGCGTGACCTTATGCTGAAAATCGGTATATTGGTTTCCGGCGGGGGAACCAACCTTCAGGCAGTCTTAGATGCGATAGATTGTGGAAGGATCACCAATGCAGAGGTAACGGTGGTCATCAGCAATAACCAGAACGCATATGCCCTGGAAAGAGCAAGAAAACATGGAATTGAGGCTTCCTGCATATCCCCTGTGGATTTTCAGGAGAGGGAGGACTTTTATGAAGCGCTTCTTTCAAAGATTGACCAGTACTGCCTTGATCTCATCGTTCTGGCTGGATATCTGGTTGCGATTCCGTTATCCATGATACAAAAGTACGGGAACCGGATCATCAACGTTCATCCATCCCTTATTCCGTCTTTTTGCGGAAAGGGATATTATGGGCTTAAGGTTCATGAAGCTGCTCTTGCCCGGGGGGTGAAGGTTACGGGAGCCACGGTCCACTATGTAGATGAGGGGATGGATACGGGGCCGATTCTTTTGCAGAAGGCGGTTGAGGTTCGGGAAGGAGATACACCGGAGACTTTGCAGCGGCGTGTCATGGAAGAGGCAGAGTGGCTGATCCTTCCCCAGGCCATACAGATGATTGCAATCGAACAGGAGGAATCACAATGAAGGTTTTGATCATAGGCGGAGGCGGGCGTGAGCATGCCATTGCATGGAAAATCTCCAGAAGCCCTAAGGTTGATAAAATATATTGCGCCCCTGGAAATGCAGGAATTGCAGAGATTGCAGAATGCGTGGATATAGGAGTCATGGATTTTGACAGGCAGGTGGCATTTGCCGGGGAAAAGGGAATCGATTTAACCATCATAGGACCGGATGATCCTCTGGTTGCCGGAGCTGTGGACGCGTTTGAGGCAGCCGGTCTAAGGGTGTTCGGCCCGCAAAAACGTGCGGCTTTGCTGGAAGGTTCTAAATCATTTTCCAAGGATTTGATGAAAAAATATGAAATTCCCACAGCGGCATATGAAGTCTTCGATTCCCCGGAAGAGGCTTTCGATTATGTGAAAACAGCCCCGATGCCCATTGTGTTAAAGGCTGACGGCCTGGCTTTGGGAAAGGGAGTCCTGATCTGCGGCACAAGGGAAGAGGCTGAAAACGGGGTGAAGGACTTAATGCTTGATAAGCAGTTTGGCTCCGCAGGAGACCGGATTGTGGTGGAAGAGTTTATGACGGGCCGGGAGGTATCGGTGCTTTCCTTTGTGGATGGAAAGACTGTTAAAATTATGACATCCGCCCAGGACCATAAGCGGGCAAAAGACGGAGACCAGGGCCTTAATACAGGGGGAATGGGAACATTTTCTCCAAGTCCGTTTTATACAGAAGAAGTGGATGAGTTTTGTAAGAAATATATTTATCAGGCGACTGTGGATGCCATGAAGGCAGAGGACCGGGAATTTAAGGGTATTATATTCTTCGGGCTGATGCTGACGGAAAAAGGCCCCAGAGTATTGGAATACAATGCCAGGTTTGGTGATCCTGAGACACAGGTGGTACTTCCCCGGATGAAGAATGACATTGTAGAGGTTTTTGAGGCTTGCATTGACGGAACTCTGGATCAGATAGACCTGCAGTTTGAAGATAATGCGGCAGTCTGCGTGGTATTGGCATCGGAGGGGTATCCGGAGAAGTATGAAAAGGGGTATCCCATTGCCGGGCTGGAAGCATTTAAGGGACAGGAGAAATACTTTGCCTTTCATGCAGGAAGTACATTGGATGGCAGCGGAACCGTGGTGACCAATGGCGGAAGAGTGCTGGGAGTGACGGCAATCGGAGAGGATTTAAGGGAAGCCAGAGAAAATGCCTATCAGGCGGCGGAATGGGTATCTTTTGAGAATAAGTATATGAGGCGGGATATTGGTAAGGGAATATAGGTTGATTTTCACGGCTTTAGGTGAAAATTGAAGGAAGCGGATTAGCTATAAAGGTAAATCGAAAATAAAACTTGCATAGGTGGAACGAAAGAGCTGTTGCGAAAAGAAGAATAAATAACTTCTTTTTTGCAACAGCTCTTTTACATTTTAGGGTATTTTGAGATCCATAACCGGCCGCATGGGAAAAATGTTCCTTAGTTGTTCACTAAAATTTCTGTTAAACAGAGAGCTAGGAAAAAGACAGAAAGTTAAAAAATAAATGGAGAAGTATGAAAAAATATGATATGATTTTACCAGTGTCCTAGACAAATGCAGAGCAAAGTGGGTATGTTTATTATGATAACATTAAAAGAGATTGCGGCCGAGGCTGGAGTCAGCATGACAACGGTATCAAACGTGCTGCATGGAAAAACAAAAAAAGTTTCTCCTGAACTGGAGGAGAAGATCAAAAAACTTTTGGTTAAGTACAATTATATTCCAAGATTCGGACTGAATGCCCTGACAAATAAAGGTTCAAAGATAATCAGTATCCTTGTAAATACACCGGAATTCGTGGAGAGAACGCCATATGAACGTCCTTTTTATGGAAATATCATTGGTGAACTGGAGCGTATGCTGAGGAAAAGGGGGTATTACATCATGCTTTTTTCCTCCAAAAGCATTCCTGAAATCATGAAAATGACAATGGGCTGGAATGTGGATGGGATTATATCTATTTCCATGCCGGTCAAATATTATAAGCAGATAGGAAAGCAGACGGGGAAGCCAATTGTATCCATTGACATGAATGAATATGATATTGGTAAAATATCGGATTGCTTTAATGTGACCTCCAGGGATTATGAAGGAGGGATGATGATGATGGAATATCTGTTGGATCAGGGAATAGAGAAGGTGGTATATCTGGCTAATATAAAATCGGGAGCTGATTACTGCAGATACATAGGAGCGTCAGAGGTTTATAAAGAACGTATGGGAGATGGTGCGGAGCTGGAAATCCGTATGCTTGGCAGAACTTATGATGAAAGGGTAAAGAATTATGATGATATACGCAGGCTGATTGGCCGCAAGGCTGCACTATTCTTTTCCACGGACTTTAATGCGGTGGAGGCCATCGGCTTCTTTCAGCGCAGGCAGATACATATACCGGAGGATATTTCCATAGTGGGCTTTGATGATGATGTCTATGCTAGGTTATGCAATCCCAGACTCACATCAATGAGCGTTGATGTGAGTCAGAAAGCGGAGCTTGCAGTCAATATGTTAATGCGCCTGCTGGATGGTGAAGAGATTAAGGAGATGCAGCCAAAGGTTGACGCAATCATAGTAGAACGGGAAAGTGTAAAGAAAAATGGTTAGTAAATGAATTGGGAGGGTGAGGCAATGAAGCGGATAAAGATAACTGAAAATGGGATAAATATGCTTTTGGAAATCACAGACAGGGATGAGGTAAAGCTGCTTCATGTTTCCTCTCTCCCTTTTCGTGAGGAGACTATACGAAGTGAGGAGGAGAAGCATGCTTTCCGATTGGTAGAAATAGGACTTTCCGGGCAGGATCGTCCTGAGGAACGCCATGGAATGAAGTATACGGTTACGGCTCCCGGATACAGGATGAAGTATGTGAGCCACGAGGAACAGAGAAATGAGGACGGGAAGAAGCTAGAAATTGTAACAAAGGATGAAGCGACAGGTGTTTACGTTACGAGCCATTTTCAGTTTTATGATGGGATATCGGTGGTAAAATCCTGGAGTCAGGTTGAGAACAGAGGAAATGATTCTCAGGGGCTGGAATATGTTTCTTCTTTTAATCTGAATGGAATCGAGAAGGAAGGGCTCCTCCCCAGGGATCAGAAAATGGAAATATCTGTGGTTCATAATTCGTGGCAGAGGGAGGTCCAGTGGAAGAGCTATACCCTTCCAGAATTGGGACTTGAACAGTCGCAGCCAGATGAAAAGCTGCGTTCATCCAAAGAATTTGGGATCACCAATACGGGCAATTGGTCTGCAAAAGCCTATCTTCCCATGGGAAGTGTGTTTAACAAGGAGACAAATACCAGAATGTTCTGGCAGATTGAACATAATGGTTCCTGGCATTGGGAGATCAGCGATCAGGCCGGTCACTTATATGTGCAGTTAAGCGGGCCTACGGAAAATCAGTCCCACTGGTATCAACAGCTAAAGGCAGGGGAGAGCTTTACAAGTGTCCCGGTGGCAGTGGGAGTCACCGAGGGCGGTCTGGAAAAAGCGGTGGAGGAACTTACAAAGTATAGAAGAAGAATCCGCAGAAGAAATAAGGACAACGAAACGTTGGGAGTTATATTTAATGACTATATGAATTGCCTGTGGGGGGATCCGACTACTGAAAAAGAGATTCCGCTCATTGATGCAGCTGCGGAGGTTGGCTGTGAATACTATTGTATTGATGCAGGCTGGTATGCGGATGGCGGCTGGTGGGATGAAGTGGGAGAATGGCTTCCCTCAAAGAAACGTTTCCCTGGAGGGATAAGAAAGGTGATGGATTATATCCGCTCAAAGGGATTGATCCCCGGTCTTTGGCTGGAACTGGAGGTTATGGGAATCAATTGTAAAAAGGTTAAGGAGCTGCCTGATGAATGTTTCTTCCTCCGGCACGGAAAACGGGTTTATGACAGAAGCAGGTATCAGCTTGATTTTCGTCATCCTATGGTAATCCGGCATGCGAATGAAGTAATTGACCGTCTGGTCACAGAGTATGGCATAGGGTATATTAAAATGGACTACAATATTGAACCTGGAATTGGTACGGAAGTAGATGCGGAAAGCTTCGGTCAGGGATTGTTGGAGCATGAGCGTGCGTATCTGGATTGGCTTGGCAGTGTTTTTGAGAAATATCCGGATTTGATTATTGAGAACTGTTCCAGCGGCGGACTCCGCATGGATTACGCCATGCTGTCCCGTTACAGCATACAGTCCACAAGCGATCAGGAGGATTACAGGCATTATGCTACGATTGCCGCCAATTCTCCTCTGGGCGTCACCATGGAGCAGTCGGCCATCTGGTCCTATCCCAGAATAGAGGGAGATGAGGAGGAGACCGTGTTTAATATGGTGAATGCGCTTCTTATGCGTGTACACCAGAGCGGTCATCTGGCAGCCCTTCCGCCAGAACGGAGAGATCTTGTGAAGGAGGGACTGGACTACTATAAGTCTATTCGTCATGACATCAGGGAAGCGTTTCCTTTCTGGCCTATGGGCCTTTCAACCTTTGGGGATGATTGGGTTAGTTTAGGGCTTAAATGTGGGAAGAAAAATTACATAGCAGTGTGGCGGCGGGGAGGAAATTCCTGGGCAGAGTTACCGATTCCCCATTTAAAGGGAAAAGAGGTAAAGCTCCGGTGTGCGTACCCCTCTTATGAAAGGTGTGAATACAACTGGAATCGGGAGGGTGGAACCTTGAGAGTTGTGATCGGTGCACCGGTCGCCGCCAGGTTGTTTGAAGTTGAAATGATTTAAACGAAGATAAAAACAGATATTTTCAATTAATTGAAAATATCTGTTTTTTTGCCATTATCACAACAAAATAAAAAATAAAATGATAATAATTATAAATTAGGTTATGTAGAAAACCAATAATAAAAATTTGAATACTGATAAAATAATGAAGGAATATCGACTAAAAATAGTAAAAATAAACAAGTAATATGTTGACATTGCACAAATTATGATTTACTATAAAAACAAAGAAGTGGAAACCCGTATGAATTGAGGGAGGAGATTATTATGGGAAGAAAAAAGAAGGAGTACGTCGATTGCATCATGTTCACTCTTCCGGCCATTGCTCTGATTATGATAACCATCTACATTCCGTTTGTAATGAGCGGATATTATTCGTTGATGGAATGGAACGGGATATCAAAAAAACCGGTGTTTATCGGACTTGATAATTTCGCGCAACTGTTCAGAGGTTCATCAGACTTCATAAAGAGTCTTATATTTACCGGAAAATACACCGTGCTGTTCATGCTCTTTACCAATGTGCTTGCAATTGCAATTGCAGTAGCTCTTGTACAGAAAATCAGAGCAGCCAATGTTATGAGGAGCATGTTTTTTATTCCTTACATCATGAGCATGACGATCGTAGGGTTTATCTGGAAATTCATTTTCTCACAAGGGTTTGCGGTCTTATATGAGAAGACCCAGTTGGGTTTTTTAAACTGGAGCTGGCTGGGAAGCAGCGGACTGGCTTTCTGGTCGGTGGCCTTTGTAGGAATATGGCAGTCCCTGGGTTTTTACATTGTACTTTACATAGCAGGGCTCCAGGCTGTGCCGACAGATGTTCTGGAGGCCGCCACAGTGGATGGGGCTACTTCCTGGAAACGGTTTTTTAAGGTAACGCTTCCTCTTCTCGGCCCTTCCGTTACCACCTGTATTTTTATGTCTCTGACCAATGCGGTAAAGGTATTTGATATAATCCTGGCGTTGACCAAAGGAGGTCCCGGTGGTTCTACATACAGCGTGACGCTCGACATTTACCGTGAGGCATTCCAGAACAATAATTACGGTCTGGGCTCCGCGAAATCCCTTGTGTTCTTTGTGGTAATTCTTGTAGTAACTCAGCTGGTGTTAAAATTCATGAAAAGCCGGGAGGTGGATTTATGATGAATCTGTCGCAGAAACAGAAGAGGAATGGAAAAAGGATTCTCCTCACGGTTTTGATGGCAGTGCTGGCTGTCATCTACATTTATCCGATCATATTGATGGCTGTCAATTCTGTAAAGCCTTTTGGTGAGGTTGTGCTGGACGTGATTGCACTGCCCAGCAAGATTGAATGGAGCAATTATACTTATGTAATTGATAAAATGAAATATGGCAGATTATTTATTAATAATGTAATCATTACTGTAATCGGCATTGTGGGGATTATCGTGTTTTCGTCGATGTCTGCCTATATACTGAGCCGGAAGAAAAATAGATATACCAAAATTGCGGCGTTTCTGATTATCACACCTATGCTGATTCCTTTCCAGACCATCATGATCACCCTGTTAAAGGTTATGAACGTAATTCATCTTTCCGGAAGCAGGATTGGTCTGGGTGTTCAGTATTGGGGATTTGGAATACCTATGGCAGCTTTTATTTACAGCAATTTTATGAGCACCATACCAAGGGAAATAGATGAGAGCGCTTATATTGATGGTGCAGGAGTATTTCGGACATTCTGCTACATTATTTTCCCGCTCCTTAAATCCGTGACTTTTACGGTTATTGTCATTGATGTTATGTGGATCTGGAATGATTTCCTTCTGCCGCTTTTGATGGTCAACAGCTCTAATGAGACAAAGACCCTGGTACTGTCAGCCTACACCTTTGTGGGACAGTTCAATACGCAGTGGCATTATGCCATGGCAGCCATGATGCTGGCAATTCTGCCTTCTATCGTTATATTTATCGTACTGCAGAAATACATCGTGGAAGGCGTCGTGGCAGGAGCTGTAAAAGGATAAACATTTTACCGCTGACGTCAGCCTGGCGGTGATAAAAATAAACGGTCTGTGGACCATTAAAGAAAGGAAACGTATTATGAAAAAAAGATGGATCAGTGCGCTGCTGTGCGCAGTCATGGTAGGAACCATGAT
The DNA here is from genome assembly GCF_057543815.1 of Lacrimispora sp. YZC11. Taxonomy (NCBI): domain Bacteria; kingdom Bacillati; phylum Bacillota; class Clostridia; order Lachnospirales; family Lachnospiraceae; genus Lacrimispora; species Lacrimispora sp. YZC11. The sequence continues at coordinate 134,978 of NZ_BAAJYQ010000006.1, read as the reverse complement.
AATGGGATGCGGGAGTAAGGAAAGCGGAAATAAGGCAGCTGAAAGCGGAGGAGGCGGCACAAAGGGTGAAATATATATGTTTATATCACAGCCTGAATATGCAGATGCGATCAATAAACTGATTGAAGAGTATAAGACGGTTGCGCCGGATGTAACCATTAATTATGAGACAACCCAAAACGATTACCCGACCCTGTTGAAGGCAAAGCTGAATTCAGGAGAGATTCCGGATATCTTTTCATCTACATCGGGAAAAGAAATCGAAGTATATAAGGAATATTCCCTGGATTTATCGGATCAGCCGCTGATGGGAACCATGCTTCCGTCAATTGCAGATACGATGCGGGACGCAGAAGGCAAGGGTGTTTACGGCTTTGCGATTAAGGGCAATTATTTCGGCCTTGTTTACAATAAGGATTTGTTTAAGCAGGCAGGAATCGAAAAGGCTCCGGAAACAGTTTCCGAATTAGAGGCTGCTGTGCAGAAATTAAAGGATGCAGGGATTACACCATTTACGAGCGGGTTTGCAGAGTGGTGGGTATTCAAGCATGTATTCCAGCACTATGTCGCGGCGGCAACAAATGACTACCAGGGATTTGTAAAGAATATGGAAGAAGGAAAGGACTCCTTAAACAACCATCCGGTTCTTAAAGATAATTTCTTCAATTTTGTGGATTTGGTTAAGGGAAATGGAGATACCAAGCCTCTGGAAGCAGATCTTAGTGCGGAGGAATCTGCTTTTGCGGCAGGCAAGGCAGCCATTATCGTTGGACAAGGCGCATGGGTAGAAGGGGATCTTAAAAAAATCAATCCTGATATCAACATTGGGTTTACTGGTTATCCGGTGGATGATGATGCGGCCCATTGCCAGGTCATTACTGGATCTGACCAAGCGATGAGGGTTAACAAAGATTCGAAGAACAAGCAGGCAGTTCTGGATTTCGTTAACTGGTGGTATACCTCTGATTATGGAAAGGCATGGTTTACAGATGTAGCAGGTGTTGTACCCCCTATTAAGACAGAGGGCAAATCCCAATATGCTATCATAGAGCAGGGAAATGCCTCTGTGGAAGAAAAAGGCAGTGCTCCCCTTGGAGTCATATATTCCACAGACAGCTTTCATACGGCATTTGGAGAGGCTATGCAGGCATACGTAGAAGGCAGTGTTTCAAGGGAAGACACAATTAAGAAAATTGAAACAAAATGGATGGAGATTGACGGAATGTCCAAGTAATGGGTGACAAGGGCGGCATGAAAACTGCAAGAGGAGAAAGTGCATGCTTTCTCCTTTTTTGAGAGGAGACAGGACATGAAGTTTACAGAAGGGTATTGGGAAAGAAATGAGCGGGCGAATGCTTCTTATGGTGCGCAGGCTTTTGCAGTGGAGCGGATTCCTAATGGAATGCGGGTGGTGGCCCCGGTCCGCATGATAAGCGACCGTTCGGGGGCCTTGGATGTAGCAACCATAACCACAGAATTCACATCCATACTCAAGGACATTATCAGTGTAAGAAGTTACCATTTTGAGGGCTACGACAAGAAAGAACCGAGATATGAGCTCAATGAGGATTTCCAGGAAACAGAGGTTGCGATTACTGATAAAGAGGCAGTGATGAAGGCCGGGCGTATGGCTGTGCGGGTGGATAGGGAGAATTTTGGATTCATCTTTGAGGCTGATGGGAAAGCGTTTACCGGCTGCGGGTACCGCAACTTAGGGTATATACAGTATGACCGTAAAATTCCGACCAAATTTCCTGAGGAGAATTACATGGCGGCTGAGTATCGGCCCTATATGCTGACAGAGCTTTCCTTAAGTCCTGGAGAGTGTGTCTACGGATTTGGGGAGCGGTTTACAGCATTCGTGAAAAACGGGCAGGTGGTAGAATGCTGGAATGAGGATGGAGGCACAGCATCCCAGATTGCCTATAAAAATATCCCGTTCTATATAACCAGCAATCACTATGGAGTATTCGTAGACCACAGCGATCATGTGTCCTTTGAAGTGGCAAGCGAAAAGGTGGAGAATGTGGGATTTTCCGTACCGGGGGAAGAAATACGTTATCATATGATTTATGGTGATACGGTAAAAGATGTGCTTGGTACGTACACGGATCTGACCGGAAAGCCGGCGCTTCCCCCGGCATGGTCCTTTGGTTTGTGGCTTTCCACTTCCTTCACTACCAATTATGACGAACAGACGGCAGCCTCATTTGTTCAGGGCATGGCAGACAGGGAGATACCCCTTAGTGTGTTTCATTTTGATTGTTTCTGGATGCGGGAATTTCATTGGTGTGATTTTGAGTGGGATGACAGGATTTTTCCAGATGTGAAAGGAATGCTAAAGCGTTATAAGGAGAGAGGGCTTCGTATCTGCGTATGGATTAATCCGTATATTGCCCAGGGAACTGCATTTTTTAGAGAGGGACTGGAAAAGGGATATTTATTAAAGCGGGCTGATAATAGAGGAATCAAGCAGCTGGATAATTGGCAGCCGGGGATGGGCCTGGTGGATTTCACCAATCCAGGTGCGGTGAAATGGTATACGGATAAATTAAAGGGCCTGCTGGATATGGGAGTGGATTGCTTTAAAACGGATTTTGGTGAGCGGATTCCTGTAGATGTGTCCTATTATGACGGTTCCGATCCACGAGCCATGCATAATTATTACACGCAGTTATACAACAAATGTGTGTTCGAACTTTTGAAAAAAGAAAAGGGAGAGAGTGAGGCAGTTCTTTTTGCAAGAAGTGCTACCGCAGGGGGGCAGCAGTTTCCTGTACATTGGGGCGGTGACAGTTCTGCAACCTTTCAGTCCATGGCAGAAAGCCTGAGGGGGGGCCTTTCCTTTGCTCTTTCCGGATTTTCCTTTTGGAGCCATGATATTGGCGGGTTTGAGATGACGGCGACTCCTGATGTTTATAAGCGGTGGATGCAGTTCGGCCTTTTATCCACCCACAGCAGACTTCACGGCTCCAAGAGCTACCGTGTGCCGTGGCTGTTTGATGATGAGGCTGTGGAGGTATGCCGCCGCTTTACCAGACTGAAGCTAAGGCTGATGCCCTACTTATACCAAATCGCTATTGAGTCTCATGAGACAGGAATTCCGTCCATACGTCCCATGGTGATGGAGTTTGACAGAGATCCTGCAGCCAAATACCTGGATATGCAGTACATGCTTGGTGACCGCCTTCTGGTGGCTCCGGTATTCCGGGAAGACGGAGAGGTGGAATATTATCTGCCTGATGGTACATGGAGTCATCTGCTCACAGGTGAGACAAAAGAAGGCGGAAGATGGTACAAAGGAGTGTATGATTACTTTAGTCTGCCCCTTTATATCAGGGAAAACACCCTTCTTGCCATGGGCGCCTGCGAGGAACGCCCGGATTATGACTATGCAGTGGGGGTGGAGCTTTGGCTGTATTCTCTTCAAGAAGGAAAAGAGGCTGTATGCCGGATTCCAGATATAAATGGAAGGATTGCAATGACGGCCAAAGCCGGAAGAAAATTAAACACAATCACCTTATCGAGCACCGCATTGCCTCATGGCATGAAATATGTTCTTAAGAATTTATGGGATGTGGAGCATGTATCAGGAGCAGAAGCCTTTGAGGATGAAAGTGGAATGATTATTGTGCCAAAAGACAAACATGTGACGATTCGTCTGAAGTCGATATAAGGAAGGCAAGTGGAATGAAATTATTCAGATTATTGGAAAAACAGGAATGTACGGTTGTTGACCCTTTCTGGAGCCGTTATATTTCATTAATTAAGGATGTTGTTATCCCATATCAGTGGGATATATTAAATGACCGGATTCCTGAATCAGAGCCAAGCCATGCAATCGACAACTTCCTCATTGCAGCAGGAGATATGAAAGGCAGATTCTATGGCCAGGTGTTTCAGGACAGTGATGTGTTTAAGTGGCTGGAAGCGGTGGGAAATGTGCTGATGCTTGAACGGAACGAAGTCTTGGAAGAAAGGGCGGATTCTGTCATTGACATAATAGTGCGTGCGCAGCAGCCGGATGGGTATCTGAATACATATTTTATTATTGAAGAGCCGGATAAGCGGTGGACCAATGTGCTGGAATGTCATGAATTGTATTGTGCAGGCCATTTTATAGAAGGGGCGGTGGCCTATTATCTTGCAACAGGGAAGGAGAAGGTATATCAGGCAGCGCTGAAGCTTGCTGACCATATTGACTCTGTATTCGGTCCTGAGGAGGGAAAGCTTCATGGTTATCCGGGACATCAGGAGATTGAGATTGCCCTTTTAAAGCTCTATGACGTATCGGGAAGGAAGCGCTATTTGGAGCTGGCACAGTATTTCATTGATACCAGAGGAACCAACCATTTTTTTGAGAAAGAATTTGATGAGCGCGGCCGTGAGTGCTTCTGGACCAAGGAAAAAATGGAGGAGCCTAACCAACGGTATAACCAGTTCCCATACAGTTACTATAATCAGTTCCACAAGCCGGTAAGGGAACAGAACAGGGCCGTGGGTCACGCTGTGAGAGGTGTCTACATGTATACAACTATGGCGGATCTGGCAGTCCGGATAAATGACGAAGAGCTGTTTGCGGCGGGCAAGGCTATATGGAATAATATTGTAGGAAGGCAGCTATATATTACTGGAGGGATCGGAGCGACCCATTCCGGGGAGGCATTTACAGGAGATTATGATCTTCCCAATGATACGAATTATTCGGAAACATGCGCATCCATCGGACTCATATTCTTTGCTCAAAAAATGCTTCAGGCGGAAGCAGATGGTGTGTACGGAGATGTGATGGAACAGGCGTTATATAATACAATTTTGGGCGGAATGAATTATGACGGCAACCGGTTTTTCTATGTAAATCCCCTGGCAGTTGTTCCGGAGGCGTGTGAGTACAATACAGAGCGCAGTCACGTAAAGCCGGAGCGGCAGAAATGGTTTGCCTGTGCCTGCTGTCCGCCTAATATTGCAAGGTTCATTGCAGGATTATGGAGGTATGTGTATACAGCAAGAGGAAATAAAGTGTATGTTCACCTTTACATAGGGAATGAGTCATCAATAAAACTGCGGGACGGCGTATTGAATTTGATTCAGAAAACGGACTATCCCTGGGGAGGAAAAGTTACGATCAAAGTCAAAGCAGATACGGCAGTTCCGTTTAGAATCGCTTTGCGCATACCGCGATGGAGCCGCAATTACAAAATCAGTGTGAATGGAGAACCGGTATTGGCAGACAGGGAAGAGAATGGATTTGTCTGCTTAGAACGCTCCTGGGAAGAAGAAGCAGAAATAGTCCTGGAACTTGACATTAAGGCTTTTCTGGTGAAGGCCAATCAGAAAATACATTATAATGCCGGACGGGCTGCCATTGTGAGAGGTCCTTTGGTATATTGTCTGGAGGAAAAGGATAACGGGAAATATTTGGACCAGATCGTAGTAGAGGCAGGTGCAAACCTGACAGAAGAGATGGATTTTGAAATGCCGGGAAGCTGCGTGACGGTCAAGGCCAAAGGCTTTAGAGAGACTGCACAGTCTTGTGAAGATGTCCTTTATATGCCTTATGAGTCCAGAGAAGAGGAAATGACCGTTAAGGCAGTACCTTATTTCTTATGGAACAACAGAGGCAAAGGGGAAATGCAGGTCTGGATGAGAGTGAGGTAACGATGAAGAAGCAAATATTAAAAGGAACAGAACTGGAACTTAGCGCTATGTGCCTGGGTACTGGAAATTTTGGTGGAAAGCTGGACTACAGACAGTCATTTGAGCTGCTGGATAGGTTTAGGGACATAGGGGGGAGCTTTATCGATACCGCAAATGTATACTGTAAGTGGATTCCCGGAATGAATAATTCCAGTGAACAGTATATAGGCGCATGGTTGAAGTCGAGGAGGGCTTACCATGATGTGGTGATTGCCACAAAAGGAGGCCACTATGATTTTTCTGCGCCGGATGTCTCAAGGGTGAACCGGCCGGATGTTGTACATGATTTGAATGAAAGTCTGAAAACCCTGGATTTGGATCACATAGACTTATATTGGCTGCACAGGGATGACGAAAATAAGGACATAGGTGAAATCCTGGAACTAATGGAAGAGCTTGCAAAAGAGGGAAAGATCCGATATTATGGTGCTTCGAATTTCAAAAGAAAACGCCTTGAAGAGGCCAGAAAATACGCAGCCAGTCATGGGCTGAAGGGATTTTGCGCAGTGTCAAACCAGTGGAGCGGTGCCTGTGTAAATCCGGGAAAAAATTTAAACAATGATGAAAGCATTGTGATAATGGATATGGAAATGTACCGATGGCATGAGAAATGGCGGGTTCCAATGGTTCCTTTCTCCTCATCTGCCTATGGGTTCTTTTCAAAGCTTAAGAAAGAAGGAGTCTCCGTTCCTGAGGGGGAGGTGACCAGGGAAGATGTCATGCAGGCATGGAACATCAGTACTATGCCTGAGAAAATGAAGGAAGCCTATATGAATGAAAGAAATTTAAGATTATACGGAATATTATGCCGCGCAGCAGAGGATTACGGCGTGTCCGTATACTCCATGACCCAGGCATATTTCTTAAACAGGCCTTTTCAGGTATTTCCTGTGGGAGCGGTATCTGGGACGGAACAGCTGGCAGACTTTTCGACTGCTGGGGAACTGGAATTAGACGATCAGTTAATCAGGACATTTGAGGAGTTTGGGGTAGAAATATAAAACGATTGTCCTGCTGTATACGGAACGATTTTCAGCTTATGACAAAGAAGCACAAGACGGCTTATTTAAGCCATCTTGTGCTTCTTTGTCATTTGATTGGCAGAAGTTCAATGTAACCTCTTATGCCGATAGGCTCAAGCTGGATGCGAGGGTTTGATGAATCCCACTGTGCGTCAATGACAGCTGGATCATATTTACTGATTGCTGTCTGCACATCTTCAATGGCCTTACAGTAATCCTCCTCAGCAAAGGGCTCTCCTTTAAACATCAGATATTTTACAGCAGGAAGCACAATAACATCAAATCCATCGGGAACAACTCCATCATAAGTCACAGGCACTTCAACTCCCTGCACATACTCCGAGGTACCGGGAGCAATTAATTTTGCGGGTAGCCACATACAAACCGGTTCACCGCTAATGGATTTGATACTTTGCAAAAGCCCCCACACATCACAGCCAACCTCCTCGCAATAAGCAAAATAGTCGGCAGCTTTTACCCCTCTTTTGATCAGTACCTTTCGTTCCGGCTTTTCGATAACCTGCACAAATACACTTTTTACAGTTTCCATCTGCTTCTCCTTTCTGAGTGCTCGATATTTGACTCCATAAGGTGTGAAAAGATAGAGCGGAACAGGGCTTTTCGCATACTCCTTGGGATTGCACCCAAACTCACGGAAGAACGCCCTCTGATAGCCGTCCACGCTGCCGAATCCAAGCTCCAAAGCTGCATCTATAATTTTACAAGATTCATCCCGCAGCTTGATTGCTGACTTGGAGAGCCGTAAGCGCCGGACATAATCGGCTGGCGTCATGTTGGTATGCTGCAAAAACAGACGATAGGAGTACCACGGCGAATAATAGGAAACGCTTGATAAAGCAGTCAGTGTGATATTTTCTGATAAGTGTTCTGCAATATAATCCTGCATCCGCTGGACAGCTTCGATTTTTTCTTCCATCTTTTCACCACCTTATGCTCCCTATCTTACATTGACAGTGGGAGAAACTTCTCGACTATTTTTGCTAATCGGGTATAAACGCTCATTTTTCCCATGTGGCTGGCCGGGACAAATTTATGGGGATTTTTGTATTCGAATTTCCTATTGCGGAATTAAGCTGCATTTGTGTTAAAAAAATGCTCTTACTCAAATCAGTATTTTTTATGTTTGCGTCACGGAGGTCAGCACCTAAAAAGTTAGTCTTCCTTAAACTGCATCCTGAAAAGTCTGCAGCGATCATTAATGACATACTGAAATTCTTTCTGTCAAGATTTGCTTTCTTGAAATTTTTCCCCAAATAGTTTATACCGTGAATTTGATTTGATGAAGCATTTACTGAAATTTCGGTGCTTATCTGTTTCAATACTTTGTTCACTTTTAATCTGTATTCTGAGAGATCCGGCATAGCTATATGATTCATGGACTGCTGCACCATTTGTTCATTCTCCGAGATAAGCAATTCAATCGTTGGTTTTAGAAGTTCGTCTGATGTCAAGGTAAATGCCTCAGCCAGGTACCATAGCATCTGATGCAACTGATATACACTTATAAATATCTTAAAGAGTTTATCCTCTTGTTCAGAGTTTGTTTTCCATGTTCCATCTGGTAAATATAGTTGAGTCGTTCTTTGTCCGGCTCCGAAACAGTCATAGGCTAAACAACCTTTGTAATTTTTGTCAGCCAGTCCGGAGTGGATTTTACAGCGAAAATCTGTATCCAGATATTTACACGGTGTTCCAGCTTCTTTATTCGCAGGAAAACCATCTGTTTTTGTGCAGTACAAAGCAACACAGCATAATCCGCTGCATTTCTTACAATCAATTTTCAGCTTTTTAATCAAATCATCATATTTACTATCTGCTTTATCGTTCGTCACGATATCACCGCCTTAGAATTTCTGTTTCAATTGATTCCCGGAATGTAACAAAATAGCCGGCAAGTGCCAAGACACCTGCCAGCTTTTATTATAAAGTTCCGTTTTGGATACGATCTCTAAGAGCTATAATTTTATCCCGAATGAGGGTTATAGTTTCTAAAAATACAGTATCATCCATACCGCTGGGATCGTTAAGTCCCCAATCTTCCCGATATTTACAGGGCAGGAGCGGGCACTTTACATTGCAGCCCATCGTTACAACAATATCTACCGGAGGAATCTCAGATAGGAGTTTGCTATGCTGGGTTTGCTCCATATCAATTCCATAAAGTCGATTCATAAGCCGTACTGCGTCCTGGTTGATTTGCGGTTTGGTCTTTGTTCCGGCAGAATAGCTTTCAAAGGTATCTGAGGCAAGGTGCTTGCCAAGTGCTTCGGCTATCTGGCTTCGGCAGGAATTATGGACGCATACAAACGCTATTTTGGGTTTATTCATTAAAACACCTCCTAGTTTAATTTGCTGCTCACGCCAGCATAACAGGTACATAGAAACTGTAAGAGCGCATTACTGAGCCAATTGGATAAAAGGACAATTTATTTTTCAAGTTTCCAGATATTTCTGTCCGCCCTAAAGGGCAGACATGATAATGCTCCCAAAATTCCGATAACAAGAAACAGCAAAGCAGCGCCGGAGCCTTTTTCTATTCCGAACAGTGCGGTCCACAGACTGCCCGCCGGCTGCTCTGCCATAAACGGTTCAAACACCCGGTCAACTAAGACACCGCCGCATAGATATCCTAAGGGAATGGTGAAAAATTGTAAGGTATTTCTTGCTGAATAGACACGGCCCTGCATCTCAATAGGTATTTTTGTGCGAAAAAGCACATCCATATTGGCATTCATAACAGGAATGAAAATCCAGCCCAGGATTGCACCAAAACACCATATAGGAGTACTCTTTCCAAAAGCGAGGATAAAATTCTCGGTGCTCATGGAAAAAAGCAGGCAATTACAAATCACACGAACCCGGCTTTTAGGTGGGGGCAGGATAGAAACCAGAATGCTTCCAAACATCGTTGCTATTCCTGTAACGGTGTTGACCATGCCAAGGGCCAGCTCTCCGCCGCCGGCTCGTGAAAGTATCATAGCGGGCAGGGCGGCATTGAAGATAGAGGCAGTAAAATTAATTACGGCCAAAAACAGAATCAGATCCAGAATTCCCCGGTTGTCCCTTAAATACCGCAAGCCGCTTTTGGCAGACTGCAATACCGTCTCGTTTACCGTGCTGCTTCCATCTGTGACCTGGGGGATTTTGACAAAGCACAGCAGCGAAATGAACGCTGTTACAAATGTGATCAGATCAAACAGGATGACAAACCGGATGCCTGCAAAAGCAAGCATGGACGTAGCGAGCATAGGCGTCAGTACGGTAATCAAGGAATTGGATAAGGAACGCATCCCACTGACCTTCTGGTAGTGCTTTTTAGGGGCCAGCAGACTGATGGACACATCCGACGCCGGCTGCTGTACCGTGTTCATCAATCCATTCAAGGTATTGATCAAATATAAATGCCAGATCTGGAGCTTACCGGTTGTCAGCAGAATAAGCACTGAAACAGTACAAAGTGCCGCAAAACTGTCACTGAGCAGCATGGTGGCTTTCTTGTTCCACCGGTCACTCAGTGCCCCTGCAAAGATACTCAAAAGGACATAGGGGGCATAGGAACAGATGGCCAATAACGAGGTGGTAAGAGCCGATCCTTGCTGTTGATAAGACCAGATCACAAGCGCAAAGTTGGTCATTGCACTGCCCAGAGCCGAAAATGACTGTGTAATCCATAAAATCAGGAACGTGCGAAGTTCCCCAATATTTGTTTTTAAATTTATTATCATGACTTTGCTCCTTTTTCAAATAAAATCTCTACGATTTAATGAAAGTGCAAAGTCCAACGGACGAATTTAATCCGCTCCGCGCAGTTTCGTCCGTTTCAGACTTTGCACGGAGCAATGCCAATACAGAGTTGCATTTCTATTCTCCTTTTATAATTCTGGTTATCGTTAAAAGTTACTTAAAAACCAACTTATTTTATCTTACCATAAATAAAACCTAAAAACCACAAAAAAAATGCAGATTCCCAGGATGTACACCATGAAATGTTTTAGAGCGTGTAACTGGCCCGCGGCATTTACCGGCAGATTGAAAATTACCGTGTTGACAAAATACCACTGTCAGCAGGTACATTTCGCTAATTAAAAAGTCATTGACATGACCCGGTTTTCATGATATTGTATCTGACAGGTGATGCAATATGACAAAAGGTCAGCTGGAAGCTAAAATCAGTGAAGTTGTCAGTAAATTTGAAATTGAATATATGGGAAGGGGTCCAAAGATGATCCGTACCTATGTATTAAATGATATGATCATTGTCAGGTTATTAGGTTTCTTAAGCCCGTCTGAGAAAAAGCTTACGGAAAGTCCACAGGGTATTGAATTGCTTAAAAAAATCCGGACTTCCCTGTTTGAGGGTGGGAGAGAATATCTGGAGAAATTACTAACAGATGTCATGGATGTGACGGTTATCAGCACTCATTCCGATATCAGCACTAAAACAGGTGAAAAGATCATTGTCATAACTGTTGATAGGAATTTAGAGGAGTTTTATACAGTTAAATAACGCCGGAAGACGTCACAAAGTAGAATCATCATTCTAAGTTGTAAGTAAGCCGATATCCATTTCATGGATATCGGCTTTATATATATCGAAGGAAGGAGGCGGTTGGTTTATAGGAAAAAACTGAAACAATGGAAATCGTAGGAGTTTCCCGGTTATACGCAGAAGGTATTCGGCATGAGTCTTTCAAAGGCTTTGGGGAAAAAACAGAACAAACTCATGCATGGAATATTAAAATAGAAACTATGTAATACTTAATAAAATTGGGAATCAAAGGTTGAAGAAAACCATTTTAACTACATGGTTTGCGCCGTACTTATATTTGGCGCAGACATCAGATGTGCATAGGGCTTGCGCAGGAACGGAGGAAAATATGCTGGAATGTTTACGTGATATGAATTTACCGGAGTATGTAAAGGATATATTGGTTCAGTCAAAAGGTGTCGTCATTCCAAAGACCAGGGAAGATTTGCTGACGCTGGCAATGGGAAATTCTGAGAATACCGAGTTTTACATTGAATATGAAGTGGAAGGCAAAGGCAAGATATTGGAAGCAACCGCTGCAAAGTGTAAAAACGGAGTCGTAGTCAATTATTCGGACGATTACATGAGAAGGCGTGATCCTGATTGTCTGTTAATTGCTGATAATAAACCAACGGATAAACCCAGATACGAGGAAGTTTATCAGTCTGATTTTAAGACACTGAGAACAGAGACCTTTGACTGGCTGAAGAACCAGGAGCTGATTTTTTTCCCATTTAAGTCAGGCGGACTTGAATATGGATATGATTCAATCCTGATCGCACCCTTAAACGCCGGATTTTTCGCTGCCGGACTTGCGGATTTGCAGGGATTTTTAAATATTGACGAGATTTCTTCCGAATTTAAGCCAAGAGCGGTTGTATTTCTGGCTCCCCCATTCAGGCATACACATTTTGACGGAAAGCAGATCGTGGTTCATAACCGTCTGGATGGAATTCATGAAGTTTATTCCTATAATTTATATCCCGGCCCTAGTGCCAAAAAGGGCATCTACGGAGTTCTTCTTAATATAGGAGAAGAGGAAGGCTGGGTAACAGCGCACGCATCAACGGTTAAAGTGATAACTCCTTATGACAATGAGATCGTCATCATGCACGAAGGCGCCTCCGGAGGCGGAAAGAGTGAAATGATCGAAGATATTCATAAGGAAATGGATGGCAGGGCCATATTAGGAAGAAATACGGTTACAGGAGAAAAGAACTATCTGGTATTAAATGAAACCTGTGAACTGATACCGGTAACAGATGACATGGCATTATGCCATCCCCAAATGCAGAATGACAGCAAAAAGCTGGTAGTAAAGGATGCAGAATCCGCTTGGTTTTTACGCCTGGACAACATCAAATGCTATGGTTCCTCTCCTCAATATGAAAAAATACTGATCCAGCCGGAAGAACCCCTTATCTTCTTAAACATGCAGGCAGTACCTGGTGCCACCTGTCTGGTTTGGGAACATACCCTGGATCAAAACGGAAAGCCTTGTCCCAACCCCCGTGTTATTTTGCCAAGAAGACTGGTTCCCAAAGCCATTGATACTCCCGTGGAAGTGGATGTCAGAAGCTTTGGCGTGCGGACTCCGGCATGTACGAAGGAAAATCCGACATACGGAATCCTTGGTATTCTCCACATACTGCCTCCGGCACTGGCCTGGTTATGGCGTCTTGTGGCCCCAAGAGGATTCAATAACCCAAGCATCATTGATTCCCTGGAAATGACCAGTGAAGGAGTCGGTTCTTACTGGCCTTTTGCAACCGGTAAAATGGTGACTCAGGCCAACCTTTTGCTTGACCAGATTTTAAATTCAACCAATACCCGGTATGTCCTGATCCCTAACCAGCATATAGGCGCTTATGAGGTGAGCTTTATGCCACAGTGGGTTGCCAGGGAGTACATTGCCCGCCGGGGCAGCGCCAAGTTTAAACCGGAGCATCTGGTGGAAGCACGCTGTCCGCTTCTTGGCTTTGGCCTTGATTCCTTAAAAATTGACGGTCAGTACATCAGAAGAGCATTCTTAAGGCCGGAAACCCAGCAGGAGGTAGGCATCCAGGGATACGACGACGGAGCAAAAATCTTGACAGAATTCTTTAAACAGGAGCTGATGAAATATTACACCGACGATTTAAATCCGTTAGGAAAGCAGATTATAGATATGTTCCTGGCAGGTGCCACAGTTAAGGAATATCTGGAAATCCTGCCAATGAGGTATTAGGATCGTCCGTAGATCGGGGATTCCAGGGAATAACGTACTTGTATACTAGTGCTTGACATTGATGTTAATTTCGCTTATTCTATGTATGAACAGAATTTGAGAAAAGAGGTCATGGTATGCGGCTGACAGAACGGTATTCCAAAGAGACTGGAAGGGAATATGCACTCAGGATGTTAAAGGACAATATCATACATCTTGATCTGGTTCCAGGAAAGCTGCTGAGCGAAAATGAATTATCCTCGGAAATGCATTTGTCCCGGACCCCGGTGAGAGAAGCCTTAATTGAGCTGTCAAAGGTGAAAATCGTGGAAATTTATCCCCAGAAGGGAAGCGCGGTGGCTTTGATCGATTATAAGCTGGTGGAAGAGGCGATTTTTATGCGCAATGTCCTGGAATGTGCGGTTGTGGAGCTGGCCTGTAAGACGGCTGGGGAAGAAGCGGTCATGGAGCTGAAGGATAATGTGAAGCTTCAGGAGTTTTATCTGGAAAACCGATCTCCTGAGCGGCTTCTTAAGCTGGATGATGAATTTCACCGGCTGCTGTTTCACATAACCGGCAAGGATCAGGTTTATCAGCTTATGGACAGCATTACCATTCATTTTGACAGGATACGCAGCATGTCTCTGATTGCTGTAAAGGATTTGAAGACAGTTTCCGACCACCAGGCCATTGTGGAAGCCATTGCCGCAAAGAACGGAAGCTTGGCAAAAGAGCTGATGGAAAAGCATTTATCCAGATATAGAATTGATGAAGAAGCCTTGCGAAAAGAATATTCGGGGTATTTTCTGTAATATAAGCTTTAAGATTCATAATGCTTAATAAAAGCGGTAATAAGAGAGGAAAATCCTCCATCTCTTATTACCGCTTTTTGCGTTGATCCGGCAGAGCGATTGAGAACGATTATGTACTTATACATAATACACAAAAAAATAGTGGATATTTATGAAATATGCTGATTGAACTACTAGTATACTAGATATATACTTAGATCAGGACTTAATAGTCACAAAGAATTGCGTTAAAAAGAATAAGGAGTAAGGAAACGGAGGTATTCAAACATGAAAATGATTATGCGTTGGTTTCCCTTTGGAGATGACAGCGTGACCCTTGGCCAGATCCGCCAGACACCAGGAGTTTCCGGTGTGGCCACCTGCCTGCCCAAGGTACCAGTGGGACAGGTCTGGCCCCTGGAGACCTTACAAGCCCTGAAAAAGGAGATCAATGAGGCCGGTCTGGAGATGGAAGTAATTGAAAGCGTCAATATCCATGAGGACATAAAGAAAGGCCTTTCAACCAGGGATGAGTATATTGATGCTTATATAAAAACTCTGGAGCATTTAAGCCAGGTAGGAGTTAAATGCCTCTGCTATAATTTTATGCCTGTGATGGACTGGGCGCGGAGTGATCTCGCTTTTCAGACGGAAGACGGAAGCTATGTCATGGCTTACCGCCACGATGAGGTGCTTCAGATGAATCCGGAAAAAATGGCAAAGGCCATGGAGGGAAAAGCCAGAGGATACTCCCTGCCGGGCTGGGAGCCGGAGCGGCTTTATGCCATGGCCCAGGACATTGAGTTTTACCAGTCCATGACACGGGAGCAATATTGGGGCAATATGAAATATTTCCTGGATGCGGTAGTTCCATATGCGGAGAAATATGATATAAAAATGGCGATTCATCCAGATGATCCGCCATGGCCTCTTTATGGACTTCCAAAGGTCATTACCAATGCGGAAAATATCCGGACATTTCTTGACTTAAACAGCAATCCCTATAATGGGCTGACCTTATGCACCGGAAGTCTGGGAAGTGATTTAAGCAATGACCTTCCGGCAATGATGCGGGAGTTTGGAAATAGGAAGCGGATTCATTTTGCCCACATCAGGAATGTCCGTCATATTTCGGAAAAGGATTTTGATGAATCGGCTCATCTTTCTTCCTGCGGGGATTTAGACATGTTTGCCATTGTAGAGGCTCTGTATGAGTCTGGTTTTGAGGGATATATCCGTCCGGACCACGGACGTATGATCTGGGGAGAACAGGCACGTCCTGGATATGGCCTGTATGACCGGGCCATTGGTGCAAATTACCTGTTAGGTCTTTGGGAAGCCATTGACAAAACCCATAAAAATAAAAAATAGGAGGCATGGATTTATGAAACTGAATCGGTCCTGTTTAACAAACCGGGAAGCCTGGGAAAAGGCTTCTGTAAAGCTGCCGGAATTTGACTGGGATAAAATGAGGTCGACCACGGATAAGTCGCCGAAATGGATCCATTTCGGGGCAGGGAATATTTTCCGTGGATTCATTGCAGTACTGCAGCAGCGCCTGCTAAACGATGGTCTTGAGGAAAGCGGCATCATTGCGACAGACACCTTTGATTATGATATCATTGATAAAATATACACCCCCTTTGACAATATGACCATGATGGTCAGCTTAAAACCGGACGGAACCATGGACAGGGAGGTAGTAGCAAGCGTTGCCAGGGGCGTAAAGGCTGATGTAGGCAATGAGAAGGATTTCGGATATCTGGTACAGGCTTTTGAGAATCCATCTCTTCAGATGGCGAGCTTTACTATAACCGAAAAGGGATATGCCCTTTCTAATTTCCGTGGAGAGCTTTTTCCTGTCGTGGAAAAAGACATGGAAGAAGGCCCGGAAAAAGCCAGCCATGCCATGAGTGTGGTGACAGCTCTTCTTCTTAAACGGTATCTTGCAGGAGGCTTTTCCTTAGCATTGGTCAGCATGGATAATTGCAGCCATAACGGAGAAAAGCTAAGGGACAGCATTGTTTCCATTGCAGGAGCGTGGACAGAAAAGGGTTATGCTCCGGAGAGTTTCCTTACCTGGGTTCAGGATGAAAATAAGGTTTCCTTCCCTTGGTCCATGATCGATAAGATCACTCCACGGCCTGCTGAGGTGGTGCAAAAATTACTGGAAGAAGATGGGATCGAAGATATGGCACCCATCATCACCAGCAAAAACACTTACATTGCCCCCTTTGTCAATGCAGAGATCCCTCAGTATTTAGTGGTGGAAGACCGGTTTCCAAACGGACGCCCGGCACTTGAAAAGGCTGGGGTATACTTGACGGACAGGGATACGGTAAACAAGACAGAACGGATGAAGGTTACCACTTGCTTAAATCCCCTGCACACGGCTTTGGCGGTGTTCGGTTGCCTGCTGGGATACAACAGCATTGCCGCAGAGATGAGGGATGAGGACTTAACGTCCCTTGTGGAG
This sequence comes from Lacrimispora sp. YZC11, assembly GCF_057543815.1. Taxonomy (NCBI): domain Bacteria; kingdom Bacillati; phylum Bacillota; class Clostridia; order Lachnospirales; family Lachnospiraceae; genus Lacrimispora; species Lacrimispora sp. YZC11. The sequence goes on along the minus strand of NZ_BAAJYQ010000006.1, from coordinate 118,237 downwards.
CGTATCGGTTATAAGGAAGGTCTTCCGGTGGTTACGGATCCGGGAATCTTAAGCCCTGAAGATTTTATCAGGGAAGTCATTGAATACCGTCTGCCTAATCCGTTTATCCCGGATGCTCCACAGAGAATTGCAACCGATACCAGCCAGAAGATCCCCATCCGCTTTGGAGAAACCATAAAGGCTTATCTGGCAGATGACCATTTAGATGTCCAGACTCTGACTGCGATTCCGCTGGCAATTGCCGGCTGGCTTCGTTATCTCCTGGGTGTGGATGATGAGGGAAACCCTATGGAAATCAGCAGTGATCCTATGCTTTTAGAATTAAAAGAACAGTTAAAAGGAATCAGGCTGGGAGAAAAGCCTGATGGAAATGAAGGACTTGAAGAGATCCTGTCCAATCCTCTTCTTTTTGGAACTGATTTGGTTAAAGCAGGTCTTTCCGGAAAGATTGAAGCCATGCTTTATGAAATGTTAGAAGGTCCCGGTGCAGTGAGAAAGACATTACAACAGTATGTAAAATAAGACGATGAAAATGGGGAACCCTTGGTTATTGAAACCAACGGTTCCCTGTGTTATAATTGCCCTGTCAAAAAGAAACGTACCAGAAAGGTGGACAAGGCCCGTGAACATACAAATTTTTGGAACCGGAAAATGTTTTGATACCAAAAAAGCAGAGCGCTATTTTAAGGAACGTGGGATCAAATATCAGTTTATTGATATGAAAGAAAAGGGTCTGAGCAAAGGCGAGTACAATGGAGTCAGGCAGGCAGTAGGAGGACTTGATGCTATGCTTGATGAAAATTGTAAGGATCAGGATGCCCTGGCGCTTATTAAATACATTGCCGGCGAGGATAAAGATGAAAAGGTCTTAGAGAACCAGAAGGTACTGAAAACTCCTATTGTCAGAAACGGAAAGCTGGCTACGGTTGGATACCGGCCGGAGGTGTGGAAGAATTGGAGTTAGGCTTATAGAAAGGAAGGAGCAAGGAGAAGACAAGATGAAAAAGCCGGAGAAAAATCAGATGTGGGTATTTAATAAGGATATAGAAGGAGTTCATGCTTCAGAAGGCGTTGTCAGAAAGGTTCTGGCATACTGTGATGGTATGATGTGCGTGGAAAATCAGTTTGAAAAGGGGGCAATAGGAAGCCTCCACAACCACCCCCATACCCAGATCACCTATGTTGCCAGCGGAAAGTTTGAGTTTACCATAGGTGATGAAAAGAAGGTGGTAGAGGCAGGAGACACCCTTTTAAAGCAGGATGGAATCACCCATGGCTGTGTTTGCCTTGAAAAGGGAATACTGGTAGATATCTTTACGCCCATGAGAGAAGATTTTCTATAAATAAAAATGGGACATGTGAAACAAATCTATTGATAAAAATGGTATAATATGCTATAAAGAAAGCACAGTGAAGTTAAAGGAGGTGATAGGGATGGTAAAGTATGTTTGTGAGCCATGCGGATATGTGTACGATCCTGAAATCGGTGATCCAGATTCTGGCATTGAGCCAGGTACTGCATTTGAAGATTTACCCGAAGATTGGGTATGCCCAGTTTGCGGAGTTGGTAAGGACATGTTTGTTGAAGAGTAAGATTGCGGCCATTTGGCCAGCAAATAAAACCTTCAAGCTGTCGGCAGATGATCTGCCGGGCTTGAAGGTTTTTTTGCGAATCAGCCGAAGTATGTATCTTTTATTATAATAAATGGAAGGTCAGAACAAGTGATGCAAATACAATGGATACCATGGAAGTAAGTTTTATCAGAATGTTGATCGATGGACCGGAAGTATCCTTAAACGGATCTCCTACGGTATCGCCTACTACAGCAGCTTTATGCTGGCTGCTTCCCTTTCCGCCATGTGCACCCTGTTCAATATACTTCTTTGCATTATCCCATGCGCCTCCGGAGTTAGCCATCATGACAGCAAGTACAAAACCGGTAACGGTGTTACCCGCAAGAAGAGCTGAAACACCTTCCGGTCCTAATAACAAGCCAATAACAATAGGAATGACAACGGCGATCAAGGCCGGTGCGATCATCAGTTTTTGCGCCGATTTCGTACACATATCAACGCAGGAAGCATAATCCGGTTCCACTGTACCTTCCATAATTCCGGTTATGGTCTTAAATTGACGGCGGACTTCCAGTACGATTGATTGTGCGGCTTTGCCTACGGCATCCATGGTTAAAGCAGCAAATAAGAATGGTAATACACCGCCAATTAACAAACCGACCAGTACTTTTGGATTGGTTATGGTTAAATCCAGATTTAAATCCGGTTGGATCTGATGTACTTTATCAACATAGGAAGCAATCAGTGCAAGGGCGGTCAAGGCAGCGGAACCGATAGCAAATCCTTTTCCTGTAGCAGCAGTGGTATTGCCGAGAGAGTCCAGTGCGTCTGTTCTCTGTCTTACGGAAGCATCCATATGTGTCATCTCAGCAATGCCTCCGGCATTGTCAGCGATTGGTCCGTAAGCATCCGTAGCCAGTGTAATGCCTAAAGTGGATAACATTCCTACTGCAGATAAACCGATGCCGTAAAGTCCGAGATTAAAATCATTGGAACCACCGGAACAATAGTAACTTACAAGGACAGAAAGGCTTACAATTACTACCGGTGCGACAGTAGAAAGCATGCCAAGGGATAAACCGCTGATGATTACTGTTGCGGCTCCGGTTTCACTGGATTGGGCTAATTTTTTGGTGGGGCTATAGGTATCTGATGTGTAATATTCTGTAATAGCTCCGATTAAAACTCCTGCAATCAATCCCGAAAGAACGGCAGCATAAAGTCCCATATGATCTGGAAGCATCAGCTTTATTATAAAAAATGCTGCGATAATAATGATTGCCGCACTGATATATGTACCGGTTCTAAGTGCCTTGAGAAGATTCTTCTGAGAGGCGCCTTCCTTTGTCTTGACAAAAAAGGTTCCAATGATGGAGGCGATAACACCCAGTGCTGCCAGGAGCATCGGTATGGACACGCCCTTGATTCCGTATCCTGCAGCGACCGCAAGAGCTGCCGTTGATACAATGGAGCCTACATAGGATTCATAGAGATCAGCGCCCATTCCGGCTACGTCCCCTACATTATCCCCTACATTATCAGCGATAACGGCGGGATTACGTGGGTCATCTTCGGGAATACCGGCTTCTACCTTACCAACAAGATCAGCCCCCACATCGGCAGCTTTGGTAAAGATACCGCCGCCAACCCTGGCGAAGAGGGCCATACTGGAAGCGCCCATTCCAAAGGTCAGCATATTCGCTGTGATTTCAGCAATTCGTTGGTCTGCCGGAAGATGTTGAAAGGCTGCGTTTAAAATGAAATACCAAATAGAAAGATCCAAAAGACCAAGCCCAACCACCGTAAAGCCCATAACCGAACCGGCTGAGAATGCTACCTGGAGTCCTTTATTCAAACTTTTTGAAGCTCCTTCTGCAGTCCTGCAGTTAGCCATGGTTGCTGTACGCATGCCTATGAACCCGGATAGACCTGAGAAAAAACCACCCGTTAAAAATGCAAACGGGGTAAAAAAGCTTAGGAAACCGTTAAATGCCATAATAAGTAAAATACAAAAAACAACAATAAAAAAAATTGCGACCCCTGAATACTGGCGTTTCAAGTAGGCATTCGCCCCTTTTCTTACAGCCTCAGAGATCCGGACCATTTCCGAGGTGCCCTCTGGTTGTTTTTTGACACGAAGGAACATAACCCAGGCAAAGATAATCCCCAACAAAGACCCCATTGATACAAAATAAATTGCATCCATTACTCATACCTCCTGTTTTATACTTTGATGATTCCATTATAGTACCAGATGATATATATATTCAACAAAAAAATAAAATAATTTACGATGAAAATGTACGATTTGGCGAATAATCATGAAAAAATCTCGATTTTTTATGTTTTTTAACGTTTTATTAACGGCGTTCTTTGCTTGATATGCCGGGGTCATTGGTTCTCTAATAATGATGATATTCGGATTTTGCGGGATTATTATCGGTAATATCAGCAATTTTATATTTTTTTTAGGCATGGAATTTTTGCAGGAACAAGATAGCAGCCCCAAAAAACCCCTGCCCCTCATGAATGAGGGGCAGGGGAGTTATTATTGCCATTGGCGTTTTTTGGATAGACTTTATTTTTACTCTTTTGTTGTCAGGGTATTGAGTGACAGCGTTTAGCTCATACCAGGGCCTTTGCTTTCAGAGACAGAGGGTGGGGCAACAGTTCCTTCATTCTGGTTATTGGTATTCTGGGCTGTCTGAGTGGTCTGGGCTGTTTGGACAAATGCTGATTTTCCAGCTTTTTGCAGATATTCCATGATTCCCTTTGCATCCGCCTCCCCCAGTGCCTTATACTGCTCCTCTGTTGACAGAAACAGGGTCAAGTCGCTGGTGTGGTTTAAAAAGCCGTGCTCAATGATAAAACCTCGGATTCCATACATCTGGGAATAACGGGGAATTGCATAGTAATCGGCCTGGCTTCCGTCGGGAAATAAGGTTCCGTTCTCTGAATCCCGGAGGATCAGTCCCCGGTTGTTAAGCCCCAGTGAGTTTAACTGCTTTAAAATGGTATTGGCGGCTTCCTGGGACTGGATGGCAATATCATTATTATAGCGGCCGGTCCTGGGTGCCATGGAGCTGGCTCCATAAGCATTTTTCACCGTACCATTTCCCAATGCCGAGTCTACGTGCTGGCTTACAAAAAGGTCCGCATGCACGGAGGCGGCAAAAGCGGCCCGCTGATCCAGGGGGACGGTGATTTCCGCACTGTCTTTTGTTAAATAAACCGTATAGTTGGAAAACTGCTCCAGATACTGTTTTGTATAGGTGGCGATCTTCATGGTGATCTCATCTTCATAGTAGGTAATTCCGTTATAATCAAAGTGACAGCCGGAATAATGTCCGCCGGTCTTGCCGTGTCCCGGGTCCAGGACTACGATAAAGTTAGAGCTGCCGCGCATGCCCGGTCCGATCTCTGGTGTTATTGATTTGGTTACCGGAGGTGCAAAGGCCGGCCCGGTTTCTTCTTCTGCCCATGTGACGGAAGAGGAGGTGGTGGAGATAAGAACGGCAAGTAAAAGGGCCTTGGCGGCTGCAGGTATTAAGTTCTTTAATTGTGTCATGATCGATCCTCCAGAATAATAGCGTTTTGTCTTATATTATAACACTCTTTGGCAGATTCTGTAAATGGCCTTCTATGAATTTGTCGCTTGTTGTGGTAAAATGTACCGATATAGAAAGAACAGAAAAAGGAGACTGAAATATGAAGTATTATTTTGCCCCCATGGAAGGGATCACCGGCTATGTTTACCGGAATGCTCACCGCAAGTTTTTTAAGCAGGTAGATGTGTATTTTACTCCTTTTATTGTGCCCACCCAGAACCGAAAGTTTACCTCCAGGGAAAAAAATGATTTTCTGCCGGAGCATAACGTGGGATTGCATGTTATTCCTCAGATTCTCACTAATAAAGGGGAAAATTTTATATGGGCGGCAAAGGAATTAAACCAGTTTGGATATGAAGAGGTGAATTTAAATCTTGGCTGCCCTTCTCCCACGGTGGTTTCCAAGGGCAGGGGATCAGGCTTTCTTGGAGAACCGGAGCTGCTTGATATATTCCTTGATCAGATTTTTTCCTCATTGGACATGAAGATTTCCGTAAAGACCAGGATCGGAAAGGACAGCCCTGAAGAATTCGGGAGGCTTATGGAAATATATAATAAATATCCCATAGAGCAGCTGATCATCCATCCCCGGATCCAGAAGGACTTTTACAGGAATGAGCCTAATTGGGAAGTAATGAAGAAGGCGGTCTCTTTAAGCAGAAATCCCTTATGTTACAACGGAAATCTGTTTTCAGCAGAAGATTATAAGGAATTCACTGCTGACTTTCCTTCCATAAACAGTGTCATGCTTGGAAGGGGAATGGTGGCAAATCCTGGCCTGGCAGGGGAAATGAAGAACGGGGAGAAGATGGATAAGAGGCAGTTAAAATCTTTTCATGACGAAGTCCTCAAAGGATATGAAGAGATCATGTCAGGGGACCGCAATGTCCTGTTTAAGATGAAGGAATTGTGGGCTTATATGATCCAGATGTTTGACGGAGCCGAAAAACATGGCAAAAAGATCCGCAAGTCCCAGCACCTTGCAGATTACAGGGCAGAGGTTGACAGCCTGTTTGGAGAACTGGATTTAAAAGAATCGGCCGGGGCTTTTGACGGAAAATAAGAACCATATGTATGCTTATAAGAAAAATGCAAAATGATTATAAATTTTTTTAATTAATAAATTGTCGTTTCAAGCTTGAACCTATAGTTACTATAGGATATATAATTACCTCGATTTAAAACGGCGGCATGGTGCCGCAATGAAAATGGAGGGATAACATGGCTTCAAAATTTTTGATAAAGAATGCCAAAGCTATTATAACCTGCGATGAAAATGACCATGTGTATAAAGACTCCGATATCCTGATTGAAGGGCCTAAGATTACAGCAATAGGCCCTGGGATTGAGGAAGAAGGCGTACAGGTCATTGACGGGACAGGAAAGTTTGTATACCCGGGACTGATTAACACCCATCATCACTTCTTTCAAACCTTTGTAAGGAATCTGATCACCATCGATTATCCGAACCTGACGGTCATGGACTGGATAGACCGGATCTACCGGATCTTCCAGATCGTTGACAATGATGTCATTTATTATTCCACTCTTACGGCTTTTGCCGACTTAATCAAGCACGGCTGCACCTGCGCCTTTGACCACCAGTACTGCTATACGAAGAAAACCGGCAAGGATCCGGTGGACCGGCAGATGGAGGCGGCAAATCTTTTAGGAATCCGCTATCATGCAGGGAGGGGCAGCAACACTCTTCCCCGGAGTGAGGGCAGCTCTATTCCAGATAATATGCTTGAGACCACTGAAGAATTTTTAAAAGATTGCGAAAGACTTATCCGTCTCTACCATGACCCCAATCCTTATTCCATGCAGCAGATCGTTATGGCGCCCTGCCAGCCGATTAACTGCAGGCCGGATACATTTATTGAAACCGTGGCCGCAGCCAGAAGCATGGGCGTGCGGATGCACACCCATTTAGGAGAAGGGGAGACGGAAGGGATCAAGGCCCGCTACGGAAAGCGCACCCTGGAATGGTGCAGGGATATCGGCTTTATAGGAAAAGACGTCTGGTATGCCCATAACTGGGAAGTGCTGCCGGAAGAATACAGGCTGCTGGCTGAAACAGGAACCGGGATTTCCCATTGTCCTACGCCGGCTGTACTGGGAGGTTTCCCGATTCTTGATATCAAGGCTATGCAGGAAGCGGGCGTACTTATAAGCCTTGGCTGCGACGGGTCCGCGACCAATGACAGCTCCAATCCGCTTGACGCCCTTCGCTCGGCTTATATGATGCAGGCATATCATACAAAGGAAAGAGGCGGATGTGTGTCTGCCTATGATATGTTAAAAATCGCCACCATTAACGGGGCAAAGACCCTTGGAAGGCCGGACCTTGGCTCTCTGGAACCGGAAAAGGCAGCCGATCTGTTTATGATAGATGCAGAAGTCCTGGAGCTTGCGGGAGCAATCCATGACCCGAAAAATATCCTTGCAAGGGTTGGCTTGACAGGAAACGTATGGCTCACTATGATTAATGGAAAAGTGGTTTATAAGGATGGCTTGATCACCGGAGTGGACGAGAAAAGGCTGGCTTCTGAGGGGGAGGCGGTTTGCACAAGGGTGATACGGAAACCAAGCGAGGCATTTCGTCCGTTTTTATAGGCCGCCTGATCATAGAAAGTTGAGGAAAACGGTTTGAAGGACTTTTTATCTATTGGAGAGATGAGCTCCCTTTTCGGGCTGAATATACAGACCCTGTATTATTATGACAGCGTAGACATATTTAAACCCAGGATGCGGGACATGAAAAACGGCAGGAGAAAATATGAATTTGACCAGATTTATGAGCTGGCAACCATATGTTACATGCGAAAGCTTGGATATTCCCTGGAGGAAATTACAAAACAGCGGAGCACACAGCATGCCGGTTCCGCCCTGGAATCTTTAAAGCAGCGCTCTGAGGAGCTTCACAGGCAGTGGATGGAGCTGATTTCCATTGATGAAGCCATTCAGAGAAAGCTTCGGTTTATTGAAGAGGAGATGAAAAATATCCTTACGGATGAAGTCACCATCCGCCATTTTGAAGACAGGGCCTATATTGCAATTGGAGAGGAAGAATTGATCTACCGGCAGAACTCCTTCTATTTTTATCCTACCATTGCCTTTTACCAGGGGGAGAGGAAATATTTCGGAGCCTATTTATATCCCTCTGGGGAGCCTTTGCCGGAGAATTTGAGAGAGAACCAGATCCGTAAAATCCCCGCCGGTGATTTTCTGTGCGGCTATCACCTTGGTTCTTATGAGACGGTTCCCGCTACCATCAGGCGCATCCGGAAAGCAAGACCGGATCTGGATTTTGAAGATCTTACCATTAACTTTAATATTCTGGATCAGTTTGTGGAAAACCAAAGCTCCAATTATATCACCCATACCCAGATCCGGATATTGAAACCATAACACAACGACCCAATTGACAACACGAGAGGAGAATTATTATGAAAAACATGAAAAAGCTGGCAGCCCTGGTTCTTGCTGCATCCATGGCGGCCGCATCCTTAGCTGGCTGCGGTAAAAAGGCAGAGACAAAAGCGGAGACCTCTAAAACCTCTGAAACCTCTGAGACTACAGAGACTTCTAAAGCCTCCGAGACCTCTAAAACTTTCAAGGTAGCGCTTTGTCTTTCCGGCGCGGCAAATGACATGGGCTGGTGCCAGTCTGCTTATGAAGGATTAAAGCTTCTGGAATCCGATTATGGCTGTGAGACCGCTTATACGGAAAATCTGACTCCTGATGACATTGAGGCCGCATTTGCCGATTATGCCGCCAATGGCTATGACGTGGTAATCGGTCACGGCTATGAGTTCGGTGATCCTGCCGTAGAAGTGGCAGAACAGTATCCGGATACAAAATTCATTGTAACAGAGGGTGAAGTATCCGCCGACAATGTGGCATCCTATGTCACTAAATGCGAAGAGGGCGGTTACATCATGGGAATGCTTGCAGCAGGAATGACAAAAAGCAATAAAATTGGTTTTGTAGGACCCATTCAGGGCTCGTCTCTTGTTAAGATCATGAATGGTTTTGAGGATGGAGCGAAGTCTGTGAACCCAGACATTGAAGTCCAGACCGCCTGGACCGGTTCCTTTACGGATACGGCTCTGGGAAAAGAAGCTGCCCAGGCCATGATTGACAACGGAGCCGATGTCATAGGTCATTGCGCCAATGAATCCGGTACAGGAGCCATTAATGCGGCAAAGGAAGCAAACGTCTATGCAACCGGCGATTCCTATGACCAGAATGGACTGGCTCCGGAAACAGTGCTTTCTTCTTCCGTATACCACATCCCCAAGGTGATTGAAACTGCATTTCAGACGGTGTCAGATGGAAGCTTTGCAGGAGCAATCTATGAACTTGGCATGAAAGAAGGTGCGGTGAGCATTGCCTCATACCACGAGCTGGAAGACAAAGTTCCGGATGAGGTGAAGGCTGAAATTGAGAAAAAGGTATCTGCCATTGCAGCCGGAGAATTTACTGTGCCATGTGATACAAAGGTCAGATAGGGAGCATTCATATGCCATTATTGGAGATGAAACATATTACAAAGGCATTTTCCGGCGTGTATGCCAATGAGGATGTAAGCCTGTCTGTGGAAAAAGGGGAGATCCATGCCCTTCTGGGGGAAAATGGAGCCGGGAAGACCACGCTGATGAACATATTATTCGGCATTTACCAGTCAGACGGTGGGGAGATTCTCTATAAAGGAGAGGCAGTTCAGTTTAAGTCTCCGGCCGATGCCATAAGCCAGGGGATCGGCATGGTCCATCAGCATTTTTCTCTTGTAAACCGAATGACAGTGCTTGATAACATTATTCTTGGATCCGGCGGTAAGAGAGAGGTTCTTGACAGAAAAAGAGCCTCAGAAGAAATCTGTTTGCTGGTAGAAAAATACGGCCTTTATGTAAAGCCTGACGAACAGGTTGGCAGCTTATCCGTAGGAGAACAGCAGAGGGTGGAGATTTTAAAGGCTTTATACCGGAAGGCCGACTTACTTATATTAGATGAACCCACAGGAGTTTTGACTCCTCAGGAAACAGAAAATTTCTTTCATGTATTAAGGCGGTTAAAGGATGAGGGGCACGGAATTATCATCATTACCCATCGCTTGAGTGAGATCATGGCAATCAGCGACAGAGTTACCATTTTGAGAGATGGAAAGTCAGTGAATAATTTAGTCACGTCAGATACCACGCCCGAGGAATTATCTGCCTTCATGATCGGCAGACCGCTTTCTGCTAAAACGGAGGAAAGGAAAAAAACGTCAAAGGAAGCAGCATTAAGCCTTGAAGGCATTTCTTTATCAAAAAAGCGTGGAAGCAAAAAGGCTTTGGATAATATCTGCCTTACGGTATATAAAGGAGAGATCCTTGGAATCGCCGGAGTGGAAGGTAACGGGCAGAAGGAGCTTGCCGAGGTGATCACGGGAATCTGTAAGCATACGGGGGGAAGCATCGCCTTTGATGGGGAGGCCATTGACAGCCGGTCTGTGAGAGATCGTTTTCATAAGGGCATTTCCTATATATCCGATGACCGGCACAAGGACAGTCTGGTTGTGGATATGACTGTAACGGAAAACATGATCCTGCGCACTTACAACCGGGCTCCTTTCTCTAAAAGATGGATTCTGGATTATAAAAAGGCAGAGAACCGGGCTTTAGAAGCCGTTGCAGAGTATGGAATCCGCACATCAGGAAAAAGCGGGACAAGAACGCCGGTAAAGCTTATGAGCGGCGGAAACCAGCAAAAGGTAATCTTGTCCCGTGAGATATCCCAGGAGGCCAGGCTCATTGTGGCCAGCCAGCCTACCAGAGGGCTGGACATCGGAGCGACGGAATTTGTACATCAGACACTTATTAAGCAGAAGAACCAGGGGAAAAGCGTTTTGCTCATTTCTGCAGATTTAGATGAGATCCTTTCCTTAAGCGACCGGATCGCAGTGATGTTTGAAGGCCGGATTATGGGGATCCTTGACAGGAAAGAAGCGGATGTATTTAAAATCGGGCTTTACATGGGCGGAGTGACGGATAAAGGAGGAACGCCATGAATCACATGAAAAAATGGAAGGCTGTGGAAATGGCGAAGATCGTGTTCATTTCCATAGCTGTGGCGGCCATTCTTGTCATTTTATCAGGAGCCGATCCTTTCACGGCAAGCCGGATGTTTTTTAACGGAATCTTCGGCAATGTGAGCGGTTTCGGGGAAGTGTTTGTAAAAGCGACTCCTTTGATTCTCACCGGACTTGGCTGTTCGGTGGCCTTTCGGACCGGATTTTTTAATATCGGTGCGGAAGGACAATTCTACATAGGAGCTCTTGCATCTGCCTGGGTAGCTTTAAATGCCACCGGTGTGACCGGGGTTTTCCGGATCATTCTTGCCATTGGCTGCGGATTTATCTTTGGAGGATTATGGGCTCTTATAGCAGCCTTACTAAAGGCAAAGCTTGGAATATCAGAAATCATATGCACCATTATGCTTAACTATATTTCCGTGAATCTCTTGGGAATCGCAGTCCGCACCTTTCTCATGGATCCGGCAGGAAGCATTCCTCAATCTGAAAAAATAGATGCATCTGTTACACTTTTACGTTTTCTTAAGCCGACCAGAGTTCATACTGGCATCTTTATAGCCCTTGGAGCCGTGCTCTTTGTATGGTTTCTCATGGAAAAGACGACCTCAGGCTATGAATTCAAAGCTGTGGGCTTTAATAAACGGGCAGCAGCATGCAGCGGCATTTCCGTGGTGAAGAATATAATCCTGTCAGCGGTGTTAAGCGGAGGCCTGGCGGGAATTGCGGGGGCTGTGGAGGTACTGGGAGTCCAGAAAAAGCTGCTTGAGGGAATTTCAGGAGGCTGTGGCTATACGGCAATCCTTATAACTCTTTTGGCTTTCAATCACCCGGGTGGCGTGCTTTTTGTTTCTGTTTTATTTGCGGCATTGGAAGTAGGCGCAAACTCCATGCAAAGGCAGATGGGGATTCCCTCTGCGATTGTAGACTTTCTGATCGGATTTATTGTACTGCTTATCCTGGGCAGAGAGCTTCTTACGGGCAAAATGAGAGCAAAGGAGGGGAACTAGATGATACATCAGATACTAACCGCCAGTTTTCTGACTGCCTTTTTGTCGGCAGCAGTGCGGATGGCCGTGCCTCTTGCCTATGCAGGGCTTGGGGAAACAATATCGGAAAAATGCGGAATACTGAATATCGGAATGGAGGGCGTCATGCTTTCCGGCGCTTTTTTCTCCTTTGCAGGCACATTTTTCTCGGGAAGCATTCTAATAGGGCTTCTTTGCGGCATGGCGGGAGGAGCGGCTGTCAGCATGCTTCACGGAGTCCTGTCCATCAGGCTTTCTAAGGACCAGTCGGTCAGCGGAATTGCCATAAATATTTTTGTACTGGGTGTTACCAGCTTCCTGTATAAGCTGATGTCCGGCGGACAGTCTTATCAGCAGATCGAACCTCTTTTAAAAGTCCGGATACCGGTGCTTGCTGATATTCCGCTCATTGGAAATGCACTTTTTCATCAGGATATTCTAACCTATCTGATATATTTTCTAGTCATGGGAGTATCATTTTTTTATAAAAGAACAAACACAGGGCTTTCCTTTGCCGCCATCGGTGAAAGCCCCCGCGCCGCGGATTCGGCGGGGATACCGGTTTACCGGTACCAGTATATTTCCATGGTGTTAAACGGAGTCCTGGGCGGGATTGGCGGTGCTTATCTGGTTCTGGTGCAGGTGGGGAATTTTTCGGAAAATATGACCTCCGGGCGAGGGTATATTGCTCTGGCGGCTGTCATTCTGGGGCGTTACCTTCCTTTCGGTATGCTGGGAGCTGCTTTTTTGTTCGGCTCAGCCAATGCGCTGCAGATCCGTTTGCAGGCTGTGGGAGTTCCCCTTCCCTCCCAGGCATTGTCCATGCTTCCTTATCTGATCACGTTAGCGGCACTGTTGGGTTCCGCTCATAAAAATCACGGGCCTGAAAGTCTTGGGAAGCCTTATGTGCGCGGCGCCAGATAAGGTTTTTTAAGTCTTCCTGACCAGGAAATTCCTTTCAATGATAACGCTTGAAATCTTACTTTGTAAGGCTTCAGGCGTTTTTTTAATAATTAATTTTACGGCCTTTGTTTGGGGATAATAAAAGGAGAAAATAAATCAGAGGCGAACATTTTGTATCTCGGTGGTTGAAATTAACTATATGTTGTGGTATATTTTTACATATGAGATCAATAACAGTTATTCATATTAATATAAAACTTGGAATGGCGGGAATTATAAATGGAAAAAACAGTTGGAAAACAGGAAATCCTGGAATATTTTAAAGAGGTGCCGGAGCTGGAAGGAGTTTTAGACGGAATCCGGAAGGATTGGGATTCCACATCATATGGCCTCTGTCACCTCTCCGTTAAATTCACAGGGTTCTGTAAGAAAAATATGAACCTTGGTGAACGGTTTAAGGCGCTCACCCAGGCAGCGGTGGAGCTGACAACCCAGGAGGCACCGGACTGGGAGTATATAGGAGCAAGACTGCTCATGCTGCGCTTTGAAACCAGGTTAAAGGAAGAGCTGGACCGGAGGAAGATCGGAAGCTTTTACGATAAAATATGTTTTCTGACAGAGGACGGGCTTTACGGGGATTACATTCTGGAGAACTATAAGAAGGATGAAATTGACCGGTATGAAGCGTATATGGACCATAGCAGAAACCATCTGTTCAATTATTCCGGTCTGGAACTGTTGCTAAACCGTTATGTGATCCGCAGCCGCCAGAATGCACCTTTAGAGACGCCCCAGGAAATGTTTCTTGGAATCGCCATGCATCTTGCCATGCTGGAAAAGGATGACCGGGATACCTGGGTAAAGAGGTTTTATGATATGCTCAGTACTTTGAAGGTCACTATGGCAACGCCGACCCTCTCAAACGCAAGAAAGCCTTACCATCAGCTTTCCTCCTGTTTTATCGATACCGTTCCGGACAGCTTAGATGGCATTTACCGAAGTATAGACAGCTTTGCAAAGGTCAGTAAGTTCGGAGGAGGCATGGGCCTTTATTTTGGAAAAGTCCGCGCCGCAGGGAGTGCGATCCGCGGCTTTAAGGGGGCTGCCGGTGGTGTGATCCGTTGGATCAAGCTGGCGAATGATACGGCTGTGGCAGTAGACCAGCTGGGGGTGCGGCAGGGAGCTGTGGCGGTTTACCTGGATGTCTGGCACAAGGATCTGCCGGAGTTTCTGACTCTTAAGACCAATAATGGGGACGACCGCATGAAAGCCCATGATGTTTTTCCGGCTGTCTGTTATCCCAACCTGTTCTGGAAGCAAGCAAAAGAGAATATAGAGGGAGACTGGTATTTAATGTGCCCTCATGAAATCCTGACAATAAAGGGCTGGGCCTTGGAGGACTCTTATGGAGCCCAATGGGAGGAGCGCTACTTGGACTGTGTCAACGACAGCCGCATTCACAAGCGGATCATTCCCATAAAAGACATCATCCGCCTGGTTTTAAAGAGCGCTGTGGAAACAGGAACGCCCTTTACCTTTAACCGGGATATAGTCAATGAAGCCAATCCCAACAGCCACAGCGGTATTATTTACTGCAGCAACCTGTGTACGGAAATTGCCCAGAACATGAGCGGGGTTGACCAGGTGGATCAGCAGATACAGACAGTGGACGGAGAGACTGTGGTGGTCACCGTAACAAAACCGGGAGATTTTGTAGTGTGCAACTTAGCCAGCCTTTCCCTGGGAAAGATTGACCTTAAGGACGATCGTGAGCTGATGGAGTTAACAAGAAGTGCGGTCCGGGCATTGGACAATGTGATTGATTTGAATTTTTTCCCTGTGCCCTATGCAAAGGTCACCAACCTCCGCTACCGTCCGGTGGGACTGGGAGTAAGCGGATATCATCATATGCTGGCAAAGAACGGGATTTCCTGGGAGTCAGAGGAACATCTGAAATTTGCCGACAGGGTGTTTGAGGCAATCAATTACGCGGCAATTGAAGCAAGCTGTGATTTTGCCGGAGAAAAAGGAAAATATGACCTGTACGAAGGCAGTGAATGGCAGACAGGTGCTTATTTTAATAAACGGGGATATTGCTCTGAAAAGTGGAAGCTCCTACAGAAAAAGGTGGCAGCAAAAGGCATAAGAAATGGCTGGCTCATCGCCATCGCGCCAACCAGCAGCACCAGCATGATCGCCGGAACCACGGCAGGACTGGATCCTGTCATGAACCGGTATTATCTGGAGGAAAAAAAGAACGGTCTGGTTCCCCGGGTGGCCCCGGACTTATCGCCGGAAACATTTTGGAAATATAAAAATGCCCATTATATTGACCAAAGCTGGTCTGTACGGGCGGCTGGAATCCGGCAGCGCCATGTGGACCAGGCCCAGAGCATGAACCTTTATATAACCAATGATTACACCCTCCGTCAGGTGCTGGGGCTTTATATCCTGGCATGGGAACAAGGTGTAAAAACCATTTACTACATCCGTTCCAAAAGCCTGGAAGTGGATGAATGCGAAGCCTGCTCCAGCTAAGGCGGACGATAGACGAAAATAAAATAAGAGAGTCTGGAGAGATTGATATGGAACAATTAAAAAAAAGACCCCTATTTCATCCCGATGGGGAGATTGAGGTAAGGAAACGGCGGATGATTAACGGCAACACAACAAACCTCAATGATTTTAACAATATGAAATACACCTGGGTAAGCGACTGGTACCGGCAGGCGATGAATAATTTCTGGATACCTGAAGAAATTAATCTAAGCAGGGACAGGAAGGATTATCCCTTATTAAGTCCGCAGGAGCGGAGAGCTTATGATAAGATACTATCCTTTCTGGTGTTTTTAGACAGCATCCAGACCGCTAATTTACCGGCCCTGGGAGAATATGTGACTGCCAATGAGATCAATCTCTGCCTTTCCATTCAAACCTTTCAGGAGGCGGTACACAGCCAGAGCTACAGCTATATGCTGGATACCATCTGTGAACCTCAGACACGGAATGAGGTGCTCTATCTGTGGAAGAGCGACCCCCATCTTCTTGCCCGCAATACCTTTATCGGCGACCTGTACAATGAGTTTCAAAAGGACAAGAGTGCATTTGCTTTCATGAAAACGGTTGTGGCTAATTTTATTCTGGAAGGCGTGTATTTTTACAGCGGATTCATGTTCTTCTATAACCTGGGACGGAACCATAAAATGACCGGCTCCTCCCAGGAGATCCGTTACATTAACCGGGATGAGAACACTCATTTGTGGCTGTTCCGCAATATCATTCTGGAACTGGAAAAAGAAGAACCGGAGCTTTTTACCAGGGAACGGGTGGAGATTTACCGGGGCATGATAAGGGAAGGCTGTGAGCAGGAAATCACCTGGGGCTGCTATGCCATCGGAGATGAAGTACCAGGGCTTACAAGGGAAATGATCACAGACTATATCATGTATCTGGGAAATTTACGCTGTGCAAGCCTTGGCTGGGAGCGGATTTATGAGGGCCATGACAGGGAACCGGAAAGCATGTTATGGGTTAATCAGTACAGCAATGCCAATTTGATCAAAACTGATTTTTTTGAAGCGAAAAGTACGGCCTATGCAAAAAGCAGTGCTCTGGTGGATGACCTGTAGCAGGTAAAGTTTTGCCGTAAAAAACAGGTGAATTTCGATAATAATAATTGTTTTTATTTTAACGATGTGTTATAATAAGAAAAACAATTATTAAGGAGGCTATTTATGGAACGCATTGTGGTAATTGGCGCAAACCATGCCGGAACGGCAGCAATAAATACAATTTTAGATAATTATAAGGACAAGAAAGTCATTATATTTGATTCCAATGACAACATCAGTTTTCTGGGCTGTGGTATGGCTCTTTGGATTGGGGACCAGATTCACTCCTCCGATGGCCTGTTTTATTGCAGCAAAGATATTTTTGAAGAAAAGGGCGCAAAGGTCTACATGGAAACCAAAGTGGACCGCATTGATTATGATAATAAGATTGTTTACGCTGTGGGAAAGTATGGACAGAGATACCAGCAGGAATACGATAAACTGATTCTTGCGTCAGGTTCTCTGCCCATATCTCCTGATATTGAAGGAAAAGAGCTGGACAACGTCCAATTTGTGAAGCTGTTTCAGAATGCGAAGGATGTCATTGATAAGCTGCACCATGACTCTATAAAGGATGTAGTTGTGGTAGGGGCAGGGTATATCGGCGTTGAATTAGCGGAAGCTTTCCGCCGTGTGGGAAAAAATGTCACCCTGATCGACAATATGCACACCTGTCTGTCAAGCTATTACGATCAGGAGTTTTCAGATATTATGTCCGAAAACCTGGCAAGCCATGGCATTCAGGTGGTTTATAACGAAATCGTGACAAAGCTTGAAGGAAACGGCAAGGTGGAAAAGGTGGTCACCGATAAAAAGAAATACCATGCTGATATGGTAATACTGGGAATCGGCTTTAAGCCTAACAACCAGTTAGGCAAGGAGGATCTTGAACTATTCTGCAATGGAGCGTATTTAGTTGACAAACGGCAGCAGACCAGCCGCCTGGATGTATATGCAATCGGCGATTGTGCAACCATTTTTGATAACTCCATCCAAAAAACAAACTATATTGCCCTGGCTACCAATGCCGTCCGTTCCGGAATCGTGGCTGCCCATAATGTCTGCGGCACGCCCCTGGAATCCATCGGCGTTCAGGGATCCAATGGAATCTGCATCTGGAATCTGAAGATGGTCTCTACAGGAATTACCTATGCAAAAGCTAAAAAGCTGGGGTATGATGCGGAGGCGGTGGATTATGAGGATACCCAAAAACCGGCCTTTATTGATCATGACAATTACAAGGTGAAAATCAGGATCGTATATGATAAGAAGACCCGCATCATTCTGGGAGCACAATTATGTTCGGAATATGATATTTCCATGGCAATACACATGTTCTCCCTTGCCATTCAGGAACAGGTCACCATCGACCGGTTAAAGCTGACGGATATTTTCTTCCTTCCTCATTTTAATCAGCCCTATAATTATTTTACAATGGCTGCATTGCAGGCGAAATAGATTTTAGCGGATGTGTGCTTTTCCTGCTGTTTAAAACAGAATTTTTGATGAAATGCTTGATAAGAGAAAGCATTAAAAACCAAAAAAAGGAATAAGGTGAATCTTAAGGCAGCATTGCCACAAGTTAATAGCGGCAGGGAAATGCACAGGTCTTGACAATTGATTTCATTCATGTTAGTATGAGAATGCTCTCCAGAAGAGTACCAGTCAGGGGCAGTACTGGTTTCGACAGGGGCTATGCAGCTGGTGAAGCTATCCGCATGCGATGCGTTAAATGGCAAACCTAAATATAAACGCTAACAATAACGAATTAGCTTTAGCTGCTTAATGCAGCTTGTCGGCCTTAAGGCACTCACACTTTAAGATCCCGGCATCGACTATGTGAGAAACGACGTTTGCAAAGCTTTGAGCATACGGTCGTAATATGAAGCTACTGAAGCTGTCAGGGTGTTAGTTCCCGGGCGGTGGAGGGAATGTCAATAAACTAACTATGATAGTAGAAGAACAGGGAATTGGTTTTTGGACACGGGTTCAACTCCCGTCTGCTCCACTCAATGTAAAAAGCCGTTAAATGCCTTTAAATAAAGGGTTTACGGCTTTTTTATTTATGTAAAATTTCAGTCTCAGACCGTTTCGGACCGTTATAAAGTGCTGTAAAACGCTATAAGCGGGGTACAAATGTGGGGGAAATTGTATTTACATGCGTATGCGGGTCAAAATTTGTAACAATAATTTTAGTTGATTTATTCTCTGCTTTTGTTATACTTATTATGTGTATTTATCAAGAGAGTATCTTTACCAATTGGATTAAACTTGTAGGTAAAGTAAAGATATGGTTTAAAAAATTTTCTTCGTGTAATAATCTTTTTATCTAAATAATTAAAAGGAGGCAATAATCAATGCCCAGAGGAGTTCGCAAATCGTCACTTGAAAAACTTCGAGAAGAACTAAAAAGTACACAAGATGCGATAGAGCAATATAAGACTGCCATTAAGACTCAAGAAGAAAGATTAAAACAAATACAAGATGAAATTAAATTGGAAGAATTTAAAGAAGTTTCAACAATACTGGAAGAACAAAATATGTCTATATCGGAATTAAAGGAATTACTTATATCCAAAGCAGAAATTGAACAAAGTATCTGAGTTATATGCCGAGAATCTACATAATGTAGATTTTTGGCATGTTTTTTGAATAAATCAAACTGGAATACATTAATAAAAACAAAGGAAAATCATTATGGTATTTTTTATCAATAAGCAAGCGATAGAGATTAAATCACAGTTTCAAGGAATTCTGCTGACCTCAATAAATGAATGCTGTTGTGCAGTTGGTATTTTGGCAAAGATGTATGTCCTTCCTATGCCAAAGAAATTTGATACCCTAAAAGATATGAAAGAAGATATACTCAAACAAATTGACGGTAGACCTGTACCATCAGAATATGCTTTAAAAATAACTAATATGCTTGATGGATATTTTAAACCAGAAATTATCACAAATGAATTATATGACCTTTTGCAATATGCTTATAATGAGCAGAATGGATTAGAACCTGCATATAAAGCACCTGCATATAGGTGAAAAATAAAGAACTTTATAAATTTCATTTAGACTGTCAAAAGGGCCGTTGTTTCGGTAGATTACTCTAAAGTCATTGGATTACTTTATTAATGAAGCAATGAGTAAAAAAGTAGATGTGGCTTTAAGTAACCATACGGCTGTAGACAATGGTTTGGAACGTATTGCATACTCAAAAAAAAGAATGTCCTATATGCCAAATATTTATATTATCGGGCAGGATGGGTTTCAAAAGTTTCGTCAAGTATTTCGGGTATTGAGTTATGATATGTTAGAAAGATTATGACATAATACTTAGTCAATAAAAATGAATAAATATAGAAAACTACTAACTCGAAGTATGAACCGCTCCCTGTCAAGTAGACAGTATTAAAAATTAAAGGTTTGGAGCTGTCAAGGTTTTGCAGACACAAAGTTAAGCGGATTTTATTAATTTTGTTCTTCAAATTGAGCGGGAGTTATATACCCAAGAGCAGAATGAATCCTTTTGGTATTATAATATAATTCAATGTATTTAAAAATATCATTTCGAGCTTGTTCAGGGGTCTCATAATGAGCAGCCTGAATAAGCTCTCTTTTTATAGATAGTTAGTTGGATATAGGGTAATCTTTAATTAGTGAGTCAAAGAGACACGTTAATATTTAAAAAATAATTGTAACGAATTCGATTCTCCGTAGTCTTATGTATGAAAGCGAGGTGAGAAAGTGACGGACTTCAATGAAATATACAGTCTTTACTTCAAGGATGTCTATAAATATGTTTTGTCAATAAGTAGAGATGAAATGATTGCGGAAGAAATAACACAAGAGACATTTTTTAAGGCTCTAAAAAATATCGATAAATTTGATGGGAAGTGCAAGCTCTATGTGTGGTTATGTCAAATTGCAAAAAATACATTTTTCACATACAAAAAGAAAGAAAAGTATCATGAAAACTTGACTGAGACGGAAGATATTCTTGTTGATTCAACGATAGAGCAGAGCCTGTTATCGAAAGAATCTGTATTTAAAATTCACAAAGAACTTCATAGCTTAGGCGAACCATATAAGGAGGTTTTTATGCTGCGGGTGTTTGGAGATTTATCCTTTTCACAGATAGGGTGCTTATTTGAAAAAACAGAAAGCTGGGCAAGGGTCACTTACCATCGTGCAAAAATGAAATTAAAGGAGAAAATAGAATGCGAATAACCTGCGAAATAATAAAGGACCTGCTCCCATTGTATCACGATAATGTATGCAGTGAGGACAGCCGCAAATTAATTGAGGATCATTTATTAACCTGTGAAAAGTGCCGTGACGAATTGAAGCAGATTGACATAGAGATAAAAACGGTTAAAAATACGGAGGATATAAAAATTATGAACAATATTGCAAAAAAATGGAAACAGGATAGATTGTTATCTTTTTTCACAGGCACATTTCTTTTTTCTATTATAGCTAGTGTCGGGTGCTTGGTGGCATATAATATAATCGGCAGTTATGTGACAGCAGAAGGATTTCTGGTAGAACCGTTTGCTTTGATTCCGCTTTCATACTTGTTTGGATTGGCTGCACTATTGTCAGGCCTTGTTGTGGGGATTCTGGCTATAAAGAGGCGCATGCAAAATGTTAAATAATTTTTTGAAAGATCTTGAGCATTATGTTAGAGGTGCTTTTTCGTTTCCCGGCGCTTTCGTTATTGCCAGGGCATAAACCAGCCCAGGAACAGATGTGTTCGGCTGTTTTGAAATGGCTCATATCAGTACCAATTTCAGCAATGATTGCACAGGAAGCAGTGGTATTGATTCCATAGATGCTGCTTAACTGTTCAACCTGAAGGGCAAAAGGAGCCATTGTTTTTTCCAATGCTACTTCGATTTCTGTAAGATGCGATTTCAGAGAATCATAATGATCCATTAGCATTTTCAGGAAATCCTGTTGGTATTTGGAAAGGGTTCCGTTTACAGCGACCAGAATCTCACCGATATGATTCCGGGTCTTGGTTTTCAGACAGGCATCAAGGGATTCCCTTTCAAACTTGATTCTACAGCAAAAGCAAGCATAAAAAAAGTAGCGGAACCAATACCCTATTTTCATTATGGGCCGTGATAACCCTTCATGATTCGTTGAAAATTTAATATTGATAGTTGGTAGGTATTCTGGTATTCTACTCATGAAGATTATTTATATTTGACGGAGGTAATAAAATGGTTGACACAAACAAGAAAGCCTTCTAAATTCATATTCAAAACAAATTTAGGAGGCAATATAATGAACTTTAATATAATAAATCAAAATGAGTGGAATAGAAAAAATACTTACGATCAATTTTACAATAATTCACCTTGTACATTTAGTATGACGGTGAACATTGACATAACTTCTCTCTACAAAACTGTAAAGTGTAATAAACTAAAGCTATTTCCAACAATTCTATTTGGACTTTCCCATGTTGTAAATTCTCACAAAGAGTTTCGTATGGATTTAAATAGTAACGGACAAGTTGGCTATTATGATGCAAGTAATCCTTGCTACACCATTTTTCATAATGAAACTGAAACATTTACTAATGTGTGGACGGAATATGATTTTGACTATACTGTTTTTATACAAAATTATCATAAAGATATGTTGAAATATGAGAATGATTGTGTAAATTCTAAGCCTATTTTAAGTGGTAATCTTTTCAATGTTTCATGTATTCCTTGGACAAGTTTTACTGGATTTAATCTAAATCTGCAAAAAGGATATGACTATTTTCCACCAATTTTTACGATTGGAAAGTTTTACGAAGAAAATGAGAAATATATGTTACCCTTAGCTTTGCAAGTTCATCATGCTGTTTGTGATGGTTTTCATGCTACAAGATTTATAAATGGATTGCAAGAATGGGCAGATTCATTCATATTATGAGCATAATGGGAAGCCAATAAAATGAAAATGTAAAGAAAACTACTAGCTATCAGTAATTAGGTTAGTAGTTTTTTATTCTCCTAAATTATGTCCTGAGAGACTATAAGGAGAATTAGAATTTGCCTGATAAAAATGGAGAACCGGCAAGAACGGGAGGTCCTGCCGGCTTAGTATGAAGTAGTTTTGTAAAAAGACTGATGGTCTCTTACAGTTATTAATATACCAGGGAAATGTGATGGGAATGTGATGAATAGGTGAATAGTTAATGAAAAGGAGAACAGATGGCAAAGATAAAAATTGAAACAGGGCATGGAGTAGATGGATACGATCGGAGTGTGGAAATGATGAGATTGAGCTTGGGCAGAACTTTTGCCAAGAATGTGGAGAGCCGCTTGAATGGAAAGAGGAATATAATTAGGACCGGGAGGAAGGAAAAGGCATGGGAAAAAATATCAACAGACCCACATACCTTCTTTGGGCAGTTGGTTGGTCGTTTGATAAAGGGATATCATTTTTTGAATCGTTATTAGGGCGAATATATCGAAATTCTCAAAGTTAAATTCGGCATAATAACAGGGCGTAACCTGAATTATTTTATTTTCAATTGCATCTGCAATCGCATTACGGTCATTGAAAAGATGCAAAGGAATTTGAATTCTTCCGTCAAGAGAGTTAAAGATATCCTCATCATATGGAAAACTGAAGTCTGAACCACCATAAGCATAATATGCAATATCATTTTCTGTTTTTAGTAACCTGAATTTGGCATGGATTCCTCGGCTCATATGGATACCTCCTTAAATGATGTTGGACAATTATAATCTTTACCATAATAAAACGATTCCTAAATGTTCTGCCGAGTTTTACTACAATTATTATAACTAATTTATCTGGAATGGCAAGAAAAAGTATATGACAGTTGTTCGATCTCGTCGCAACAGAAAGCTAAATAGGAAACGAGTTATCATACTCGACCTTACAGATTCGAATAGTGTATTCTTCATACCATTTTTGTTTACCCAAAGCTTTTGCGTGCATATGTAAAGTGTTCAACTTCCATTTTTCTATGCTCTCTAGAGAAGTCCAATATGAAACAGTTATTCCTATTCCATCTACATCTCTTACACTGTCGGCTCCTAAAAATCCGTCCTGCTTTGCAGCTTCTGTTACCATTGTTTGTGCCGTTTTGGAATAACCATTATCGCCGTGACTTCTTTTTGATTTGAAAATAACGGCGTAATAGGGCAAATCAAATATTTTGTTCATGCGTTAGCTCTCCTAATTATATTGTTGTAATCATATTTTTTATTATACAATATTATACTATACATAACAACCAAATTAACTTCGGAGCAAGTTCGAGGCATTGACAAAGCCCCTCTGATACAATGTTTTAACATATAATCAGGAGGACATGTAGTGGATTTTATAAGAATTAAGGATGATGTTTCTGCCAGAAGCACCAAATATATCTGAGATAAAAGTTGATAAACGAAAGCCGGAACTTTGAAGGAATTTTTCTACGCGATTTTTCGTGCTAGCCCAAAGGCTGCCACAATATGCTGTGCTCAAGGGTAAAACATTTACGTTGAACAAACGGGGTGCAAATCCACCAATGTACAGTCAAACTTGGTCCTGCCTAATTCGATTCTACAGCAAAAGCAAGCATAAAAAAAGTAGCGGAGCCAATACCCTATTTTCATTATGGGCTGTGATAACCCTTCATGATTCGTTGAAAACTTAATATTGATAATTTGCAAGTTTAATGGTACTCTATTAGCGAAGATTTGAATAATTGGAGAGGGGTAAAACGTTATGATAACATTAAACAGCATCTCACGTGATAACTTTCACGATGTTATTAATCTTTCGGTTTTTGATGAACAAAAAGCTTATGTTGCGAGTAATGTATATTCATTAGCACAAGCAAAAGCGCAGCCTGAATGTGTTCCGTTAGCTGTTTATAACGACAGTGATTTAGTGGGATTTGTGATGTATGGCATGGATTTTGATGATAAAGATTATTGGATAGGTCGTATCATGATAGATAGTAAATATCAGCAAATGGGGTATGGCCGCGCAGCTATGCAGTGCGTATTGTCAATATTGAGACAAGATCCAGATCATGACAAAGTTTATTTGAGCTTTGAACCAGAAAATTTAACGGCAAAGAAATTATACGAAGAACTTGGATTTGTTGCAGATGGCAGAGTAATTGACGGTGAAATTGTATACTGTTTACATTATAGAAAATAAGTATAATATTAATCCAACAAAATTGAATCTAAAAACAACCAACTAACAATATTAAGCTGGTAGTTTTTTATGTCATGAAAACTGATTATTTATAGATGAAAGCACTATTTAAAGGAGAATAACGATTTGTCTGGATTAATGATTGCAGGACTACTTGGTAAAGTAATGCATTCTATTTATAAAGATGCAGAATATGAAGCTATGGTACAAACCGCTGGACATTGGCTAAATTTGTAGATGCGAGGTAATATATGATAAAAAAGGTATCTAACATAGCTTTTTATGTAATAGCAATTTTCTATGTCTTCTTAATGCTTGATCTATTTTTTAGGATCAACGTTATTTCTAGCAGCAGTGAAATATTGCGTAGTTACAATTTGATACCATTCAAGACAATCTGGGATTACACAAGCGGGAATATTTATGTATCGAAATCTTTGGTCAGACATAATATCCTTGGGAATATAGTTGTATTCATTCCGTATGGCCTGTATCTACAGGTATTGCTAAAAAATAAAGTTTTTGGTAAAAGTCTATTGATCGTATTTACTACATCTATTTCGATAGAGATTATTCAGTTTGTTTTTGGATTAGGTGCTGCTGACATAGACGATGTTATATTAAATGTCTGTGGTGGTATTACCGGCATCATTGGGTATAAGGTACTGCTGAAGTTATTTCGTGAAGTAAGCAAAACAAAGACAGCTATAACCGTAATCTCCCTCGTCATTGGTATACCGATTATGTTTATATACTTTATGGTCTGTATCCATAGGTATTTCTGATATTGGAAGTAATATGCTTCCCCT
The DNA here is from genome assembly GCF_057543815.1 of Lacrimispora sp. YZC11. NCBI lineage: Bacteria > Bacillati > Bacillota > Clostridia > Lachnospirales > Lachnospiraceae > Lacrimispora > Lacrimispora sp. YZC11. Next base: position 92,440 of record NZ_BAAJYQ010000006.1, on the reverse strand, counting down.
ATAGCTCAGAAGCAAAAAATTATAACAGCAAGATCTAACTTTTAGGAGGTATAGATATGGAGATCCGCCCTCAGACAGTTATTAAAATGACAGTAGTAAAAAAGAATAATTATTGCCCTATCTTTGAAGAAGGTGATGAAATAATAATTAAGAAGCACTGCTTTGACATAAGTTTCAATAAATTGGAAAAGTACTGTTATGCTACCCTGACGGATATATATCCCAAATGTAACAATTTGAGAAAACAGCCGATAGGATCAAAGGATACCTTTACCTGCCGCGACAATGGAATTATTGAGATTGAATTAGAAAGACTGGAAGATGAGCTGTATGATTTTGAAAGAAAGGATTAATCGCATATACTACGTTTCCAAATAGAAAACCCGCCATTTTAGGCGGGCATTTTTATAACCTTTGATTAACGTAGTTCTTTTAATGTACTTAATATTTCCTGTACTTTTCCCTGGGTCTCAGGTATGTACAAGGCACAAACAACAAATGTTTTATAGCCTCTGGTGCAATTGTAAAAATCAAGGTTGATATCATCATTGTAAAGATATCGAGTTTTAGTAACCGCAAATTCACCCAGTTGAGTATCAGATTTGTCTATGTAAGATAACTTTCCTTTTATGCCACTAACAAAGCCCGCTTCAAAAACGGTTGCACATATTGCAGGATCAAGATATTCAGGTATTATTTGGTTGTAAAATGAGATTATTATGTTTTGCGAGGATATATCAAAAGTTTCTGAATTACCGTCAAAAGCGGTTGTGTCTAAATCGGATGGAATCTGGAGAGAATATCCAATCGCTGTATTGTTGTAGGTATTGTTAATGATCGAAGAGGAAGAATTTGGAACGATCCATTTCCCGGTTGCATCAAAATTATAAACTACACCATCGATATTTTGTGTGGTATTTGTGAGCATCACGCCGTTTGCATCGAAATAGTACCAGCTTCCTTGATCTTCTATCCACTGGCTGCATACCAATATTCCGTTCTGGTCGTAATTCCACTGTCCGTTTTCCTGTTGTACCCAGCCAGCAAAGGATTGAATGGAGAAGAGGAAAGAAATGCAGGCAGTTACCAAGAGAATTTTTATTTTTTTCATACAAAGCCCCCCTATTATTAGTCTTTAGTAATTATTATATATTGGAAGTAAGGAGAATGCAATAAAAAACGGACTATGATGGCAGTAGAGTTGGAAACACAGTTATGTAAATTCAGATTTTTTGCGAAATATTAATAATTGTAAATATTTATTAGCTTGATACAATTCGGTTAAACGAATACAATAGATATATCCCTGAAAGGATGCAATGAATATATGACTGTTCGGGAATCTGCCGGGAAATGCGAAAAAACTGTTGACGGACGAATAAAAGTAAAAAAGCAGCAGGAGGATTACCGTGGAATTTAATGAGAAACTGCAACAACTTAGAAAACAGAACAATTTAACACAGGAACAACTTGCAGAACAACTATATGTATCAAGGACGGCTGTCTCAAAATGGGAAAGCGGTAAAGGCTATCCCAATATTGAATCTCTCAAATGTTTATCCAAAGTTTTCTCTGTCTCTATTGATGAATTATTATCAGGTAATGAGCTTATTACCCTTGCAGAGTCCGAAAACCGTTCTAATATAAATAAAATTAATAATTTGATGTACGGAATATTAGATTTAATGGCGATTGCATTTATATTCCTGCCGTTTTATGGTCAGCAAGAGGGTGATTTTATTCGCTCTGTAACATTGCTTGCTTACTCTGATACTCCTAAAATAATCCGTACGTCATATTTCGTGATATTAATTCTAATGGGGATGTTGGGAGCCGTGGAGCTAGCCATACAATTTATAGCAAGCGAAAAGGGATTAAGGGCCAGCAAGACCTGCTCCATAATTTTACAAACTCTGGCAATACTGATTTTTATTATGACCCGTCAGCCCTATTTAACTGCATTTTTATTTATGCTGTTGATGATAAAGGTTGCACTTTTAATAAAAGGCAATCCAAAGTGGTAAAAAGCCCATAAACCCTTGAAAACAGGCATCTGACACGAAAGGTGTCAGAGCTTTTTTTCGCTGTGACAATAGGTTTCTTGTTTCTTTCCTCATCTGGATTGATAATGAAAAAACCATCCAGCACAAAATCGCATTTCACGAAAAAGACAGCATTTCACTACTTCAAAAGGGAGGATTTAAAATAATGGAATCAGATTTTATGGAAATTCTTAAAGCAATTTTTCTTGGCATTGTAGAGGGAATTACGGAATGGCTGCCTATAAGCAGCACAGGACATATGTTAATAGTCGATGAATTTTTACAATTAAACGCAAGTGAAGCTTTTAAAGAAATGTTCTTTGTCGTCATTCAGCTTGGAGCGATTTTGGCGGTTGTAATTTTGTTTTGGGATAAGATGTTTCCCTTTCAATTCCATGACAGGAACAAAACGGTTATAAAGAAGGAAACTTTTTCTGTATGGTTTAAAGTAGTTATCGCTTGTATACCGGGGGCGGTCGTAACAATCCTGTTTGATGATTATATTGAAAAATATTTTCATACTCCTGCTGTGATTGCAGCAGCTTTAATTATTTATGGCATAGCATTCATATTGGTGGAACGTTGGAACAAAAACCGTACTCCCAATACCAATGGGCTATCAGACATTACCTATCAAACGGCCCTAATGATTGGTTTGTTTCAAGTGCTTTCCATTATTCCCGGCACTTCGCGTTCAGGGGCTACCATAATCGGTGCGCTTCTCATAGGGGTAACCCGTGTGGCGGCTGCCGAGTTTACTTTTTTTCTTGCAGTTCCCGTTATGTTTGGATTAAGTGCAATTAAAATACTGAAATTCGGTTTTGCTTTTACAAGCGCAGAGTTACTAATACTGGGAATAGGAACGACAGTTGCATTTGCTGTATCTATCTTTGTGATTAAGTTCTTAATGAGCTTTATTAAGAAACATGATTTTACGGTATTTGGATGGTATCGGATTGTACTTGGCTCCATCTTATTATTGTACTTCAAGTTTAAATAGGAATAGTTAAGCCCCCAGCCCCATATAGATCTTGGTTTTATAGTGTTTTATCCATAGAAAAGAACAAGCTGCATCCGACTGGCTGACTGTACAAAACAGCCCTTTTCACACCTTGTCTAAGCGTCCCATATAATATAGTACAATCAATAAAAAAAGGGGTGTAAAATATGTGCTGCTTTTTTGGAGGCTGCAGATTTAACAACTGTAGGTGTAATTGTTGCAGATGCAACAGATTCGATTGCCGCGAACGCGAATGTGAACGCGAACGTGAGCGTGAAGACTGTGAAGAGGAAAGAAGAAGAGCGTTCTGTGCTGGTTTCAGAGCTGGGTGTAATGATCCCCGCTGCCATTGCTGCCGGCGTCGGGATGAAGAAGAGCGTTGCGACTAGAAATAGGAAAGCGGAGGTCTGTATAGAATACAGGCCTCCGCTTTTATAAATATCCGGCCGCAGGATTTCCTTGACCCGCCAGGCAATAATATAGACACAATTCCAGGGGATGGTGCATATACTGAAAGATATGATAAAAAATATCAAAGGAAATTCAGAACAATGCGCGGGGAGAAGATGTGGCGGAACCGCCTTCCGTATGAAAAGCGGTATGATTATAGGGCTATCAGGCCTCATATAAAAGGAATGTACTGTTACTACAGGGCAGCGGAATGTGAACCTAAAATTACAAAGCAGGTCAGGGCAATGGCAAGGCGGACAGGAATGGATATGGCAGGTGTGGAAAACCGCATAAAATCCAGGGATTCCTATTTGGAAAAGATTCAAAGAAAATATGGCCGGGATTTCCGTGTGTACGATGTAAAGGACATATTGAGATATACCTATACGGCTCCCGCGGAAGAGCTTGCGGAGAAAGCATTAACCGCTATGGAGCTTTATTGGGAATCAGGGTATCATACGATTGAAATTAAAAATTACTGGCTTGACAGGCAGAGTCCTTATAAGGGAATCAACACCACCTTGCGCTCACCTGGCGGCCAGATTTTTGAATTACAGTATCATACACCGGAAAGCTTTTCATTAAAGAATGGAAAAATGCATGAATTATATGAAAGGCAAAGGCCGATCAGGGATTTGAGCAGCAAGGAGTACCAAGAACTGGGGAACCAGATGCTTAAGTTGTCCAATTCCATGGAGATTCCCAAAGGAATAGAGCGGGTGAAGCGTTAGAAGTGAGATCCGTTTTCTGTAACCATAAAAAATTTAGAACCTTATGGGCAGGTAGTCGTAAAAGTTTTTGGGACATGGGAATGGAAGCTTAAAAATGGGTAATGATAGTAAGAAAATTCACAAAATTTTCAAAATTTACCGGGTTGCAAATCGGGGCGTAAGGTGATATACTCCTATATAGTTAATTAGCTAATTATTAGGAGGCTAACAGAAAGGGGATTGTTTGCAAATGAAACCAATGTGTCCGTTCCGGGATAAGGGATTGAAGGGAGACTTCTCACCAACCCATGGTGTGATGGTGAGATATATGAGGATCATGAAGCTGCACCGTTATATCCTTGATGAGCGTCTGAGACAGACGGGGGTGTACCGCAGCCAGCATCAGATTCTCATGATGCTTTCCGACCACTCCAATGCATCCCAGAAGGAGATAGCAGAACGCCTTTATGTGTCCACTGCCACCATAGCAGTATCGGTAAAGAAGCTGGAAAAAGGGGGATACATAACCCGGGCCGTGGATCAGGAAGATAACCGGATGAATAAGCTTTGCCTGACGGAAAAAGGAAAGCATATGGTGGAGCATAGCCGGGAATATTTTCATAACGTAGAAGAACGGATGTTTCGTGATTTTTCTAAGGAAGAATTGGCTGCCATGGGGCAATACATGGACCGCATTTATGATAATTTATCCCAGATTCCTATAGAAAAGGACATGACAGAAAGAGAGGACTAATAACTTGAAACGATATTGGAAATATATCAGGCCGTATCTGGGAGCCTTTATACTGGCGCCCCTCTTAATGCTGACGGAAGTATTTGGTGAGATCATGCTTCCAAGGCTGACGTCCATGATCATCAACAACGGGGTCGCCACAAGAGATGTAGGATACATTTTAAATATGGGATGGAGAATGATCGCCATTGCCGTTATTATGGCATCGGGAGGAATCGGAGCCTCCTATTTTTCGTCTAAGGCCTCCATTTGTTTTAGCACGGATTTGAGAAAGGATGTATTTCATAAAGTCCAGCAGTTTTCCTTTAGAAATATTGATGATTTCAGCACAGGATCTCTGGTTACCAGGATGACCAACGATATCCAGCAGATTCAAAATGTGGTAATGCTGAGCCTGCGCCTGATGTTCCGGGCTCCTGGCATGCTGATCGGGGGTCTTATTATGGCCTATCTCATGAACCGGCAGCTTATGGTAATACTTTTAGTGGTGATTCCAGTACTGATCCTTGCCATCTTCATTATTTTAAAGGCGGCTTTTCCGCGTTTTGAGGTAATGCAGAAGAAGATCGACCGCTTAAACTCCGGTGTACAGGAGGCATTGACCAATGTGCGCGTCATTAAATCCTTTGTCAGGGAAGATTTTGAAGAAAAGAAATTTCAGGCTACAAACCGGGATTTAAAGGAAGGCAGCCTTGACGCCATGAAGATTGTCGTAACCAGCATGCCTGTGATGATGCTTGCCATGAATGTCACGACCCTTGCAGTGGTGTGGTATGGAGGAAATCTCATTATCGCAGGAAAGATGCCTGTAGGTGATCTGACGGCCTTTACCACCTACATTGTCCAGATCCTCATGTCCCTGATGCTGTTATCCATGGTATTTTTGCAGGCTTCCCGGGCCATGGCTTCCTTAAGGCGTGTCAAAGAGGTCCTGGATACCGAGATCGATTTGACCGATGAAGGCGCGGCAGAAAAATCCGCCCAGGTAACAAGGGGTAAGGTAGAATTTCGGAATGTATCCTTCCAGTATATAAAGGGAATGGATGAAATGGTCTTAAAACACATTAATTTTGCGGCGGAGCCTGGAGATACCATTGGAATCATCGGTTCCACGGGTAGCGGAAAAACCTCTCTCGTGCAGATGATCCCCCGTCTTTACGATGCGGATGAAGGACAAGTTCTGGTGGATGGCATTGACGTAAGGGATTATTCCATCAGAAACCTTCGGGAAGGCGTTGGAATGGTTTTACAAAAGAATGTCCTTTTTTCAGGAACCATTGAAGAAAATCTCCGTTGGGGAGACGAGAATGCTACCATGGAAGAAGTAGTCCTCATGGCAGAAAGCGCCCAGGCCGATGGCTTTGTATCTAACTTTAAGGATGGGTATGATACGGATTTGGGGCAGGGAGGTTCCAATGTATCCGGCGGCCAGAAGCAAAGACTTTGCATTGCCAGGGCTCTTTTAAAGAAACCGAAAATACTGATTCTGGATGACAGCACCTCTGCTGTGGACACTGCAACGGAAGCCCGTATCCGCCAATGCTTCCAGACCACCTTAAAGAACACGACCAAATTCATCATTGCCCAGCGCATCGGGTCCGTGGAAAACGCGGATAAGATCATCGTGCTCGATGACGGACAAATCGTAGGCATGGGATCCCATGAAGAGCTGCTGGAGTCCTGCGAGGCTTATCAGGAGATTTATTATTCCCAGAGAGAACGGGAAAAGGAGGCGGGTGCATAATGGATAAGCAGAAAAAAGTTGAAAGCTTAAAAAGGCGCTATGGCCGCTCTTCCCAGCCGGCCAGGAACCGTGGGTCCATGGGCGGGAGCAGAGGAGGTGGGCAGATAAAGGGCAGCCTCCCGAAGAATGCCAAGGCGACCATTCGGCGTCTCATGTCTTATTTAAATGAATACAAACTTTATATGGGAGCAGCATTTTTCTGCGTCATTGCAGGTACACTTGCGATGTTAGCCGGTTCTTATATGCTGCGTCCCATCATTAATCAGTTTATTGCACCGCCGGCCGGCGGGAAGGGAAGCGTTTTAGGCCTTGCAAAAGGTATTGGGGTCATGGGGATTGTTTATCTCATTAGTGTAATTGCAAACTATGCTCAATCCAGGATCATGCTGACGGTTGCGCAAAATGCCCTGCAAAAGATAAGGGATGATTTATTTACCAAGATTCAGACCCTGCCGGTGCGGTTTTACGATTCCAATAACACTGGTGATCTCATGAGCCGGTTCAGCAATGATGTGGATACCATCGGTCAGATGTTAAGCAACACTCTAGTCCAGCTCTTTACCGGAGCCTTAAGCATTATAGGTACCGTGGTGCTTATGATATATACAAATATCTGGCTGACCTTGGTGACCTTAATCATGATACCTGTTATGATGAAGGTCGGCGGCTTTGTGGCGTCAAGAAGCCAGAAGTTTTTCTCGGCCCAGCAAAGCTCCCTTGGTGCCGTAAACGGATATATTGAAGAAGTCATCAGCGGCCAGAAGGTGGTAAAGGTGTTCTGTCATGAAGATGTGGCAGAAGAGGAATTTGAGATCCTCAATGAGGATTTAAGGAACAACATGATCCATGCACAGTTTTTTGGAGGCGTGATGATGCCGGTTATGGGAAATTTAAGCCAGTTGAATTACATCCTTACCGCATGCATCGGAGGACTTCTCTGTGTACTTAGAGGCTTTGATGTGGGCGGACTGACCGTGTTTTTGACCTTTTCCAGGCAGTTTGGCCGTCCGATCAACGAGATGTCCATGCAGGTGACCAATGTCTTCTCCGCCCTTGCGGGAGCAGAACGGGTATTTGCTATTATGGATGAGGAGCCGGAGCCTGCAGATGACGAAGATGCGGCAGAGCTGGAGCCGATGAATGGATTTGTGGAACTAAAGAATGTGACCTTCGGCTATGACCCCGGCAAAGTGATTTTAAAGGATATAAGCCTATATGCAAAGCCAGGGCAGAAGATTGCTTTTGTGGGTTCTACGGGAGCAGGAAAAACTACGATCACAAACCTTTTGAACCGCTTTTACGATATTCAGGGCGGTGAAATTACCATTGACGGAGTGGATATCCGTCATATCAGGCGGGAAAACTTACGCCGGAATATTGCCATGGTCCTTCAGGATACCCATCTGTTTACAGGAACCGTCATGGAGAACATCCGTTACGGCAGGCTTGATGCAACGGATGAAGAGGTGATCCAGGCAGCAAAAACGGCTTCCGCATATTCCTTTATCATGAGGCTTCCCGCCGGCTTTGACACGGTGCTGGAGGGAGACGGTGCCAACTTAAGCCAGGGGCAGAGACAGCTTTTAAACATTGCCAGAGCAGCTATTTCAAAGGCGCCGGTTCTGATCCTTGATGAAGCGACCAGCTCCGTGGATACCAGAACGGAAAAGCATATTGAACGGGGCATGGACCGCCTTATGGCGGACCGGACCACGTTTGTGATCGCCCACCGCCTGTCTACGGTGCGCAACTCCAATGCCATCATGGTATTGGAAAATGGGGAGATCATTGAACGGGGAGATCACGAAGATCTTCTGAAACAAAAAGGCAGATATTATCAGCTTTATACCGGGGCATTGGAACTGGATTAATCAAAAGACCGGCTGCACACCCATAGGGGGAGCATTGAAGAAAATGGAGTCAGTTATGATTCCATTTTCACAATGCTCCTTTTTTATTTATTAAAATTTCTAATAAATAAAGCAGTTAATGATAATTTTGGTACATATAAATAGGAGAAAAACCTTTAAATATTATAAAAAATTAACAAAAAAATAACGAAGATTAGTGTATAAAATTAAAAACACTGTCAAAAAAAGGCTGATAATCAGGAATTACAAAAAAATAACCGAATAATTGTGTTTTTATGAAAACATTATGGAATCTTATTTCCAGATAATTGTTATTTAATTAACGAGGTAATGGGGGCTGATACCTGGTTACACCACTGATAAACATAAAGAATTGTATATAAAACACAGTATACAATATGTATTTATGCATTGTTTCGGTTTGTAAATTATGTTATACTGTTTCAGGTGGCAAAATGCTGAAATTTTGCCAGGAGAGTACAAGAATTGTAGAGAAAGAGGGTTAGTTAAATGGGTCTGGCTACATTTAAAGGCGGCATTCATCCTTTTGAAGGAAAAGAATTGTCGGAAAATAAACCTGTACAAGTGCTGCAGCCAAAAGGCGAGATGGTGTTTCCCTTGTCCCAGCATATCGGTGCACCGGCGAAACCTTTGGTGGCGGCAGGTGATCAAGTGCTGGTTGGGCAGAAGATCGGGGAGCCGGGAGGCTTTATTTCTGCCTGCGTGATCAGCTCTGTTTCAGGAACGGTAAAAACCATTGAACCAAGACTGGTCGCTAATGGCTCTATGGTCCAGTCAATTATCATTGAAAATGACGGAAAGTATCAGACGGTGGACGGATTCGGCAAAGAGCGTGATCCAAAGACCTTATCAAAAGAAGAGATCAGGAACCTTGTAAAAGAAGCAGGGGTAGTCGGTCTTGGCGGAGCGGGATTTCCAACTCATGTGAAGCTGGCGCCAAAGGATGAATCAAAGCTCGATACGATCATTGTCAACGGAGCGGAGTGCGAGCCGTACTTAACTTCTGATTACCGGATGTTGTTAGAAGAGCCGGAAAGTATCATTAAAGGACTTAATATAATCCTGCAGCTGTTTGATAATGCAAAGGGAGTAATCGCCATTGAGAGCAACAAACCGGAAGCGATCAAGCTGATGACGGAGCTTGTAAAGGATGAGCCCAGGATCACAGTCTGTCCTTTACAGACCAAATATCCTCAGGGCGGCGAGCGTACCCTGATCTATGCCGTGACAGGAAGAAAGATCAATTCCACCATGCTTCCGGCTGACGCAGGCTGCATGGTAGACAATGTGGATACGGTAATTTCTATTTATAATGCGGTTGCAAAGAGCATTCCGCTGATCCGCCGTATCATCACGGTGACCGGAGATGCCGTAGCTAATCCCCAGAACTACAATGTGAGGACCGGGACCAGCTACAGCGAGCTGTTAGAGGCTTCCGGCGGCTTTAAGACGGAACCGGAAAAGGTAATTTCCGGAGGTCCTATGATGGGGCAGGCTTTGTTCGACTTTAATATTCCCGTTACAAAGACTTCCTCCGCCCTTACCTGCATGACAAAAGACGAAGTGGCAGGAAATGCGCCTACCGCCTGCATCCGCTGTGGAAGATGCGTAAAGGTATGTCCGGGCAATATTGTCCCGCAGCTGATCATGGAGGCGGCGGAACGGTCTGACATGGAACGGTTTGTTAAATTAAATGGCATGGAATGCTGCGAATGCGGTTGCTGTGCTTATATCTGTCCGGCCAGAAGACCTCTTACCCAGGCATTTAAAGAGATGCGCAAAGAAGTTGCGGCAAGCAGAAAGAAAGCGTAGGAGGAGGAAGCATGAGTAAATTGTTAAACGTATCATCATCACCTCATGTCAGGGATCAGGTTACAACACAGAATATTATGCTGGATGTTGCTATTGCCATGATTCCCGCGTCTGCGTATGGTGTATATCAGTTTGGGGTAAAAGCAGCGCTGATTCTGCTGATCAGTGTATTATCCTGTATTCTAAGTGAATATGTATTTGAAACCCTTATGGGAAAACCCATTACCGTGAGCGATGGAAGTGCCCTGGTGACCGGAATGATCCTGGGTCTTAACATGCCCCCGGCTATTCCTTTATGGATTCCGTTTTTGGGCGGTGTATTTGCCATCATCGTAGTAAAGCAGCTTTACGGCGGCCTGGGCCAGAACTTCATGAACCCGGCACTGGCGGCAAGATGCTTCCTGCTCATTTCTTTTGCAGGCAAGATGACGGACTTTACATATAGTGACGCAGTTGCAGGTCCAACTCCCCTTGCCGCATTAAAGGCGGGCGATGTAGTTGACATAACATCTATGTTCATCGGTAAAATTTCGGGAACCATTGGTGAGGTGTCTGTAATTGCCCTGCTCGTGGGTGCAGCCTACCTCCTGTTCAGAAAAGTGATTTCCATCCGGATTCCGGCTGTTTATCTGATCACTTTTGCTGTATTCGTATTTATTTTCGGCCAGCATGATCTCATGTATGTACTGACTCATTTATGCGGCGGCGGTCTTATCTTCGGTGCGTTCTTCATGGCTACCGATTATGTGACCAGCCCAATCACTCCAAAGGGACAGATCCTTTTCGGCGTTCTTTTAGGCGTGCTGACCGGATTATTCCGTCTTTTCGGCGCTTCCGCGGAAGGCGTTTCCTATGCCATCATCATCAGCAACATCCTGGTGCCTTTGATTGAGAAGATCTCTCTACCGGTAGCATTTGGAAAGGAGGGAAAGTAAGATGAAAAACGGCGGATTTATGAAGGACGCACTGATTTTATTTGTTATAACCCTGATTTCCGGCTTTTTGTTGGGCGGCGCTTATCAGATTACAAAGGAACCCATTGAAAAGGCAACTGAGGCGGCCAATCTGGCGGCATATAAGAAAGTATTTCCGGAAGCGGCTGACTTTACATCGGATGAAAAGATGAAAGCGGCGGTGGAAGCCTGCAACACAGAACTGCTATCCCAGAATTTTGGAAAAGTTGGTGTTGACAATGCCTTTCGGGCAGTGGATGGAAGCGGGACTGTCTTGGGTTATGTGATCACCGCTCATTCCGATGACAGCTACAGCGGAGTCGTAAAGATTTCGGTAGGCATCAAGGAAGATGGAACGATTAACGGCATTGAATTTCTTGCGATCAGCGATACCCCTGGCCTGGGCTTAAAGGCAAAGGAACCGGCGTTTAAGGGCCAGTATGCTGGTAAGAACGAGGAATCCCTTACCGTTACCAAATCAGGAAATGCCGGTGATGGGGAGATCAATGCCATCAGCGGCGCTACCATTACATCAAGCGCAGTAACCAATGCAGTCAATGCCGCATTGTATTACGTGCATCAAAGTATTGACCGTTAGGAGGTGGGAAGATGAACAACAAATGTATGGAACGTTTATATAACGGTATTGTAAAAGAAAACCCGACTTTCATTCTGATGCTTGGCATGTGCCCGACCCTGGCTGTTACCACGTCGGCGGTGAACGGTGTGGGCATGGGGCTTTCCACGACCGTGGTGCTGCTATTTTCAAATATGCTTATTTCTGCCCTTCGTAACATCATTCCGGACCGGGTGAGGATTCCGGCTTATATTGTTGTCGTTGCGACTCTTGTTACGATTGTGCAGCTCCTTTTAGAGGCTTATGTACCCAGCCTGTACTCTGCACTTGGAATTTATATTCCCCTTATCGTGGTAAACTGTATTATTTTAGGCCGTGCAGAATCCTATGCTTCCAAGAATGGTGTCATGGTATCCACCTTTGACGGAATTGGTATGGGACTTGGCTTTACCATCGCTCTTACCTGCATCGGACTTGTCCGTGAGCTTTTAGGCTCCGGCGCCATATTCGGATACACCATTATCCCGGAAGATTACCATATTTCTATTTTTGTCCTTGCTCCGGGCGCATTCTTTGTGCTGTCAATTTTAACGGCTCTTCAGAATAAGTTTAAAGCGCCTTCCGCGACCAATGGTTCCGCTTCCCAGTCCAAGCTGGCGTGCGGCGGCAACTGTGCTTCCTGTACCGGTTCTTCCTGTATGTCTAACCATGACATTCTTGATACCAGGAAAAAGCAGGAGGAAGAAGCCCTGAAAGCGAAGAAGGCAGAAGCGGCGAAGAAAGCAGAAGCAGCGAAAAAGGAAGCGGAATTAAATACTGCTGCTTCCAGGAAAGAAGAATAGGAGGATGGATAGATGAAAGAATTATTATTAATTGCCATTGGCTCCGCATTGGTCAACAACGTAGTGCTCAGCCAGTTCCTTGGCCTTTGTCCATTCCTTGGAGTTTCCAAAAATGTGAAGACCTCTGCCGGTATGGGCGCAGCCGTTATTTTCGTAATTACCATTGCAGCATTTGCTACCAGCTTAATTTACAAGGGTATCTTAGTTGGTATGCATCTGGAGTTTTTACAGACCATTGTATTTATCCTGGTCATTGCGGCTCTGGTGCAGTTTGTAGAAATGTTTTTAAAGAAGTCCATGCCCGCTCTTTATGAAGCGCTGGGAGTGTATCTTCCTTTGATCACCACCAACTGTGCGGTTCTGGGCGTGGCCCTGACCAACGTGCAGAAGGCATATAACATTCTGGAAAGTGTTGTCAACGGTGTCGGTATTTCCGTAGGCTTTACCATTGCCATTGTTATGCTGGCAGGTGTCCGCGAAAGAATCGAAAACAATGACGTTCCCCATTCTTTTAAGGGATCTCCCATTGTCCTGATTACCTCGGGCCTGATGGCAATCGCATTTTTCGGATTTTCCGGATTAATTAAATAAGGAGGAGACGAAAGAATGGTAACAGGTATTATATTTGCGGCAGCCGTTGTGGGCATCATCGGAATATTGATCGGTGTGTTCCTGGGTATTGCTAGCGAAAAATTTAAAGTAGAAGTTGATGAAAAAGAGATCCTTGTCCGAAACGAGCTTCCAGGTAACAACTGCGGCGGCTGCGGATATGCAGGCTGTGATGCCCTGGCTAAGGCCATTGCACTGGGCCAGGCAGATGTTTCTGCCTGTCCGGTGGGCGGCGCGGCAGTAGCGGAAAGGATCGGAGAGATCATGGGCGTTTCCGCCAGCTCCATGGAAAAGAAGGTTGCTTTTGTAAAATGCAAGGGTACCTGCGATAAGACAAAGGTTAAGTACAATTATTACGGAATTGACGACTGCCGGATGATCTCGGCGGTTCCCGGCTCCGGTGAAAAGGCCTGTATCTATGGATGTATGGGTTACGGCTCCTGTGTAAAAGCCTGTGAATTTGATGCCATCCATGTAGTTGACGGAATAGCGGTGGTGGATAAGGAAAAATGCGTAGCCTGCGGCAAATGTGTCTCTTCCTGCCCCAACAATCTGATTGACCTGGTTCCATACAAGGCTAAGCACCTGGTTCAGTGTAATTCCCATGACAGGGGCAAGGATGTGAAGGCTAAGTGTGAGGTTGGCTGTATTGGCTGTATGCTGTGTACAAAGCAGTGCGAATTTGACGCCATTCACATGGATAACAATGTTGCGGTGATAGACTATGAGAAATGTACGAATTGCGGAAAATGCGCAGCGAAATGTCCAGTTAAGGTGATTCAGTAAAATAAAAAAAGGAGTTCGATCTTTCTTGAAAGGATCGAACTCCTTTTGCTTTTCTTCTCCCTCAGACCTGTTCACTGAAAAACAGTCATCGCAGCTTTCTGCGGCACCAGTCCCTGGGATTATACTTCAAAATTAAAATACTTTATTGCATTGTTAAAGGAAACTCCCTCAATGATTTCTTTTAAGGCATCCTGGTCATCCGGATATTCTCCGTTCTCCACCCAGCCGCCTACCAGTTCACAGAGGATTCTGCGGAAGTATTCGTGTCTGGTATAGGATAAGAAACTTCTGGAATCGGTAAGCATTCCGATGAAGTTACCAAGGCATCCCAAGTTTGCCAGGGAGATCATCTGCTCGGTCATGCCGGTTTTATGATCGTTGAACCACCATGCGGAGCCCTGCTGGATCTTTCCGGGGAATTTGCTCTGGAAGCAGCCCAGGATGGTGCCGATGGAGGCATTGTCATTAGGATTTAAGGAGTAGATGATGGTTTTGGGGATCTCATCGGTTGCGCTTAATGCGTTTAAGAAATCAGCCATCTGCGCGGAAGGGGCGTAGTTGTTGATGCAGTCGAAACCAGTGTCAGGTCCCAGATTTTCAAACGCCATGGCATTGTTGTCACGCTTGCAGCCGTAATGAAGCTGCATCACCCAGCCCATGCGGTTGTATTCCTTTGCTGCGAACAGCATAAAGGCGGTCTTGTATTTTAATTCATCTTCTTTAGAGATTGCTTTGCCTGAAAGTCCGTTTGCAAAGATTGTATCAAGCTCTGCTTCATCAGCAGGAGCATACATGACATATTCAAGCGCATGGTCGGATACGCCGCAGCCCTGGCTGGTGAAGAACTCCATGCGGTTTTTTAAAGCGGTCTTTAAGGAAGCAAAATCCTTAATTTCCACGCCGCTGACAGCAGATAATTTTGCCATATAGGCAGCAAAATCCGGTTTTTCGATGTTCATGGCCTTGTCAGGTCTCCAGGCAGGAAGTACCTTTACTTCAAAGGTTGAATCAGCGGCAATTTTCTGGTGCCACTCCAGGGTATCGGCAGGATCGTCGGTGGTACAGATCAGCTTGACACCTGACTGTCTGATTAAGTTGCGGACACTCATGGAATCTTCCTGAAGCTTTTGACTGCACAGATTCCATACTTCTTCTGCTGTATTGCCGTTTAAATGACCGGTATAGCCAAAATATCTCTGAAGCTCTAAGTGACTCCAGTGGTAGAGAGGATTACCGATCAGCCTTGGCAGGATTTCTGCCCATTTCTGGAACTTCTCACGGTCGGAAGCATCCCCTGTAATATATCTTTCATCCACGCCGCAGGAGCGCATCTGACGCCATTTGTAATGATCACCGCCCAGCCATACCTGGGTAATGGTATCAAACTTGCGGTCTTCATAGATTTCCTGGGGGTTGATATGGCAGTGATAGTCTACGATAGGCATGTTCTCTGCATAGGTGTGATAAAGCTTTTTTGCTGAATCGGTAGACAGTAAAAAGTCCTTGTCCATAAACTGTTTCATGATAGAGAGTCCTCCTTGAATATGTGAAATTAAAAATTAGTAGTACCTCGTTTTATCAGCTCCGGAGTGATGGAGGTTTTTGCCGGTACATTTCCCACCTCAAGCACTTTCATCAGAGTGTTTACGGTGGTAGTGCAAAGAGCTTCCACCTTATTGTCCACGGAAGTAATTTCCGGAGTCGTGCATCTGGACAGGATGGAATTGTTGTATCCGATGATGCTTAAATCTTTAGGGATCTTGAGTCCTGCCTTGTCTGCATATTTTACGGCTCCAACGGCCAGAATATCCTCGGAAGCCAGTACCGCATCAAAATGAACTCCGGAACGGGAAATCGTATCTAAGCGTTCCATGGCAGCATCCAAGTCCTTTTGACAGAGCACCATAAGCTCATCCCGGATCATAAAACCGGCATCTCTTACGGCATCCCGATAGCCGGAAAGCTTGTGGAAATTGCTGAAGGAATTCCCGGAATAGAGATAGAGCACCGAAGAACGGCCGGAACGGTAAAGCCGTAAAGTGGCATCGTAGACCGCGGCATGGTCATCACAGACTGTGCTGTAGATCTGCTCCCCTTCCAGCTGTCCGTTGACCAGCATAATGGGGAGATCCTTTGCTGCCTCCAGGAGATAGGCATTGTCCTTTGGCTTTGCTTCTATATAATGGGAACCGGTCAGGATGATGGCATCCACCCGTTTGGAACGCAGAAGCTCTAAATACTTCTTCTTGGTTTCGGGAAGATAGCCGGTGCAGCAGAGGAGAGAATCGTAACCGTTGCCCCTTAATTCCTTTTCCAGATAATAGATGGCCTCCGCCAGCCATGGGTCGGAAGAATCGGCACACATGATTCCGATGGTCTTCATCGTATTTAATCCCAGGCTTCTGGCGAATACATTGGGGGTGTAACCCAGCTCCTCCATGACGTCGAGAACCCGTTTTCTGGTTTTTTCGCTGACATTGGGATTTCCGTTGATGACGCGGGAAACAGTGGCAATCGATACGTGAGCATGTTCGGAAACATCATAGATATTCAAAAACATCACCTCCGTAATTGTAAGTATTTACATACCCAGTTCATTATACATAATTATGATAAATATTACAATCCCTGATTTATTGTTTTCGTAAAAAATCAGATGAAATCCCTTGTATTTTGTAAATACTTACAAATGTTTCGTATATGCGAAAATAATCTTGCTTTTTTCCGGTTTTCCGGAGTATACTAGGACATAGAAATGGAGGCCAAACCATGAAACTGAACAGAACGACGCAAAGAACCGTTGAGATCTTAAAGCTGATCTCCAGAACACCGGAGGGAGCTACCCTGGACGATCTCTGTGAAAAGCTGGATCTGCCCAAGACCAGCGCCTACGATATTGTGACAACCCTTGCCGAGATGGGCATGGTGAATGTGGCAAGGGGACAAAAGCAGAATTATACCATAGGCTTAATGGCCTACCGCATCGGCATTAACTATACCAATAATCTGGATTTTATCGGAATCATTGAGCCGGTGCTCAAGGCATTTTCTAAGGAAGTGGGAAAAACAGTCTTTTTTGGGATTCCGTCGGATCATCATGTGGTATACATATGTAAGTTCGAACCGGAAAACCCTATTATTACTACAGCTACCGTTGGTTCTAAAAATCCCATGTACTGTACCTCCCTTGGAAAGGTGATTCTGGCCTACAGCGATGATGAGGCCAGAGAGCAGATGATCAACCGGCTGAAATTCACACAGTACACCGAGAGAACCATCAGAAACAAAGGGCAGCTTCTGGAAGAACTTAAAAAGGTCCGGGAAAGAGGCTATGCATTTGATGCCAGAGAAATGGAGGAGCATATGCAGTGTGTGGGAGCCCCGGTTTTTGACCGGGATGGCAATGTGCTGGGAGCCATCAGCGTGTCCAGCCTTTATAAGCCTTCTAATGATTATGAGGCTTTGGGAAAGCTGGTTTCCGAAAAGAGCATGGAGGTTTCCCGTTTGTTAGGCTTTCTTGGAAAAATATAAGGAATACCTGTTGACAAAATGGATGGAAACGATTAATATTTCAAGTATAGGAATCGTAAATATGAAATTGATTCGTATATACGAAATTAAAGAAGGAGAGTAAAAGGATGATGAAAAAAGAACAGGTTTTATCAAAGATGAAAAAAGACTGTCTGGTCGCTGTTGTTCGTGCAAAGGACTTTGAGCAGGGCGAGAAGGTAGTTGACGCCATCATCGCAGGCGGCATCAATTTTATTGAAATCACAATGACCATGGATGAAGGAAATCCAATTGAATTCATCGCAAAAATGTCTGAAAAATATAGTAAAAATAAAGATGTTGTTATTGGGGCAGGTACTGTTCTTGACCCGGAAACAGCAAGAGCAGCAATCCTTGCAGGCGCTAATTATGTAGTAAGCCCTGGCTTAAATGTTGAGACGATCAAGCTTTGCAACCGTTACAGAGTTCCTATGCTTCCAGGCGTTATGACACCTACCGAAGCAATTACTGCATTGGAGTGCGGCTGTGATGTCATCAAGATCTTCCCAGGCAACATCATGGGACCGGAAGCGATCAGCTCCTTTAAAGGACCCCTTCCTCAGGGTGATTTCATGCCATCCGGCGGCGTTGACGTTGACAACGTTGATAAGTGGATCAAGGCAGGAGCTTATGCCGTTGGTACCGGAAGCAGCTTGACAAAGGGCGCTAAGACAGGAGATTTTGCCGCAGTAACAGCTAAGGCAAAAGAATTCGTTGAGGCAGTAGCCGCAGCACGCAAATAATAATAACTAATAATAAAAATTAATAATAGAATTTTAGGAGAGAATACAAAATGGCAAAACTTGTAACCATGGGCGAGATCATGTTAAGATTATCTACCCCCAATAATGAGAAATTTATTCAGGCAGATGAATTTGATGTAAACTACGGCGGCGGTGAAGCTAACGTGGCTGTTTCCCTGGCAAACTATGGACATGACGTTGAGTTCGTAACAGCAGTTCCTAAGAATCCCATCGGTGAGTGTGCGGTAGCTGCTTTAAGAAAATACAACGTAGGAACAAAGCACATTGCAAAATGCGGCGAAAGACTTGGTATCTACTTTTTAGAGACAGGTTCTGCCATGAGAGCGTCTGCAGTCGTATATGACAGAGCACATTCCTCCATCGCTACGGCAACAGCAGCTAATTTTGATTTTAACGAGATTTTTAAGGATGCGGACTGGTTCCATTTTACTGGAATCACACCGGCTGTAAGCGATGAAGCAGCAGAATTGACTGAGGCAGCTTTAAAGGCAGCTAAGGCTCATGGCGTAACAGTTTCCGTAGACTTAAACTTCCGTAAGAAATTATGGTCTTCTGAGAAAGCTCAAAAAGTCATGACAAACCTGATGCAGTACGTTGATGTATGCATCGGCAATGAAGAGGATGCAGAAAAGGTTCTTGGCTTTAAGCCAGGCAACACCGATGTAACTTCCGGCGAGCTGGAATTACAGGGTTATGTAGACATCTTCAATCAGATGATCGATAAGTTTAACTTCAAATATGTGATCAGCTCCCTGCGTGAAAGCTACTCAGCTTCCGACAACGGCTGGTCTGCATGCATCATGGATGGCGCAACCCGTGAGTTCTACCATTCCAAAAAATACCGTGTTACCCCTATCGTTGACCGTGTAGGCGGCGGAGATTCCTTCGCAGCAGGCGTGATCTGCGGTCTGGCTGACGGCAAGGACTTTAAGGGTGCTCTGGAGTTTGGTGTTGCAGCATCCGCGTTAAAACATACCATCCCTGGAGACTTCAACCTGGTAACCAGAGAAGACGTTGATACTCTGGCTGGCGGCGACGGTTCAGGACGTGTTCAGAGATAATCGATAAGAAATAGAGAAGGGGAGTCATTGGGCAATGACTCCCCTTTTAAAAACTATGGAGGAAAGTTCAAGATGAGTGACAGACCTTTTGATTTACTGAGCCTGGGAGAATTGCTGTTACGCCTGTCTCCGGAAGGCGTGGAACGGCTTGTCCGTGGAGATTCCTTTCAAAAACAGGTGGGCGGCGCAGAATTAAATGTTGCCGTAGGCGCGGCTCTTTTAGGGCTTCATACCGGCGTGGTTACCCAGCTTCCGTTTAATGATATAGGAAATTTTGTAAAGAATAAAGTCCGTTCCTATGGAATCAGCGATGACTATTTTGTTTACGATAACAGCTCGAATGCAAGGCTGGGGCTATATTATTATGAATACGGAGCATATCCAAGGAAACCCAAGGTCATTTACGACAGAAAGAACAGTTCTTTTGTTCAGATCAGCACCTCTTCCTTCCCGGAGGAGATGTATAGGGCAACTACCTGTTTCCACACCACAGGAATCACCCTGGCCTTGTGTGAGAATACCAGGAAGACAGCCACTGATATGATCAAAAAGTTCAAGCAGACAGGAACCATCATTTCCTTTGATGTGAATTTCCGTGGCAATCTCTGGACAGGAGAGGAAGCCAGAGTGTGTATTGAACAGATTCTTCCCTATGTGGATATTTTCTTCTGCTCAGAAGAAACGGCCAGACTGACCTTTAAGAAGGAGGGGACCGTTAAGGAAATGATGAAGAGCTTTACGGAGGAATATCCCATTTCCGTTGTAGCTTCCACTCAAAGGATCGTGCACAGCCCCAAGAGCCATACCTTTGGCTCTGTGATTTACGATGCTTCCAGAAATGAATATTACGAGGAAGAACCATACCGCAACATTGATGTTGTCGATCGGATCGGTAGCGGAGATGCTTATATTGCAGGTGCCCTTTATGGCCTTTTAAGCAGCGGAGGGGACTGCATGAAGGCAGTCCAGTACGGCAATGCGGCCGCTGCTTTAAAGAATACCATACCAGGTGATCTTCCTACTTCTGACTTAAGCGAGGCCAATACCGTTATAAAAGACCATAATGACAAAGGACCTCAGAGTGAGATGAGCAGATAAAATAAACGTAATACCGGCAAACGAGGCAGGATTTTCAGGAATCCTGCCTCGTTTTCATATATAAACTTGTTATTGACAAATAGAGGCAGTAGGGTATAAGTACACTTTTTGATTTAAACCTTTAAATATATAAAATCACCAATAAAAAAAGAATTATATAAAAATTAATCAAAATATTGACAAATAAATAAAAAGGATATATATTAAAATTGTACATTATGGTGTATATTTTTTTATGAATTTAATTTAAACGATTAAATAGATAATGTTTGGCTGATGGTTATCAATATCAATCGGCCAAAATTTAAAAAAGTTATTTAATCGTTTAAATAAAAAATAATATAATTTATTGGAGGGTTTATTATGGGAAGAAAGAAATTACTGGCATTGCTTCTGTCAACAGCTGTGGTTTGCGGTTCATTAGCCGGCTGCGGCGCCAAGGGAACAGAAAAGCCGGAAGGGACTGTGGCCGGAAGTACTGAGTCCAAGGCAGGGGAAAGCAGTAAGACGGATTCAGCCGAAGCCGGAAAGAAAGTGACCATTGCAGTCTGGAATGAGCCGAGTAAAGATGAAGCTCTTAATATGTATGTACAGGCTGAAAAAGCGACAGGTATTGACGTGGAAGTGACAGTGTTCCCGGAAAGCGATTATTCCTCTAAATTGAACCAGATGGTTTCAACCGGGAATGATTCCGTTGATATTTACGTTATCTGGGAAAATGACATTGCAAACTTTGCCCAGGTAGGAGGAATCATTCAACTTGATGATTATCTGGCAAAATCCACAATTAAAACGGATGATTTTATTGATGCGGTTGCAAAGCTGTCTCAGGGCCTGGGCGGTACCTATGGTTTGCCCTGGTGTGCAGCTACGGAAGTGCTGTATTACAACCAGGATATGTTTGATGCGGCAGGCATTGCCTACCCGACAAATGACTGGTCTTATGCAGATTATAAGGCGGCGGCAGAGAAGCTTACCAAAAAGGCGGCCGACGGCACGACTGAGGTATATGGCAGCACTCTTCCCAATACCCAGACCTGGTGGGCAGGTATCGGCGGTGCAGGAGATCAGGTTTTTGACCCGGCTAAGGGACAGCTGGTAATCGGTGGCGGTGCGGTTTCTTATGTTTCTGATGTGGCACAAATGGTCAAAGACGGCACCATGCCTGAACCTTCTTCCGATACTGCAGATCTTTTTGCAGCCGGAAAAGCGGCTATGAGCTGGCAGGGAAGCTGGAATATCGGAACTTACGGCGGCGGGCTTGCCTTTAACTGGGATATAGCATCAATCCCTGCCGACAAACTGAAATATAACACGTTACATACCGGTTTTTACAGCATTAATTCAAAGAGCAAGAATCAGGATTCAGCTTTTAAAGTAATTGAATACCTGATGGGCGAGGAAGGGCAGACCATTAACTCAAAGGCAAGCGGAAATCCTTCTGCAATCAAATCCATAGCAGAAAAAGGGGCCTGGAAAGTGGAAAGCGTAACTACAATAGAAAACTGGGATGCCATAACAGATTCCTTAAAAGCCGGCGTATTTGGATATACATGCTTACCTTCCGGAGTAACCAACAATGCGATCAGTGAATTTAACTCAGCGGTATTAGGACAGAAAACACCGGAAGATGCGGTTAAGAATGCTTCCCAGTATGCAAAGGAGACGATTGGCTATTAAGCTTTCATAAGGCCAGATGAAATAAATCAGCCGGGTATAGGAGCGGCCGCAGATCAGATGGAAAGTGGAAGTGAAGCGGCCGCAAGGAGAAATCATTTGTGCCTTTAAGCGAAAGGATCGTGAATGCTATGAAAAATGAGAAAAGGAAGCCAATAAAAAAGAAGAAGCTTATGAATCATCTGACTGCATATGCTTTTTGTGCCCCGTGGTTTATAGGATTTATATGTTTTACCTTATTTCCCATCGTTTTTATGTTTGCAGTCAGTTTGACAAACCGGAAATTAAACGGTATTTCAAATTTTGTAGGATTGGCAAATTACGTAAATATGCTGCAAAGCCCAACCTTTTGGAATTCTATAAAAGTGACACTGTTTTTTACGGTTGTCATGATGGTGGTTACTACGATCTGGGCGGTAATTATGGCCATGCTGTTGAATTATAAACAGAAGTTAAACGGTATATTTCAGTTCTGTTATTTTCTTCCTTCCGTTATTCCCACGGTTGCACTGGCGTATACCTTCCGAACCATTTTCGGAAAAGAGGCAGGTCTTTTAAATGCCATAATTTCACAGCTAACTGCAAAAAATGTTATGGTGAACTGGCTGTATGACAAACGTACCATTTATCTTGCCGTATTTTTTATTACCCTGTTTACATACAACACCGGACAGATGATGCTGATCTTCCGCTCAGGCTTAAATGATGTTCCCCGGGAACTTTATGAAGCGTGTGATATTGACGGTGCAAGCCCGTTCCGGAAGTTTTTCGGAGTAACTCTTCCCATGATCTCCCCCATTGTGCTGTTTAATGCGGTTATGGGCTGCATCAGTGCGTTGAATGGCTCCTTTGCACTTTTGTATCCATTGACAGGGGAAAGCGGAGATCCTGATGGGATGACCCAGGTTCTGAGCCTTTTGATCTATAAGGAAGCTTTCAGCAATATGAAGGTAGGATATGCCTGTGCATTGTCGGTGGTACTGTTTATGATCGCTTGCGGCTTTGGTATCGGCATATTTGCAGCATCAAAAAAGCTGGTCTATTACGAAAATTAAGGAGGAGAGGCCATGAATTCAGCAAAAGTAAAGAAAAAAACAGGCAGGATTCTAATTTTTATTCTTAAGATCCTTGTTGCTGTTATCATGTTTTCTCCGATCATATGGGTGTTTTCGGGTGGTTTTAAAAATTTAACAGAGTTCACCACCACTTCTGATATCATCCCTAAGAATGTGACCCTGGATAACTTTAGATATATCTTCTTTCATTCCAACTATTATTTATATGTACGCAATACTGTTCTTTTAATGGCAGGAACAACGGCAGGAACATTAATGTCCTCCTCTCTTGTAGCTTACCCTCTTGCGAGAATGGAGTTTCCCGGGAAAAAGTTAATCTTTTCGTTGATTGTGGGAACGATGATGATTCCGAATATAGCCCTGATTATTCCTCAGTACATTATGTTCGGGAAGATTGGCTGGCTTGATTCCCTTCTCCCCATGATGATTCCTGCATTTTTTGCCTATCCCTATAATGTCTTTCTTTTCCGGCAGTTTTTCCGGTCCATACCCAAGGAACTGGATGAGGCGGCAACTATTGACGGCTGCAGCAGACTGGGAGTGTTTTTTAAAGTGCTTCTGCCTCTGTCAAAATCCACCTTTACCACAATCGGTGTGCTGTCCAGCGTTTTCTGGTGGAATGAGCTGACCCAGCCGGTGTTCTATATTAACAGTGATAAGTGGAGAACGCTGACCATTGCATTAATGACAACATTTATGTATACTTCTGGTAATGCATTTGTCATTAACTGGCCGTCAATTATGGCAGCATCATCTCTTATGATTTTGCCCCCTATGCTTCTTTACTTATTCGGTTCCAGATTTCTGGTGGAGGGGATTAAAACTTCCGGTCTGAAAGGATAGCGGAACATGGATTGCCATAGGGTGATGGGATAAGGAACGGAAAAAGAATAAAAAGAGGGGGTATATTCACCATGACGTTAAAAGAAATTGCTTCTATGGCCGGCGTATCTGTAGCAACGGTGTCATATGTGCTTAATAATACGGCTCAGGTAAGTGAAGAAACAAGAAAACGAGTAGAAAAGATAATAAAAGAGACAGGATACCGGTCCAATATCCTGGCAAAAAGTCTCCGGACTAATGAATCATTTCTGATTGGGGTAATTGTTGAAGACATTACCGTCTGGCATACGGCCCATATCATTGATGGGATCAATGAAATTGCGGAAGCTAGAGGATATAATACCATATTAAATAACTTAAGGCTTCTTAGCAAAATAGAATCCCAGTTTGAACATATTTCAAATTATCAGAAGGATATCGACAAGGCGGTAGATGTTTTAATTGGAATGCAGGTAGATGGAATTATTTATGTGGGCATGCATGACCGCAAAATAAGCCATGTGCTTCATGATATAAAAAAACCGGTGGTATATTGCTACTGCTATACGGATGGGGAAGGTTCTTCCGTCCGCTACAGTAATGAGAAAACGGTTTACCAGATGACGCAGATGCTCATAAGCAATGGACATAAGGAGTTTGGAGTGATCAACGGGCTTAATGGATCAGAACCTGCTGCCCTCCGCTTTAAGGGTTTTCAGAGGGCTTTAGACGAGGCAGGGATAAAATTAAAGCCTGAAAACATTGTATGCGGAAACTGGAAGTACCGGGAAGGAAAGGAAGCAGCCAGAACGCTTCTTAATAAAAAGGATTTTCCAACTGCAATTGTAGCAATGAATGACGATATGGCAGTGGGTGTTTATGACGCCGCGAGAGAGCTTGGACTTAAAATTCCGGACGATATTTCAGTAACGGGATTTGATAATGGGGATATTGTCCAATATGTGACACCAAGAATCACCACTGTGGAAAGGCCTCTTCAGGAAATGGGATACCGCTCCATGGAGCTGCTGCTTGAAAACATTCATGGAACCAGTGTGGGGGATGTAAACATAACTCTTCCCTGCGCCCTGATAGAGGGAGAGTCAGTAAAGAATCTGGACAAAACAGCGGATTCATGAATAAAAACTAATTACTGAGTGAGGAAAGATATGGAGGCCGGTAAATTGACAACTGCGGATTTAAAAAGCATTATAATTAATGATCCATTTTGGAATAAATATATTAATCTGGTGGATGATGTTATTTTACCCTTTCAATGGGAGCTGATCAATGATCAGGTAGAAGGGGCTGAAAAGAGTTATTGTATCAGAAATTTCCGCATTGCCTGCGGTGATGAAACGGGAGAGCACAAGGGCATGGTATTTCAGGATACGGATGTTGCCAAATGGCTGGAAGCCGCCGCCTACTCTCTTGCTAAAAAAAGTAACCCGGAGCTGGAAGCCGCCGCCGACAGCGCCATCGATCTAATTGCCAGAGCACAGTGTGAAGACGGATATTTGAATACGTATTATACAATTACAGGGAAAAAACGGTGGTCTGATTTATTTGAAGGCCACGAGCTTTATACTGCGGGACATATGATCGAAGCGGCGGTGGCATATTACGAGGCTACGGGCAAGAAGAGATTTTTAGATGTGGTATGTAATTTTGCCGATTACATGTGTGAGGTGTTTGGAAGGGAAGAAGGAAAAATCCATGGCTACCCGGGGCACCCGGAAGTGGAGCTGGCCCTGGTAAAGCTCTACCGGGTCACAAAAATGACAAAATATCTGGAGCTGGCTGACTTTTTTGTACGGACCAGAGGGGAAAGGCCTTGTTATTTTTTAAACGAAGATTGCATAAAAAACCAGAATTTTATCTTTCCGGAATTTAAGGATTTTGACCTGGATTATAACCAGTCCCATATGCCTTTAAGAGAACAGGAGACAGCGGAAGGGCATGCGGTGCGGGCGGTTTATTTATACAGCGCCATGGCTGACTTAGCTTATGAATATCAGGATAAGGAATTGTTAAAACAGTGTGAAACCCTCTGGAACAATATTGTGGAAAAAAGGATGTACATCACCGGAAGCATTGGTTCCGCATCCTATGGGGAGAGATTTACCACGGATTATGATCTGCCGAACAATTCAAACTATTCCGAATCCTGCGCCACAGTGGGGCTTGCCATGTTTTCCAACCGGATGTTCCAGATCACAAGGGATGGAAAATATATAGATATAGTGGAAAAAGCATTATATAACACCCTTTTGGCGGGAATTGCACTGGATGGGAAGCATTTCTTTTATGTCAATCCTTTAGAGGTGGTCCCGGAGATCGCAGAGAAGAATCCGACGTACCGCCACGTGAAGACCACAAGGCAGCTTTGGTTCGGAGTAGCCTGCTGCCCGCCTAATATTGCAAGGACCCTTGCTTCCCTGGGGAATTATATGTATGCTTCAGAGGAGAATACGGTTTACGTGAACCTGTTTATCGGCAGCAGGTTTGAAGCCGGCCTGCCATCCGGCCACGTGGGTCTTGAGCTCAGTTCCGATTATCCGGTAAAAGGCGATGTAACACTGGAAATCACTCCGGAAATAGACGGACAGGAGTTTACTGTAGGGATCCGGAAACCGTCTTATTCCGGCAAAGTTGAACTAAGTGTCAATGGTGTTAAGGAAGCCGTTTGCCTGGAAAAAGGATACATATTTCTGACCCGTAAATGGAAGGCAGGAGATAAGATCACAGTGGTTTTTGATGTTTCTTTCCGCTTTGTAAGATGCAATCCCAGGGTGCGTGACAATATCGGGAAGATCTGCCTGATGAAAGGGCCTATGGTGTATTGCCTTGAGGAAGCGGATAACGGCAAGTATCTGGTATCTGACATGATTGACAGTTCGGTGCCGCCTAAGGAAGAGTTTGACGAATCATTGCTTGGAGGAACCATGTGTGCCGGACTGGAAGGCATGCGCATTGATTATTCCAGGGTAGGTGATTCTCTCTATGAGG
Source organism: Lacrimispora sp. YZC11 (assembly GCF_057543815.1). Lineage (NCBI taxonomy): Bacteria > Bacillati > Bacillota > Clostridia > Lachnospirales > Lachnospiraceae > Lacrimispora > Lacrimispora sp. YZC11. The sequence goes on along the minus strand of NZ_BAAJYQ010000006.1, from coordinate 65,213 downwards.
AAGAAAGACCTTCCTATATAAATGACACGTTTAAAGCGATTCCCTATTGCTGCTGGAATAACCGGGGTAAGGGTGAAATGATTGTGTGGATGTGTGAAAAGTAAAGATGGGCAATAAAAAAGAAGATCCGGCAAGGTAACTGGCCGGATTTTCTTTTATTGAAATAATTATAATTCTCTAATTTCCGCATTCAATGCTGATCTCATTGAATTTCTCTAAAATGTGTTCCACATCCGTATTGGACTTTTCTTCCCCTTCTGTATCAATGATTGCATTTCCCTGATGCATCATCAGCAGCCGATTTCCGTATTCTACTGCATACCGAAGGTTATGAGTAACCATAATGGTGGTCAAATGCTTTTCTTTTACAATCTTATCTGTCAGCTCCATAATATTCTCGGCAGTTTTCGGATCCAGGGCAGCGGTGTGCTCATCTAAGATCAGGAATTCAATGGGAGTCATGGTGGACATGAGAAGAGCCATGGCCTGCCTCTGACCGCCGGAAAGAACGCCCACCTTTACATGCAGCTTATCCTCTAAGCCAAGGCCCAGGAAACGAAGCTGCTCCCTGTAATAGGTTATCCGCTGCTTGTTGGTGCCGGGAAGAAGATTAAAGGGCTTTCCCTTAGTATCAGCCAGAGCCATATTTTCCAGGATAGTCATATTGGGGCATGTGCCCATGGCCGGGTTCTGGTAGACTCTTCCGATTCGGCGCTGGCGCTTAAATTCCGGCATGTTGGTGATATCAACGCCGCCCACCAGGATAGAACCACTGTCCAAAGGAATGCTTCCGCAGATAATGTTTAACAGGGAAGTCTTGCCGGAGCCGTTGCTCCCTACCACAGATACGAACTGCTGGTCTTTGATGGTAAGATTAAAGTTCTGGAACAGGCACATCTCATTGACCGTTCCCTGGTTGTAGTATTTATTGATGTTTTGAAGTTCAAGCATGATGTTTCACCTTCTTTTCCCTGCCGTTGCTGAGCACCAGAATAGCCAGAAACAGCACTGATGTGATCAGTTTTAAATCCGATGCTTCCATTCCAAGATAAATGGCAAAAGACACGCAGGCTTTGTAAATGATAGAGCCGATAATGACTGCGGTGGTGGATTTCACAAACCCAACCCGTTTAAACAGCTTTGTTCCAATGATCACGTTGGCAAGGCCGATTACAATGGTACCCGTTCCCATACTGATTTCAAAAAAACCTTTTTGTTGGCAGTATACGGAACCTGCCAGAGCAGCCAGGCCGTTTGCAATGGCAAGGCCGATGATCTTAACCATGCCTTTGTCCTTGGCAAGAGAGGTAACAAGGGTTTCATTGTCACCCACAGCTCTTAACAGATAGCCAGAGCGGGTCTTTAGATAATGATCAAGCAAAAGCTTAACGATCACCACGATGACCGCTAATATAATCACAACGCTGATATCTGCAAGCTTCCCGGGAAACAGGCGGTTTATAAAACTGTTTTCAAAGATGGAATCATTATTAAAAAATGGGACATTGGACTTTCCGGCTACCCTTAGATTCACAGAATAGAGGGCAGTCATGACAATGATACCTGACAGAAGATCCCGTACCTTTAATTTAACATGGATGAAGCCGGTAATGCATCCTGCCAGGGCACCGACGGCAAAGGCAATAAAAAGCGTTGCCACCGGGTTTATTCCGGCCAGGATCAGGGTAACGGTAATAGCGCCTCCCAGAGGGAAGGTTCCATCGACTGAAAGATCCGGAAAATCCAGAATCTTATAAGTGATGTAAACGCCCAGCGCCATAATGGCATAGACCAGGCCTTCTTCCAAAACGCCAAGTATGATTGACATGGTTTAACTTCCTCCAATTATATTCCTTGTATTTAACCTCATCAAGCAGCGAAGCGGATTGCGAATATCCGATTGACTACTAGTGGGCTATCTCTGTAAAAATTTCAGCAGCGGAGCCGGTAAGCTCTGACGGCAGGGTGATTCCCAGGTTTTCGGCAACCTTTGAGTTTCCGTAAAACGCGGCTTCCTTGATCACTTCATAGTTTATTTCACTTGCTTTTGCTTCGCCTTTTAATACCTTTGCGGCCATTTTTCCGGTCTGCTTTCCTAAGTCCACATAATCAAGACCAATGGAGGCCAGACAGCCGATTTTTACCTGTTCCACTTCGCTGCCGAATACCGGTATGTTCTTCTTTCCGGCCTTATCCAGGATCAGCGGAAGAGAGCTTACTACGGTGTTATCCGTTAAATTGTTTAAGCAGTCAACCTTTTCCAGAATGCTGTCAGTTGCCAGGGGGATATCAGCAGTTGCAGACACTGCGCCTTCTACGATTTCAAAGCCATAGGAAGCGGCAGCGGCTTTATATTCCTTGATCGCTGTTTCTGAGTTTACCTCACTGGTACTGTAAAGGATACCGATGGTCTTGGCATCGGGAAGAATCTTGCGGATCATTTCCAGCTGTTTTTCCACTGGAAGCTTATCGCTGGTTCCGGTGATTTCCCCAACCGGAGTTCCATCATCATTAGCCAGAGCGGCGGCAACCGGATCTGTAACTGCCGTGAAAATGACGGGAACGTTGGCCTTTTTTGCTCCGCTATAGGCAGACTGAGCCATTGGGGTAGCGATGCCGCAGATCAAATCCACTTTTTTGGAAAGGAAGTTATTAACGATCTGGCTTGCAGTGCCTCCGTCAGCCTGGGCATTTTCGTACATAACCGTTAAGTTTTTCCCTTCCTCGATCCCTTCTTCTGCAAGGCCCTGTAAAAAGCCTTCCCGGCAGTTGTCAAGGGAACCATGTTCTGCAAACTGTCCGACACCGATGGTATAGGATATGCCGTCTGCAGCATTTCCAGCCTCAGCATCAGAAGAAGTCTGGGTTACGGAATTATTATCAGCAGGTTTTTCCGGAGCTGCCTTAGAAGAACAGCCGGAGAGTGCGGCAGCTGCCACGGCAGCCAGTAACAGGGTTTTGATAGATTTTTTCATAATATTTCCTCCTTAAAATGGTTTCCGTTGAGATGAAGAGGGAGTGAGCGGATATCCAGAAAATAAAAAAAGTCCCAAGTACGCAAAAAAACGTACTTGAGACGAATCATACAATCCGCGGTGCCACTCAAATTGACTTTATAAAAGTCCACTTTTCATATACTAACATATATGCCACGAGAAATAACGGTTGTGGTCTCCGTCAGCCCCTACTGGAACAATGGTTCGGGGCCGCCCTCAAAAGTCCATTCAGCTATCAGCTTTATACCGCACTCGCACCACCGGCGGCTCTCTGAAATATTGCCTGGAAAGCTTACTCTTCTTTTTCAACGGTTTATTTTTATATCATTTAAACAGTATATTAATACGTCTGTATGGATTTGTCAACTGTTAATTAGAAAAAGTCAGAAATTGCCTGTCTACCCGAAAGGAGCGGCGGCAGGGTTTCATTAAGCACCTTACTGTTGTTTTTTCACTTCCCCTGGGTTACAATGGAGACAATGAGTGGCAATTAACGAAGATGTCGAATGAAGCCCTTACGCTTGAAAATAACTTCGATGAGAGCGATCTATATTATATGTCGCAGCGGAGAAAAGATAGCGCAATATATATTGATGCAAAAGATATTGATCTTTCAACAATTGAATTATCATAAAATTTGAGATTCAGTTATGTTTGTAATAAACGTTCTAAATTATTTGATATTAACATAAAAAAACATATAAAGAGAGTTGTTCTATGGGAAAAAGAAATCTATATTTAGAAGTAGTGAGGGTACGTTAAAAATGAAAACACATAAAAAAATATTGGTAGGACTTCTTGTTTTTTTATTTTTATGTGCAGTTGGTATTTTTCTTGATTACAAGAAATCAATGAAGGATTTTCCAGTTCTGCAGGGAACTTACACATGTGAAGAACTTCCCTTCGCATCTATGGTATTTGACTTGGTTAATAACTATACATTTTATTACTACGATTATGATGAAACAGATAAAGGCACTTATTCAAAAGGCTCGGATAATGAACATTTTATCGATAGTACCAAATTTCATAATACTAAGATACTATATGATGGGAAAAAGCGGACATTTACAATTATGATAGATGGAGAAACCTACTTATTCAAACAAATCGATCGGATACCAACTATTAACGTTGAACCAGAAAAGAAAGAAGAATAATCTGAGGGTTCAATGGAAAAATCCTGTAAAAAGGCGATAAAGGCATAAGTTAAAGCGGGTTTCGATACTAAAAATACCGAATACCCGCTTTATGCTCATTAGCCTGCCTGCCGATCAGTTCATATGTCACATATGGATGAGAAAGGTGATAACCGAGTTTTTCCGCTAAAGCAACAGAACGTAAGTCATGAGCGTCCCAACTTGGATAAACATTTCGTGCCAGGCATTCAAGTATCAATTTGGAGCCGCACACTGTCGCTAATCCCTTGCCTCTATAATCGGGTCTTGTATCTATCTCTATTTCAATGCCATTATTATAAACAGCATAAGGGGAAGCGCCTGCCACCAATTCACCATTGTGTAAAATGGATACCCCGAATGCCCGGCGCTGATAGTCAGCATAATCGTTAAACTGAGAACATAAATCCACGGACCATGCTTCCTTTCGAGCTAATTCATATACTTCTCTGTCTATCATCCGAAGCTCATAACAATCATCGAGGGAATTAATGAAAGAAGCCAGTCTTGTTTTATCAAAAACATCTGGTTCCTTTTTAATTGCATAGCGAAATATTTTGTTTACTCGTCCATCAAAAAAATTCTCGATCAGTGCTTCCCAAGCTTTATCTTTTGGTATGAGCAGCTTTTCTCCTTCTATATCATGAAACAGGGCGGTATTTGGCTGGCCTGCGAAAAAGCAGAAGTCACCGATTTCAATCATTGCAGACGCGGGATTTTTTTCATTATCTAAGATAATATTTCCCATATGACCTTGCAAACATGACCATATTAGAGCTTCTTCCCAATCATTAAACATGGCTGCAACTTTGCTGTGCATTTTCATCACCTTACTTTCTGATCAAAGCCAATATAAATTATCTTCATATCAACTTTCATTGTTATCGAAAAATTATACTATATTAATTGCCATCCATCCATACATTTCTTTTGACTCTGCGAAAATTCTACTTCTCGAAAGTGGGAACGGAGAGAGCGTAATATTATAACAAAAAAAGAAAAAAATTGTCCCATTTCACCTCCTTGTACGTTCTATAGAAGTAAAAATAATTCCAGCAAAAATGTGAAGAAAAATAATATGCTTATGAGAGAAAAATGTGATAAAATATAATCACTATTTATTATCGGAGGTTTGTCCATGAAAAAGTTGTTAATCGTTGTAGATATGCAAAAGGATTTTATCGACGGCTCCCTGGGAACTCCCGAGGCGGTGTCTATCGTTCCTAAAGTAAAAAGAAAAATAGAGGAATATCAGGCAGCAGGAGATGAAGTGATCTTCACCCTGGATACCCATGAGGAGAATTATCTTAATTCTCAGGAGGGGAAAAAGCTTCCGGTCGTTCATTGCGTCAGGGGAACAGCCGGATGGGAGCTTGATAATTCCTTAAAGGAATTTCAGGGAATACGTTTTGAAAAAAACACGTTTGGAAGCTCAGTGCTTGGAGAATATGTGACAGAAAGAAAATATGAATCCATTGAACTGGTTGGTTTATGTACGGACATCTGTGTAATTTCCAATGCCCTGCTGGTCAAAGCTTTTCTTCCTGAGACTCCGGTGCTGGTGGACTCCTCCTGCTGTGCGGGTGTGACTGTAAAAAGCCATGAGAATTCGTTAGAGGCTATGAAGATGTGCCAAATCGAGGTTTTTTAGATCAATAAAAATACCGGGTTGAACTTAAGTTCTCCCGGCATTTTTGTAATCAGATATAAATGTATGACGGATCTATATTATTTCATCAATCTCTCCAGATCCTGATAAAAGCCAGGATAAGAGATATTCACGCATTCTGCGCCTAAGATTTCTGTTTCTCCTTCTGCACAAAGCCCTGCCACTGCAAAGGTCATGGCGATCCGGTGATCCAGCTTGCTGTCTATGACCGCACCGCAAAGAGGCTTTCCGCCTCTGATGATCATGCCATCTTCTGTTTCCCTGGCATCGGCTCCCATGGCAGATAAGTTCCTTACCATTACCTCAATACGGTTGGATTCCTTTACCTTTAATTCCGCTGCATCCTTTATAATAGTTTCGCCCTCTGCTAAGCAGGCCATGGCGGCGATCATGGGGAGCTCGTCGATGAGGGTAGGGATAATAGCTCCGCCGATAGTAATGCCGTGCATAGAGCCGGATTTTACCAGGATATCCGCAGTAGGCTCCCCGGAATCCGTATTTACCTCCAAAAGAGTGATATCAGCTCCCATATCCCGGCAAACGTGAATGATCCCGTCCCGGGTTGGGTTAATACCTACATGCTTAATCAGTATTTCTGATCCCGGAATCATCAGGCCTGCCGCAATAAAGTAAGCAGCAGAAGAGATATCCCCCGGAACAACGATCTTATTCCCGTAGAGTTCTTCGGCGGGAGCGATGCAGGCGGTGGTTCCTTCTGTCTTTACGTTGGCCCCAAAATATTTCAGCATGATTTCAGAATGGTTTCTGGATACATAAGGTTCCGTTACCTTTGTTTCACCCTCTGCATACAGTCCGGCTAATAGGATGCAGGATTTTATCTGGGCGGAAGCTACCGGGCTTGTATAGTGGATGCCGTGAAGCTTTTTACCGGTTATGGAAAGAGGGGCGCAGCCATTTTCCTTTACGCTCTTTATATCAGCCCCCATTAAGGATAACGGCTCCATAATGCGCTTCATAGGTCGTTTTTGAATGGATTCGTCACCGGTTAAGGTTACGTCAAAATCCTGGGCAGCCAGAAGACCCGAGATCAGGCGGGTGGTGGTTCCACTGTTCCCGCAGTCTAAGATTGTTTCCGGTTTTTTTAAGCCCCGGAATCCATTGCCATGAACAATGACAGTGTCATGGTTGTTTTCAATCTGAATTCCCATTTTCCTAAAGCAGGATATGGTGGAAAGGCAGTCGGCCCCCTGGAGAAAGTGGCTGATTTCCGTGGTTCCTTTTGCAATAGAACCAAACATCACGCTGCGGTGAGAGATGGACTTGTCACCTGGTATGGTTATTTCGCCCTTTAAAGGGGAGGCTTTTGTGAATTTCATAGGAATCCTCTCTTTTAATTTGAAATTAAATCGTAGTGGTACCGTTCCAGCTGTTTCCATGCGTTGTCCATGGTTTCTTTGTCATAAAACGCAATCCTTAAAGTGCCCTCTCCGTGCTCCCGGTTGTGGTTGATGCCGATGTTCTTAATGCTGATGCCCTTAGCGGCCAGGATGACGGATAAGGTGGAGATAGCACCTACTTCGTCAGCCATATCCACCGTGAAGGAATAATCCGGTGCAATGAGGCCTGGTACCTTTTCTGAAAAGGAGTTGCGGTAATCCCTGGAGGTTTCAAAAAGCTGGTAAATCGATTGTTTGTCATTTGTCTTAAGCTCACCCAGGATCTGACTTAACGAGGCAATATAGCGTTCCAGGATCACAGAAAGATTCTGGTTGTTTGTCATACAGATCTGTTCCCACATTTCCGGTGAGGAAGAAGCGATTCTTGTAATGTCCTTAAAGCCTCCGGCAGCAAGCCGTTTCATAAGCCCTTCTTCATTATCGGAAGCCCCTACAAGGTTCACCAGACTGGAGGCTACGATGTGGGGAAGATGACTGATTGCTGCGGTGATAAAGTCATGCTCCTCATAATTGAGGACAAGGGGAATGGAGCCGATCATGTTTGCGATCCTCACCAGACGGCTTACCTGTTCCTCTGTAGAAGCCTGGGTAGGAGTAATGATATAATAAGCATTCTCAAGCAAATGGTCGGTGGAATTCTCATATCCGGTCTTTTCCGAACCGGCCATTGGGTGCCCTCCCACAAATCTGCTTTCCATGCCAAGACGGCTTACTTCCTCATGAATATCCGTCTTGGTGCTTCCTACGTCGGTAATAATGGCTCCAGGCTTTAAGAAGGACTGGATTTCTGACAAATACTTTGCGTTGTACTCCACAGGAGTACAGAGGAAGATAAGATCGCATTCCCGGAGATCTTCTCCGATTCCGTCTAAGATGACATCAACGATCCCATCTTCCTTTGCCTGCAAAAGCCTGGAACGGGTGCGCATGTAGGCCATGATTTTTGTATTCGGTTCTTCGCGCTTGATCCCTCTGGCGATAGAGCCGCCGATGAGACCAAGCCCGATAAAGGCAATGGTGGCATCGCTCATTAACATGTCCTCCCCGCAAGCTTGGCGTAAGGTTTTAATTCTTCGATCAAATTATCAAACTGTTCAAAGGTCAGGGACTGGGGACCGTCGGACAGGGCGCAGGATGGACGTGGATGAACTTCCACGATCAGTCCGTCAGCGCCTACTGCTATGGCAGCCTTGGAGATTGGCTCAATATAAGCCCGTACTCCTGTGGCGTGGCTTGGGTCAATGATGATTGGAAGGTGGCTCTTAGCGCGGATAACCGGTACGGCACTGATATCCAGGGTGTTTCTGGTAGCAGTCTCGAAGGTACGGATCCCCCGTTCACAAAGTACGATATTTGTATTTCCTTCAGAAGCAATGTATTCTGCGGCATTCAGCCATTCATCAATGGTAGCGGACAGGCCTCTCTTTAACAGAACCGGGATGCCAGCCTTTCCTGCTTCTTTTAAAAGCTCGAAATTCTGCATATTCCGTGCACCGATCTGGATCATGTCCACATATTTTACAGATGTTTCAAGAGCCCTCAGGCTTGTGACTTCGCAGACAATGTTAAGCCCGGTGGCTTCCCTGGCTTCTTTCATGTATTTCAGCCCTTCTTCCTCAAGACCCTGAAATGCGTATGGTGAGGTTCTGGGCTTATAGGCTCCGCCGCGCAGGAACTGGGCGCCTGCTTTTTTTACAGCAAAAGCAGTTTCAAGTACCATATCGTGATTTTCTATGGCGCATGGACCTGCCATTATGGTGAGATGGCCTGGTCCGATTTTAGCGTTTCCAATGGTTATAACGGAATCTTCCGGATGAAATTTTTTATTCACCAGCTTGTAAGTTTCGGTCACGGCAACGATCTTGTCAACACCTTCTAACATCTCGATGTTTGCGCCTTGGAGTTTCGTCTTATCGCCCACAACACCTACGATTGTTACTTCCGTCCCTTTTGATAAATGGGCCTGAAGTCCGTTTGATTCAATTAAGTCTTTTATTTTACCAACAGCTTCCTCGGAAGCGTTAGGCTTCATAATAATGATCATGTTTTTTGTATCCTCTCTTTTGCAAATATATTCCCCATTGTAATCCATTGCAGGAAAGTTGTCAACGCTTTTGCGCGTTAAACTTTGACACTTTAACGTAAATTATTATCTAGAAAGGGATTCAGGCCTATTCAGCTAAGCAAAATAGTGGAATATTTGAAATCATTAGGTAAGCTGCAGCATGTGGCACTGGTAGAGTATATGGCCCATGTTGCAATAAGGATTGATCAGCTTCAGGGATTGGGATTGATGATGAGCGGGTCGTGAGCATTGTGAATATGAAACTTGAACAGGAGTTTATGCGGATACGTGAAGCAATTTAAACCCGTATTTGACGAATTAATGAACATTGGAAACTAAATATTGATAGTTGGTAGGAAATTCTTTAAAATAGTTTATATTATAAATTGCATTGTGGGAAATAGATGACTGTTGAAGAAAAAATGATACTAGCTTCAAGTGGGTGAAATAGCCTTGAAAAATGGTGAACTGCCCGTTGGGGCGGTGATTTTTAAAGGTAATAAAATTGTAGGGAAAGCCTATTCTTCGGGAGAAAGTAGTAAGATTTATCTTAGACATGCAGAGATGAAAGTTTTATGGGAAGTGGATGAAAAAGGTTACTCGGTTAAGGAAAGAAAAAAGATGCAGCTTTTTGTTACGTTGGAGCCAAGTATGATGTGTTTAGGTGCGGCAATGGGATTCTTTATAGATATAAATCCGTCAAATAGTAAATTGGTATCCATAGTCTGCACCTCCTTATACATCATCATGTATACCATAATTATAGTAAATGATGAATAGTAATTTGGGCGGTAAGCGGATGAATCAGTAAAATTAGATTTTACAGAAGTAAGAAACCTAACTATGGTATACGACAAGAAGCTGATTGTAAAGGCCAAATGATTCCACTGTGAGATCTGCCAGGAATGCATAAAAGGTGCTGGAAGGATGATACCTAATTGGAGGTAATTCTAGGTTTAGGGCCTTCACCCGGAGGAGTATAAAATGGATCAATATAATCACTATTTGATGCGGTTTTCGAACGATGATCTGTATGGGTAACATTTTTATTACTGGCATTATTGTCTGTAGCACTACCCTGTTTGTTGGAAGATATATCTTTGCTATTCAAGATTGATGCTCCTTTCGCTTTTTAGTAGTGTCTGCAGAACAAAAAATAATATACAAAATGTTAAAGATTTAGCTCAATGGATCAGGAAGGAATGAGCGAATCCCAACTTGCTTAATCGAATCCATGATAATGAGTGATGGTTAACACTTTCAGTTGCGGGAGCTGCGTCCCATATTTGCCGGCGTTAACTAATCAACCTCGCTTTTACTTTTGTTTTTGGTACTGAAACGGTACTATAAAATTCAATAGGTAAAATATAAATGATATTTATGATAAGAAAACATAATAAACAATACATAAAAACGCAAAAATAAGTCTTAAAAATAATTTGGAGTTGTGTTAGAATAAAACTATAACAGCAGAAGCAATAGTTTTTCCGCGTGTAATGAACCTGCGGCCGGGCAGCGAGTCGCTGCCGGGATTTTCATGGTTTAGAGAAAGGCCGTAATCTGCTGCGAAGTACTTCCGCACATTGCATGTGCCTGCGCCTGCGGCTTGTACATCTTCGCATCTTACGGCATCATGTTTGTATTGCTTCTGTTGTTTTTGGGGGAATAAGAACGATTTCAGAATATAACTACGATGGAGGAGCCGATGTATCAGACAGATTTATGGAAATACTGCACGAAGGAGTATTGCAGGGACATGCTATTATCATTCCGGCTTCTGGGGAATACCAGCTGGCCGGACCAGAAGGTAATGGCATGTCTTTATGCGTTCAGCAATCATACAGAACGCCATTACCGCTCCGTCCGTATTCCAAAGAGAGACGGAAGGCGGCGGAGCCTCATGGTACCGGATTATATGCTGATGAGAATACAGAGGAATATCCTGCATCATATCCTTGATGGGTATGAGGTCTCCAGCTGCGCCACCGCCTACCACAAAGGTGCAGGAGTGGTGTCCAATGCCAGGGTCCATACAGGAAAGCATGTGGTTGTGAAGCTGGATATCAAAGATTTTTTCGGCAGCATTTCATTTCCAATGGTTTTAAAAAGCGTTTTTTCCGTCCGGTATTATCCTCCTGCAGTAGGAACCATGCTGACTGCCTTATGTTGCTGCAACGATTTTCTGCCTCAGGGGGCTCCCACTTCGCCTGCGGTTTCCAATCTGGTTATGAAGCATTTTGATGAATCCATAAATAAATTGTGCGAAAATAAAGGGATTTCCTATACCAGGTACTGTGACGATATGACGTTTTCCGGTGATTTTAACCCGGACCTGGTCATCCGGAAGGTCTCCGGCTTTTTAAATTCCATGGGGTTTGAACTGAATGAAACAAAGACCAGGATTCTATACCGCAACGGGAGACAGGCGGTCACAGGAATCGTGGTCAATGAAAAACTGCAGGTTTCCCGGGATTACAGAAGGAAACTGCGGCAGGAGATTTTTTACTGCCAGAAATACGGGGCAAAGTCCCATCTGGAGAGGAACGGAAGTGCTGCAAGAATTCCGGAGAATCAGTATCTTCTTTCTCTTTTGGGAAGAATACAGTATGTCCTTTTGGTGAATCATGAAGATCGGTGGTTTCAGGAGGCGGAACAGAAGCTTTTGGCTGTACTTGGGAGGAAATCAGAATAATGGATGCAAATAAAAATATAACCCTATTGATTGCGGACGATGAAGCGGCGATCCGTAATGGGTTGTCTACGGTTGTGCCCTGGGAGCAGTTTGGCATTACCATCGTGGGCACTGCAGAGGACGGCAGGGAGGCTTATGAAATTATTAAGTCCTGCAATCCGGACATTGTCATTACCGATATCCGTATGCCGGGCATGGATGGACTGCAGCTGATGGAACGGGTAAAAAATGAAAAGCTGCAGACCAATTTTATAATATTAAGCGGATATGGGGATTTTAAGTATGCACAGAAGGCAATTCAGCTGGGGGCTAAGAATTATTTTTTAAAGCCCATTAAGATTGATGAACTGGTGGCGGAGATCAGACAGCAGAAAGAGGAGATCCTCCAGTCCAACCATATCCATTCCTATTCTGCCTATTTAAATGTCAAGTCTGAGCCAAAAGAAAAATTCTTAAAGAGACTGTTAAAGAACGAATTTTATTCCTATGATGAGATAAAGGATGAAATCAGCCGGCTGGAACTTAAATTAAATAACAGTCCTTTCCGGGTCATGGTTTTTTCCATTCAGGGGAAAGAGGACGGGGAACAAGAGGATGAGTTCCAGCAGATCAATTATCTGATGGATATTGTGAGCGAAGAACTTCAGAGAACCAGATATGAATTTCTTATCTCAAGCTCCAGCGAGCTTTTGACGATCATCCATACCATGCAGCCGGGAGATTTGCCTGTGAATTACCGTTTCCTTGCGGTCCGGTGCTTAAAACGGGTGAACCGGGATTCCACTATGGACTTAACGATCGGAATCGGTAAGGAAGGAGCCTCGCTTACGGACTGCTCCAATTCCTATAAAACAGCCCTTATGTGCCTGTCCTACAGCTTTTATGAGACGGATCATAAGATCTTTGACGAGAGCATCCTGTGTACTGCGCCGCCGCCTGCAGCAGCAAATCAGATGGATTATAATAATCTGATATATTCGATTGCCATGAACCGGACGGAGCAAATAAGGGAATTTTGCCGGGAATATTTTTCTCAGCTTCTTTATGTGCCCATGCCCCCGCCCAACTATATCCGCGGAATGTGTATTTATCTGATCACGGATATCCAGAAGGAGCTGGGAAGCGGAAAAGAGTTTTCCCAGGCGGAAGTCATCCTCCCCATTAATACCATACGTACCTTTGAAGAACTGAAGGCCTATATGGAGGATTTTCTGGAAGCGTGTGCCGGAAAGCAGGGATCCGGAGGGAACGGGCCGAAGAACCAGATCATTCAGGCTGCGGAGTATTATATCAAATCCCATATGGGAGAAAAGATTCTGGCAAAGGAAGTGGCAAGGCACGTAAATCTCAGTGATGTTTATTTTACCAGCTATTTTAAATTAAAGACGGGAATCAATTTCAGGGATTATGTGATCCGGATCAAAATGGATCATGCCAAGGGACTGATGGAGCGGATGCCGGATATGCCGGTGGCGGAAGTGGCCGCTGCAACCGGCTACGATGATTATCGTTCCTTTTACCGGGTATTCAAACAAAACACGGGTGTCTCTCCTTCGGATTACAACAGAAACAGCGGAAAAACACCGTAATTTGGAAAGGCAGATATGATAAAACGGTTAAAAGAAACGGTTTTTAAATTTATTGGAGACAGGAAGATCGCTTCCAAGATCCGGATTTGCATGTTCAGCATCGACATCATGCTGACTATTTTTATTTGCATTTTTGCAAGAGGTTATTTTAACAAGCTCTATTATGAAGAAGTGGAAATGCAGATGCAGGATACCATGAATGTGATCTCGGAATCCTTAAATAACATGTATGATACCTTGCTTACCAATGTAATCAGCTTTGCTTCCACCCCTGCCATACAAAGGGTGGTTGTAAGCGGCCGGGATGAGAACAACTATTTAAACCAGGAAGGGGTTCAGGTCCAGCTCATCAACCTTATAAGCAGCAACAGCATGATTGAGTCGGTGTTTATGGTCAATAAGGATGGAACCTGCAATACGGTATATGCTTATGGGGTGAGGCCGGAGAAAAACCTTACCGATTTCCTGGCTGATTATGGAACCATTGATGAGATCACCTGGCTTCCTAACTGCCAGAGCCCTTTTTTGCAGCAGCAGGACGTGATTCCCATTGTGATTCCCCTATCAACGCTGATCCCCGGTGATAATGTGGTGATCACTACAAAGGGGGAAGAAGTTGCCACCAGACTGGTGGTCCTGTTAAATCTGCAGAAGTTTCAAAACAGGCTGTCCTTATCCAATGCCAATTATTTTGAACGCTCTTATTTTGTGGTGGATTCCAAGGGGAATAACATCAGCCTTAAAAATCCCCAGTCCATGAGAATGGTGTTAGAAAGCCTGGATTTTATCAAGGGAGTAAAGGAAAATAATAAGGATACCCAGATCCGCCAGATTGCGGATTTGACGGATAATGTGGTTTATTCCCAAATGCTTCCGTTTTCGGACCTTCAGCTTATCAGCGTTCTTTCGAAAGAATCTTTAAACAGGAAGATCGCTGCCATGAATCAATTCATCGTCTTAATGGGCGGCGCCGGTCTGATATTTTCTGTGGTATTTTCCGCTCTTTTATCTAAGTTCATCACCTCGCCTCTGGAACGGCTTATGGAGAGCATCCGGCAGATCAAGGAGAATCAATACGACGAGCCATATGAAACAAAATACGATGATGAAATCGGACAACTGAATGCAGCGGTCAATTCCATGCACAGTACCATCCAGTCCCAAATCAGCCAGATTAAGGAAGATGAGCATGAGAAATACCAACTGGAGATACAGCTTCTGGCAGAACAGATTAATCCTCATCTGCTATACAATACACTGGAAGGCATCAACCTTGAAGTGCTGAACAACCACACTCTGGTGGCATCATCCATGATCAATAACCTTGGGACCTTTATGCGGATTGGTTTGAACTACGGGGATGAGCTTATCATGGTCGGGAATGAAATCGCCCATGTGGAAGCTTACATCAATATCATGAACCACAGGACCAATAAGTCCATTTCCTTCCAGTCCTATGTGGAGGAGGAGCTTAGGGAGTACCGGATTCTCAAATTGATTTTACAGCCCCTGGTGGAAAACTCCATCAAGCATGGCTTTCGGGATGAGAAGTGGGGGGAGGCGGTGTGCATTCCTTCCATTGATGTTCGTTTTTACCGGAAAGAAGAGTGGATCTACATTGAAGTCACTGATAATGGCTGCGGCATTGATATAGATAAAGCCCGTGACACCATTTACCAGAATGAACCGGCAGGCGGCCATCATATCGGGCTTCATAATGTTTATACAAGATTAAAAATCTATTACGGAGAAGCGGAGATGGATTTTCAGACCATTCCATATTACAGGAACAGTGTGGTGATCCGCATTCCCGGAAAATAAGAAGCATAAGTGAGGTATCCTAAATGCCGGTGAAAGGCCTGCGGGATGCCTCCTTTTATGTTCATCTGGCTTACTGCAGCGGTACAATGTTTAAAAGTGTTACATTAAACATGGAAAATGCCATGTCATAATAAAACTGAAATGGTTAAAATAATAGCATCAAGGCAAATACGTTATGATAAGTTTGGAAAGGAGAAAGTTATGAAAAAAAGAGCTTTAAGTTTTATGATGGCAGGAGTCCTGGCTGCTGCTGCACTTACGGGCTGTTCCGGTGGAGGAGGTACAGCCGGCACAACTGCAGCGCAGAATCAGGCAGAAGGGGAGGGCACAAAAGCCGCTTCGGCAGGTGAAACCGTGATTAAGGTCTGGACCAATGACCGTCATGACTCCGAGTACGTGGATCAGAAGATCAGCGAATTCAATGAGACCAATGATAAGGGCATCAAGATCGAAATGACTGTGGTAACAGACGATTACGCAAATATGCTTTCCATGGCATATTCCTCCGGTACGGCTCCTGATATTGCAGGGATCAGTGCAGGTCAGAGCGGCTTTGATTTAAAGACCTTTGCAGATGCAAAAATCCTGGAGCCGCTAAATGAAAGAATTACAGATGCTGAATATGAGAAGGTGACCGAGGCCAGCAAGCTTCAGTATGAAGGAATCGACATGATCGGCGGCAATGTATACTGGATCCCCACAGGCATGCGAAGCGGTGTAAGAATGGAGTACAACAAGGCTTTGGTGGAAGCAGCAGGCGTTACCGAATTTCCGGATACCTTAGATGGTGTCATTGATCTGGCTAAGAAGGTAACGGAAAACGGCGGTGGGAAAAACTACGGCGTTGCCTTTACCTCAAGCGTTCCTTTCATCAGATGGATTGAAGGAACTTCTGAGACAAGCGGTATCTACCGTTATGATTATAAGAATGGTAAATTCAGTTTTGACGGTTACAAACCGGTGATCGAAAAGAGCAATCAGTTCTTTAAGGATAACAGCGTTCTTCCAGGATCCGTATCCCAGGGCGTAGACGCCATGAGAGCACAGTTTGCAGAGGGTGCATTTGCTCTTTGGGGCAATGCATCTCAGGAAGCAGGCGTGTTTACCGACCAGTTCCCGGTTACTAAATTTGATTGGGGAGTATCCACTGTTCCGACTCTTGACGGAGAAGTAAAGGGTGCTTTAACCATTCAGCCTCAGAAGGGGTACATGATGCTTTCTTCTTCCAAGAACAAAGATGCTGCATGGGAAGTCATTAAGTTCTTTTCCAGCGAAGATTTCTTAAAGGGCTACTTAGAGGGCGGCTATTGCCTTCCGATCTCCGGCTATATGAGCGGTGCGATCGATTCCTCTAAGACCGGCAGACTGGCAGATTTCAAATTACAGGATTACGAAAGCGTATATCCGGCAGTACCTGCTGTCGCTATCCAGGGTGATGATTATATAGCAACTCTTTGGAATGCGATCTTAGGCAATGTCAGTGCTGACGATGCGATCAAAGATTTAAACAAGAGATACAACGAGGCGCTTGACAATGATGTAAGCATGGGCAAGATTAAGAGACTTATCATCAAGGACTTTGACCCGATGCATCCAAATGCAGGAACCATTGAGTACTTAGACAAATAAGTGCAGAGAGCAAAGGGGCTGTTTTTAGACAAACTAAAAGCAGCCCCTGTTTTAAAGAAAGGTGATACGACTCATGAAAGAAAAATTAAGCGTTGCGGAGCGATTGAAACGGGCAGGCAGCAGGGGGGATTATGCTTCTGTTTTGATGCTGCTTCCGGCAGTGTTTTTGCTGGTGGTGATATCCATCTATCCTTTCTGCTGGCTTTTCCGATATATTTTCTATGATTACAACGGATTTACAGCTTACTATATAGGATTTAAAAACTTTACCAGAATGTTTCAGGATGTCATTTTCTGGCGCAGCGTCCTTCATACCTTTGAATATGCTGTAATGAAACTGGTCATCATCATACCCTTATCCCTGCTTCTGGCAGTTTTGCTGAACCAGAAGATCAAGGGAAGCGGAATTTTCCGGGGGATTTATTTCATGCCTACGGTCATAAGCTCCGCCGTTTACAGCCTTATATTCGGCTTTATTTTTGCCGTATACAACGGCGTATTGAATGCTTATCTGCAGAAGATTGGAATGATCCATACTCCAATTGACTGGTTGGGAAGTGCGTCTATTGTTATGATTTCCATTATCATCGTGGCGGTGTGGGGCGGATTCGGAAACTATATGATTCTATTCATGTCAGGTCTTTCCAGCATTCCGGAAGAAATATACGAAAGCTGCAAGATGGATGGGGCAAATGGGGTACAGTCGTTCTTTTATATCACCCTGCCCATGCTGAGCCCTGTGTTAAAGGTTATTTTAATGCTGGCCATTACTACGGCACTAAAGGATTATGAATCAATCCTTGTACTTACAAATGGAGGGCCAAACAGCAGATCTGAGGTAATGTTCACCTATATTTATAAGCTGATATTCGGTTCACAGACAACGCCCCAGATCGGTTATGCAACCGTACTCAGCATTATGGCGGCTCTTATTATCGGCGTGATCACAGCCGTTTATATGTACCTTGCAAGAAAACTGGATGATGTGGTTTAAGGAGGCAGATATGGAAAAGACACATACCGTATATTCAAAAAAGACAAAAGCAATGCGAAGCCTTCTGTTTCTGCTTCTCCTGGTTATTTCGCTGATCACCCTTTACCCGGTCATCTACATTATACTGGGATCTTTTAAGGCGAATAATGAACTGCTTTTGGGAGGCACCGACATTCTGCCTAAAGCATTTATCTTTGATAACTACAAGCAGGCATGGGAAAAGGCCAATTTTGCGGTCTATACTGTGAACAGCCTTATGATAAGCCTTGGTGTCATGGTATTATCCATCCTGACAACGACCATGGCCGGTTACGTGTTTGCAAGAAAAAAATTCAGAGGAAAAGAATTATTGTACAGCATTTTTGTGGCCTTTATGTTTGTCAACGTAGGCAGCGTAAGCTTAAGACCGCTGTTTGAACTTGCTGTGAAGGTGAAAATGAATACCTCTCTTTTAAGTATTATCCTGATTTCCACTGGTATGGGACAGGCAACCTACATTTTCCTGGTACGTGGATTTATGAATACCATATCCAAGGAACTTGATGAGGCTGCAAAATTGGATGGCTGTACTTTTTTCCAGATTTATTATAAAATAATACTGCCCCTTTTAAAACCGGTTATTGCAACCATCGGACTTCTTTCGTTCCGTACCGGCTGGAATGAATACATTATGCCACTGGTGTTTACCATGTCCAACGACAAGCTCCGCCCTCTGACTGTGGGCGTTGTCATGTTAAAGAACAGCGGAGACGGAACGGCTGCATGGAACCTGATGTTTGCAGGCTCTACAATTTCAATCATACCGATCATAGTCATTTATATGTGCACCAGCCGCTACTTCATGAGCGGATTGACTGCTGGCGCTGTAAAGGGATAAAAAGATGGAAAAATTACATTTGAACAGATCGGGCTTTCTTACCAATTACCTGGTATCCGGCCCTGGAGAAACGGATTTTATTAATCAAGAAACAGATAACGACCAGCTGCGCTATGAAAAATATTTAAGGTCAATGGTGGCAGATCAAGGCAGAACCCTTCCGGAAGGACCAATAGTTTTGGGAGAAACCAGCCGGCTTGGCATGCCATGGAGATACTATTACCACTATGGAAACTGGTTTGTAGATGAAAGCACCTTTTATTCCACCCTTCAGAAGGTGGAGCTGGATGCAGTTACCGGAATCCTGGTTGAGAGGGATTTGACGGTAAGGGCTGTTGTATGGTCTTATGCCGCAGTGAAAATCTGGTGCAACGGGGAACCTGTGTGCCAAATGGATCCGCCGGTTTACAAACCCATCCGGAGAGAGACCATGGAGCTTCGGTTAAAGAAAGGCACCAACCAGATCTACGTCAGCCTTCAGACTTTAGGCGTCCGGGATACCAGAACCTTATTCGGAATCCAGATCCTTAATCATACGGCTGATATTACCGTTGTTCTTCCGGATGGCGAAAAGACCGATGAACTGGTCCGCACCGAGAACTGGCTGGGTTCCCTCTGCATACGGGATTCTGTCATGACCTATGAAGGAAATGCACCTCATGGTACATGGTTGGCTTATGACTGCCAGAGCCCTGATTTTGCTCAAGTGGAGAGCCGGAAGGAGTGGCAGGAAATCAGCGGCAGGGATAAAGTGGTCTTAGACGAAGAAAAGCCTGGAGTGATTTTAGTAAGCGTTAAGAAGGAACATGCCGTTCTCACCAGAAAGGTGGAGAATATTCTGGCTCAGAAGCCGGTGTATTCAGAAGGAAAGAGCTTTGAAGAAAACAGGGATGCCATTTTCCGCAGGATAGGGAATGCAGAAAGCTTATCCAGAGGAGACAAGTTTGGCTTTTCCATTTCCAACATCCTCGCAAGGAAAGCCCTTGGTATGGAAAATGGAAGGGATATTGACCTTCTTTATGAGACCCTTGACCAGATTGAAAGCCGGTATGACTGCTCGGATTTCCTGGTGTGCGGCCTGATCCGGTATTTGAAAAATTATCCGGTGGATGAAAGCATGGCAAAACGGGTCAGGGAGGTACTTCTTAACTGGAGGTACTGGATGGACCAAAAAGGCTCTGATGCCATGTGTTTCTGGAGCGAGAATCATTCCCTGATGTTCTATACCTGTGCCATGAATGCAGGGGAAATGTATCCGGATGATTACTTCCCACGCGCGGGTATGACCGGAAGGGAGCTTTCTAAAGCAGGCAGAGCCAAGGTGGAGCGCTGGCTGGAGGATGTGGAAGAACACGGCTTTGAAGAATTCTTAAGCACCGTTTATATGTGCGTCACCTTTGCAGCTTTGTTAAATGTCATTGATTTTTCAGAACCGGAGATTTCTTCCCGCGCTGTAAAAATTACTGACCGCCTTCTGGAAATGCTCTGCCGCCACACCTACGATGGGGTTATCATAGCTCCCATGGGACGCGTGTACCGGGAAGTCGTCCATCCCTTTGAACAGGGGGCCCAGGCGCTTATGAATCTGATCAATCCAAAAGTTCCTTATTCCTTCGGCGAGGGCTGGCTTGGCTTTTATGCCAGCAGCAGATACCGGCTGCCGACAGGTTTGACGCAGCTTATGGAAGCACCGGCAGATGAAAGCTATTCTACGGGAAATGCCCTGATCTGTCTGAAAAAGACTCCGGAATACTGTATGACCTCGGTTCAGTCCCCAAGACTGGATCCGGGATTTGACCGCTGGAAGAATTTAACTCTGGATCCGGATGCAGATCCCTCAACCTGTGAATACACCAAGTCCCTGAATGAAAGATTCCACGGAACCACCTGCTTCGAACCGGGAGTATATGGTTACCAGCAGCACATGTGGTACGCTGCCTTAGATAAGGAGACGGATCTGTTCACCAACCATCCGGGAGGGACTTTTGACTCCAGTTCCATGAGGCCGGGCTTCTGGTATGGAAACGGCGTGATGCCGGCTCTGGCTCAGAAGGGAAATCTTTTGGGAGCGGTTTATCACATTCCCAAGGAGCATCCCATACATTTTACCCACGCCTATTTCCCGGCTCCAAAGTTCCAGGAGGTCATGATCCGGGATCATTGGCTTTTGGGCAGGCAGAAGAATGGATTTGCCGCTTTGTGGTGCAGCGGCGTGATGGAACCCGTTGATGACCAGCTGTTTGATTGTGAATACAGGACCTATGGGGATGATATGGCATACTTTTGCGTATGCGGCAGTCATCATGACTTTCAATCCCTGGATGAGTTTGCCGTTTATGCGGAAAGCTTCCGGCCGGAATTTCATGAGGAAGACCGTACACTGACAGCGGACGGGTTAATAGTGAGGTTTATGGAAAATCATGATAAGACACAGTATATTTAGTGAAGATACTCAAAAGGCGGTTGCTTCTGCATCCGCCGTTTTCCGCAGTTATCCCTTTTTTATGAGCAATTACAGATGGTGTAGGGAGCTTCTGCTGAAAAGGAAGGACCCGGAAAATGCTGCAAAGGCAGTAGAACTGGGGATCAGGCATGCAGAAGTTCTGAATCTGGATGCCTATTTGCTTCCGGTCATTTATATAGACTGGATGCTGCCGGAGGTTTTTGAGGAATTTAAAAATCAGGGAATTCCGGAAAGGGTTTTCCTGGAATCCATGAAGGATATTGAAATCTGGATCAAGGTCTTCCGAAAATACCATGAGGACAAGGCAGGCCTTGACCAGATTGAGTGGGTGTTCCGGTCCATTACCGGGAGGGTGCTCCGATTCGGCAGTCTGCAGTTTGAGGAGGTAACCTATGAATTTCCCTTTCTGATTTTTAAAAACAGGCAGACCGGTGAATCCAGGGCATTGGCTTGTACCGGCCTTAAAGTGGATCAGGAAGGCTATTTTTCTGGGACCAATGGAAGAAACATCAACAGGGAGTCTGAGACTTATTTACGCTTTCTGGAGGGAACGGTGACCGGTTTTTCACCGGATCTTAAGCTGGGAGTACTTAACATGGAGAAAGCGGTGACTCTTAATCTGTCTGACTGGGTGCTTCAGCTGGCTCCGGGTGAGAAGGCAGTGGCAGTCCACATTCCGGAAGGAGCAGACCTTTCACCTGATAGCATTGATACCGCTCTGGAAGCGGCAAAAGAATATTATGAGGGAAGCCTTCTTGTCTGTGACAGTTGGCTTATGGATCCTCATCTGGGGTTTATCCTGCCGGAGAAAAGCCGGATCATAAGCTTTATGGAGCGTTTTTACAAAATGCCCTTAAAGGCTGATCGTCCACAGATCCTGGAACGGGTCATGGGGTTTGAATGCTCCATGGAAAAACTGGAAAATTACCCGTGCAGCACCTCGCTGCAAATCTCATTAAAGAAATATCTTCTGGAAGGGAAAGAGATGTTCACTACGGCAGGTTTCCTGCCGTGGAAATAAAACGATAAGGAGGAGGGTATCATGAAAGGATATTACGCAGGATTGGATATTGGGGGAACCAACGGTCGGCTTAAAATCTGCGATCCGGATGGGGCGGTACTTGGAGAATTTACGGCACCGGGCTGCAGCCTCAATACGGATGGAGTGGAAAAAAGCCGGCTTCGGTACCGTAGTCTGGTGCTCCCGGCACTTGATCAGCTAAACCTGGATCCTGACTGTTGTCTGGGGATTTGCGTGGCAGCCAGCGGGATCGATTCTCCGTCGGATGAGCATGATTGCAGGTCCAGCTTTGAAGAGATGGGATTTCCTCATGAAAGGCTTCTGGTGTTAAATGACTGCGAGGTATTTCTTCACATGACGGAGGAACCGGCTATGGTAGTCATATCGGGAACCGGTTCGGTATGCTTTGGAAGAGATAAAAAGGGAAGCATATACCGGACCGGCGGCTGGAACCACATCGTCAGTGATGAGGGAAGTGGATTTGATATGGGCCTAAAAGTCTTAAAAGCAGTTGGGGATGATCTGTCAGGGCGAGTCAAATGTCCCGTTCTTACACCTCTTATTGTAGAAGAAACAGGGCTTGATACCCTGGGGAAAATAGATGATTTTATCAATGCCAATCTTATGGAAAAGTCTGAGATCGCCAGATTATCCCTGTTTGCATATCAGGCTGCAGCCCGTGGGGACCATGAAGCCATTCGCATTCACCGGGAATGCGGGGAGGCTTTGTGGGGACTTATCCGGGATACGAAAGCCAAGATGAATTTAAAGAGTCCGGCGGATAAGTTAAATCTCTGGCTCTGGGGCAGTGTTCTGGTTAAAAATGATATGATCCGGAGTATGGTGGAAGAGAAAGTCAGAGAAGGGATGCCGGGTACGGAAACCGGAATACCAGAGATGAGTGCCCTGGATACGGCGCTTAAGACGGCCAGATCACTGCAATAACATGGTCACCGGCAATGTTATTTTGAATCAAGTGGAAACGTAAAAAAGAATTTTATAAAGAGGATTGAAAGAAGAGAGGGCCTGGCCCTCTTTTCTTATGCAGAAGTGGGAAAATGTGTAAAAAATGTTTGTGCAAATTGCACCTTTTGCTTGCAATTATATGACATTTTTAGTAAAATATCATTATAGACTTAAATACCGAACAGGAGGAATGTTTATGAACGTGTATGGAACCAAACAAATCCGTAACGTCGCCTTACTTGGGCACGGGGGCGCCGGTAAAACCACCCTGGCAGAAGCTATGGCGTTGATTACCGGAGCCATCAGCAGAATGGGAAAAGTAACCGATGGCAATACCATCAGCGATTATGACAAAGAAGAGATCAAGAGACAGTTCTCCATCTCTACTTCCCTGATTCCTTTGGAGTATAAAGGAGAAGATGGACCGATCAAGATCAACCTGCTTGATACTCCCGGATATTTTGATTTTGTTGGCGAAGTTGAAGAGGCCATCAGCGTTGCGGATGCAGCAGTAATTGTTGTAAATTGTAAGGCAGGTATTGAAGTTGGAACATTAAAGGCATGGGAACTTTGCGAAAAGTACAAGCTTCCCAGACTTTTCTTTGTGACAAATATGGATGATGATCATGCAAGTTACCGTGAATTGTTATTAAAGCTGGAAAAAGAGTTCGGAAGAAAGATTGCGCCGTTCCACCTCCCCATTCGTGAAAACGAAAAGTTCGTAGGTTTTGTTAATGTTGTAAAGATGGCAGGCCGGCGTTTTACCGTTAACAGTGATTATGAAGAATGTGAGATTCCTGATTATAGCCAGAAGAACCTGGGAATAGCCCGTGAAGTTCTTATGGAAGCCGTTGCAGAAATCAGCGAGGAATATATGGAGCGCTATTTCTCCGGTGAAGAGTTTACCATTGATGAGATTTCTTCTGCTCTTCGGGAAAATGTGATAAAAGGAAATATCGTTCCGGTCATGCTTGGTTCCGGAATCAACGCCCAGGGTGCCAAGATGGTGCTTCAGGCTATAGATAAGTATTTTCCATCCCCCGACTACTTTGAGTGCATCGGCGTGGATGTTTCAACAGGAGAACGCTTTACAGCCAAATATAACGATCATGTGTCCCTGTCGGCTCGTGTATTTAAGACCATTGTGGATCCGTTTATCGGAAAGTATTCCCTGCTTAAGATTTGTACCGGCACCTTAAAGCCTGATTCTGCTATTTATAACGTGAATAAGGACACAGAGGAAAAGGCTGGAAAGCTTTACGTGTTAAGAGGAAAGGATGTCATTGAAGTTTCGGAATTAAAAGCAGGAGATATCGGAGCGGTGTCAAAGCTTAACGTGACCCAGACTGGTGATACCATTGCCCTCCGTTCTGCCCCAATCGTATATCATAAGCCGGAGATATCCACCCCATATACGTATATGCGTTATAAGACCAAGACAAAGGGCGACGATGATAAGGTTTCAAGTGCTCTTGCAAAGCTGACGGAAGAGGATTGGACTTTAAAAGTGGTCAATGATACAGAAAACCGCCAGTCTCTCCTTTATGCCATCGGCGACCAGCAGTTAGAGGTGGTTGTAAGCAAGCTTTTAAACCGCTATAAGGTTGATATTGAATTGAACAAACCTAAATTTGCTTTCCGGGAGACCCTTCGTAAGAAAGTGGAAGTACAGGGCAAGTACAAGAAGCAGTCCGGCGGACACGGCCAGTATGGTGACGTTAAGATGACCTTTGAGCCTTCCGGAGATCTGGAGACTCCTTATGTATTTGCTGAAAGTGTATTTGGCGGGGCTGTGCCGAGAAACTATTTCCCGGCAGTTGAAAAGGGGATCGCAGAGTGCGTCTTAAAAGGACCTCTTGCCGCTTACCCGGTAGTGGGATTAAAGGCTACACTGACCGACGGTTCTTACCATCCGGTTGATTCCTCTGAGCTTGCCTTTAAGATGGCTGCAACCCTTGCTTTTAAAAAGGGATTTATGGACGCAAATCCGGTTCTGCTGGAACCCATCGCTTTCCTTAAGGTTACGGTCCCGGATAAATTTACCGGAGATGTTATGGGAGATTTAAACCGCAGAAGAGGCCGAGTTCTGGGAATGAATTCCAACCACGGTGGAAAGCAGGTCATTGAGGCGGATGTGCCTATGTCCGAACTGTTCGGCTATAATACGGACCTGCGCTCCATGACCGGAGGCATCGGAACCTATGAATATGAATTCAGCCGCTATGAACTGGCTCCAGGAGATGTTCAGAAGAGAGAAATAGAGGAGCGGGCTTCCAAGATTGACAGAGTTGAAGTTTAAATAATTGACAAAGGGAAAAAACCCCATTGCAGCACCTGCTTGTAAGGCGCCGCAATGGGGTTTTTGTATTTGCGTTTGAAAGAATAATAAGGGAAAAGAATAGTTTCTCCAAAGATTAGTACGATAAGAAGAATATGGTTTAAGAGAAATTAAGCTAATATATTAGTAGAAAATCCGACATTAATTCTGCGCATTCGACATTGTAGATATATATAATTAATGAGGGATAAAGTATAATATTTTGTGAAAATCAAACAAAAAAATAACGAAAATACTGGGATTACACCCATATACAATCTGATATTCTAGTACTAATATATTAGTATAAACGGTGATTTACTGCCGCTTAAAGGGTGGCGGAAAGCTTAAGGGGCTTTCTGCAGGTTTCTATAAACTTTATTATTTAAAGGAGGGTTCATATGAACGTCAATGTTATCATCGGGATTATCATGATTCTGTCTTTCTTAGGCATGGTGTGGTATTGTGTAAAAGGGCTGAACCTCATGGTGGGATTTGCAGTCATGGCAACTTTCTGGACAGCGCTTGCGTTGGTGGGAAATTCCATTTCACCCAATTCCGCTATGGAAGGCAAGTCGTTTATTGATGTGCTGACCTATGTATATGCGGACGGTCCGGCCGGGTATGCAAAATCAATTCTGGTCAACGTATTCTTTGGAGCGTTCTTCGGCAGAGTTCTGGTGGATACGGGAATTGCATCAACACTTATCCGTAAGGTTGTTGAGCTGGGCGGAGACAAGCCGAGGATCACCATGGGATTGTTATGTATTGTTACAGCAATTATCTTTATGTCCATGACAGGAATCGGACCTGTAATCTCCATTGCGGTTATCGTGCTTCCCATCATGCTGTCACTCGGCGTACCGGCGCCTATTGCCATGTTCAGCTTTATGGGATCCATTATGGCCGGTATCTTTGGTAATATTGTTAACTTCAAGCAGTATCAGACTATTTATGCAGGATTTAACCCAGCTGCGGAAAACTATACTTACAATGATTATTTCCAGATGGGTGTTATCTGTATGGTCGTTGCGCTGGTGGTGGTACTGATCGTAGCCAACTTATCCATGAGCAAAAAAGCGGCTCATGCCTGGGCGGCAAAATCTTTTACTGTAAGTGACAATGCTCCGGCCATTTCCTGGATTTCCGTAATTCTTCCGGTTCTGGGTGTTGTAGTCTTTCAGATCCCGATCATCCTGGGATTCTGCCTCGCAGGTATTTACGCACTTATCACTACAGGAAAGCTGAAAGGAACCTACTCCGATATCTGCCGGCTTTTTGCCAAGCTGTTTACCGATGGTTCCATTGATGTTGCTCCTATGATCGGCTTCTTGCTTACGCTGTCCATGTTCAACAACGCTGCCGCATATGCCGCACCGTATTTTACTGCTATTTTGGGAGGCTTTGTTCCAAGGAGTGCTCTTGTCCTTGCCCTTATTTTTGCAATCCTGACTCCTCTGGGCTTCTTTAGAGGTCCTTTGAACCTTGTTGGATGCGGAACCGCAATTCTGGCAGTTGTCATTGCTGCGCTTCCGAACGCACCGGTTGCATTTTTATACCCTCTGTTTGCCATAACGACCATTGCACCGCAGCATCTGGACATCACCCAGTCCTGGGTAGCCTGGGGCTTCGGCTATACAAAGGTTTCGACGAAAGATTATATGAAAATGTCCATACCCACAGGGTGGATCGTCGGTTTCATCTGCTGCATCCTTGCGTTTGTCCTTTACGGTGGTTTAATGTAAGTCAACCGGATATTCGCAATCCGCGACCCTACTTGATGAGGTTAAAATATGAAATAAATACGGAACTGGCAGGGAATGCTGCCAGTTCCCTCTTTAGAAAGGAACGGTCATATTAATGAAAAGATCAGTAAGAATGGGCATTGATGTGGGAGGTACTCATACAAAGGCGGTTGCAATTGATAATGCCACCCATGAAATTATTGGGAAGTCCTCAGTGAAGACAACCCATGACGATCCCAGAGGTGTTGCGGCAGGAGTGGTTAAGTCCTTTCAGAATTGTATGCACGAAAATCAAATCAGTCCGGAAGATGTAGTATTCGTCGCCCATTCTACAACACAGGCCACCAATGCGCTGATCGAGGGTGACGTGGCTGCTGTGGGCGTTATCGGCATGGCAAAGGGCGGCCTGGAAGGAATCCTTGCTAAAAAACAGACCAGACTTGCGGATATTGACCTGGGAAATCAAAAGAAGATTAAAATTATCAATGAATTTTTGAATATTAAAAAACTGGAGAAGTCCGTAGTGGAAAAAACCATCGGCGAGATGCAGAAAGCAGGGGCAGAGGTATTTGTTTCTTCCATGGCTTTTGGCGTAGACGACGGCGGACCGGAGCAGGAGGTTTACGAGGCGGCCAGCGAAAGAGGTGTTCCCACTACCATGGCTTCTGACATTACCAAGCTTTACGGGCTCACCAGACGGACAAGAACCGCTGCCATCAATGCCTCCATCCTTCCAAAGATGCTGGATACTGCCAATTCTACGGAGGACTCCGTAAGAGAGGCCGGGGTTTATGTACCGCTTATGATTATGAGAGGCGATGGTGGGGTGATGGAAATCTCTGAAATGAAAAAGCGCCCCGTACTGACCATGCTGTCAGGGCCTGCTGCCTCCGTTATGGGTTCTCTCATGTATCTTCGTGCATCCAACGGCGTTTATTTTGAGGTGGGAGGAACCACCACCAACATCGGTGTCATCAAAAACGGCCGTCCTGCCATTGATTATTCCATTGTTGGCGGTCATCCTACCTATATCTCCTCTCTTGATGTACGGGTTCTCGGCGTGGCCGGAGGGTCCATGGTACGGGCGAATAAACAAGGCGTTCTGGATGTAGGTCCCCGTTCCGCCCATATTGCAGGACTTGATTATTCCGTGTTTACGGATCCGGTTAAAATCAAAGGGCCAAAGGTGGAGTTCTTCTCCCCCAAACCTGGTGATCCTGCCGATTATGTCCGGATCCGGATGGAGGACGGTTCTGTGGTTACTCTTACCAATTCCTGCGCGGCTAATGTGCTTGGACTGGTAAAGCCGGAGCATTTTTCTTATGGAAATGTGGAAGCCGCCAGAAAGGCTATGAAGGCTCTGGCTGATTACTGCGGTACCACAGCAGAAGATATTGCGAAACAGATCATGGAAAAGGCCTATGCAAAAATTGAACCGGTCATACTGGAGCTGGCCGAGAAATATAAGCTGGAAAAGGATCAGATTTCCCTGGTGGGCGTAGGCGGAGGAGCTGCCTCCCTGATTATATATTTCAGCGAAAAGATGGGTGTCAAATATTCCATACCGGAAAATGCGGAGGTCATTTCCTCCATTGGCGTTGCTCTTTCCATGGTGCGGGATGTGGTGGAACGGATTATACCCTCTCCATCCAAGGACGATATCCGCGCCATTAAGAATGAGGCTTTAAACAAAGCGATTGAATCCGGAGCAACGGCGGAATCGGTAGAAATCCACATTGAGATTGATTCTCAGACCTCCAAGGTAACGGCGATTGCAACCGGATCCACAGAGGTTAAGACTGCGGATCTTTTAAAGGAATGCGATGAATCGGAAGCCAGGCATCTGGCAGCCCAGGATATGCGGATTGCAGATAAGGAAACAAAGCTTCTGGCAAGTTCGGATTACTTCTATATCTATGGGGAAAATATGGAGGACGAGTCTCCCGGTGCCATACGTATTGTTGATAAAAAGGGCTTTATTAAGGTGCAGAGAGGAAGAGGTATGTGCCGGAAGGTAAAAGCGGCAGATTGCTTAGAAGCCTTAAAGCAGCTTTGGGATGATATGGCAGTTTACCAGACGGACCTGATTATAAGGCCGGACTATTACATTTGTATGGGTGCCCGAGTCACGGATTTTGCGGCCCAGGATTTTGAACAGTTGGAATTGCTGATTGATCTGGAGGTATCATCTCTAGAGCCGGATGAAGAAATTATGATTGTAGGAGCCAACGTAAAACAGAATTAAATGTTTGGAGATTGATATGTCTGAAATGATATTGCGGGAAATGGCAGAAAGCTTGGCGCAGGTGAATGATCTGTCCTGGGGAATGTATGCATTCTCCAGGGACATCCTGCGCGACAAGGTCAGCGAAGCAGAAAAAAAGAGGATGATTGAACATGCAATCTGCTGCGGATATGAAATGGCAGATAAAGTCATGAGCAGTCTGGGAACCTGGGATCCCTGGGAACTGGCAGGAAAATTGAAGTTAAACGTGGAGTATGCGGACAGTGGGCAGATAGCAGACCGGGTGTTATTTGCCCTTTTTACACCTCCTGACCGGATACAGATCATGAAGGAACCCATAGAGCTGGCAGCTAAATGTGGGCTGCCGGAAGGTCTGCTGACGATGGAACAGATTGAAAGGCTGATCCTGGGACATGAGATTTTTCATTTCCTTGAGGAAGAGGAGGAGGGGATCTATACCAGAAGGGAAAAGGTGGTTCTGTGGAAACTATTCGGCTACAAGAGTGAATCAACCGTTAGGGCGCTATCCGAGATTGCCGGCATGTATTTTTCCAAGAAAATAAATGGATTTCTTTATTCACCATTTGCGCTTGATATACTTTTGTATTATAATTATAATTCAAACGAAGCCCTGAAGATGTACAGGGAAGTATTAAGTTATTAACAGGAGGCATTCATGGGCGGCACAGAAAACAACCAGGAAGATACCATTTATGATGTATTGAGATCCGATATACTGGATTTAAAGCTGCGTCCTGGAATGATATTCAGTATCAAGGACATAAGCGAGTCTTATGAGGTTGGAAGAACTCCGGTCAGGGATGCATTAATCAGCCTTTCCAAGGAGGGGCTCATTACATTTCTTCCCCAGCGCGGGACCATGATATCCAAGATTGATTATGATAAGGTCCGCAATGAGCGGTTTTTAAGGATTTGCGTGGAAGAAAATGTGATGTTGGAATTTATGGCAGTATGCAATTTAAAAGCGATCACCGCATTGGAGATGTCTTTAGACAGACAGGAGCAGCTTGAAAAAAAGAAAGATATCCGGTCGTTTCTGGCAGAGGATATGTATTTTCATTCCATCTTCTACGATGGAGCCAACAAGGGATACTGCAATGATATTCTGGCTGCCAACTCCGGCCATTACAGAAGAATCCGGATGTTGGCCATGGCGGACTCCGGAATTGAATCTGGGGTTGTAAAGCAGCACAGAGAAATGGTGGATGCCATCCTTGCAAAGGATTCTGAACGGCTTCACGGAGTTTTAAACCATCATCTGAACCGATTGGTCAGCAAGGAATGGCCCCTGGTATCCAAATATCCGGACTTGTTTGACCGTGAAAACAAAGAAATAAGAAGAGAACCGGATGGGCTGGGCATTGACTTTCTGGTGGATACAAAACTGAAATATCATGCATAGCCCGGATCCGGTTTAAAATAACATTTAAAGCACTGTCATCCCCAGCTCTGTGATCTCGCATCCTCCTCTGGTGCGGTTGATTTTAATGAGGCCTTCGTCGGAAAGCTCCTTTAAAATGGAACGCAGCTTTCCTTCGCTTAAATCGTTTCCTCGCCTGGCGAGCGCTTCCTTTATGCTGGAGCGGCCCATACGGGGAGAGGCGGCAATCAGGGAAGAGAGATGAGGCAAGGCGATCAAATGTATACATGATCCGTTACGGTCAAATGATATTGCGGAAACGTACCTGGAAAATCTGATTTTAGTAACGCCGATCCGGAACATGCCTGGATTTACCGTGATTTCCGGCAGGCTGCCAGACCCGGAATAATTGCGCTTTTTTCTGATTTGTGATAAACTGATACCTACTGGCAGGAGGTATGGAAATAGTGGAAGACAGAAGAAATGCATGGAAGGCGTTTTCAAGAGTGGGAATCGGATATGGGGCATTCCTTCTTGTAACGATAGTGATACAGCTTGAGTTAGGAGTCATTGCTATTGCACTGTCCCGGTTCGGAATGGAAATAACCTTTGGAAACTGGTACATGATATTTGTTTCCCTGGCTAATTATCTGGTTGGGGGAGTCATTGCCTGCCTTATTGTAAAGGATATGCCGGTTTTTTGCAGGCCCAGGGCAAAGAAAGCCGGGGCAGGAATGCTTGTTTCCGGATTCCTGGTCTGTATAAGCGCCTTGTTTTTTGGAAACCTTATGGGACAGGGTCTCATGAGCATTGTCTGTGCACTTTTGGGAAAGCCCATGGTCAACCCGGTAGAGGAAGTGATGAAAGGCTTAAACACCTGGTCGATTTTTGTCACTATGGTGGTTTTAGCCCCTGTTTGCGAAGAAATACTGTTTCGTAAGGTCCTGATTGACCGGATCCGGTTGTATGGAGATAAGGCGGCAATCCTGGTATCCAGTGTTGTCTTTGGCTTAAGCCACGGAAATTTCTACCAGTTCTTTTATGCCTTTGGGATCGGTATGGTGTTTGCCTATATTTATATTCAGACAGGAAAGCTTCGCTATACCATAATTTTTCACATGATCATCAATTTTCTTGGCTCTATTGTGGCCCTGCATATTGGAGACGATCCGCTGCTTACCGTGGGCTATTCCATATTTATGCTTGGAGCAGTTTTTGCGGGAACCATTTTGTTTATTATCAATCAAAGAAAGCTGGTATTTTATCCGGGGCCTATGGAGACCTGGGGCAAAGGAGCATTTAAGGTACTTTTTTTTAACCTTGGAATGATCTTGTTTTTCCTTCTTTCGGCTGTGACCTTCGTCATTTCGTCCGGTTAAATGAAAAGGTAAGACAATAGTAATTATAAAACCGTTCCGTCATAGGGTGAAGATAACCGGATATAAATGACAAAAAGCTTTACAGGCATTATATGGAATCCATACAATAGGGGGGAGCGCTCTGGTATTTCTTAAAATACGGTTGACACAATTCGTCAATTATGTTACATTTGTAGTTAGCAAAAATACTGTGATTAGGAATAGTAATCTGTCTGAAACATGCAGAGAGCCGGCGGGTGGTGGAAGCCGGTTGGGGATGGCAGCCGAACTGGCCTTTGAGTAGCATGCTGAAGGAAGCTAAGCTTTCTGTGTAAGCATTGCCGGTGTCCCGACCGTTAGAGCGGGCGGATATGTTTTTCCATATCCAGTGAGAGCATACGAATCTTGTATGAAATAGAGTGGTACCACGCGGTAGATCCTGCGTCTCTATGGCCGTATAAACGGTCTGAGGCGCATTTTTTATGTGCTCTTACGGCCTTTGTACGCGGACATTTAAAACAGGGAGAATCCCTTTCGCAAAAGGAGGAAATTTTGTTATGGCAGCATCCTACAACCACAGCGCCATTGAGAAAAAGTGGCGTGAAAACTGGGCAAAGAACCCCATCAATGTTGACGATGGGAAGAAAGAGAAATACTACTGTCTGGATATGTTCCCATATCCGTCAGGAAGCGGCCTTCATGTAGGCCACTGGAGAGGCTATGTAATCTCCGATGTGTGGAGCAGATATCAGATTTTAAAGGGTCATTATGTGATTCATCCCATGGGATGGGATGCCTTCGGCCTTCCGGCAGAGAATTACGCCATCAAGATGGGAGTTCATCCGGCAAAATCCACAGCGGAGAACGTGGCGAACATCAAGCGTCAGATCAATGAGATTGCAGCCGTCTATGACTGGGATATGGAGGTTAACACCACGGATCCCGGATTTTACAAATGGACCCAGTGGATTTTTGTTCAGATGTTTAAAAAGGGCCTGGCCTATGAGAAGGAGTTCCCTATCAACTGGTGCCCATCCTGTAAGACAGGACTTGCAAACGAAGAAGTGGTAAACGGCTGCTGTGAGCGCTGCGGAACCGGAGTTACAAAGAAAAACTTAAGGCAGTGGATGTTAAAAATCACAGCATACGCAGACCGTCTGTTAAATGATCTGGATAAGCTTGACTGGCCGGATAAGGTCAAGAAAATGCAGTCAGAATGGATCGGGAAATCCTATGGAGCTGAGGTTGATTTTAAGGTAGACGGAATAGAGGAGAGCATCACGGTTTATACCACCAGACCTGATACCTTATACGGGGCTACCTTTATGGTGCTTGCGCCGGAACACGCTCTTGCCGCTGGCCTCGCTACCCCGGAAAATAAAGAAGCGGTTGAGAAATATATCTACGATGCTTCCATGAAGTCAAACGTGGACCGCCTTCAGGATAAGGAAAAGACCGGCGTATTTACCGGCAGCTATGCGGTAAATCCCTTAAGCGGTGCCAAGGTTCCCATCTGGCTTTCCGATTATGTGCTTGCTGATTACGGTACCGGCGCCATCATGTGCGTGCCAGCCCATGATGACAGGGATTTTGAGTTTGCAACGAAGTTCAACATTCCGATTGTCCAGGTTATCTCAAAGGACGGCAAGGAAATCGAAAACATGACGGAAGCCTATACCGATGCCAGCGGAATCATGATCAATTCCGGTGAGTGGAACGGAATGGAATCCTCCATCCTTAAAAAAGAGGCTCCTGTAATGATCGAGTCCCGGGGCCTTGGAAAGAAAACCGTAAACTTTAAGCTTCGTGACTGGGTATTCTCCAGACAGCGCTACTGGGGAGAGCCTATTCCCATCATCCACTGTCCTCACTGCGGCAATGTCCCGGTACCGGAAGACCAGCTTCCTCTCACCCTTCCGGAGGTAGAAAGCTACCAGCCTACCGGCACGGGAGAATCTCCTCTGGCAGATATTGAAGAATGGGTGAATACCACATGCCCGGTGTGCGGCGCTCCTGCTAAGAGAGAGACCAACACCATGCCTCAGTGGGCCGGTTCCTCCTGGTATTTTCTCCGCTATGTGGACAGTCACAACGAAAACGAGCTGGTATCCAAGGAAAAAGCGAAAAAATATCTTCCGGTGGATATGTATATCGGCGGCGTGGAGCATGCCGTGCTTCATCTTTTGTATTCCCGTTTTTACACCAAGTTCTTAAACGACATCGGTGTGGTGGACTTTGATGAGCCCTTTACCAAGCTGTTTAATCAGGGTATGATCAACGGAAAGAATGGAATCAAGATGAGCAAGTCAAAGGGAAATGTGGTATCTCCTGATGATTTGGTACGTGACTATGGCTGTGATGCCCTCCGTATGTATGAGCTCTTTGTAGGGCCGCCGGAGCTGGATGCAGAGTGGGATGACAGGGGAATCGAAGGCGTCAGCCGTTTCTTACACCGCTTCTGGAATCTGGTAAAAGAAAGCAGCGATAAGAATGTGGAAGCTACCAGGGAAATGCTTCGTCTGCGCAGCAAACTGATTTTTGATATTGAACAGCGTTTCAACCAGTTTAACTTAAATACGGTAATTTCCGGATTCATGGAATATAATAATAAGTTGATCGACCTGGCTAAAAAGACCGGAGGCATAGACAAAGAGACATTAAAGGCCTTTGTGGTTTTAGTTGCTCCTTTTGCTCCTCATATCGGCGAAGAACTGTGGCAGCAGCTTGGCGGCGTGACTTCCGTATTCCATGCACAGTGGCCGGAATGCGATGAAGAGGCCATGAAGGATGACGAGATCGAGGTTGCAGTCCAGGTAAACGGTAAGACCAGAGCAGTGGCAAAGCTTCCTGTAAATGTATCAAAGGAAGAAGCCATTGAAGCAGGAAAGGCTTTAATCCCGGATAAGATAACAGGAACCATTGTTAAGGAAATCTATGTTCCTGGAAAAATTGTAAATATCGTGTGCAAATAATTGTTATCTGAGAGGTAAGCTGCAAGAAACACGTTATGCGAGTTTCTTGCAGTTGCCGCAGCAGTAGCCAACTATACATGCAAGCAGGTTTGTTTGGCTCGCTGCCTGTGCAGAATAAGGACATTATGGCAGATCCCCATTGGAATCGCCCATAATGTCCTTATTCTTATTTTGTATTGCGCTTCATAAAATTTTTGGAAAGCATCCGCATGGTATCTATTCGTTTCCGCTCGTTTGGTCCCATGTTGGCGCTCATAATGGAGATGAGAAGGTCGGTTTCTTCATCATTAAACTGAATGCCTTTTTGGCTTGCTTCCGCATTTAAGTTTAAAAGCGTTGGAACAAGCTGGTCTTTTGGGGTGGATTCTACCCGTTTTACAAATTCAGTCAGCAAGGAGAGCTTTTGCGGATTCATATTTCTTAGTCTGGGGTCTTGTTTCCAGTTGAAGTTCATAGATTATTTTTCTTCCTTTCTATGAGATATGGTAAGGGAGCCAGGGGAGGAACATGGATTAATTCATCTGCTGCATGGCGGACATCATAAGTTGCATGGTTTCAAACCGGGACTGCTGGTCCGGCGGCATGAAATTCTTGAGCTGGTCCAGAGGCATACGTCCAAAGGGGTTATTATTATTATTATTATTATTATTATTATTATTATTATTATTCTGCTGCCGTTGGTTACCCGTTGGTTTGTTTGGAGGTGTTTCGGATTGGGACTGGGCCTGGACTGGAATAGTGGAACTTGGTACCGGGCTTGGGTCAGGGTAGGAGTTAGCCATCCTAAGGCCCTGAGAGAAGTTGATAATAAGGTCAATGAGATCCTGTTCTGACGGATTCGCAAAAGCCTTTATGGTATT
This sequence comes from Lacrimispora sp. YZC11, assembly GCF_057543815.1. NCBI lineage: Bacteria > Bacillati > Bacillota > Clostridia > Lachnospirales > Lachnospiraceae > Lacrimispora > Lacrimispora sp. YZC11. The sequence continues at coordinate 28,956 of NZ_BAAJYQ010000006.1, read as the reverse complement.
CAGCATTTCAAGTGAGTTGTTGGACCGGTCTCTTTCCCTTGGGGAACTAAGTCCCATGGCAGCTACTTCTCCTTCTTCGAAAAGATTAATGGTGCGGCGCAGCTCGTTTACTTTGACGAAGTAGGACATAAAACGCTGTTGGGAAACATCCATATAAGGCAGAGCAGCCTTCATCATCTGAAGATGATTATCGCCGATAAGAGAGTCCAGATCATTTGCGCGTATATCTTGCTCGTTGTTCATGGCATAAGATTCCTTACTTTTCTTGTTGACAATATATGCGTCTGCATATATTAGTATTACAGGAGAGTGATTTAGATATGAAAAGCCGATTAATCATAGATGGAAATGCAGTATATGAAATTGATGAAGAATGTATGAAGAGGAAACAGAACAGGGGCTCCATAAAGGGAGTAAGTGGCCAGAACTCTTTTCAAAGGCCTGGAAAAGATAACGGCCAGAGCCGTTCATAAATAAAAACAAGGCCCGATCTGTGAAAAGATCGGGCCTTGTTTTATGTTTCGCTTAGCAGAAGTTATTTCCGCCAAAGCCGCCGCCGCCACAGCAGCACAGAAGAATGATGATCCAAATCCAACTACATCCATCATTTCCGCCAAAGCCGCCGCAACCACCGCCACAATTGCCACCGCAACCGCCACCGCAGCCGCCGTTTCCGCCGCCGCAGAAGCACAGGATAAGGATAATCCAAATCAGATTGAAGCCACATCCGTTGTTGCCTCCGTTGTTGCAATCGCATCCGCATCCACAGTTAGTTGCTGCCAGATCACTCATATTGGTTCCTCCAAATAATTTGTTTACAATGTAAGTGTATGAATGTCAGCTTGCCACTGTTTCCAATTTTTCTTAAAATTTTAGAATTGTTATGATTGAACTTATCCAATTGTTGTGTATAATTAGTACAATAGAGAAATGAGGGGCAAAAGATGGAAAAATTATATTATGACAGACCTTATGTAAAAATATTTGAAGCGATAGTAACCGATTGCAGTCAGGGAAAAGACAGCCTTTTCGAAGTGCTTTTAGACCGGTCAGCCTTTTACCCGGAGGGCGGTGGCCAGCCGGCTGATATAGGAACTTTGGGAGAAGCGGTGGTCCTTGATGTAAGGGAGAGGCCGGAAGGTATTGTCCATATTACGGATAAGCCCCTAAAGGCGGGCAGCAGGGTGACTGGAATCTTAGACTGGGAGAGAAGGTTCTGCAACATGCAGAATCATTCCGGAGAGCACTTATTGTCTGGAATCGTACATAAGAATTATGGACTTGATAATGTAGGGTTTCACATGGGAAAGGATGAGGTGACGGTTGATTTTAACGGGATACTGACCCAGGAGCAGATCGAGGCGGCAGAGACGGAAGTCAATGAACTCATCTGGCGGAATATCCCGGTTTTGGAATCTTATCCGTCAAAGGAGGAGCTTACCGACATTGATTACCGGAGCAAAAAGGAATTGACCGGACAAGTCCGGCTGATTGAATTTCCGGGAGGTGATGTGTGTGCATGCTGCGGAACCCACGTTATGACTGCAGGAGAAATCGGCATTCTGAAAGTGACTGGGCTGATTCATTATAAGGGCGGTGTCCGGGTAACCATGCTGTGCGGAGGGATGGCTCTTCAAGATTACCGCAAAAAACAGAAGGCAGTGTCTGGCATTTCTGTCCTGTTGTCGGCAAAACCGGATCGTCTCCTGGAGGCCGTAGACAGATTGAAAGAAGAAGGGCTGAAAAAGGATGGAAGGATCGGCCAGCTTTCCAAGGAGCTCCTTGAGAGAAAGACCGGAGATTATCCGGAACTAGATGCTCCTCTTCTGGTATTTGAACGTGACTTAACTCCGGTGCAGCTGAGGCAGTTTTGCACGATGCTTTATGAAGGAAAGAAGGGGAGCGTTGTTATGGTGTGTTCCGGAGACGAGGGCGTCTTTCAATATGCCCTTGGAAGCGGCCGGGAGGACATGAGAGCACTCAGCAAAGCATTGAATGAAAGGCTGAACGGCCGGGGAGGCGGAAGCGCCCTTATGGCCCAGGGCACTTTTCAGGCTTTGCCGGAAGATATCAGAAAAGCTTTTGAGGATAAGTCATAAAAGGAGAGAATGATGGAAATCAATGACAGTACAATAAAAAAAATTCGGGGCCTGATCGTATTCGCCGTAATCGTGGTGGTAGCAGGCTGGAATTACCGTAGCCTGTTTGCCTTGGCCATGAAGCTGATGGGATTTATCTCGCCCTTTCTTCTGGGAGGTGTCATGGCTTTTATCCTCAATGTGCCGATGCGCAGAATCGAGCAATTGCTTCCGGTAAAGGAAGAGAGCAGAATCCGCAGGCCATTAAGCCTTTGTCTTACCCTGGTGTTTGTAATCGGAGTCCTGCTGCTCGTTATTTTTGTGGTGATGCCTCAGCTTTTTGAAACGGTTTTGAGCCTGCAAAACAGCATTCCGGCGTTTCTTACAGGCCTAAAGGAAGAAGCGGAGAGGCTGTTTGCCCAGAACCCTGAAATCGCAGATTATATCAGCGGCATTCAGATTGACTGGAAATCCTTTTTGGAAAAGGTGGTTGGATTTTTATCCGAAGGAGCGGGGACAGTACTTTCTTCAACCTTCTCAGCCGCCCTTTCTATTATAAGCGGGATGACTACCTTTATCATTGCCCTGGTTTTTGCCATTTATATTCTTCTTCAGAAGGAGACTCTGTCACGTCAGATTCAAAAGCTGATGAGGGCTTTTCTTCCGGAAGAAATAACCTTGCGGACGCTTGAGGTTTTAACGCTGGTTTCTGATACCTTTTCTCATTTCCTTGCGGGACAATGCCTGGAAGCAGTCATCCTTGGGAGCATGTTCTTTTTGACCCTGTCGGTTTTCCGCCTTCCATATGGACTCCTCATCGGAGTTTTGATCGCGTTTACAGCTTTGATACCAATGTTCGGGGCATTTATCGGCTGTGCCATCGGGGCATTTTTGATGCTGATGGTAAAGCCTCTTGATGCAGTTATTTTCTTAATCATATTTTTTGTGCTTCAGCAGGTGGAAGGAAACTTTATCTATCCTCATGTAGTGGGAAGCTCTGTGGGACTTCCTTCTATATGGGTCCTGGTTGCAGTCACCATTGGCGGCAGCGCCATGGGAATTGTGGGAATGCTGGTGTTTATTCCTCTCTGTTCCGTGGTGTATGCTATCCTTCGGGGAATCGTAAACGAAAGGCTGGAAAAGAAGAGACGGCCCAAAACAAAACATAATAGTACGCAATAAAAAAAGAGGGATTATTGAAATCCCTCTTTTTGTTATTCACCCTGATACATGTATTTAATAAGTCTTTCCACATCTTCCGGATCATGGGCAACCAGCTCTAACTCATTGATGATGCTGCCGTTAGAAAAAATGGTGGCCATGGAAAGGTACTGGCTTAATTTGGACTTTAAGTTGATCCGGTCTCCTTCATTGGAAACCAGCTCAACAGTGCCTTTGCACTGCTCGATTACTTTGAAAAATTTTTCTACATCAGTGATATTTTGAATTTTCATGTGAATTCCTCCTTTGGAGTGTCCGTGAAATGATTGTCTATTCCTACATCCTCATTATAGCAGTGTTTTTTCTTTGGTACAATATGGAAACAACCAGAAAATGAAGTCAAACCACAATTTTTTATGTATAATAGAAACATAAATATAAAAAGGGAGGGTAGGATCATGAAGAGGATACGGGAATATGGCATTATCACGGGAAGACTGACTCCGGGTCCCCTTAATAAAATCACCGATGTGGAAGGGGTTCTGGTGGGGCATACCACAATTGATACCAGGGATCACAAAACAGGAGTTACTGTTATCATACCCTGCAAGGACAATCCCTTCCGGCAAAAGCTGGTAGCAGCAGCTTATATTCATAATGGTTTTGGCAAAAGCCAGGGCTTAATTCAGGTGGAAGAGCTGGGAACCCTGGAAACGCCTATCGCCCTCACCAACACGTTAAACGTAGGGAAGGTTCATGATGCCCTGGTGGATTTGATGCTTGAGCAGTGCAGGCAGGATGGAACAGAGCTGGCTTCCGTCAATCCTGTTGTGGGAGAATGCAATGATTCGGTCTTAAATAACATCAGCGAAAGGGTTGTGGGGCTGGAAGAAGTGAAGGCAGCTGTAGCGGATGCTTCGCCTGATTTTGAAGAGGGGGCCGTTGGGGCCGGCTGCGGCACCGTATGCTATGGCTTGAAGGGAGGAATCGGGTCAGCCTCCAGACGGTTTAAAATAGGAGGAGAGACCTATACCCTGGGAGTAATGGTACAGTCGAATTTCGGAAGCACGGAAAACTTAATGGTGGGCGGAAGGGCTGTTGGAAAGGAAATTGCCCGGATAACGGTGCCTCAGGTTCTGGACAGAGGCTCCATTATGACGGTCATAGCCACGGATCTTCCTGTATCAGACCGCCAGCTAAAGAGAATTATAAAGAGGGCAGGAGTAGGGCTTTCCAGAACTGGCTCCTATATGGGGCACGGAAGCGGGGATATCATGATCGGTTTTACCACGGCAAACCGGATACCGGAACAGGCGGAAAAAGAACTGCTGACCGTCCGCGTTCTAAAAGAAAGCGCCCTGGAGGCGGCCTTTACGGCCGCGGCAGAAGCGACGGAGGAAGCAATACTCAATTCTCTTGCCATGGCAAAAACAACCACAGGCTGCAGAGGAAATGTGATACATTCCCTGACGGACTTATGGCTTTCCAAGGAGCAGCCTTAATCAAAATCTGCGTGATAAACCTGATCAGGCGTGTGGATGTCAATGGCGCTTAAATTAAACTGGTCTTCGAAAATCTGAATTTTATATTCAAAAAAAGTGTCATCCGTTTTCTTAGACATAAATACATAGGCTCCCGGTTCCTTGCCCTCAATTTCGTCGTTGATCTCGTCGTAAATTTCTTCCCCGTCCACCGGGCCTTTATAGCCGGTCATGCGGATGGCTTCCTCAATTGCCTGATAGAATTCTTCCATAAAGCGTACCTCGTTTCTGTTTCATTTTATATGGATACTATTATAAGCAAACTTTTCCATTGCTGCAAGAATTACTTGAATCTTCTTTGAGAGGGTGTATAATAGCTTGAAGAAATAAAATGGAGGGATTGGATATGGATTTGTTATACAGACCTAGAAGATTAAGAACATCAGATACTTTAAGAAAAATGGTACGGGAAACCAGAGTTTCAAAGGAATCCCTTATTTATCCGCTGTTTGTGGTGGAGGGAGAAGGAACTGTGGAAGAAATCCCTTCCATGGAAGGCCAATACCGCTACAGCGTGGACCGGCTCCCACAGATTATGGACCAGCTTGTTAAGGCTGGTGTGGAAAAAGTCCTGTTGTTTGGAATCCCTGCCCATAAAGATGCTTGCGGAAGCCAGGCTTATGATGAAGAAGGAATCGTACAGCGCGCCATCCGTTTTATCAGGGAACATTATCCTTTGGTATACATTGTTACGGATGTGTGCATGTGTGAATATACATCCCACGGTCACTGCGGGATCCTGGATGGAGAATCTGTGGATAATGACAGGACCCTGGAATATTTGAATATGATTGCCCTTTCCCATGTAAAAGCTGGAGTCCATATGGTTGCCCCTTCCGACATGATGGATGGAAGGATCGGCTCCATGAGGCAGGCCCTTGATGAGGCAGGCTTTGTGAATGTGCCGATTATGGCTTACTCTGCCAAATATGCCTCTGCATTTTACGGACCTTTCAGGGAGGCTGCCGGGTCTGCACCGGCTTTTGGAGACCGGAAAAGCTATCAGATGGATTACCATAACAGGAAAGAGGCTTTAAAGGAAGTGGAGTTAGATGTGGCGGAAGGAGCCGACATCGTGATGATTAAACCTGCCCTTTCTTATCTTGATATCATAAGGGAGGTGGCTGACCGCCACGACCTTCCTGTAGCCGCCTACAGCGTAAGCGGGGAGTATGCCATGATAAAAGCGGCTTCCAAAGCCGGTTTTATTGAGGAAGAAAAGATCGTATGCGAGTCGGCGGTGAGTATATACCGTGCAGGAGCGGATATCCTTATTACATATTACGCAATAGAGCTTGCCCGTTTTATGGATGAGGGAAAAATCGGCTGATAGAAGCCGGAGGGAAAGGGTCAAAGGCCCTTCTCCCGCCGTATCCTTTTAATATCGTCCAGAAGAAGCGCAGTTACCCGTAGGCCTCCCCGTCCAACGCCTAAGCCGATATCAGGCTTGTTGCTTCCATGAAAATCAGAGCCGCCTGTGGGAAAAAGATCGTATTGCCTGGCTAGTTTTCTTAATTTGCCGCTTTCATACTGATTGTTGGAAGAGTGGTAGACCTCCAGGCCGTGAAGCCCAAGATCCTTTAAATAGCAGACCAGTTCCTCCGTCCTTTTATCTCCCAGGTGATACTGGTATGGATGGGCCAAAACAGGGGAAGCCTTGCATCCGGCGAGGATTTTCATGGCGTGCTCCGGGGTGATTTCTTCTTTGCGTGGGCAGTAAGGACCGCTATAGTCCAGATATTTTTTAAATGCCTGGTCCATGTTTTTTACATAGCCCTTTTCGAGAAGAACCCTTGCAAAATGGGCACGGGTTATGACAGTGTCAGGATTTCCTGCCATTACCTCATCTAATGTGATGGAAATACCGGCATTTTGGAAGCGGCGTATCATTTCCTCATTCCTTTTTTTTCGAATTTCTTTAAGAGCATCCGTTTCAGAGATAAAATCCAGGTCCGTGGGATCGACATAAATCCCCAGGATGTGAATTTCTTCTCCCTGGTACACACAGGAGAGTTCAATTCCGGGAATGATTTCAATAGGAAGTCCGGCAGCAGCAGCCTGTGCTTCCGAAAGCCCGTCAATGGTATCGTGATCGGTCAGTGCAATGGCCGCAAGGCCTTTTTCTGCGGCAAGAGCCACCACTTCAGAGGGAGTGAATGTGCCATCCGAAGCATTGGAATGAACATGCAAATCGACAAATTTCATAAAAACCTCCAAAATGAAATAGTTTAGTAACACTATAGTAACATGTTTTTTTCATTCTGTAAAATGTAGAATAAGGGCGAAAAATAATTAAGAAAATTCATAAAATCGTAATAGCATTTCCCACAAAGTATGGTATACTACTCAATGTAAAGCTACAAAATCATGTAAAAAGGTGAAGTAAATGAATCAAATAGATAACAGACAAAAAGATGGGGGAAGAACCTATTCTTCCCGGAATGGAAGCGGCAAAAATGCAACGGAAAATGGCCGCAGGACTGGACAGGCTTACAGAACGGGCAGCTCCTATCAGCAAAGGCGGGGAAAGAAAAGAAAAAAAGGACCTCAGTATAACATCACAAAGATACTTCTGGCGATCATTCTGGCTGTTGCTGCTTTTATCTGTGTTATGGCGGCGGTTAAGCTTATTGGAGGCCGTAAGGCAAAAGAGACGGAGGTAAATACCACAACCGTTTCAGAGACGGAATTACGGAAAGAAGTTAAGGTGGATGGAATCACCATCACCGGCATGTCCAGGGAAGAGGCCCGGGCTGCCATTGAAAAGAAGTACCCGTGGGGGATGAATGTCACCTATCATGAAGAGCAGTACGAACTTAAGAATCTGCTGGACAAAAAGATAGACTCCGTGCTTGAAGAGATATATTCAGGGGAACCAAAGGAAAGCTATACCCTTGAATTTGACGGATTGGATGAGGAGGTTCAGGCTGAGGTAAAAGCCATCGCAGGAAAATGGGATGTTGCGGCCAAGAACGGTTCTATATCAGGATTTGACAATAATACCGGTAAATTTGTATATTCCGGAGAGAAAAACGGAGTTGTGATTAATCAGGATAAGCTGGCGTCGGACATTTTAACCCAGCTTAAGGCCAAGGATTTCCAGGCGGCTATTCCAGCGGAAGGTAAGGAGGTTGCTCCTAAGATAACCGAGGCCCAGGCAAAGGAAATGTATAAGGTCACAGGTACTTATTCAACTACTACTACGGCTAATAGTGCCAGGAATAAAAATATTGAACTGGCTTCTAACGCCTTAAACGGCCTGATTCTGCAGCCGGGAGAAGAATTCTCCTTTAATAAAGCCACAGGGGAGCGTTCCCCGGCAAAGGGTTACCGTCCGGCAGGCGCATATCTGAACGGAGAATTGATTGAAGAACCCGGAGGAGGCGTATGCCAGGTGTCCTCTACGTTATATAATGCGGTGGTGTTTGCAGGTCTTACGACGACTGAGCGCCATGCCCACAGCTACGAGCCTTCTTATGTAACACCAGGTGAGGATGCTATGGTCAGCTACGGCGGACCCGACATGAAGTTTATCAATAATTCTTCCACTGCAGTAGCCATCAGGAGCAGTTTTGCCGACCGGAAGCTTAAGATCTCCATTGTGGGGATTCCGATTCTGGAAGAGGGCGTCACATTATCCATGACATCGAAGAAAACGGCGGAGTTAGATGCTCCGGCGCCAGTCTACGAGGAAGACCAGACGCTTCAGCCTACGGAGGAAAAGATCGTTAAGGCGGAGACCAAGGGAAGCCGCTGGGTGACCAATCTGGTTACCAAAAAGAATGGTGTTGTGGTAAGCGATGAGTTTTTCCATAACAGTACGTACCGGGGAAAACCGGCAACCATCAAGCGGAACAAATCAGGAGTAGTCATTCCGGCGACTGATCCGGCAAGCTCCGCCGCTGAGAGCAGTGGGGCAGGTTCCCAGGGAAATACAGAAACAACCGCACCTCACAATAATGAGACGAACGGGAATATCGGCGAGCCTCAGGGACCGGGTGAAAAACCTGGAACCACGGAAACCCAGTCTCAGGGACCGTCTTCTTCCACAGAAGCAGGGCCCGGTGAGGGAGACCAGAATGTTATTCCTCCCAACCCTTTTAGCTAAAAACAGAACAAAAACAGACAGGACTGGACAGATTATTCGTTCCAGTCCCTTTTTATCGGATTGTTTTGAAAATAATACTTAAATTTCCTGTTTTATTATTTGCAATTTGTTGAATAATTGTTATAATAATGTCAGGTCACTTTCCCTATACGGGAACCAATTTATACATTATACACATTTGCAGGAGGAAATCAAGAATGGCAAGAAAAATGAAAACCATGGATGGTAACCATGCAGCAGCTCATGCGTCATACGCATTTACTGATGTAGCGGCTATCTATCCGATTACCCCATCTTCACCTATGGCTGAGGCTACAGATGAATGGGCGACAGACGGAAGAACCAATATCTTTGGTCAGAGAGTACAGATTACAGAGATGCAGTCTGAGGCAGGTGCAGCAGGTGCAGTACACGGTTCCTTAGCAGCAGGTGCGCTGACCACCACTTATACAGCTTCTCAGGGTCTTTTACTTATGATCCCGAACCTTTATAAAATCGCAGGCGAGCAGTTACCAGGTGTAATCCACGTATCCGCACGTGCAGTTGCCAGCCATGCTTTATCTATCTTTGGTGACCACTCTGACGTATACGCATGCCGCCAGACAGGCTGCGCTATGTTATGCGAATCCAGCGTACAGGAAGTTATGGACTTGACTCCGGTTGCTCATATGGCAGCACTCGAGGGTAAAGTACCATTTATCAACTTCTTCGACGGTTTCCGTACATCCCACGAGATCCAGAAGATCGAGACCTGGGATTATGAAGATTTAAAAGAGATGGTAAGTATGGATGCCATTGACGAATTCCGTCATCGTGCCTTAAATCCAAACCATCCGGAATTAAGAGGTTCCGCTCAGAACCCTGACATCTTCTTCCAGGCAAGAGAGGCCTGCAACCCATATTATGATGCTCTGCCTGCAATTGTTCAGAAATACATGGACAAGGTTAATGCAAAGATCGGAACTGATTATAAATTATTCAACTATTATGGAGCCGCTGATGCGGAGCATGTAATCATTTCCATGGGTTCTGTAAACGATACCATTGAGGAAACTCTTGACTATCTGCTGGCATCAGGAAACAAGGTAGGCGTGATAAAGGTCCGCTTATTCCGTCCGTTCTCTGCAGAAGCTTTCATTGAAGCTATCCCGGATACAGTTAAGACTATTTCCGTATTAGACAGAACAAAAGAGCCAGGTTCCTTAGGCGAGCCTTTATACCTTGACATTGTTGCAGCTCTTAAGGGAACAAAGTTCGATCAGGTAAAGATCTTAACCGGACGTTATGGCTTAGGTTCCAAGGACACCACACCGACTCAGATCGTTGCTGTTTATAACAACAAGGAGAAGACTCCATTTACCATCGGTATTGTGGATGATGTGACCCATCTCTCTCTTGAAACAGGCACGCCAATCGTTACAACTCCGGAAGGAACTTCAAACTGTAAGTTCTGGGGTCTTGGTGCAGATGGTACTGTAGGTGCCAACAAGAACTCTATCAAGATCATCGGTGACAACACAGATATGTACGCTCAGGCTTACTTTGATTATGACTCCAAGAAGTCCGGCGGCGTTACCATGTCTCACTTACGTTTCGGACACAAGCCGATTAAATCCACTTATCTGATCCGTCAGGCTAACTTTGTGGCATGCCATAATCCGGCTTATATCCGTAAGTACAACATGGTTCAGGAACTTGTTGACGGCGGAATCTTCTTATTGAACTGTCCATGGGATGCAGCTGGTCTTGATAAGCATTTACCAGGACAGGTAAAGAAGTTCATCGCTGACCACAACATCAAGTTCTACACCATCGACGGTGTGAAGATCGGTATTGAGACCGGCATGGGCCAGACACGTATCAATACCATCCTTCAGTCCGCATTCTTCGAGCTGACCGGAATCATTCCTTCCGAAAAAGCAAACGAACTGATGAAGGCAGCTGCAAAGGCAACCTACGGACGTAAGGGCGAAGAAATCGTTATGAAGAACTGGGCAGCCATCGATGCAGGCGCAAAGGGCGTTGTTAAGGTAGACGTTCCTGATAGCTGGAAAAACTGCGATGATGAAGGCCTTGATTACAAGTTTATCAAGGATGGCAGAAAGGATGTTGTTGATTTCGTTAATAACATTCAGTCCAAGGTAAACGCACAGGAAGGAAATTCCCTGCCTGTATCCGCATTCAGCGATTATGTCAATGGTTCCACACCATCCGGCTCTTCCGCATACGAGAAGCGCGGTATTGCAGTTTCCATTCCTGGCTGGGTTCCGGAAAACTGTATCCAGTGTAACTTCTGTTCCTATGTATGTCCTCATGCTGTTATCCGTTCTGTGGCTCTGACAGAGGAAGAGGCAGCAAGAAAGCCTGAGGAGATGAAGACTCTTCCGATGACAGGCATGCCAGGATACCAGTTTGCTGTGACCGTATCCGCATTTGACTGTACAGGCTGCGGTTCTTGTGCAAACGTATGTCCTGGAAAGAAGGGCGAGAAGGCTCTTGTTATGGTCAATATGGAAGAAAACTGCGAAGAGAAGCAGAAAGTATATGATTTCGGTCAGACCCTTCCTATCAAGCAGGAAGTTATCGACAAATTTAAAGAAAATACCGTTAAGGGCAGCCAGTTCAAGAAACCTCTTCTTGAGTTCTCAGGAGCATGTGCAGGCTGTGGCGAGACACCTTACGCAAAACTGATCACCCAGTTATTCGGTGACAGAATGTATATTGCAAACGCAACCGGATGTACCTCTATCTGGGGCAACTCTTCTCCATCCACACCTTATACCGTTAATGCCAAAGGACAGGGTCCTGCATGGGCAAACTCCTTATTTGAGGACAATGCTGAGTTCGGTTACGGTATGATGCTGGCTCAGAGCGCCATCAGAGGAGGCTTAAAAGCTAAGGTTGAAGAGATTATGAATTCCGAAAAGGCTCCTGATGAAATCAAGGCAGCCTGCAAGGAATATCTGGATACCTTTGAAGTAGGCTCAACCAATGGTTCCGCTACCGATAAGTTAGTTACAGCATTAGAGGGCATTGAGTGTGATACCTGTAAGTCCATCCTTAAGGACAAGGATTTCATGGCTAAGAAATCTCAGTGGATATTCGGCGGTGACGGCTGGGCATATGATATCGGCTTCGGCGGTGTTGACCACGTGCTTGCAAGCGGCAGAGATATTAACGTTATGGTATTCGATACAGAGATCTACTCCAATACCGGAGGACAGTCTTCAAAGGCTACTAAGACAGGTGCTGTAGCACAGTTCGCAGCTGGCGGTAAGGAAACAAGAAAGAAAGACCTGGCAAGCATTGCTATGAGCTATGGTTATGTATATGTAGCTCAGATCGCTATGGGCGCTGATTATGCACAGACTGTTAAGGCAATCTCTGAGGCAGAGGCATATCCAGGACCATCCCTGATCATCGCTTATGCTCCATGTATCAGCCATGGTATCAAGAAGGGCATGTCCAAGGCTCAGACAGAAGAGAAGCTGGCTGTTGAGTGCGGTTACTGGAACAACTTCCGCTACAATCCTGCTGCTGAGAAGAAGTTTACTTTAGACAGCAAGGCTCCTGCATTAGAAGGATATCAGGAATTCTTAAAGGGCGAGGTTCGTTATGCATCCTTAGCTATGAAGAATCCTGAGAGAGCAGCTGAATTATTTGCAAAGAATGAGGAAGATGCAAAAGAGCGGTATGAATACCTGAAGAAGCTGGTTACTCTATACGGTAATGATTAATTGATCTCCATGTAATAAGGTTCAGGCCCGGATGGTTTCATCCGGGCCTGTTTTATGGAGATTTGAAAGCGTAAAAAACGCTCCTTCTGACAGGAAGAAAAATCTGTCAGGGGAGCGCTTTTTAATGCATTGCTTCCTAAAATATGTAATTAAATCTGTTCTGTACCAAAACGATTGCCTTCATCCACGCTCTTAAAGCAATACCATACAATAAGAAGGATGGGTCCTACAATGGGAACAAATGCAATAAATGTCCAGAGCCCTGATTTGTTAATATCGTGGAGACGCCGTACTCCAAGAGCGATGCCAGGAATCAGACCCGCGATACTATAAATCATAGATAGGGTTCCGAATATATTCGAAACGTTACTCAGCACTCCCAACAGTAATGCAATGATGACATTGAACAATACAGCCATCCAATAGCCCCTTACTGTTGTACGTTCCCTGAAGTTAAAATAATTTTTCCACATTGCTACATATTCATTCATAATTTTTGTTACCTTTCTTTTCTTTTGTACTATGCATATTCATTTTATCATAAAAAATTAATAAAATATATGGTAATTTTATATCAAGATAAACTTTATTTAGAATTAATTTATATTATTTTTTGATTTATTAATTTATATAACATTTTTATATCTTTTACTATAAGAATAGAACGGGATGTTATAAAAAGATCACACTTCTGATGGTTTTACATACTTTTCCCCAAAAAGGCAAGAGCATTTAAAACAAGACAGGCACTGGGCATTTGTGTGGGAATAAACTTACTATATAAACTATCATAAAAAGAGGGTTTCTATGGAAATTTTATCTTTTACACAGAATGATATGGATATGGTGCCGAATCCGATGACAGAACCGGAAGAAGGCGGGTTTCCAATAGATGAAGAAAACGGAAATAATACGGATAGAACAGGTGAGGAACCGTCAGAAGAAAATAATGAGAACACACCTCCGCCCAATTTAGAAAAGGAACAGCCCGTTACGGATTACCCTAATACGAATGCAGGCCCTGTTGGTGCCGGGACCTCTATTATTTCGGTATTTCCCAAACCAATCATCCCATGCTATCTCTGTGATACAAATCAAAATGGTCTTGTCCGTTTCTTAAATGCAGCAGCCGGCTATAATCCGTTCTTAATTTATATAAGCAATCAGCTGGTAGTAAACGGATTGGATAACGGAGAAATGAGCCAGTATGGCCGGGTTTCTGCAGGGAGACAGACCATAACCGTAGGTGGGCAGAGTGGATATGTTTATGTTGAAAAGCAGATTACGGTAGAAGTTGACCGCGCAGTCACTGTTGCGGTCATCAATACGGATTATGGACTGGATCTGATGGAAATTGAGGATATGTATTGCAATGGAGGCATTAACACAGGCTGTTTCCGGGTATGCAATTTATCCATAACAAACCGTAAGGTTCATGTGGTACTGAACGGTGGAATGGTAACGTTCCTTGATGTGAATTATATGCAAGTGACCAGTTTCCAATATGTCTTAACAGGCCTTTATTTGGTTTCCGTGTCCAACAGCGATGCTTATAGCGGAAGCATTATTTTAACCTCTAATATCTATATACGGGGCAATGCTTCATACACCTTGTACGTATTTAACTGGAGAAATGTGGAAGATGCCATTCGTATCCTGATTGTTGAAGACCGAAGGATTTAGAAAAAAATGGAACCTCTGATTGACAGATCAGAGGTTCTTTGCTATACTAAGTGTATTAGGAGTATTAATACAGAATAGGAGGTGGAATATGATATTGCTTGACTATAAAGACCGCAGGCCAATATACGAGCAGGTTGTGGATAAGCTGAAGGATCTTATGATATGCGGCGCATTGGATCAGGATGCCCAGCTGCCGTCTGTCCGTGCTTTAGCAACAGATTTATCTATTAACCCAAATACCATTCAGAGAGCTTATGCGGAGCTGGAACGAAGAGGGTTCATCTATTCCGTCAAAGGAAGAGGCAGCTTCGTGGCGGATACCAGTTCCATTCGGGCGCTTAAGAACAGTGAGCTGAAAAAGGATCTTGCAAGCTGGATTCAGGAAGCTAAACGGGCAGGTCTGACAGAGGATAAGGCTCATACATGGGTCGCTGAGGAATGGGTGATACAGGAATATTTGACAGGGGAGGAGAGAGAGGATGATAAAAGCAGAGAATCTGACAAAAAGATTTGACGATATAGTGGCAGTGGACCGTGTTAGCGCACAGATACGGGAAGGAAGCGTATTTGGCCTTATTGGAACCAATGGAGCGGGAAAAAGTACCTTTCTGAGAATGCTGAGCGGCATTTTAAAACCTGATGAAGGAAGCGTTACCATAGATGGAGAACAGATTTTTGAAAATGAAAAGGTAAAAGGCCGGTTTTTTTATATTTCCGATGACCAGTACTATTTTAACAACGCTTCTCCTGTTGATATGATGGAGTTTTACAGCAGGATCTATCCTCAATTTAACAAGGAACGCTTTCACAATCTTTTAGGAAGCTTTGGGCTGGAAGCCCGTAGAAAGGTCCATACCTTTTCAAAGGGCATGAAAAAGCAGCTTTCCGTAATATGCGGGATATGCGCCAATACGGACTACCTTTTCTGCGATGAAACCTTTGACGGACTGGATCCGGTGATGCGTCAGGCGGTAAAAAGCATTTTTGCAAATGATATGTCTGAGAGAAATTTAACTCCTATCATTGCTTCCCATAACTTAAGAGAGTTAGAGGATATATGCGATCATGTAGGTCTTCTTCACAGGGGAGGCATACTCCTTTCTAAGGATTTAGATGATATGAAGCTTAACATCCATAAGCTGCAGTGCGTTTTAAAGGATGGAGTGACTGCCGAGGACTTAACAGCCCTGCAGCGTATTAAGACAGAAACAAGAGGCAAACTCTATACCATAACGGTAAGGGGAACCAGAGAAGAAGTGGAAGGATTGATGGAATCGTACCAGCCGGTATTTTATGAGATCATACCTTTATCTCTGGAAGAAATATTTATCAGTGAGACGGAGGTGGCAGGATATGACATCAAAAAGCTTATTTTATAATCTGTTAAGAGAAGATGGCAAAAGACGCCTTTGGTCCATGGCACTGTCATTTTTAGTGTTTTTCTTTACCTTTCCGGTGGGAATCGCCCTTTCCTTAAGTGAACGAATGAGAGGAGAGATTGATTATACGTATATTGTATCTACCCTGGAATCCTGGCTGGGCTTTCAAAACGGCTGGGTGGCAGCACTGATTATACTCCTGTCCCTTATTATGGGAGTTACCAGCTTCTCTTATCTTCATTCCAGGCAGAAGGTGGATTTCTATCATGGCATTCCTGTAAACAGGAAGCATTTGTTCTGGGTAAACTATTTTAATGGGATTCTTATTCCGGCGGCCGTATATGGGATGAATCTGATCATTGCCATGGGAGTGATTGCAGTGAACGGCATTTCTCCTATGGAGGTATGGAAAACGGCCCTTTCGGGATTCCTGCTGTTTATGATCCATTACTGCATGATGTATTCTGTGACTGTGATATCCATGATTCTTACAGGAAATGTTCTGGTCGGTATACTTGGAAACCTGGTATTGCAATTTTATTTCGTATGTGTGATATGGGTTCTGGAATTCTGCTACAACAGCTTTTTCTATACCAGCTATCGGGGAGGCGGGAATGTATTTAACCGGTTCATGGATAAATGTTCCGTATTTGCCCTGTTCATGGTGAACTTGGAACGTCTGCAGCCGGGGACTCCGGCAGGAACCAGGGCTGTCAGGATTTTTGCGGTTCTGGCCGTGACAGCAGTATTGACCCTGCTTTCTTACTGGCTATATAAAAAGAGAGGTTCAGAGGCGGCAGGAAGAGCCATGGCGTTTAAGATCAGCATGCCGGTAATTAGGATTCCGATTGTGGTTTTATCGTCTCTTGGCGGAAGCATTTTTTTCTGGTCTATGCGTTCCAGCGTAGGCTGGGGAATATTCGGATTGATCTGCGGTATGCTTTTGTCCCACTGTGTCATTGAGATCATTTATCATTTTGAATTCAGAAGACTGTTTTCTCATTGGAAACAGATGGGAGCTTGTGCCTTATTGGCGGCAGTGATATTCTGCGGTTTCCGTTATGATTTGTTTGGGTATGACGGATATATACCGTCTGAAGCCTCCATCGAATCCGTTGCAGTGTCCATGCCGGATGTAACCTTCTGGGTCTCTTATGGAAACGCACAGCAGAATTCCATGGGGGAATATTACTGGGAGTATCAGGATTCTGACGAATATATATTCAGCCATATGAAGCTGAAGGATACGGCGCCGGTCCTTAGCCTGGTACGTGATGCGGTGACCCAAAACCAAAAGCTGCATCATGCAAATGATTATTCTGATTCCTTGGAGAATGGAAGCATAAGCTATAATTTTTCCATCAGATACACGCTGAAAAACGGCAGGAATGTTTACCGCTCCTACCATTTATCCGGAGATGAAGTCTGGCCGGAAATCGCGGAGATCTTTGAGAACCAGGAATTTGCGAAAGCGGTTTATCCCATTCTTGTCCAGACCCCTGAAGAGACTGCCTGGGTAAGGGTGAGCAGGGGAGAGCAGACGAATGTCGTCAGCCGTGACAGAAACGGGACAGAGAAAGCCATGACTGATAAATTACTTCTTGCCTATCAGGAGGATCTAAAAAGCTTAAAGGTGGAAACCATGTTAAAGGAAAATCCGGTGGCCACCATACAGTTTTTGACGAAAATGCAGGCAGAGGCGGAAACGAAAAGGGAGGAGATCCAGAGCTCCTGGAAATACAGTGATGTTACCTCAAGAGGGTATTATCCGGTCTATCCTTCTTTTAAAAACACCCTGGAACTGTTAAAGGAGTGTCAGGTTGATGTACAGAGCTGGAATAGTCTCGAAAATGTAAAAGAGATCAATATTGATACCTATCAGTTCAATAATTATGAATCCACATATGAGGATAAAGGCTCCCAATATTTAACAATCACCGATGAGGAGCAGATCAGGCAGATCATGAGCCACGGGGCGATTGATGGGTATTCCAACATGAATCCATATGGCAGCAGGGGAGAAGAACGGGTCAGCTTTTCTGCTGTTGTGGAATCCGGTGGAAGAAGAAGTGAGACTTCCTGTACCATCCCATTAAATCAATTGCCGGAGTCTGTCAGAAACGAGATCGAGAAGATAAAAAAAGATGTGTAAGCAGTCTTTCATTGACTTTTTCTCCCAATGAAGTTAAAATGATAGGAGCATAAGTCAAAGGAGGAATCACGGATGGCATTTTTTGAAGAGCTGGGAAAGACAATTAGTGATACCGGCAAAGAGGTTGCAACCAAGGCAAAAGCGCTGACTGAGACGATACAGCTAAAGACGCAGATCAGTGTAGAGAAAACAAAGCTGGAAGAAGCTTATGCAGTCATCGGTAAACAATACTATGAAGCGAACAAAGAGCCGGAGGAAGCTTATGCAAAAGCATATGAAGCTGTCAGGGCCAGCCGGGAAAGAATTGCCGCTCTGGAGATCGAACTGAGCCAAAGCGAGGGAACCCGTATCTGTGCGGAGTGTGGAGCCAAAGTTCCAAAGAATTCATGTTACTGTGGAAAGTGTGGAGCTCCTGTAAAGGAAACGACCCAAAATACTGATACAGAGGATGAGAATGTAGAGGAAATGGAACAGGCAGCGCCTGCAGAGGAAGAAAATCCGACAGCCGGAATTAATACGGTTAGTGAAGACGCATTTGAACCTACAGAAGAACAGGAATGATTACTTAGAAGGCCGGCCCTAAAAGCCGGTCTTTATTTTATTGGTTCCGTTTAAAAAAAGTATGTAAATTTTCTGCAAAATGTGGTAGACTAAATCCGACTCTGAAAAGAAATAAGCTGCAAAGAGGTATATCATGAAACTTTATGTCAAATGGCTTGGAAGGCTTTTTACGCTTTCTGCCATGATAAATGTCTTTATTGAACTGGCCAGCAGAAAATCTCTGACAAGCCTTGGTTCTTATATATGGAGAAGTTTTCCGGTTTTTATATTGAACACCCTGATTATCGCTCTTCCCTTTACGGTTATATTTGTGACAAAGCGCAAGGCTTTTGCATGCATTACCATAGCATTGATATGGCTTTTTATGGGAGTGGTAAACGGTATTCTGCTCGTTTTCCGAACCACTCCTTTTACTGCGGCCGATTTCCGGCTGGTGAAGTACGCGGTCAGTCTGGCCACGGTTTACTTTTCCTGGATGCAGATTTTATTTATCGGGGCCGGAATTGTGTCTGCAGTTATATTTTTAGCCGCAGTCTGGCGCAAAGCGCCTGTTTCTAAGGAAAGGGTCCGGTACGGCCTTGGAGTAGGGCTTATAGCCATAAGCGGAGCGGTGGTGTTGGGAATGACAAGCGCCGCTATGACAACAGGATTAGTGGCGGTTCACTTCGGCAATATCGGAGAGGCGTTTAAAAGCTATGGATTTCCATACTGCTTTTCCAATTCCCTGTTTAACACCGGAATTTCCAAGCCGGAAGGATATGGGACTGAGACAATGGAAGAGATCCGGGATGAAGAGCTGGTTCCGGAGAATACCTATGCTCTGTCTGAGGACACAAAGCCTAATGTGATCATGATCCAGCTGGAATCCTTTTTTGACCCTTCCTTATGGGAAAACAATCCTGTAAATTATGACCCGATCCCGTTTTTCCACCAACTTCAGAAGAGCTATCCGGGGGGCTATTTAAGCGTACCTTCTGTCGGAGCAGGTACCGCAAATACGGAGTTTGAATCGATTACAGGCATGAATCTGGACTTTTTCGGCCCTGGAGAATATCCCTATAAAACCGTGTTAAAGAAAACTCCCTGCGAAAGCGTAGCCTTTGATTTGAAAAACTTAGGTTACAGCGCCCATGCGATCCATAACAATGAGGCCACTTTTTACGACCGGAACCGGGTGTTTTCCCAACTTGGCTTTGATACCTTTACCCCCATTGAATATATGAATAACATAGAAAGAAATCCAACGGGCTGGAGTAAGGACAAGATTCTTACCGGAGAGATCATCAGGACACTGGATTCTACGAAGGGGCCTGATTTTATCTATACCATTTCCGTTCAGGGGCATGGGAAATATCCAAACTTTGAGTATTACTGCCAGCAGATCGGGGAAATGGACCAGTTTATCCGTTCCCTCGTCAACACCCTGCGGACCAGGAAGGAGCCGATTGTTCTGGTCATGTACGGGGATCATTTACCTGGATTTGAGTGGTCGGAGGAAGAGATGAAGAACCATTCTCTGTTTCAGACCGAATATGTGGTCTGGAACAACATGAATCTTCCTGTGGAGAAAAAGAATGTGGAGGCCTATCAGCTTGCCGCTCATGTATTGGATATGCTTGACATTCATGAGGGAACGATGATGAGGTTCCATCAGAATTATTTCAGTAACCCTGATACAGAGGAAGAAAGCTATCTAAGGGATATGAAAACTCTGGAATATGATATTCTCTACGGAAGCCGTGAAGTTTATGGCGGAGAAAGCCCTTACCAGTCCACAAACCTCAAAATGGGAATTGACGATATCATTATTGATCATGTAGTGTACAATGATTCCAATGTTCTGGTTTACGGAGAAAATTTCACTCCTTATTCCAGGATTTGCCTTGACGGAAAGGTAGTGGAAACTACCTTTGTCTGGCCGGAGCTTATTATAGCTAAAAATGTTCCCGAAAAGAAGATGAAGGATTCAGAGCTTTCCGTTTGGCAGATCGGAAGGGACAAGGTGCCGCTGGGGGAGGGCATAATCCATTACAGCACTAACAGGATCAGGGATTTGAATTGAGCAGGCAAAAGTAAGGGAGGGCACAAAAGATGATGTGCCCTCCCTTTTTATGGTCTGTATAAAAGCGTATTTTCTAAACCCTGCCGAATTACAGCGTAATTAATTCGTATTCTGCATTTCCCAAACCGATTTTCACCGCATGTTCAATGGAGGACTTCCAGTTTGTGTTGGGGTGAGTATCTTTAAAATGGTCATGGTGATGGCTGCCATGCTTTTCCAGTATGCTTCCAGACATAACCGGCTGGCGGTTCACGGCATCTGCACAGGCCATATCCAGAGCAACCGGATCAAAGGAAGCAAACATGCCAACATCAGGGATAATGGGGATATCGTTTTCTGAATGGCAATCACAGTAAGGAGATACATCCATGACCAGGCTGATGTGGAAGTTCGGCCGGTCTCCGAGAACTGCCTGGGTGTATTCTGCTATTTTGCAGTTCAGGATGTCATTGGACTCATCAAAGTCTGACTCAACGGCATCCACGGGACAGACTCCAATGCAGCGGCCGCAGCCTACGCACCTGTTGTGGTCAATGAAAGCCTTTTTATCCTGGAAAGAGATGGCGCTGTGGGCGCAGTTCTTTTCACAGGCATGACAGCCGATACAGGTTTCTTCACTTACATGAGGCTTTCCGGAGTTATGCATCTCCATCTTTCCGGCCCGTGAGCCGCAGCCCATTCCGATGTTTTTCAATGCTCCGCCAAAGCCGGTGCTTTCATGGCCCTTGAAATGGGTAAGAGAGATAAAGATATCGGCATCCATAACGGCCCGTCCGATTTTTGCTTCTTTTATGTATTCCCCGTTAATGGGCACCAGGCTTTCGTCAGTTCCTTTTAAACCGTCGGCAATCAAAACATGGCAGCCGGTTGAGAAGGGGGAAAAGCCGTTTTCATAAGCGGTATCTAAGTGGTCCAGGGCATTTTTACGGCTTCCCACATACAGGGTGTTGCAATCTGTTAAAAATGGTTTGCCGTCCTGGGATTTTACAAGGTCTACCACTGCTTTGGCGTAATTGGGACGGAGAAAGGACAAGTTTCCCAGCTCTCCAAAATGTATTTTGATGGCCGTATATTTGTTCTGAAAATCTATCTGCTCCAGCATTCCGGCGGTTTTTATAAGTCTTTTGAGCTTTTGGGGAAGATTTTCCTGAAAGGTGGCATGAAAGCTTGTATAGTAAACCTTTGATTTTTCCATTTCGGTCTCCTTAAATGAGTTATATGATATCGCTATTATACTGTAAACAAACAGGGAATTCAAGAAGGCAATTAGGACTTTATTTCCAGCCCCATTTATGCTAAACTAGGAGAAGCAAATGACTAAGGTTTACAGGAGGAAAAAAGATGAGTCAGAATGGGCGTTCCAGAGAGACGGTTTGCATACAGGGCGGCTGGCAGCCGAAAAGCGGCGATGCCAGGGTACTTCCGATTTTTCAGAGCACAACATTTAAGTATGATGACAGCGATAAGATGGGAAGGCTGTTTGATTTGGAAGATGAGGGGTATTTTTATACCAGGCTGGCAAATCCTACCAATGATGCGGTGGCTTCTAAAATCTGCGAGCTGGAAGGCGGAGAGGCGGCTATGCTGACTTCATCCGGACAGGCTGCCAATTTTTACGCGCTGCTTAACATCTGCCAGGAGGGTGACCATGTAATCAGCTCTGCTACGATTTACGGCGGCTCCACCAATCTGTTCACCGTAACCTTAAAGAAAATGGGAATTAACTCCACTCTGGTGGATCCGGGGCTTTCAGAAGAAGAGCTTGAAAAGGCATTTAAGCCCAATACGAAAGCGGTATTTGGGGAAACCATCGGCAATCCGTCTCTTGTTGTTCTTGATATTGAGAAGTTTGCAAGGCTTGCGCACAGGCATGGCGTACCTCTGATTGTTGATAATACGTTTGCAACCCCGATTAACTGCCGTCCCTTTGAATGGGGGGCAGATATAGTAACTCATTCTACAACGAAATACATGGATGGACATGCCACCAGCGTAGGCGGCTGTATCGTTGACAGCGGAAACTTTGACTGGGAGGCCCATGCAGGACGGTATCCGGGTCTTACCACACCTGATGAATCCTACCATGGCATTGTATACACCCAGAAGTTTGGAAAAAAGGCATATATTACGAAAGCGACCACCCAGTTAATGAGAGATCTGGGTGCTATTCCTTCTCCAATGAACTCCTTCCTCTTAAACCTTGGTCTGGAAACCCTGCATCTTCGGGTTCCACGTCATTGCGAAAATGCCTTAAAGGTGGCGCAGTATTTAAACGCAAGGGAAGATGTGGCGTGGATCAAGTATCCGGGACTTGAAGGGGACAACTATTATGAATTGTCAAAAAAATATATGCCTGATGGCACCTGCGGCGTAATCTCCTTTGGCTTAAAAGGCGGAAGGGAAGCAGCGGTTAAGTTTATGGATGGACTGAAACTGGCGGCTATTGTGACTCATGTGGCAGATGCACGCACTTCTGTTTTGCATCCGGCCAGCCATACCCACAGACAGCTGACGGATGAACAGCTTGTTGACGCAGGGGTTGATCCGTCCATGATCCGGCTGAGTGTTGGCATCGAAAATGCAGAGGATATTATGGAAGATATCAGACAGGCACTGGAACGGTAAGTGAAAAGGAAGTGGTGGCGGGAAGACTGCGGTATCAGCGGTTTTCCCGTTGTTTTTGACATCTTTGAAAAGGTTACAGAGCCTGCTGGATGTTGCAAGAAAAAGAGACAGGCTGTATAATTAAAAAGATATGATTTATTGAATCGGCAGCATAGGAGGTGCACAAGATGAAACAGATCAGGAGAATGCTGAGGATTATTTTTGGCCGGACTACGTTTGCGGTCGTTTCTCTTATGATACAAGTGGCTATTCTTATTACGGCATACCGTTTTTTGAGCCGCTACCTTGCCTATTTTTATGGCGGTTTTGCTCTGCTCAGTGCATTTGTTATCATTTATATTCTGAATAAAGAAGAAAATCCCAGCTTTAAGCTGGCCTGGATGGTCCCAATTGCAGCGGTTCCTGTGTTTGGAACGCTTTTTTATCTGTTTGTGGAGCTGCAGATTGTGGGAAAGCTGGCAAATAAAAGACTGCGGGTCAATATGGAAAATACCGAAGCCTATCTGACCCAAAGCCCCAGGGTCATGGAGGAGTTGTCCAGAATCAGCAAGCGAAATGCCAATCTGGCTTACTATATCAAAAATTCAGGCCATTACCCGGCATATAAAAATACCAATGTACAGTATTTTCCACTGGGCGAAACCATGTTTGAAGAGATGAAGAAGGAACTGGAAGGTGCAAAGCGGTTTATTTTTATGGAATTCTTTATTGTGGAACGCGGGGAAATGTGGGATGCCATATTGGAGATTCTGGAGAGAAAAGCAAAAGAGGGGGTGGAAGTCCGGTTCATGTATGATGGCATGTGTTCCCTGGTCCTGCTTCCGTTTAGCTATCCAAAGGAATTACAGGCAAAGGGAATCAAGGCAAAGATGTTTTCTCCCATTAAGCCGGCATTTACCACTTACCAGAATAACCGGGACCATAGAAAGATTCTGGTGGTGGATGGTCTTACGGCTTTTACCGGAGGAGTAAACCTGGCTGATGAATATATTAACCGGCGCGTGCGTTTTGGCCATTGGAAGGATACAGGAGTCATGCTGAAGGGGGATGCCGTTACCAGCTTTACCATGATGTTTCTGCAAATGTGGAACATTTCTGAAAAGGGCCCTGAGGACTATGGGAAATATCTAAGAGATCCGGAGTATTTTTATCCCCTGGAGCTGAACATGGAGGGGTTTGTGATCCCTTACGGGGACAGCCCCTTAGACCAGGAATCGGTTGGGGACCAGGTTTATTTGGATATCATAAATTCTGCCAGACATTATGTCCACATTATGACGCCTTATCTGATTCTGGATTATGAAATGGTCCAGGCTCTTACCTTTGCCGCCAAGCGGGGTGTGGAGGTCGTTATTATCATGCCGCGGATACCGGATAAGAAATATGCGTTCCTGCTTGCTAGGTCTCATTATGGGGAGCTGATAAGGGCTGGGGTCCAGATTTATGAGTACATACCAGGCTTTGTCCATGCCAAGGTATATACAAGTGATGATACCAAGGCTGTGGTCGGAACCATTAATATGGATTTCAGAAGCCTTTACCTTCATTTTGAATGTGCGGTCTACCTGTATCGGAACGAGGTGATACGGGATATACAAAGAGATTTTCATGACACTCTGGCTCAATGCCGTAAAATCACTATGGAAGATTGCAGGAATTATCCATGGTATGAAGTGCTGGCAGGGCGGGCGTTGAGATTGTTCGCACCGCTTATGTAGAGCATTAGGGTTATACTGCTGTTTATGTAAAAATGCGTCGGAAGCATATGCTTCCGACGCATTTTTATAAATCATAGAACTTTAAAATGACTTTGTGTCAGTGATTATTGGGAAACTTCAAAAATAACCATGTGTGCCATAACTGGGGTTGCGCCGTATGAAACGGTCTGACCGGTTGTGTTAACAAGTGCAATGGTGGATGGAATTGCGCCCACAGTAATCAGAGCGATTCCGCTTAACTGTCCTGTTACAATTGGTGAGCTTGATGATACACCACTGCTTCCATTTATCTGTAAAGTGAATTCCACATAAGTGGATGGGCCTGCACCGTCTGTAGATACCCACCAGGATATATAGTAATTTTGTTCTGCGTTAAGTGTTGCAATGCCTGTTGATGTGTTATAAGCGATATTAATACTCTGATTGTTTAAAATGGTATTGAATATAACAGGGCTTCCATTTGCTACTGAGGTACCTCCAGTGAGCTGCAGGTCAAATCCCCGTAACTGCGTAAATGGTCCTGGAGGGCCAATAGGTCCGGTCGGTCCTTGAGCACCATTAGCACCGGTAGCACCCGTAGCGCCGGTAGCACCATTAGCGCCAGTTGGTCCAGTCGGTCCCTGTGGTCCAGTCGGTCCAGTCGGTCCAATAGGTCCTTGAGCACCCGTAGCGCCGGTGGCACCCGTAGCGCCGGTAGCACCAGTCGGTCCAGTCGGTCCTTGAGCACCCGTAGCACCGGTAGCACCAGTAGCACCAGTAGCACCCGTCGCGCCAGTTGGTCCAGTCGGTCCAGTCGGCCCAATAGGTCCTTGAGCACCCGTCGCACCGGTAGCGCCAGTCGGCCCAGTCGGTCCTTGAGCACCCGTAGCACCGGTAGCACCATTAGCACCCGTAGCGCCAGTCGCACCAGTCGGTCCGGTCGGTCCCTGAGGTCCTTGTGCACCAGTCGCACCAGTCGGTCCGGTCGGTCCCTGAGCGCCGGTTGCGCCCGTCGCACCAGTCGCACCAGTCGGTCCGGTTGGTCCCTGAGGTCCTTGTGCACCCGTCGCGCCGGTAGCGCCAGTAGCACCGGTAGCGCCAGTGGCACCAGTCGGTCCAGTCGGTCCTTGTGCGCCCGTCGCACCAGTCGGTCCGGTTGGTCCCTGAGGTCCTTGTGCACCCGTTGCGCCGGTAGCGCCAGTAGCACCCGTCGCGCCAGTCGCACCAGTCGGTCCTTGTGCACCCGTCGCACCGGTAGCACCGGTCGGTCCGGTTGGCCCCTGAGGTCCTTGTGCACCCGTCGCGCCGGTAGCGCCGGTAGCGCCAGTCGGTCCAGTCGGTCCGATAGGTCCTTGTGCACCAGTCGCACCAGTAGCTCCGGTAGCTCCGGTAGGTCCTTGTGCACCAGTCGCACCAGTAGCGCCAGTTGGTCCTTGTGGTCCGGTTGGTCCTTGTGCACCCGTAGCACCGGTGGCACCAGTCGGTCCAGTTGGTCCTTGTATTCCCTGAGGTCCCTGAGGTCCCACAGGTCCCTGTGGTCCAGCAGGACCCTGAGGCCCTTGCGGACCCTGTGGCCCCTGAGGTCCAGTCGGTCCCTGAGGCCCTATTGGCCCCTGTGGTCCAGTCGGTCCGGTTGGTCCCTGAGGTCCTATTGGCCCTTGCGGTCCAGTCGGTCCCTGAGGTCCTCTAGACCCAGTCGGTCCAGTTGGTCCCTGAGGTCCTATTGGCCCAGTCGGTCCAGTCGGTCCCTGAGGCCCTCTAGGCCCTTGCGGTCCAGTCGGTCCCTGAGGCCCTCTAGGCCCAGTCGGTCCCTGTGGTCCCCTAGGACCTTGTTGCCCTGGGCAGCCTCTAGGTCCTTGCGGCCCAGTCGGTCCAACGCAGCATCTGAATTCGTGCGATCCTGCTGAGCCGCAGCGATCGCATCCCTCAAAGCAGCGATTTTCATCCCAATTTCTATAATTATTCATTATAATTCCCTCCTGTCAAGGTACGATATTGCGATGTTTTAATTACAAATCTTCTGTACAAGGCTAAAATCTATAAAGGGTTATTCACCTCTTTATATCTTATCATATGTATTGAATGACAAGTTTGTTAGAAAACAAATCAACGACATGTATGATTTATCATTAGTTCATTCCTGTTATATTAAGTAAATATTTTATGAAAAATCTTATTAGGCATAACAAACAAACTATCTAGAAAGTAATGTACAAGATTGAATCCCATCGGTAGGATAATTGAAATTGGATTTTGGCACTGCCATATCCGATAGCAAATTTTTATGAAATAGATACGGTTATTTAATCAATTTAGAGATCAAATTAACTTTATCGAAATTATATGTTTTTAACTATAAGGCGTTAAGTACATCAAAGCAAAACGTTTCAAGTATCGTCCAACAGGGAGAGTTCTGTCGTTCAGATTGATTCTTGGTATTGGCTATAGAATGTAAATATAGGTGAGATTCTTATTAGAAAAATGAGTCCATGGGAATTTAAGTTAAGTATCATGAAAGAAAATTTAGAGGGTCTAAACAGGGGGAAAATTTCCAAAGAACTAGGATTGATTATTTTCTCATTATCATTAGGCAAGACCAATGTTACTGCGGAGAAGAGGGAATTGCTGCAATGCGACATCCGGATTTGGATATTGCGACCAATGTCTACAAGTTGTAAAGATAGGAAATTATAAAAATCATACCCAGATTCATCGTAGAATACGAATACCTTTTTTAGGGTTTAAGGCCAAGCTGTACAGATGTGCTTTCAGAAGCTTCAGTAAGTTTTAAGCATACTGGATTGAACAAAGTGAAGGCCAGCATCTTAAGATGCTGGCCTAGCAATAAAGGCTTATCACCGTTCGTCTGGCCAACCGTTTACGGATGGGGACTTTTCTACTGAATAAACAGACCTCCTGAATAGAAGAAAGGCAAGCTTTGCGCCTGAGTGCTACCGATGGTTGTAAATCCCAGACTGGGCTGCAAGGGTAATGGAACTAGTAATAATGGTATGCAGACTTATTAATCATTATCAAAGGCTTACATTCGTGAAGATTTGGTATATCCAAATGGTGACTCTGCCGCTGCCATTGGAAGCGAAAAGGTCTATTTCGTGCAAGGACCATAAGCCGGTAACAGGATTCTGCTGCCGCAGCCAGGTTCTATGCATTTCCCTGGACGAATTGAACACGATGGTATCAATATCTAAGCTAGCTGAAAGCGTAAAGTTATCTCTGGTAAACGCATCAACTCCGGCTGTGTCAAATTGGCTGGAACGTTTCAAATCTATTAGTACAGGTACAGTGGCTGGCATTAAAAATAACGTCAACTGCGTGGCAGTGCTAAATTGTAAATGATAAATGACATTCCCCACCGGCACATCAATAAAGCTGCCGGTAGCGGAGAGATTGGCATTAAAAAACGCGGTGGGAATAGCGCCGTTGGCCCCAGTTGGCCCAGTCGGTCCAGTCGATCCTGTAGGTCCTGTAGGTCCAACAGGTCCCTCAATTCCTTGTGGTCCCTGAGGTCCTTCTGATCCCTGAGGTCCAGTCGGTCCAATAGGTCCTTGAGCGCCGGTAGAGCCGGTAGGTCCAGTAGGTCCAGTAGATCCTTGAGGTCCAGTCGGTCCAGTCGGTCCAACAGGCCCTTCAATTCCTTGTGGTCCCTGTGGTCCCTGTGGTCCAGTCGGTCCAATCGGTCCCTGGGCACCAGTAGCACCGGTAGAGCCAGTCGGCCCGGTTGGTCCAGTAGACCCGGTAGGTCCAGTCGGTCCTTGGGCACCGGTAGCACCAGTCGGTCCTGTAGGTCCAACAGGTCCTTCAATTCCTTGTGGTCCCTGTGGTCCCTGAGGCCCAGTCGGTCCAATAGGTCCTTGGGCACCAGTAGCGCCAGTTGGCCCAGTAGGTCCTTGGGCACCGGTAGGACCAGTAGGTCCTGTAGGTCCAACAGGTCCTTCAATTCCTTGTGGTCCCTGAGGGCCTTCTGGTCCCTGAGGTCCAGTCGGTCCAATAGGTCCTTGGGCACCAGTAGGGCCAGTTGGTCCAGTCGGTCCTTGGGCACCGGTAGCGCCAGTAGCGCCAGTTGGTCCAGTCGGTCCCTGAGCGCCGGTAGCGCCGGTCGGTCCAGTCGGTCCCTGAGCGCCGGTAGCGCCGGTCGGTCCAGTCGGTCCCTG